>CAVTKN010000003.1:0-951804 GCA_963735285.1 uncultured Alphaproteobacteria bacterium | reverse complement strand
TTCCCGGGGTGCGGCGGTTTAGCTCCTGTTTCGTCTCGAGTTCGTCTATCGTCTGCTGGTGCTCGCTCTTGGCTTGCTGCAGCTGGCCGTCGGCTTTAATCACGTCCGCGCGGGCCACCCGCAATTTGCGCGTCGATCTCTGCAACCTTGCGCCGCGCCAATTCCACCGCGGCCTTCTGTCTCGAATTGTCCAACCGCAAAATCGGCGCGCCTGTGGCCACGGAAGCGCTGTTGCTGATGAAGACCTCGGCGACCCGTCCGTTCATGATCTCTGGCAGGATCGGAACAGTGCGGAAGAAGAGCGTCACGTTGGTCGTCGACGGGTGGTTGTAAAACACGGTTGTGATCAGGAGCACGGTCAGTACGAGACAGCCGGTGATTCCCCATCGGAGCTCGAACCACACCGAGTAGAACGTTATTTCCTTGCCGAACCGCTTTCCTTGGGCATAGCGGCGATAGAGATAGTCCGGGAGCAGCGTGACCAGCGAGCACAGAAGCATCTCAAGCATGATCGAGCTCCTTCTTGCCCGTGACAACCCGCGCAGGTTTCCGCGGCACAGCTGCTTCGTCATCGGCATGGTCGTCGTGCGCTACGTGCGGCGGCGTGCGGCCCGGCACACCCTCAGCGCCCGCACCCGGCTTTACACCGGCCATCCTTTCGACCGAGCCGGCGATGCGGCCGAGGAAAGCGCCGAAGTCCGGAAGGTCAATGAACGCCAGCAATAGACCGGCAATCCAGAAAATGTGCATGTGCGTGAAAAGAGAGATCAGGCCGAGAATGGCGACAATCTCGAACTGCACCTTTTGCCCTTTGTGTGCAATTTGCTCGGGCAACGAATGCAGGCGGAAGTACAGGACGCCGAAACCAACGACGGAGAGACCGAGGAAAACGGCCATGACAACCATGAGCACGTCGGTTTCACCAGGCGCGGTGATGAATGCCGGAAGATTGTGGGCCGCAGCGGGGTGAATCTGCTCAGCCATAGCTGGCCTTAAAGCGGTCAAGGCGTATCAATTTCGACCCCTCGTTTTTTAGCATCAGCTTTGAGACTACCCGGCTTCTACATCGGTAAACAGGGGCTGCCCAGATGATCTTGAGAGGGCCTCGCAATCTATTGACGCGCAGACTTGCAGAATTGATCTAAGTCAAAGGTGCGCTCGTTGAAGACCCCCACAATTACACCTAACACGGGAGATTGTGGCGATGGCAAAGGATCCCAAGGCCCACGAAGGCCGGATCGACCAGTTCTTTTCGGGGCCAGGCGCGCGCGCCGATCGGTGGCGGGATTTGCAGGACGCGGCGCAGGCCTGGGCGGCCGGCACGGAAAACCGGACAAAATTTGAGGCAATGCTCGTCGAGCTGGCGGCGACTGAAGAATATCACGCTTATCCAGGTCCCCACCTTTTGACAGCATTGCGCGACAATGCTGCCGCAGACGATGCACGCTCCACCGTCGCCCTTGTGAGGAAGATCAGCACCGCGCTGCTCACCCGGTCGTTCCGCCAGCACGCCGGCGATTGGGAAGTGAATGGCGAAGGCGATGGCGCAATACCGGATATCCTGCCACCGACTCTCGGCCGCGGTGAACTCCACCGGCCATATTTCGAAACATTGATCGTCACCGGCCTTCCGGCCGAGCGCTGGCCGAGTTTTTGTGCCGAGTGGCGCAGGCTGCGCCGGCCGCTTGACCAATTCGTCTATGAGCCAGTGATCGTAGGCAGCGTTGAAGATGCGTTTTGCGCAGCAATGCTCAATCCTGACATCGCCGCTGTCGTCATAAACGAGGGCTTCGTGTTCAGGTCGCGCCATGATGCGCCTGTGTTGCGCACGCTTTCGGCATCGATGGAGCAGCAATACAAGACAGAAATATCGGCGCTGCAATTGGCTCAAATGTTGAAGAGGGTGCGTCCCGAGCTCGATCTCTACATTGTGTCGAACCGGCGGGTTGAGGAATTGGCGGGCAATCCGCAAGCGGCCGTGGCGCGGCGAATCTTTTACTCAGTGGAAGAGTTGCTTGAGCTGCATCTGGCAATTCTTGAAGGCGTGCAGGACCGCTATGACACGCCATTTTTCGACAACCTCAAGAAATATGCACAACGGCCGGTCGGCACCTTTCATGCGCTGCCGATCGCGCGCGGAAAGTCGGTGTTCAAATCCGACTGGATCCGCGACATGGGCGAATTTTACGGTCCCACGCTTTTTTTGGCCGAAAGCAGTGCGACGACTGGCGGACTCGATAGCCTTTTGGAGCCTACCGGCAACATCAAGATAGCGCAGGAGAAAGCCGCGCGCGCCTTCGGGGCGGATCATGTTTTCTTCGTCACAAATGGCACCTCCACGTCCAACAAAATGGCGGTGCAGGCGCTGCTCGGGCCAGGCGACATCGCGATCGTCGATCGCAATTGTCATAAGTCACACCACTACGGAATGGTGCTGGCAGGCGCGCAGCCGCTTTATGTCGAGGCATTCCCGATGACGGAATACTCGATGTATGGCGCAGTGCCGCTGCGCACCATCAAGGAAGCGCTCCTCAATCTGAAGGCCGAAAACAGATTGAACCGGGTCAAGATGCTCGACCTGACGAATTGCACGTTTGACGGCCACATCTACAACACGCGCCGCGTGATGGAAGAGTGCCTGGCGATCAAGCCGGACCTGATCTTCCTGTGGGACGAGGCGTGGTTCGGGTTTGCCCGATTTTCGCCGTTCCTGCGCCCGCGCACCGCGATGGGCGCAGCCAACGATATCGAGGCATGGTTGAGCGACCCGGCATCCGTGACGGCCTATGAAAAACAACAGGCCGAGCTCGGCAAGAACCCGTCGGCTGAAAAACTGTTGAGTACGCGGCTTATTCCGGATCCGCGCCAGGTGCATTTGCGGGTCTATCAAACCCATTCGACGCACAAATCAATGTCCGCGTTGCGGCAAGGTTCGATGCTGCTGGTGAAAGACATTGATTTTCACACCGTTGAGGCCCAGTTCCATGAAGCGGTCTTCACGCACGCGTCGACCAGCCCCAACCAGCAACTGATCGCGAGCCTTGATGTCGCGCGCCGGCAGATGGAGCTGGAAGGGTACGGCCTGGTTGGTAACGCCATTGAGGTGGCGCTTGCGATACGCCAGGCCGTTGCGGCGCATCCGCTGATTTCGAAATATTTCCACATCCTCGGTGCCGACGGCATGGTGCCGGCGCAGTATCGGCAGAGCGGTTTCACTGATTTTCTGGCGCCGGGTGCCAACTGGGCCATCGCGCTCAAGAGCATGCAGGACGACGAGTTCTGCCTCGATCCAACCCGGATGACGCTGGTCTGCGGGACCGCCGGGTTCGACGGCACACAGTTCAAGGGCCTGCTGGCCAGCCGTTATAACATTCAGCTCAACAAGACCTCACGCAATTCAGTCCTGCTGCAATCCAATATCAACAATACGCGCAGTGACGTGGCGCACCTGATCCGTGTCCTCGTGGAAATCAGCCACGATATCGACCAACGCCTCACTCAGGGCGGTCCGAATGTGCGCAAGACGTTTGATGCGCGGGTCAAGAGCCTGATGACGGACGTGCCAGACTTGCCGAACTTCTCGCACTTCCATGAAAGCTTCCGGAAAGATGCGGGCAAGCGGACCAACGAGGGTGACATTCGCAGCGGCTTCTACTCGGCCTATGACGCTGCCGGTTGCGAATATATCCGGCTCGCTGATCCCGAGATCGATCGCCGGCTGAAGAGTGGTCCTGACCTGGTCTCCGCCAACTTCGTCATTCCTTACCCGCCGGGTTTCCCGATCATGGTGCCGGGCCAGGTGATCACGAAAGAGACAATCGACTTCATGCGCAAATTGGATGTGAAGGAGATCCACGGTTACGACGCTACCGAGGGATTGAAACTGGTGCGCGCCGAGGCTTTGGCAAAGCTTGCCGGAGTGTCGCCGAAGCGCGCGGCGTGAAAATCGCTCAAACAGAACTGGCCGTCGGTGGGACGGCAGATGTTTTATCGGATCAACAGGTGTCATCATGATCGATTGGTTCGTGCACACACTGCAAACTTATCCGGAAATCGCGATCTTCTTGTCCCTGGCCCTTGGCTATTATTTCGGCTCCTTCACTTACAAAGGTCTTGGTCTCGGCGCGGTGACCGCAACGTTGATTGCCGCGGTGCTCATCGGCCAGCTCGGGATCAAGATAACCGGCCCGCTCAAGCCGACCTTCTTCCTTATGTTCCTGTTTGCCATCGGCTACGGCGTGGGGCCGCAGTTCGTACGCGGCATCGCAAAAGACGGCATTCCGCAGGCGCTGTTTTCCGTCGTGGTCTGCGTATTCTGCCTGATTGCCGCTGTCGTCGGGGCGAAGATCGCTGGCTATGACATCGGTTCAGCTGCCGGGCTTTATGCAGGTTCCCAGACGATTTCGGCGTCCATGGGCCTTGCGACCGATGCGATCAACCGCCTCGGCCTGTCACCCGACGAAACGAAGAAACTGCTGGACGCGATGCCGGTCGCTTACGCCGTCACTTATATCTTCGGCACGATCGGATCGGCGATTGTTCTTGCCCTGATAGGTCCCGCTCTGCTTGGCATTGATCTCGAGGCGGCCTGCAAACGCTACGAGGAAGCGCACGGGGGCAAGAAAGCAACAGGCGGTGCGGGCACGGCCTGGCATCAATTCGAGTTGCGCGCATTCCGCGTGAAGGATGGTGGGCCGGTCGTCGGCAAAACGGCCCTGGAGGCCGAGTCGCTACTGCCTGGACAACGCGTGTTCGTTCAGCGAATCCGGCGTGGCGACAAGATCATAGATGCGACCGCCGATACGGTGATCCAGGCGGGGGACATTGTGGCGTTGGCCGGCCGGCGCGAGGTGCTGGTCAGTCTGATTGGCGCCGGTGCACAGGAAGTCGATGATCGCGAGTTGCTGGCGGTGCCGGCAGAAGGCGTCGACGTCTACGTCACGAACAAGGATGTTGACGGAAAAACGCTGGAGGAGTTGGGAAAATCGCCGGGAGCGCGCGGCGTATTCCTGCGCAAGATCACACGAGGAGCGACCGCGACCGATATCCCGATCCTTGCGGAGACCCAGCTACAGCGGGGCGACATCGTTACTCTCGTTGGTCGCACACAGGATATCGTTGCCGGCACCAAGATGCTGGGCGTTGCCGACCGCGCGACCGATGTGGCCGATGTGGCGTTTATCGGCGGGGCGATCGCCATCGGCGCTCTCGTCGGCGCCATCGTCTACAAGATCGGAAGTGTGCCGCTCACGTTATCGACCTCCGGCGGCGCGCTGATTTCCGGGCTGTTCTTCGGGTGGCTCCGCTCGGTAAAGCCGACCTTCGGACGTATTCCGTCTCCGACGGTGTGGTTCATGAATTCGGTCGGATTGAACGTCTTTATCGCCGTGGTCGGCATCTCGTCCGGTCCAGGCTTTGTCGCCGGGCTAAAGGAACTTGGCTTCAGCCTGTTCCTGTGGGGTGTCTTCGCAACGACCGTGCCGCTCATCCTGGCGATGTACGTCGGAAAATACATTTTCCGTTTTGATGATGCTCTTCTTCTCGGATGCTGCTCCGGTGCGCGCACGACAACAGCATCACTCGGCATGATCAACGACCGCGCCAAGAGTCAAATTCCCGGCCTCGGGTACACCGTGACGTATGCGGTCGGGAACACGTTGCTGACGATCTGGGGAATGGTCCTTGTCATGTTGTTGAGTTAGTGGCGACGGCCAACCGATCACCGTTTTTAGGTTTAAACAAAGTTAGAATCAGGAGCGAGCCATGGCCGATATGCTTACGTTGAAAAAATTCGAGGCACTGGGTCCGTTTGAGATCAAGAACGAGCTCATAGACCTCGCCAAGAAAACGTCCAAGACGGCACAGTCCGCGTTCCTGAATGCTGGCCGTGGCAATCCCAACTGGGTCGCGACCACCCCGCGCGAAGGTTTCTTCCTGCTCGGCCAGTTCGCCATCACCGAGAGCAAGCGGGTGATGGAGCTCTCCCCCGGAATTGGCGGGATGCCGGAAGCCAAGGGCAGTGCGGCGCGCCTCAGCGCATGGCTTGCCAAACACCATGACATGCCAGGCGCCGACTTTCTTTCAGCAATGGTGAGTTTTGCGGTCAAGACCTTCAAGTTTGAGCCGGATGCATTTGTCCACGAGCTTGTCGATTCGATCATCGGCGACAACTATCCCGTGCCTGACCGCATGCTGGTCCACAACGAGCGGATTGTGCACGAATACCTGTTGTGGGCGATGTGCGGTAAACCGCACCCCTCCGGCAAGTTTGACATTTATGCGGTCGAAGGCGGCACCGCCGCGATGTGCTACATCTTCAAATCGCTGAAGGCCAATAGGCTGCTGTTTCCCGGCGACACGATCGCACTCGGCACACCGATTTTCACGCCTTACATCGAGATGACGCACCTGGAGGACTACGCCCTCAAGGTCGTGAACATCGCGGCTCCGCAAGAGAATCGTTTCCAGTACTCCGACGCTGAACTCAAGAAGCTGGAAGACCCGAAGATCAAGGCGTTCTTCGTCGTCAATCCCGGTAATCCGAGCGGAATGGGCATGAGCCGGGAAACGATCGCCAAACTCGTGAACCTTGTTAAGACCAAGCGCCCCGACCTGATGCTGCTGACGGATGACGTCTATGGAACGTTCGTCAACGATTTCCGCTCGCTGCTCGGTGAGCTCCCGTATAACACCATCGGCGTCTATTCTTATTCCAAGTATTTCGGCTGCACCGGCTGGCGCCTGGGCACCATCGCGGTCCACGAGAAAAACATCTTTGACGACATGATCGCCAAACTGCCGGCCGAACATGTGAAAGCGCTGGACAAGCGTTACGGTGGTTTAACCCTGGAACCACGCAAATTGAAGTTCATCGATCGTATCGTTGCCGACAGCCGTGACATTGCTCTCAACCACACTGCGGGGCTCTCGCTGCCGCAGCAGGTGATGATGACCATGTTCTCGCTCTACGAGCTGATGGACGCCAAAAAAGACTATCAGAAGGCGTGCATGGAGATTGTCCATAAGCGCATTTTAGCGCTGCTTGAAGGCATGGGCCTCGAGGTTCCTCCGAACGCGAACTTCGATGCCTATTACGCCCTGATCGATTTCGAGTTCTGGGCCCGCAAGAACATAGGCGATGAAGCGGTTGAATATCTGAAGAAGAATATCCACCCGCTCGACCTCGCCTTCCAATTGGCCGAGGCACACGGAATCGTGTTGCTGAACGGCGGTGGATTTGAGGCTCCCAATTGGTCGCTTCGTGTGTCGTTGGCGAACCTGCCCGATGAAGCGTACGAAGAGATCGGACGCGGTGTCCGGTCCATCGCGCGCGGCTACCGCGAAAGGTTCGAAGCGTCGAAAGGCGCGTCAAAAAAGTGAGCTGGTGATTGGCCGGGGGTGACGCCCCGGCCTCGTTTTAGTGCTTGTCCATAGGCATTCGCCGCATGGGCCAGAATGGGGGTTGTGATGTCCTTCGTTCAATACGTCGTCAAGACCGGACCCGAAGTTTTTCTGTTTTTGGCGATTGCGATCGGGACATTGCTTGGACGATTGCGCATTGGTGGATTTTCGGTCGGCGCCACGGCCTGTACCTTGATCGTCGCGGTTATTCTGGGTCAGCTCGGCACCTTCGCCATTCCGTCACTGCTGAAGTCCATCCTCTTCAGCCTTTTTGTCTTCACCATCGGTTATCGATCGGGGCCTGAGTTTTTTGCCTCGCTGAGCGTGCGGACGCTCGCCCAGGTCGTGTTGGCGTTAGTGATCGGCGTGACGGGCCTTGCTGTTGTGCTCACATTCGCATTCACGCTGAAGTTCGATTCCGGCACTGCCGCCGGTGTTGCCGCGGGAAGCCTGACGCAATCGTCGATGATGGGCACGGCATCCGGTGCTTTATCGCAGCTCGGTCTTCCAGAGGACGTGTTGCGTCAGCAACAAGCCAATATCGCCGCCGGATATGCCGTCACCTACATCTTGGGTTACATCCTAGTTTTGCTGTATGTCCCGCTGGGTGCGCCGCTGCTGATGGGGGTCAACCTGAAGCAGGAAGCGCGGAAACTCGAAACAGAAATGTCGGGCGGCGCCGAACCGAGGGCCAAAAATCTGTTGTATAGAAAATTTCAGGCCCGTGCCTACCAGGTGTCAGTAGCGGCAGGCCGGACCGCAAGCGAGATCGAAGAACAAATCGGACGGCGCGTCGTCGTCGAGCGGATACTGCGCGGCGAGGCAGACGTTGAGGTGCGTCCTGATACGCGTCTTCAGGCAGGCGACGAAATTCTGCTTGCCGGACCGACAGTTGCCGTTATCGACGCTCATCCGATCATAGGCCCTGAAATTGCGGGCGAGCGCGTCATGAGTTCTGTCCCCGGCGAGGTGCTCGAGGTCCTTGTGTCGTCCCGTGAGCTGCATGGACGGAGTTTGGCTGAAATTGTCGAGCGGGTCGGGGATGATGCTCGGGGTGTATTTTTGCGCTCCTTGGTGCGACACGGGCAGGAGGTGCCGCTAAGCCCCGGGACGCGCATCTACATCGGCGATGTCATGACGCTTGTCGGTTTATCGCGCGATCTGAGCCGAGCAACAGCCAGAGTAGGCCAGGTGCTGCGAGCAGGCGACCGTATCGATGTGGCTTTCGCCGGTTTCGGCCTTGCAGTCGGCCTTCTCGTTGGCTTGCTGAGTATCACGGTCGGTTCGGTGCCGCTCACGCTTGGCGGAGGCGGCGGTGCATTGGTGGCTGGGCTTGTGTGTGGCTGGTATCACTCCCGGCGGCCTACAGTCGGAGCCATACCGCCGGCTGCGCAGCAAACTTTGATCGACATTGGGCTAGGCGGTTTCGTCGCATCCATTGGCCTGGTGAGTGGTGCCGCCGCCTGGACTGCAATTCAGGCTCACGGATTGACGCTGCTGATGGTTGGCGTTGCGGTCACGCTGACGCCGCTGGTGGTGGGAACATTGTTCGCGCATCGGGTCTTGCACATGAACCCGGTCATTATCTGCGGCGCGCTTGCCGGTGCCATGACAGTGGATGCCGCGGTGACCGGCTGCTGTGAGGTTGCGGAAAGCCAGACGCCGGTTCTAGGCGTCGCCGTTCCTTATGCCATTGCCAACATCGTCCTGACGGTGCTGGGCCCGATCATTGTAGGCGTGACATATGTCGGCTGACGCAGCGTAGGCGTCAGCCTGGCTCTTTGAACCGTGCGCACCATTTCGGCCTGAATCGTGCGGCGACTTTCGGCGAGCAATTGATTTTGCAGGATTCCGTCACGCACTCCATGAGCTCGCCCGCGCTCTCGTTCGCGTCGGCCGGAGGCGCCGCGGCTGCCGCTGCGGGAGAGAGGTTACCCCTGTTCGGGGTGGCCTGTGGGGCGGCCGGCTGCGGGGTATCCTGGGGCATGGTCTGATTTGCGAGAGGCTGGGGCCTAGGTTCGTCCTGGTGAAACCAGTCACCTGATGACGCACACCCGCCAAGGGCAAGGAGGAGCAGCAATGGAAATAGCTGTCTCATTTTTTGAATCATATCCCGTGGCGGCGCTCTACTGATTGCTGCGATTTATCGACGCTCGCACAGTGCGGACGCAGACGCCACCATCGCAAGCCGCCTTTATTGGCGAGCCTGTTATTTTGAAGCCGTCGGCGACTCAACCTTATGCCAGGTGCTGTCGGGATTGTACGCCGTCATTCGCTCGGCGAGTTCCGCCGTGCGCGGGCCGAGGTCTTTCTCGTAAACGATCCCGTTGTGATTGACGATGAATGTCATGACGCCGGAATTCCTGTACTCGGCCGGGTAGGCGACGAGTCCGAAGCCGCCGATCATTTTGCCTTTCACGACGTACTCCAGTTCGCCGCCGGGAGCCGCGGCGCCCTGTTTATCGAGAATCTTGAAATAGTAGCCGTGAAACGGCGTGCGGCCGCCCCCAGTGCGATAGCCCTGTGCGCTCGCCTTTGCGACAAGCTCGCCGAGTGGACTTGGGTCACTGTTTTGGGCATCTGGCCAATACAGTCCATCCTTCTTGCCGGCGCTGCTGACAATGCGTTGCGCGTATAGGCCTTTGCCGGCGCCGGTGCGGTCCTTGTCGGCGTAGTCATTCTGCGCATCAACGTAGGCGAGGGTTGACTGGATAGCATCGAGCTCATTCTTGCCGATGCGCCGGAAAAGGATTTCTTCCCGGCCGGCTGCGGTGTCGAAGCGCCAGGCTCCATCCTTGCGGATAAGCGGTATCGGGAGGGGAAAGTCTTCCTGGCCGATCACGACGATCGCCTTGTTGTCGCCTTCCATCGTGACCTGATGCTTTGCATTGTAGGCGGCGACAAATTTCTCGCGCGTTGCGGCGTCGGCCACAGGGTCGCCTGAGGATGCGATGTCGACGCCATCCGGGCCTAGCACCGTCACAATTGCTTTCGGATCGCCGGCCTTGGCTGCACCGGCAAGAGCGCTGGCAGCCTCGTCGGGCGTCTTGAAGGCTTGCTGCGCGTTTGCCGTTCCGCACAGAAGCGCGGCAATCGTCAATGAGACAAGAGTTCTGTTCATGGCGTCCTCGATCACAAGCTCATTCGTGAAGTCATATCAATGTGCAACTGATGTGGTCGGTACCCGGGCGCCCGAAGCGATCCAGTGCTGGTAGGTCTGGAACCGGACGCCGAGTCTGGTCATAGAAGACGCGTAGGTAGCCATCGGAACCGCGCACGACGGCGTCCGGCCTGACGACTTGCACTTCCTGTGCCATCACGCCGACATAGGGCTTGTTGCTGCCGTCATAGGCAAACCGATAGAAACCCAAGCCGTTGTCGAGGCGTCCGAGAAGGACGATGTCGTGCTTGATCGCGATATCGGATCGGCGCCCGCCGCCACCACCGCCGCCGCGGCCACCACCGCCACCACCTCCGCCACGCGCGCCACCACCACCGCCACCGGCACGTGCGCCGCCGCCGCCACCACCGCACGCGCACCGCCACCACCCATGCTGGCGTGCCCGCGCGCGGATTGCGCACTGGCCGTTCGGCCGGATTGAATATTGCCGAGGGCGTTGCCGCCACCTTTCCCGCCGCCGCCGGCGGGCCGTTGGCCGGCGCTCGGGCGCTGACCTCCACCGCCGCTCGGACGATTGGCAGCACCGCCGCCACCGCCGCCGGCCGATTGGCCGCACCACCGCTGCCACCGCCTGGCCGATTGGCCGCACCACCGCCACCGGCGCCCGGACGATTGCCGGCGCCGCCTCGTCGCCAAGATTGGCTTGCCCGCCACCCGGCTTGAGAACCTGATCACCGCCGCGGCCGCGGAAGTCCATGCGATCCTGGCTCCCACCACGGGCGTTGTTGTTGCCAAACTTCTGTTGGACGCCCGTGTTGTTGTATTTCACGCCCTGCCGATGTTGCGGGTTATGCTGCCAGTTACCGCCGGCATTGATGTTGTTGATGTTGGTGTTGCGATTGACGTTGATGTTGTTGTTGCCCCAATTCACACCGCCGCCCCAATAGCCACCGGATGCCCAGCGGCCGACGGCGACGCCGGCGCCGAACGCTATTCCTGTCGCCAGGATCGCGCCCGGGACGTATCCATACGGCGGCGGGAAGTAGTACGGCGGATAGCTCGGATATGGCCAGCCGCCGTAAACCACGCCGGGATCGTAGTAGGGCACGTACATCGTATCAGGGACTGCAGGTTCAATGACGATGACCTGCTTGCTCTGCTCTTGTTTGACCGAAACCTTTTGTTCCTTGGTCGACTGCAACTTGTTGTTCGCCTGCGCCTTCGTCCGCAGCCGCTGGACGGCATCCATTACGTCTGGTTGTTGAGCAAGAACCGCATCGCCTAGTTTTTGTGTCCAGTCGAGTTTTGTACTCATCATTGTCAGCACGGACGGGGTGGCAATCAGGGACTTCACGCTGTCGTCCCACGTTAGCTTGTCGACGGCGGTTTTGAGCTGATCGCCCTTGAGTGTCTTGTTCTCTGTCGTCCAGCGATCAGCCTGCACGACCTCGAGCGGATAGGTCGATGCCATCAGCACTTCGGCCAGCAATGTATCCGGGTAGAGCGCGATCGGTGCGACGAGCGCATCCAGTTCTTCAGCTTTGAGCAATTGCTGGTCTGATGCTGCGGGTGGAGTTTGACCCTGCGCCAGCGCGGAGACCGGCATAAGGAGGAGCAGCCCGAATAGCGTTGCTCTCAGTGTTGAAAAAAACATGGCGACCTCAATTGTCTCAACTCTTGACCTTCATCATCGTATCGACGGCTTTGTCGTGTGGATTGTCCAGGCAACGCTCTAAAAAGGCGTCAGTCTGTTTCTTCAAAGTTTCGAGGTTGAACGTCGTAGCGCCGCTCTTTCCGAGCAGAAAGCCGTGCAGGAATGCTATTGCAACGTCGCGATTAGAGCCGCTCTCGCGCAAGATGTCCTTGCACGCGTATTGGTCGATCGTTCTTTGATTGGTGTCTTGCGCCAGAACTGGTGTCATATCGAGCACGCCGGACAATATGACTGAAGTGACAAGGACTTTCGTGCAAAAGTATCGCATAAATACGTCCCGACCCTAGACAGAATCCCGTCGAATTGAGCATTCAATTCGGGGGCAGATCGCAAAGCTTTGATTTAAGTCAAAATCACAAATCCGCACCTGTGAACTATGCAGGCAACACCTAGCCCGGCCGGTAATTGGATACACTGGATTGCCACGATGCTAATTCGTCCTGCTACCCACGGGATCGTGCTTCTGTTTAGCCTAACATTGATCGTGGGAGCCGCGCTTTCACAAACGTGCGACAGCTTGCTGGGTGGCGTCAATTGCGGTGCCCGACCGCAAAACAGTCAGCAAAACAATCAAATATCGCCGTCCAGCGTCTCCCGCGGAAACACCGATTGGCGTCTTGGCAGCGGATCTGCGACCGGAGGACTTGGGAGCAGCCTGTCGAGCCGTGATGACCAGCCCGCCACGTTTGGCGCCATTACATTTGGTGGTGGCGGCGCGACCTGCAGCGGCCCGTTTCGGTCGAGAAACTGCTGAATTGGCCGATACGGCTGTGATCCTGAACCACACCAGCAAATCGTGCGCCGTTTTTCAGTCGATGATGTGGTAGCCGCCGTCGACGTAAAGCGTTTCGCCCGTGATCAGGCGCGCGGCGTCGTGCGCAAGAAAAGCGGTCGCAACGCCCACATCGTCAATGCTGACAAGGCTGCGTGCGGGAGCCTTTTCCTTCGCCTTGTCGAGCAGCTCATCGAATTCCGGTATCCCTGACGCCGCCCGGGTTGCGAGCGGTCCAGGCGAGATGGCGTGGACACGAATGCCTTTGGGGCCGAGTTCGGCTGCGAGATACCGCACGGCGCTTTCCAGTGCGGCTTTAGCGACGCCCATGATGTTGTAGTTTTTAACGACCATCTGGCTGCCATAGTAGGACATCGTGAACAGGGTGCCGCCTTTGTGCATCAGCGGCTCGGCCAGGTGAGCCATGCGAATGAAAGTCCAGCAAGAGACGTCCATTGTGGTGGAAAATCCTTCGCGCGATACGTCCACCACGCGTCCGTGGAGCGTTTCCTTCGGCGAAAAAGCGATCGAATGAACCAGAAAATCGAGGTGGTTCCATTCTTTCGAGATCCGTTCAAAGACGGCTTCCATCTGGCCCGGCGTATTGACGTCGAGTGGCATGACAATCGGCGCATCAAGTTCGCGGGCGAGGGGCTCGACGTATTTTCTGGCTTTTTCATTGACGTAGGTGACCGCAACCTCGGCACCGAGCGCGCGGAACGCCTTGGCGCATCCCCACGCGATCGAGTTCTCATTGGCAATGCCAACGATGAGACCCTTTTTGCCTTCGAGCAGCCTGGCCTTGACGGCAGGAAGAACTGCAACGTTCATATTTGTCCTCGACGGCAGAATTTACCCGGGCTGTGTTCAGTCGGTGAAGAACGGCCCCGCTGAAACAGTGCCTCTTTCATCCGGAGGCAGGCTGCTCACGACGGTCTGAAGACGGCGTGCTTCGTCTTCCAGGCCGATCCAGCGCAGCTTCCTTATGAGTTTCGCCCATTCTTTCGGTTGCCGATTCATGGACATGGTTTGGCTATTGAGCGCCTGTTCCATGGCTGCCCTCCTGGTCTCGTCCGTTCAGCGTTTCCTCACGATCAGTCGATGGCCCGATTACGTACTTGCAGTGGGCCATCCAGCGCCCAGCGACTTTGCGATTTTTTGCGTGATTTGCTGGGATTCATCGACCAGCCGACGTCCGTCATCGGCGGCCATTTGCATGCGCTGCGAAACACATTTTGTGTACGTCTCGAGTGCTTCGGGAACGCTATGCGTTGCGCCCAGTTTGCTCGCCAGATCCGACCACAGCGTGATTTCAGATTGCACGCGGGTCAGCCAGGCATGGCTGGCCTGCTCATAGGATTCCAGGACCGCCTTTTGCAAAGCTATCGCAGCTTCGCTTCCCCCGTTGCCCCAATTGAAGAACGGCATTGGAGGCTTCTTTGGCAGATGCGGAACCGCTTGTTTCCCTGCTTGCCATAACACAACACCTCTCCGGTTAACGATTGTGCTTATGGCAAAGATGCCCATCAAAATTTTACGTTCATTGACCTGCGTCAATCGGCTGCGAATATTCATGCGTTACTAAACAACAAGCCTGCAGGCCTCAAACATCGGCCTTGATTTAAAAGAACAATTTATCCGCAGGCAGGGTTGAAGCGTATCTCCAGGGATACCAGCAGCGGTCGATGTCGGTTCAAGGCGGCGAATGGCCGTCGATCGTGGGTCGTGGGCTTGTGCAAATCAGTTTTAGGGAGCGCGGCCATGTCAACAACACAAGCAAAGACCCCCGCAACAGAATTCCGCTGTATCGCCATTTGGCATGTTCGCGCCGGCGATGGAGTACATGACCGACGCCGCCCAGCGCACCATATTGTTCTGGGACGTGATGCGACAGCGCGGCAATCAGTACCGCGAACATTTAGCGGAAACCGCTCCGCATGTGCTCGACTACAAAGTCGAACTCGTCGTCGACGGGCGCAAGCTCGACCGCCCGGTAAACTACGGTCTCGTGCGTGTTGTGCCGCCCGCGGGCGTGAAGATCGATCCAAAGCTTCGGCCGTTTGTTGTCGTGGATCCGCGTGCCGGGCATGGTCCGGGCATCGGCGGCTTCAAGGCCGACAGCGAAATCGGCGTCGCAATGAAGGCCGGGCATCCCTGCTATTTCGTCGGCTTCACGCCGGACCCTGTTCCTGGCCAGACGATCGAGGACATCGCGCGCGCCGAAGCGATCTTTATCGAGAAGGTGACCGCTGCGCACCCCGACGCGAGCGGCAAGCCATGCGTCATCGGAAATTGCCAGGCGGGATGGGCAATCATGATGCTTGCTGCCATTCGCCCCGAATTATTTGGTCCGATCATTATTGCCGGTTCACCGCTATCCTATTGGGCGGGCGTCCACGGCAAGAATCCGATGCGATATTCGGGAGGGCTGCTGGGCGGTAGCTGGCTGACCGCGCTGACGGGTGATCTCGGTCACGGCAAGTTCGACGGCGCCTGGCTGGTGCAGAATTTCGAGAACCAGAATCCCGCCAACACGCTCTGGAGCAAGCAATACAATCTTTTTTCAAAAATCGACACAGAAGCTTCGCGTTACCTGGGATTCGAGCGGTGGTGGGGAGGGCACGTAAACCTGAATGCTCAGGAAATTCAGTTCATCGTTGATGAACTCTTTATCGGCAACAATCTCGCCGCAGGTCGCATTCACACGTCCGACGGCACTGCGATCGACCTGCGCAACATCCGGTCACCGATCGTCGTCTTCTGCTCGAAGGGCGACAACATCACGCCTCCGCAGCAGGCGCTTGGATGGCTACTCGATTTGTATGAGGACGTGAACGAGATCCGCTCGTACGGACAGACGATTGTCTACACGATCCACGAAACAATCGGTCACCTTGGGATCTTCGTGTCGGGCGGTGTTGCGAAAAAAGAGCACGGTGAATTTTCGAGCAATATCGACCTGATCGATACCTTGCCGCCCGGTCTCTATGAAGCAGTCTTCGAGAACAAGACCGGAGACATGGCCAATCCGGATCTTGTGAGTGGAAATTGGGTGATGCGATGCGAGGCCAGGACGCTCGATGACATTCGTGCCCTCGGCGGTAACGATGCGGCGGACGAGCGGTGTTTTGCCACTGCGGCGCGCGTTTCGGAGACCAATCTGGCGCTATATCGGACCTTTGCGCAACCTGTAGTTCAGGCGATGGTCAGCGCTCCCATGGCAGACTGGTTGCGCAAAATGCATCCATTGCGGCTGCAGTACGAGCTGTTTCTCCGACGCCAATCCCTTGATGGGTTCGGTCGCCCTGCTTGCGGATCAGGTCCGCGGCAATCGAAAGACCGTGGCGAGCGAAAATCCCTTCGCGGCCATGCAGGAGAACATTTCGAATCAAATCGTCGCTGCGCTCGACGCGTGGCGCGAGGCGACCGAAAAGGCCGCCGAGCAGACATTCCTTGCGGTCTATGGCGCGCCGACGTTTCAGGCGGCAGTCGGTGTTGATCCTGCCGCAAATCGCGGCTTGCGGATGGCGACAAAGAGCCCATTGCACCGTGAACTTCTGGAAAAGAAAATCGCCGAACTCAAATCGCGTATTCCGGTTGGCGGGGTGCGTGAGGCCGTGATCCGCGGGCTACTTTACGCGGGGATGGGGCGAGCTGCAGTGGACGAGCGCGGTTTTGAGCTGGCCCGCCGAATTCGTAAGGCGCATGGCGACTTACCGATTGCGGACTTCAAAGCGCTCATACGTGAGCAATTTTCGATCCTGCTTGTCGACGAAAAAGCTGCGCTCGCTGCAATTCCATCGATGCTGCCGGCTGACGCGGGGGCCCGGGAAAAGGCCTATGACCTGATCACCGAGGTACTCGGCGCGCGGGGCGAGCTGTCTCCTGAAGACAACAGGCGCGTGGGTGAAATTGCGCGGCTGTTCGGCCTCGACGGCGGTCCAGTGAAGGGACACCTACGCGAGGTTCCAAAAAAACATCAGGCAAAGGCGTCCTGATAAGTCCACGAGGAATCATCATGGCGGCAACGAAAAGCAGCGAAGTCACAGCGATGAGGCCGGGAACGCATCGCCCCGAAATATGACCGCCTCATCGCGCTGGCAAAACAGATGCCGCCAGTTGCGACGATTGTCGTGCACCCCTGTGACGAGACCTCGCTACGCGGCGCCGTCGAGGCGGCGGAGGCGGGCATCATCATTCCGATCCTTGTGGGACCGTGGCAAAGATCTACGGCCGTTGCGCGCGAGCACCACCTGGACATCAGCCGTTTCCAGATCGTCGACGTGCCGCACAGTGATGCGGCCGCGGCGAAGGCTGTCCAGATGATTCTGGAATCCAAAGGCGAGTTGCTGATGAAGGGCAGCCTGCACACGGATGAGCTCATGCGTGAGGTCACATCAAGCAAGACGGGACTGCGGACAGCCCGCCGCATAAGTCATGTCTTCATCATGGACGTACCGACGTATCCCGAAACGTTGTTTATTACGGATGCCGCGATCAATATCTTCCCTGATCTTGATGTAAAACGGGATATCATTCAAAACGCGATCGATCTCTTCACGGAGATTGGCCTTGGCGTACCACGCGTTGCGATCTTGTCTGCCGTCGAAACGGTGACGTCGAAAATTCCGTCCACGATTGATGCGGCGGCCTTATGTAAAATGGCAGATCGCGGCCAAATCGTCGGTGGCTTGCTTGACGGTCCGCTTGCTTTCGATAATGCAATCGATCCGGAAGCTGCAAGAATGAAGGGCATCAAGTCCGAGGTTGCGGGACGTGCGCAGATTCTGGTCGTGCCGGATCTCGAAGCAGGCAACATGCTGGCAAAGAACTTGACCTTTCTCGCGAAGGCCGATGCGGCAGGAATAGTCCTCGGTGCGCGCGTTCCCATAATTTTGACATCGCGTGCCGATTCCGTCCGCACGCGCATGGCATCTTGCGCGGTTGCTGTGCTCTTCGCGGCCGCACGCCGGCGCAAGGCGGCGCTGCCGGCGGCGTGACGATCATGGACACAATTCTCGTTGTTAATGCTGGTTCATCGAGCTTGAAGTTTCAGGTCTTTGAGACTGATGGAAAGTCCAGTCTCAAGCGGGTTGGTCAAAGGTCAGATGGATGGGATCGGCACGCGGCCGCGATCTGCGTGCGCAGGGGCCGACAATAAGCCGTTGATCGATCAGGCTTACGGACTGGATACCGTACCGGACGTGCCTGGAGCAATTCGCGAGACCGGACGTGGCTGCGCACGTCACAAAAGTTCAATCTCGTCGGCGTCGGTCACCGCGTGGTTCATGGTGGGCCCGGACTTTAGTCGAACCATTGCTCATCGACAGTTCGATCATTGCGAAGCTCGAGCGCTACATTCCGCTCGCTCCGTTGCACCAGCCGAATAACCTCGCGCCGATACGGTCAATACTCAAAAGCCATCCTGAACTGCCTCAGGTCGCCTGCTTCGATACGGCGTTCCATCGTGGCCATTCCGCAGTGGCGGATCACTTTGCCATCCCTGAGAGCCTCTACAAGGAAGGCGTCCGCCGCTATGGCTTCCATGGGTTGTCATATGAATTTGTCGCCAGGCGTCTGCGGAGAGCTGTCTCCTGAGATCGCGAAATCCCGGGTGATCGTTGCGCATTTGGGCAGCGGAGCTTCGATGTGCGCATTGGAAGACGGCCGCAGCATCGAAAGTACCATGGGCTTTACGGCACTCGATGGCTTGCCGATGGGGACGCGGCCTGGGCAAATTGATCCGGGCGTTGTGCTCTATCTTATTTCGGAAAAAGGCATGAGCGCTGAGGCGGTGCAAAAGCTTTTTATACAACGACTGCGGGTTGAAGGGGCTGTCAGGCATCAGCAACGATATGCGCGTGCTGGAGACGGGCGACGAGCCGGGCGCGATACTGGCGATCGACTATTTCGTATATCGCATCGGGCTTTTCGCCGGGATGCTGGCTGCTGCCCTTGGCGGGCTCGATGCCTTCGTCTTCACCGCGGGGATCGGTGAGAATTCAGCGGGCATTCGCTCGCGGATCGCTGAAAAACTCCAGTGGCTCGGGGCCGAACTGGATGTAAAAGCGAACGTAGCGCAAAAGTCTCTCATCTCGCGGCCCGACAGCCGCGTGAAAATATTTGTGATACCGACCGACGAAGAGCTCATGATCGCGGAGCATACGCTCGCCCTGATATCGGCAGCGCGCAGCGCACCTGAACCGGCCAACGACAAAGGCGCGCGTCGGCAGAACGTCACAACCTGATCTTCACCGTGGCGCGGGGCAAAACCCGCGCATCCTTTTTATCGCCGGGCCCCGCCTGGGCTATCCATTCATGGACACGGATGACGGTAGCCATCGTTGCCGAGATAGGTTCCGGTCCTTGGATCATATGACCTGAACCGGCGCATGCAGTAGTCGACCGCGCCATCCGGGCCCTCCTCGTAGTAACCGGGGTCCGCATAGTAAGGAGCGGGATAGTAGTAAGGCGCGGCCAACATTCCGCCGAGAATGGCGCCGGCGGCAAATCCGCCACCGTAGTAACCCCAGCCGCCGCCGCGCCAACCTCCGCGCCAGCCACCGCCACGCCAACCACCGCCCCAGCGCACAAGTTCGAGATCGCTGGCAGGCACATTTGCGTAAGCATTGGCTGCCGGCGCCGCTACCGCAGGACCGGGATGAGACATCAAGCCGATCGTGACTGCCGCCGCCGTCAAGAGCGCCGCAATGGGTTTCGACATGATCGCACCTTCGGTTACGAGCCGGTCGTTGGCTCAGAAGCAGACTAGTGTATTGGTCGCCAAATAAGAAGTATTGATCCTGGTCAAAAGACCAAGTTCGGCAATAAAGATCGCAATATCAGTCTTTGAGAAGTGGCTAGAACTGGTGCAGCCGCCAGTCCTGGCTTGCGGCGGTGTTGTCGGTTTCGTGCAAACCCGCAACAGATGGCCGCCGGTGTTTTCCGGAAATGATTTTCTTGACGCGATGCCGCAATGCCGTCTTGGCCGTGGTTTCATGCGCAGTAGTTGTTGGCACGACCCGCGGCCACGCTTCTTTCTTGGCGTCGGGCGATGCAACCAGTTCCGGCAGCGATTCCGGCCGCTCGCCGGCCGAGACGACCTGCACAATGTGGTAGCCGTGTGCCTTGAGCTCTTTCAGCAACGTCGGAAGTGCCAGCGCTGTTGCAGGATGGATGTCGTGGAGCAAAAGAATGCCACGGCCCTTCGCTTCCAGTCGCCGCATCGCGCGGCGTACGATTTCGCTGGCGCCAATATGTTTCCAGTCGTCGGCGACGACATCCGCGCTCCAGGTCACCAATGATTTCGATGCAAGATAGTCTTCGATGGCACCGGTTCTGCCGAGACCCGGAATTCGGAAGAATGGCGACAACGCTTTCGGGTCACCGAGCGCCGTATCGACCGATGCGATGCCGTTGTCGACCTGCCGCTCCGCATTCTGCAACGACAGACGTTGGAAGGCGTACGGATGATTTTGGCTATGCGTGCCGATGGTGTGACCGGCGTTGTAGATCTGACGAACGATCGACGGATAAGCCTGCGCCATTTCGCCGACCAGGAAATAGGTCGCCTTCACGCACTGTGATGCCAGTGTTTCGAGAACGGAATTGGAGTAGGGCGGTATCGGACCGTCATCGAATGTGATGACGACCTCATGGTCATTCAGCGGCAGCGATTGAGAATATTGAATGCTGCCGATCCGGCTGAGTTCGCCCGGGCTGATGGTAAGAACGCGGCTGGTGCCCAGCGCGTCCGGATTGCCAGGGCAAGATTCCGCTGCGGCGGAAACGATGCCGATGGTCAGCCAAGCAACAATAAACACAACGCTACGCATCAGGCCCCCCAGCCACCCGCGCCGTCCGCCCCCGGCAGGAGGCCCCCGACAATATGGTGCGCGACATTAAAGGATGATTACGCGTTGTGAACGCGCCACAGGCTATTTTCCAACTGTTTTTAGGCTACTGCGGCAAAAAAGCGACGTTTTCAACGCGTGCTGGGGCTTCCGGCCGGGGTGACGTGCACAATTCGATAACCCCGCTTTTTCAACTCATGCAGGAAGGCCGGCAGCATCTGGGCCGTCTGGGCTTTGGTATCGTGAAAAAGCACGATGCCGCGGCCCGCCTGTTCGATCCGGGACAGGATCAGGTGGAGTTCACGGTCAGGCGTCATCGATACCCAGTCGCTGGCCCACACGTCGGCGCCGAACACGACAAGCCCGCGCTCTTTCATGCGGTCGAGCAGCGCAGCGTTCGACGCGAAGCCCGGAAAGCGAAAAAATGGCGTTGTCGGCTGCGTCCGCCGCACGCCGTAAAGCGCGAACTCATCTGCCGCGATACCCCGATCGATATCGCTTTCCGCTCTCGCCAGCGACATATGGCTGAGGAGCGGGTGTGAATAGCTGTGGTGACCGATGCTGTGACCGGCCGCGAGGGCGCGGCGCGCAAGTTCTGGATGTGCAGACACGTTCCTGCCCAACAGAAAGAACGTGGCGCGGACGCATTCGCTCTTGAGAGCGTCCAAAACCCGCGAGGTCGTGCCCGGCCATGGACCATCATCGAATGTGAGCACCAGCTCCTTGTCGTGCAGCGGCAAAGTTGAGGGGAATTGCTTGCGGCCGATGCGGGGCTCGGTTTTGACGTCGACCTGGATTTCCCGCGCGGTGCCCAGCGCTTGCGGATTGCCTGGGCAAGGCTCGGCCATGGCGCCCGCGGGAGCGAGGGCAATGATGAGGGCGAGGGCGAGTTTGCGGGTCATAAGTCCTTCCGGGGCGTGAATTGATCGCATCATGGCGGCCCGGTTACCAGTTGTTCACCCTATTTGCTGACCAACGTTTAAAGCGCAATACGTAACCCTATGGGCAGACGCCGCACGTAGGCTGGGAGTGCCCGGTGCACGAGGTCAATACGGGAGCAGCGGGCCTTCGTCCCGCCCGCTGGCTGCGGGCCTGGGTTATGCGATCGCGTACCCCGGCTTCGCAGAACCCGATCTCCCCACAGCCTGAATCCTCCAGACATATGCGCGCCGTATCGTGGTTGACGGTTGCGCTCGCGGTCATCGTCGTCACGGTTACCGTTTCTGGACTAGCCATTGGCTATCGCTCAGGCCAGCGAAGTGACGAACAATTGTCGCTGCAACAGCACGCAGCGCTGCGCAATACGATCGCGGAATTTTCCGCGCCTTTGGGCCGCAAGGGCGAGGTTGATCCACGCCTGATGCGCCTGGCCGGGCAGGTTGCCGGTGTCAGCAATCTTAAATTCGAGCGTAACGCGGATGCCGGCGGCCGCGAGATGCAACCTGTGATGGACAGCGGCGGTCGCATCATTGGATTCTTCACTTGGGACAAGGCCGTGCCCGCGACGCAAGCGTTGAAACGTCTGGCGCCGCTTGTGTGCATTGTTGCGGTTGTTCTGGCGGCGTTTGCCGGCCTGGCGCTGTGGCAGCTGCGGCGTGCGCGGCATGCGCTTGCGGCGAGAGAAATTCAGGCCGCACGCGCCGCGGACGAAGACAAGCTCACCGGTCTTCCGAACCACGCCAAGATTCTCGAATTGCTGGACCTCGCGCTTGCGGAGCGGGCCGAAGATGAATTGACGACATTCGCGCTGATCGAGATCGATGGCATGGAAGACGTGACCGCCCATCACGGCGTGCTGGGAAGCGATGAACTCATTGTGGCGATCTCCCGCAGGCTAAAAGAGGTACTGCCTCCGCAGGCCGTGTGCGGTCGTATCGCAAGCGATGAATTTGCATTTACGCTCACAGCGAGCCATGGCGTTGATGCCGAGACAATCATCCGCGCTGCGCTCGAAACAATCGCGCACCCGCACTGGATCGACAACGTGGTTCGTGTGAGTGCGCATGCCGGATTTGCGCAGGCGCCGAGCGATGCCACCACCCGCGGCGAGCTCACGCGCCGCGCCGAACTTGCGTTACGCACGGCAGCCAAGAAAGGAGCCGGCGCCATTGTCGCTTTTGATCATTCGATCGATACAGTGTCAACTGACCTGAAATTCATCCATCGTGAGCTGCCGCGCGCGATCAGTGCGCACGAACTGGAATTGAACTATCAACCCATTGTCTCCTCGCATGGCGGTCGAATGGTGGGCGTAGAGGCGCTATTGCGATGGACCCATCCAGGTCGCGGCATCATCACGCCGGCGGCCTTCATTCCGGTTGCCGAGCAGATGGGCCTCATGGACACGATCGGAGCCTTTGTCCTGCGTCGTGCGCTTCATGAAGCCAAGCGATGGCCGGAGGATCTTTATGTCGCCGTGAACTTGTCGCCGTTGCAGGTGCGGGACGAAACAATTGTCGAAATGGTTCGCGCTGCATTGGCCGAAAGCGGGGTCACACCGTCACGCCTTGTCCTTGAAATTACCGAAGGTGTCCTCATCGATAACCCGGACGAGATGGTCAAGCGCATCAAGGATCTGCATGCGCTCGGTGTGCGTGTCGCGCTTGATGATTTTGGCTCGGGTTATTCCAATCTTGGCTATTTGCAGCGTTTCCCGCTCGACAAGCTGAAGATCGACAAGAGTTTCGTGGCCGCGCTCGGCCGCTCCTCAAATGGCGGGGTGATCATCCAGGCTATCGTGGCGCTTGGCCGGGCTCTCGGCCTGTCGGTGCTGGTCGAGGGTGTGGAAACCGAGCACCAGCGCGTGCTGCTGCGACTGGCCGGCTGCGACGAGATGCAAGGCTTCCTGTTCGCAAAGCCGGCGCCGGCCAGCGCGATCGACAGGCTTTTGGCCCAGGCGGCGAAGCATGGCAAGGCATTGCCGGCATCGGGCGAGGCGCTGACAGCGTGACCTTCTGACGATAGAGTTGGTCGTCAAATGACGCCCTTCAAGACGGGCGCGCGGAGGGCGGCGGATGATTCCCAATGCATGGTCTGGCTTCGATTTCGGCCTTGGGCCGGACGTCGACATGCTGCGCAAATCGGTGAGCGGATTTGCGCAAGATCGCATTGCGCCACGCGCCGGCGCAATCGATCGCGACAATGAATTTCCGCGCGACCTGTGGCCCGAGATGGGCGCGCTCGGTCTGCACGGCATCACCGTTGAGGAAAAATACGGCGGCTCTGGCCTCGGCTATCTCGAACATTGCGTGGCGATGGAGGAGATTTCGCGAGCCAGCGCGGCCGTGGGGCTGTCCTATGGCGCGCATTCCAATCTTTGCGTCAACCAGCTGCGCCGTAACGGCAGCGAGGAGCAGAAGCGAAAGTACCTGCCAAAACTTATTTCGGGGGACCACGTCGGAGCGCTCGCGATGTCGGAGCCGGGGGCCGGATCCGATGTGGTTTCGATGCGTACCCGGGCCGAAAAGCAGGGTGATCGTTACGTTCTCAACGGCTCCAAGATGTGGATCACCAATGGCCCGGTCGCGGATACGATGGTGATCTATGCCAAGACCGATCGCACCGCCGGTGCGCGTGGAATTACGGCATTTATTGTCGAAAAGGGCTTCAAGGGATTTGCACCGGCCCAGAAGCTCGACAAGCTGGGCATGCGTGGCTCGGATACCAGCGAATTGGTGTTCACCGACTGCGAGGTTCCCGAGGAAAATGTGCTGGGCGCGGTCGGCAACGGCGTCAACGTGCTTATGTCGGGGCTCGACTACGAGCGCGTCGTGCTGGCGGCGGGCCCGCTGGGCATCATGCAGGCCTGCATGGATGTGGTGATCCCGTACGTGCATGAACGCCAGCAGTTCGGCCAGGCGATCGGCCGTTTCCAGCTCGTTCAGGCCAAGCTCGCCGACATGTACGTGACCATGAACGCAGCCAGATCATACGTGTACACGGTGGCCAAGGCTTGCGATGAAGGCCGTACAACGCGCGAGGATGCTGCCGGAGCCATCCTCTATGCGGCCGAGCGGGCAACCTGGATGGCTCTGGAGGCGATCCAGTGCCTCGGCGGAAATGGCTATATCAACGACTTCCCGACGGGCCGTCTGCTGCGCGATGCTAAACTCTATGAAATCGGGGCGGGGACCTCAGAAATCCGCCGCATGCTGATCGGGCGTGAGATCTTCGAGAAGACGCGCTAGGGCCCGGCGTGTCAAAGGCGCCCCACGTTAACTTTTCGAGCTGACGAATCAGCTAGTGCATTGGCCGACATCGCCAGCAACGGGGATCGCGGCCATGATGCGGGTGCGGTTGAAAGCTGACGGGCGGATTGTCGAAATCCTCCCTGACGGCGTTGAAAAGACCATCGACCACAGCGACCCGGCACAATTCGTTCGGCAGGTGAGGGCGCGCTGCGGATTGACGCAAGCCGCGTTCGCCGAGCAGATTGAAGTGCCGATCGAAACCGTGCGCAACTGGGAGCAGGGCAAGCGGCATCCGCGCGGGCCGGCGCGTGCATTGCTCAAGTTAATCGATCAGGCGCCCGACGTCGCCTTCGCAACTCTTGGCGGCCGGCGGCGCTGACGTATCTGTCGGTGGATTATAGCGGCGGAGCGCTATTCGGCGGCGGCTGGCACGCGCGGGCGTGGCGAATAGCGCGCGATGCGCATCAACAGGAACATCGCGAATAATGTTGCGATGTAGGCCAACAGCTGCATTTCGGTCGGCTGGTCGATATATCCGATCAGTGTGTGAAGCAGTCGGCCGAAGATGCTCTTTTCGGATAGCAGCCAGGACGTATCCCAGAGCGTACGGTCAAGCGCGACCACGACGCCCGCATTATTGAGAAATTGCACGGCCTGTGCCGCCATTCCCGCGGCGAGCAAGGCAATCAACCAGCTCGTCACAGAGAAGATATACCGGTTGGGAATTGCCAGCAGACCCAGGTAGGTCAGCGCAGTGAATACCGCGCCGCCAGCTATGCCGAGCAGGCCACCGATCAGCAAAGCCGAACCCGACGTGCCAGACGCCATGATGCCGTAAAGGAACAGCACCACTTCCGATCCTTCGCGCAGCACGGCCAATCCGACAACAACGGCCAGTGCTGTGAGCGGTTTTGCGCCTTCACTCACGGCGTTGCCAACCCGGCGCATTTCGTCGGCGATCTCACGGCCGTGACGCGCCATCCAGGCGTTGTGCCACATCAGCATGACCACCGCGACGCCGAGGATGCTGGCGTTAAACAACTCCTGGCCGGCGCCCTGGAACGCATCCGAAATGACACCGGCGAACATCGCGACAATGGTTGCGCCCAGCACGCCACCGCCGATGCCGATCGTGATCCAACGGCCGCGACCGACGACGCCACGCGTCGCCGCCATCACGATGCCGACAATGAGGCCGGCTTCGATGACTTCCCGAAAAACGATGATCAGTGCGCCGAGCATGATTTATTCCGCGATCACGGTGCCCTTGGCGGTGGCTTCGTTATACTCACCGATGAAGGGATAGCGGCCAGGCTTGAGGGGTCCGATGCGGACCGTCGCTTTGGACTTGCCGGCGATCACTTTCTCGACCTTCATCGGATTGCTTTCGAATTCCTCGGCTGTTGCGTCTTCATTGATCACCGTAATCGTCACACGCTGATTGGCCGGCACCTTGATTTCGGCCGGCGTAAACCGATGATCCTTGATGGTCACGACATAATCGTCGGCGCGCGCGCTGGCTGTTCCAGCGGTCACCATGGCCACGGTACTCAAAACAACAAAAAAGCCGCGCATTCGATCCTCACGGTAGCTATTGGCCCTCACAAAAGCATTAAAGCCCGTTGATGCAACTGCTATTTTCTTCTCTTGAATTATTCCAATGTAAGAAGCGATACGAACACCTTGCCCGTCAAAGCAATGTCCCGTTTTGCGCCAGCGCAAAGTTTTCGCGATTTTTCGTCGCACTGGTTCTTGCGCACTGACTCCTGGGTGGTTGTACCCGGCTCGTGGAACCCGGGTTGGCAGCGCCGCAGCGTCGGGGCATTCTTCCTGTCCCGCCACCGACCCGTTCCCAACGCAGATTCTAGGAGATCGAAATGCAATTTGTTGAAGCCCATGGCGCCCGCATTCCCCAAATCGGTCTCGGCACCATGACCCTGAAAGAGGACGTCTGCGTTCAGGCGGTCAAGACCGCGTTGCAGGTCGGCTATAACCATCTCGATACGGCTATGTTTTACGGCAACGAAAAGGAAGTCGGTGAGGGCTTGCGGGCGTCGGGCGTGAAACGCGACGGCGTCTTCATCTGTACCAAAGTGCGAGAAAACAATCTGCTGCCGGAGAACTTCATCAAGTCGCGCGACCAGAGCCTCGCCAATCTGCAGCTGCCTTACGTCGACTTGCTGTTGATCCATTGGAACAACAAGGACATCCCGTTCAAGGTCTCAATCGCCGCGCTGTGCCAGGCCAAAAAAGAGGGCAAGACCAGGCATATTGGCGTCGCCAATTTCACCACGCAGATGCTGGACGACGCCTGGGCGGTGACGACCGAACCGCTGGTCTGCAATCAGATCGAGATGCATCCTTTCATCAACCAGGACAAGGTCGTTGCGAAGAGCAAACAGCATGGCATGGCCGTGGTGGCCTATTGCCCGATCGCGCGCGGCAAAGTGCCGGGCGCCGACGCGCTGGAGCGCATCGGCAAAGCGCACGGCAAGAGTGCGGCGCAAGTATCGCTTCGCTATCTGGTGCAGATGGGCGTCTGCGCGATCCCGCGCACCGCGACGCCGGATCATCTCAAGGCCAATATCGACGTATTCGATTTCAAATTGTCGGACGCAGAGATGGCCGAACTCAAGAAGCTCAACGCGACCAATATGCGCGTGGTCAATCCGCCGCATGCGCCGGTCTGGGACACGCCATGATGCGCGTTGCAGCCGTTCTTGCTTTCCTCGCAGCGTTGGTGGCAACGCCGGCGCTCGCGCAGGACAAACCGGCTGCCAAGGATACCGCCGTGATCGAAAAATGCATCAAGGCCAAGACCGCGCGGCTGTGGGCCTGGGAAAAATGCATCGGCCTGATTTCGCAACCGTGCTCGAAGGACGAAGGTTCGATGACGCCACACGAAGTGATCGCTTGTGGCGACCGCGAACGAGCGGTGTGGGACGACATCCTCAACAGGTCTTATCAAGCCCTGCTCAAGGCGCTGGATGAGGAGCAGCAAGGCAAGCTGCGCGAGATGCAGCGCGCCTGGATAGCGTCGCGGGACAAGAACTGCGAGTTCCTCTATGATTATTTCCAAGGCACGATGGCGAACCCGATGATTGCACACTGCCTGAGCCGCGCTACCGGAATGCAGGCGTTGTATCTGCGCGGCTTTGCCGACGATATTGCTGACAGAAAATAATGGCCGAGATGCACACGGTCGAGGCCAAAGGCTTCAAAATTCCAATTGTCGGTCTCGGCACATGGGCGTTGCGCGGCCGCGATTGCGCACGGCTGACCGAGCAGGCGATCCGTCTTGGCTACCGGCACATCGACACGGCGCAAATGTACGACAACGAGCGCGAGGTGGGCGAGGGCATCCGTGCCTCGGGCCTGCGTGCCGAGGTGATGGTCACGACCAAAGTGCAGCCGACGCTGCTCGCGCCACACGATCTCGAGCGGTCGGTGAAAGAAAGCCTGGCGCGGCTCCGGCTGGATTTCATCGACTTGCTGCTGATCCATTGGCCAAACCCGCGTGTTCCGCTCGCCGAGACGCTCGGCGCCATGGCCAAGGTGAAGCGCGAGGGCTACACGCGCCAGATCGGCGTCTCGAATTTCACCGTGGCGCTGCTCGAGGACGCCAACAAGATTTCCAGCGAACCGCTGGTCTGCAACCAGATTGAATGTCACCCGTTTTTAAACCAGGACAAGGTGATCGCGGCCTGCCGGAAACACGGCATGGCGGTGGTGGCCTATAGCCCGATCGCCCGCGGTGGTGCCAAGGACGACAAGGTCTTGGAAAAGATCGGCCGCGCTCACGGCAAAACGGCCGCACAAGTGTGCCTTCGCTGGCTGGTTCAGCAGGGGATCGTGGTGATTCCGCGCACCAGCAAGATCGAACGGCTCGAGGAGAACTTTGCGCTGTTCGATTTCGAATTGAGCGACGCAGAAATGCGCGAAATCGCCGCGCTTGGCCGCCGCGGTGAACGGATCGTCGATTGGACCTGGTCGCCGAACTGGGATTGATACCTAAAAGAATCCCAGCGACTCGCAGCCGGTGCCGGCCTTGAAGCTTTGCTTCCAGCGTCGGGCGGGAATGTCGATCACATGCACCGACCCGTCGCCCTGGCACGCAACGAATAGCTCGTCACCGCGATAGACCATGTCCATGGGCTGGTTGCCGACCTTGACTGCCGTCTGTTCGTGAAACGACGGCGTGATCAGGCTGACAGTATCGCTGTTCAAGCTTGTAACGCCGAGCAGGCTCCAGTCGGGGCTGTAGCGGGCAATCTGAGCCGGCTTGGGGACGTCTTTCAGCGGGAGCGTCTCGCGCACGCGGTCGCTCGCAGTGTCGATCAAAAACAGTACCGGCTCCTGATCCGAAACGACGACAACGGTTTTTCCATCGCCTGAAATGGTGATGCCGGCGAGCGGATGAGGTGTCTTGATCTTGCCGAGCAGTTTGCGCTGCGGAAGATCGATCACCGAGACCTCGCCATCCTCTTCGTTTTCGGTATACAGCCTTTTTGCGTCCGGCGCGATGATGAGTCTGTGCGCATTGGTCGAGCCTGACTTGATCGCGTCGACAACCTTGCGCGCTTTCGGGTCGACCACCGCCACCACCGCGTTGTTTTCGCAGGTGACGTAGATCAAGCCATCCGGCCCCAACTTGAGCGTGTGCGGCGCGATGTATGGCTGCAAGATCGATGTCACCAACATGCTCCGCCTTGTCGAGGTCGATGACGCATAGGGTGTGGCCGGGATTTGGGTTGCGTCCATGGATGCCGTCGCCATAGATCGGCACGTAGGCAAGACCGGTTTCCGGCACGATCAGCAGTTCGTGGACTGTCCGTTGAAACCCGTCGAGCACCTTCTGCGTCGTGTAGCTGACAGGATCGATGAACAGGATCTTCGCGCCCATTTTGTCGACGCCGATCATTCCGGCAGCGTGTCCCCGTCCGGTCATGGCTCCGCCACTCCTTCCACTTTCCGGCCCATTGATTAGCATGACGCGCGCGAAATGTTGTAGGGAAGGGACATGAGCCCCGATACGGCCCTTGTTTTGTTTTCCGGCGGGCAGGACTCGAGCCGTCTGTCTCGCCTGGGCATTGCAGCGATTTTCACGCGTCGAAACCATTGGCTTCGACTATGGCCAGCGCCACGCCATCGAACTGACCGTTCGCGCGCGCTTGCGGGAGCGCATGGCGGCCTCTGCGGGCTGACTGGAAGGTCGGGCCTCGGCGACGACCATCTCGTCAAGCTCGATGCGCTCGCGCGCCATTTCCGATACGGCACTCACGCGCGATACGGCCATCGAGACTGGCGGACAGTGGATTGCCGACGACTTTTGTCCCGGGCCGCAACTCTGATCTTTTTCTGCTTTGCTGGCGCACTGGCCTATCGGCGTGGCGCGCGCCATCTGGTGGCCGGCATGTGCGAGACCGATTACTCGGGCTATCCCGATTGTCGAGATGACACCATAAAAGCAGTCCAGGTTGCGCTCACTCTAGGGCTCGATAAGCGCGTCACCATCCATACGCCGCTGATGTGGATCGACAAGGCCGATACCTTCGCCATGGCCGAGCAAATAGGCGGCAAAGCATTCCTTGAAATCGTTATCGAGGACAGCCATAGCTGTTATCTGGGCGACCGCAGCAAGCACCACGAGTGGGGATTTGGCTGTGGCGAATGTCCCGCCTGCCAATTGCGGGCGCAAGGTTTTGCCAAATTCAAGGGTCGAAAGAAGTCATGATCGACAACGAAAAACGCAAACGCATCGAAGGTGCCATTTTTCTGGTGCTGTTTTGCCTGACCATTCCTGCTGCAAACTGGATGATCGGACATGTCGGCACCGTGTGCGTGCCCAATGGTCCGTGCCTTGTGCCCGTCGCGCCCGGCATTATGGCGCCATCGGGTGTGCTGATGGTCGGGGCAGCGCTGGTGCTGCGCGATCTGGTGCAGCGTCGGCTCGGCGTTGAATTCGGAATCGGCGCGATCGTCGTCGGCGCGATGATTTCGGCAGGGCTCGCGCCGGCGTCGCTCGTGCTCGCCTCGGCGGCAGCATTTCTGCTTTCGGAATTTGCCGACTTCGCGGTCTATACTCCGCTTGCGCGCCGGCGGCTGGTTGCTGCAGTGGTCGCGTCCAGCATCGCTGGACTCGTGGTCGATTCGATCGTGTTCCTCTGGCTCGCGTTCGGTTCGATGGAATTTTTGCTCGGTCAGATCGTGGGTAAGGCCTGGATGGTGTTGCTCGCGGTTCCGTTTGTTGCGTTCCTGCGCCGCCGCGATGAGCGGCTGGGCCTGAAGGCGGCATGAGGCGATCATGGCATCAGCTCTCGAGATCCTGCGCAACGTCACAACCGGCACCATCACGACGATGTTGCTGAAGAAGGGCATTCGCCATTCGTGGATGGCGGGTGCGATGCCGTTTGGAGTTTCCGGAAAACGCGTCGTGGGGCCGGCATTCACGCTTCGCTTTGTTCCGGTGCGCGAGGATCTCGCAACTCCGGAAAGCTGGTCGAAACCGATTTCAACGCGCGGAGCGATCGAGGCGATGCCGGAGAATTGCGTTGTCGTGGCCGATGCGATGGGCGTGACCGGCGCCGGCATATTCGGTGACATCTTGTGCATGCGTATGGTCAAGCGCGGCGTCACCGCGCTGATTACCGACGGCGTGATGCGGGACAAACATGGGGTGCTGGCCACGGGGCTGCCGGTGTGGTGTGCAGGCGTTGCCGCCCCGGCATCCGTGAATCAATTAACGTTCGTCGGCTGGAACGAACCAATCGGTTGCGGCGGGTGCGCGATTTTTCCGGACGATATCATTGTCGCCGACGACGATGGGGCGGTCGTCATCCCGAAGGACCTGGTTGATTTTGTCGCGCATGAGGGAGCAGAGCACGAGCTGCTGGAAAGCTGGCTGGTGCAGGAGGTCGAAAAGGGCGCCAAATTGCCGGGCCTCTATCCGCCCAATGAAGAAAACAAGAAGCGATATGAGGATTGGAAGAAGCACGCGGTGATGTTCTTCGGCATTTCGAAGACTTTCGCACTTCTCCTTTTACCTTCTAATATCTTGATATTGTTCGGCCTGGCCGGGGTCGCGCTCATGGTGACGCACCGAAAACGCGTCGGCACGGTTGTAGCGGCCACAAGCATCGTGTTGCTGACGGCGGCCAGCGTCCTGCCTTTGGGCGAAATGCTGAGCAGTCCGCTCGAAGGACGTTTTCCGGAGTGGAATGCAAGCCATGGCGCACCCGATGGGATCGTGGTGCTAGGTGGCTCAATCGCGACGGACGTTTCGCGGGCACGAAGCGAACCCGTTGTTGGAGATAGTGGCGCGCGTATTGTTGCGCTGGCCAAGCTGGCGCGCACTTATCCAAACGTTCGCATTGTGTATTCGGGGGGCGATGCAAGCCTGTTTGGTAATGGACCGCCCGAGACGAATTTCGTGGCACCGTTGCTGGATGATTTTGGAATTTCACGAACACGGGTGGTGCTGGAGTCACGATCCCGCAATACCGCAGAAAACGCCGCATTCACGAAAGATCTGATCACACCGAAGTTGGGCGAACGCTGGGTGCTGGTGACGTCGGCGCAGCATATGCCACGCGCAATCGGGTGTTTCCGCAAAGTTGGCTTTCCAGTTGAGGCTTATCCAGTCGGCTGGCGTGCGGAACGATCTTTCAATCTGGCGGATCGGTCTTTTGCCAAAAGGCTGGCGCGCCTCGATGCAGCCGCGTCGGAATGGATCGGGTTGCTGGCGTATTGGATGACCGGCAGAACAGCTGAGCTGTTTCCGTCGCCATAATGGCAACCGGCAGGCCGTGTTTTCTCTATCTTTTACGAATCTTGCGGCAAAAAACGTCGTAGATCGCACCAATGACGGTACGCGCCTCGTCACTCGCGAGCCGGTAGTAAATAGCCTTGCCGTCGCGGCGCGTGGTCACCAGACCATCCGAGCGCAAGCGCGCGAGCTGCTGCGAAACCGTCGGCTGACGCAAGCTCAGCAGATCTTCCAGCTCGCTGACTGACTTCTCGCCTTCGGCGAGGATACACAGAATCATCAGTCGACTTTCATGCGCCAGCGCCTTGAGGAAATCGCTTGCACGTTTTGCATTCTCGACCATGCGGTCGAGTTCATTTGAGCGAGCGCGGCCTTCAAAGTGATGCAATTCCATTCGTACACCAACAATTGCGTTTCGCTGTCAGACGAATACAGACGATCAACTCGTCACGTGCAACGTTTTTTCGTCGAGCGGGGTTTGTTCCCCACTCGTTCCCATCGCATCCAGTTTTTTGATCAATACGCCGAGCAGCCCCCAAAAATTATCTTCACCAGGATAACCGCGAATGCGGCCGATTTCGTGGCCGTTTTGAACGAGCACAAAGAGCGGTGCGAGTCGTTCCACTTCGATAAAGGCGAGATCCGACGGCAAAGTACGATCAATATTCACGCGCCGTAAAGGCGCGCGCTGACCTTCCGTCGTTTTCGGATAGATTGGCGCAATTTCGCGGTCGAAAATCTCACACCACGTGCAACCGGCTTGCTCAAACATGACAAGCTCCGCGGCATGCACTCTCACAAGCGTCAAAATAAAAAATATGGCGCTAAACAATGCAGCGCGAGAACAAAAATATCGTGTCGTGGAAAAAGTCACTAGCTTCATTCTCTCGTGTGAAGTACGCGCGGCGCATCGCGAGTCAATATATCAAAAATATCGAATGTGTCGATGGACGAGCAGTCTGCGACGGTTGGTCTAGCTAGCCGAAGCGGAATGCCAACAAGTTGTCGAACGAGCGTAGCTCGATCAGGACGCGGTGCAACAGGTCGGTATCCTGGGTTGCGATGGCCTTGGGGATCAGGGAAAGACTCGCTTTGGCGCCGTCGACAAGTCGACGAAATTCCGGAGATTTTTGCACCGTCTCGCTTGCAATGCCGTCGCAACGATCAAGGATCGATCCATACAATGATGCTGAATTCGCTATAGTGTTGCGCGTATCCGGGCTGCTCCAGTCGAGGGCACGATCATTGTAGATCATCAGCGCGTCCATGGCCGTGTTGGCATCGCGCACGCAGTCGGCCAGCACCACAACGCCGCTCGCCTTGCGCAACTCATAAAAATCGCCACGGATCCCATCGAGCGAGTTCCTCGCGGCATCGAGACGCCCGGTCTTGAGCATAAGGTCGGCGCCGACCAGCCGCGCGCTGACGGCCGTAAACAATTTCCCGTAGAGGGGGTTATTGGCGAAAACATCGGGCCGATGGCCGGAAAAACGTTCGGTTAGCCTGATCCAGGAATCGCGCAATCGGTCGATTTCGAGCGAGGCGAGGTCCTCATTGCCCGTTCGCAGATAGCCGATAGCAACCCGGTTATGGGCGCTCGCTGATTCAATCGCGGCGTTGAAATCGGCAAGTTCGTCGGCCTTGGCGGCTATTGCGCTGCCGAGAAGGGCCAAGGCGAGACATGCAATGCGAGCAAGCCAGAACAGCATGAATTTCACCAGATTTTGACGCGAACGTCCGTATAATTGTAATTATAAGTCTCATCGCGACTGCCAGCGAGGCAAGCTTGCCCGCGTGGTTTACGGATTGCGCACATGATTACACGTCGAACTATGCTGATTGGCGCCGCATCTTTTGCGGCCACGACGACGCAACGCGCGCATGCCGATGGGCCGATATTGACGGATGACGGGCTTTATAAAGAGCCCTGGTTCCTGGAGAGCTTTCTCGACCTTGCCGATGATCTCGAAGGCGCTCGCAAAGAGGGCAAGCGCTTTGTGGTCATGTGGGAGCTCAAAGGCTGCCCTTATTGCAAGGAGACGCATTTCGTGAACTTCGCGCAGCCGCGTGTCGCGGACTACGTGAAGGCGAATTTCGAAGTGCTTCAGCTCAATATCATCGGATCGCGCAAGGTCACCGATTTCGATGGCGCGGAACTGTCGGAGAAGGAATTGGCGGCGAAATATGGCGTGCGGTTCACGCCGACGTTTCAATTCTTCGGGGAGGGCGCCGCGCCGCTCAAGGGCCTGCCGCCGGGCAAGCGCGAGGTGGCGCGGGCTCCAGGCTACATGCGGCCTGACGATTTTCTCGCCTTGTTTCGCTATGTGCGTGAAAAGGCCTACGAGAGCAAAAGCTTCCTCGACTATCTCAAGTCACTGCCAAGCTGATCTCGTGAGCGACGTATATTTTTTTATGAATATGATTTGAACTAGCGCTATCCCATCGCTATGGTCCGAACGGGCGGACTAGCGACTGCCCCAAAATGTCCATCCGGGAGGAATCACTGATGCGAGCCTTATCCCGCCGTGACACGCTGGCGCTCGGCGCCTCGGGCGCGGCGCTTACATTGATGGGCTGGGGCGAGAGCGCCTCCGCTGCCGCCAAAGAAGCGGCTGAGCAAATTGCCAAATTTACCGGTGGCAAGACAGCGGAGAAGGGCAAGATTTCGATCGAATTGCCCGAGATTGCGGAGAACGGCAATACCGTGCCGTTGTCGGTATCAGTCGACGCTCCGATGGCGGCCGACAACTACGTGAGCGAAATTCTCGTGGTTGCCGAGGGCAATCCAAATCCGGGTGTCGCAACATTTCAGTTCTCGCCGCTCGCGGGCAAAGCGGAAGCCTCTACACGAATACGTCTCGCAACCACTCAGAATATCATCGTGACCGCCAAGACCAGCAAGGGTGAGTTCTTTACGAACCAGAAGCTGGTGAAGGTCACTATCGGCGGCTGCGGCGGCTGATCCGGCAACAAATAAGAATCAGGAGGACACTATGGCGGAAAAGCCGCGGCTCAAGCTTCCCAAGGAAGCCAAGAAGGGTGAAGTCATCGAAATCAAGACGCTGTTGCCGCACATCATGGAGTCGGGGCAGCGGAAGGATAAAGACGGCACGGCCATTCCACGAAAGATCATCAACAAGTTCGTATGTGAGTTCAACGGCAAGCCGGTGTTCACGGCGAATCTCGAGCCGGCGATCGCCGCCAACCCCTATATGCAGTTCCACGCGAAGGTGGAAGAAAGCGGCACGTTCAAGTTCACCTGGACCGATGATGACGGCACCGTCACCACGGCCGAAGAAGCAATTACGGTCACCTGACACCCGTTCCGCGCAGCAAGGCGCAGGACGGACAATGATAATAATCTGACTGGGAGGAACCGATGACGCGTGGAGGGATTCTGGTAAGCGGCACGGCGATCGCACTATTCGTTGCGGGGGCCTTGATCGTTGGTGGTCAGCCACGTGCAAATGCGCAGGCCAAGAAGGAAGTGCCGCTTGAGACAAAGGGTGACGCTTCGGCGCGGCCATGGAAGCGATACCCCGGGTGGCCAGCGCGCGACGAATCAAAATGGAATACGCTTGATCATGTATCCTCGCCGCCGGCGCCGAAGACGCCGCGCAAGCTTGCCAGTCCCATCACCGGCGACATTGCCAATGGCGCCAAGCTGGTAGCCGATCGCAACCGCGGCGGCTCATGTCTCGCTTGTCACGTCATGGGGCAAGCCGGTAATGCCGACTTGCCAGGCAACGCAGCGCCCGATCTGTCGGAAATTGGCAATGCCGGTCGGGAAGACGAGTACCTGTTCAATTACATCTACGATGCGCGCGTCTACAATCCGGATACGGTGATGCCGCCCTGGGGCGGACATGGCGTGTTCAACGACCAGGAAATCAGCGACATGGTCGCCTTCCTGAAGACGTTGAAGAAACCGGCAGTTTTCAAAACCGAACTCGACGATCCAAGCAAACGTCCGGCCCCCGTCGAAAAGCGTGAAAACCTCGACCCGATTGAAAATCCCGGCATGTGGGCGGTGGACAAAGCGCAGGAGCTTTGGAAGCAGAAACAGTCTGCCGGGTTCTCGTGCAACACGTGCCACAGCGACCCCGCCGCATCATTCAAGACCTGGGCGGCATCGATGCCTAAATGGGAGCCGCGGCTTAATAAGGTGCTCGGAGTGGAGGAGTTCGTCACCCGCCATGCCAAGGCAACCACCGGTGCCGACTGGTTGATGGAAACCGACGAGAACCGCGCCATGTCGGTCTATCTACGCTTCCTCGCTAATGGCACACCCATTCAGGTGGATACCACCACCGCGGACTCAAAAGCCGCGATCGAGCGTGGCAAAGCGCTCGCAAGCCGCAAGCTTGGCGAACTTAATTTTGCCTGCACCGATTGCCACGGCAAATCGGCAAACCACTGGATTCGCGGGCAGTGGCTAGGTGAGCCCAAAGGCCAGTACGACCACTTTCCGACCTGGCGCACCAGTCTCCTCGCGATCTGGGATATTCGTCAGCGGTTCCAATGGTGCCAAGTCAATATCCGCGCCGACGAGCTGCCGCCCGACGCTAAGGAATACGGGGATCTCGAACTCTATCTCGCCTCGCAGAACGATGGGCTGAAGCTGAGCGTACCCGGCATTCGACATTGATCTAGATTGATGATCACCCGCCGCGAAATCCTCCAGGTCGGTGTCGCCACGGCGGCGCTGACCGCGGGTGGTGGTGGCTTTACACGCGTGATGGCGCAGCAGCGCCTGAGCGAAGCCGAATTACTCAATTTCGATGCGGTCGGCAATGTCACGCTGCTCCATGTCGCCGATATTCACGGGCAGCTCATGCCGGTCTATTTCCGGGAGCCGTCGGTCAATCTCGGTGTCGGTGAAGCGAAAGGGCAGCCGCCACATCTCACCGGCCCGGATTTTCTTCAGCGTTTCGGCATTCCGGAGAGGTCGGCGGCAGCTTATGCATTGACCGATCAGGATTTCGTGGCGCTCGCCAAATCCTACGGCCGCATCGGCGGGTTCGACCGCCTTGCCACGGTGGTCAAGCGCGTCCGCACAGAACGCGGCAACGATAAGGTCCTGTTCCTCGACGGTGGCGATACGTGGCAGGGCTCGCTCGGCGCAAACCGCAGCAAAGGCCAGGACATGGTCGACTGCATGGCGTTGTTGAAGCCGGACGCCATGACTGGTCACTGGGAGTTTACCTACGGCGAAGCCCGCGTGAAGGAGCTGGTCGAAGGCCTTGGCTTTCCGTTCCTTGCGCTCAATATCCGGGATACCGAGTGGAACGAGCCGGCTTTCGAGCCGATGAAGATGTTCGAAAAAGGCGGCGTCAAGATCGCGGTACTCGGTCAGGCTTTCCCCTATACCCCGGTGGCCAATCCGCGCTGGATGATGCCGAAATGGTCGTTCGGAATCCGCGAGGAAGACGTGCGCGCCAATGTCGAGAAAGCCCGCAAGGCCGGCGCGCAGCTGGTCGTGTTGCTCTCACACAACGGTTTTGATGTCGATCGCAAACTCGCGGGGCGCGTGCCGGGTATCGACGTCATTCTCACAAGCCATACCCATGACGCTTTGCCTGAAGCCATCAAGGTCGGTAACACTTTGCTTGTCGCATCCGGCAGCCACGGCAAGTTCATTTCGCGGCTGGATCTCGATGTCAGCGGCGGCGCGATCAAGAATTTCCGTTACAAGTTGATTCCGCTGTTTGCGGATGTGATTAAACCCGACGAAGAAATGACGGCCGCGGTGGCCAAGGCGCGCGCGCCTTTTGCGAATGACCTCAAGCGCGTTGTCGGGCATTCGGATTCGCTGTTGTACCGGCGCGGTAATTTCAACGGCACCTTCGACGATCTGATATGCGAGGCGCTCTTGAAGGAGCGCGATGCCGAGATAGCGTTGTCACCAGGGTTCCGCTGGGGCACCAGCGTCCTGCCGGGCCAGCCGATCACGATCGAAGACATCCACAACGCGACCGCCATTACCTATCCGCAGGTCTATCGCATATCGATGACAGGCGAGCGCCTTAAGGAAATTCTCGAAGACGTGGCCGACAACCTGTTCAATCCTGATCCCTACTACCAACAGGGCGGCGACATGGTTCGGTGCGGCGGGCTCGGCTATGCGATCGACGTATCGAAACCGGCCGGCCAACGCATTTCCGCGATGACCCACTTGAAGACTGGCAAGGCCAATCGCCCCAAAAACCGACTATGTCGTTGCGGGTTGGGCCAGCGTGAATGAAGGCACCGAAGGTCCGCCGGTCTGGGACCTGGTCGAGCGATACATCGCAACCGAAAAAACCGTTCGCGTAGCACCCAATACCAGCGTGAAGATTTCGGGGATTTAGCGACGATTTATATTACATTCATAAAAATGAATGCGATAAGAAACGGTCCGTAAGGCGATCCGCCGGAGGTGCCGATGACAGACCCGATCGACACGACGCGCGCTACGCGCCGGGGCTTTCTTGCCGGTGCCGCTGGACTTGCTGCGACGGGAACGACGGCCGCACTGGCCGACAACGCCAAGAACCTTCCGCCGAATATTGCCGACTGGACGCGTCAGCTCGGTGAGGGCGTTGGGGTGCGCGGCTATGGGAATCCATCCAAGTACGAAAAGGACGTCGTCCGCCGTACCGTGTCGTGGCTCACCGCGACGCCCGAATTGTCGGTCAGCTTCACGCCATTGCATCAGCTCGACGGAATTATCACGCCGAATGGATTGTGCTTCGAGCGGCATCACGGCGGCATTGCGGAGGTCAACCCGGCCGACTATCGGCTGATGTTGCACGGCCTCGTCGAAAAGCCGCTGATCTTCACGCTCGACGAGCTCATGCGGCTGCCGCGCGTCAACAAGATCTATTTTCTCGAATGTGCCGCCAATTCCGGCATGGAATGGCGCGGCGCCCAGCTCAATGGCTGCCAGTACACTCACGGCATGGTGCATTGCGTGCAGTATACCGGCGTGCCGCTGAAGGTTTTGCTTGAGCAGTCCGGCCTCAAGCCGAATGCAAAATGGATCATGGCGGAAGGTGGCGACGCCGCGGCGATGAACCGTTCAATTCCGATGAGCAAGGCACTCGATGATTGCATCGTCGCCTATCGTATGAACGGCGAAATGCTTCGCCCCGAGCAAGGCTATCCGGTGCGTCTCGTGGTGCCCGGATGGGAAGGGCAATGTCTGGGTGAAATGGCTGCGCCGCCTCAAGGTTGGCGATCAACCCTGGTTCACGCGCGAAGAAACGTCGAAATACACCGACCTGCTCGAAAACGGTAAGGCGCGCCAGTTCACATGGGTCATGGATGCCAAATCGGTCATCACCTCGCCGTCGCCGCAGGCGCCGGTGAAGCAGAAAGGTTTCAATATCATTTCGGGGCTGGCCTGGTCCGGGCGGGGAAAAGTCGCGCGGGTCGATGTTTCGCTTGACGGCGGACGCAATTGGCGAACGGCGCGGATCGACGGTCCGGTTTTCGACAAAGCCTGCGTGCGTTTTTACTACGAGTTCGACTGGAATGGTGAAGAGCTTCTGTTGCAGTCACGCGCAATGGACGACACCGGCTATGTGCAGCCGAGCAAGGATGCCTTGCGCAAAATCCGTGGCGTCAATTCGATCTACCACAACAATGGCATCCAAACCTGGGCGCTGAAGGCGGACGGGGAGGTCGAGAATGTCGAAGTCGGTTAGTCTTGCCGTCTCGACCGCGCTGCTGTTGGCGCATATCGCGTACCTGGCGCTCGCGCAATCGCAGAAAGCTACGCCGCAGAACTACAATATCGGGCACATCGCCACGCCGGAGCAAATTGCCGGTTGGGACATTGACATTCGGCCGGACGGGCAGGGCGCGCCGCCCGGCCACGGCTCGGTGAAGGACGGTGAAAAAGTTTACATGGACAAATGCGCCGCCTGTCACGGCGAATTCGGTGAAAGCGCCGGGCGGTGGCCGCAGCTTGCCCAGGGCAAAGGCACGCTTGCCTCACATGACCCGGTCAAGACCGTTGGCTCGTATTTTCCGTATCTCTCAAGTGTATTCGACTACATCCGCCGCGCCATGCCGTTTGGCGATGCGCAATCGCTCAGCAACGACGAGTTGTACGCGGTCGTGGCCTATGTGCTCAATCTCAACGACATCGTCGACGACAAATTCGTCTTGTCGAAGGAAACCTGGCGGCAAGTGAAAATGCCAAACCAGGCGGGCTTCTACGACGACGACCGTGAGAAGACCGAGAAGGCGTTCTGGACTCCAAATCCGTGCATGAAGGACTGCGGCCCGCCCGTGAAGATCACCGGGCATGCGCAGGCCGTCGACGTGACCCCGGACGAGAAGACGCAAAAGCGCGGGGTGGAGTAGCGTCCCGGCGGCAATTCGCTTATGACATTCCGGCAGTTTTGACGTCCAGCCGGGTTTCCCATGGCCAAACTTAACCTCTCTATTGCTGTCCGTGATTACGATCGAACGCGGCCGTTGAGCGACGGGCTCGTCCAGATCGACGGTGTTGACCCGGTCTTTATGGCGCTCGATCCTGAGGAAATTTTCTTTCGCGCGTTCCGCCGTGCAGAATTCGACATTTGCGAGTTGTCGATGTCGAGCTTCACGGTCAAGACGGCGCAGGGAAACTGCCCTTATGTCGGCGTGCCGGCTTTTGTGTCGCGCGCCTTCCGCCATACGTCGATCTACGTTCGCACCGACCGGATCAAGAAGCCGGCTGATCTCAAGGGCAAGAAAATCGGCGTACCGGAATATCAATTGACCGCCAACGTATGGGCGCGCGCCATCCTTGAGGATGACCACGGCGTCAAGCCATCGGACATTCATTGGGTCAGGGGCGGCCTTACGGAAATCGGGCGGCGCGAAAAAATATCCATTACGCTGCCGAAAGGCGTGAAACTCGACGACATTCCGGAAGGCCGGACGCTCTCCGGCATGCTGGACGCGGGTGAAATCGACGGATTTATCGGACCGCGCGTGCCGCCCGGCTTTGAACGCGGTGATCCGACCATCGGCTGGCTATTTCCCGATCCGGTTGCCGCCGCGAAGGACTATTTCAAGCGCACCGGCATCTTTCCAATCATGCATCTCGTCGGTATTCGGCGTGAGCTCGCCGAGCAGCATCCGTGGCTGCCGGGCGCCGTTTTCAAGGCGTTTGAGCAATCAAAGAAGATAGCTCTGGAAAAGCTTGCGGACACCTCGTCCACCAAGGTGACATTGCCGTTCGTGGAAGAACGTTTGATGGAAGCGCGTGCGCTGATGGGGGAGGATTTCTGGTCCTACGGCGTTTCGTCAAATCGTAAAACCCTGGAGACCTTCCTGCGTCATCATCATTCGCAGGGCCTGTCGTCGCGGCTGGTGACGCCGGAGGAAATGTTCCATCCCGGTACGCTCGAGACATTCAAGCTCTAGGTTGTTCCATGGCCACCCTTCGAATTTTCAGCGGCGGCGCGCCGAAAGAGATTTTCCTGCAGCTCACGCCGCAGTTCGAGCAAACGTTTGGACATAAGGTCGAATACGTCTTCGCGGTGATGTCGGCTTTACGCGATAAGGTTGCGGCCGGTGACAAGGCGGACGTGCTGGTCATGCCGACAAACATTCTGGACGACTACCAGAAAAACGGCGTGGTGCAGTCGCAAGGCCGCGCCATTCTCGGGCTCGTCAGCGTCAATGCGGTGGTGCGCACCGGGGCTCCGAAGCCGGATCTGTCGACGCCGGACAAGGTCAAGCAATCAATCTTGAACAGTCGGACGATCGTCCATGCGACGCCGGGTGCGACGCCGAGTGGCACGCATATGGGAAAACTGATCGAGCAACTCGGCATTGCCGACGCAATGAAAGGCAAGATCATTCACCGTCCGGCGCTCGAAGGCGGCGTGCAACTGGTCGCCAGCGGGGAGGCCGAGATTGGCTTTTATCCGAAGAGCGAGGTTATCAATACCGAGGGTTTGAGCCTGGTTGGGCCGTTACCGGCCGCAATTCAGCTCACGACGATCTACGGGGCGGCGGTCACGCGACCGGTAGCACGCATGCGAATGCAGGCCGTGATTTCATTGCTTTCATGACAGAGTCGGCCCACCGCGCGGCCTGGGCTCACGCGGGTTTCGATCCGCCGCCCTAGGTCTTGGCGGGCTTGAGCTTCAGGTGGATGTTCTTTTCCTGCGTAAAGGCGAGCATCTCCTCGAAACATTCCTCGCGTCCGAGGCCCGACTGCTTGAAGCCGCCGAATGGCGCGCCGAGGAAGTGTTTGCTCACTTCGTTGATCCAGACAAAGCCTGCCTGCACGGTCATGGCGGTGCGGTGCGCCGTGTTGAGATCATTCGTCCAGATTGAGGCGGTGAGGCCATATTCAACCGCGTTGACGGTCTCCAGCATCTTGGCCTCGTCGCTCCATTTGAACACACCCAGAACGGGTCCGAAGATTTCCTCCCGCGCTATACGATTCTTTTCGGTGACTGCGAAGACGGTTGGTTCGACATAGAAACCGTTTTTCAGTGCCGGGTCGGCCGGCGGTCCGCCACCGCTGATGAGTTCAGCGCCTTCGGTTTTGGCGGAATTCGATGAAACTCATCACCCGGTCGAATTGCTGTTTGGAAACAATGGCGCCCATCGTGGTGGCGGGATCGGTGGGGATTCCTGGCTTGTAGTATTTGATCTTCTCTTTCACGCGCGCGATCACGGCGTCATAGATCTTCTCGTGGATGAAAGCGCGGCTCGTTGACCCGCAGGATTGGCCGCACCAGGTGAAGTTCATGCCGCCGATGACCGCCCCGGCGACATCATCCGGATCGGCGTCGCCGTAGGCGATCAATGCGTTTTTCCCGCCCAGTTCGAGCATCGTGCGCTTGACCGTGTCGGACGCGGCCTTCATCACGGCCCGGCCGGTCGGCACGCTGCCGATCAGCGCGATCATGGCGACGTCGGGATGGCTGGCGAGCCTTTGGCCGGCCTCCCGGCCGCCCGGGACGACGTTGAAGACGCCCGGCGGCAGCAGCCCACCGATCAATTCCGCCAGCCGCAGTGATGAGAGTGGCGATTGTTCGGGCGGCTTGACGACGACGGTATTGCCGGCGGCGAGGGGAGCCGCGGATTTTCCGGCGCAGAACATGAAGGGGTGGTTGAATGGAATGATGCGCCCGACGACGCCCAGGGGCTCGCGGACGGAAAAATTCACGACGTCCGGCCCCATCGGGATGGAAGCGCCCTTCATCTCCGTGACAAAGCCCGCGAAGAATTCAACCTGCGCCGCCGCGATCATGGCGTCACTGACCATTTCCTTGACCGGATTGCCGCAGTCTGCGGCGTCGATCATGGCGAGTTCATTTGCGTTCTGGCGCAGGATTTCCGCGATCCGCCGCAGGATCTTGGCGCGTTCCAGAGGCAGAACGCGCCGCCATTCGTTGAATGCGGTTTTGGCCGCGGCCACGGCCGCGTCGATATCGTCGGCGCCTGAATCGGCGACCTTGCCGAGTGATTGGCCGGTGCCTGGACTTATGGTGTCGACAAAGCGTCCAGCCTTCGGTTCGTGCCATGCGCCGCCGTAATATGCGCCACGGTTCTTGGGCAGCACGACAGCTTGAGCGGACGCGGCTTGCGGTGAAACAGCAGTCGTCATGTCACGTTACTCCGTATGTCTACTTCCGTGGCGGAATCTGGATCAATTCTGCGATTTGCTCCTTGCTGAGCGGTGCCGGGATGAATTTCAGATTGACTGCTTCCGGAACCAACGTCTCAAGGCCATGAATCTGGTCTGGATTGACCAAGGATTTCGGGAAGAACTCATCGCGCACTCGTCTGGCCATCACCTCCGGCACACCGGCAAATTCGGCGTAGTCCTTGATGACTTGCGGATTGTCCGAATACATGTAGTCGATTGCTTCCCGATAGGCTTGCATGAAGCGATCGAGCACCGCCTTGCGCTTGGTCAGCGTATCGGTATTCGCGACCAGCACACGGATGGTTTGGCCGCGCACGAGAGTGGCATCGGTTGCCTTGGCGACAATATGGATTTTTCCGTCCTGAATTTCCTTCAGACCAAACGGCGGTGAAGCCCATCCGACGTCAACCTGGTCGGTCATCACCGCGGTGAGCGTGGAACTGGGGTTTCCAGTCGTCTGAGTTTTTGCGCCGGTGAGTTTATATTCGTCGATAAAGGCGCGCACCACGCTGTGGGTTGAGGAGCCATTGCTGGAGTAGGCAATGGTGTGACCGTTGGTGTCCTTCAGCGTCTTGATCGCGGGATTCTTGGCGTACCAATAATCGGCCGCACCGGTCGCTTGTGCGCCGACAATTCGTACCGGCGCGCCCTTGGAGTAGGCCGCCATCGCGCCGAGCGTGCCAACCGCAAGGCCTAGATCGACCCCGCCGGAGATGACTGGCTGCAACGTTTCGCCGCTCCCGGAGGTATAAATCATTTCCATTTGAATGCCGTGCTTCTTGAAGATGCCGGCTTTTTCCCCGAGGTGGGTGATCGCGGTGTCCCAATTGCCGCGCTGACCAATGGTCATTTTCACGAGGTCGTCCGCGGCGGCCGGTGCCGCCAGGACAATGGCACCGAGGGCCACAGCGCCCGCAAGCTTCCTGAACTGTTTCATGTCCCGTCGCCCTTCCTCTTGAATGTTACGAGCGCTTGATGCTGTCGAGGCCGCCCAGGCGACCGATCAAGGCATTGGCGCCGATCGCCAGCACAAACAGGACGATCAGCATCGCATACATGCGGGGCATGTCGAATGTGCTGTAGGCCTGGATAATCAGAAATCCGATGCCTTTGTTCGATAATTTCGTTTCCGCCAGCAGCGTTCCGATGAGGGCCACGCCAAGACCAAGACGTATGCCATTGATGATCGGGTGGCGCATGGCCGGAATATAGATCTTGAACACCATCTGTGCGGTCGAGGCCTGAAAGCTCCTCCCGACACGGATCAAGACCTTGTCGATCTGCCGCATTCCCGCTGCAACCGAGAGCGCAATGGGAAAGAAGCAAGAGAGTGTCCCAAGCGCGACCTTGGATTCCGGACCGACCCCGAACCACATGATCATGACCGGAAAAAAGATAATTTTCGGCGTGGGACCGAGATAGTAAAGATAGTTTTCAAATGCTTTGGACAGGTACCGGTTCGCGCCGAGCAAAAGGCCGACAGCCATGCCCGATATTCCACCGATCGCGACGGCCGCGCCAATCTCAGCCGCGGTAACGCCGAGGTTGTAATAATAGTTTGGCCGCGCCAGCAACTGGCCAAGCGCTTCACCGATCGAGATGAGCGAAGGGACCACGTCGCGGTAGAGCCAGCCGGAATGGGCGAGAAACTCCCATATCGCGAGCACGCTCAATATGATTGCCACACGCAGCAGCGTGACCGGATTGATCATCGGAGCGGCGACCGCCGCCTGTCTCAGTCGACCGGTCTCAGCCATCGTTCAACCTTTTCCAGCGCCATAAAGAACAACACGCTCACCAGGATGACAAAGCAAATCGCGGCATAAGTGCCGGCAAGATCGTAGCGTTCGGAGAGATCATTGATCAGCTGGCCGAGCCCGCCGTAGTTGATCAGGAATTCCACGCCGACAACATTGATTAGCGCAAAAACAAGCCCAAGCCGTATGCCGACAAAAATCGTTGGCAAAGCCGCTGGCAGCAGAATTTTCCAGAACTGCTGCGGGCCGGTGAGATTGAAACTCCTGCCAACGTTGACCAGTACTTTGCGCGTGCTCGCCATTCCCTCAATGGTCTTCAGGATGACCGGTGGCAACGCGGCGACAAAACCGATCATGATGATGGTCCAGGCGTTGCGACCGAAAATGACCATGAACAAGGGATAGGCCAGCACGACGGGGGCAGCGGCGAGGCCGGCGACCCAGGTCTCACAGGCGTCCTGCAGCAATTTGTAGCGGTGCATCAAGACGCCGCTGGCGACGCCGATGACGGTAATCATCACGCCCGCGGTCAGGCACTCGGTGGCTGTAAGCAGGAAGCGCCTGAAAACATGTTCTTCAACGATGACGCGCCAGAAACTTGCGGCGATCTCCGACGGTGGCGGCACGATATAGCGGCTGATCAGGTCGGTACGGATCAGCAATTCGACGACAAGCAACGACAGGACAAGCGTTGCCAGACCGACAGCTGCAGGCGGAACACCACGGGCGGAATTTCGTGCCGCAACGTCCGTCATGACGCGGACGCCTCGTGATGCAACACGTACTCTTCCTCATCCTTCATGCCGCGGCTGGCTTCCTCGCGCAGATCACTCCAGATCTGCGCCACGTAGCGGCCGAAGGCCTCGCTGCCGACGATTTCGGAGGTGCGCGGGCGCGGCAGGTCAATATCGACGATGCGCTTCACTTTGCCGGGCCGGTAGGTCATCACCAGAATTCGATCGGACATCTGGACGGCTTCGGTGATGTTGTGGGTAATCAGCAGCGTCGTCTGTTTTAACTGTTGCTGGATTTGCAGCACCTTGTCGCCGAGCAGCAGGCGCGTCTGCTCATCGAGCGCGGCAAAAGGCTCGTCCATCAGCAGGATTTTCGGTTCGGAGGCGAGCGTACGAGCGAGCGAGACGCGCTGGCGCATGCCGCCTGACAATTCGCCGGGGTAACGGTTGGCGAAACCGTCGAGGCCGACAAGCCTGATGAAGTGACGCGCACGTTCGGCGCGCTTGGCCTTCGGCATGCCGATAAGTTCGAGCGGAAAAGCAACGTTGTCGGCGACGGTGCGCCAGGGAAACGTCGACTCTTCCTGGAAAACCATCCCGATCGACTTGTGTGGTCCCGTAATGGTTTCGCCGGCAACGCTGACCACACCCTCGTGGTTGCTCAAAAGACCGCCGATGACATTAAAGAGGGTGGACTTACCGCAACCCGACGGGCCAATGACCGACAGGAATTCGCCGGGCCTGACCTTGAAGGAGACGTTATCGACGGCCGTGACCGGACCTTCCGGGGTCTGGAAGCGGACGACAATGTCATCCGCAACAAGAATGGCATCGTTAGCGGCGGCAGACATCGTGCGCTTACTCGCTTTTCCGCGTCATGGCTGCTGTCGTGGCGGCCGTGTAGCCGGGCTCGACCCGCACGTCGACGACCGCGACTGCGCCGCCTTCGACGGCCGCGATTGCCTTGGCGAATGTGGGCGCCAGGTCCGCAATCGAGACCACGGGTCCGAAGCCCTGCGCGCCCTGGGCACGCGCCATGCCGGCGAGATCGATGTCAGGCTCGGAAATGCGCTGACCGACCCACCTGTTCTCGACTGGGCGATTGCGCATGCGCGCCACGCGCTCCTGATGCAATTCGTCGTTGAAGAACGATCGATTATTCGCGACCACGACCAGCAACGGAATGTGGTAGTGCGCCGCAGTCCAGAGCGCGGTGACGCCCATCAAGAAATCACCGTCGCCGCAAACCGCGACCGCCAGCCGGCCGCTGTCTTTGAGCGCCAGCGCGGCGCCGACCGAAATGCCGGGGCCGCCCCCGACGCCTCCGCCGCCGTCGGAGCCGAGATAGTCGAGGGGATGATCGAACGCCCAGTTTGCGCCATTCCATGACAGCGACACGTGGGTGAGGCTGGTTGGCCTCTCGCCGACTGCTTTGCGCAGCGCCACCGCAAGGTGATCGACCGTGAGCTTGTCGCCGGTCGGTGTCGGGAATTCCTTCGCGCGCGCGGGAGCACCGCGAGCGGGACCGGGACCAAGCGCTGCGAGCAGGGCTGGCACGGCGATGTCCGGCTCGCAGTCGATGAACACATCGACCGGCGGCAGGCCTTGGTAATCCATGCTCCAGCCATTGTGCAGCCGGTGATCGACGGAAACCTGGATGATCTTGGCGGTGACATTGCCGACCGCCTTGAAGGTGCCCGCAGGATCGAGCCAATCGAGGCTGAGGATGACGTCGGCGCTACGAATGGCTTCGGCGGCCTCAGGCGCCAGCACTGTGCCGCCCGGAGCACCGGCATGAAGATGATGGCCGGTGGGGAAAGAGGCTGCGATCTTCAGGTCGGTCACGACGAGCGCATTGAGACGCTCGGCGAGTCCAACCCGCGCGGTCCAGGCGTCGACATCGCGCGATGTGCGCCCGGCAAGAATGACCGGATGTTTGGCGCCTTGTAATAATTCAGCTGCACTCTTGATGCGATCGGCGGGCGCGGCGCCGTCGATGGCCGGCATGAACCGCTTGGCGTCGATCGCGCCCACCGGCTCACTGAGCTTGCTCTCCTGCATCTCCGCATCGAGGTTGACGTACGTCGGTCCGCGCGGCGCCGTATTGGCGATCCAGTTCGCGCGCAAAACGGCTTCACGCGCAGCCAGCGGAGATGCCGGCTGGTCGTCCCATTTGGTGTACCCGCGCACCAACGCGCCCTGATCGCGGGCGGTATGAATCCAGTCGATCCACGGACGCCGCTTGACGGAATTGACCGGCCCCGTCGCGCCGAGGATGACCATCGGCATGCGGTCGCACCATGCGTTGAATATAGCCATGGTGCCGTGCATCAGGCCGACATTTGAATGGACGGCTGCAGCCATCGCCTTGCCGGTGACTTTTGCATAGCCATGCGCGATGGCGATCGCGCTTTCCTCGTGCAGGCACAAAAGCATCTGCGGGCGTTCATTGCCCAGGTAGTTCACGAGACTGTCGTGAAATCCGCGGTAGCTGGCGCCGGGGTTTAGCGCGATATAGGGGATATCGGTCGCGCGAAGCGCGTCAGCGACGACATCGCTGCCGAAGCCGGCCGCATTGACGCCGGCGGGTACGGGGCGATCGAACGCGGATAAAAGTCCGCCATCGGCCGTTCGTCCCTTTTTGCTCTCGCTTCTATCGCTCGACACGTTCACAGGCTCCGCCGTCGGCCGCCCGGCGGGCGGTGGGCGGCATCCAACCGGATTACGAGCCCTGACGCAATCGGGCGAGTAATTTCAGCCCGGCATAGCCGTCGGCAGGCTCCATGCCGACTTTCTTCTGGAACGCAAGGATGGCCCTGATGGTGTCGCTGCCGGCGCGGCCGTCGATCCCGTCGGTCTTGAACCCTTGCTCATTGAGCCGGCGCTGGATTTCCTTGACCTCATCGAGGGTGGGGGCGCGTTCGCCGCCGGGGAACTGCTGGCGGAAAGGCGGGTCGCCGCGGATCAGGTCGCCAAGATGGCAGAGAGCCAGCGTGTAACTGGTCGATGGGTTGTAGGCATGGACCGCGCGAAAATTCTGGCCAATCAGGAAGGCCGGGCCACCGGCCACCGGGAGCCAGAGTTTCACCTGGTCCGCCGGGCGAGTGAACGCTGCGCCGTCCGCACGGCGCACGCCGAGCTCTGCCCACTTGGCGTACGGGCGCATGGTCCGGTTGTTCGCGAGCTTGGCATGATTTGCGGCGAGCGCTACCTCACAGCCCCAGGCCTCGCCGCGGCGATAGTTCCCGCGCTCCACCAAAAACCGCGCGCTGCCTGCGAAAGAATCATCCGGCCTTCCAAATGGGGAGATGCGGCCGTCTTGATCGTAATCGACGCCCATATTCAACCAGACTTCCGGCATCCACTGGGTGTGTCCCATCGCACCCGCCCATGAGCCGATCATGTCCGAGGGTTGTGCCAAGCCGCGGTCGACGACGGTAAGCGCGTTGAGCAGCTCGGTTTCCCAATAGGGCCGGCGGCGTGGCGCTTCCCACGCCAGCGCCGCGAGCGCCGGGATAATCGGGCGCATGTATTTGCGATTGGCGATCACGTCGCCGAACGACGACTCCATGCCCCACAAGCCGAGAATAATGTAGCGATCAACGCCGTAATCTTTTTCGATGCGCGACAGAAGACTGGTGTATTCCTTGGCGCGCACTTTGCCGGTAGTGACGCGCCAATCGGAACAGCGGCGATTGATGTATTGCCACATCAATTCGGTGAACTCAGGCTGCGCGTCTAGTTGCGCCAAGACACTCGTGTCGGGCGTCAACTCGCCCATCACGCGATCATAGGTTTGTTCGGAAATGCCGCGCGCGAGGGCGCGCGGGCGAAAGTTGGCGACCCAGCGGGTGAAGGCAGGCGTTTGGGCGGCGAACCCGCGTTCGCCAAACACGAGCGATACGGTTGCGCCCAGCGCGGCCGACATCAGGGCACGGCGGTTCAATCGCATGCTCGTCTGCCCGGTTCCACGCAAAAGGAGTCGCTGCATGCCGTCATTGTAGCCGTCAGCCAGGCGATGGGCGAGACGACTTAGCCGTCGTTATGCCGATGTCGCCGCTTCTTGCGCACTTGATGATGCCTTTGCGGCTTGCTGTGCTCGGGGGCGGAAATTTCCGGTTTTGGCTGTGGTTGCGGTGTCGCCAACGATGCTTCCGGCGCCGGTTCGGGATGCAAGATCACCGGAGGCTTGTCGGGGAACGGGCGGAGCCGGTTGGCCGGGCAGGATTTCGCTGCCGCGGCCTCCGATCAAACGTTCATAGGCAGCGACCAACGTCATATAGGGATTGACCCAGACCCAGCCGATTTTGGTGAAGACCTGGATGTTGAAGTGGATGTGGTACGAGGTGCCCTTCTCGTAGTCGCCCCAGGTCGCGACCTTGCCGATGATCTCGCCCTCGGAAACGCGTTTGCCGTTCAGGAGGCCTTCGGCATCCATGGTGTTCGGATTCATGTGGAGGTAGCGAAAGCGTACGCGTTCGTTCTCGGTATTGGCGACAATATAGACGCCGATATTTCCGGGCAGGCGACGGATGGTGCCGTCATGTACCGCAGCAACCGAATGCTGATAGGGCATGCACCGGTCGGCCTCTGCATTATTGAGGACGCAGTTGCCGGGCCGGATATCTTCGCCCTGGTGGCCGTAGCCGCCAGGACACTGGCCGACCAGAAAATCACGCAGCTCGCAGAAATTATCGCGCCACGGATAAGTGAAATTTTCCGCCGCCGACTCGTCGAAGACCAGCGGCTTGCTGTTGAGCCTGCAGTGATATTGCGCGCCCTTGCGGCCGGTGCGTCCCACGGTTCCGGTGTGGTAGCAGTCGCCCCAGGGCATAAATGATTGCGACTTCACGTATCCTGGCGCGTCCGCAATCGGAAAACGCATGCGCGAATAGACGTGATAGTCGACGCGGCCGGGCATTTTTTTCCAGCCGGTATTTTCGATCAGGTCGCCAGGGCCGTAATAGGTGAAGTCCGTTTTTCCATCCGGCCTGCTGAGGTCGAATTTTGGTTGCTGGACTTTGGCCGGGCTGCCGCCGGCCGTGTGCAACAATTTCAGGAATCGCAGCGCAAGTGGATCAGCCTCGCGGCATGAAAGATGCCGAGATGACGGGCGCATATCGTAGCATTGGACTGACAGGACATAGGGCACGCCAAATCGTTCGAACACGTAGCGCACATGCGCTTCGCTCAAGACGCGGCGGATGCCGGGAAACTGCTCGGCCAGATCCTTGGGTGGCGGTTCCTCTTTTTCAACATGGTCGGGCGGGTCGAGCTCATAGATAAAGGCCGCGCCGGAGATCTCGAACAAAATCGGCTTTTCGAAGCGAATTTTGAGTCCATCTTCCTTGTTGCTGAGCGTGAAGGTCGCGTCGTACCCAGCGGGGCCCGGCAGGAAGAATTTGGTCGGGTGAAAACCTCCGAAGTATTTTTCCGACGTCGCGGTCTCGGCTTTGCCGTCGGCCACGTCCTTGCGATACGCATCGATATCGAACGGCAGCAGCACCGGCACCGAGCTTTTGCCGATATCGGCAAATCGCTTTTCGCTGATGGCGTTGAGGTGGGCGAAGGCTTCGGCCGGTGATTGGGTGCCGCGATCGGGCAGGCTCGCCGCGGCAGCTTCCCAATCGACGCTACTGAGCTTGACGACCGGACTTTCCAATTCGCCCGCGGCCACAGGCCCGGCAATAAGCAATACGAGGCTTATCAGGACAGCGCGTTTCACACCGGATCCCTCGTTCTGCCCGCCAGCCAAGGGCCGGAGAAGTTCTTCGCCGCCAACTTAATGGCATCGGCGAGCGGCATACAAGGGTTGCCGGTATGGTGTAGGGTGCGGCGCGGAAAAAGATGGGGGCCGCAACAGTGCTGGAGACGCGTGAAAATGACCGTGCGTGAAGCGAATTTGACGGCGGCTTCGGCCGCGGACCGGCAGCCTGAGATCATCGAGAGTGGTGGCACCGCGCGATTGCATCTCACGCTTGCGACGACCGACTACGATCATGTGCGCGATCTGGTGAACGGTATTGTACGGCCTGAAGGTGCCGTGCTGACGGCTTTTGTGCTGCCGGTCGAGGAAGTTTTCTACAGGTTTATTAAAAACCGGGAATGGGACGTGTCGGAAATGTCCTTCGGCAAGTTCATCGGTTTCGCCTCGCAGGGTAATTCGCCGTTCATTGGAATCCCGGTCTTTCCGTCACGCGTGTTCCGGCATTCCGCGTTTTACGTGCGTACTGATCGTGGGATCGCGAAGCCGAAGGATCTCGAAGGCAAACGGGTCGGCATTCCGGAATGGGCGCAGACAGCGGGTATCTATGCACGCGGTTATCTGTCGGATGCGGGCGTGGACTTGCGCAAGATTCACTGGGTGCAGGCCGGCATGAACGAGGCCGGGCGCGAGGAGAAAGTCGAATTCAAACTGCCTGCTGGTATTCAATACGAACAGCGGCGCGACACGAGTATTTCGGCGATGCTTTTGTCCGGCGAGATTGATGCAGCCATATCAGCGCGCGTGCCCGACGCTTTCGAAACTGGTGGCGAAAAAATCGCGCGGCTCTTCCCGGAGTACCGTGCCGAAGAGGCGCGCTATCATGCTGCAACCGGCATTTATCCGATCATGCATGTGATCGCCATGCGGCGGACGGTCTTCGAGCGCTATCCGTGGGTGGCGATGAACCTGTTCAAGGCCTTCGACGAAGCCAAGCGGCGAAGCCAGGAGCGCATCCGGGATTTGACCGCCTCGCGTATCCCCGTGCCTTGGTCTGCGGCCATTGCGGACGAATGGTGCAAGGATTTTGGAGCCGACCCGTTTCCTTACGGCCTGGAGGCAAATCGCAAGACGTTGGAGGCTTTCTGCCGCTTCGCGCACGAGCAGGGCGTCACCGCCAAACGGCTTGCGCCCGATGATTTATTCCCGAAAGAGGTGCGGGCGAGCGTAAGGGTTTAATCTTTCGCCCGTTCCACATAGGAGCCATCGGCGGTCATCACGACCACGCGCGTCCCGGCAACAATATGGGTCGGCACCATGGTGCGGACGCCGTTCGACAGAATTGCCGGCTTGAACGAGCCCGACGCAGTCTGTCCCTTCATGGCGGGTTCGGTTTCCTTGATTTCCAGAGTCACCTTCTGCGGAATCTCGATGGAAACGGCGACGCCTTCATGGATGGCGAGGTTCACCTTCATGCCTTCCTGCAGGTATGGGGCCTGGTCACCGATAATGTCGGCCTGCAGGGTGACCTGGTCGAACGTTTCATCGTTCATGAAATGAAAACCGTCGCCGTCCTGGTAGAGATATGAATATTCGACGTCTTCGACATGGGCGCGCTCCACCTGGTCGGTGGTCTTGTAGCGCATCTGGGTCTTCACCCCGTCGGAAATCCGGCGCATATCGACCTGGGTGGTGGGGGTGCCCTTGCCGGGATGAAAGTTTTCCGCATTGAGGACAACATAGAGCTTGCTGTCGAGATCGACGATATTGCCTTTGCGGAGCGAACTGGCGATGACCTTCACGATATTGATCCTTGACGTCTGGGCGGCGGGGGGCCGCGGTTTCGGGCCGCACCATAGCGATCTTCTCGCGCGATGCCAGTCCTTCTCGACAGTCGTTTGATCGAGGTAAATGTGCCGAAAAGCCCGCCATTCTGGAGTGCCGGCGCCCATGCCGCCCGCAGGCCGTATCTCCTGGCGCGCCAGCAGATTGCGGCCGCCTTGCGGCGCTGGTTTACCGACCGGGGCTTTATCGAGGTTGAGACCGCGGCGCTCCAGGTGTCGCCGGGTAACGAGACCCACTTGCATGCATTCGCCACCGAACTGATCGAGACGGACGGGGAACGCCGGCCGCTTTATCTGCGAACCTCGCCGGAGTTTGCCTGCAAGAAACTGTTGGCGGCTGGTGAGGCGCGCATTGTCGAATTCGCCAAGGCATTCCGGAATCGCGAGCGTGGGGCGTTGCATCATCCGGAATTCACGATGTTGGAATGGTACAGGGCGAACGAACCGTACGATGTATTGATGGATGATTGCGCGGCGCTGCTGGCCGAAACAGCGCGTGCTGCCGGTGCGAAAGAATTCCGTTTTCGCGGCAAGACCATTGATCCGCTGGTGGCGCCCGAACGTCTGACTGTCGCGGACGCATTCGCGCGCCATGCCGGCGTCAACTTATTGAGCACAATTCGGAGCGGACGAGGCGACAGCAAGGCCCTCGCTGCGCAAGCAGCCAAAGCTGGAGTTACGACGGCCGCCGACGACAGCTGGGGCGACATCTTCAGCCGGATCCTGGCTGAGCGCGTGGAAGCGCACCTCGGGGTCGGCCGAGCTACCATATTATATGAGTATCCTCTGCCGCAGGCCGCGCTGGCGCGGGTCAAGCCTGGAAGCGACAGCGTTGCCGAGCGTTTCGAGCTCTACGCCTGCGGGGTAGAACTTGCCAATGCCTTCGGCGAGCTGACCGACGTTGTCGAACAGCGCGCGCGCTTCGAAGTTGCCATGAACGAAAAACAACGGATCCACGGCGAGCGCTACCCGATCGACGAGGATTTCCTGGAAGCCCTAGCGCGCATGCCGCCCGCCAGCGGAATAGCGCTCGGCTTCGACCGCCTGGTGATGTTGGCGACTGGTGCGCAGCATATTGAGCAGGTGATCTGGACTCCAGTGACTGAGTAATAATGACAAAGGGACAAGCCATGACGACGCTCCGCACGCCCACGCAATTGTGTGATCGGGGGCTGACATCGTCCGATCAGCGGGCCGCGCTTGAGGCCGTTGCCGCGCGTTACGCGGTCGCGCTGCCGCCGGCTATTGCCCAGCTGATCGATCGCAGCGATCCGGCTGACCCGATCGCCCGCCAATTCGTGCCGGACGCCGCAGAACTCGATCATCGCCCGGAAGACCTCGCTGATCCGATCGGCGACGAAGCCCACAGCCCGGTGGATGGGATCGTTCACCGCTATCCCGATCGAGTCCTTTTCAAATTGACCCACGTCTGCGCGGTCTATTGCCGGTTCTGTTTCCGCCGCGAAATGATCGGCCCGGGCAAGCCGAATGCACTGTCGCCGCAAGGGGTGGCACGTGCGCTCGACTATATCCGGACGCATCCCGAGATCTGGGAAGTGATCCTGACGGGAGGCGATCCGCTGGTCCTGTCGGCCCGTCGTCTGCGCGCCGTGATGAAGGAGCTTGGGTCGATCGACCACGTCAAAGTCATTCGCGTCCACACCCGCATGCCGGTTGCCGACCCCGAACGCATCTCGCCTGAGCTGGTGCGCGCGATGAAGGTCAAAGGAAAGGCGACTTATGTTGCGGTCCACGTCAATCATCCGCGTGAACTGACACATCAGGCGCGCTCGGCCTGCGCGCGCTTGGCCGATGCCGGCATTCCTTTGCTCGCACAGACAGTGCTGTTGGCCGGGGTCAACGACACGCCGGACGTCATGAGTACATTGATGCGGGCGCTCGTGGAATGCCGGATCAAACCGTACTACCTGCATCACGGCGACCTTGCGCCGGGCACCGCGCATTTGCGCACCGATATCGCAACGGGGCAGGAGCTGATGCGCAGCCTGCGCGGACGCGTGTCGGGTCTGTGCCAGCCGACGTATGTGCTCGACATTCCGGGCGGCCACGGCAAATCGCCGATCGGGCCCTCTTACATCGAGCGGGTCAGATCAAACGGTAGCGCGCAGACTGTCGTGAAAGATTTCAACGGGCAGCAACACCAATATCCGCCGAAAGCGGTTTAGTGCCGGATCGCCAGTACGTCGAGCAGGGCCGCCGCCACCGCAAGAGTGGCGAATCCGATGAACACCACCGCGATCACAGCGTGCCAGACAAAGGCGACGTCGCGCCTGAGGGCTGCCACTACGTTCTTGCTGTTGATCATCGCCTGACGTTCCCGATTGAGTTCGCTAGAGCGCAGCGAACCATAATCGCTAAAGGACCATCCGGCCCGTAATTTGTATGTTAAAAATCGCGTGAGCAGCGCGGCATCTACGCATGGCAGCCATGACGCGAGTGCGGTGAAGGGGAGGCTTTGCGGGGGGTCGAGCCCCTGTTGCCGCCCTGAATGCTCGAATTCTCTCTATTTGAAGCCGTCCAACACCCCTGGATACCGGAACCTCTTCGGCGCCGATGGCCGGGGTTCGTGAGGCACTACGCGAGCCGGAGCAGATGGAGACATCGCCAACGACGACTCAGGTCCACCGGATTTTGGACCGGTCCAAAGCATTGTCGCTCTCGTCCAAGCTTTCGATTTTCGTTTCCGCCAGAGTTCGCCCGCTGATCTCCCTCTTGAAATTGAACGGGCGAGGACGTCGCGATGAAGAAAACAACAATAGCTGCCGTGCTGGTTGCAGCCGGTCTCTGTGCTGCTGGCCCGCTCGTTTCAAATGCAAAAGCCAGCACCCTTATTCCTTATCCCAACCACGGCACTGAAAATTCCGCGACCTACACTTTCACTGCAAGCCACGACGGCGATATCACCGCCTTTTTTGCCGGGTCGGGTGCCAGCTTCTCGGAAGTGGTCGGCATGACGGTGAACGGTATCGCGACTGGGATTACCGGGCTGAATGATCAACTCTCCCATATCGGGGACGCTCTTGTTCTCGGCAATGTTCACGCCGGTGATACGATCGTGTTTTTCGATCAAATATCTACGCAAAATACGGGCGACATTTGGTACTCCGACCCGGCATTGAATAGATGTCAACGAACAGCACGCCTATTCCACGCTTTACGATGGCAAGAGCGACCCGATTCTCCAAATCGGAAAGGTGCCTGCTGGCGTGTACGTTGGATTCGAAGATCTGAGTATCTTACAGGGTGCCAATTTTGACTATCTCGACGAAACCTTTGTCGTCACAAATGTCGCAACAAATGTGACGCCACTTCCGGCCTCTCTCCCGCTTTTTGCGACCGGTGTCGGCGGAATGGCTCTGCTCGCCTGGCGACGGAAGCGGAAGGCTGCGTCGCCCGTCGCCTAACCACGCCTGAGTATTGGCTGAGAGCATTGGCGCGCCCTAGGGGATTCGAACCCCTGTTACCGCCGTGAAAGGGCGGTGTCCTAGGCCTCTAGACGAAGGGCGCGCGTGGCCGGGGGTATAAAGAGCTTCACTCCCCAGCGGCAAGCGACTGACCGCTACCACTTACCGGTATTGGGCATCGATTTCCACGGTTCCTGCGGGGGCTTGGCGGCGCCTTTTTGCAGGAGCTCGATGGAATGCTTGTCGGGCGAGCGCACGAAGGCCATGACGCCGTCGCGCGGCGGCCGGTTGATGGTGACGCCGGCCTTCATCAGCCGGTCGCAGGTTTCATAAATATCGTCGACCTCATAGGCGAGGTGGCCAAAAAAACGGGCCTCGCCGTAGTCTTCCGAATCCCAGTTGTAGGTGAGTTCGACCACCGGCGCGTCGCGCCGCCCGGCCTTGAGCGCCTCGCTCGCCGCCGGCGCATCGTCCGATGCCGCCAGGAACACCAGGGTATAGCGGTTCTTGTCGTCGACCCGCCGGCGGACCTCCACCAGTCCGAGCAGTTTGCCGTAGAATTCCATCGCGGCATCGAGATTGCGTACGCGGAGCATCGTGTGCAGAAATCGCATGGTTTGAACCTCACTGTGGCGGGCGCCCTGAGCGGGCGGGACTATAGCAATGATTGCCTCGGACCTTGAAGCTGCCGTCGAAAGCCTTGGTCGACTGGTCGAAGCCGCCCGCGTGATCGTTCCATTCACCGGGGCGGGGATCTCGACCGAATGCGGCATTCCCGATTTCCGCTCGCCCGGCGGCCTGTGGACCAAGAACCAGCCGATCCCCTATGACGCATTCGTGGCGAGCCGCGACATGCGCGACAAGTCCTGGCGGCGGCGCTTCGCGATGGAGGAGAGTTTTGCCAAGGCAAAACCCGGCCGCGGCCATCGCGCGCTCGCCAGTCTCTACCGCGCGGGCAAGGTCCCCGCCTTGATCACCCAGAATATCGACAACTTGCATCAGGCTTCCGGCTTCGCCGAACGTGACATCGTCGAGTTGCACGGGAACACAACCTACGCGGTCTGCCTCGACTGCGCCGAACGGTATGACTTGTCCTGGGTTCGGGAAAAATTCGAGGGCTCGGGCGAGCGCGCGCCCGATTGCAGCTGCGGTGGTCCGATCAAGACCGCCACTATCTCGTTCGGCCAGGCCATGCCGGCCGAGGCGATGCAGCGTGCCGAGGCCTTGACCAAAAGTTGCGACCTGTTTCTCGCCGTCGGGTCCTCGCTGGTGGTGTGGCCGGCCGCCGGTTTTCCGCTGATGGCCAAACGCAATGGCGCAGCACTCGTCATCATCAATCGCGAGCCGACCGAGTTCGACGACATCGCCGATCTCGTAGTGCGCAATGACATCGGCGACGCTTTGGCGCCCTTCATCGCCCACTGATTCGCTTGCGTTGCGCTGTGTATAGAGCTGTGCGCAAGCCCATTTTGCCCTTTGCCGTTTGAAGGCCGGTGTTATCTTCAAATCTACGGAAGATTCGTCGAAGCGCCCATCAAGAGGCGCCAGCAAAGCAGCGGCGCGCGGCGTCATGGCGTCGGACGGGGTCGAATCAAAAATGTCTGGTACCAATCTCCGGCCAGGGGCGGTCAGAGAACTCGTCGATGAAACGGCGACCAATCTCATAGAATTGACCGGCGTCATCAAGTGGTTCGATGTCTCAAAGGGTTTTGGGTTCATCGTTCCCGACAATGGAATGCCCGACATTCTTCTCCACGTAACCTGCTTGCGCCGCGACGGTTTCCAGACCGCCTATGAGGGCGCGCGGGTCATCTGCGAGGTGCTGGAACGCCCGAAAGGTCTGCAGGCCTTCCGGATCGTTTCGATGGACGACAGCACCGCCGTGCACCCGGCGCAGATGCCGCCGCCGCGCACCCATGTGACGGTGACGCCGACCAGCGGGCTCGAGCGTGCGCAGGTCAAATGGTTCAACCGTCTGCGCGGCTTCGGCTTCCTGAGCCGGGGTGAGGGCACGCCCGATATCTTCGTGCACATGGAAACCTTGCGCCGCTATGGCATCGCCGAGCTGCGGCCGGGCCAGACGGTGCTGGTCCGCTTCGGGCCCGGGCCGAAGGGCCTGATGGCGGCCGAGGTGCGGCCGGACGGCGGCCCGCTCGGGCTCGCCTCCCACTAGACACCGGATTTTCCAGTTGCCGCTTGGGCTTGGGCCGCGTAAAGGCTCGCGCATGCGCGCAATCCGCTGGCTCGTCTTTGGTCTCATTGGACTTCTTGTCGCTGCTGGTCCGGTCTGGCCGGCCGGCAAGCAGACGTTGGAGATTGCCAGTGCCTCCGGCGTGCATGTGTTTTCGGTCGAGCTCGCCGACAACGACGCTGAGCGCGCCAAGGGGCTCATGTACCGCAAGGAACTGCCCGAGGGGCAGGGCATGCTGTTTGATTTCCATCGTGAGCAGGATGTGAGCTTCTGGATGCAGAATACGTACATCTCGCTCGACATGATCTTCATCCGCGCCGACGGCCGCATCCTGCGGATAGCCGAAAACACGGAACCCTTGTCGACGCGGCTGGTCCCGTCCGGCGGGCCGGTCCGGGCGGTCCTGGAAATCATCGGCGGATCGGCTCGCAAGCTCGGCATCGCGCCCGGTGACCGCGTCGCTTCGCCCATATTCAGCGGCCATTGAAGGCTTGCTTGCCGGCCTGAATCGAAGCGTGTATCGAACGCCGATACCCATCGGGGCATAGCGCAGTCTGGTAGCGCGTCTGGTTTGGGACCAGAAGGTCGCAGGTTCGAATCCTGCTGCCCCGACCACTACTTATTCCGTTTTCTGAACCTGGAAAAACAGGTTCGGGCAGCAAGCGGCGCAATCTCCAATTAAATTTTATTCGGCGACGCGACTCCCGTGGGCCAGCAGTGCTGATGGTCGCACGGCGATTGAAGGCGCCGGGGCCTGGATGGGCCGCCGGGCGCCGCAACCGGTTCGCGTCCCAGGCGGGATAACAACTAAAGGTATATAATCCTATAGGAATATTGTCATTTACCAATCTATGGACGACAATGGCGCGAGAGTCCAATTGCAATGCGCCACAAGCCAAGAAAAGTTCGAATAGTTTCACGTGGTGCTTTGTTCTGCGCGCTGACGGTGGTGTCGCACCTCGCGGCGATTGTCGGCGCCATCGTGGTGGTCCTCGACACGCTGCATCATTGGTGATGGGCGTGTCCGCGCGCATCGCACTTCTATCCCTGATCGGACATCGAAAATTTGAGTGGCGACGAACCCGGCGGCAAAAGGCCGGGGTTTTTGTCAATACGTTCTCCTCCGTCGTCCCCGCGCACGCGGGGACCCAGTACTCCGCAGTCTTGCAGTTTCACTGCGACGCTTGGGCTTACTGGATGCCCCGCCTTCCGCCTTCGCGCTCCGCGCCTCGGCGGACTCGAACCCGCTGAAGCTCGCGAAGCGAGCGTAGGCTGGGTCGCGGGGCATGACAAACGAGGGCGTGGGGCACTAGGCAAAATTATGCCGGTCTGCGCGCCAGAGGACTGTGCGTTGCAGAAATGCAACGACGCATCAGCAAATGCATCATTAGGCGTCAGATTGAGCGGTTTGTCGTTTTTCACAAACCAGCCGACGCGCGGGCCCAAGCGCTCTTTGTCGCAATCTCTAATTCTCGCGCCGGTTCGAGATTCTGGAATGCACGTCGCAAACGCGTCTGCAAGATTGGAGTTTGAAAATGCAACTGATGAAAAGTCTTCTCCTTGGTTCGGCTGCCGGTCTCGTTGCGGTCGCCGGGGCGCAGGCAGCTGATCTTCCCGTCAAAGCCAAGCCTGTCGAATACGTGAAAATCTGTAGCCTGTACGGCGTCGGGTTCTATTACATCCCCGGCACCGACATGTGCTTGAAGATGGGCGGCTGGGTCCGCGCCGAATACGCCTATGGCGATAACGGCAACATGACCTGGGGTCCGTTCAATGCGAACTTTAACGACCGCACCACCAGCAACAGCACCTGGCGTGCGCGCGGTTACATCACGGCCGATGCCCGCAACCAGACTGAATACGGCACAGTGCGCGGCTACCTCGCGGTTGGTCTGTCCACCAGCAATATCGGTACCGACAGTCCGACGAACACGTTCAGTGCCAATCGCGCCTTCATTCAGTGGGCGGGCTTCACGTTCGGTCTCGCGCAGTCGTTCTATGACTTCTACAGCGTGCCGGCGACATCATACTGGGGTTCGTTCCCGGCCTCCGACACCGGCGATCCGGGTTGGATGGTTCTCGGTTACACCGCCCAGTTCGGCAACGGTCTCTCGGCAACGCTTGCGGCGGAAATGCGCCGCATGACCAGTGTCAATAACAGCACGATCGGCACCGGCTTGACTGGTTCCGGCTTTTACGGTGGCTTCCAGGCTCCTGACGTAGTCGCCAACTTGCGCGTCGACCAGGCTTGGGGTTCGGCCCAGATCATGGGCGCTCTGCACGAAGTTAATCCGTTATACTACAGCGGCTTTGGCGTTCTCGCGCATCCCGATGATGAATTGGGCTTCGCGGTCGGCGCCGGCATCAAGCTGAACGCTCCGATGATCGGCCAGGGCGACTTCCTGCAAGCCCAGGTCAACTACACGCAAGGCGCTTTGAAATATATCTTCCAGACGCCGACCTCTAACTGGTTCAAACAGGATGGATCGCAGCCTGGATTTGGCGTTCTGAGCGATGGCGTCTACGGCGGTACGGTTCTCGGCGTGAACACGACCGAGGTCGAACTGACTACTGCCTGGGGTATCAACGCGGCTTACGAGCACTTCTGGAACCCGCGCTGGCGGACATCGCTCTATGGCGGCTACGCGGCGGTGAGCTACGGCGATCGCGCCAATGCGATCTTGTGTTCGGGTGAAGGATTAGCCAACGGCGGCGCCATCGGTTCTTTCGCTGTCGCCAACCCGGGCTGCGACAATAACTGGTCGACCTGGTGGATCGGTTCGCGCACCCAGTGGAATGTCACCAAGGACTTCTACATGGGCGTCGACGTGTTGTACTCGAAACTCCAAACCGCGGATCTCAATTCTGCAACCACGGTCCTTGGTTCAACCGTGCCATTTGGGACAACCGACGTCGACAACTTGATGTTCCGCTTCCGCGTGCATCGCGACTTCTATCCCTGACGATCTGTGTGGCTTGAGGGATAACGGCCCCGGCGGGAAACCGCCGGGGTTTTTTATATGTGGAACGCGCATTGCCTGTCTGCCGTCATCGCCCGCGGAGGCGGGGATCCAGTAATCACGACGTCAAAGCCTGAACGAAATGCCGGGAGTACTTGGTGCCCCGCCTTCGCGGGGCATGACAAACGAGGGCGCGGAGTGACACACAAATCAGCGGTCGCAGCGGCCCACGAAATCCACGATACGTGCGATCGTATCGGCTTCGGCCAACAAGCGGCGCGTGACCCTGATCCGGCACTTCCAGCGTTTCTAGTCCGGCATGCCGCGCGCGCATCGCTTCGACCGTCGCCGGCGACAGAATGTCGGAATTTGCCCCGCGGATCGCCATCACCGGCACAGCGCTGAGCGCGCCGAATTGATTCCACAAGGGCGGTATCGGGCTGTCGGGGTTTATCGCTTCCAAAGTCTTTGCGAGCCTGACGTCATAGGTCGGCACCATCCGGCCTTTCTCTTCCTTGAACGCGCGTCGCGCGCTGGCCAGCCAGTCCTCATGTTCGAGTTTTGGAAATTGATTGTGGAATAGCCGGCGCAGGATCTCGGCGCCGTCCTCGAAATTGCGCGGCTGCGGCAGCTTGCCGACATAGCCCTTGATGCGCATCAGGCCCTGCGCCTCGATCACCGGGCCAATGTCGTTGAGCACGGCGGCTGCAATTGCGGTGGGCCGACACGGCGGCGAGCAGCATGGTCAGGATTCCACCGCGTGAAGTGCCGACGAAAATCGCCGGCAATGCGTCCAGGGCAGTAACGACCGCAAGAACATCGGCGAGTTCGACCGGAAGCGAATAATTTTCGGGGTCACGGTCGTAGTCGGAGCGGCCGCGCCCACGATAGTCCAGCGCGATCACGCGGCGCGGGTGGGCGCCGTCATGCGTCAGCGCCGTTGCGAGCACTTCAAAATCGGCGGCGGTGCGGGCAAGGCCGGGCAGGCAGACCACCGGCGTCTTTGGCGAGCTCCGCTGGCCGTAGGTGAGGGCATGCAAGCGGAGGCCGTCCGGAGCGGTGATGAAGGTGCTGGTGGCGCCATTCTGCATGGCGCTGTTGTAACACCGCGTCGTTAGGTCGTCATGGGCCGCTCGATACGCTCGCCTGTGCGCGCCGTCTTTCGCCTCATGGTGAGGAGCGCCGCGAAGCGGCGCGTCTCGAACCATGAGGCCCCAAGCGGCCATCCTTCGAGACGCCGCGCGCCTTTAGGCGCGCGGCTCCTCAGGATGAGGTCAGTGCATGGTTTTGGGGAAGCCGCGCATGGCAATCGCTGGCTAAGGCGGCCGCGCTCTCGCGGAATGCAAATGTGAGACCGGAGACGCCGACTTCGATAGTTCGGCCCGCCGCGCTCGCTAGTTCAACCCGCCGCGCTTGATGTCGGCTTCGATCAGCAGCTTGGTGCCGCCGCCGAAGCGGGCGCGGTAGACCTGAAGGTTTTCCATGATCCGCTCGACATAATTGCGGGTCTCGGAGAGGGGAATGCGCTCCACCCAGTCGACCGGATCGATATTCGGATCGCGCGGATCGCCGTAGGCCGCAATCCACTGCTTCACGCGCCCGCGCCCGGCATTGTAGCCGGCGAACGTGAGAATGTAGGACCCGTTATAGCCGGTGAACAGGTTCGACAACTCCGCCGCGCCCATCTGCATATTGTAGACCGGGTCCTTGAGCAGCCGGTCGCGGTTATACGTGACCTTGAATTTGGCGGCGGTGTCGATGCCGGCCGCCGGCGTCACCTGCATCAGGCCCATGGCGTGGGCGCTTGAGACGACCTTCTGATTGAAGTGGCTTTCCTGGCGGGCAATCGAATAGGCGACCGCGGCCTCGATCGGCGGGGCGATCGGCTGGTATTCGGGCAGGCCAACGACCGGATAAGCGTAATAATCGAGCGGCAGGCCGCGTCCGTAGGCGGACTCGCCCAGCAGCAGCATGGCGCGGCCATCGCCGTGTTTCGCGGCCAGTTCTCCGAGCATGGCCATGCCGGCGATGTCGGTGGCGCTTTCGCCGAGCTCGGCAAAGATCGATGCGAGCATGTCGCGCTCATCGAGCGCATAGAGGATTTGCGCCGCGCGCACGACCTCGAGATTTCCGAGGACGTTCTGCTCTTGCGGCGTGAATACCGGTGGCCCACGCAGACCCAGGTCAGTGAGGCCGAGCCGCGCGCGCGCAAGCTGGCCGTAATAAGTGGCCGTATGCTGCGCGGCCGATTCATAGAATGCCTTGGCCTGGGCACGCTGGCCCATGGCCTCTGCCGCGCGGCCCTGCCAATAACCGCCGCGCGCAAGCGCATGCGGGTTGATGGTGCCTTCCATGATGCGGGCGAAATGTTCGGCCGCAGTCTTGGGATCGTTCAGGTAGCGCAGCGCGACCCATCCCGCCGTGAAATGCGCGTCGACCCGATAGACGCCACGCATCGGTGGCGCCGCTTCACGCGCAACCCGATAAGCAGTTTGCGCATCGCGCTCGTCGAGCAGCTTGCGCACCAGCAGGCGCCGTTCCATCCACCATTGATCGAGATTGTACAGAAGCTCCGGATTTTTTGGCGCTGTGAGGATCAGTTTGCCCGCTTCTTCCGCATTGTTGTTCTGGCGCAGCCATTGCACGCGCGCGAAAATGTAGCCGGGGTCGCTTTGCGCGGATGCAGGGACTGCATCGAGCGCAGCCTTCGCATTGGCGGCCTTGCGCAAGACCGCTGAGCGCGCCTTGCCGATTGCGATCTCGTTGCCGCCAAGACGTTCCGCGGCGCGCATGCCGCCGGCGACGTCGTCGACATAGAAGCGGTGCTCCATGCGCGCCTTGTGGTCGGCGGTGGTGAGCATATTGCCAAACATTTCGAGCACGCGCTTTTCGACCTCGGCGCTGCATTCGTCGTTGCGCCAGGCGTGGCGGACCAAAGCAGCCGCGGCGTCGCGGTCACCTTGCGCGAGCAAGGTGCGCGCCAGCATGAAACGGCCTTTGGCGGTCGACGGCTGATGCTTGGCGAAGAAGGCGCGAACGGTGCGGTCGTCGACGCCATCATTCCAGAGCGCATTTTCCGCGCGCCGCCGGAACAACGGGGCGTGTGGCCAGCTCGGATTGGCTTCGACGAAGGCGGCATAGCGCTGGAAAGTTGGATTGGTGTTGTCCGAGCGCAGGATCGCCCATTCGGCGAGCTTCCTGGCGACCGGGTCGGTAATGCTGGCCTCAGCAGCGTTGGCATCGGCTTCCTTGCCCTTGCGCGCGGCCTCGATGACACGCTTGACCGCGGCGACATCGGCGGCCGGAGTAGCGGCCGTCGGGGCGAGCGCGAAGGGACCGGACACCGGGCGGGCCAATTGTTTGAACGTCGCGCGGCTTTCGAAAATTGTGCCGTGCAGGCCGACATTGGCCTGGGCATAGGACGACATGCCCGCGCCGCCGGTGGCGGGCGGCTTCTGCGGGAGCGGAGCGATTCGCGCCGTGGGTGTAGCCGCTTGCTTTCCGTTTTGAATCGCCGGTCGCGGGCGCGGCAAGGGAACTTTTTGCGCGACAACCGGAACGGCTTCGGCGCTGATTGCGCAGGCGGCCGTTATCGCCAAGCACGCGGCCAAACGCGTGCTCAAAAGAATACCGATGGGGCTGCGATTAGTCCCGTGCATCCGATCCCTTGTCTAAGTCCCGGCGACCCCGACTCAAAACAAGGGCCGCAAAACCGTTTGGCCCCCATTAGGCCAATAACGTTGATGAAGGATATCCAAAATTTTGGGGTATGGGGATGCTAGCCAACGAGGGGGGCAAAAACAGGGCAGGTTCGCCCCCTATCACGCCAATTCATGAGCCCATTTACGGGCAGGGCTTTCATCGGTGCCCCTGACCCGATATCTATGGGACCTCAGTTCCGACCCCTGTGGAGAAGTCGCGCCATGACCGCCAAGACGAGCTTTCGAGGCTCATTTACTGCGCTGGTCACGCCGTTCAAAAACGGTTCGCTCGATGAAAAGGCGTTCCGCGACATCGTGGACTGGCAGATCGCCGAAGGCACCAACGGCCTGGTTCCGGTCGGCACCACCGGCGAGAGCCCGACTCTATCGCACGACGAGCACAAGAAGGTCGTGGAATGGTGCATCGACCAGGCCGACGAACGGGTTCCCGTCATTGCCGGTTCCGGGTCGAACTCGACGGCTGAGGCCGTAGAGCTGTCGCAGCACGCCGAGAAAGCGGGCGCCGACGCCGTGTTGATTGTCACGCCCTATTACAACAAGCCGACGCAGGAAGGGCTCTATCAGCACTACAAGGCGATCAATGATGCCATCGGCATCCCGATCATCATCTACAACATCCCGGGCCGCTCGATCGTCGACATGTCGGTCGACACAATGGCGCGCCTGTTTGAACTCAAGAACATTGCGGGCGTGAAGGACGCGACGGCCAACATGACACGCGTCTCGCAGCAACGCGCGGCGATGGGACCGGATTTCAATCAGCTGTCCGGCGAGGATATCACCGCGCTCGGCTTCATGGCGCATGGCGGTCACGGCTGCATCTCGGTGACATCGAACGTGGCGCCGCGGCTCTGCGCCGAATTTCAGGCGGCCTGCCTGAAAGGCGACTTTGCGAAGGCGCTCAAGCTGCAGGACAAGCTCACGCCGCTTCATATAAACTTGTTTGTGGAAACCAGTCCGGCACCCATCAAGTACGCGATGTCGTTGATCGGCAAGTGCGCCAATACGGTGCGGCTGCCAATGGTGCCGGCGAGCGAGAAGGCAGAGGCTGCTGTGCGCGAAGCGATGGTGCACGCCGGTCTCATCAACTAGATGCTGGCCGAATTCAAAAAGTTTGCGCTGCGGGGAAATGTCGTCGATCTCGCCATTGGCGTTATTATTGGCGCGGCCTTTTCCGGCATCGTGAATTCGCTGGTCGGCGATGTCATCATGCCGATCATTGGCGCCGTCTCGGGCGGCCTTGATTTTTCAAATTACTATGTGCCGCTCTCGGGGAAAGTCACGGCGACGACGCTGGTCGAGGCAAAAAAGCAAGGCGCCGTACTGGCTTGGGGGAATTTTCTCACTGTCACGCTTAACTTCATCATCATAGCTTTTGTGCTCTTCCTGGCCATTCGCGCACTGAACAAGCTCGTTCGCAAGGAAGAGGAGAAGGCACCGGCGCTGTCGAAGACCGAAGAACTTCTCACCGAGATTCGCGACCAGCTCAAATCGCGCTGAGCGCGAACCGCAAGCACACCCATCGTATCCCATGGCCGCAAAACCCGAGCGCCGCTTCAAGGTGGTCGCCGACAACCGCAAGGCGCGCTTCAACTACGAAATCGGCGACACCTTCGAGGCCGGCATTGTGCTCACCGGCAGCGAGGTCAAATCGCTGCGCGCCGGCAAGGCCACGATCGCGGAATCCTACGCCGATACGCGCGACGGCGAACTCTGGCTCATCAACTCGAACATTCCGGAATATCTGCAAGCCAGCCGCTTCAACCACCTGCCGAAGCGGCCGCGCAAACTGCTGCTGCAAAAACGCGAGATCAACCGCCTGGCCGGCGCCGTTGAGCGGGAAGGCATGACCATCGTGCCGTTAAAGCTTTACTTTAACGAGAAGGGCCGCGCCAAGATCGAAATCGCGCTCGCGCGCGGTAAGAAGCTGCATGACAAGCGCGAAACCTTGAAGAAGCGATCCTGGGAGCGCGAGCGCGGCCGGTTGATGCGCCTGAAGGGGTAGTGGATAGACCGGCGCTGAACTAGCATGACAATGATTTTGCCGCCCTCGAGCGCAACTCTTTAATGACTGCAAATTCCATTCGAAGCAGTGTTTCTCCGCGCCGGCTTATTGGGTATGCGGCGATCATGGCCGCTTCGCTTGGCAGCTTCGTGCTGAGCAATCTCGCAGCGTTAAACCAGAACGATTTCATGTATGCGGTGGCGCCAGCCGTGTGGGCACAAAATGGCGCCCTTTATACCGACGTACCGTTTCCGCAGGCGCCGCTATCTATCCTGTTCAATTCATTGCTGGTCGCGATAACCGGCAACGTGAACATCTTTCTGTGTGCCCGCATCGTTTCCATGGGTCTTGTCTTATTGGCCATCCTGCTGCCGGTGCTTAACCGCCCCAGGGTGCGGGACATTGAAATCTGGGTCCTCTATGTCTCGCTTTGCCTTACCAATTATTTTGTCATTTCAAACAGCAGAGAAATCGGAAACTACGCGCTTTCACTTGTATGTCTGTCCGCCGCCGTTGCCATTGTCGACGTATCTGGTTCGGCCAAATGGCGCGGCTTTGCCGCATTCATGTTTATCGGCCTGGCGACTTCGGCCAAGCTTTATTTTATCGTCATTTTTCCGGCACTGTTTCTCTACTACCTGATCAATGAGCGGAAGGCGCGCAACCCTGCGGTCGTCGCGGCGTGCGGGGCCGGATTGGTAGCCGGCCTGCTTGCCAGTCCTGTTTTTTCTGGCGCGCGACTACCAAGGCTTCTGGCGCTGGACCATCCAATTCTTCCAGTTGATCATGCCGCTCAGGCTGACAGGTGCGGCCGATGGCCTGCAGCGCATTGCGAATATGTTGATGCTTTTCGCTGCGCTGATGGCAATTCCCATTGGATTTTTCATTGCTGCGGCGTGGACGGCCTGGCGCCAGGGCGGCGTCGCATTGCGTGACAGGTCGGCGCAACTGCTGTTGCTCGGGGCCACATGTGCCATGGCGATTTCGCCGGTAATCCTGTTTGGACAATATTTTGGTCCGCTTGCGTTCCTTCTCCTGCTTTTTTCGGCGCCCTGGAAACCGGCCGGCGACCAAGTGCGGTTTCGGTACAAGATCTTTGCCTGGGTGATGCTTTGTATCCAAGGTGTCATTGTCGTTGGGGTCGTCGGCCACGATGTAAACCGGGATGGCGACCTGCTGGTTGCGGAAGTTCTCAAGACGCAAAGAGCGGCTCGCCAGGTGGTCGGGAGCGGCTATCGTTGCGAGCGCAAACTCTTCACGACCGTTCCACTGTTCTTGCTTGAAAACGACGTCAAATATCCGCCTGAGCTGGCGGCGGGACCGTTCCTGATGATCTTCCTGCGCGGGGATACGCTGGTACAAAAAGGACTGGCGTTCGATGTCGAGGCGCACATCAAAAAATGGGATCCTGATATCGTTATCTGGGGCTATTTTCTCGGCAGTCACGATCCCGCCGAAGACGCGGTCGACCGTTCTATTCGTGACTATGCGACTAGCCACTCGTTTGCGGTCGCATCGCTTGGAAAAGTCGACGGACACGAGATCGAACTTGGCTACCGCGCGGGCTGCAAGTAATGCAACGTCGATCCCGTAAGGCAGCCGAATAGTGAGGTCGATAAAATGAGTACTTCAGTCCCGACCAAACTTGATCATTGCGTGATCCATGTGTCCGACTGGGATCGCTCAAACAAATTCTACAGCACGGTCATGGGCGCCGAGCTGGTGCAACGGCCTGCCGGCTGGGCCTATCGCTTTGGCGACAAGCAACTCAACGTGCATGGACCGGGCGTCAAGCCCGCGGAAGTCGCGCGGTTGCCGGTTCAGCCGGGCAACAGCGATCTCTGCTTTGAATGGGTCGGTCCGATCGATGGCGCAATCGCGCATCTTAAAGCGCACGGCATTACCGTCGAGCGCGGACCTATGCAGCGGTTCGGCGCTAAGGGGCCGGGGACTTCTGTCTATTTTCGCGATCCGGACGGCTCGCTCATGGAGTTTATGAGCTATGGAGATGGGAAATGACCGAAGGTGCCGGAACAATCCTGAATTCAGGCATCCAGATAATTCCTGACGCCGGCAAATACCTTGCGGAACATTTCAGGCGTGAGGACACCGGTATTGGTGTTGTAGCGCGAGCAGTGATAGCTGGAAAACAAAGTCAGCCGATCGAGCTCATGCTTGCCGGCATGTTTGAACGGCGTCGCTGACTTTTTTTGCGCCGAGCGTTGTTACCACGCTGTCATGCGCGATACGCCCGAGCGCGACAACGACCCGTAATTTCTTCATTTCGGCGATCGTCGCGGCAAGAAAATCGCGGCAGGTTCTTATTTCATCGGGCGTCGGTTTGTTCTCCGGCGGCACGCAACGCACGGCATTGGTAATGCGGCAGTCGACCAGCTCAAGCCCATCGTCGGGATGCGCGCCGTACGCGCCGCGCGCAAAACCGTATTTGCCGAGAGTTTCGTAAAGCAGCACGCCGGCGTAGTCGCCGGTGAAGGGTCGACCGGTCCGGTTGGCGCCTTGAACTCCGGGCGCCAATCCGACGATCAACACGCGCGCATTCAGAGAGCCGAAAGAGGGGACCGGCGCATTAAACCAGGTTGGTTCCTTGCTGCGCCAGGTCTTGCGGAATGCAACCAGCCGTGGGCAGCGCGGGCAGTCACGTCCCGGCTTGCCGTCATCGTCGCTCATGGCGCCTTGTTATTCGAAAGAATCGTCGTCGTCATCAGCGCCGGCAGGAGCAGGGGCGCGTTGCGGCGCCGTCGGCGGCCGTTGCAGGAATTGCGGCGTATGCTGCGGCGAACCGTGATCTTCGCGCGGCCCACGTGCGGCGTCGCGCGCGGCGCGCTCCGCCGGATCGCGGCCGATCTTGGATTGCAGCGTGACGATGTCGGTGAAGACGTCGGCCTGGCGGCGCAGCTCATCGGCGATCATCGGTGGCTGGGTTGAAATTGTCGAGATCACGGTGACGCGCACACCCTTGCGCTGCACGGCCTCCACCAGCGAACGGAAGTCACCGTCGCCGGAGAACAGCACCATGTGATCGATGGTGCCGGCGATTTCCATCGCGTCAACCGCCAGCTCGATGTCCATATTGCCCTTGACCTTGCGGCGGCCGGTCTGGTCGACGAATTCCTTGGTCGCCTTGGTGACGACGGAGTAGCCGTTGTAGTCGAGCCAGTCGATAAGCGGGCGGATCGAGGAATATTCCTGATCCTCGATTACGGCCGTGTAATAAAACGCGCGCAACAAATAACCACGCGATTGGAATTCACGCAGCAGCCGCTTGTAGTCGATGTCGAAACCGAGGGACTTGGCGGTGGCGTAAAGATTGGCTCCATCAATGAATAAAGCAATTTTTTCACCAGGTACGGTCATGGGATTCTCTCACAATTCGCTACGAGTTACTTGCCGATCGCAGATACGCGCAATGCGACATGCGCGCGCGTCCTCCTGGATCGAGGTTAACAGGGCATCGCGGCATCTCGGATCAATTGAGCTGCCGCCTGCGCAATCACGCCGCGCCGATAAAATCCGGTGCCATCGGCTTGCTGCGGGCTCGCATTTGTCGCGTAACAGACGGTTGCGGCTAAACCAAGACAAAAATGCTTGAAATTTCCTGCACCAAAGGATACCTAGCAGTCCAATTCAGCATAAGTTCCTCCACATGGAGTGCCGAGCCGATGGCCCGTGTCACCGTAGAAGATTGCATTGATAAGGTTGAAAATCGCTTCGATCTCGTCCTTCTGGCGAGCCATCGTGCGCGCATGATTTCATCCGGGTCGCAGATTACGATCGAGCGCGACAACGACAAGAACCCGGTCGTGGCATTGCGCGAGATCGCCGATACCACCGTTTCGCCCGGCGACCTCAAGGAAGACCTCATTCACAGCTTGCAGAAATACGTCGAGGTCGATGAGCCCGAGCCCGAAGTGCCGCTGATCGGTGCCGGCGCAGGGGCCAGTGTCGATTCGGATGACACCGAGGTAACTGCCGACCGTATGACCGAGGAAGAGCTCCTGAAGGGGCTCGAAGGCCTAGCCCCTCCGGAGGAGGTCCCCGAAGAGGACGCCGAATAGGGCATTTCGACTTAGTTATTTGCTGCAATCCCACGGCCCGGCCCAAAAGCCGGGCCGTCGGCTATTTATCAACCAGTATCCCAAAGCCTTGCGGCTACAACGAAACGACGTGATATCTTGAGGTAGTTCCGTCAGGTGAGGCCGCGAGGCAGCAGATTATGGCGCGCACGCGCTCCGACCTTCCGCGCATGCAAAAGCAGGCCCCGATCCGGGCGCCGCGCCCGCCGGCCGTTGCGGCCGCTACTCACGCGGTTGAAAAGCCCGCCCAGACGCGCAAGCCGCCGATGATGCGGCAATACGACCTTATCGAGCGGGTCCGCCGCTACAATCCGGATACCAACGAGGCCTTGCTCAATCGCGCTTACGTCTACGCCATGAAAGCCCATGGCGAGCAGCGGCGCGCCTCGGGCGACCCGTATTTTTCCCATCCGATCGAGGTGGCGGCGATCCTGACCGACCTCAAGCTTGACGACGCGACCATCGCCGCCGCGTTGCTGCACGATACCATCGAGGACACGGCGGCCACGCGCGCCGAGATCGACAGCCTGTTTGGACGCGATATCGGCACGCTGGTCGAAGGCCTCACCAAGCTGAAAAAGCTGGACCTCGTGACCAAGGAAGCCAAGCAGGCGGAAAATCTCCGCAAGCTGCTCCTGGCGATCGCCGATGACGTGCGGGTACTTCTGATCAAGCTCGCCGACCGGCTCCACAACATGCGCACGCTCGGGTACGTGCCACCCGAAGCGCGCCGGCGCGCGGCCGAAGAGACCCTGGAAATCTACGCGCCGCTTGCAGGCCGCATGGGCATGCACGAGATGCGCGAGGAGCTGGACGATCTGGCATTCCGTGAACTCTACCCGGAAGCCTATGACGTGGTATCGGCGCGGCTGAACGAACTCACCGAGCGAAGCCGGTTGCTGATCTCGGAAATCGAAAAGCAACTCACAAAGAAGCTTGCAGACCGCGGCATCGACGCAAAAGTAGTTGGACGCCGCAAGCGTGCCTACTCGATCTGGCGCAAGATGGAGCGCAAGTCAGTCGGCTTCGAACAACTTTCGGATATCTTTGGCTTCCGTGTTGTCGTGAAGACCTTGGCCGATTGCTACCAGGCGCTCGGCATTGTGCACAGCACATGGCCGATGGTGCCGGGCAGATTCAAGGATTACATATCGACGCCAAAGGGGAATGATTACCGGTCGATCCACACGACCGTGATCGGCCCGAGCAAGCAGCGCGTCGAGCTGCAAATTCGTACGGTGGAAATGCACGAGATCGCCGAATACGGCATCGCCGCACACGCACTCTACAAGGACAACGCCGGATCGCCGACCGAGTTGCTGTCGCGGGAATCAACGGCCTACGCCTGGCTTCGCCGGACCATTGAGCTTCTGGCAGAAGGCTCGAACCCCGAAGAATTTCTCGAGCATACCAAGCTCGAGCTGTTTCATGACCAGGTTTTCTGCTTTTCACCGAAGGGCAAGCTGATCGCGTTGCCACGCAATGCAACGCCGATTGATTTTGCCTATGCGGTGCACACGGATGTCGGCAACACCGCCGTCGGCTGCAAGATCAACGGCCAAATCGCGCCCTTGACCTCCGAGCTGGTGAACGGCGACGAGGTCGAAATCCTGACGTCGAAAGCGCAGAAGGCGCCGCCGGCCGCATGGGAATCCATCGTCGTCACCGGCAAGGCGCGCGCGGCCATCCGGCGGGCAACGCGCGTCGCGGTGCGCACGCAATACGCGGGATTGGGCCGCCGGATTGTCGAGCGCCTGTTCCAGCGCGCGAAGATTGCTTATTCGGACGAAAATCTCAGGGGCGCACTGCCGCGGCTGGCGCGCGCGTCGGTCGAAGATGTGATGGCGGCGGTCGGACGCAGCGAATTGAAGGCATCCGACGTCGCGCGCGCCATGTACCCCGACTACAAGGAAGAACGCGCCGCTGCCATGGCCGCCAATCCGAAACCGGACAGCGGCTGGTTCGGATTGAAAAAGCTGACGTCGGTCAAATTCAAGGTGCCGGACAGCGAAGCAGGGGCTGCCATTCCCATTCGCGGCATCAACAGCGACCTGCCGGTCAGTTTTGCGCCCAATGGCGGCGCAGTGCCGGGCGACCGGATTGTCGGGATCCTTTCGCCGGGCGAGGGCATCACGATTTACCCAATTCAATCGCCGGCGTTGAGCGAATTCGAGGACAAGCCGGAGCGATGGCTGGATGTGCGCTGGGACGAAGAGGAGCGGGCACCCCGCCGTTTCCCGGCGCGTATCGCGGTGCAGTCAGTGAACGAACCCGGCTCCCTCGCGCAAATTGCGCAGGTCATCGCCGAACATGACGGCAATATCGACAATATCCGCATGACGCGGCGCGCGCCTGATTTCACCGACGTGACCATTGATCTTGAGGTTTACGATCTCAAGCATTTGACCGCCATCCTGGCGCAGTTGCGCGCGAAACCCGTGGTGGCGAAGGCGGAGCGGGTGAATGGCTAGCCCGCCTCGCTTGCGTCTCGGCGTCAATGTTGATCACGTCGCTACCATCCGCAATGCCCGCGGCGGGCGTCATCCCGACCCGGTGCGCGCCGCAAAGCTTGCCATTGCCGCCGGCTGCGACGGCATTACAGCGCACTTGCGGGAAGATCGCCGTCACATCCGCGACGATGACATTGCGCGCCTGAAAGCGGAGATCGACAAACCGCTCAATTTTGAGATGGCAGCCACCGAGGAGATGCTCGATATAGCGCTGAAGACGATGCCGCACGCGGTTTGCCTGGTGCCGGAAAAACGCACCGAGCGCACGACAGAGGGCGGCCTCGACGCCGCCGGGCAGCATAATCAACTGGCGCCATTCATCGCGAAACTCAACGATGTCGGCATACGGGTATCGCTTTTTATCGCGGGAGACGGACGGCAGATTGAGGCGGCCGCAAGACTTCGTTCTCCGGTCGTTGAGCTTCACGTCGGTGGCTGGTGCGATGCGGTCAGCGAGGGCATGCGCGAGACGGCAGACGTTGAATGGCAACGCATCTGTGCGGGCGCCAAACTTGCGCATGAACTCGGCCTTGAAGTGCATGCCGGCCACGGGCTCGACTATGGCACCGCGGAAACGATTGCAGCAATTCCGCAGGTTGTCGAACTCAATATCGGCCACTTTCTGATCGGCGAGAGCGTGTTCGAGGGACTGGCGGAGACGGTAAAATTCATGCGCGCGGCAATGGACCGCGGCCGTCAGAAAGCATCCCATTCATGATTATCGGGCTCGGCTCTGACATCGTCGACGTGCGGCGGATCGCTGACGTGATCGAGCGTCACGGCGAGCGGTTTCTCGGCCGCATCTTTACCGCGACCGAGCGCGCCAAGGCCGACCAGCGCGCCAATTCCGTGGAAACCTACGCCAAACGGTTTGCTGCGAAGGAAGCCTGCGCCAAGGCGCTTGGCACGGGGTTACGGCGGGGCGTTTTCTGGCGCGATATGGGTGTGGTCAACGTGGCCGGTGGACGTCCGACCATGAAATTGACAGGCGGCGCGCTGTCTCGGCTGCATGCGCTCACGCCCCCCGGATGTGAGGCCAGGATCGATGTCTCGTTGACGGACGAGGGTCCCACTGCGCAGGCGATTGTCATTATTTCGGCGGTGCCGGCGTCCCCTGCTGGAGGTTCACGTTGAACACGAGAACACTACCCCGACTGATTGATTGCACTGCAAATCCGGCCGTGTTGATTGCTTGTGGGGGGACCAGCCGCTACAAGGTCGCCGGGGAGCGCATGCCGATTGGCGGGACGAAAGGCCTATGAGCGTGACATCCGGAACGAAACGAAAAGAGAGCGGCGTCGCCGAAACCGTGCGCGTCATTATTCATGCGCTGATTATAGCGCTGGTGATCCGCACCTTTCTTTTTCAGCCCTTCAATATTCCGTCCGGCTCGATGAAGGCGACATTGCTGGTCGGTGACTACCTGTTCGTGTCGAAATACACCTACGGGTACAGCAAATATTCGCTGCCGCTCTCGCCCCCGATTTTCTCCGGGCGCATTCCTTCCGACTGGCTGCCGCAACGCGGCGACGTCGTGGTGTTTCGGCTGCCGAAAGATCCATCGACCGATTACATCAAACGCGTGATCGGACTACCCGGCGACAAGATCCAGGTGATCGATGGCGTCGTCAGCATCAACGGTACGCCGGTCAAGCATGAGCGGTCTGATGACTTCGTCGAAACCGAAGAGGGCCAGCACGATGCGCCGGTCAAGCGCTGGAAGGACACGCTGCCGAATGGCGTGAGCTTCTACACGCTCGACCTGGTCGACAATGGCTTTGCCGACAATACGCAGGTCTACACCGTACCGCCGGACCACTATTTCATGATGGGCGACAATCGGGACAATTCAACCGACAGCCGGTTCAGCCAGGTCGGGATGGTGCCGTTCGAGAATATCGTCGGCAAGGCGCAGATCATCTTCTTCTCGGTGTTTGAGGGCGAGCGCGCGTGGCAATTCTGGCGCTGGCCGATGTCGGTGCGCTGGAACAGACTGTTCACGATCGTCAAATGAGCCGTAAGGCCAAGGACAGGTCGGCGCTCGAAGACAGGATCGGCTACAAATTTGCCGACAAGGACTTGCTCGAACGCGCCCTGACGCACATATCGGCGCTGTCGGGCGGCAATCGAGCAGCCAGCTACCAGCGCCTGGAGTTTCTCGGCGACCACGTGCTCGGCCTCGTCATTTCCGACATGCTCTACCGCGCATTCCCGAAGGCGAATGAAGGTGAGTTGTCGCGCAGGCTCGCCGATCTCGTGCGCAAGGACACCTGCGCGGACGTGGCGCGCGCGATGGATCTTGGTCCGGCGCTCAAGCTCGGCAATTCGGAATCGCATGCCGGCGGCCGTCGGCGCACGACCATTCTGGCCGATGTTTGCGAGGCGCTCGTCGGCGCCGTGTTCATTGATGGTGGTTACAAAGCGGCCGACGAGTTGATTGTTCTCTTCTGGAAGGAGCGTATGCTCAAGCCGTTGGGTCCGCTGCGCGACCCGAAGACGATGCTGCAGGAATGGGCGCAGGCCCGTGGGCTTCCGACGCCGGCCTACCGCGAGCTGGCCCGCACCGGCCCGCATCATGATCCGGAATTCCGCGTGGCTGTCGTGCTACCGGATCGTCCGCCCGCCGAAGGACTCGGAAGCTCCAAGCGGGCCGCCGAACAGGCCGCCGCAGCCGCCATGCTTACGCGTGTCGGTGTGGCGGCGGATAAACTTGATGACTGATGCATCCACGCACGTCAGTGACACAAGCTGCGGCTTTATCGCCCTGATCGGCGCGCCCAACGCCGGTAAATCAACGTTGCTCAACGCGCTGGTAGGTTCGAAGGTCACCATCGTTTCGCACAAGGTGCAAACGACGCGCGCCTTGATCCGCGGCATCGCGGTCGAAGGGCAATCGCAATTGATCTTCGTCGATACGCCTGGAATCTTTTCGCCAAGGCGGCGGCTCGATCGTGCCATGGTGACGACCGCCTGGAGCGGGGCGCACGAAGCCGATCTGGTTGGTGTTCTTGTCGATTCCCGCAAGGGGCTGGACGAGGAGGCCGACGACATCCTTGGCCGGCTCGCCGAGGTGAGGCGGCCGAAGCTGCTGATCCTCAACAAAGTCGATCTGGTCGCAAAGGAAGCGCTGCTCAGTCTGGCCAAGGCTGCCAATGAGAAGACGAAATTCGAGGACGACCTTCATGGTGTCGGCGCTGACCGGGGACGGAGTGCCGGACCTCAGGCGCTGGCTGGCAAAGCACGTCGCGCCGGGCCCGTGGCTCTATCCTGCCGATCAGATGTCCGATGCGCCGGTTCGTCAGCTTGCCGCCGAGATCACACGTGAAAAACTGTTCGAACGACTGCACCAGGAGTTGCCGTATCACTCGACCGTAGAAACCGAAGCCTGGAAGGAATTGCGCGGCGGCGATATCCGCATTGAGCAGACGATCTACGTGGAACGTGAAAGCCAGCGCAAGATTGTGCTTGGCAAAGGCGGACAGACGATCAAGGCAATCGGCGAGGCTGCGCGCAGGGAAATCGCCGAGATCGTCGACGTCAAAGTGCATCTGTTCCTGTTCGTCAAGGTGCGCGAGGGCTGGGGCGAAGACCCTGAACGTTATCGCGCGATGGGGCTGGAGTTCCCGAAGGAGTGACGTTTTCAGTCATTCCGGGGCGTTCGCGAAGCGAACGGACCCGGAATCCAGAAACAGATACAGAATTTGCATCTGGATTCCGGGTTCGCGGGCTTGCGCCCGCGCCCCGGAATGACATTAAACAGCGTCATGCAATGGACCGATGAAGGCATCGTAATCGGCGTCAAGCGGCACGGCGAGGCAAGCGCTGTCCTTGAACTGATGACGCGCGAGCACGGCCGCCATCTCGGGCTTGTGCGTGGCGGATTTGGATCGCGACTTAAGCCGGTGCTGCAGCCGGGCAATACCGTCAGTGCGACATGGCGTGCGCGGCTCGATGAGCATCTCGGCAACTACACGATCGAAGCGATGGATCTGCGGGCCGCCAGTTTTTTCGCGGCGCCGCATGCGATTTATGGGGTCAGCCACCTGGCCGCGCTGATGCGGCTGCTGCCGGAGCGCGACCCGCATGCGGGGCTCTACGAGGCGCTCGACGAAGATATTTCGGGCAGCTCAATGATGCCGCTGTCGCGGCGCCGATGGTCGTGCGCTTCGAATTGCGTCTTCTCTCCGAGCTGGGTTTCGGACTCGATCTCGAACGCTGCGCGGCGACGGGCGGCTCCATCGATCTCGGCTATGTGTCACCAAAATCTGGCCGCGCCGTGTCGCGCACCGCCGCGGAGCCGTGGGCCGACAAGATGCTGCGCCTCCCGGCATTCCTGCTTGAAGAGCAGGCTATTCCGGCCGGTCGCGATCTTGCCGACGGTTTTGCGCTGACCGGTTATTTCCTGACGCGGCACGCGCTCGAGCCACGCGGTCTCGCGCTCGGCGACGAGCGGGCGCATTTCATCGCCGCGCTGAGCCGGGCGCTGCCGAGCGTGGCCTAGGCTACCACCAGTAACGCCGGTTGTAGTACCGGCGTCCGTAGTAGGGGCCGCCGCCGTAATAGTAGGGGCCGCCTCCCGTCCACCAGCACGCGCGGCGCCAGCCGCAGCCATAGGGTCCGCACCGCCATACGCGGCGGCAGACATAGGCGATGTTCTCAGCCAGGTTGGTGCCGTCGATTGCAGCCATAAGCCCTGACGGTGTCGTGACCGTCATGGCCTCGGCGCGATTCGGCGCGAATGAACCTGCCGCGAGAAGGATTAGCGTCGCGACCGTTGCAAGTACAATCCGGCGCATTGCTTTCTCCGTTCAAGTCGAAACCGATTCCCAACGCAGTCGCGTGCAAGATAACACAGTCGAGCCATCCCGACTCATCAATAGCCATTAAAGCTTGGAAGAATAGAGGGCGGTACCGTTCATCGCTTGTTCGCCGGCGGACAACCGATTAGCTATCGGTCATGGGAAAGCGACTGATTCCCCCGGAAAAAGGCGCGGTTGAAGAAGTTGCGCTGCGCGAGGCGCTGGAAGAGCGCTATCTCGCGTACGCCCTATCCACAATCATGAACCGCGCGCTGCCCGATGCGCGCGACGGCCTCAAGCCGGTGCACCGCCGCATCCTCTACGGCATGCGGCTGCTGCGGCTTGATCCCGGGGCTGCGTTCAAGAAATCCGCCAAGGTCGTGGGCGACGTGATGGGCAATTTCCACCCGCACGGCGACCAGGCGATCTACGACGCGCTGGTGCGCCTCGCGCAGGACTTTGCCCAGCGCTATCCGCTGGTGGACGGACAGGGCAATTTTGGCAACGTCGACGGCGATAACGCCGCCGCCATGCGTTACACCGAGGCGCGGCTGACCGAAGTCGCGCGCCTGCTGATCGATGGCATCAACGAAGACACCGTCGATTTCCGCCCTACTTACGACGGCACCAGCGAAGAGCCGGTCGTGCTGCCGGCGGCCTTTCCCAATTTGCTGGCCAATGGGTCGCAGGGCATCGCGGTCGGCATGGCGACGTCGATCCCGCCGCACAACGCAGCAGAGTTGTGCGACGCCGCGCTATTCCTGATCGACAATCCGAAAGCGCGCAGCAAGACGCTCCTCAAATACGTCAAGGGTCCGGACTTCCCGACCGGCGGCATTATTGTCGATCCGCCGGAGACGATCGCGGAGGCCTACAACACCGGGCGCGGCTCATTCCGCGTGCGTGCGCGCTGGAAACAAGAAGACACAGGGCGCGGCACGTACGTGATCGTGATCAGCGAAATTCCGTGGCTGGTGCAGAAATCGCGTCTGGTCGAAAGGCTCGCTGAACTGATCAATGAGAAGAAACTGCCACTGGTCGCCGATGTGCGCGATGAATCGGCGGAAGACATCCGGCTGGTGATCGAGCCGCGTTCCCGTTCGGTCGATGCAGAACTGCTGATGGAGTCGCTTTTCAAGCTCACCGAGCTCGAAAATCGCATTCCGCTCAACATGAACGTGCTGGTGAAAGGCCGCATCCCGCAAGTGCTCGGCCTCGCGGAGGCCTTGCGCGAATGGCTCGACCATCGGCGCGAGGTGCTGCTGCGGCGTTCCAAGCATCGCCTGGCGGAAATCGAGCATCGTCTGGAGGTGCTCGGTGGCTACCTGATCGCCTATCTCAACCTCGACAAGGTGATCAAGATCATCCGTAAGGAGGACGAGCCCAAGCCCGTCCTGATGAAAACCTTCAAGCTGAGCGACGTGCAGGCCGAAGCCATTCTCAACATGCGGCTGCGCAACTTGCGTAAGCTCGAAGAGATGGAAATCCGCGCCGAGGACAAGGCGCTGCGCGAGGAGCGCACCAAGCTTAAGGCGCTGATTGCCTCGCCCGCGCAACAATGGAAGACCATTTCCGGCCAGATCAAGGAAATCCGGGAAAAGTTCGGGCCTAAGACCGCAATCGGCAAGCGACGCACTACCTTCGGCATTGCGCCGGCGCACGATGAAGCCGCGATCGAAGAGGCGATGGTGGTGCGCGAGCCGATCACGGTCGTGGTGTCGGATAAAGGCTGGATCCGCGCGTTGCGCGGGCACGTTAGCGATCTGTCCGGGGTGACGTTCAAATCCGACGACGCATTGAAATTCGCATTCCCGACCGAGACCACAGCCAAGGTCCTGATCTTCGCCAGCAACGGAAAATTCTACACGCTCGATGCCTCGAAACTGCCCGGCGGGCGCGGCCACGGCGAGCCGGTGCGGCTGTACTTCGATATCGAGCAGGATGCGGACGTGGTGGCGGCCATGGCGTTCCAGGGCGGCCGCAAATTCCTGGTGGCGAGCTACGGCGGCAACGGCTTCATCGTGCCGGAGGATGAGGTGCTCGGCACCACGCGCAAGGGTAAGCAGGTGCTCAACCTGAAAGCGCCCGACAAGGCGGCGGCGCTGACCACCATCGACGGCGAAATGGTGGCGAGCATTGGCGCCAACCGCAAAATGGTGATTTTCAAAATCGACGAGATTCCCGAGATGACACGTGGGCGCGGCGTGCGCCTGCAGAAATACAAAGAGAAGGGGCTCTCCGACGTCACCACCTTCAAGGCGGATGACGGGCTGACCTGGACCGACAGCGCCGGGCGCACGCAGACGCTGACCATGAAAGACCTGAAGGATTGGCGCGGCAAGCGCGCCGATGCGGGCCGCATTGCGCAGGGCCTGCCGAAGAACAACAAATTCCGCGGTACACCGAGCGCAGGCAAGGGCGGCGACGAAGAGTAGGGTTACAGTTTTGTCGTCCCCGCGAAGGCGGGGACCCATAGCCCTCGACCTAACGATCGCCTGCGGAGTATGGGTCACGGGCCTCGATTGCGCTCGCCCGGGACGACAAAAAAATCAACTCGCCACAAAAAGCAGTGAACCGCCTGACTTTTCAAGAAGCGCGGCTGCGGTATCGCCGAAGAAAAGCTTCTCGCCCGGCCGCCGGCCAGCGCCGATCACGATCAAATTGTACGCTTTGCGCGAGAATTCCTTGAGGATGGCATCTTCGGCGGCGACGTTGGCGCGCACCGCGGTGCTCACATCGGTGTCATAGGTTTCGGCAAGCTTTGAAATGTCCTTCAAGATCGCTTCCTCGTAGCGCCGCGACCGCTTCCTGCCGCGGGGCGCAACATAAAGCGCGGTCAGCGGTGCATGGCTGGCGCGCGCAATCGCAATTGCGACTTCGGCGGCACGGCGCGAATTTTCGGTGCCGTTGACCGGGACCAATATGTTGAGGTGCGCACCCAGCGGATGCTCGAGCAGCTTTTCACGGGCATCCACCACGGCGAGGGGGCCTTCGAAGCCGGCCGCGAGTTTTGCGATGTCATCGTGGAACTCGGTGCGGCGCGCAACGGTCTTTTCCAGGCCGATGATCATGAAGCTGTAGCCCTTTTCGGCCTCTTCAGCGACCGCTTTGCTCTTCACTGCTGTCTCAACGATGGTCGTGACGTCGAGCGTGGCGTCGGATTTTTCCTCGGGCTTTTGCGTGCGCTCCACGCGCTCCGCGAATTCCTGCACGGTCTTGCCGGCCTCTTCGGCCTTTTGTTTGGCGGCCTCGACCGCACCCTTGCCGGTTTTCTTGTCATTCTTGATGTGCATGACGGTGGTCGGCATTGCCCCTGAACCGGCGATCAAGCCGGCGATACGCGTTGCGAGCTTTGCATTGTCGCTTTCGTCGACTGCGAGCAGCAGCCGCTCCATCTTTGAAACGAAGCCTTTCTCCTCCATTTCTTCGCGCTCGAGGCGCTGTTTTTCATCCTTCCGCATCGGCAGCCGCGACAGCGCCCACCGCAAAGTTGGTGGCATCGCCATGGTGGTAACGACCGCCATGGTGACAATCATGGTGAAAAGGTTCTGGCTCAATGCGCCCATCGAGAGGCCGATGGTGGCAACGATCACCTCGGTCGAGCCGCGCGCATTCATGCCGGTGCCGAGCGCGAACGATTCCCGAAAGGTCAGGCCGGCAAGCTTGCCGCCGACGAACGCGCCACCGAATTTTCCGATGCTGGCGATGGCGATCAGTCCGAGCGTCAAGAACAGAAGCGACGGATCCTTCAGGATGGTGAGATCGGCTGAAAGGCCGGCGGTGCCGAAAAAGACGGGCATGAAAAAAGCGATGATCAGGCCGCGTAGCTGCTCATCAATATGGCGCGTCAGAATTGGCGATTCACCAATCAGGATGCCCGCGACAAATGCGCCGAGGACGGTGTGGACGCCGATCAGGTCGGTGATGAGCGCCATCGCGCACATGATCAGCAGGATGGCGGTGATCACCGCAAAATCGCTGGCGAAGACATCATTGACCCAGCGGATGATAATGAAAACAACGCGCCGGCCGATTGTCAGGCTGAGGCCCATGAAAGCGAGCGTTCCGAGAACGCTTTGGGCGAGGCTCAACATGTCGACATGGCCTTGCAGCGCGAGGCTGAAGATGACGGCCGTGATCATCCAGCCAACGGTGTCGTCGATGATCGCAGATGCAAGGATGACCTGGCCGACCGTGCGGCGCATGAAATTCATCTCGCGGATTACGGTGGCAACGATCTTGACCGAGGCGATCGACAGCGCCGTGCCAAGAAAGAGAGAAGTAATCAGGCGTTTGCCGGGGTCCGGCAGCATGGCGTCGGGCAATGCTTCCCCGAGTGCGACGCCACATACGAACGGCACGATGATGCCTGCGAGCGACGCAATCGCGGACGTGCCGCCCGTCCGCCGGACCAGCCGCAGATCGGTCTCCATGCCGGTGAGCAGCAACAGCATCAGCACCCCGAACTGCGAAATCGCATCGAGCATCGCCTTCTGCTCTTTTGCGGCGGGAAAAATGGTGTGCTGAAAGTCGGGGAAGAGTGCGCCGAGCAGGGAAGGGCCGAGCGCGAGGCCCGCCAACAACTGGCCCATGACGGCCGGTTGCTTGAGGCGAACCATAATTTCGCCGAGCAAGCGTCCGACGAGCATCAGTAGTGCAAGCTGCGCGACGAACAGGAACTCGGACGGACCTTTCTGTCCCTCGGCCGCAAGCGCGGGCGTCACTGCCAACGCCAAAGGCGCAGCGCCCAAAAGGCGCCAGCGCCATCTCGACATCTCAAGCATGTGCGGGCGCCCCTCGCTTTGGCCCATTAGGCCATCGGAAACCCAGCGTTGGAAATAAAGTTCCGCCGTAAATGCAATTGCAAATTATTCGCAACAAGGTATGTTGGCTTGGAGATTCTGATGTTTTTCATGCGCCAGGAGTCATGTGAGCCAGCGCCAGCGAGCAGTGACCAAGACAAGCGGCTGGCGTCGCGAGCGCGGACGTCCCGCTTTGGCGGAGGTATTCGGCTCCATCGCGACGCGGCCCACAGGATCGTTCTGGCGAAAGCTCGTTACCTTTCTGGGCCCAGGCTACCTGGTCGCGGTCGGCTACATGGACCCGGGCAACTGGGCAACGTCGCTCGCCGGCGGTTCCAAATTTGGTTACGCGCTGCTCACGGTCGCGCTGCTCTCGAACCTGATGGCGATCCTGTTGCAGGCGTTGTGCGCCCGTCTTGGCATTGGAGCGGGACGTGATCTGGCGCAGGCCTGCCGCGACGCATTTCCGCGTGCGCTGTCGTGGCCGTTATGGGTGCTGACCGAGATCGCTATTTGCGCGACCGACCTTGCCGAGGTCATCGGTACCGCCATCGGTCTTAACCTGCTGTTCCACATCCCGCTCGAGATCGGCGTGCTGATCACCGCGCTCGACGTGTTTCTCGTTCTTTGGATGCAAAACCTCGGCTTCCGTTGGGTGGAGGCATTCATTGTCACCCTGATGGGTGTGATTGCCGTTTGCTTTGTCGTTCAGATCGCGATGGCAAACCCGGACTGGGCGGCCGTCATCAAGGGCTTCGCGCCAACGACCGAGATCGTGCGCAATCCCGACATGCTCTACCTCGCCATCGGAATCATCGGCGCGACCGTGATGCCACATAATCTCTATCTGCATTCCGGGGTGGTGCAGACACGGCGCTTTGGCACCAGCGTCGCGGATCGGCGCGAGGCCATCAAGCTTGCCACCATCGATTCCACCATCGCGCTGATGTTCGCGCTGACGATCAATGCATCGATCCTGATCCTTGCCGCCGCGACCTTCAACAAGGCAGGAAAGATCGACGTCGCAGAACTCGATCAGGCCCACGCTTTCCTGGCGCCGCTTTTAGGGTCGGCGATCGCGCCGACGCTGTTCGGCATCGCGCTGTTGTGCTGCGGGCTGAACTCGACAGTGACCGCGACTCTCTCCGGCCAGATCGTGATGGAGGGCTTTATCGACATTCGCTTGCCGGGGTGGGCGAGGCGGCTGGTCACGCGGTCAATTGCCATCGTGCCGGCGGCCATCGTGACCATTTGGTACGGGGAGGCCGGCACGGCGAAGCTGCTGATCCTCAGTCAGGTCGTCCTTGGCATTGCATTGCCGTTCTCGATTGTGCCGTTGGTGATGTTCACCGCCGACAAACGCAAGATGGGAGCCTTGGCAGCGCCGGTTTGGGTCACCGTTCTGGCGGCGCTGACGGCGGTGGTGCTGATCGTGCTGAATTTCAAGCTGTTGAGTGACCAATTGCCCGGCTGAGCGAGGCTACTTTTCCACCCGGCTCCAGCCGGAGGGCAGCAGGCGCTCCTGCGGCAGAAAGCGGCCCTTGTAGTCCATCTTGCGTGAGCCGGGCACCCAGTAGCCGAGGTAGACGTAAGGCAGGCCCATGCGGTGGGCGCGGTCGATATGGTCGAGGATCATGAAGGTCCCGAGCGAGCGATCACCTTCATCCGGGTCGAAGAACGAATAGACCATCGAAAGCCCGTCGCTGAGCACATCGGTGAGTGCGACCGCCAGCATATGCCCGACGCCGCGTCCGTTAATGCCGGTATCCGGCCCGCGGCGGCGATACTCGATCAGCCGCGTATCGACGTGGCTGTCCTCGATCATCATCGCGTAATCGAGCACGGTCATGTCGGCCATGCCGCCGTCACGATGCCGCGCGTCCAGGTAGGCGCGAAATACCGAATACTGCTCGGAGGTCGGTGCGGGCGAGCGCATGTCGCCGACGATGTCGGCGTTGCGTTCGGCGATACGGCGCATGTTGCGCGATGGCGCAAAATCCGCGGTCGACACCCGGACCGACACACAGGCACGGCAACTCTCGCAGGCAGGCCGGTATGCAATCGATTGGCTGCGGCGGAAACCGCCATGGGTCAGAAGGTCGTTGAGTTCACCCGCCCGTTCACCCACCAGGTGGGTGAAAACTTTCCGCTCTTCCTGGCCGTCAAGATAAGGGCAAGGCGAAGGAGCGGTCAGATAAAACTGCGGTGTATCGCGCGAATGTTGGGTCACTCATCAGACCGTTGTGTCGAATTTACCCGATTCCACCAATAGCATCGCGCGCCCGAGGGCTCCCGTCAAAGGGCCGTTCGGCCGTTATCGGGCCACTATCCAGCCATCATCCAGCTTTGGCCGCCTGCGCGGTCGGGCGCAACATCGACGCCCGTGCCGCATTATTAATAACGACCGTACCAAGCAGAATATCGTGAAGAAGCCGCCGGCGCTCATTGAAGAAGGCGACCAGAAGAACGAACGGCGTGAAGAACGAGATCGTGAACCAGAAGGCTATGGCGTGCACGGCGCCGAGCACGAAATAGGCCGGCGCGCCGTACCAGGTTCGCATTTCCAGATCCATCACGCGCATACCGACGGTGGCCGAATTGGGGCCGCCGAGGGTGGCGCCGAAATAGAGCAGCGCCCAGATTACCGTGCCCGGTGGCAGCAACCAGTAGAGCGCGAAGCCGAGTCCCAGGGTCACAATTCCGAACGCGAATATGAACATCGCAACGAGGACCACCGGGATGGCGAGAATGATGAAATCGATGATGAAGGCGGCTACCCGGCGCGACAGGACGCCGTCGAACAATTCCGGTTGGGTCACCGGGTCGTAGGCGTGCGGTTTAACGTCGATCGACATGGTCGCTTCGGGCTCCGGACCCTCTGGCCGGCTCCATCGAGATGGAGAATAAACCGGCGCCGCGCAAGAGGCCAATGAACAATAGCGGCTGGAAGCTCGCCCTGGCTTGCGGCATGGTGGGCAAGGCCTGCGCGGGAGCCACGGAATTGAAAGTAACCCTTGCCGACATTGAAGCAGCCCACCGCGTCGTTGCAGATGTGGTGTTGCGAACACCGATGTTGCCGGCACCGAAACTGTCCGCGCTCACCGGTGCCGAAGTCTATGTCAAATACGAAAACCTGCAGGTCACGAATTCGTTCAAGGATCGCGGCGCGCTCGTGAAGCTCGCGTCGTTGGGGGAGGCCGAACGCAAGCGCGGCGTTATAGCGATGTCGGCCGGCAACCATGCCCAGGCGGTGGCCTATCATGCCGAGCGGTTGGGAATCCCGGCGTCAATTGTCATGCCGGTCACGACGCCCTTCGTCAAAGTCGCTGCGACACGCTCATATGGCGCCGAGGTTGTGCTGCACGGCGAAACCGTGGCGGAAGCGGAAGCGCGCTGCGAACAAATTCGGGGGCAACGTGGTCTCGTTTTGGTTCATCCATACGATGATCCGGCCATCATTGCGGGCCAAGGCACGATTGCCCTCGAAATGCTCGAGGACGTGCCGCAGCTTGATGTCATGGTGATCCCGATTGGCGGTGGCGGGCTCATTGCGGGCAACGCCATCGCGGCGCGAGCGAAAAATCCGGCCATCGAAATAGTCGGCGCCGAAGCCGCGCTCTATCCTTCAGTCTGGAATGCGCTGCGTGGTGAAAATCGCCCGATCGGCGGCCCGACGCTTGCCGAAGGTATCGCCGTCAAGAATGTCGGCAAGCTCACGCTGCCGGTCATCCGCGAATTGGTTGCAGACATCATCCTGCTCGACGAGGCGCACCTTGAGCGTGCGGTCAACGCCTATCTGACGCTTCAAAAAACGATGGCGGAAGGCGCGGGTGCCGCCGGACTGGCCGCCATGCTGGCGAAGCCGGAGCGGTTCAGGAACAAAAAGGTCGGCCTCATCTTGTGCGGCGGCAACATCGATCCGCGCGTGCTTGCTTCGATCATGGTGCGCGAACTCGAGCGCGACAGCCGCATTGCGTCGTTTCGACTGACCATCCCCGATCGACCCGGTGTGCTTGGCATCATTGCAACGCGGATCGGCTTGCTCGGCGCCAATATTCTCGAGGTCAACCATCGCCGATTGTTTCTGGATGTTCCGGCCAAGGGCGCCAAGCTCGACGTCACGATCGAGACGCGCGATACGGCCCATGCCGAAGAAATCATGGCCGCACTCGCCGCTGACGGCTATGGGCCAGTGCGGCTCGAAGCGGGTGCGACGTTGGAATGAACGTGGTTCAGGCTGCCGACGTCTGGGTTTGCGCTTCCGCTAATTTGGCCTGGAGTTCTTTCAGCGTCGGGTCGCTTCGATGAACCGCCAGCAGGTTGATGCCGGCATCGATAACCTCATAACCCCGCTCCTGTATCCAGGCGCGCAGTCGATCGCGAACCGTCTTGATCTGTTCGATCAACAGGATTGGATGGCACTTCTCAATCAACTGCCGTGCGCCTTCCAGTGCCTCCATTTCCATGCCCTCGATATCGATCTTGATCAGATCCACGCGCGAGAGGTTCAGCGAGTCCAGGGTGATCCTCTGAACCGGCACCATCTTGTCGTCGGAATAGTCGATGGCCTGGCCGATGAACTCGGTCGTCGCGCTCGGGCGCAGTTCGAGGCTGCCAAAGCTGGATGCGGTGAGATAATTGGGGGCGGGCATCTTCATGACGCCGGATTCCGAGGACACCGCGGCGTGCATCGCGATGGCGTTGAAGCAGTTGTTGATCGCGATGTTGCCGGCGAGCGCGTAGTAGATGCGTTCCTGCGCCTCGATTGAGATCACCGAGCCCCAGCCGGTCATGGCGATCGCCCATTCGATCGTGTGGGCGCCGATATTGGCGCCGCAATCGATCGCGATTGCGCCGTCGCCGTAATAACGCCGGCGCGTCTCCAGCAATTGCACGGCCAGTTCGACCTCGACAGGATCAAAGGCCGCGCGCTCGAGGATCTGGAAGCCGACGCCAAATCCGCTATCGGGACCGACCATGCGGTAGTCAAAGCGGTTGACGATCATCGCCCCGTGATTGCTGGAAGCGATAACGAACGCGAGCTTGCGTCCGACGTTGCGCATGTTGATCCCCCTGAAAGCCGCGCGAAAGAGCTACGCCGGAACGCGACAAACAAAGGCCGGACACGAATCGCCCGGTAGCTTAATGCGCTATTCGGACCCCGTCACCTTGCTGGGTTATGCGAGAATCGGCGCAGCTATTTCTGCATCGCCCGCCAAATTCGCTCGGGCGTGGCCGGCATTTCGATATGCCTGATGCCGAACTCCGAGAGCGCGTCGACCACCGCATTGGCAACCGCCGGTAGCGCGCCGACATTGCCGGCTTCCCCGGCGCCCTTGGTGCCGAGTGGATTGGTCTTGGTCGGAACCGGGTTGGACTCGACCGCGATATCGGACAGGTTATGGGCGTGCGGCATGGCGTAGTCCATGAACGAGGCGGTCACCAGCTGGCCGCTGGCATCGAAATGGATGTCTTCCATCAGCACCTGGCCGGCGCCCTGCGCAACGCCGCCGTGGATCTGGCCATGCAGCAGCATCGGATTGAGCACAGTTCCGACGTCGTCAACCACGCTGTAGCGCACGATTTCGACCACGCCGGTTTCCTTGTCGATTTCCAATTCGCAGATGTGGCAGCCGTTTGGAAAATTTTGCTTCCCGGCCTTGTAGGTCGCGGTGGCGAACAGGCCGGGCTCCATCGACGCCGGCAGCTTGGCCGGATTTGACGCGTCGATGGCGACTTCCTTGATGGTCATCGTCTGGTTGGTCTTTGGCGAGGAGAACACGCCATCGGCGAAGTTCACGTCCGCCGCGTCAACTTTGAGCGCATGGGCGGCGATTGCCTTGGCTTTTTCGATCACCCTGTCGGTCGCCATCGTAAACGCCGCGCTCGACATCGTGGACGTGCGGGAGCCGCCGGTGCCTTCCCCGTAGAACACTTCGTCGGTGTCGCCCTGTACGTAACGAACCTCGTCGGGGTGCAACCCGAGCCGGTCGCATACCAGTTGTTTGAAGACCGTTTCGTGGCCTTGGCCGGCGGTTATCGATCCGGAAAATAATGTCACAGTGCCGCCGCGGTCAAAGCGCACTTCTGCGCCTTCGGTTCCGCCGGCAGCGGCGCGCTCGATGGTGTTGGACATACCGAAACCGCGGAGCTTGCCGCGCTTGCGCGACTCCTCGCGCCGCCGCTTGAAGCCATTGAAATCGGCGAGCTCCAGCGCAAGGTTCATATTCTTTTCAAATTCGCCGCAGTCGTAAGTGAACGTCAGGCCGGTCTTGAACGGCATTTGTTGCGGTGAAATGTAGTTTCGCCGGCGAAGTTCGGCGGGATCGAGCCCGAGTTCGTCCGCTGCCAGATCGACCATGCGTTCGATGACGTAGCCGGCTTCGGGGCGTCCATTACCGCGGTAGGGACGGACTGGATTGGTGTTGGTGAACACACCGGTGATGTCGACGTGCATTGCGGGCGTCCGATAGACGCCGGCGAGGGTTCCGGCATTGAGTATGAAAGCCGGCATATTGTTTTGCAGATAGGCGCCGATGGCTGCGACTGTTTTCACGCGAAACCCGAGAAACGTGCCGTCCTTGTCGAGCGCCAGTTCGGCTTCGGTAACATTGTCGCGTGCCTGTGCATCGCTCAGGAACGCTTCCGTGCGTGTGCTCATCCACTTCACTGCGCGCCCGGTGAGCTTGGATGCAAACATCGTCAGCGGCGCCTCATTGAACACCGGCGTCTTCATGCCGAAGCTGCCGCCGACGTCGATGCATATAACGCGCACTTTGCTTTCCGGCACTTTCATCACCTTCGCAATCTCGTTGCGATAGGGATGCGCGCGTTGGACCGGCGAATGAATGATGTAGCGGTCTTCCGCCGGCAGATAGACGCCAACCGCTCCGCGCGGCTCCATCGCGGCCGCGGTGACGCGGTTGATCACGAAACGGTGCTTTACAACATGCACGGCCTTGGCAAAGGCCGCATCGGTTGCGGCCTTGTCACCGAGCAGTTCCACGAAACTGATATTGTCAGCGCAGCCGTCCCAGACCTTCGCCGCGCCGGGTTCGGTTGCCTTAGCGGTTGAGACGACCGCGGGAAGCGGCTCATAGTCGACCTCAATCATTTCGGCAGCGTCGTTCGCTTGTGCGGTGGTTTCGGCGACCACAAACGCAACCGGATCGCCGACCCAGCGCACGCGGTCTTCGGCCAGGACCGGGTAGGCGGCCTTGAACATTGGCGAGCCGTCACGGCGCTTGAGTCCGGCATGTGAGGGCAATTCGCCGAGGCCCGCTTTTTTCCAATCGGCGGCGGTGATGACGGTAAGGACACCGGGCGCGGCCTTGGCGTTGTCGGTCTTGATCGACAGAATCTTGGCGTGGCCATGCGGCGAACGCAGCACGACGCCAAACGCCATGCCGGGGTAAACGACATCGTCGATATAGCGTCCGCCGCCACGCACCAGCCGCGGATCTTCAAATCGCGGCACGCCTTGACCGATGGCGAATTCACCCATGGGATTTCAACCTGTAAAATTCATGTGTCACGGGGCGGGTGACGAGGAGGGAAGCGCGCCCTTGATTGATTTCAACCTGATTTGAGTTTTTCCGCCACGCGCGGGGCGAAGTAAGTGAGTACGCCGTCGCAGCCGGCGCGCTTGAACGCGGTGAGACTTTCAATCATCGCGCGCTCGCCGTCGAGCCAGCCGTTCTGCGCGGCCGCCATGATCATCGCGTATTCGCCTGACACCTGGTAGGCGAAGGTCGGCATGCCGAAAGCATCTTTTACGCGGGCGATAATATCGAGATACGGGAGCCCCGGCTTGACCATGATCATGTCGGCGCCTTCCTCGATGTCGAGCGCGACCTCGCGCAACGCTTCGTCGGAATTGCCTGGGTCCATTTGATACGTACGTTTGTCGCCGCTCAGCGTCTTGGCCGAGCCGACCGCGTCGCGGAACGGGCCGTAGAAGGCTGAAGCGTATTTTGCCGCGTAGGACATGATCGAGACGTCAGTATAGTCCGCGCCATCGAGCGTCTTGCGGATTGCGGCAACACGTCCGTCCATCATGTCGGAAGGCGCGATGACGTCGCAGCCGGCTTCCGCCTGCACCAGCGCCTGTCTGGCGAGCACTGCGACCGTCTCGTCATTGAGTATGACGCCGTCGCGCAGGAGGCCGTCATGGCCGTGGCTGGTAAAAGGATCGAGCGCGACGTCGCACAGGATGCCGATCTCGGGCACTTCCTTCTTGATGGCGCGGATGGCGCTGCAAACAAGATTGTCCGGGTTGAGCGCTTCGCTGCCAGTTTCGTCGCGCAGCGCCGGATCGGTGTACGGGAATAGAGCAATGCAGGGAATGGTCAGCTTGGCCGCGCGTTCCGCCTCGCGGACCGCCTGATCGACCGAAAGGCGCTCGACGCCGGGCATGGACGGCACAGGCGTGCGGGCATTGTTGCCATCCATCACGAAGAGCGGCCAGATCAGGTCGTCGGTCGTGAGCGTGTGCTCGCGCACCATGCGGCGCGCCCACTCCGCGCGGCGGTTGCGGCGCATGCGTACGGCGAGATCTAGCCGATCCGGTGTCTGAGCGGGCGCAAAACGGGTACGGGCTTCGATCGGGCGGCCGAATTTGATTGCCATCAGGGTCTCCAGTGGGCTCTTTTTAGCTGGTCCCATCGGGCGAGGCTACCGGGCAGGGATGGCAGTGTTGACGGGCGTTTGGGCCCCACTTATCGGTCAAATCATGGATTTCGACCTCACCGAAGAACAGCGCGCCTTTCAATCGACGGCGCGGCAGTTTGCCCGCGACGAATTGATGCCGCATGCGCGCGACTGGGATGAAGGCGAGATTTTTCCCGTGGACGCGCTGCGCAAGGCGGCGGCGCTCGGCTTCGGGGGTATCTACGTGAAAGAAGACGTTGGCGGCTCGGCGCTCAGCCGGCTGGATGCGACGCTGATCTTCGAGGAGCTCGCGCAAGGCTGCACGTCGACGGCCGCCTATATCTCGATCCATAACATGGCGGCGTGGATGATCGATGCTTTCGGCGGCGCCGAGGCGCGCAGGAGATTTCTGCCGAAGCTGTGCACGATGGAGCACTTCGCAAGTTACTGCCTGACGGAGCCGGGTGCTGGCTCCGATGCGGCGAGCCTGAGCACACGCGCACGGCGCGATGGCGATCATTACGTGCTCGACGGCGCCAAGGCCTTCATTTCGGGCGGTGGCGTCTCCGACATTTACGTAGTGATGGCGCGCACGGGCGAAGCGGGGGCACGCGGCATTTCGTGCATCGTGGTGGAGAAGGGTACTCCGGGCCTGTCATTTGGCGCGCGAGAAAAGAAACTCGGCTGGAAAACACAACCGACCGCGATGGTGATGTTCGAGAATTGCCGCGTACCGGTATCGAACCGCATCGGCGCCGAAGGCCAGGGCTTTCGCATCGCGATGGCGGGCCTCGATGGCGGACGGCTGAATATCGGTGCGTGCTCCATCGGCGGCGCGCAGTTCTGTCTCGACCGCACCGTCGAGTATATGAAGGAGCGGAAGCAATTCGGATCTCGACTTGCGGATTTTCAGGCATTGCAGTTTCGGATCGCCGACTATGCGACCGAACTTGAGGCCGCGCGCCTACTGTTGCATCGCGCGGCGGTTGCAGTCGGGGAGGGCGAGCCGGCAGCGACCCGCCTGGCGGCGCAGGCGAAGCGCCTTGCGACCGATGCGGGTTTCGAGGTGGTGAATGGCTGCCTGCAGTTGCATGGTGGCTATGGTTATTTGCGCGATCATCCCATCGAGCGCGTCTTGCGCGATGTGCGCGTCCATCAAATACTGGAAGGCACCAATGAGATCATGCGGCTCATCATCAGCCGCGCTATGCTGGGCAACTAGCGAGAAGGCCAGGGAGTAACATCATGGAACAGCTTCCGAGACTCTATCTGTCGCGCGACGAAATGATGAAGCGCATTGCACGCTTCAAGGATCTCAAAGGCTCCGACGGTGGCCTGCCCGACAGCAAGATGCCCGGCTGCGAGCGCACGCTATTTAACGTGATCGGCTTCCAGCCGCCGCAGGGCATTGGCGAGAACGCCACGTCGCCGGTCGGCGATCACGCCGCGAAAATGGCCGCCATCAAGATCCGCGAAGGCTTCAACCTCGGTTATTGCAAGGCCAAGCCCGGTCACGGACCCGAGATGCACAATCACGACACCAACGAAACCTTCATCCCGATGACTGGCACTTGGCGGGCCAGTTGGGAAAACGAGAAGGGCGAGGTTGAGTATGTCGATCTCGGGCCGTTCGATGTCGTGTCATTCCCGCCCGGCATGATCCGCCGCTTCGAAAACGTGACCAAGGGCGATCCGAATGCTGAATTGATCCTGATGTTTGTGATTGGCGGTGATGCGCCGCAGGCCGAGTTCACCGACCAGGCGATGCAACGGCTGGAAAAGGCAGGCGTCTGGCCGGCGGCGGCAAGCTGACGTCATGGCGCTGTGGATCGGTGACCTTGCGCTGGCGACCGCCGCCATTTTCGCGGGCGCTGCGATCTACGTGAGTGTCGCCGAACAGCCGGCGCGACTGCGGCTCGATACCCAGGCGCTGTTGACCCAGTGGCGCCCAAGCTATGAGCGTGGCGCAATCATGCAGGCGAGCCTCGCGATAGTGTCGGGTGCGCTCGGGGTAACCGCCTTTATCCTGACTTACGACTGGCGTTGGCTTGTTGGCGCGGCTCTTATTCTGGCGCCGTGGCCCTATACAATGCTCATTATCATGCCGACAAACCGCGTGCTGAAATCGACGCCGCCCGCGCAAGCGACTGAGCAGACTCGTGGCCTGGTCGTTCAGTGGGGGCGGCTGCATTGGGGGCGTAGCGCGCTGGGTCTGCTCGCGGTCGTGGCCTACCTCTGGGCGCTCAATTGAGGCCGGCGTGAGCGACAACGACATCCTATTCGAACGTCGCGGCGCGGCCGGCATTGTCACGTTGAACCGGCCGAAAGCGCTCAATGCGGTGACGCACGGCATGGCGCTGGCGTTGCGCGCGCAGCTCGATCGCTGGGCAAACGATGACGCCGTGACACGGATCGTCGTGACCGCCGCAGGCGACCGTGCGTTCTCGGCGGGCGGTGACATTCGCGTCCTTTATGATCTCGGTAAATCGGGACAGCACGACGCCGCGCTGCAATTCTGGCGCGACGAATACCCGCTCAACGCCGCGATCAAGAACTATCGAAAACCTTACGTCGCACTGATCGACGGCATTGCGATGGGCGGTGGGGTCGGCGTATCCGTGCACGGCTCACATCGCGTTGCCGGCGACCGCTTTTCGTTCGCCATGCCGGAAGTCGGGATTGGCTTTTTCCCGGATGTCGGAGCGACCTGGTTCTTGCCGCGCATGCCCGGTGAGCTTGGCACTTATTGCGCGCTGACTGGCGAACGCTTCGGGATCGGCGATGCGATCACGGGTGGGATTGCGACCCATCGGGTTCCGTCTGCGCGCTTTGACGCACTGATCGACGGGTTGACCGGGACAGTGTCTGTGGACGCGGTGCTTGCGGCGTTCTCCGAACCGCCGGGGGAGGGCCCCGTCGTGCAACGCAAGGCAACGATCGATCGCCTGTTTGCCGGTGACATGGTCGAGAACATTCTGGCGGCACTTGATCGCGAAGCGGTCTCCGGCAGCGGGAACGCTGAATGGGCGCGGAAAACCGCTGCCACGATACGAACCAAATCGCCACTCAGCCTCAAGCTTGCGCTGGCGCAGGTGCGCCGTGGAAAAGACTGGGATTTCGAGACGTGCATGCGCATGGAGTTTCGCATAGTGTCGCGCGTCATTCATGGGCATGATTTCTACGAGGGCGTCCGCGCCGTGATTATCGACAAAGACAACCAGCCGCGTTGGCAGCCGGCGACGCTTGCCGACGTCGGCGAGGCGGATGTTGAATGCCATTTTGCGCCGCTCGGGCCCGATGAACTGGTGCTGCCGTGAACAATCCTGTTGCATCGAATGACGTGCGGACACTCGAGCCGGTGCATGAGGGCATCGCGGAGCGCTCGGTCGGTCTCTGGACGCGACGCCTGGTGCTGTTCCTGCGCGCGATGGCCGCAATATCGATGCTCAAGGGCCTCTATCATTGGGCGCAGGTATGCGGCATCGGCTTTGGCGAGACGGTGCCTTTCGAAAACCATTCGATCGCGTGGCAGACGGCCACGGTCTTCTTCGCAGTGATCGATCTGGTTGCCGCTGTCGGCTTGTGGCTGGCGGCCGCGTGGGGCGCGGTCATCTGGTTGACCGCCGTTGCATCCATGCTGGCGGTGGAAATATTTTTCCCGCAGGTTTTTGGCGGCGGGTGGCTGACGGGCGTCTTCGAAGGCGGGCTGCTTGGGCTCTACCTCTGGCTCGCCTTGAAGTCGGCACAAGAGCACCCGCAATAACGATTTGTTGGAGGGCGTGATGGCGCGTATCGGATTTATCGGTCTCGGCAATATGGGATTGCCGATGGCGCAAAATCTGCTCAAGGCCGGCCACGAGGTGGAGGGCGTCGACGTCAATCCGGCTTCGGTTGCGAAACTCAAAGCGGCCGGCGGTACGAGTGTTGAAACCGCAAAGAACGCCGCCGCGCGCGCCGACGTCGTGATCACCATGCTGCCTTCCGGCAAGGAAGTGCGCGAAGTCTATCTCGGCTCATCCGGGATCCTCGACAACGCAAATGCCGGCACGCTCCTGATTGATTGTTCGACCATCGACGTCGAGACCGCGCGCGCTGTCGCCGCGCAAGCGGACAAGAAGGGCCTTTTAATGCTCGACGCGCCGGTTTCGGGCGGTGTCGGCGGGGCTACCGCGGCAACGCTCACCTTCATGGTTGGCGGAAGCGCGCAGGCTTTCACGCGCGCGCAGACAATTCTGGAAAAGATGGGCAAGACAATCGTGCACGCGGGCGGCGCGGGGAACGGGCAGGCGGCAAAGATCTGCAACAATATGATCCTCGGCGTGTCGATGATCGCCGTGTCTGAGGCATTCGTGCTCGCCGAGAAACTCGGTCTAGACCATCAAAAATTATTCGACATTTCTTCAAAGTCATCGGGACAGTGCTGGTCACTTACAAGTTACTGTCCGGTGCCTGGGCCGGTATCCACGTCTCCTGCCAATCGCGACTATCAAGCGGGTTTTACCGCCGCCATGATGCTTAAAGATTTGAAACTGTCGCAGGATGCGGCGAAAGCAACGGGAACCAAGACGCAACTTGGTGCCGATGCGACGCGGATCTATACACAATATGTAGAGAGCGGAGAGGCGGCTCGGGATTTTTCTGGCATCATTCGTTTTGTTCGCGACTGATGCGGGTTTCTAAAGTGAACGAACCGTTTCGCAATTTCCGACAATTGCTAATTCAAGGAATCGTTCACCGCTGCAAATAAACCTAATCTTTATGGTGTTATTTAAGCCGATTTTAGACTGCCCCTCATAGTGTGCGTCACATCCGGAGCGGGGATACAGGGCCTTGCAACCGGGGACGTACAAATAAAACGCAAGGGGCGTTGAACATGAAAGCCGTCGCGAAGACGGTCGAGCCCGCCACACGAGAGGCGCCGCTCGATCACATTCGGCCACAGTACCTGGAGGCCTTGACGTTAGTCGAACGGCTGCATCGCCGGCTGCTCGACGTCATCAAGGACGAGTTCGATCGGCGCGGCCGCTCTGATATCAATTCGGTGCAGGCTTTGCTGCTCTACAATATTGGGGACAAGGAACTGACGGCCGGTGAGCTGCGCACGCGCGGCTACTATCTCGGCTCCAACGTTTCGTACAACCTCAAGAAGCTGGTGGAAATGGCCTTCCTCGATCACCAGCGTTCGCGCGTTGACCGGCGTTCGGTTCGCATCAAGCTGACCGACAAAGGTCGTGAAGTGCGTGACATCATCGAGTCGCTTTATCAAAAACACGTGCGGACCGTTGAGCAGGTCGGCGGCATCAATGCCGAAGAGTTCTCCACGCTCAACAAGTCGCTGCACAGGCTCGAGCGGTTCTGGACCGACCAGATCCTTTACCGGCTCTAGTTTCGACTGAGGGTCGATTTGATTTAGGCCCCGGCTGCTTTGCAGCCGGGGCTTTTTTGCGCGTTCCGCAGGCGCCTTGCCCCCTAGATATTGCGCCTAAACGTCTCCACAGCCCAATGCTTGGCGGTTAGAGGGCGATATGGTATTTGCGGGTCAATCCTGGACCCTGCCTTTTATTCGGCGCCGATCGTACCCGGCGCCAGGAGAACGTAATGTCGGCGAAGACGAGCCCCCAGCCCGCCAGCGAGGTTGAATCCCTCTTTTCGACCGGTCTGCGCGAGGCCGATCCCGAAATTGCGGATGCGATCAAGCAGGAGCTCGGCCGCCAGCGCGACGAGATCGAACTGATCGCCTCAGAGAACATCGTCTCGCGCGCGGTGCTGGAAGCGCAGGGCTCGGTGCTCACCAATAAATATGCCGAGGGCCTTCCGGGCAAACGCTACTACGGCGGCTGTCAATTCGTGGACATTGCCGAGCGGCTCGCAATCGAGCGCGTCACGAAATTGTTCGGCTGCAAGTTTGCGAATGTTCAGCCGCATTCCGGAGCATCTGCGAATGCAGAAGTGTTTTTCGCGCTGCTCCAGCCTGGCGACACCTTCATGGGACTCAATCTTGCGGCGGGAGGACACCTCACGCACGGATCCCCGGTCAACATGTCAGGCAAGTGGTTCAAGCCCGTGCCGTATGGCGTGCGGCGTGATGATCATCGTATCGACATGGAGGAAGTGTCGCGTCTTGCACGCGAGCACAAGCCGAAGCTGATCATTGCCGGCGGTTCGGCCTATCCGCGCATCATAGACTTCCGCGCGTTCCGCGCGATCTGCGACGAAGTCGGCGCGCTGCTGATGGTCGACATGGCACATTTTGCCGGTCTTGTTGCCGCCGGCGTTCATCCCTCGCCATTCCCGCACGCGCACGTGGTGACGACGACGACGCACAAGACACTGCGCGGGCCGCGCGGCGGCGTGATCTTGTCCGATGACGAAGAGATCGCCAAAAAACTGAACTCGGCGGTATTCCCCGGCATGCAGGGTGGCCCATTGATGCATGTGATCGCCGCGAAGGCCGTTGCCTTCGGGGAAGCGCTGCGTCCGAGCTTCCGCAGTTATGCCAAATGCGTGGTTGAAAACGCCAAGGCGCTCGCAGAAACGTTGAAGTCACACGGCCTCGATATTGTGTCCGGCGGCACCGATACCCATTTGATGTTGGTCGACCTGCGGCCGAAACGACTTACCGGCAAAGTGGGGGAAGCGGCGCTGGGGCGCGCGCACATCACTTGCAACAAGAACGGCATCCCGTTTGACCCCGAAAAGCCGACCGTGACCTCGGGCATCCGGCTCGGTACTCCGGCCTGCACCACGCGCGGCTTCGGCATCGCGGAATTCCGCCAGGTCGGCGAGATGATCGTCGAAGTGCTTGATGTGCTGTCTCAGAAGGCTGTTGATGAGGATTCGCTGGTCGAAAATGCCGTGCGCGACAAGGTGAAGACATTGATCTCACGTTTTCCGATTTACCAGGGCTGAACGCATGCGGTGCCCAAGTTGCGGTAGCCTCGATACGCAGGTGAAGGACTCGCGGCCGACGGAAGATTCGGCGGTGATCCGGCGTCGACGCGTGTGTCTGACCTGCAATTTCCGGTTCACTACTTTCGAGCGCGTGCAGCTGCGCGAATTGACCGTGATCAAGCGCAACGGCCGTCGCGTGCCATTCGATCGCGACAAGCTCATGCGCTCTGTGCAGATTTCATTACGCAAGCGCCCGGTTGAACCCGAACGCATCGAGCAGATGGTATCCAAAATCGTTCGTGAACTGGAAAGCCAGGGTGAAGCCGAAATATCCTCCGAGGCGATTGGCGAGATCGTGATGGAGCATTTGCGCGAGCTCGATGACGTCGCCTATGTGCGATTCGCTTCGGTCTACCGTAACTTCCGAGAGGCCAAGGATTTCCGTGCCGCACTCGACGAGCTGTCGGGGGACGATGACGGCAAGCCCGCCGCCAGCGCCCGCAAATGAACGAACAAACAGCACCTGTTTCCCAGCCTGCAGCGGCAGATGACGAGCGTTATATGCGGCTGGCGCTGGCGCTCGGCCGGCGCAACCTCGGTCACACGTGGCCAAATCCGGCTGTTGGTGCGGTCATTGTGAAGGACGGCATTATTCTGGCGCGTGGATGGACACAACAAGGTGGCCGTCCGCATGCCGAAGTCGAGGCCTTGCGTCGCGCAAAAAAGGCTGCGCAGGGCGCCACGATGTACGTCACGCTTGAGCCATGCTCGCACCAGGGAAAGACTCCGCCCTGCGCCGACGCCATTGCGCGCGCGGGGATCGCGCGCGTGGTTTCCGCGATGGAAGATCCCAACCCCGAAGTGGCGGGGAAAGGTCACGAACGGTTGCGTGAAAAAGGAATTGCCGTCGATATCGGCCTTTGCGCGGAAGACGCGCAACGTGCGCATGCCGGTCACATCAGCCGCATCACCCGAGGTCGGCCGCATGTAACGCTCAAGCTCGCTGTTTCGGCGGACGGCAAGGCCGGCCTGGCCGGCCGCAAGCAGGCCGCAATCACCGGCGAAGAAGCACGCGAGCGCGTTTTTCAGATGCGCGCGGCAAGCGATGCCATCCTGGTGGGTATCGGGACCGTATTGTCCGATGATCCGCAGTTGACCTGCCGCTTGCCGGGAATGTTTGAGCGCTCACCGGTGCGCGTCGTTCTCGACGCGCAACTACATCTGCCGCTGGCAACGTCTGTCGCTGCGACCGTGCGCGAGACTCCCACCTGGGTATTCGCTTCGACCAAGGTATCGCCGATCGCAGAAGAAATTCTCCAGCAGAAAGGTTGCAAGGTCTTTCGCGTCGAGGACAGCAACGGCGAGTTGGATCTCCAGCAGGTTCTGAAGACACTCGCGGGCGAGGGGATCACGCGCCTGATGGTCGAAGGCGGGCCGAAGGTTGCGGCGAGTTTCGTTGCCGGCGGCCTGATTGATGAAGCGGCGCTGTTGCGTGGTGAAAAAACCATCGGCGCTGGCGGTATCTGGCCGCTGGAAGGGATGCCGCTCGACGCGCTGATCGGCCATATGACACAGCAAGGCACCGAAAAACTTGGTGCCGATGTGCTCGAGACTTACTCGTAGGCCTAGATCATGTTCACCGGTATCGTTACCGATCTGGGTGAAGTGCGGTCGGTGGAGCCGCGCGCCGGCAATCTGCAACGAATCACGATTTCCTGTCGCTATCCGCGCGCCGAAATCGTGCTGGGCGCGTCGATCGCCTGTTCGGGTGTTTGTTTGACCGTCGTTGACGCAGGCGACGAAGGCGGGCGCAGCTGGTTCGCGGTTGATGCCGCGGACGAAACGCTGCGCGTTACGACCGTTGGCCGGTGGCGGCAAGGGTCAAAGGTCAATCTCGAACGTCCGTTAAAATTTGGCGACGAACTCGGCGGGCATCTCGTGGCCGGTCATGTGGACGGCATTGCGACGGTGTATGCCCGTGAGGACATGACGGAAATGGCGCGCTTCGTGTTGCGCGTGCCGGCTGACCTTGCGCGGTTCATCGCCTCAAAGGGTTCGATCGCGCTCGACGGAGTCTCACTGACCATCAATACCGTGGAAGGCGACACATTCTCTGTTCTAGTCATCCCGCATACATTGCGGGAGACGACGTTTGGCACATTGCGCAAGGGTGACGATATCAATCTCGAAGTCGATACCATGGCGCGGTACGCTGCGCGGCTGCTGGAGATGAAGTAAAACTTGTTCGGACGCGGTACGCTTGCTACCACGCCTTCAAAGAAAGTTACCGGGGCCATGGCAAAGAAACGAACCACTGCAAAGAAACGCGACAGCCTGCATATGCTGATCGTTGAAGCACGCTTTTATGACAATATTGCCGACGAATTGTTGCGCGGGGCGACGCATGTGCTTGAGCAAGCTGGGGCACGCTATGACCGCGTCACCGTCCCTGGTGCCCTCGAAATACCAGCCGCGATTGCGATAGCAATGGATGCGGCGCGCCGCCGCCGTGCGCCCTACGACGGTGTCGTTGCATTAGGATGTGTGATCCTCGGCGAGACCTACCATTTTGAGATCGTGTCGAATGAATCCGCACGGGGGCTCATGGACCTTGCGGTGAACGAGCGACTACCAATCGGCAATGGAATCCTCACGGTCGACAGCGAGGCACAAGCCCTTGCCCGCGCTCGGCCTGAAGAGGGGAACAAAGGCGGCGACGCAGCACGCGCGGCGCTCACCATGGTCGCGCTCAAGCATACATTGGCCTGGCGCTGATGGGCGCCGGCGCAGCACGCGACGACAACGAGGCGCGCAAGGCGAACAAGCGTGGCGCGGCCCGGCTGGCGGCGGTGCAAGCCCTCTACCAGATGGATCTCGCAGGGACTGGCCTCAACGAGATTCTCGCGCAGTTCGAGAGCCACTGGATCGGCCGCGAGGTGGAGGGGGCGCAATATCTGCCGGCCGAGGCGGCATTTTTCCGCGACGTTGTATCGGGCGTGGTGCGCGAGCAACGCGAGCTCGATCCGCTGATCGACGAAGCTCTGTCAAAAGGCTGGCCGCTCAAGCGCATCGAGACTGTCCTGCGCGCAGCGCTACGCGCGGGGGCCTACGAACTTATTCACCGTACCGACGTGCCGGCCCGCGTGGTGGTGGCCGAATATGCCGACGTCGCTGCTGCATTCGTTGAACGTGACGAAACCGGCATGGTCAATGCCGTTCTCGATCAGTTGGCACGGCGCTTACGCGCTGCCGAGTTTGGTCACGCGGCCGGGTGAGCGCATGACGCGTGACGACATGTCAGCCGAAGATCATCTGATCGCGCGCTTTTTCAAACCGCTGGCGACCGATCCCGGGGCTTTGGGTTTGTCAGACGATGCTGCTTTTCTGACGCCGCCGCCAGGATGCGATCTTGTACTCAAAACTGATGCAATCGTTGGCGGGGTGCACTTTTTCCCGGACGATACAGCGCATACGGTCGCCAGCAAGGCACTGCGTGTGAATCTGTCGGATTTGGCCGCGAAAGGCGCACGCCCGCTCGGTTATCTGCTGTCGCTCGCTATCCCGAAGAATATTGGCGAGGACTGGCTTGCCGGCTTTGCGGAAGGGTTACGCGCCGACGCAGTGCTGTTTGGTTGCCCGCTGTTCGGAGGTGACACTGACCGCACACCGGGACCGATTACGATATCGATCGCGATGTTCGGCAGCGTTCCCGCGGGGACCATGGTGCGCCGCTCAGGCGCGACGCCCGGCGACCGCGTGTTCGTCAGCGGGACCATCGGAGACGCCGCATTGGGTGTCATGGTGCGCGGTGATAAAATTGAGAAATTAAGCGAGCCGCACCGGAAGCACCTGCTTTCGCGCTATCTCCTGCCGCAACCGCGCAATGCGTTGGCCGAAGCTGTGCGCACGCACGCGTCCGCGGCGATGGATATTTCCGACGGGTTCGTAGGCGATTTCACCAAACTATGCCGGGTTTCGGGTGTCGGCGCAGACATCGAGATCGCCCGTATACCCGTTTCGGACGCCGCCAAAGCGGTCATTGCCGGGGATTCCAGCATGCTGGAAACCGCCATGACCGGTGGCGATGACTACGAGATTGTATGCACTGTGCCGGCAGCAAAGGCCGACAGTTTCCGCGGCGCAGCCAAGGCGGTGCATATCGCGGTGACCGAGGTCGGCGAGGTCAAGGCTGGTAAAGGCACGCGTTTCCTCGGCGACGATGGCCGCGCACTCAGTTTCCAGCATGCTTCGTACAGTCATTTCTGAAATGAACGCTACCAATCAGCCGCGTCATTCCGGGGCGTCCGCCGATGCGGACGCACCCGGAATCCAGATACAAGCACCGCGTTCGTTTCTGGATTCCGGGTCCGGCCCTTTAGGTCGTCCCGGAATGACGGGAGGTTTTGCAGGACGAACGTTTCGAAGCCAGCTATAGTAGGGACAAAAGGAACGGGACTTCGCTATGCATGACATGACTGCGAAAAAAGCGGCGGTGACGCCGGTCGGCCAGCATCCGAACTATCAGAAACATCACGCGCGGTTTCCGACCAGTGCATGGCTACGCCGGCACGCGCCGAGCAACGTGCCGCTTTTTGCTTATGAATACGGCGATACGGGCGCCGGCAACGATGTCGGCATCGCGCACAACTGGGCTGCCTTCGACAATATAAAAATTGCGCCGCATTACGGCGTGATGCCGTCGCTGCCGCCGGTCGATGTCAAACTGTTTGGCCGCAGTTATTCCGCGCCGATCGGCGTTGCGCCGATGGGCGGGCCGTCACTGGTCTGGCCCGGCGCCGATCTTCTGATGGCGAAAGCAGCGCAACGCGCGCGCATCCCATACACGCTCAGCGTGGCGGGCGGCGCTACCATCGAGCAGGCGGCGGAAGTTGCACCCGATGTATTCTGGCTCCAGCTCTATCGGTTCTGGCACGACGATCACAAGATTGGCTTCGATCTCGTGCGGCGCGCACAAGCGGTCGACGCCAAGGTGCTCACGCTGACGCTCGATGTGCCGGTGCGCACGACACGCTCGCGCGAAACCTATGCCGGGCTTGCGCATGAATTCCGTCCCACGGCGCGCATGATCTACGAAATGATGGTGCGCCCGAAATGGCTGCTCGCCCTCTTGCGCAATGGATATCCGCGCTTCGCGACCATCAGCGACTATGCCCGCCCGGGCGCCAGCACCAACGAGGTCATCGCTTACGCGCGCGCGCGCATGGGCGGTGCATTTTCATGGGAAGAGGTGAAGCGCTATCGCGACGCCTGGAAGGGGCCGTTGGCATTGAAAGGCATTCTGCATCCTGCAGACGCCGAGAAGGCGGTCGCGCTCGGTGTTGAAGGCATCTGGGTGTCAAACCACGGCGGCCGGCAGATTGAGGCGCTGACCCCGTCGATCGATGTGCTGCCGGCGATCGCCGCCGCTGTCGGCAAGAAGGCGACCGTGATCCTCGACAGCGGCGTGCGCAGCGGTCAGGACGTGATGCGGGCGCTGGCGCTCGGAGCCGACGCGGCCTTTGCCGGAAAGTCTTTCCTATGGGCGGTAGCGGCGCTCGGCGACGAGGGGCCTGACTACCTGATTGACCTCTATATCGACGAGTTGCGGGCGTCACTCGGCCAGATCGGCGCGAAATCGCCGGCGGAGGCGCGGGCGGCCAGCATTCGTCATCCTGGCGCCTTCGCGTTTACGGCGAGACCACGCGTGTCCAAAACGCCGCGCAAACGGTGATATTCGAGTGGTCGGCAGCGAATAAAGGTCGTCGATCATTCGAGACGATGCCGATTTCAATTAAAATCATCCCTGATCTGCGCCTCCCGCAGTAGCGATTCACTCTCATGGCCGATACAAGGGGCGGCTTTTTGCCGGGAGCCCTTGATGTCGGCGATCGCCGAGCCATTTCAGCATGCCGTGCCCGATGACAATCTGGCGCGCCGCAACGCCATGGTGCTTGCGGTTGCGCAGGCATTGGCGGGTGGCAACAGCACGGTCATCGTCAGCACGGCCAGCATTGTCGGAGCAGTGCTCGCGCCCGACAAAGGGCTCGCAACGTTGCCGGTCACCGCGATGGTTATGGGCATGTGGCTGGGCACTTTGCCGGTCGGTGCGCTGGCGCGGCGTTTCGGCCGCCGTTTTGCGCTACAGACCGGCTCGGCCTTCGGCGTTCTGTCCGGCTTGATCTCTTATGCGGCGGTGATGAATGGCCACTTCTGGCTTTTGCTGATCGGCACCTTCTGTGGCGGCCTCTACGCGGCCGCGCATCAGTCCTATCGGTTCGCCGCCGCCGACACCGCCAGCGAATCTTACCGGCCGAAAGTCGTCTCCTGGGTGCTGGCCGGTGGCGTGTTCGCCGCCGTGATCGGACCGCAACTCGTCATCTTTACTAAGGATCTGCTGTCACCGCACCTGTTCGCGGCGAGCTATCTTGGCCAATCAGCTTGCGCGCTTGCCGCGGCGGCTGTGCTGCAATTCATTCGGGTGCCGCCGGTTGCTGTCGCACGGCATGACAACGCCCGGCCGCTTGGCCAAATCATCCGCGCGCCGCGTTTTATCGTTGCAGTTGCCTGCGGCATGGCGAGCTACGGCATGATGAACATGCTGATGACCTCGGCGCCGCTGGCCATGGTCGGCTGCGGTCATTCGGTTACCGATGCGGCGCTCGGCATTCAATGGCACGTGCTGGCGATGTATGCGCCGAGTTTTATCACTGGCTCACTGATTGCGCGGTTCGGGGTCGAGCGCGTCACCGGTGTTGGCCTCGCGCTGATCGCGGCATCAGCTGTAGTCGGTATCGCGGGCATCACGGTCACGCATTTCTGGACAAATCTGGTGCTGCTGGGGCTTGGCTGGAATTTGGCCTTCATCGGCGCGACCACCATGGTGACCCAGTGCCATCGCCCGCAGGAACGCAACAAGGTGCAGTCATTCAATGATTTCCTTATTTTCGGCAGCATGGCGCTGACGTCGTTTTCGTCCGGCCAGCTGCTCGACAAATTCGGCTGGGCGACCATCAATGAGGTCATTTTCCCGACGATATTCGTCACGGGCGCATTGCTGCTCTGGCTCGCGCTACGTCCGCGCGAGTTGACGGTGTGAATTTGGCGGCGGCTACGTGTCCAGGCCGCGGGTTTCGGCGGGAACCTCGCAAGCAAAAATCCATCCAATCGTGCGGAGCGCCTGTGTTCAGGACAACGACGGCCACCGCTAAACGGCTTGGCGGTGTTGCCTGACCCTGAAAAATACTGTTCGACTTGGCGCGGGGACGACCAGCGGGATTTCACCGATGACCTGGATGCTCGATCGCGTCGGGCGGCATATCGCCTCCTATCTGCAAAAGCCGGCATCCGGGTATGAGCCATTTACGCCGCCGGATTCCGAGGCGCTGCAGGCGGCGATCAAGCCTGGCGACATTTTGCTGATCGAGGGACGCACGCATATCGCGGGCATGATCAAATATCTGACGCAGTCGACCTGGTCGCATGCCGCGCTTTATGTCGGTCCGATCGACGGACAAACATCGACGAGTGGAGAGCCATGCGATCTGGTGGAATCCAATCTGGAGGCGGGCATCATTTCCGTTCCGCTTTCCACTTATTTTGCCTACCACACGCGCATCTGCCGGCCGGTCGGCCTGTCTCCGGAAGACCGCAAGACGGTCTGTGACTACGCCATCGAGCGAATCGGTCTGCAATACGATCTCAAGAACATCATCGATCTTGGTCGCTATCTCGTGCCCTTGCCGGTACCTCAGCGCTTGCGCCGCCGCATGATCGCGCTCGGTTCCGGTGATCCGACGAAACTCATTTGTTCGGCACTTATCGCGCAGGCTTTTGCTGCCGTCGGATATCCGATCTTGCCGGCGATCGAGCGCGTCGAAAGCGCGCAGGCGCGGCAGGAGATTTATCATATTCGCGACAGTTCGCTGTATTGCCCACGCGACTTCGATATTTCCCCTTATTTTGCGGTCATCAAACCGACCATCGAGATGGGATTCAACTACAAGACCATCAAATGGTCGGCGGCCGACGCAGAAGCGGCCGAGCGTGCCTGATCTGACGCCTGTCTTTGTGATGGAATTCCTACTTTGTCCCGGTCCCGTTCATTGACCCGGTAGCCGCGCAAAGCGCCCATGAACGGCGACCTGGAACTGACGGCATCCAAATACTGCAGCGGATGACAATTTCCGCGTTGCACTGGCGCCATCTTTTTGGCTATATCCGCGCGCTTTCCGGTCGGGGTGAAGCGCCCTTAAAGCGGCCATCCTCGACGCTCCTGGTGCCGGCGGGAGCGTTCGTCCCGCCAGTACCATTCAAATCGGGGATAATGGCCACCATGACGACTTTGTGGTTGATCGTCGGCTGCGGGGTGCTCGCGATCGCATATGGCATCTGGGCGACCCAATCGGTGATGAGCGCCGATGCGGGCAGCAAGAGGATGCAAGAGATCTCGGAAGCCGTGCGTGAGGGCGCGCAGGCCTACCTTAAGCGTCAATACGCCACCATCAGTATCGTCGGCGTCGTGATCTTTGTGATCATCGGCTTCACCCTTGGCTGGCTGGTGGCCGTAGGCTTTGCGGTCGGCGCCATCCTGTCGGGAGCGACCGGCTTCATCGGGATGAACGTTTCGGTGCGCGCCAACGTGCGGGTCGCACAGGCGGCGACCAAATCGCTCGCTGGCGGACTGGAGCTTGCCTTCAAGGCCGGCGCCATCACAGGCATGCTGGTCGCAGGCCTCGCTCTGCTCGGTGTCACGCTCTATTTCGGCTTTCTGACCGGCTCCCTGCACAAGGCGGCCAATGACCGCACGGTCATCGACGCCATCGTCGCGCTCGGGTTCGGCGCCTCGCTGATCTCGATCTTTGCCCGTCTTGGCGGCGGCATCTTTCACCAAAGGCGCCGACGTCGGTGGCGACCTTGTCGGCAAAGTCGAAGCCGGCATTCCGGAAGACGATCCGCGCAACCCGGCCACGATCGCTGACAATGTCGGCGACAACGTTGGTGATTGCGCCGGTATGGCGGCCGACCTGTTCGAGACCTATGCCGTGACGATCGTTGCGACCATGGTGCTGGCCTCGATCTTCTTTGCCAGCACGCCGATGCTGTTCAGCATGATGACCTATCCGCTTGCCATTGGCGGCGCCTGCATCATCACGTCGATCATTGGTACGTTCTTCGTGCGCCTCGGCCGCAAGAAGTCGATCATGGGGGCGCTTTACAAGGGCTTCATTGCCTCGGCGGTGCTCTCGCTCGTTGCGATCTGGTTTGTCACCGACTCCCTGATTGGCATGGGTCCGCTTCCCGGGGTCGCCTTTACCGGACAGGCGCTTTACGTCTGTGCCGTCGTCGGCCTGGTTGTGACCGGCCTGATCATCTGGATCACCGAGTACTACACCGGCACGAACTTCCGCCCGGTGAAGTCGATTGCTGCGGCCTCGGTCACTGGCCATGGCACCAACGTCATCCAAGGTCTGGCCATTTCGCTCGAATCGACCGCGCTGCCGGCCATCGTGATCATTGCCGGTATTCTGGTTGCATTTGCACAAGCAGGGTTGTTCGGAATCGCAATCGCGGTGACCGCGATGCTGGCGCTTGCCGGCATGGTGGTGGCACTCGATGCGTTCGGCCCGGTCACCGACAATGCCGGCGGCATTGCCGAAATGGCTGGCTTGCCGAAGAACGTGCGCAAGTTCACCGACGCGCTCGATGCGGTCGGCAACACCACGAAAGCGATCACCAAAGGCTACGCGATCGGCTCTGCCGGTCTCGGCGCGCTGGTGTTGTTTGCGGCCTACAATCAGGATCTCCTGTTCTTCACCAGGACCTCGGCCGCACATCCATACTTCCAGGGCGTTCAGCTCGACTTCGCGCTCACTAATCCCTACGTGGTCGTCGGCCTGTTGTTCGGCGGACTACTGCCTTATCTGTTTGCGTCGATGGGGATGACCGCTGTCGGACGTGCCGCCGGTGCGATCGTCGAGGAGGTGCGCCGGCAATTCCGCGCCAAGCCTGGAATCATGAAAGGCAAGGACAAGCCAGATTATGGCCGTGCCGTCGACATGCTCACAAAGGCAGCAATCAAGGAAATGATCGTGCCGTCGCTGCTGCCGGTGTTGTCGCCGATCTTTTGCTACTTTGCGATCTACATCATCGCGGGCGGCGGACCAGCCGGTAAATCGGCGGGCTTCTCGGCGCTTGGCGCCATGTTGCTTGGTGTGATCGTCACCGGCCTGTTCGTCGCCATCTCGATGACGTCGGGCGGTGGCGCATGGGACAATGCCAAGAAGTACATCGAAGACGGCCACTACGGCGGCAAGGGCTCTGACGCCCATAAGGCCGCGGTGACCGGCGATACGGTCGGCGATCCCTACAAGGACACTGCCGGCCCGGCGGTCAATCCGATGATCAAGATCACCAACATCGTCGCGCTGCTGTTGCTCGCAATTCTCGCGCACTGAGCACGTCCACAAAAATGAAGGGCCCGCGTTTCACGCGGGCCCTTTTTCGTTTCGGCAGGTGCGCTAGAGATGCACGCCGACGTTCTTGAAGATGTTGCGGAGATAGCTCAGCTCCTGGCCGCCGGTCGGCGTGGTTTGCGACAGGAAGTCAAAGACCTTGCCGTCCTTGACGCCGTAATTGGCGAGCCGGGTGACCCGGCGCTCCTTGTCGAAATAAACGGCAATGACCCGTTGATCGACCACCTCGTGCGGCATGAAGGCGGCGGAACGCTGCGCTTTCTGCGAGATGTAATAGAACGCGTTGCCATTGACTGTCGCGACAGTCGAGGGCGTGCCAAGGACAATCAGCACCTGTTCCTGCGTTGCGCCGACCGGAACCTGTTCCAGGGCGCCTTCCGGCAGCACATAACCGCGCTGGAGCGTCTCGGTCATGCTGCCGCAGGCCGCGAGCGCAATTGCGCCGGCGAGCGCCAGGGCGAGGCGGAAGGCGTGATTGCGATAATGCACGGTCTTAGGTCCCAAACGCGACAGCTTCATTTCGGTCTTGCATCGGGGAGGGCCGTGACGTACGCGGCGAACCGCATCAGCCCTTGCAGTGACCCGATGATACTTCCCTTGTTTCGCCGCAGCGCGCGGTCGGCCACCATTTCGAGCCTGTATGGCACGATCGTGGCGCAGGCGCGATTGCCCTGCTTTTATCGCGACTACGCTGTTCCGGACACCATTAACGGCCGTTTCGATCTTCTGGTGCTCCATCTTGGGCTGGTTATTGATCGTCTGGAAGAGAGCGGGTTGAAGGAGTTTGGCCAGGCACTTTTTGACCGGTTTTGTCAGGATATGGACCATAATTTGCGGGAAATGGGAGTCGGGGACCTGTCCGTTCCGAAGGAAATGCAGCGCATGGGCGAGGCTTTCTATGGCCGGGTGCAGGCCTACAGAGCGGCTCTCACCACGGACGATCGCGAGATGCTGGCAGAGGCAGTGGCGCGCAACATCTACGACAACGCCCCGGCTTCGCGGGCTGCGGCAGGCCGCCTTGCGGCCTATATGCGGAAAGCGGTACGTGATCTGGATGGGCAAGCGCCGGCGGTCCTACGAGCCGGAGAGCTTCATTTGCCGGATCCAGCGGCTATTCCTTTTGTTGAACATAAGGGTGGCGTTCTAGAAGATTGAAATCTATGGAAAAAGAGAAAAGTCCATGGAGCGTTGTCGTGGCGCTCGACGATATTCCGGAGACGGGCCTGCATACCACAATAGAGGCCCCGGAACCGGTCCGCGCAGACCTCGCCAAACTGGCGGGGCTGCGAGAATTGCCCCGTTTGTCGGCGGTATTTGATTTGACCCCGCGCGGCGGCGGCTTGCATGTGGCCGGCCAGGTGAGCGCGCATCTCGGCCAGACGTGCGTCGTCACGCTCGAGCCGATCGAAAGTGACATCACAGAATCCATCGACGTGGTGTTTGTGCCAGCCGTACAGGCGCCGGCCAATGACCTTAAATTGGACGATGAGCCGCCGGAATTGCTGGTTGGTGACAAAATCGATCTGGGGGCAATCGCGACGGAGTTTCTGCTGCTGGGGATCGATCCCTATCCGCGCAAGGCGGGTGCTGAATTCGCCCCCATCAGGGCGGATGACGCCGGTGCGCGGCCGTTTGCGGCCCTCGAAGCGCTTAAAAAGCGTCTCGGCAGCAGCTAGCCTGAACGCACAGGGCCCGGGCATGCACTCAATCGAATACCGGCTTGTTTGCAGCAGACGAGCGGCTATGGTCGCGCGCGTGTGTCAAATTCCGACGACCGCACCGCCGGTGTCTCCACGAGCGATTCATGCCCGATAAAGTTCGCATCGCGTTAGACGCCATGGGCGGGGACCACGGTGCGTCGGTGCTATTGCCCGGCGCCGACGTCTCTCTCACCCGCCATCCCGACATTGAATATTTGTTGTTCGGCAACCGCGCTGAGGTCGAGCCGGTTCTCGAGAGGCTGCCGCGGCTGAAGGCCAAATCTAAACTCGTCCATACGGAAATCGCGATCCGCATGGACGATAAGCCAAGTCAGGCGCTGCGTTATGGCCGCTGGAAGTCATCGATGTGGCTTGCCATCGATGCGGTCAAGAAGGGTGAAGCCGATGTCGCGGTGTCGGCCGGCAATACCGGCGCGCTGATGGCGATGTCGCGGTTCAATCTCAAGATGATCGAGGGCATCGAGCGCCCCGCGATCGCCGCATTGTGGCCGACACTCAAGGGCGAGTCCGTGGTGCTGGATGTGGGCGCCTCAATCGGCGCCGACGAAGAGCATCTCGTAAACCTTGCCGCAATGGGCAGCGCCATGGCCCGGGTGCTGTTCGATATCGAGCGCCCGACCGTCGGCTTGCTGAATATCGGGGTTGAAGAAGTCAAAGGTCTTGAGCAGGTCCGGGAGGCAGGCCGCATTTTGCGCGAAGGCCGCTTTCCTCATTTCGACTACCATGGGTTTGTCGAAGGCGACGATATCGGCAAAGGCGTCGTCGACGTGGTGGTCACGGAAGGATTTGCGGGAAATATCGCACTGAAGACTGCCGAAGGCACGGCCCACCAGCTCGCCACCTATTTGCGCGCAGCGATGAATCGGACATGGGCGGCGCGCCTCGGTTACCTGCTGGCGCGGCAGGCCTTTCAGGCGTTGCGCGAGAAGATGGATCCCCGCAAGTCCAATGGTGGGGTATTTCTCGGTCTCAATGGAATCGTGATCAAAAGCCACGGCGGCGCCGACATCGAAGGCACGGCCTCCGCCATCGACATGGGCTACGACATGGTGCGCTACGAATTGCTTGCCAAGATTGGTCAGTCGATGGCGCGCGATCTGCAGGCCGGGACCTCGGCGCGGCTGGCGAGCGGAGCTAGCTCGTGACGGCGTTGCGTTCGGTCGTGCTCGGTTGTGGAAGCTATCTCCCCACGCGCATTGTCAGCAACGACGAGCTTGCGCGCTCGGTCGAAACCACTGACGAATGGATCGTGCAGCGAACCGGCATTCGCGAGCGTCATATCGCGGCGCCCGGCGAGCTGACATCAGACCTTGCGCTTCATGCCGCGCGTGCCGCGTTGGCAAACGCTCATGTCGAGGCAGATTCAATCGATCTGATTATTTTGGGAACGTCGACGCCCGACCAGACCTTTCCCGCAACGGCTGTTTCGGTGCAGGCGGGGCTCGGCATCACGCACGGTGCCGCGTTCGATTTGCAGGCGGTCTGCTCCGGCTTTGTTTATGCGCTGCAGGTCACGGATGCGCTGCTGCGGAGTGGGGCCTACAAGCGAGCGCTGGTGATTGGGGCGGAAACTTTCTCGCGAATTCTCGATTGGAATGACCGCACGACCTGCGTCCTGTTCGGCGACGGTGCCGGCGCGCTCGTCCTCGAGGCACAGCCATCGGCGGGCACCCGCGAGGATCGCGGTATTCTGACCACACACTTGCGCTCGGATGGCCGGCACAGGGCCAAGCTCTATGTGGACGGTGGTCCGTCCTCGACGCAGACGGTTGGCCACCTGCGAATGGAGGGCCGCGAGGTGTTCAAGCACGCGGTGGCGATGATCACGGACGTGATCGAGGACGCCTTCAAGGCCACTGGCTATACGGCCGGCGATATCGACTGGTTTGTGCCTCACCAGGCCAACAAGCGGATAATCGACGGATCCGCCCATAAACTTGGCATTGCGCCGGAGAAGGTCGTGATCACGGTGGACCGCCATGGCAACACTTCGGCCGCATCAATCCCGCTTGCTTTGGCTGATGCAGTGGCCGATCGGCGCATTAAACGGGGGAATTTGATCCTTTTGGAAGCCATGGGGGGCGGCTTCACCTGGGGATCGGCGCTGCTGCGCTGGTGAAGCGGCCCCGGATCCGAACAATGGAACCGTTGGGGCAACCGGGGGTATCTCACCATATTATCGAGGCGCCCCGTTGACCGGTTCCGATCTAGCTAATATCGTCGATAATTCAGCGGGATACCTTCGCCGGGGGCAGGGCAGGCGATGACCGGAAAAACTGTGACGCGGGCCGACTTGTGCGAGGCGGTCTATCAAAAAGTCGGTCTTTCACGCACGGAATCCGCAGCGTTGGTGGAGTTGGTGCTCAAGGAGATCACCGACTGCCTCGAACGCGGGGAAACCGTGAAGCTTTCCTCGTTTGGCTCGTTCGTCGTGCGTAAAAAAGGCCAGCGTATTGGGCGAAACCCCAAGACTGGCAAGGAAGTACCGATTTCGCCGCGGCGGGTGATGGTGTTCAAGCCGTCGGCGATCCTCAAGCTGCGTATCAACGGCCACGCGGTTGCCGACGAAGCTTGAGACTCGCGCGTTCGATTCAGTAAAAGCGTTTAAATTCATAACGGAGCGAGGTCGCTTTGGATAACAAGGCGCCAGACGCATTTCGTACCATCAGTGAAGTGGCAGATGAACTCGATCTGCCGCAGCACGTGCTGCGCTTTTGGGAAAGCCGCTTCCACGAAATCAAACCGATGAAACGCGGCGGCGGCAGGCGTTACTATCGCCCCGACGACATCGATCTTCTGCGCGGAATTCGTCATCTCCTGTACGGCGAGGGCTACACTATTCGCGGCGTGCAACGGATTTTGCGCGAACAGGGCGCGAAGTTCGTCCAGGTTGTCTGGCAGGACGGCGCGCCGCAGCCGCCGCACGGCGTGGTCGAAGATGAAGACTATAGCGACGAGGCGGCGGAAGTTGAGAACAGTCCGCCTGACGAAGACCGCGGCCTGCGCGGCCGGCTTTCGTCGCTCATCGGGCGCGACCTTAGCGACCGGCAAGATGACGCAGCCGATCGCATCGACCCGCCGCTGACCGGCGCGCCGGTGCCGCGCATTGACCCAGCCGATCGTGCAATCCACGACGTCACAGCATCCGAGGCGTCGGCGCAGACGCCCGAAGCCGCACCCACTTCATCCCGCCATGCGGGTCTCGGACGCGATGACCTGCGCAAGCTGCATGCGGCCATGCACGAGCTCGCGGAGTGCCGCAAGCTGATCGACGCGGCTGTTACGCGGCCACACTAGGTTTTTCCGCCCAATCTGGTGATATTTAGTGAACCAAACGGGCATGGTGACCGACCAATAGCCATGTACAATGTCAGGACCCAGGGTTCGGGAGGTTGAGGGGGCATGATACGGAAGGTCGCAAAGGCGGCATTGCTTGCGATCGCCGTGGCAACAAGCGCGCTCACGCCGGCGCATGGCCAAGTTGCCCCTCCGTCAAACATTCCTCCAGTCACTATCGTAACGCGCGGCGCTGCGATCACGCCCCTTGGCTGGTTTGTCATGGGTTCGGTCGCATGCGCCGCGGTGTCGCCGATGATCGGCACAGTGATCCTCGGCCGCGAGCTGACGATCGGCGAAGCCTATCACACGACATTGGGATGCCTGTTGGGTCCGCCGGGCTGGCTGCTTGCGGATGCGCTGTTTCCGCCCACCGCCATTGGATCGACGCCACCGACGCCACCGAAGCAGCCGCGTTCGCCGCGTCGTGTCACGCAGGGCCGTCATTTTAATATTCCGCCCGCAGGTGCGACGAACATTGTCTTGAACGAGGTCTTGCTGGAATTTGCCCCCGGCACCACGGCGCAGACGCGCGACGCGTTGGCGCGAACGCTGCAGATGACGCAGCTGGAGACTCAAACGTTTGCGTTGACCGGCCGCACAATTGAGCGCTGGCGCATTGATGGTACGCGATCGGCACGCAACACATTACAACTCGTGTCGCGCAATTTCCCTGGCGTGTCGTTCGGGCAGGGGAACATGGTGTATCATCCTGCGCAAGCGCCGCCGGCACCAAAGCCATCCGCCGCACCGGACGGCGCCTCCGCGCAATATGTCGTGCAGAAGCTGCACCTCGTGGAAGCTCATCGCATCAACAGCGGCGACGATGTCCTGGTTGCAGTGATCGATTCTAAAATCGACACCACTCACCCGGATCTCGCTGGCGTCTTCGCGGGTGAATATGATGCCGTTGGCGCTGCCGGGGCAGCGCATGCGCACGGCACGGCCATGGCCGGCGCAATTGCCGCACATACCAAGCTGGTTGGTGTCGCGCCGAAAGTAAAACTGCTCGCCGTGCGCACTTTTTCCGGCAGCGGCGAGGCCGCACAGAGCACCACCTTCAATATTCTCAAGGGCCTCGACTGGGCGGCGAGCAAGAATGCACGCATCGTGAACATGAGCTTTGCCGGGCCGGCCGATTCCCTCCTGGAGGAAATGCTGGCGAAGGCCAACGCACGCGGGATGATCCTGATCGCCGCCGTTGGCAATGCCGGTCCGAATTCCCCACCGCTGTACCCGGCCGCCGATGCGCATGTGATCGGGGTGACGGCCACCGACGCGAATGACAAGCTGATGCCGCAAGCCAACCGTGGCCCGCAGGTTGCACTGGCGGCCCCCGGCGTCGAAATTCTGGCAGCGGCGCCCGACGGCGCCTATCAGGTGACATCCGGCACCTCGGTCGCGGCAGCGCATGCTACGGGGGTGGCCGCTTTGCTGCTGGCGGCCAAGCCGAAACTGACCCCGGCGCAGGTGCGCAGCGACCTGATGCGGACGGCCCATCGGATTCCCGGCAAACGCAATGAAGTCGGCGCGGGCGTGGTCGACGCGCTTGCGGTTATCAAAGAGACGCCGCGATAGCAGGCACGGGTTCTTGCCGCATCAATGCAGTGTGATATAGCGACAGGCACCGCGTAATCGAAAGCGTCGCGTGATGTCCGATATTGCCGGGGAAGTGCCGCCTTCAACGCCCGTGAGCGTGATCACCGGCTTTCTCGGCAGCGGCAAGACCACGCTGTTGTCGCGCCTGCTCGCCGATCCACGCATGTGCAAGGCGGCGGTCATCATCAACGAATTCGGCGAGGTTGGTCTCGACCATTTGCTGGTGACGTCACCGCGCGAAGACGTGACGTTGTTGTCGTCCGGCTGCCTGTGCTGTTCGCTGCGCGGCGACCTCATCAATACGCTGACGCAGCTGTTCAACGAGCGCGCCCGCGGTGAAATTCCCGACTTCGACCGCGTGCTGGTGGAGACCACCGGGCTGGCAGACCCCGCCCCGGTGCTTCTCACCGTGAGTGCGGACGAACGGCTGTCGGAGGTGTTTCATATCGAGCGGGTGATCACGACTGTCGATGCCGCTCATGGGATCGGGCAGCTCGACAGCCAGCCGGAATCGGTGAAACAGGCGTGCGTTGCCGATATTTTGCTGCTGACCAAGACGGACGTCGCGGCGGCCGGCGAAGTTGCGGCATTGCGCGCGCGCCTCAATCGACTAAACCCCATCGCTCATACTCAAGATGTCGTGCACGGCGAGATTGACCCGGACTGGCTGTTCAATATCGCGGCGCCTGGCGCCCCGCGCTTGCGTGATTTCGGCGGCCTGACCGGGCAGGTGGATGCGCACGCAGGACACCGCCACGATCATGCACACCATCATGATGGGGATGCACACGGCGACATCCAGTCGTTCTCGGTGGTCCGCGACGGAAAAGTCACCTTTGCTGGCCTGGAAGTGTGGATGGGTTTGCTGGGCGAAGTGCGCGGCCCCGACCTGCTGCGCATTAAAGGGATTGTGAATGTTGATGGCCGGCCGATCGTCATCCACGCCGTCCAACACATGTTTCATCCGCTTCATGAGTTGCCGGATTGGCCGGACGACGATCGTCGGTCGCGTCTCGTTTTCATCACCCGGAACGTCTCGCGTGAGCAGATCGAGCGCACGCTCGATGCACTCTCACTCGACATCGCGCCGCGCGCCGAGGTCGCGTCGATCAACCCTGACGAATTTCGCCGGTTTGTGGCTGCCGCCAGCAAGTTTCGATGACCATGGGGGTGTCAAATTCCAGCGCAAGGCGTGTCACGCTCGTAACAGGGGCGAGCCGGGGTATTGGCCGCGCCATTAGCGACAAGTTGTCCGCACAAAATCATCTGGTTGTCGGGATCGCGCGCTCGTCGGCCGACAGCACGTTTCCGGGGGAGCTTTTTGCCGCCGATCTGAGCGACGAGCAATCCACCAAACGCGCGCTCGCCGATATCGTCGCGCGCCATCAAGTGACCGGGCTCGTGAACAATGCCGGCCTCAATCACATTCAAAAGCTCGGCGCTATTGATCTCGCCAAATTCGACGCGGTCATTGCCGTCAATCTGCGGGCTGCAATTCAGTGCGCGCAGGCGGTGCTTCCCGCGATGGAGCGCGCGCAATTTGGCCGCATCGTGAACATTACCAGCCGCGCATTGCTGGGCCGCGCCACGACCTCATCCTACACGGCAGCCAAGGCCGGCCTGGCGGCTATCACGCGGAGCTGGGCGCTTGAACTTGCGGACAAGGGCATCACGGTCAATGCGGTGGGACCAGGACCGACCGAGACCGAAATGTGGAATAGGAACAATCCACCCGACAGCCCGTCCACACGGGCCCATATCGCCAGCATTCCCATGAAACGCATGGGAAAGCCCGAAGACATTGCCGCCGCCGTGGCTTACTTCATGTCGGATGAGGCGAGCTTTACAACCGGCCAGCATTTGTTCGTCTGTGGCGGGTTGAGCATTGGTTCGCCGATGATCTAGGCCTTGCTCCAACGGCGCGGCACCGCATGCTAGTTTGCGCCGGGTTTTCAAAGAATGATGGTACGGACGGATTGTCATGAATACGCAAGACCAGGTGATCGTCGAGCGCCCTGCGAGCGACATTGTCGTTTTGAAGATCAACCGGCCGCAGGTCCGCAACGCGCTCAATCTCGCAGTGCGTACGCGGCTCGCCGACGAAGTCGCGCAGGCCGGCGCCGACGATACCGTGCGCTGCATCGTCATCACCGGATCGGATACGGTCTTCGCCGCGGGAGCTGATATTGGCGAGATGGCAGACGCCGGGCCGGTCGAAGTCATGGCGCGTAATGTGCAGAAATATTGGCGCACACTGATGGACTGTCCGAAGCCGCTGATTGCCGCGGTCGAAGGGTTTGCACTCGGTGGTGGTCTCGAACTTGCACTGTGCGCGGATATCATCGTTGCGGGCGAGGGCGCCAAACTCGGTCTGCCCGAAGTAAAGGTCGGCATCTTGCCGGGCGGTGGTGGCACGCAGAAGCTTGCCCGATTGGTCGGCCGTCACCGTGCCATGCTCCTGATCATGACCGGGCGAACGTTCGGTGCGGCGGAAGCACTGAGCATGGGCGTGGTCAGCGACATAGTGCCGGCCGGCCAAGCGCTTGCGCGCGCGCTCGATATCGCGCGTGAGATCGCCGCTATGCCGCCGATTTCGATCATGCAGATCAAGGAAGTGGTGAACGCGGGGCTCAATGCCCCGCTCGAAACTGCGTTGATGCTGGAGCGCAAGGCATTCCAGTTGCAATTCGCCACGCGCGACCAGAAGGAAGGCATGCAGGCCTTCCTGGAAAAAAGAAAACCGAAGTTCGAAGGAAAGTGACGCGTGGCGGTTGATTTATCGCGACCGGATCTTGTTGCAGGGGTGTTCGGTGCCGGCACCATGGGGCGGGGGATCGCGCAACTGTGCGCGCAGGCCGGTCTGGACACCTTGCTGTTCGATTCACGTGCGGGTGCCGTTAAAGAGGCAATCGCCGCAATCGATAGAGGCCTCGAAGGTCTGGTCGCGAAAGGCCGGATGACGGCGGACACGCGGAGGGCAGTGCTGAGCCGCATCAAGCCAATCAGTTCGTTTGATGAGGCCAAACCCGCCGGCATTGTCATTGAAGCGATTGTGGAAGACATCGCGGCCAAGCGTACGCTGTTTGCGGAACTGGAAGCGCGCGTCGCGGCCGATGCGATTGTCGCGACCAACACTTCATCGTTGTCGGTAACTGAAGTGGCTGCCGGCTGTGCGCGGCCCACGCGCGTTGCCGGCCTGCATTTCTTCAATCCGCCGCCGCTGATGAAACTGGTCGAGGTGATCGGTGGATTGCGCACGGACCGTTCGGTGGTCGAGGCGCTTGTCGGATTTGCGCGCCGGATCGGCAAACACCCTATTGTCGCAACCGATAGTCCGGGATTTGTGGTCAATCACGCCGGCCGCGCCTATGGCCCCGAGGCGCTGCGCATTGTGGCGAATGGCATCGCGAACCCGCTGGAAGTCGACACTCTGATGAAAGAAGCCGCCGGTTTCCGGATGGGCCCATTCGAATTACTGGACCTGATTGGTGCCGATGTCACCCACGCGGTCATGGTGAGCATTTTCGAACAGTATTTTGACGAGCCAGCCTACCAGCCTTCCGCGCAGATGGCGGCGCGCGTTGCCGGCGGCCTGCTCGGCCGCAAAACGAAGCAGGGTTTTTACAACTACGATGGCGCGCAGAATGAAACTGCGCCCACCGTTTTAGTGCCAAAGCAACCGCCGCCCGCTTCGGCGTGGATTGCGGACGAGGACGGGGCCAGGGAACTGGGCGAGTGGTTGAAAAGCGCCGGCGCCACAATTCAGCTCGGCGGAAAGCCTGCGCCCAGTGCTGTTTGTTTTGTGACCCCGCTTGGTGAGGACGCGTCGAATGCGGCCATCCGGCTCGGTCTTGATCCGTCGCGGACTGTTGCCGTCGACATGTTCGGCCGGTTTTCCGGCCGGCGCACGCTGATGAAGACTCCGGTCACGACGCCGGAAACTCTCGGCGCGGCTGTCGCAGCGCTGTCAGCGGGCAACGTTCCGGTGACGGTGATCAACGATAGCCCGGGCTTCGTGGTGCAGCGTCTGCTCGCGATGATCGTCAATGTCGGGACGCGCATCGCCGAACTACGCATCGCAGCGCCCGGCGATATTGATACTGCGGTCGAGCTCGGCCTCAATTACCCGAAAGGGCCGCTTGCGCTCGGCGATGCGCTCGGTCCCGCACGCGTGCTGGCCGTGCTCGACGGGATGCACGCGATCACGCTCGACCCGAAATATCGCGTTACAACCTGGCTCCGCCGCCGCGCCCGGCTCAACGTGTCGCTGCACACACCGGACTAGCGTGTCGTTGCGTACCATATTCGAAGCGGAGATCTACATGCGGAACAATGGTTCTTCGTGAATGATCGCGCCGGCGGCATCGGTAACCACCAATCGCTCATGTGTTGACACAGTCTTGTTCTGCGACAATTCACGCGCGACGGCCTTGGCTTCCTGTCGGGCAGCCTCGTCGTTAGGGAATTCTTGTCCCTCGGTGTCGACGGCACCGGAACCTTTGAGATGGAAGAAATAGCGCGGCATCGCGTCAAGCCAGGTTCATTCACGTTCTAAATAGTTGTCTTGGCGTTGAAGGCAATAGCGGAAGGCCGCAATCCGGGCTGCTGCACTGCTGTGAGCAATCCCTGACTTCAACACGTATGCAAGGTCGTTCATCACTTGCCAGTGCCATTCCGTGCCGCGTTGCCAAAGGCGATACTCGAGTGTCGGCTCTGCCATTGGAGCCCCCGTTCGAGGCGGGAGCGCACTTGGTCTCTCAGCCACCAACGCCTAGGGACGATCCTTTGTCGGTGATGCCGCTACAATGTCGCATACCCGACATTGGTTCAATAGCCGAGATTAAATTAGTCAGTCGACCTGACCCAACGTAGATTGCGTGAGATGGCTGCGTCGAAATAGGGCATCAACCCTTGTGCCTCATCCAACGGTGTTTATTTGACTGAAATCACCGGCAGAGGCGTCTACGCCCGGGCGTCGGTGGCTGAGAGACCAAGTGCGCTCCCGCCTGTGTGCAGCGAGCGCAACGGTGCAAGTTAAAACCAATCTTCTGCTCGAGGCTCTCTCGGACACTCAGCGTCGGGCGATGGAGCCTCATTTAAATCCGGTAGAGCTTAAACAGCATCAGATTCTGTTTGAAGTTCGTGACACTGTCACCGACGTCTATTTTGCAGGCGATGCTGTCGTTTCACTTGTGATCCCGCTTTCGACCGGCGAGGTGATAGAGACCGCGATGGTCGGGCGCGACGGCATTGTTGGCGCTGGCGCCGCGTTGAACGGAAGAATTTCCCTCAACCGGGCCATAGTGCAAATCGGCGGACACGCTTGGAGTTGTCAGGTTGATCCGCTGAAAAACATTTTAAAGAAGCATTCCGATATTCAGGCGATGTTCGGCGCGCATGAGCAAGCGCTTTTCGCCCAGGCCCAGCAATCGGCCGCCTGCAACGCCACACATGTTATCGAGAGCAGGTTGTCACGATGGCTTTTGCGCGCGGCGGATCTGCACGGCAGCGATGAACTCCCGCTAACTCAGGAGTACATCGCGCAAATGTTAGGAGTTCGCCGTACGAGCGTTACGCTGGTCGCACGCACATTGCAGGAAGCGGGGATGATCCGCTACTCGCGCGGCCACATCAAATTACTCGATATTCCGGCGCTGCAGGAAACTGCCTGCGAGTGCTATCAGGCCGTGAAATTGAACTACGACGCCTTGCTGCACGCCTCCAACAAGTAGGGTTTGTCCCGGTAGAATTGGCTTTGCGCTATCGAAATTTGACGGTGTCGTCCGGCTCGTTTTGGCAGACCTGACACTCGGAAGTGCGTTGCTTTGAGGCTCGTGCCCGCTCATGGCGCAATCCGCATAAGCGTAAATCGGACGGCTTCACGTATGTCCGATATCCGACATTTGACTCGACATCCCACCAATTTAAGCGCAGCCTCTGGTTGCATGACTGGGACGTCCTCAGGAGGCTCCCATGAACCGCTTTGTGTACGAACAAAACTTGAGACACCTCCGCGAAGTTTTGGCGCGGACGGATGATGAAGCCGAGTGTCGACGGATTCTCAAACTGATCGAGCGCGAGGAAGAGGAAAACACGAAGAAGCCGGACGATCATCTGCGTGCGTAAAATCGTATCGATGACACGCTGTGCCGATACTGACTGGCCACATGAAGCTTGCAGAGGTGTTTGATGGATCAGTTCGAACACATTAAAAAATCAGCCATCGTCAAACATTCCATTTTGATCAATTCGCACAAAACGAGTGTGTCGCTGGAAAATGAATTCTGGCGCGGCTTGCGTGATATTGCCGACTACGAACGTGTCACCGTTCCTGTTCTGGTGGAACGGATCGACCGCGGCCGCGACACCTGCAATCTATCGTCTGCAATTCGTGTCTATGTTTTCAACCATTTTTGGAAACTCGGCCAGCGGATTAACGTCCCCAATTCCGTCGAAGGCGCCATGACCGCAATTGGCGTTTAGCGGACGGTTTGTTTACTGGCGCGTGCTCCCGTCACTTCGGCAGGAAATCCGCGATCAGCACCTTTGACCAGTCGACATCCTTGGCGCCGCGCAGGCGGCCCGCTTTGGCCAGGTCGTCCGCCTCGGTCTGGAAGTATTTATCGAGTCCGGCGATATAATTCGGATTCACATCCATGCGCGCGAGCAACTTCCCCAGCGTCGCACCGTCCATTTGATAACCGGCCTGCGTATAAAGTTTTTGCAGGATGTCCTTCACCTTGGCCGGATCCTTCTGAAACATCTGTGATGCTTCAGCCATTGCGGCGACGATCGCCTTGGCCGCCTGCGGATTGTTCTTAACGAAGGCCGAAGTCGAGGCCAGCATGTTCGGCATCGGATCGTATTTACCGTAATCGAGCAGCAGGTCCGAATAGCCAAGCTGCTCCGCAAGTGCACAGAACGGCTCCACGCCGGCAAAAGCATCGATCGATCCGCCGGCGAGAGCCGCCGCCTGATCCTTGAAGTCAACGTTCACCATCTGGAAGTCGCTGTCTTTCAGGTGAAATGCCGGAAGGATCTTCGAGCGCAGCACGCTGTCGATCGTCGAACCCGGGCGGCTTCCGATCTTCTTGCCCTTGAGCTGCTCGAGTGACTTGATGCCGCTGTCTTTCTTGACCTCGATGCAGCCTGTGCGGCCCGTATAGGCGACCGTCGCAATAGCGTTGAGCTCCCCGACCACAGCGCCGACCACGAACGGCGTACCGCCGACGGTTGCGACATCCAGGGTGTTGGCGACGAGGGCGTCGCGCGCATCCTTGCCCGCCGGAAAGCGCTTCGCGTCGACCTCGACGCCGTGTTTTTTGAAGAGGTCGAGTTCAAGCGCGATGACCACCGGCGAGCCCCAAAGGCTGTATTGGTAGCCGAGCCTGACTTTGTTGGTTTCGGCGTGTGCGGTTCCGAGCGTCGACGCAACAAGGATGGCCGCGAGCGTTGCCGTGAATAAATTGCAGGCGCGCATTGTCATAAGCAAACTCCTCCACTGCTGCAGTGCCGCCGGCTTCTTGTGAACCGCGTGCGCGAAAGGGAGCGCTGATATTTTTTTCGGCCGTCGGTCAAAGGATGCGATGGCCTCGCGGGCCGGTCAATGATCCCGGCGTATCGATTTCCTGTGCCGCGAGACTGTATGCGCGCGCGGCGCGCCTGCTTGGCTGCGGGGCGCGTTAAGGGAACCACATTATGCACTCGCGCTATTGACCCGTTCTTGTTCGACTGACTACCGTTCGAACGATCGCCCGCACGGCAGCGGCCGGGCAGGACGTTAGGTTCAGGTCTGGATCTCAGGAAATCAGTTCACATGGCGAAAGCGAAGCAGCTCGCGATCAAGGGCAAAACCCTCATTGATGGCAATGGCGGCCCGGTGGTGAAGGATCCGGTCATCATTCTCGAGGGCGGCCGTATCAAGTCGATTGGCGGCAAGGACAAGATCGCCATTCCAGCCGGTATCGAAGTGGTTGATGCCAGCCACTGCACCCTGATGCCGGGGATGATGGATCTGCACATCCATCTCTGCATGTTCAACAACCGGACCTTCAAGAACTATCGCGTCGCGCAGTGGGAAGTGACGCCGCATCTGCAACAGATGTACGCCTTCTTCCACGGGCAACTCTGTTTCGAGATGGGCTTTACGACATTGCGTGACCTCGGCCAGCAAAGCACGCGTGGCCTGATGACCGAGTCCATGTGTGCGGTACGCGACGCCATCAACGCCGGCGTACTGGCCGGCCCGCGCCTGGTCGTGGCGGGTTTCACATACATGACCGGCTCGCACCTCGAGCTCATTTTTCCGCGCGCCGCGGAACGTCACGGTTTCCAGAGCGCAGATGGTCCCTGGGAATTACGCAAGCTCACGCGCCTTAACCTTCGCCATGGCGCTGACGTCATCAAGACCTGCGCATCCGGCGGCGGCGGGACCGACAAGGAAGAACCGGATGTACGCAATCTGACGCAGGAGGAACTCGACGCCATCGTCGATGAGGCTCACGCGTTGCACAAACAGGCCGCGGTGCATTGCTTCACGCCGGGCGCCCACCGCATGGCGTTGAAGGCGGGCTGCGACACCATCGAACACATGGTGTTCCACGACGAAGATTCGCTGGAGAAAATTATCGAGGCGAAGGTGTGGATGACCCCGACACTGTCGCACCGCACCGACCATGCCATTGCGATCCGTAAGGAGATCGGCACACCGGAGTTCACGCTCAATAAAATGAAATCAATTCAGCCATCCTGCTTCAAGACTTTTGAAAAGTTCTATAAGGCCGGTGTCAATATCGCGATGGGCACGGACATGGGCTTTGAGCCCGGCATGGGCAGCAATGCGTTCGAGCTGGAGACCTACTGCGGGCTCGGCATGAAGCCGATGGACGCGATCCTCACCACGACGCGCAATGCGGCGAAGGCGCTCAAGCTTGACAAGGATCTCGGCACGCTGGAGGCGGGCAAGCTGGCGGACATCGTTGCGGTTGATGGCGATCCGCTCGCCGATATCCGGATCTTGCAGGAGCGCAAGCGTATCCAGCTGGTGATGAAGGAGGGCGAGGTCTATGTTGATCGCCGACCTGGCCATTCGAAGGAAATCGTGCACGCCGAGCCGGATAGCTGGCGCAAAATCGACGCGTAAGCGATCCCGCATTATTTGATCTATGTTCCCCATTTGGCGCGCTGGAGCTGGAAGACATGCCTCTCATTGACGTTCACCAGCATGTCATTCCGGATATCTACAAAAACGAACTCGCGCGCGTCGGCATCATGGGCAGCGGGGAGAACCCGTGGCCGGCCTGGAGCATGGCGCGGCAGCTCGAGTTGATGGACGAGCACAAGATCGATGCCGTCGTGCTGTCGATCGCTTCACCCGGCGCCTATTTCGGCGATGTTGCGTTCACGAAGCGGTTGGTCAAGGCGTGTAACGAGACCATGATGCAGATGGTCAATGACCATCCGGGAAAATTTGGCGCCATGGGCTTCGTGTCGTTGCCCGACGTGGCGGCTGCCTGCCGTGACGTCGAATACGCGCTCGACGTGCTCAAGATGGATGGCATCAATCTGCAAAGCCATACCGGCGAACGCTATCTCGGCGATCCGGAAGAGAACGAGCTTTATGCCGAGCTCGACCGCCGTCGCGCCGTGATCTTTGTGCACCCGCAGCGGCCGCACGCCACCGGCATGCCACGCTATTCATTCCCGGCCGGCTACACCGAACTCACCTTCGACACCACGCGTGCTATCACTAACATGCTCTATACCGGCATGCTGGAGAAATATCCCAACATCCGCTGGATCATGCCGCACATGGGCGGCGTCGCGCCGTTCCTTCTTTTCCGGCTCAGCGGAATAGAAGATGATCCGAAGGCGCGCGATAAGGTACCCAAGGGTGTTGCGACCTATCTCAACCGGCTCTGGTATGACGTCGCGCAGTCACCGTCGCCGCTGGCACTCAATGCGCTGCTCGAGATCGCCGACCCTTCGCGCATCCTGTTTGGCACGGACTATCCATCCGCGCGCCCGGCCGAGAAGGTGATGCGTGATACCGTCGCCGCTGTGCGCACGTATGACGGACTTGATGAAGGGCTGCGCGCCAAAATAATGGCGGGCAATGCGCAAGCCTTGCTGCCGCGCTTCGCGAATTTGAAAAAATAGCGTCTAGCCGGCGCGGCTCGCCTTATACTGCCGGAGCAATTCCCACCCGTAATCATTGCCGTTGGGTGTGCGCACGAGCGCATGGGCGTGCCGGCGGTTATAGCCGGTGTCTGGCAACGCGACGCCGGGCTGGTGATAGAACTCGATGAAAATCACCGGGCTGTAGATGCGGTAGTAGAACGGGCTCACGGGATCGAATTCGCCGATCCATGCGAAAATCGTCCGATCGAAATGCAGCTTGACCTCGGTCAGGCGGAGCCGGGCGTGTTCACCCGGCAGCCGGTCCGTATAGAGCGCAATCAGCTCGACCAGTTGCTCACGCTGCGCGGGCGTCATCGCGGCGACGGGCAGTCCGAGAGTGGGGACAATGATGTTGTCCTTGAAGCCTGAGGCATAGCCGTCGAATGGCAGGTCCATGCCGATCAACGCCTTGCCTCGCTGCTCTGACGTCAGCGTGCGCATGAGCGCCCAGCCTGCGGCCTCTTCCTCGCGCAGGACGGTGGTGCCCTTGTAGAGGCCGGATTCTGCAAGAACCGGTTCGGAGCCGAGCAACATCGGCGACAAGACCATCTGGCCGCCCAGCACGAAACAATTGATGTTGCCGTGATGTCCATCGAACTGCCAACCCCATGGCCGGTCGGCAGAGGGCTCGCCGAAAATGCTGATCCAATAATAAAGTTCGCCGAACTCCTCGGGCAGGTTGGTGAGCTCCGCAAGATGCTCGTTGAGCTTCATGGCGTTGCGGGCTGTTTCGTAGGCCCGCGCGCCAAGCCCGGCGCGTAATACACCGTAGGCGAGTTCGCGCTGCCGATCGCTCAGCTCGGCGAGACAAAGGCCATGACGCATCAGATTGCGGTGGATATTGCTCCAGGTCCGCCACACCTCGCTATCGACATTGAAGCAGACCGCCGCGCGCTGTGTGGGGTCGAGCGCCGACAGGAAAAGATTGACCGCATCCATCAGCGGTTGCGTCGAGGGTCCGCCATTGTGCAGCGGAAACAAGTCGCGCTCGATTTCACCGGCGGTGGTGATGCCTTTGAATGGCTCATTCAGCGACTGTCGCCAGCCTGCAAACAGATCCTGCAGCGCCTGCGAGACTTTTGTTTCATCAATTCGCGGCGGTGCCCGCCGCGGAATAATATTGGTGACGTCAGTCATGAACGTGATCTGGGGTTGCGCGCGCAAGCATCGCCTGAAGCCTTGGCTGGCGCAACGCCTTGCCACGCTGGCGAATTATATGGGCGTCGACCCTGGCACCAGGGCGTCTGCCCACCGTTACAACGCAGCGGTTGCAGAGCATGTCATGCGCACCACGCCGCCAGGCTGCGACAGGGCCGGCGCGCCGATGGACAACAAGGTTCCCTCCAGACATAATTTGCACAAGCAAGAAGAAATGAGGGAGAGACGCCATGCAGGCCTCCACGAGTGCTGCGAGCGCGCGCAAGCTGTCTAGTGATCCAGAGGAATGGAAAGCTCGCGTCGAACTTGCTGCCGCTTTCCGGCTTGCCGCCCTTCAGGACTGGGACGAACTGCTGTTCGCCCACCTGTCCGCGCGCGTTCCGGGGCATCCGAACCAGTTTCTGATGCATCCGGCTGCCATCTTGTTCGAGGAGGTGAGGGCGTCGAATTTGCACAAGCTCGATGAGCACTGTAACCACGTCGAACCGAGTGACGAGTTACCCCACAAGTTCGCCTTTCCGTTTCACAAGGGGATTTACGACGCATTTCCGCAGGCGCAATGCGTCATGCATCTTCACACCAAATATGCGACCGCGGTGGCCATGCAGGAGCAGGGGCTCGTCCCCGGCAACCAATACGCCATGTGGCTCGGGCCGATCGGGTACCACGACTATGAAGGGCTGCTCTCGACCGACGAAGAAGGTCATCGGCTTGCAAAAAATTTCGGTGACAAACAGATCGTGCTGCAGCGCGGGCACGGTTTTGTGCTCTGGGGGCGCACAATCCACGAAGCCTACATGTTGGCCTTTTTGGTTATTCGGGCCTGTGAAACGCAGGTGCGGTCAATGGCCGGCGGCCTCAAGGCCTACATTCCACCGCAGCAGGTTCTCGACGCGACCATCGGTCAGGCCCGTATCATCACGGACGGCAATGCGCCGTTCAACCAGATGACCTGGCGAGCTCTCCTGCGAAAGCTCGATCGCGACGCGCCGGACTACAAGACCTGAATCTTCTTGACCACGCTCGGCGGAAACGCGATGCGCGCCGGTCTCGCCGTTGTGGGGAATTCTTACGGAGACTGAAATGTCGACTATGGAGCGCACGCTCACGGAGAGCTCGCTGCCGATCTATCATCGCTCGATCGACTGGGACGCGCTCTTCAAGCGTTATCCGGTGCCGGACGTCTTCGCCAAGACCCGTTGGAAATGGTCGGCCGATGAGATCCGCGCGTTCCAGAACGAGCAGTTTCTCGATCTGATGAAGACCGGCTGGCAGAACGAATTTTATAAACGCCGTTGGAAGGCCGAAGGCCTTGAACCCGGTGACATCAAGAGCATCGACGACATCGTCAAGCTGCCGATGTTCGATTCGGCCGACATCAAGAAGGACCAGGAAGAGAACCCGCCCTTCGGGCTGATCAACGGTGACGTCACCAAGCGCATGCAGACGACGCCGATGAAGCTGCAGACCAGCGGCGGTACCACCGGCAAGCCGCGCCCGACGCTTTATGCCCCGCAGGAATGGGAGCTCAACGGGCTCACCCATGCGCGTGTTCTTTACATTTGTGGCGTGCGGCCGGGCGACCGCGTGCAGATACCGCACACATGCTCGCTCGGGAACGCCGGATGGTGCTGCTACAAGGCTTGCCACGATTATCTTGGCGCTTTGCCAATCACCACGGGCACTGGCGCGGTTACCTCGTCGCGCCGCCAGATCGAGATCGCCCAGGAATGGGGCACGAATGTCTGGTATGTGCGCCCGGAATACGCCACTCAGCTCGCCAAGGTCGCACGCGACGAGCTGAATTTCGACGTGCGGGATCTGAAGACGAAATTTCTCGGTTGCGGGCTCGGACCCGACACCGACAATGCCTTTCGCAATCAGCTCGAAAGCCTATGGGGCTGCGACGTCTACGACATGTACGGAACGCACGAGATGGGCATGGGGGCCTTCGAGTGCCAACACAAATCCGGCATGCATTTCCACGAGGACAGCACTTTCTTTGAGGTTGTCGGCGTTGAAGACAACAAGCCGGTTACGAATGGCGAAATCGGCAACATGGTGTGCACGATCCTGCACCGGCGCCAGCAGCCGATGATCAGGTTCAACCTGCGCGATCTGACCCGCATCGTCTCGACCGACCGCTGCGAATGTGGCAGCTGCTTCCGCCGCATGCAGAAGATGCTCGGGCGGAGCGATACGATGGTACGCATCCGTGGCGTCAGTATCTGGCCGCAAGCCTGCCTACCAGCCATCAAGAGCGACAATCGCACAACCGGTGAATGGTTATGCATCGCCGAGCGTAGTGTGACCGACGGCGTTGTGCGGGACGAGATGACGATAAAAGTCGAGGTGCGCGACGACGCGCCGGGTTGGGACGGTTTGAAAGAGCATATCGAAAAGCGGCTGCATTCCGACCTCGGGCTGAGGCTCAATATCGAGCTGGTTCCGGAAGATGCCCTGATGGAGTGGTCAAATCGCGGGCGCGAGGGCAAGCCCAAGCGGATCCTCGACCAACGTTACGAGAAAAAATGATCACACCCATGCGTTATTTCGATTGCCATTCGCATTTCTCGACGAAGGCGGGGCTGCACCACGCCACGCAGGAGGACTACGAGCAGGCGCAGCGCGTGTTCAAGCGCAAGCGGACGTTCGAGACCGAAGAGCAGATGGCGGATGGTTTCCGAACGCGCAAGGTGCGCACCATCCTGGATATCTACCGCACCTGGCGGATGACTGATGAGGACGAAATCCGCGCCTCCAACGACTACGCGACCGAGTTCGCGCTCAAGAATCCCGACATCGTCTACGGCAACTGGCTTGCCGCCAATCCGGCCATGAAGGACTTTTGGTTGAAGGAATACGCGCGGCTGGCGGCGAAAAACTGCGGGTTTCTCGGATTTTGCCAAAGCCAGAACAGCTTGGGCTATCCCGCAAGCGATCCGATCTGGGATCCGTTCTATAAGCTGTCGATCGACGTCGGCGCGCCCGTGCTGCTGATGACCGGGTTAACCGGCATCGGCCAAGGCATGCCCGGAGGTAAAGGCATCATCCTTGAGGATGGCCATCCGCGCCATGTCGACAGGGTGGCTGCACGTTTCCCCGAGTTGAAGATTCTGGCGGGGCGGCCAGCATGGCCATGGCAAGACGATATGATCGCCATTCTGCTGCACAAGGCCAATGTTCACTACGAAGTCCACGGTTGGTCGCCCAAATATTTCACTCCGGCCTTGAAGAAGGAGATTGGCTGGCGACTTCAGGATCGCGTCATGTTCGGTTGGGATTGGCCGACGCTGACACTGGAGCGGCTGGTCGATGACTGGCGTTCGCTCGGCTACGACGAGGAAGTCTACGAGAAGGTTTTTCACCGGAACGCCGAGGCGTTCTTTCCGAATACCGCATCAAAGTAACAACTGTGATGAGCAATATCGCCGCTCTGACTGAAAGACTCCGCAAGCTGGCGGCCGCCGAGCAGGTCAAGCCGCCGGAGCTGGCGCAGCTGGCGTCCGATGTGTTCGAGCATTGCGGCGTTCCACAGGCGGACGCGGACATAGGCGCCGAAGTCGCGCTGTGGGCGCAACTTCACGGCTCGGATTCGCACGGCATCGTTCACCTGCCGCTCTATGTGCGCGGGCTGCTCGATCGCACGATCAAGGCGCAGCCGGCCTTTGCAATTAACCGGCCAATGCCCGCCTGCGCCGTGCTCGATGCCGATCACGGCCTGGGCCTGGTGGCGAGCCGTCGCGCGATAGACCTCGCGATCGAGATCGCCAAACAACTTGGGCTTGGCGCCGTTGCGGTGCGCAACAGCAGCCATTTCGGAGCGGCCGGCTACTATGCCGATCGCGCCGCCGAACAGGGCCTGATCGGTCTCGCTTTCACGAATGCCATGCCGGCGATTGCGCCGACGGGAGGCAGCGAAGGATTGCTCGGGACCAATCCCATCGGTGCTGCCTTTCCGATCCCCGGCGCAGACCCGGTCATCGCCGACATGGCGACCGCGGTGGTGGCGCGTTCGCGTATTCGCCATGCGCTAGCCGCCGGGCAAAAGAGCATTCCGGAAGGCTGGGCGCTCGATCCGAGCGGCCGTCCGACGACCGATCCGGCCGTGGCGGTGAAAGGCTCATTGCTGCCGATCGGCGGGCCGAAGGGCTACGCACTGTCGCTGATGGTCGAGATCCTGTGCAGCGCGCTGTCCGACGGCGAGCCCGGCTTCCAGGTCACGTACGAAAACATGGTGAAGCGGCCAAGCAACATTTGTCAGTTCTTTCTGGTTCTCAACCCGGATGGCTTTGTCGGCAGCGAGCGTTATGGCGCGCGCATGACGCATATCGCCGAGGTGATCGGTAAGGCGAAACCGATGCAAGGCGAGGCGCCGCCCCGCTTGCCCGGCGCGCGCGGTCATGCGGTCAAGCGTAAGGCTGCGGCCGAGGGCATTGCGATGTTCGGCAATCTGCGCAGCGCCCTCAACAATGTCGCCGGGATGCTCGAGAGCCACACGGAGACGGCATGAAAGCCTACGAGGTGCGCGAGCCCACCGGCCTCGACGGGCTGGTGCTCAATACCTCGCGTCCCGAACCGCAGCCGGCGCATGGACAAATTCTCGTTCGCATGCGCGCCGCGGCCCTGAATTATCGCGACCAGGGCGTCATCAAGGGCGCCTATGGCTACACAAAATTTCCGGTCATCCCGCTGTCCGACGGGGCCGGCGAAGTCGTGGCGATTGGCGACGGCGTGACGCAATTCAAAATCGGCGATCGCGTCGCCAGCAATTTTTTCGTGAACTGGACTGGCGGGCGCATGCCGGCGGATGCCTCGCGCAATTCGCTCGGTGGCATGATCGACGGCGTGCTGTCGGAATTACGCGTGCTCAACGACACCGGCGCGATCAAGATCCCGGATCATCTCAGTTTCGAGGAAGCCGCTACGTTGCCGTGCGCGGCGCTCACCGCCTGGAATGCCGTGGTCGAGACCGGGCAACTTAAGGCTGGCGAGACGGTTGCCGTCTTGGGCACCGGCGGCGTGTCGATGCTTTGCGCTCGCTTTCGCCAAGATGCACGGCGCATTCGTCTTTCTGACGTCGAGCAGCGAGGAGAAGCTCGGGCGGGCAAAAACGCTGGGAGCCGATGCCCTGATCAACTACAGCAAGATGCCGGATTGGGAGCAGGAGATCCTCAAGCAGACGGGTGGTGTTGGTGTCGATCTCATCATCGAGGTTGGCGGCGCCGGCACGCTCGAACGCTCGATGACCGCTGTCCGTAATGGCGGCACGATCTGTATTATCGGTGCTCTGGCCGGTCCCGGCACGATCAATCCGCGCATGATCAATCGCAAGTCCATCCGCCTGCAGGGGATCCATGTCGGCTGCCGCGACATGTTTGCCGCGATGAACAAAGCGGTGGCGCTGCACCGGCTCAAGCCCGCGATCGATAAAGTATTCAGTTTCGCGGAGGCCAAGGCGGCCTACGCCACCAGCAAAGCGGCAAGCACTTCGGCAAGATCGTGATTTCGATCGCGGCGTAATCGCCGCTCGCCCGCTTAGGCGAGCAGATGCATGATCCAGAGCGAAATGGCCGGGATATAGGTCACCAGCATCAAGGCGAGGATCGCGATCGCCACGAACGGTATCAGCCCAATATAGAGCGTCTGGGACGGCGTCTTGAACAGTGCCTGGCATACAAAGATGTTGAGCCCGAACGGCGGATGGAATGTGCCGATGGTCAGGTTCATGACCACGATCACGCCAAAGTGGATAGGGTCAATGCCGAGCGAAGCGGCAACCGGCGCAAGCAGCGGCGTCAACATGATCAACGCCGAGGCCGGATCGAGGAAGCAGCCGACGAACAGCAGGAACACATTTATCACCAGCAGCACCACCCAACGCTCGGAATGCAGGCTGGTGATGAGCGACACGGTGGATTCGGCAATCCCGCTGATAGTCAGAAGCCAGGCATAGAGGCCCGCCACCGAGACGATGATGAAGATAAGCCCGGTCAGGTACATCGAGCGTGCTGCGGTTTCGAAAATCTCCTGGAGTGTCGTTTCGCGATAGACGAAGTAGCTGACGATGATCGCGTAGATGCAGGCGACGCCGGCGGCTTCCGTCGGCGAGAAAACGCCCGAATAGATGCCACCGAAGATGATGGCGATGGCGCCAATCGCCCACACCCCGTCGCGCGTTGCCAGCAGAAACTCGCGGAAGGAAAACTTGCCGGATTCCATGATGCCGGCACGCCACGAATGATAATAGATGTAAACGCCGAACATGCCGGCAAGCAGCAGGCCGGGGCCAATGCCGGCGGCAAACAGCTGGATCACCGATGTGTCCGAAGCGATGCCGTAGATGATCATGGCAATCGACGGCGGAATGAGATTATCAAGCGCGCCTTCCGCGGTGATCAATGCAGAGGCGAAGCGCTCGCTGTAGCCGGCCTCCCGCATGCGCGGATAGGTCAAGGTGCCGATCGCCGCGGTTGCCGCCGTCGTCACGCCGGAGATCGCGCCAAATAACGCCGCGAAACCGAGTGATGTCATCGGGATGTGCGCCCGGAAGCCGCCGATCATCGATGCGACCCAGCGCAGCAGCCGGTTCGAGATGCCTCCGCGCGACATCAGGTCGCCGGCGAACACGAAGAACGGCACCGCCAGCAGTGCGTATTTATTGAGGCTGTTGAAGATGTCCTGATGCACCACCGCCATCGGCAGGTCGAAGAAAAAGAGCAGGATCACCAGCGAGGTGGCGAGCAACAGCAGGAAGATCGGAAAGCCCAGCAGCAGCAGCACGAAGGGGAGGATCGCCATCACCCAATACATTGGTGCTGCCCCTTACTCGAACTTGCCGGAGATGTATGAGCGGATGCGCACCAGCGCCGCCAGCGCCATGAAGCTGAAGCCGAACAGCAACGCCATGTGCGGGAACACCAGCGGGATGTCGGTACCGGCGGTGACGCCGTGATTGCGGTAATGCAGCATCACCACTTTCCACGACTGCATGGCGGTGTACACCGTGCACACGATCAGCGTGAGCGCGATCGCGATGTTGACGGCGCGCTTCCACCGCGGACGCAATGTTGCGTAGATCAGATCCATGTTGAGGTGACCGCCGCGATAGGTGATCGAGCCGGCGACCAGGAAGACACCCCAGATGACGATGAAGATGAGGATTTCCTCAGCCCAGAAGATCGGGTTCGAGAACACGTAACGCGCAATGACGTTGACGATATTGAGCGCCGCCGCGATCAGGAACAGGAGGCCGCCCGCGACGTGCGGCATCTTGATGAAAACGAGCTCTTCAATTTGTTTGGACCTGGACGGTTTGGGATCGTCTGTCATGCCAGCCTCAGCCGCCGGGACGGCGCATCGTTATGCGCGCGGGGCCTGGAACCGTATCGCCCGAACTCGGCGGCCCTTGGGTGGGTACCCGGCGCATTCGTTCGAGCGAAGGCGCCGGGTCTCGGATCAATTGTATTTAGCCGCAGTCGCCTGGATCTTGTCGTAGAACTCTTTCAGCACCGGGTTGTCCTTGGTGACTTCGACGCCGATCGGCCGCAGGCGTTTCTCGAGTTCGGCCTGCTGGGCCGGTGGAAGTGTTACAATTTCGCCACCGCGCTGCTCAGTCCATACCTTGCGCAGTGCCGCGACTTCGTCGATCGCAGTCTGACGCGCCCATGGCTGAAGCTTGCGCGCCTCATCGACGATAATCTTGGCAAGATCAGGCGGAAGTTTATCGAGCCAGGCTTTGCTCAGGCCCCCAAAGGAGACCAACAGCGTGTCATGGGTCTCGAGCAGCGTCTTGCCGACGTTCTGTAAATTGAAGTTGGTGTAAATCGACATGCCGCTCATGGTGCCGTCGATCACGCCATTCTGCAGCGACGTGATCATTTCCGGCAGGCCCATCGGCACCGCGGTGGCACCCAGTGCGCCCATGCGTGCACGTTCGGCCGGTGTTGCGTTGACGCGCAGTTTCATGCCCTTGAAGTCGTCTATGCTTTTGAGGGGCTTTTTGGCGCCGAAGTAAAGCGACTCGGCGGCGACCGCAAGATTGACGCCGACGATGCCCTTGGCCTCGGCCATCTTGAGCACATAGGCGTTGAATTCCGGATCGCCCAGCACCTTGTTGGCCTGGTCGGTGCTCTTGAACAGGAACGGAATGCTGAACTCGCCGAAGCGCGGATCGACGCCGACGAAGAAGTCGGCCGGGTTTTCGTAACCTTCGATCGTGCCGAGTTGCAGTCCTTCGATCATGGCTGCTGGGCTGCCGAGCTGGCCGCCGGGAAATACCTTGACCTCGACCCGGCCATTGGTGGCTTTTGGAAGAATTTCCGCAAGCTTGTGGCCGAATTTTTCCTGCATGTCGCCGCGCGTGACGACGGCCCATTTCAAAGTGTACTCGGCTGCGACTGTCGGCGCGGTGAATGCGATGGAAGCGGCCGCCAGGACAATCGTGGCTGCGGCAAGACGAGCTTGGACTCTCATGACGTCCTCCCCAAGGACTGCGGCTGTTATTTATTCTCTGGTTGCCGCGCGATTTGTTGGTAGCATTGACACGATACAGACTATCCCAGCAAAGAACACTGTCAATTATCGAACCGCGAGACAGCGCGGTGTATCGCACGCGATACGACCGTGCGTTGCAGCAGGGGGATCACATTATGAAAATCGGTTTGGTCGGACTTGGCCGGATGGGCGCCGCGATGTCCCAACGCCTGCGCGAGCACGGCTTCGACGTGGTGGGCTGGGACATGAGCGCCGACCGAAATAAAGCCATGGGCGACAGCGGTCTGCAGATCGCGGCCAATCCCCGCGCCGTGGCAGTCGAGGCTGAAATGATCATCTCGATCATTACCGAGGATCACGGCGTCCGCCACATTTTCAACGATGCCGACGGCTTCTTGAGTGGCGATGTGAAGGGCAAGCTGTTCATCGAAATGAGCACATTGCAGCCAATGACCGGGCGCGAGCTCGCGCCGGTGGTCGAGGCGCGCGGGGCGCGCCTCATTGAGTCGCCGGTGCTCGGCACCATCCCGCAAGTCAGAGATGGAAAATTGTTCGCGCTCGTCGGCGGGCGCGCCGAGGATCTCGATCGGGCAAGACCGTTGCTCGAAAAGATGACGCGCCGGATCGCGCATATGGGTCCAAATGGCAGCGGGTACGCCATGAAGCTCGCGGTCAATCTCGGGCTCGGCGCTTACATCCAGGCGCTATCGGAATCCCTTGCGCTCGGCGTCAAGCAGGGACTTACGCTCGATCAGATGCTGGATGTGTTGCAGGAAGCGCCCTACGCGAGCAACTGGATGAAAAGCAAGATCGGTGTGATGAAAGGCGAAAAGCCGGAGATGACGCTCGATATTCGCACGCTGCGGAAGGACATTATGTCTGCGGTTGCAACGGGTGCGTTGAGTGGAGTTCCGATGCCGCTGTCGGCAGGGACGCTTGTGTCATTGTCGGCGGCTGTTGCCAACGGCTATGGCCAGGGCGATCTCGGCGAGATGCCGAAATTCCTGCGCGAGGCGATGCTGCAAAACTTTCAATAGTGCGCAGGAAATACGTTTGTGAGGGAGCTATAAAAGGAAAAATTGGTCGGGGCGGCGGGATTTGAACCCACGACCCCTTGTCTCCCAGACAAGTGCGCTAACCGGGCTGCGCTACGCCCCGACCGGAACGGCGCGGACTATAGGGATGTGTTTATCGCGGTGCAACCTTCGGCATCGAGGCGATCCGGATCGGTCCGCGCAACACATAGACAACGTATAGCACCGCGCCCATGACGTAGACGGCTGCATAGCCGCCGATGAACCCGACAATATCGAGGCCGCCCACGAGCACCAACGCGGTCATGCCCGCCATGGCAAAAACAAGGAAGCTTGCCACGCGCGCGATCTCGCGGAAAAAACCGGTGTGAAGCAGCAGGCAACTCGCGACATTCTGCGCAAGGTTTGCGAGCAGCAGGACAACCAAAATCAGTGTTGCGGCAGGTGGAACGGTCGCCGCCTGTCCAAGGAGCAGCGCGAACAGGCGGTCTCCGGCGAGCAGCAGCAGGGCGCACAGCGCGAGAGTTGGCACGGCGCAAAGAACGGTCGCGATTAACGTCGCCTTTTTAAGGGTTGGCGCATCGTGATCGGCAAAGGCACGAGTCTGCCGCGGCACCATCGGGTCAAGACCTGCCGCATAGATCAGGGTCGCGCCGCGGAAAATCTTGAAGACCGTGTCGAGAATGATCGTCGGGGCGCCCAGGCCGAAGACGACAGGCACCACCAGGTAAGGGAAGTTATAGATCGCGAGCTCGGCAATGGCATAGTTGCCGCTGCGCAGGAGCTCGGCGCGGTTGTCACGCCAGAACGCGCCCAGGGTGCTCCAAAGGCGCGGCACGCCCGCCGCCATGGCGCCATTGTCCACCAGGCGGGAGATGCAGATCCCCAACAGCACGAACCACAACAAATTGGCGAGCAGGAGAAAGACCGGCAATGGCAGGCCGATCAGCAGCGCCAGCATAATGACGATGTGGCCGCCACGCCGGATCGCTTCGAGCGTCTCGAAGGGGATGAATTCGTCGACTGCGTTGCTGACGTTGCGCAGCGGGAACCAGACCAGATTGAGCGCGGCAAAGCTGAAGAACAATGCAAATTCGAATCCTTGCCAGGCCGAGACTGATGGCCGGCTTGCCATCACGGCGAAGCAGGCGAGCGTGCCGGCGAGCACGATCAGCGCGTAGAGGGCGACGACTGCGCTCGATTGCGTGGCAATCATATTGTCGCTGCGCTGCGCCAGATGCCGCGCTCGCTGGCGGACAAATAAGATCTTTGCAGCGCCGAGATCGAACAGCCAGAGCGATACGCCAAAAGTTCCGATCAGGATGTATATGGAAAACTCTTGCGCCGACAGCACGCGCGCAAATACGAAAGTCTGGACCAGCCCGCTGACGACAGCGGCTGTCGCGGTCGATGCGCGCAGCAGGAAATAGCGAACGGACAACAAACCGGCGAGCAACCGCATAGGGTGCCGCAAGGCGTTCTTGCGCCCGGCTGTCGTGGCTTGCGAGGTCATGGTCAAAGAAGCTAACGGCGAGAGCGCTTTATTCGTTTAAAGATCATGGTGAATGAATTCTGACGCCAATAGTGAAAAAGCGAATTTACCTTGTACGAGCGAATTAAAGGAAAATTGGCCGAAAGCCTGATATTGCCTGCGGCATTCGCATCAGCGTTCGCGGAATGGGACCAGCAGGAATGGCTCCGGACACGACGAAGGCCGGACAGTCCGGCCTGACGCAACATCATCCCGCGGTCAGCGTGGTGGTGCCGTGTTTCAATGGCGGCCGTTTTCTGGACACGCTGATGGACGCGTTGGCGCGGCAGACCTTCCGCGACTTCGAAATTGTCATTGTTGATGACGGCTCAACCGATATCGAGACGTTGCGCAAGTTGTCCGAACTGAAGGGGCGCGCACGCATCGTCCATCAGAAAAATGGCGGCCTGTCCGCGGCACGGAATTCCGGAATTCGCTTTGCGCATGCGGACCTCGTCCTTCCGCTCGACTGTGACGACACAATCGAGCCGCCGTTCATGGCCGAAGCGGTCGCATTGATGTGCGCCGCACCGGCGGACGTTGCGGCTGTGTTTTGCCATATGCGTCTTGCCGGCGCCGCCAAGGGTCTCCTGGAACGCCATTTCAATCGCTTCGACCTTCTCTTCACCAACACGCTGCCCTCAGGACTGTTGCTGCGCAAAGCCTGTTGGGCAGCCGTCGGCGGCTATGATGAATCGATGCGCGATGGTTATGAAGACTGGGAGTTCCATCTGCGGCTGATGCGCGGTGGGTATCGCGCAATCGAGCTGCCGAAACCCTATTACGTCTACACCCTGGCGGACGAAGGCATGCTGCTCAACCGCGCGTCGCGCCTGCATGGCCGGCTGTGGCGGGTTATTCGCCGCAAGCACGCCGATCTCTATCGGCCACATTCTGTGTTGTGTCTCTGGCGGGCAACCCGAGATGGCAGTGGCCGCGTCTCCTTGCGCAAAGGCATTGCTGCGCTGCTGCTTGCTTCAATGTTGCCGGATGCCGTGTTCAGCCGCCTGGTCGCCGGCCGGCGCCGCCGGTCGCTGCTCGATGGCCACCGGCCAGCCTATATGGCGGAACCGGAGAAAACCCGGCTTGCCGCATAACCGTATCTTAAACCCGAAAGCCTAAACCAAACCGTCGATAGCGATCGACCTGCAGATGAGTTGATGTGATGTCCTACACCTCTGCTACCCCCACGCCGGCCTCGCCGGTCAAGCGCCTGAGCTTCGACCGTGCGATCCGCAGACTGTTTCCCTCGACCTCGCGGTTGACGTTCAATCCGTTTTTCAAGGCAGCAGTCAATGCGTTCGATGTGCTGCCCCGCATGGTCTGGCCGGAGTTCCGCGATCTGCCGCCCAACCACCTGCGCATCCGTATCGGCGTCGGCAACCGCATCCTCAACAACCAGACGCACTTCCTGGTGCATGCGCGCGATTTCTGGATGTTCGTGTTCACCGAAGGCCTGGCCAACGCAAAATCCAACATTCTCGACATTGGTTCGGGCTGCGGCCGCTGGGCCCATTGGCTACGCGACTATAATTTCCGCGGGCGGCGTTTTACCGGAACTTATGTCGGTATCGACATCGACGGCGAAGCGATTGCCTGGTGCGAGAAGCACTATGATGCGGAGCGCTTCCGGTTTCACCATTCAACGCATTCGAGCGTGTCGTACAACCAGCGCGGCGAGACTTCGCAATATCGTATCCCCGAGCCGGACGGCACGATGGAGCTGGTCGTTTCGAACTCGCTGCTGACGCATGTGCTGGAGGCCGAGCTCGAGAACTACATCCGGGAAAGCTATCGCGTGCTGCGGCCGGGTGGCGCGATCATGCATTCGCACTTCAATCTGGACTATCCGCCCGCGACCTACGGTACGCGGCATACCTTCCAGCACGCGATCGGCAACGCGCGGGTTGAATTGCTCGAACAACCGGAAGCCGCGGTGGCCTATCGCACTGACTATCTGTTCAAGGTCGCGCGCGGCGTCGGCTTCAAGGATTGCGAGATCGTTCACATGCCGGGCGGGGCGCAGCACCAGCCGATTTTGCTCTGCAAGAAGTAGACAGCTCTTCGGGCTAACGCGTGGCGCCGGCTGTCCAGCCGGCGTTTTGCGTCTGGGTCTGCGGCCTGAACGTTGCGGCGGCCAGACCCCAGATCATGCCAAGCAGCAGGAAGAAGTGGCGCCAGTGATCGGTGTCGATCACGAAGCCTTCCGCCACCTCGCCGACGAATGCGGCGTACGCCGTGATCGCATAGGCCTGCCATGGCGTCCGGATGAAAGCCGCGCGCAATCCAACCCATAGCGTTGACAGGAGCAGCAGCACATAGGCCAGTGCGCCGGTCCAGCCGTAGACCAGGAATGCCTGCAGATAGACATTGTGCTGTTGCAATCCGTGCACGCGCGCAAATTCAAATGGCCCCATGCCGTTCGGGAAATTCAGCACGGAGGCTAGCGCAAGCTCCTGAAGGCGGAAGCGGCCACCTTCGCCGACGTCATAGGATTGAATAAGCTGGGCGCGTTCGCGGAACATCTCGCCAATTGAATCGAACGACAACAGCAGCGCGAGAAGTCCCGCCAGTGCGAGCAGGCTGAGGGCGCCAAGCGCGACAATGCGCAGGCGGACACGCTGGTTGGGCGCGGTCAGAAACCCGAGGCTCACAAGCACAAGGCTCGACACGGCGAAATGAAACCATGCGCCGCGCGAAAAGCTTAAAAGAAGCGCAAACAGCAGGATTGCGGACACCACAAGATCCGTGAGGCCAATGCGGCGCGTGAGCATTCGGTAGACGGTGAAAAGCGTCGGCCAGATCAAAAATGGCCCGAACACGTTGGGGTCCTTGAACATGCCGAGCGCGCGGCCGAAGGGAGCAAACAGATGTTCGGCGCCGGGGAAAACCGCGAAATATCCGCTGATGCCGGCAAAGGCGGCCATGATGGCGCTGAGCGTGTAGGCGATGCGCATGGTCGCAAGGCGCGACATGCTGTTATTCGAAAACAGGCAGGCAAACGCGATCGCTGCGATTGCGAGGTAGGCCGACGTGCCGGTGTATTGAATTGTTCTTTCCTGCCCAACCACCGGGATCAGCGCCATGGCGCCGGCAAAATTCCAAATGACGATAAAAATCAGCGGAACGACAAGCATGCGCTGAAATCGCACGCCGGCGACCACGCAGGTGAGCGCGAGAGCGCCCATCATAACATCATGCGGGGACGGCTCGATAAAGGCGACCGAGCTTGTCAGCACCGTGACAAACAGCATGAGAAGCAGAATACGCTCGGCAAGTGGCGCCGCGTTTGCCCGCGGCATTGCCGGCCGCGCGCCGGCCGCCATTGCCATGTCGTGGGCGCTGATCAATACGCGTTCTCGGTCTTGAGCAAAGCGAGCGGCGTCTGGGCCAGAATAAAGAGATCGAACAAGACCGACCAGTTCTCGATGTAGTAGAGGTCGTGCTCAACGCGCTTCTGAATCTTTTCATGTGTGTCGGTTTCGCCGCGCCACCCGTTGACCTGCGCCCAACCGGTGATCCCGGGCTTCACGCGATGGCGGGCGAAGTAGCCGTCGACCGCCTCGTCGTAGAGGCGAGCTTCGGCCTTGGCGTTGATTGCATGCGGCCGCGGGCCGACGAGAGACAAGTTTCCCTTGAGCGCCACGTTGAAAAGTTGCGGCAGCTCATCAAGGCTGGCCTTGCGAATGATGCGGCCGACACGCGTGACGCGCGGGTCGTCTTTGGAAACGAGCCGGTCAGCGGTCATGTCGGCGGCGTCCGCATACATCGAACGGAACTTGTAAACCTCGATCAAATCATTGTTGAAGCCGTAGCGTCTCTGTTTGAACAGAATCGGGCCACGGCTATCGAGCTTGATGGCGATAGCGATGACAGCCATGACCGGGAGCGCGCACAGCAACATCAGGCTGCCGATAATCTTGTCGAACAGCCATTTCATCACGACGTCCCAATCGGCGATCGGCCGGTCGAAGACGTCAAGGACTGGAACATTGCCGATATAGGAGTAGGAGCGGGGGCGGAACCGCAGTTTGTTGGCGTGGGCGGCAAGTCGGATGTCGACCGGCAGCACCCAGAGTTTTTTGAGCATCTGCAGGATACGGCTTTCGGCCGAGATCGGCAGCGAGAAGATCACCAGGTCGACGCGAGTTCGCCGGCCGAATTCGACGAGATCATCGACGGTCCCGAGCTTGCGCTCGCCTGCACAATCAGCGCTGCTGCGATCGTCACCGCGATCGTCGAACAGGCCGATGATGTCAACGCCGGTATCTTTCTGCCGGCGCAATTCTTCGATGACACCTGCGCCGGGATCGCCGCCGCCGACGATGACGGTGCGGCGATTGAGGCGGCCTTCCAGTGTCCACTTGCGCACAAGAAGGAACACAAGCCGGCGCGACATGATAAGTGCGGCGAGACCTGCGAGATAGTACATGCCGAGCCAGACACGCGAGAACATGTCGCCGGCCTTGGCGAAGAACGATGCGCCGATCACGATCAGGAAGACGACAGACCAGGCCGAGGCCAGACGCATGTACTGCTTTTCGTAACCGCGGAAAGCCTGCACCTGGTAGATGTCGGCGGCCTGGAAGGCGAGCGTCGACAACACCGCAATGCCGAGCGTTGCGGCGAGGTAGCGCAAGAACAACCCGTCCATCGTCGGCAGATAGACGGCGTAAAGCGCGAGGCCGATCAGCACGACAAGCGCGAATTCGCCCATCCGCACAAAACCAGCGAGGACAATCGGGGAGATCGGCGCGGGTGTCGGCCGGTCGGCAACAGCCAGCGCCTCGGCGGTCAATGTACGGGCGTGAGATAGCGGCCCACGCCGCGAAGGTGCACGCTCGGCAATCGCGGCCGCGCTCGAGGCGCTCAGCGATGGGCGAATCTCGGTGTTGGTCATGATCGGTGCCGAGCTCGAACCCGCGGCATTTGGCGGTGCCACGGCGAAGTGCCCCCTAATTCACGGAAATTACTAAGGAAAAAACGTCAAAAAAGACTTATCGAACAGGCGAAAAATGTCTTAACGCCGCCCGCGTTCCTTGAGCCGTGCAAGGGCCGTTTCATAGGCGCTGAGGACGCCGTCAACCATCGTGTCGACCGAAAATGACGATGCAACACGTTCTTGCAGGCGTTTGGCGAGTTCTGCGGTTGCATCCGGGCGGTCGAGGGTCTGCGCGATCGTGTGCGCCAGTGCGCCAACGTCTTCGGCGGGTACGAGCGTATCAGTTAAAGTTCCATAGATTTCGGGGATCCCGCCGACCTTGGTCGTGATTAACGGCAATCCAGCCGCTGCAGCCTCCAGCACCACGTAGGGAAGCGATTCCGCCCGTGAAGGAATGACCATGACACGGCCGAGCGTCTGCGCCTCGCGCGCGGGCATGGCCGGTTGGAAGCGGACGATATCCGCCAGACCTAGTCGTTCGACCTGGGCATGCAGGGCATCGCGCTCGGGGCCGTCACCCACCAATGTTGTCGTGACAACGCGACCACCGCGATGGAGCTGGGCAATGGCGGCGATCAGGACGTCGATGCCTTTGACCGGCCGGAATTCGCCCATGAACACCAGATCCGTGGCGTCGGGCCGCGCGATGATGGGCTCGAATTCCTTGCGCGATACGCCGTTGTGCACGACGCGCACGAGGCCGCGCGGTGTCCCGATTTTGCGACGGAAAATCTCGGCGCTGTAGGCGCTTTCGAACAGGAAAAGATCGCCACGCAGCATCAGAAACTTTTCGGTCGCAAGGTAGAATTTGCCAGCCACGGTGTCGTGGCCGAACAGCAGGCTGCCGCCATGCGGCGTGTAGGCGCGCACCGCGCGCCGGGCATTGAGCGCCATGCGCGCATAGGCGCCGCCTTTGGCGCCGTGGCCGTGCACCACGTCCGCGCCAGTTTGCGCAATCCGACGCATGACATGCGCCATCGCGACCGCATCGCCTGGCCCGATGTGGCGGCGCATGGGGATGCGGATGAGACCGAGGGCGAGCGATGGTGCGAGTTGCCCCAGAACTTGACTGGCGCGCGCGCCACCGGTGTTGCTGTCAGCGATCAATCCGACGCGGTGGCCGCGGGCGATCTGCTCATAGGCCAGGTCGAGCACATGCCGGAACAGTCCGCCAACCGGAGCGCGGAACACGTGCAGGATGCGCAGGGGGGTCATCGAATCGTTCCGAATGGGGCGATTGCCGCGGTCAGGAACGATGACGATCTGAGTTGCCGCATTGAGCGAATCCCGATCCGGGTATGGAGCTGCCCCACGGGATTAGGCGTCGGCGTGGTTAACAAAAGATGATTTTGCGTCATTTGAGGCCTGATTAACGGCGTAGCAACCATAATCGGGTCAGATCAAAGTCGGGTTTTAGCGACGTGCGTTTTGACAGTAGCGTCACCAAGCCGGTCCAGCGTTTGGACAGGCGCGTCGTGCGTTCGGAGTTGGAATGTTGTTCCGCCGTAAGTCGAAGACCGCTGTCGCGCCAGCTCCGGCGATTGCGCCGATGATGTACGAGGCCGAGCCTGACCTGCGTGGCCTCGGCCGGGTCCTGTGGCAGAAAAAAGCACGAATTCTCGGGCTCACACTTCTCGCCGGCGGCGTGGCTTTCCTCGTCGTCAATGCAATCACCCCACGGTTTCAGTCGGAGTCGCGCTTGCTATTGGAGGCGCGCGAAAACGTGTTCCTCCGCGCGGAGGCTGACAAGACCGGCGAGCGGGCGGCGATCGACCCGGAGGCGGTGACCAGCCAGCTTCAGCTTGTCCTCTCGCGCGATCTCGCGCGCGATGTCATCAAGAAGGAAAAGCTCGCGGATAATCCCGAATTCGATCCGAGCAACAGTGGCATTGCGGTGGTGCGGGCAATCCTCGGAAAGCTCGGCATTGGCCGCGACATCAGCACGATGTCGCCGGAAGAGCGGACGCTCGAGGCCTATTATGACCGTCTCAATGTTTACGCGGTCGAAAAGTCGCGCGTGATCGCCATCGATTTCAGTTCGGCCAATCCGGATCTTGCGGCCCAGGTCGCCAACACGATCGCCGCGACGTACCTCAGCACGCAGCAGGCGGTGAAACAGGACCAGACTCGCGCGGCGGGCAACTGGCTCGCGGGTGAAATCGAGAAGATGCGCACGCGCGTTGCTGACGCCGAAGCGCAGGTCGAGGAGTATCGCACACGGGAGAATTTGTTCTCCGGCTCTAACAATACGTCGTTGCCGAGCCAGCAGCTTACCGAGATCAACTCGCAGATCGCGGCGGCGCGCGGACAGAAGGCCGATGTGGAGGCGAGGGCGCGGCAATTGCGCGACCTCATGAATTCCGGAAAGTCGATCGAACTCAGCCGACATTGCCAATACTGACACGATGCGCCGCTTGATCGAGCAGCGTATCGCGGTGCGTGCGCAGCTTGCCGAACAGTCGACCACGCTGCTCGACCAGCATCCGCGCATCAAGGAACTCAAATCGCAGGTTGCCGAAATCGACCACCAAATTCAGGTCGAAGGGGAGCGGCTGCTGCGCCAGCTCGACAACGACGCGAGTGTCGTGCGCGACCGGCTGGTGGCGCTTGGCGCAAATCTCGATCAGGTCAAGAAAGCGGCATCACAGACCAGCGAGCAGGATGTGCAATTGCGCTCCCTCGAAAGAGAAGCCAAGACCCAACGTGACCTGCTCGATTCCTATCTGACGAAATATCGCGAGGCCACCGCGCGCGACAGCATCAATGCGGCGCCACCGGACGCGCGGATCATTTCGCGTGCCACGCCTGCGATGAAGCCTGCTTACCCGAAAAAGCTGCCGATCGTTCTGATCGCGGCATTTGCGGCGTTCGCTTTGTCGGCGGGCTTCACCGTGACGGGTGCGCTGCTGGCGGCACCTCCGGCATACGCCTATTCGCCGCCATTCGTTCCTACGCCGGTGATGCCGCGTGCGCCCGCAAATCCATCACCGCCACAGATCCTGTCTCCACCATTGTCGCCGGATGCTGGGCAGCCTCCGACCGTATCGGCATCGCCATTGGTCGCCAGCACGGTCGAAAAGTTTGCACGCGAATTGCGACAGATGGGCCCCGGTGGCGTCATCGTGGTCGGAACTGTGCGTAACGTCGGCACAACTTATGCGGCAATCATGTTGGCGCGAGCCCTAGCGCATGAAGCCAACGTGGTTCTCGTGGATTTGGCGTTTAGCTCGCCCAATCTCTCGGTGATATCGACCGAGCCCAACGCGCCTGGCATTGCGGAATTGTTGCGTGGGACGGCCTCGTTCGGTGAGGTCATCACGCGTGATCAATATTCCCGCGTTCATCTGGTCGCTGCCGGCAACGTCGGTGGCGATGTTGCCACGCTTGCCTCCTCACCGATGTTGGCGACCGTGATCGAGGCGCTGTCGCACAGCTACGAACACGTGGTGATCGATATGGGCTCCGCCTCGGATGTTGCGGCCGAGCGCTTTGTATCGCTGGCCACGCACGCAATGCTGGTGGCTGCCGATCCGGCAAGCGCGGTGACGCGGACGGTTCGCGATCGGCTGCTGCAGGCAGGCTTTGGTGACGTGGCTGTGATCGCGGGCGGCGCGCGAGCGGTCGCCGCATAGGCTCACTCAGATCACGGCGACGCGGAAAACTTTGCGCGCATGCGCCGAAGCGTGCCGACGGCCGACCAGAGAGCAGGGCGCTGCTTGATCGCGCGTTTGGTGGCTGCCCCGATTGCAAGCGCAAAAGCAAAAATGCGGCCGGCCGGGCTGAGCGGCAAATAACTGTCGAACAATGGTTCGGCATCGCCGCACAGGAGATTCTTGTAGCGCGCCTCACCGATGCCGAGGTCAAACGTATCGAGGCCGCGCTCGCAGCAACTGCGGACCAGTTTGACGATCAATTGCTCTCCGGGGCTTTCGACGGCGAAGCGCCCCTGGATAATCGAATTGAACATGGCGCAGAAACGGCCGTTGCCGACAATACCGCCCATGGTGGCAACGATGATGTCGTCCACCGACAGTGCGTAGAGTTCAATCAGCGGCTCGCTGCCGTCGACCGGTTCGGTCGCGGCTGCTTCGATGAATCGTCGGACACCCGGCACTGCAAAAGCGTCCGGCACGCCGATGCCGCGCATGCGCGCACTCTTTTGTTTGAAGAAGGCGTCGAGCACGCGTCGTACATCGTCCGGGGCGATTGCGCGCTCAAATCGCAATTCGCCGAAGCTGCCCAATGTTCGTTCCTTCTTGCGCATCTTCTTGCGGGCCTCGGCGTTGGTGCGGGCACGCAGCAGTGCATCGAAATCCGGCACCAGCGCGCCGCTGAAACCGTAATTGGGCGCGCGCTGGTTCGGCAAAAGCGCGAATGGGTTGGTGGCGCCGCCCCAGGTCAGCGGCTGGCTGGTCAGCTTGATGAAGTCGGCCCGACCGGCGAGCTGCCGAAGGGCCTTACGCAGCTCCTTGGCCTCGATGGTTGCGGCGACGTCGCGTCGCCAGATCGCCATATTGAAATTGGCATGTTTGCCACCGAGGAATTCCAGGCTGACCATGCTCCCAACGTGACGGGAACCGAATGGCCACAGGAACAATGGTTCGCGGCTGACATTGAATCCGACCACGATGAACGGGTTGATGCCGGCTTCCGACCCTACGTGCCGCTGCCAAAGCTTCAGGAAGTCGTAGCGCTGATAGGGCGTGGCCAGGCTATCGGCATGCTCGAGAGCGCGCCAATGCGGCTCCGCCGATGCCATGGCGTTGAAAATCTCGACCCTCGCGACCTGCCGGTCCGTGTCCGGCAGACTGCGGGCACCGGCCGGGACGGAACGTATGGGTACGACGTTCATGGGCTATAAAGGGCTGGTTGAAGTGCGCCGCACCTTCGCAAAGATTTCTCAACAAAGGGTTGGAATAGTAGGTTTGATTCACCGCGCCCCCGCAGGAGCCTGACGAATTTGAAGAAAACCGTCATCCGGGCAGGCCTGGAAACGCTCTACTTCAGTGGGATGCACCATTGGCTGCGCCCGCTTTTGGGTGGCGTCGGCTCGATTCTGACCATGCACCACGTGCGGCCGTCCCGGCCCGACGGCTTCCAGCCGAACCGGCTGCTGGAGGTCACACCCGAATTCCTGGAGGGGCTGGTACGGCGACTTGCCCGTGCGCGCATCGACGTCGTCTCGCTCGATGAAATGCATCGACGGTTTATTGAAGGCGATTTCAAGCGCCGCTTTGTTTGTCTGACATTTGATGATGGCTACAAGGATTTTCTGCGTTGGGCCTATCCCGTGCTGCGCAAATACAAATTGCCTTTCGCAATGTACATCGCGACAAGTTTCCCCGATCGACTCGGCGAATTGTGGTGGGTCGCGCTCGAAGCGGTGATCGCACAAAACAGCCGCATCGGCATGGTGATCAACGGCAATGACCAGTATTTCGAATGCGCCAGCGTCAGCCAAAAACGCGAGCTCTATGATGAGGTCTATCGTTATCTACGCAGCATGAAGACGGAAGAGGAGGTTCGTCGCGTCGTGCGTGACCTGTGCGCGTGCTATCGCGTCGACGTCGCCGCATTTTGCCGCGACCTGTGCATGGACTGGGCGGAGATCGTCGATCTTGCGGCTGATCCGCTTTGCACGATCGGTGCGCACACCGTAAACCATATGATGCTCAGGAAAGTACCCAGCGACGCCACGGTGCGGGCGGAGATGGAAATGAGCCGTGCCGTGCTCGAGGCTGCGCTCGGCAAGCGGCCGGAGCATCTGGCCTATCCGGTTGGCGATCCGACCTCGGCGGGGCCGCGCGAATTCCGCATTGCCGCCGAGCTTGGATTCAAAACCGCCGTGACGACAAGGCCGGGCATGTTGTTCAAAGCGCATCGCGACTATCTGACCGCGCTGCCGCGAATTTCCGTCAATGGCGAGTTTCAACAGCAGCGCTATCTGAAAGTGCTGATGTCGGGCGCCGGCACGGCGTTCTGGAACCGTTTCCGCCGCGTCAGCGCGGCCTGAAACGCTGCGCTTGGTCTTCAGGCACTATCCGGTTTAGCCATCCAGCTGATCAGCGGCATCGCCGGCAGGACCCAGCCGAGGCCGGCGACTACGTAGTAGATCGCAGCAACAAAGCCATTGATGTCCGTCAGGACCGACTGGGCAAGCGCCATCGCGAGCAGGCCCCACACGCAGACCAGCACAAGCAGGGCGACAGTTCCGACGAATTTGCGGCTGCGAACGGACATGGCGGTTCTTCGTACACCTCAATTGCGGTTGCTGACGCATGACTATATGGTCCGCGCCGTCTCGCACAAGCAAGCTTTCGATGGCTGAATTGGCCCAATCATCCGTCAACCACGCGCGCGTCGTTCACCTTTGGCTGATCGCGGCGGCGGCGATGATCTTTCTGACGCTCGTGGTCGGTGGCGCGACAAGGCTGACCGAGTCAGGCCTCTCGATTGTGGAATGGAAACCGGTCACCGGAATATTGCCGCCCCTTTCGGCGAGCGACTGGGAATCCGAGTTCACAAAATACCAGGCTATTCCGCAATACCGCGAGCTCAACCGCGGCATGACCCTGGACTCATTCAAGACCATCTATTGGTGGGAATGGTCGCACCGTCTTTTGGCGCGCGCGACCGGTGTGGTGTTTCTGTTGCCTTTCCTGTTTTTCCTGTGGCGCGGCTGGATTCCGCCAAGCCTGCGCAATCGCCTGTGGGCGATTTTCGCCGGCGGTGCGGCGCTAGGCGCCGTTGGCTGGTGGATGGTGTCGTCGGGCCTCTCGGGTAATTTGACCAGCGTGTCGCAATATCGCCTCGCTTTCCACCTCACGCTGGCGTGCACGATCTACGCGGCGGTCGTGTGGACGTCGCAGCAGGTGCTGCCGCGATCGGCTGTCACTGCATCGCCGCGTGTTCGCAATGGGGCGCTCCTGGTGGGCGCGCTCGTTCTGCTGCAGATCTATCTCGGCGCGCTTGTGGCGGGGCTTGATGCCGGTATGAGCTTCAATACATGGCCGCTCATAGATGGAGGGCTGGTGCCAGCCTCCGGGCGATTGTGGTTAGAGACGCCGCTGTGGCGAAATTTCTTTGAGAACGCACTGACCGTCCAATTTGATCACCGGATGCTGGCCTATGCGATCTGGCTTTTGGCAGTTGTTCATGCGGTCGATGTGCTGCGAAGCGAGGCCGATTTGCGAGCGCGGCGGAGTGCCGCCCTGCTCGCAGTGTTGGTGACAGCGCAAGCAGGATTGGGCATTGCGACCTTGTTGCTGGTCGTGCCACTTGCGCTTGCAATTGCTCACCAGGCCATGGCGGTTGTCGTGCTGACCGTTGCGACTATCCACGCCGAGCGCCTGCGCCATCGCGTTGACAGTCCTGCGTGGCTCAAGCCGTCGGTGGCCGGAGCACGATCATGATCGATAGCAGGATCAATGATGGAATTGCGGTGCTCACAATGAGTCACGGCAAGGCCAATGCGCTTGATATTGAATTCTGCGATGCGCTGGCTACACGCTTTTCCGACCTTCGTAAGTCGGATGCCAAAGCGGTGGTTTTGACCGGGCAGGGCAAGATCTTTTCCGCCGGCGTCAATCTGAAGCGCCTGAGCGAGGGCGGCGCGGACTACATTCGCCAATTTTTGCCGACGTTGCACCGTCTCTATGACGCGGTGTTTTTCCATCCCAAACCGGTCGTTGCAGCCATCAACGGCCACGCCATCGCAGGCGGTGCGGTGCTCGCTTGTTGCGCCGACCGGCGCATCATGACGCGTGATTCCGGGCGCATTGGGGTCACCGAAATTCTGGTCGGCGTGCCATTTCCTGTGCTCGCATTTGAGATTGTGCGTTTTGCCGTTCCCCCGCGTTACTTGTCCGAGGTCACGCTAACAGGTGCGACCTACGAGACCGCGGCGGCCTTGCAACGCGGGTGGGTCGACGAAGTGGCGGAGCCGGACGAGTTGCTGGATGATGCGCTCGCGGTCGCGCGCGAGCTTGCAATGCTGTCGCCACCGGCCTTTGCTCAGACCAAGTCACAAATCCGCCAGCTCGTCACCGAACGCCTGCAGCGCAGCGGCGATGCGACGGACAAAGCGGTCACCGAAATTTGGACCGCCCCGGCGACGCTCTCGCATATCCGGGACTACGTGGCGCGGACTTTGAAGAAACCCTAGGGAATCTTACTTGGCCTTCAGACCCTGCTCGAGATCGGCGATAATGTCGTCTGTATCTTCCAAACCGACCGAGAGGCGCACCACGTCCGGGCCGGCACCGGCCTGAACTTTCTGTGCGTCCGACAATTGTCGATGCGTCGTCGACGCCGGATGGATGATGAGCGAGCGCGTATCGCCGATATTGGCGAGATGCGACAACAGTTTCACGTTTGAGACGAGCTTCACGCCCGCGTCATAGCCGCCTTTCAACCCGAACGTGAACACGGCGCCGCAGCCTTTCGGCACATATTTCTTGGCAAGCGCATGGTACTTGTCGCCGGGCAGGCCGGGATAGCTCACCCAGGCAACCTCCGGTCTTTTCGACAGCCACTGGGCGACCGCGAGCGTGTTGTCGCAATGGCGTTGCATCCGCAACGGCAGCGTCTCAGTCCCGGTCAGGATCAGGAAGGCATTGAACGGCGAAAGAGCCGGCCCGAGATCGCGCAACCCCAGTACGCGGCAGGCAATCGCAAACGCGAAGTTGCCGAAGGTCTCATGCAGGACAATGCCCTGATATTCCGGGCGTGGTTCCGACAGCATCGGATAGCGCCCTTTATTTTTCCCCCAATCGAAGGTGCCGCCGTCGACGATCAAGCCGCCAATGGAATTACCGTGGCCGCCGATAAATTTGGTCAGCGAATGCACGATAATGTCGGCGCCGAAGTCGATCGGCTTGCAGAGGTAGGGCGTGGCAAGCGTATTGTCGACGATGAGCGGCACGCCTGCCTTTCGCGCAATCTTTGAAATCGCCTCGATGTCGGTGATGACGCCACCCGGATTGGCAATCGACTCAATGAAGATGCATTTCGTTTTTGCGGTTATCCCCCGTTCGAAGGAGGCGAGGTCATCGGGATCAGCCCACACGACATTCCATCCGAAATTTTTATAGGAATGATTGAACTGATTGATCGATCCGCCGTAGAGCTTCTTCGATGCGACGAATTCATCGCCTGGCGTCATCATGGCGTGCATGACGATGACTTGCGCGGCGTGACCGGAAGCGACCGCCAGACCCGCAGTGCCGCCTTCGAGTGCAGCAATGCGCTCTTCCAGGACGGCGCAGGTCGGATTGCCGATGCGCGTATAGATGTTGCCGAAGGCCTGCAGGCCGAATAAGGCGGCGGCATGATCGACATCATCGAATACGAATGACGTGGTCTGGTAAATCGGAGTTGCGCGCGCGCCCGTGGTTGGATCAGGCTTGGCGCCGGCGTGAATCGCGAGCGTTGCAAATCCCGGAGTGCGTTCCGCTTCAGCCATGGAGTCCTCGCTGAACTGATATGCAGGAATTATAAGTTTATTTGAATTATGTGCGGCGCATACAACGGCCTGAAAGCCGCGCCGTCAAGGCAATATCCTAGCCATCATTGTCGTTGTCGGATGCCAGGCCAAGATCGTCGCCAAGGCGCATGCGTTGCACACCGGTTCCAAACGTGCGGGGGCGTTTTGAGGACAACGTCCGCGAATTGACGCCCATCCATGAAATTTCCGAAGACAGGCGGCCGTATTCGATTTTCGGACAGCGGTTCATCACCACTTTTAGTCCGGCCGCTTCCGCGAGTTTGGCTGCCTCATCATTACGCACGCTGAGCTGCATCCAGATCACATGTGGTTTTGATTTGAGCACCAGCGCTTCCTGGACAATCGGGAGGACGTGCCCGGAGGCGCGAAAGATATCGACCATATCGACAGGCTCCGGGATCTCCGAGAGTTTGCCGTACACTTTCTGGCCGAGAATACTGTTGCCCGCCTGGCCCGGGTTGACCGGAATCATGCGGTAGCCGCGTTCGAGCAAATATTTGAAGGCGAAATAACTCGGCCGGTTCTCTTTCGGAGAGATGCCGACCATGGCAATCGTCTTCACCGTATTGAGAATGCCGCGGATATAGCCGTCGTTATAGGCGTCGTGGTTCATAAGCTGACCATAGAAGCGGCAATGACGGAGTGGAAGAGCGCCGGTTTCCTGTCACGGACAGGAGTGGCATAGTTTGATGATCTCGCGCGATTCGGCGCCAAGCCCGCATAGCCTGCCATGGTCGACCCGAACGCCCTGCAGCTCCTCAATCAGCTCACGCATATGAACTACGAAATGTCGCTGAACTGGCGACGGCTGGATGTCGAGCGCTTTCGCATGCAGGAACTTGCGACGCCGCGTTATACCGAGCCCAAGCGTCTCGTCCGCCACGGGTTCAAGGTCTATTCGCAATCCGACGAGGACGGCATCATCCAGGAAATATTCAAACGGATCGGCACGACCAGCCGCACATTCATTGAGTTCGGGGTCGAGACCGGTGTTGAATGCAACTCGGTCAAGCTGCTGGTGGAGGGATGGAACGGGCTCTGGATCGAAGCGGCCCCGCAATATGTCGTCGAAATCCAGAACCATTTCGGCCCGTTTCTCGCACAGAGCACGCTCCGGCTCAGCCAGAACCTGATCACCGCGGAGAATATCAACACGGTGTTTGAACAGGCCGGCATGTCGGGAGACATCGATCTGCTCAGTATCGATATTGACTACAATGACTACTGGGTCTGGAAGGCGCTCACGACGGTCAAACCACGCGTCGTCGTCATCGAATATAATGCGACGCTGCGTCCGCCGATGTCACTCGTCGTCCCCTATGATCCGGCGCGAGCGTGGGACGGTTCCAATTATTTCGGCGCCAGTCTGGAAGCCCTCGTCCGCCTTGGACGCGAGAAGGGTTACCGTGTGGTCGGTTGCAATTATGCCGGCGCAAACGCTTTCTTCGTGCGGGATGATGTCGCCGGCAGCCACTTCCTCGATCCGGCGACGGCCGAGGAGCATTATGAGCCGCCGCGCTATATCTACGGATCGCAATTTGCCGGACATCGCGCGCGACCGGGGCCTTACGTCAGCGTCTAGCGGTCGTCTTCCAGTGCCAGATTTTTGCCGTCGCGGACAGCGAGTGCCGCGCGCAGGCGCGCGTTCTCGGCCTGTAGTTCGGCGACCTTGGATTGCACGGCGGAAAACGCGTCCTCGACCTCGGCTTCGGTGAAACGCGTAACGATGTGCGAAGAGCAATTCACATCCCAGGCTTCTATCGTGAACAGGATGGCGCGCTCGGGACGCGCCTTGTATCCCTTGTCGAAGAGCCGATCGACCAACGCAGAATTGTTTTCGACCACGCGTGCGCGGCCCCAAAGCTTGATGCGCTGGCGGCGTGCGGGATCGAGCAAAAACAAATAAGCGCGGTCGTTCTCGGACAAATTTGCAAGCGTGATGTATTGGCGGTTACCACGATAGTCGGCAAAGCCAAGCGTGCGATCGTCGATAACTTTAATAAAGCCCTTCGGTCCGCCGCGATGTTGGATGTAGGGGGCGCCGTCGGCCGTCGCGGTCGCCAGGAAAGCGGTATCCTGTTCAGCGATGAAAGTGGCGAGCTCAGGCGTGACGCGATCGGGAAAGCCTTCGGCAATGCGTCGCTCGTAGGCTTTTGCCGAGCCGCGCTCGGCCTGCGCCTGGTGAACGGCAGGCGTGAAAACCCTTCCGGAATTATTCATGCGTTAAACGTCCTCACTTCCAAAATGCGCGGGAACAAAGATATCGGCTTGCTGTTGCTGACGGTAGTAGGGCCGCGCTTGTTGAATCGGGCAGGATTGCGGTGCCGAGCGACATAAGTTGGTCACTCTGGTTTGCTGCGATGTGAAGGCTGAGGGGCGCCGCCTAGGTGTGCACAAACAGGAGGCGTTCGATGTGTGACTACAGTCTACACGACATAGCATCCCGACCTGCCAAGGTCGGCGACAGACTGGTATCGACCCAATTCCCCAACGCGATCACGCGCGGCTTCTCGGACCCGACACAACCGCGCGTGGCCGTCTGCTTGCTACCTGGGACTGAGCTTGCGTTTGAAAATGAGGTCGAATGCGACGCTTCGTTCCGGTTCTTGCCCACGCGGAAGTCGCCGCACAAGGTGGCGCGTTTCAGGCAGGTCAATCTTAACCGGCCGGCGGCCCACCACGACGCCCTGGAATTTCCCGACGGTAAGATCGTGCTTGTGACGGATCTCTGCGAAGGCCAGCACGTCACTGTGCTGCAATTGCCGAGCACCGGCCGGCCGGCGGAGGAACAGGACAAGACCGAAATCGAACAGACGGAAAATCTGATCGTCTGATGCGTCGGTGAGGGCCTGCCAAACCCAGAGAGCCACCGGCTTTCCGGTGGCTCTCGATCAGTATTCTTGCGTCGGGCTCACTTTTTCTGCGCGTCGACGACTTTTTTGCAGGCTTCGCTCAGCCCGGCATATTGCTTACTGAGACAGCCGATCACGCGGCCGCCGCCGGGCCGCGTTCCGTTGCAGAATTTCTGGTAGTCGCCCCTGCAAGCGGCCCGTTGCTCGGCCGTGAAGTCCTGCGCGAAAGCTGGGGCGAACCAGCAGGACGTCAACAAACCGGCGAGTAGAACTCTGCCAATCAACGACCTCATCGATCCTCCCATTGAGGGTCACGCTTGTCGATGAAGGCGCAGATTCCCTCTTCCGCATCGCGCGCCATCATGTTCTCGGTCATTACTTCGGAAGCGTAGTTGTATGCGTCGACGAGGCTCATCTCGGCCTGGCGGTAGAAGGCCTGCTTGCCGATCTTCAGGACATACGATGATTTGGACGTGATTTTTTGTGCGAGCGAAAGCGCCGCGTTGCGTTCCTCGCCGGGCGCCACGACGTGATTGACCAGACCGATTTGGGCTGCGCGTTCTGCCGAGACCATGTCGCCGGTCAGCAACATTTCCATCGCAAGCTTCCGCGGCACGTTCCGGGACAGCGCAACCATGGGAGTGGAACAGAAAAGACCGATGTCGACCCCGGGTGTGGCGAATTTGGCGGAGGTCGAGGCAATCGCGAGATCGCAACTGGCGACCAGTTGGCAGCCGGCAGCGCTGGCGGGGCCTTGGACGGCAGCAATCAGGGGCTGCGGCAGGTTGACGATCTGCTGCATCATCGCGCTACAGATCGTCATGACGTGACGAAAATAATTGCGGCCGCCATCGGCATCGCTGCGGCGGCTGGTGAGTTCTTTAAGATCGTGTCCGGCACAAAAAGCCGGTCCATTCGCCGCAAGCAGCACGCCGCGGACACTTTTGTCGTCTGCGATTTCGCTGAGAGCGTGGGACAGCGCGGTCAGCAGCGCCTCGGACAAACTGTTCCGTGCCTGCGGGCGATTAAGCACGAGGACGGCAATGTCCTGATTGCGTTCGCGCAGCAGGACGGGCGTTTCAACGGCGCGCGCGACGGCAGGAGCGTTCATCCGCGGTTTTCCCGGCTCGAGAAGGCTCGAAATTGGCCCGAACTTAACCCGCTGCGGCGAGGCGGCAAGGGCCTTCCAGGCGCTTCACTGCAAGCCCGAATTGGACGATTGACCTGGTCGCGGTGCCGTCTAAGACCAAGGCGCCGGATCGGCCGGCGAGGGGGCGCCTATGCCGGCTGCGGTCATGACTGCCGAGGCGATCGGGGAGTTGCTGCACGAAGTGTTCCCGCAGGCTTTTTATCCGGGGTGCGGCTTGGCGATCGAACGCGTGGACTACGGGGACATCCGGGTCCGTCGCCACTTTCATGAAGATCACCTGCGGCCTGGGGGCACGGTTTCCGGCCCGACCATGATGGAGCTCGCCGACTTTGCGATGTACGTCGCCGTTTTCTCTGCAGTGGGCCCGCAGCCGCTGGCGGTGACGACCAATCTCAACATCAATTTCCTCCGCAAGCCGGCACGGGCCGACCTGATTGCGGAGGCGCGCCTGATGAAGGTCGGCAAGCGGCTCGCGGTCGGTGAGGTGACGATCTATTCCGACGGTTCGCGGCGATCCGGTGGCCCACGTTACGTCCACCTATTCCATTCCCAATGGCGGCTAATTAGCCTAGGGTAACAAAATACCATTCTTATAAGTCATTGTAATAACAACACTAATAACGTCCGTTGGACGTTGACCGTGAGGCTTGGCCTCGGCTAGAAACCTGCTCCTCTGGCGCGGTTCGGGCGCGCTCGTCCTCTCTCAGGGAATGATCATGAAGACCTACTCGGCAAAGCCGGCCGACATCGAAAAGAAATGGATCACAATCGACGCCAGCGGGCTCGTCGTTGGTCGCCTGGCCTCGATCGTTGCGCTGCGGCTGCGCGGCAAGCACAAGCCCACCTTCACGCCACACATGGATGACGGTGACAACGTTATCGTCATCAACGCTGCCAAGGCCGTGCTGACGGGCCGCAAGCGCGAGAAGAAAGTTTATCACCACCACACCGGTTTCATCGGCGGCATCAAGGAACGGACGGCCAAGTCGATCCTGGAAGGCCGTTTTCCGGAGCGCATCGTCGAGAAGGCTGTCGAGCGCATGCTGCCGCGCGGCCCGCTCGGCCGTGTCCAACTCGGAAATCTGCGCGTCTATCCTGGACCCGAGCATCCGCATGAAGCGCAGAAGCCGGAAACGCTCGATGTCGGCGCGATGAATCGCAAGAACGTGAGGAGTGCCTAACCGTGGCCGAAACCGTGCAATCGCTCGAAGGTCTGGCAACTCTCAAGCCGGCCGCGCCCGAAGCGCCGAAATACGAAAAGAAAATCGATGCGCAAGGCCGTGCCTATGCGACCGGCAAGCGCAAGAACGCCGTTGCTCGTGTGTGGATCAAGCCGGGCTCCGGCAAGATCCTCGTGAACACGAAGGCGGTCGAAGCCTTCTTCGCGCGGCCAGTGCTGCGCATGATGATCCAGCAGCCGCTGGTCGCCGCCAACCGCGCCGGACAATACGACGTCACGTGCACAGTCTCGGGCGGCGGTCTGTCCGGCCAGGCCGGCGCCGTGCGGCATGGATTGTCGAAGGCGCTGACTTACTTCGAGCCCGAACTGCGCTCCGCATTGAAGCGCGGCGGCTTCCTCACCCGCGACTCCCGCGTGGTCGAGCGCAAGAAGTACGGCCGGGCAAAGGCACGCCGTTCGTTCCAGTTCTCGAAACGCTAACCGGCCGGACATTTCGCAAGGATGCAGAAGCCCGCCAAAAGCGGGCTTTTTGCTTGCGTTTTTGACTATTTAAAATTTGAGCGAATTCGTTCACGCGCTGCCGACCGTGTTTCGTCCATGTAATCCGCAGCGGACGCCCGAAATTCATTACAATTCGCCGCAGTCTTTCATCGAAGCCCCCCTAAAAGCGCAACGGTTTACCCACGGCACACGGCTATTTTACCGGCACGGTCCTGGGTGTTTGCCCGCTGGACCGAGGTGGGAGTTCGTATGTTGCTCGCAGGCGGCCTGCAATCCACGTCGTTGGATATGCCGACCTTGTCGTTGGTGGCGGTATGTATCGCCGGCCTGCTCGGGCTATTCCTCATCATTGATTGGATGCAGCAGCGCAATGTCCGCGCGCTGGCCTGGTGGGGCTCGGCCTATCTGATCGGCGCCTCGGCGATGGCGCTCGGCAACATGCCACCGTCGCTCATCAAGATACCGCTGTCCGCCCCCGGTGCATTGACCTTCCTTGCTTGCGGCATGGTCTGGAACGGCGTCCGTCTGTTCCAGGGCCGGCGCGTGCTGCCGTTTGCGACTTTCATCGGCGCGGCCGTTTGGCTTGGTCTCGCCCGCATTCCGGGCCTGATGGAAAATGGCAATGGCCCGATCCTCGGCGCCATGATCGTTCCGGTCTACACGTTCTTCATCGCCATAGAACTTTGGCGAGAACGGCGCAGGACGCGCTATTCACGCGCAGCCGCCATCGTCGTGCCGTGTCTGCACGCCGGCATCTTCCTTGTACCGCTGGCAATGCGCGCCTTCCTGCCGGAAGGCTATAACGCTGCCTGGCTGACGGTGTTTACTCTTGAAACCATTCTCTACGCCGTCGGCACCGCCTTCATCGTGATGCTGATGGTCAAGGATCATCATGTCCACGTCTATCGTACCGCTGCGTGCACCGATCACCTGACCGGTCTGCTCAACCGCCGCACCTTCCTGGATAACGCGCTCGCGTTGTGCACAAAGCAGGGCAAGCGCAGCGAACCGGTGGCGATGCTGATGTTCGACCTGGATCACTTCAAGTCGATCAATGACCGTTTTGGTCATGCTGCGGGCGACGAAGTGTTGCGCGTCTTTGGACGCGTGGTCCGGGCCAGCACGCGTATGGACGACATCATCGGCCGGTTCGGCGGTGAAGAATTTATCGCGATTGTTCCGGGCGGTCTGGAGAGCGCCAACAAGATCGCCGAGCGCGTCCGCGCCAGTTTTGAATCCGCCGGCGCGACGGTGGCGGACCACGCCGTCGGTGCCACGGTGAGTATCGGTGCCGCCATTTCCTACGACCCGGTCAAGTCGATCGATGCACTGATCGCGCGGGCCGACGCCGCGCTTTATCGTGCCAAGCATGAGGGCCGGAATCGTCTGCACATTGCCGAAGAGGAAATGGCAGCCGAGCGGGCGCGCCTGATCGCCGCCGCGCGCCGGCCGCATACCCAGCGCATGCCTGCATTTGCGCGGATTTCGCGGCGCAGCACGGCCAGCTGATCAACGGGGCGTCGCGCGCGTCCGATCGCAACCTCTCATTTACCCTATTCGCTGTACCATGCGGGCATGTGGCGTTCACCGAGTTCTTGCCCGCACCGGCACCGATACGCTTGAGGCCTATGCCCAGCGTGCGGGTGCTGCATTGGCATGCGCCTATTCAAACTCCGCCGAGTTCGATGCAGCTCTGATCGCCGAACGCCGCGCCGCCGGCGTGTATGGCCCGCGCCGCCACCGCAAGCACATGTTGGCCACGGCCGCCGGCATTGCCGCCGGGCTCGCGATGGTCGTTTTTCTGATCGCGTAGCGGCTTACCTTCGTCCTTAAAAGAAAAAGGGCTCTTCTTGCGAAGAGCCCGAAGAGTTGCATCGCGGATGCGATGGTTGGGAGGAACGCTTACGCCGAGTAGTACATGTCGTATTCGACCGGATGCGGGGTATGCTCGAAGCGGATCACTTCCTGCATCTTGAGATCGATGTACGAGTTGATGAAGTCGTCATCAAATACGCCGCCCGACTTGAGGAATTCGCGGTCCTTGTCGAGGTTTTGCAACGCCTCGCGCAAGCTGCCGCAAACTGTCGGGATCTGTTTGAGCTCGGCCGGCGGCAGATCGTAGAGATCCTTGTCCATCGCTGAACCCGGATCGAGCTTGTGCTTGATGCCATCGAGACCGGCCAGCAGCATCGCGGCGAAGGCCAGATACGGATTGGCGAGCGGATCAGGGAAACGAACCTCGACGCGCTTGGCCTTCGGATTTGTCGTGTAGGGAATGCGGCACGACGCCGATCTATTGCGCGCCGAGTAGGCGAGCAACACGGGCGCTTCGAAGCCCGGCACCAGACGCTTGTAGGAGTTGGTGGTCGGGTTGGTGAAGGCGTTGATTGCCTTGGCATGCTTGATGATACCGCCGATGTAGGACAAGCAAGTCTCCGACAGATCGGCGTATTTGTTGCCCGCGAACACCGGCTTGCCTGCTTTCCAGATCGACTGGTGGCAGTGCATGCCCGAACCGTTGTCGCCGTAGACCGGCTTGGGCATGAATGTCGCTGTCTTCCCGTAGATCTGCGCCACCTGCTGGATGCAATATTTGTAGACCTGCATCATGTCGGCCATCTGCGTCAGCGGCGAGAACTTCAATCCAAGTTCGTGCTGTGCCGATGCCACCTCGTGGTGGTGCTTCTCGATCTTGGCTCCCATCTTGGCCATGGCAGCAAGCATTTCGCTGCGCATGTCCTGGGCCGAGTCTTGCGGCGGCACCGGGAAGTAGCCCTTCTTGGTGCCGATGCGGTGACCGAGATTGCCGCCTTCATATTCGGTGGCGGTGTTGGACGGCAGCTCGATCGAGTCGACCTTGTAACCGGTGTTGTACGGATCCGTTGCGTACTTGACGTCGTCGAACACGAAGAACTCGGCCTCGGGACCGAAGTAGATCGTGTCGCCAACGCCCGACGACTTGACCAGCGCTTCAGCCTTCTTGGCCATGCCGCGCGGGTCGCGGTTATAGGGCTCGCCGGTGGTCGGCTCCAGAACGTCGCAAACCAGTACGAGCGTGGTCTCGGCGAAGAATGGATCAATACAGGCCGTCGCAGGGTCCGGCATCAAATTCATGTCCAACTCGTTGATCGCCTTCCATCCGGCGATCGACGATCCGTCGAACATGATGCCTTCGGCAAAAGTATCCTCTTCGATCATCGTGACGTCGAAGGTGACGTGCTGCCACTTGCCGCGCGGGTCGGTAAAACGGAAATCGACGTATTTCACGTCGTTATCCTTGATCATCTTCATGACTTCTTTGGCTGTCGTCATGGACTGCATTCCCCCTTATTTAATGAAATTGCCGCGAGGACGGTTGCCTGCGGATTAGATTGCATCAATTCCGGATTCCCCGGTCCTGATCCGAATGGCTTCTTCGATGTTGGAAACGAAAATCTTTCCGTCGCCAATCCGGCCAGTCTGAGCAGCGCGCCGGATTGCATCGATCGCTTTTTCCACCATGTCGTCGCCGAGGACGATTTCGATTTTCACCTTCGGGAGAAAATCGACGACGTATTCGGCGCCGCGGTATAGCTCGGTATGTCCCTTCTGTCGTCCAAAGCCCTTGGCTTCGGTCACGGTTATCCCCTGTAGGCCGACCTCCTGAAGCGCTTCCTTCACCTCGTCGAGTTTGAAGGGTTTGATGATGGCTTCGATTTTTTTCATTGCCTTATCCTTCCACCCAGCTCACCGGCACAAATCCGGAGAGCCGGCTACCGGTTAGCAGGTCCCGTGCCAAGCAAGCGAGACCAAAAAAGCCTATTCCCAACAGTGGTTTACTTGAAAGTCGAGGAGCCGTAGCGGGGGTTGCCTAATGTTCGGCGCCTAGAAGTTAAGCAAACTGTCTAGATTTTAGCCAGCGGCCAAAGACTTGTGGTGCGTCAATCCATTGCCCGCGATTCTTCAGTAGTCTTTGACCCATGATCGAGTTGCTCACCACGGCCGAAATGGCGGAAGCCGACCGGCTCGCGATCGCCGGTGGCGTCGCGGGTTTGGAGTTGATGGAAAACGCTGGCCGAGCGGTCGCCGATGCGGCGGCGCGCATGCAGGCACGGCGGGTCGTGGTGGTGGCCGGTCCCGGCAACAACGGCGGCGATGGTTTTGTCGCGGCCCGCTATCTGGCCGAACGCGGCGCGGCCGTGCGCGTTAGTTTTGTCGGCGACCGGAAAAGTCTCAAGGGCGATGCGGCACTCGCCGCCCAGCGCTGGACCGGGCCAACTGAGGAGGCGTCGCCGGCTTCGCTCAGAGACAGCGACCTGATCATCGACGCACTCTTTGGCGCTGGCCTTGACCGCAACGTCGATGGCCTTCCGCGCGCGATGATTGCCGCGATGAATGCGAGCGGCCTGCCGATCGTTGCGGTCGATCTGCCGAGCGGTGTGAACGGCACCACCGGGAGCGTGATGGGAGTCGCGGTCGCGGCGACGCGTACCGTGACGTTCTTTCGGCGTAAGACGGGCCACCTGCTGCTGCCTGGACGGTTTCACTGTGGCGTTATCGAAGTTGCCGATATCGGCATCCCGGCGAGTGTGCTCGGCAAGATCAAGCCAGCAACTTTCGCGGATGCACCAGCACTTTGGTGGAGCACGTATCCGCGGCTGGATCCGAGTGGACACAAATACTTGCGCGGCCACGCGGTCGTCGTTTCAGGCGGCCTGTCCACCACCGGGGCTGCGCGCCTGGCGGCGCGCGCGGCACTGCGGGCCGGCGCGGGGCTGGTCACGATCGCGACACCGCGTGAGGCGCTTGCCGTCAATGCTGCGGCCAGCCTGGCCGTGATGGTGCGCCCGGTCGACGGTGCATCCGAGCTCGCGGAATTTCTTACCGACAAACGGCGCAATTCGGTCGTCCTGGGCCCGGGCGGCGGGGTCGGATTGGCGATGCGCGAACAGGTCCTGGCGGGCCTCGCCAGCGAGGCGGCTGTGCTTCTGGATGCCGATGCCCTGACGAGCTTTGCGGATGAGCCCACGGCCCTTGTCTCGGCCATTGGCAAAAGGGCTGGCCGAGGGGGTGGTCCTGACGCCTCATGAAGGCGAGTTCTCTCGTTTGTTCAGCAAGATAGATGAAGTTTCTAAATCTAACTCAAAACTAGAAAAAGTCCGGCTAGCGGCCAGAATTGTTGGCGCTGTTGTCATCTTGAAAGGCCCTGACACCGTGATTGCGGGGCCGGAGCGGCGCGCGGCGATCGCCGGCAATGGCCCACCGACGCTTGCGACCGCCGGCTCGGGCGACGTGCTCTCCGGCCTTATCGCGGGCCTGATGGCGCAGGGAATGCCGCCCTTTGAGGCCGCCAGCGCTGGGGTCTGGCTGCACGGCGAGGCAGCGGCAGAATTCGGCCCGGGCCTGATCGCAGAAGATCTCCCGGAGATGTTGCCGCGCGTTTACCGGCGCCTGCCGGCTGAACTCGCAGGCTGACCCGACGGCCGATACCGACGTCTTGGGGGCCAGCAAAGAGGCAGGTTTTTGTTGTGTTTGTCGCTTGCCCACGGCGATAACCGTGCCTGCGTGATGGTTCGCTTATGGCTTGCCTTTGCGGGCATCGCCGCGTTAAGCCCTGCCGGATTGCGGCGCCAGGATCTTCCTGAAACCGCCCCTTGCGGGCGTGGCGGAATTGGTAGACGCGCTGGATTTAGGTTCCAGTGGCGAAAGTCGTGGGGGTTCGAGTCCCTCCGCCCGCACCATGTCGAGGGTTAGATTGAAGTGCGGGTTACCAGCCCGTTTTCCGAAACCGCTCCGGTACGCTGACTTCAAGTCTGGTAGGCGTCGCGAGAGTGCAAGCAACGAGTAGTGATCCAATGCAGGTTACTGAAACACTGTCGGACGGTCTCAAGCGTGAATTCAAGGTGGTCGTGCCGGCCGCAGAACTCGACGCCAAGGTCAACGAGCGTCTGGATGATCTGAAGGGCCGCGTCCGCATTAACGGCTTCCGCCCCGGTAAAGTGCCGGTGGCTCACCTCAAGCGAGTTTATGGGCGCTCCGCCATGGCGGAGGTGATCGAAGCAACTGTGCGCGATGCCAACAATCAGATTGTCACCGAGCGTGGCTTCAAGCTTGCCGCCGATCCAAAGGTTACGCTGCCAACGGACGAAGGCGCGATCGAGCAATTGATCGCCGGCAAAAGCGACCTCAACTATACGATGGCGCTTGAAATTGTGCCGCCGATCACGCTCGGAGATTTCAAGAGCATCAAGCTCACCAAATTCACCGCCGAGGTCAGTGATGCCGAGGTTGAGGAAGGCGTCTCTCGCATTGCCGACCAGAACAAGCCTTACACCGCGCGCGGCGAAGGTGAAAAGGCGGCAAAGGACGACCGGGTCACGGTCTCTTTTGCCGGGACCATCAACGGCGAGCCATTCGAAGGTGGCTCCGGCGACGACGCGGTCGTGCTGATCGGTTCGAACACCTTCATTCCGGGATTCGAAGATCAACTCATCGGCATCGCGCGGGGCGAGACGCGCACGCTGAAAGTGGCGTTTCCTGCGCATTACATGAAGCAGGATCTGGCGGGCAAAGATGCCGAGTTTGTCGTCACTGCAAAATCGATCGAAGCGCCCGGTAAAGTCACGATCGACGACGAGTTTGCCAAGGCGCTCGGATTGGAATCAATCGCCAAGCTGCGCGAAGCGGTGAAAGACCGCATCACGAGCGAGCACGCGTCGATGTCGCGGCAGAAGCTCAAGCGGGCGCTGCTCGATGATCTCGACAAGCTCCACAAATTCGATCCTCCGCCGACGCTGGTCGAGGAGGAATTCGAGCGCGTGTGGAAGTCCGTGCTTTCGGAGCTTGAGACCGAAGGCAAGACCTTTGCCGACGAAAACACGACCGAGGAGAAGGCCAAGGCGGAATACCGCGCCATTGCCGAACGCCGGGTGCGGCTCGGCCTGGTGATCGCCGAGATCGGCGAGAAGAACAATATTACGGTCACGGAAGAGGAATTGAGCCGTGCTGTCATGGAGCGGGCCCGCCAGTTTGCGGGCCAGGAGCAGCGGGTCTGGGACTATTACCGCCAGAATCCGCAGGCGGTGGCCGCCTTGCGAGCGCCCATATTCGAAGAAAAGGTGGTCGACTTCCTGCTCGAGCTCGCCAGCGTGAACGACAAGAAGGTTTCGCGCGAGGAGCTCTACAAGGAAGACGAATCAGTTGCGTGACGCGGAGACGCCTTGCGCTCGCCCTTGTGGGAAAATAGATCGCCGAGTGATCCGGTACGGCTAATCTAGCCGGAATGATTCGCGTCAAGGAGACGAAATGAGAGACCCTCTCGATACCTACATGAATTATCTGGTGCCCATGGTGGTGGAGCAAACCAACCGTGGCGAGCGGGCCTATGACATCTACTCCCGGCTCCTCAAGGAGCGGATTATCTTCATTACGGGGCCGATCGAGGACGGGGTGGCCACCTTGGTGGTGGCGCAATTGCTGTTCCTTGAGGCGGAAAACCCGAAAAAAGAAGTGTCCATGTACATCAATTCACCCGGTGGCGTGGTGACCTCGGGCATGGCGATTTATGACACGATGCAATTCGTCAGGCCGCCGGTGTCGACGCTCTGCGTGGGGCAGGCGGCCTCGATGGGATCACTGTTGCTTGCCGCCGGCGCCAAGGGCCAGCGCTTTGCGCTACCGAACGCCCGGATCATGGTGCATCAGCCGTCAGGAGGGTTTCAGGGGCAGGCGACCGACATCATGCTGCATGCGCAAGAGATATTGAACCTGAAGAAGCGGCTTAATGAGATTTACGTGACCCATACCGGCCAGTCGTTGAAGAAGATCGAAGATGCGCTTGAGCGTGACTATTTTCTCACCGCCGAGGCGGCCAAGGACTTTGGGCTGGTCGACAAGGTTATAGATAAGCGACCCGAGGAGGCGGGCGGCAAGCCCGCCTGACGCCAAGGTTCCATCCGGTTTTCACTGTGTGAGAATGGTCGCATTAACAGCCGTGGTTGCGGTGTTATCGTTAATGGAATGTTGATTATCACGTCGTTAGCATGCTTCGCTTATGGTGTGGGAGAGTGACGGGTGTGCGGGCCTTCCCAGAACAAGGGCCGCCGTGCTGGAGTTCAGGCGCGAAACTTGCTTCGTTGCGTGACGGTGGCTAAGCGAAACGACGCTGGCCGCGGAAGTTACGGAAGAGTGTGACGGAGAATGGAATGAGCAAAGTCGGCGGCAGCGATTCCAAGAACACCCTCTATTGCTCGTTCTGCGGCAAGAGCCAGCACGAGGTGCGCAAGCTCATCGCCGGCCCAACGGTGTTCATCTGCGATGAGTGCGTCGAACTCTGCATGGATATCATCCGCGAGGAGAACAAATCCTCGTTGGTGAAGTCGCGCGACGGCATTCCGACGCCGAAGGAAATCCGCAAGGTGCTCGACGACTACGTGATCGGGCAGGATCATGCCAAGAAGGTGCTCTCGGTTGCCGTCCACAATCACTACAAGCGGCTCAACCACCAGGCCAAGCACAACGACGTCGAGCTTGCGAAGTCCAACATCCTGCTGATCGGGCCCACCGGTTCGGGCAAGACGCTGCTGGCGCAAACGCTGGCGCGCATTCTCGACGTTCCGTTCACGATGGCGGATGCGACGACGCTGACTGAAGCCGGCTATGTCGGCGAAGATGTCGAGAACATCATTCTCAAGCTGCTGCAGGCCGCTGACTACAATGTTGAGCGCGCGCAGCGCGGTATCGTCTATATCGACGAAATCGACAAGATTTCACGCAAGTCCGACAATCCGTCCATTACGCGCGACGTGTCGGGCGAGGGCGTGCAACAGGCGCTCCTGAAGATCATGGAAGGCACCATCGCTTCGGTGCCACCGCAAGGCGGCCGCAAGCATCCGCAGCAGGAATTCCTGCAGGTGGATACGACCAATATCCTGTTCGTCTGTGGCGGCGCGTTCGCCGGTCTCGAAAAAATCATTTCGGCGCGCGGCCGGTCGACCTCGATCGGTTTCAGCGCCAAGGTGGTTGCACCGGAAGATCGCAAGCAGGGTGAAATCTTCCGCGAAGTCGAGCCGGAGGATTTGCTCAAGTACGGCCTGATCCCCGAATTCGTCGGCCGCTTGCCGGTGGTCGCAACGCTGGAAGATCTCGACGAAGCTTCCCTCAAGAAGATCCTGGTCGAACCCAAGAACGCGCTGGTCAAGCAGTATCAGCGGCTGTTCGAAATGGAGTCGATCGATCTGACGCTGGCCGAAGAGGCGCTTGGCGCCATCGCCCGCAAGGCGATCGACCGGAAGACCGGCGCGCGCGGTCTGCGCTCCATCATGGAAGGCATCCTGCTCGACACGATGTTCGACCTGCCCAGCCTTGAAGGGGTCGAAGAGGTGGTGATCTCGAAAGAGGTCGTCGAGGGAACGGCCCGGCCGCTTTATATCTACGCCGACCGCAGTGACCGGACGGCCGAGACCGGCAGCGCCAGCGCCTGATCGGGCTGCCGGCCCCGCGGGGCCTAACTTCGTAAAAGCCTGCCAATTCGTACGATTTCCGGGTTGTTACCAGCGCGGGACTCGCTTCTACTGACGGAAACCGGCGCTTCTTGCGGACCCCTGCGCCTCGTCATACGTATTGCGTGTCAAATAACCCAGCTTACGAGCAATCGTACCTGGCTACCGACTGGGCGAGGGTTGCGTAACCTCCCTCAAAGCATGCTGGACCAACCTGTCCAGCGTCTCCTTGCCCACACATACCGGCACTGTCGTGCGACGCCGCAGCCGCGGGTCAATCGACGGGGGCACAACAAAAGGATCAGGGCCAATGACCAACAAACCACGACCCCAGCTGCAACCGGGCGAAACCCGGGCCTATCCGGTTTTGCCGTTGCGCGACATCGTGGTGTTTCCGCACATGATCGTCCCGCTTTTCGTCGGCCGTGAAAAGTCGATCAAGGCGCTGGAAGAGGTGATGCGTTCCGACACCTTTATCTTGCTTGCCACGCAGAAGAACGCTTCCGATGACGACCCGTCCACCGACTCGATTTTCGAAGTCGGGACGCTCGCAAGCGTGCTGCAACTGCTGAAGCTGCCCGACGGCACCGTCAAGGTGCTGGTCGAAGGCGCGACGCGAGCAAAGGTTCTCAAATACACGGATCGGGTCGACTACTACGAAGCCGACGCGACCGCGCTTGCCGACGACATGGGTGACCGCGTCGAAGCGGAAGCGATGGCGCGCTCGGTCGTCAACGAATTTGAAAATTATGTGAAGCTGAACAAGAAAGTGTCGCCGGAAGTGGTAGGCGTGATCCAGCAGATCGAGGATTATGCCAAGCTTGCCGATACGGTGGCTTCGCATCTCGCCGTCAAGATCCCGGACAAGCAGGACATCCTGGAGACGCCATCCGTCACCCAGCGCCTGGAAAAAGTGCTCGGCTTGATGGAGAGCGAAATTTCCGTTCTTCAGGTGGAAAAGCGCATCCGGACCCGCGTCAAGCGGCAGATGGAGAAGACCCAGCGCGAGTACTACCTCAACGAACAGATGAAGGCGATCCAGAAGGAGCTCGGCGACGAAGAAGGCCGCGACGAGCTGCAAGAGCTGGAAGAAAAGATCAAGAAGACCAAGCTCTCGAAAGAGGCTCGCGAGAAAGCAACGCACGAACTCAAGAAGCTCCGCCAGATGTCGCCGATGTCGGCGGAAGCGACGGTCGTGCGCAACTATCTCGACTGGCTGCTCTCGATTCCGTGGAGCAAGAAAAGCAAGGTCAAGAAAGATCTCAAGCTGGCCGAGGAGATCCTCGACGCCGATCACTATGGCCTGGAAAAGGTCAAGGAACGGATCGTCGAATATCTCGCCGTCCAGCAGCGCGCCAACAAGCTGACCGGGCCGATCTTGTGTCTGGTCGGTCCTCCCGGCGTCGGCAAGACATCGCTTGGCAAGTCGATTGCGAAAGCAACCGGCCGCGAGTTCGTGCGCGTGTCGTTGGGCGGGGTCCGTGACGAGGCCGAGATCCGCGGCCATCGCCGGACCTACATCGGCTCGATGCCCGGCAAGATCATCCAGTCGATGCGCAAGGCCAAGACCTCGAACCCGCTGTTCCTCCTCGATGAGGTCGACAAGATGGGCGCCGATTTCCGCGGCGATCCGTCATCGGCGCTGCTCGAGGTGCTCGACCCTGAGCAGAACCACACGTTCAACGATCACTACCTCGAGGTCGACTACGACCTGTCCAACGTGATGTTCATCACCACGGCGAATACACTCAACATTCCGCCGCCGTTGATGGACCGCATGGAGATCATCCGGATCGCCGGCTACACAGAGGACGAGAAGGTCGAAATCGCCCGGAAGCACTTGATCCCGGCGGCGGTCGCCAAGCATGGCCTCGATCCGAAGGAATGGTCGATCGACGACGAGGCGTTGATGCTCATGATCCGCCGCTATACGCGGGAGGCGGGAGTTCGCAATCTCGAGCGCGAACTGTCGACCCTGATCCGCAAGGCGGTGAAGGAGCTGATGACGTCGAAGAAGAAGACTATTGCTGTGACCGCGGCAAATCTCGGCGATTACATCGGTGTGCCGAAATATCGCTACGGCGAGATCGAGGCTGAGGATCTGATCGGCGTTGTTACGGGTCTTGCCTGGACCGATGTGGGCGGGGAACTGCTCACCATCGAAGGCGCGATGATGCCGGGCAAGGGCAGAATGACCGTGACCGGCAATCTGCGTGACGTGATGAAGGAGTTGATCTCGGCGGCGGCGTCTTATGTCCGCTCGCGCGCGGTTGCCTTCGGCATCGAGCCGCCGCTGTTCGATAAGCGCGACATCCACGTGCACGTGCCGGAAGGCGCGACGCCGAAGGATGGGCCGTCGGCCGGCGTTGCTATGGTCACCGCCATTGTGTCGGTGATGACCGGCATTCCGGTTCGCCGTGACCTCGCTATGACCGGCGAAATCACTTTGCGCGGCCGCGTGTTGCCGATCGGCGGCCTGAAAGAAAAGCTGCTGGCCGCCGCGCGCGGCGGAATGAAGACCGTGCTGATCCCGGAGGAGAACGCCAAGGATCTGGTGGAAATCTCCGAGACGATCAAAAAGGGTCTCGAGATCATTCCGGTCACGCGCATGGACGAAGTGCTGGTCCGCGCGCTGGTGCGCCCGCCTGTGCCGATCGAGTGGGACGAGGCGAGTGCCAAGCTCGCCGCCGAGGCCGCCGCGGCCGAACCTGCGGTGGACGAGGACGGCTCCGGGTTGACCGCGCACTGAACCGTCTCACAACCTGAAATGGAAGCGGCGCCTCAGGGCGCCGTTTTCATTTTTGGAATTGGTTCTGAGGCGCGACGTTGGCGCCCAAATTCCAGGGGTTTTCAAACACGTAGGTCAGATGCGCGAGCAAACCTGTTTGCGTTGGTCCCGGTCGCGGGCCTGACTTGGCAATTGTAGGTCCGCCAATGCGCTGACCGATAATTCCGGGATGTGGCAAAACCGCCACAGACTCGCTGAAACCCCCGCTGGTATATTTTTAAATTCGAAGTCGACACGCATTTGGGGCTGGTAGTGTCATGCGAAAGTTCTTCCTTACAACGGTGGCCGTTGCAGCAATGTTCGCGAGCCCCGCGCTCGCGGCGCCGCCCACGTGGACATGGACAGGTTTCTATGTCGGCGGAAATGCCGGCTACAGCTGGGGTCGAGCCGACGGTCACGTGACGTTAGGCGGTTTTACCGCTGACGCCGATTTCCCGCTCGACGGTTTCATCGGCGGTGGCCAGTTCGGATACAATTGGCGCTCCAACAACTGGGTCTTCGGCTTCGAGGCGGACTTCCAGGGAACCGGTCAGAAGGGCAGTGCCAACGCAATCTGCCCAGGTGGCACAACAACCTCGGTGAACGGTTGTACGGTCGGACATATCGGTGACACGGTCAACGATCCGGCGTTGCCCGTGAATGTCAGCTTGAGTGAAAAACTTGAATGGCTCGGCACGGTCCGTGGCCGTATCGGTATGGCCGTAACGCCGACTCTGCTGCCTTATATCACCGGCGGGTTGGCCTATGGCCAAGTCAAAGTTACCGAGACGGTCAACGGCATAAATGTTGTCGGTAGCAACGGCTCCAACGGCGCCACGTTCACGCCTGGCGGCGGAACGCTCAGCAACAGCACGACAAGAGCCGGATGGACCATCGGTGTTGGCCTTGAGGGCGTCCTGTGGGGCAATTGGACCGGCAAGATTGAATATCTGTATGTCGATCTCGGACATGTGTCGGGATCGTTTGCGACGACGCTTACCTCGGCGACCGGCGGCAGTCTCGTTGCGGGGTACAACACACGCGTGACTGACAACATCGTGCGTGTCGGCATCAACTACGCATTTCACTGACGCAGCTGTCGCCAGTTTCGAAGACGACATATTTGTGCACGCCGCGCAGGATTTCTGCGTCTGCTTTTTAGTGGTTGTTGCGACAGATTTATTCAGGGTTCGTATTCCCGACAGCGGCGATAGCCCGCTGGTCGCTGGCCGTGGACTCAAGCCGCCGACGCCGGAAAGGGTCAATGTGAGGCTCCACCCGGCGCCGACCGGCCCTGCGGCTGCCCACGGACCGGATCCAGACGCTTGCGGCCCCGCCGGACTTATCCCGAAATGTCTTAAATTTAGGGGTTTCCCAGTTCCCTATGCCGCAAAGCTCGGGCAAACTCAGCTCCACCGATTCGGACGTATCAAGGAGGCATTGACCAAAATGATGTCGAAGTCCCAGCTCATTCAAGAAATCGCAGATAAGCACCCGAACAGTTTGTCGCGAAAGGACGTCAAGGGCGTGATCGAGTCGCTCGCGACGATTGGATACAAGGAGCTCAAGAAATCGGGGACTTTCCTTGTGCCCGGATTCGCCAAGTTCGTTGTCATCAAGAAGCCGGCCACAAAAGAGCGGGCTGGCATCAATCCGTTCACAAAAGAGCCAACGGTATTCAAGGCAAAACCGGCCCGGAAGATCGTCAGGGCCCGGCCGGTAAAGGCCGCCAAAGACGCGGTCGCCTAGCGATCGTCGTTTTGACGCGCGGCATTGGACTGCGCGGGTGAAGGCGATTGCTGGCTCTTCATCCGCGGTCCGTGCCACCTTTCGGACTCGTCGAACACCACATCAATGGTGCGAGGCTGCCGCGCGGTGCGTGCTTGACCCTCAATAACGGCTGTAGCTTGGTGGGCGGTGACGGACTCGAACCGCCGACATCCTGCGTGTAAAGCAGGCGCTCTACCAACTGAGCTAACCGCCCACGATCAACTCTCGCGTCTTGCCAATATCGCGCGACCGCGGTCCGAAGCAAGCGCGCAAATGCGGCGCAAAAAGAAACGGCAGGCGAAGAGCGATTGCTCCGTGCCTGCCGCTATTCCCCGGAGGGTCGGGCAGAAGTCGTCAGATCGACTCTTTCAATTCTTTGGACGCGCGGAACGCGACCTTTTTGCTCGCCTTGATCTGGATCTGCTCGCCGGTCGCAGGATTGCGGCCAATGCGCGCGGCGCGTTTGCGCACCTGAAGGATGCCGAGCCCGCCAATGCGGATGCGCTCGCCCTTCTTCAAAGCATTGACGATATTTCCAACGAAATCGCCGAGCACGGTCTCCGCCTGCTTCTTCGACATCTCGTGCGTTTCCGCGAGTGCCGCGGCCAGATGCTTGAGCGTGACGGTCGGTGGTGTCGGAGCTTTTCCAGGAACCATTGCCATCAGTGGGACCCTCCTCTTGAATCCGCGAGCTTGGCGAAGCGCCAAACACAACGCCCGAATAGACGATTCGGGGGCGGTCTGACCATCGATTCTTCTAGGTAAATAAGGCTTTTTCGCAATTTCCGGGGGTGGGGATGCCTTTACCTTGACTTGGTATGGACCCGTCTGTAACTCGAACAAACGCCCGCGGGGGCGTAGCTCAGTTGGTTAGAGCGCTGCCCTGTCACGGCAGAGGCCGCGGGTTCGAGTCCCGTCGCTCCCGCCATTTAATCAATAACTTAGCCATGGTTTCCGGCAATAAAACCGGTGCCTTTTGGTGCCGGTAAATGCCGCCCGAGGCACGCCCATGACCACCGCTTTGACCTCCGTTCGAGCGATGTTTTTTGACGTCTTCGGCACCTTGGTCGACTGGCGGACCTCGGTCGCGCGCGAGGCGCAAAGGGTGCTCGAACCGCTCGGGCATAACCTTGACTGGCCCGCTTTTGCGGACGCCTGGCGTGATGAATACCAGCCCGGGATGGAGGAGGTGCGGGAAGGCCGCATCCCGTTCTGCAAGCTCGACGTGCTTCACCGGCGCAATCTCGAGCGATTCATTCCGCGCCTTGGCTTGCGCGATCTCCCGGACGATATCCTGCATGAACTCACGCTCGCCTGGCACCGGCTCGATGCGTGGCCGGATGTGACGGTCGCGCTCCGCCGGCTCAAGAAAAACTTTTTGCTCGCGCCGGTTTCGAACGGAAATATTTCGCTGATGGTCGATCTCGCGCGCCGCAACGATTTTCCGTGGGACGCAATCCTTGGCGCGGAAGTTGCCGGCGACTACAAGCCCAAGCCGCGCGTTTATCTTGCTGCCTGCGAGGCATTCGATCTTAAACCGGCGCAATGCATGATGGTGGCAGCCCACAGCAGCGATCTTGCGGCCGCGGCGGCATGCGGCTTGCGGACTGGACACATTGCGCGGCCTAGCGAGCATGGCCCGGGCACGGGCGAAACCGCGCCGGCAGTGCCGGTCGATGTGGCGGGTGCGAACCTCAGTGATCTCGCCGATAAACTCGGGGCCTGAAAAATTGTCGTCACCGGGTTTGTCACCATAAGTCGGGTCTACCCGACTTATGGCTATTTGTATTAGGAAGTCGGGCAAGCCCGACTTCCTCTTGTGACCTCGCTTAGGGAGGCACCGTGGTGCGTTACTGATCGGGATGCCCGGCACAAGGCCGGGCGTGACGAATGAGAGGCCTCAGCCTTTGTAGGCCGGCTCCGGCTGCGAGAAGAAGCTTGCCAGGATGTGATAGACCATCATGTAGTTCTTCTGCTGGAAGCTCGCGTGCGACACGCCGGACATCACGGTGAATTGTTTGTCCGGGTTTGGCAGCTTCTCGAAGAAATTCATCAGATCCTGCAGTGACGCGATGCCATCGTGCTGGCCGCGCATGATCAGGGTCGGTGCTTTGATCTTTTGCGGATCAACCACCGGCAATCGCGAGCACATGTCGACGTAAGTTCCGGTCGGCACGGAATCATCAAGCGCGGTCACCGCGTCGGCAAAGGCCTCGATCACCTTGCGTTCGGCGGTGTCGGGATGGTCGCGGTCGAAGATCGAGTGGATGAAGGCCTTGTCAATCGGCCGGCGGTTCTTCGCCTGAAATTCGGGAAGCTTCTTGCGTCGCTGCTCGAGGGTCGGCGAGCCTTCGCCGGTCCACACCATGGCATCGAGCGCGAGGCGCGCCACCATCTCGGGATGCCGTTCCGCGAACATCGCGGCGCGCAACGCGCCGGATGAAATGCCATACACAAGGAAGGGTCGCTTGCCGCGCAGCTTCTGGATATAGAGCGCAGCCGCGTAGCAGTCGTCGGCACCTTGGGAAATGGGCGCGTTGTTATCGCGATCCTTGGTGGAACGGCCATAGCCCTCCATGTCGACGCACCAGCAGTCGAAACCGAGGCGAGCGAAGTGATCCATCGCCGATGAATCGGCCCGGCCCGACACTTGCAGGTCGAAGGTTGGCTGCGATGCCATCGACGAGCCGTGCACGAACAGGATCGTGCCGCGCGTTTTGGCTGGGTCGCCCGCGCATTTTTCGAACAGGAACAGCTTCACGCCGCCGTCCTTTGTCGTCCAATGGTCTTCGCCTTTGATCGCCGCGGCCGGCTTGCTCATTTCATTCATCGGTCACCTGTATTGCCTACTGAACTAGTTTATCGGTGGAATGTGGTTGGCCTTGATGACGTTCGCCCATTTTGCAACCTGGGCGTCCATGAAGGTCTTGAATTCCGGCTGCGACATTACGATCGGGGTGGCGCCGGTTTTTTCCCAGGCCTCCTTGATGTCAGGACGCGCCAGGATCTTGGTGATCTCGGTGCTGAGCTTGTCGACGATCGGCTGCGGCGTTCCGGCCGGCGCCATGAATCCGACCCACAAGGTTGCCTGAAAACCGGGGACGCCGGCTTCCGCGATGGTCGGAACCTCGGGCAGAATCGCCGAACGCGTCGTGCCGCTGGTGCCGAGCGCGCGCACCATGCCCGCCTTGATCATCGGCGCCATGGTCGGCACCGAATCGAACAGGATCTGGATCTGGCCGCTGAGGATGTCGTTGCGGGCGCCCGTCGAGCCTTTGTACGGCACGTGCACGATGTCGATTCCCGTGAGGTTCTTCAGCAGTTCGCCGGCCATGTGGTAGTTCGAGCCGGGACCCGATGAGCCGTAATTGATTGTGCCGGGCTTGGCGCGAGCCAGCGCCAGCAATTCGTTCAAATTCTTGGCCGGCACCGATGGATGCACGACGAGAACGAGATCCGTGTCGATCAGCGGCGCAACCGGCACCAGATCGCGCATGAGCTGATACTGTTTGTGGCCGTAGAGCGTTTCGTTGACGGTCTGCGTGCCCGACACCATCAGCAGCGTATAGCCATCAGGCGCCGATTTCGCGACCACCTCAGTGCCGATGGTGGTGCCGGCGCCAGGGCGATTCTCCATGATGAAGGTCTGGTGCAGGGATTTACGCAATTCCTCCGCGATGGCGCGTGCGTAGACGTCAGTCGGTCCGCCGGCGCCGAAGGGAACGATCACTTTGACCGGACGAGAGGGGTATTCGTCCGCCGTGGCAGGCAGAGTCGTGATTGTGACGATGCCCGCAAGCGCCAGCGCAGCAGAAATATACCGCAGAAGAGCCATCACTGTGTCCCTGATCCATGCATTTGTCGCCGCCGGCGGCGACTATCGTGGGCGGTTCGCGCCGCTGTCAATCGTCGGAATATTCCCTTCGATTTTGATCCGCGATCGCTCGTGGATGCCGCCCAAGGTTGGCTTGCCACCCCAACACCGCTGCGCTAAGCCTCGAATACTCCCGTCCTGGAGGCTTTTCCATACAAGTGAAGGCCTGTTTGTGCGGGGTCACCGGCGCCTTTCGGGCTGCCGATCAGTCCAAGGCGGGCGTATATCAGGGTAGGCCGGGGCTGTACGCTTGAGGTCGCGATGAGCGCATTGCTGCTGGATTACCTGCCATTGGTTGTCTTCATCGCGGTCGCGCTCGTCATCGGGCTCGCGCTGCTGATCGCGCCCTTTATCGTCGCCTACAAGCAACCGGATCCCGAGAAGCTGTCCGCCTACGAATGCGGTTTCAACGCCTTCGACGACGCACGAATGAAGTTCGACGTGCGCTTCTACCTGGTGGCGATTCTATTCATCATTTTCGATCTCGAGGTGAGCTTCCTGTTCCCATGGGCCATCGTGTTCCGGAAGATCGGTCTATTCGGGTTTTGGTCGATGATGGTGTTCCTTGGCGTTCTCACCATCGGCTTCATATATGAATGGAAGAAGGGGGCGCTCGAATGGGATTGATCTGCCCATGACCCTGGTTGCACCCGCGCCAAAAGGCATTCTCGATCCGAATACCGGCAAGCCAGTCGGTTCGGACGATGCATTTTTCGCCGGCGTGAACGCCGAGCTCTCAGACAAAGGATTCATTGTCACGGCTGCCGACGACCTGGTCACCTGGGCGCGCACCGGTTCACTGATGTGGATGACGTTCGGATTGGCGTGCTGCGCCGTCGAAATGATGCAGATGTCGATGCCGCGCTACGACGCCGAGCGATTCGGTTTTGCGCCGCGCGCGTCGCCGCGCCAGTCGGACGTGATGATCGTCGCTGGGACGCTGACCAACAAGATGGCGCCCGCGCTGCGCAAGGTCTACGACCAGATGCCCGAGCCGCGCTATGTGATCTCGATGGGATCATGCGCCAATGGCGGCGGCTACTATCACTATTCATACTCCGTGGTGCGCGGCTGCGACCGCATCGTGCCGGTCGATATTTATGTGCCCGGCTGTCCGCCGACGGCGGAGGCGCTGCTCTATGGCGTAATGCTGCTGCAGAAGAAAATCCGCCGCACCGGCACGATTGAACGGTAGCCGGCCATGCGCATGACTGACATCCCGTTTGGAACGACCGATTGGACGAGCATTGAGCCGACTACGCACAACGGCGATGCCGGCATCGCCACGTGGCGCACGCGTCAGTTCGGCGACATTCGTGTACGTATGGTCGACTATTCGCCGGGCTATGTCGCCGATCATTGGTGCGAAAAGGGCCACATCATTTTCTGCGTGGACGGCGAACTCACAACCAAGTTGAAGGACGGCCGCACGTTCACGCTCGCTCCCGGCATGAGCTATCAGGTGGCCGACGGCATCGATGCCCATCGGTCGCAGACCGCGCGCGGCGCGCGACTATTCATTGTGGACTGACATGGACGAAGGTCTCGACAGGCTAGGACAAACGATCAAGAACGCGCTCGGCGGTTCGGTCACCGGCTATGAAGTCGTGCGTGGTGAATTGACGGTGGGTGCGAAGGCCGCCGATATCATCAAGGTGGTGGCTTTTCTCCGCGACGATCCGGCCTGCCAGTTCATCAACATCATCGATATCACCGCGGTTGATTGGCCGGCGCGCGAGCAGCGTTTCGACGTCGTCTATCACTTCCTGTCACCGCGGCTGAATCAGCGCGTGCGGCTCAAGGTTGCAACCGACGAGACAACTCCGGTGCCGTCCTTGATTGATTTGTTCCGGGGCGCCGACTGGTTCGAGCGCGAGACTTATGACCTCTACGGCGTGCTGTTCACGGGCCACCCCGACATGCGCCGCATCCTCACCGATTACGGTTTCGAGGGGCACCCGCTGCGCAAGGACTTTCCGCTCACGGGTTTCGTCGAGGTGCGTTACGACGACGAACAGAAGCGCGTGGTCTACGACAAGGTGTCGCTGGCGCAGGAATTCCGCAGCTTCGATTTTCTTTCGCCCTGGGAAGGCACGGATTACGTGCTGCCCGGTGACGAGAAGGCCAAGACCGAAGGCAAGGGGTCTTAGGCATGAAAACGACCCTGCAGCCCGGTCTCAAACATTCATTCTCCTACGTGGTGCCGGAGAACAAGACGGTGCCCTACACCTATCCGGAATCGCCCATCATCGCAGCGATGCCGAAGGTGTTCGCAACTGGATTCATGATCGTGCTGATGGAATGGACCTGCGCGCAACTGCTCGACCAGCATCTCGATGCCGGCGAGGGTAGCCTCGGCACTCATGTCGACGTATCGCATCTGGCGGCAACACCGCACGGCATGACCGTCAAGGTCGATGTTGAAGTCCTCGAAGTGCGCGGCCGTAAGATCGTGTTCAAGGTGCGCGCACACGATGGTATGGATCTTATCGGCGAAGGACGTCACGAGCGCGTCGCCGTGGTATGGGATCGCTTCAACGCCAAAGTCGCGGAGAAGGCAAAGTCGGCTGCGGAGTTGGTGAGCTGATGGCCGAAACCGCGGTACGCAATTTCACCATCAATTTCGGACCGCAGCATCCGGCCGCGCATGGTGTGCTGCGGCTGGTGCTCGAGCTCGACGGCGAGGTGGTAGAGCGCGTGGATCCGCATATCGGCCTGCTCCACCGCGGAACCGAGAAGCTGATCGAGGCCAAGACCTATTTGCAGGCGGTGCCCTATTTCGACCGGCTCGACTATGTCGCGCCGATGAACCAGGAGCACGCGTTCTGCCTGGCCGTGGAAAAGCTGCTCGGCATCCAGGTCCCTAAACGCGCGCAATTGATCCGCGTGCTCTATTCCGAAATCGGCCGGCTGTTGTCGCATCTGCTCAACGTGACCACGCAGGCGATGGACGTCGGCGCGCTGACGCCGCCGCTGTGGGGCTTCGAGGAGCGCGAGAAGCTGATGATCTTCTACGAACGCGCATCCGGCTCACGCATGCACGCGGCCTATTTCCGGCCGGGCGGTGTGCATCAGGACCTGCCGCCGAAATTGATCGACGACATTTACACGTTTTGCGATCCTTTCCTCAAAGTGGTCGACGATCTTGACGCTTTGCTCACCGGCAATCGCATCTTCAAGCAGCGCAACGTTGATATCGGCGTGGTCTCGCTGGCGGACGCATGGAATTGGGGCTTCTCGGGCGTGATGGTGCGCGGCTCGGGTGCAGCCTGGGATCTGCGCAAGGCGCAGCCCTACGAGTGTTACGCGGAAATGGACTTCGATATTCCGATCGGGAAGAACGGCGACTGTTTCGACCGCTATCTCATTCGCATGGAAGAGATGCGCCAGTCGGTCAAGATCATGAAGCAATGCGTGGAGAAGTTACGTTCGCCGGCGGGGCAAGGCCCGGTCACTGTCGACGATCACAAGATCGTTCCGCCCAAACGTGACGAGATGAAGCGCTCGATGGAGGCGCTGATCCACCACTTCAAGCTTTACACCGAGGGCTACCACGTGCCGGCTGGCGAAGTTTATGCGGCGGTGGAAGCACCGAAAGGTGAGTTCGGCGTTTATCTCGTCGCCGATGGCACCAACAAGCCCTACAAGTGCAAGATCCGCGCGCCTGGCTTCGCGCACCTGAGTGCGATGGACTTCCTCTGCCGCGGCCACATGCTGGCCGATGTGTCCGCCATTCTCGGTTCGATCGACATTGTGTTCGGGGAGGTGGATCGATGAGCGTTCGCCGTCTCGCCCCGCCTGACATCCAGCCGAAGGACTTTTCCTTCAACAAGGACAATCTCGCCTGGGCGAATGAGCAAGTGAAGAAATATCCGGAAGGCCGTCAGCAGTCGGCGATCATTCCGCTGCTGTGGCGCGCGCAGGAGCAGTCCGGCGGCTGGCTGCCGGAAAAGGCTATCCGCCATGTCGCAGACTTCCTCGGCATGGCGCATATCCGCGCGCTTGAAGTCGCGACCTTCTACACGATGTTCAACTTGCAGCCGGTCGGAAAATTCCACGTGCAGCTCTGCGGCACGACGCCTTGCCGGCTGCGCGGCGCCGACGATCTGGAGAAAGTCTGTCGCAAGCGCATTGGTGAGCAAGGTGACGTCACCAGTGACGGCAAATTCTCCTGGGTTGAGGTCGAGTGCCTTGGCGCATGCGTCAACGCGCCGATGGCGCAGATCAACTACGACTACTACGAGGATCTGACCGCCGACAGTCTCGGGAAAGTTCTCGATGATCTCGGTGCCGGCAAGAAAGTGAAGCCCGGACCGCAGGTCGATCGGCAACTCTCGGCGCCGGTCGGCGGCGCGACGACGCTCAAGGAAAAGGCGTGATGCTGGCTGACAAAGACCGCATCTTTCGAAATCTTTACGGCCAGCACGACTGGGGCCTGAAAGGCGCGCGTGCGCGCGGCGCCTGGGACGGCACCAAAGCCCTTTTGGCAAAAGGCCGCGACGCCATCATCGAAGATGTAAAGTCGTCCGGACTGCGGGGGCGTGGCGGCGCCGGCTTCCCGACGGGCCTCAAATGGTCGTTCATGCCGAAGAAGTCGGACGGCCGCCCGCATTATCTCGTCGTCAATGCCGACGAATCGGAGCCGGGCACCTGCAAGGACCGCGAGATCATGCGGCACGATCCGCATCTTCTGGTCGAAGGCTGCCTGATTGCTGGTTTCGCGATGGGTGCGAACACTGGCTACATTTATATCCGCGGCGAGTTCATCCGCGAACGCGAGCGCGTGCAGGCGGCGATCGATGAAGCCTATGAGGCCAAGCTGATCGGCAAGAACAACGTCAACGGCTGGGATTTCGATCTCTACGTCCACCACGGCGCCGGCGCCTATATCTGCGGCGAGGAAACGGCGCTGCTGGAAAGCCTCGAAGGCAAGAAGGGCCAGCCGCGCCTGAAGCCGCCGTTCCCGGCCAATGTCGGGCTCTATGGCTGCCCGACCACGGTGCAGAACGTTGAATCGCTTGCTGTCGTGCCGGACATCATGCGGCGCGGTGCATCCTGGTTCGCCGGCATCGGCCGCCCAAACAACACCGGCACAAAATTGTTCTGCATTTCCGGCCACGTCGAACGGCCGTGCAATGTGGAAGAAGCCATGGGCATTCCGCTGCGCGAGTTGGTGGAAACCCATGCCGGCGGCGTGCGCGGCGGTTGGGACAATCTGCTCGCGGTCATTCCGGGTGGCTCGTCGATGCCGCTGGTTCCGGCCGGGAAGGATCAGGCCGACAGCCTGCTGATGGATTTCGACGGCTGCCGCGACAAGAAATCGGCGCTTGGAACGGCCGCCGTCATCGTGATGGACAAATCGACCGACATCGTCCGCGCCATGGCGCGCATCTCTTATTTCTACAAGCACGAGAGCTGCGGCCAGTGCACGCCGTGCCGCGAAGGCATGGGCTGGATGTGGCGCGTGTTGACCCGCATGGCGGAGGGCCGCGCGCAAAAGCGCGAAATCGATATGCTGATGCAGGTCACCCAGCAGATCGAGGGCCACACCATTTGCGCGTTCGGTGACGGCGCAGCCTGGCCGGTGCAAGGCTTGCTGCGGCACTTCCGTCCGGAGATCGAGCGGCGCATCGACGAATACACGCGCAATGCCGACGCCCATTCTGGCTCCAATGGCGCGGTGCGCGAGGCTGCGGAGTAGCGCCATGCAACAGCCGCCCAATACCCACCTTGCTCAACTCAACATCGGGCGCATTCGCCACGAGATCGATGACCCGCGCATGGCGGATTTCACGAACAATCTGGCACTGGTGAACGGGCTCGCCGAGCGAACGCCTGGCTTCGTCTGGCGCTACATCGACGAAAGCGGCAACTCAACCAGCACGCGGCCCTACGCCGACCCGCGCATCGCGGTCAATCTGTCGGTGTGGGAGAGCGTCGAAGCACTTGAGCGCTTCGTTTATCAGACGATTCACAAGCGCTTCTACAGCCGGCGCGCGGAGTGGTTCGAGCACTTTGAAGATCAGTATTTCGTGATGTGGTGGGTGCCTGCCGGCCACCGGCCAAGCGTCGAAGAGGCGGTAGCCCGGCTTGAACACCTCAAGCAACACGGGCCGAGCGACCATGCGTTCAATTGGGCGAGCGCTTCGGCTCAACTTTGGAAAACGGCGCGCTGCGCGCCCGGCGAGTCGGCAGCATGACAAATAGCGCCCGCCATCTCGCCCAGTTCAACATCGCGCGGATCCGTTATCCGCTCGACGATCCGCGCATGGCGGAATTTGTCGACAATGTCGATCGGGTGAACAAACTGGCGGAACAGATCGACGGCTTCGTCTGGCGGCTGCAGGACGCGAGCGGGCACGCCATGAACCTGACGGTCTATGACGACCCGCGCATTCTGCCGAACCTCACCGTTTGGGAAAATGTCGAGGCGCTGGAACGCTTCGTCTGGCAGACGCTGCACCGGCGTTTCTATGGCCGCCGCCGCGAATGGTTCGAGCCGATCGAGACGCCGCTGGTGCTGTGGTGGATCCCGGCCGGACATCAGCCCGATCTGGCGGAGGGCGTTGCGCGCCTCGATCACCTCAAGGCGCATGGCCCGAGCGAACATGCATTTGGTTGGGACAACATCCCGGCTGCACAATTCTGGAAAACGGCGCGCTGCGACAATCGAAGCGAGCACGCGGCATGATGAAGCTTGGGCAATTGGGTCGGGGACGGCAACCCGTGGAGCACGACCATGACCTTCGAAAATGTGAACTTGCGCTGCAAGGATTGCAGGTTCTGGTGGCCGACACCGGAAGGAACCGGACATGATCCGAGCCGTGACCGCTCGCTCCTTGGCCAGTGCCGCCGGCGCTCGCCGCCGGCCGCCGTTGTCGATAAACCCGACTACGGCAAGCACTATCCGTCCTGGGCAACGACCAGACGGGAAGACTGGTGCGGCGAGCACGAACACATTCTGCATTGATGGCATGAGCGAACTGAAGTTGCAGGGAAGATGACTAAAGTCATTGTCGACGGCAAAGAGATCGACGTTCCGCCGGAGTACACGCTGCTCCAGGCCTGCGAGGCCGCGGGCGCGGAAATTCCGCGCTTCTGCTTCCACGAGCGTCTGTCGATTGCCGGCAATTGCCGGATGTGCCTGATCGAAGTCGTCGGCATACCGAAGCCGCAAGCCTCCTGCGCCATGGGTGTGAAGGATTTGCCGCCGAACAAAGACGGCTCGCCGAAAATTCTCAACACCAAGACGCCGATGGTGAAGAAGGCGCGCGAAGGCGTGATGGAATTCCTGCTGATCAACCACCCGCTCGATTGCCCGATCTGCGACCAGGGCGGCGAATGCGATCTTCAGGACCAGGCCATGGCCTATGGCGTGGATGCGAGCCGCTACAGCGAGAACAAGCGCGCGGTCGAGGACAAGTACATCGGCCCGCTGGTCAAGACGATCATGACGCGCTGTATCCACTGCACGCGCTGCATCCGCTTTGCGACCGAAGTAGCCGGCGTGCCGGAGCTCGGCGCCATCGGGCGCGGCGAGGACATGGAGATCACCACTTATCTCGAGCAGGCGATGACCTCGGAACTGCAAAGCAACGTAGTCGATCTTTGCCCGGTCGGCGCGCTCACCTCGAAGCCCTATGCGTTTGCGGCGCGGCCTTGGGAGCTCGGCAAGACGCAATCGATCGACGTGATGGATGCAGTCGGCTCCGCGATCCGTGTCGATACGCGCGGGCGTGAAGTCATGCGCATTCTGCCGCGCGCCAACGATGACGTGAACGAAGAATGGATTTCCGACAAGACGCGTCACGTAGTCGACGGCCTGCGCACGCAGCGGCTCGACCAGCCTTACGTGCGCGTCAATGGCCGGTTGCAAGCGGCATCCTGGAAACAGGCCTTCGATGTAATAGCCGCGAAGGTGGCGGCAGCGCCGCGCAATCGCATCGGCGCCCTGGCCGGACAGCTTGCCGGCGTCGAGGAAATGTTCGCGCTGAAGTCGTTGATGGCTGCGCTCGGCGTTGGCAACATCGATGCGCGCTATCCGGGCTCACCGCTGCATCCGAAGCACGGCCGCGCCAGCTATCTGTTCAATTCAACCATCGCCGGCATCGATCAGGCCGATGCCATCATGCTGATCGGCACCAATCCGCGGCGGGAAGCGGCGGTGCTCAATGCGCGCATTCGCAAGCGCTATCTCAAGGGCAATGTTGCGATCGGGATGATCGGCGAGAAAGCCGACCTGACCTATCCGTTCACTTATTACCTGGGCGCCGGTCCAGAGAGCCTGGCGAAATTTGTCGACCACGAGCCGGTTAAGGCTGAAAAGCCGATGTTCATCATCGGGCAAGGCGCGCTCAATCGCCCGGATGGTGCCGCGGTTCTGGCGATGGCGGCAAAAGCTGCGGCTTCGCTCGGCGTCGTCAAGGATGGTTGGAACGGCTTCAACATTCTGCACAGCGAAGCTGCGCTGGTCGGAGCGCTCGACGTCGGCTTTGTGCCGGCTGAAGGCGCGCTGGATACTGCCGGCATGCTCAAGGCCCGCGCGCTCGATGTGTTGTTCCTGCTCGGGGTCGACGAGATCGAGGCGCCCTCCGGCGGTTTCGTCGTCTACATCGGCACGCACGGAGACCGTGGCGCGCACCGCGCCGACGTCGTGCTGCCGGGCGCGGCCTACCCGGAGAAGTCGGTAATTTACGTCAATACCGAGGGCCGCGTGCAGATGACGAGCCGTGCCGCCTTCCCGCCGGGCGATGCGCGCGAAGACTGGGCGATCATGCGCGCGCTGTCCGAAGCGCTGGGCCACAAGCTCCCCTATGACTCGCTCGGTGCTCTGCGTCAGGCGCTGTTCGCCGCGCATCCGCATCTCATGCGCATCGGCCAGATCGAGCCTGGCGACGACAAGGATATCGGCAAGCTCGCCAAGCTCGGCGGCAATGTCGACAAAGCGGCGTTCGCGTCCGCCGTATCCGACTTCTATTTGACCAATCCGATCACGCGCGCGTCCGCCATCATGGCGGAATGTTCGGCGCTCGCGCATGCGGCAGCCCGGACCGCGGCGGAGTAGGGCACATGATGGATTTCTTTTGGACTTACCTCTGGCCGCTCATCATCATGGTCGTGGAGTCGCTGGTCTTGTTGGTGGTCCTGCTGGTCGCCGTCGCTTATGTTTTGCTTGCCGACCGCAAGATCTGGGCGGCCGTTCAGATCCGGCGGGGTCCCAATGTCGTGGGGCCCTGGGGCCTGTTCCAATCCTTTGCGGACCTGCTGAAATTTGTCGTTAAGGAGCCGGTGATCCCGGCAGGTGCCAACAAGGGCGTGTTCCTGCTGGCGCCGCTGATCTCGTGCGTGCTGGCGTTGGCGGCCTGGGCCGTGATTCCGGTCAATGCGAAATGGGTGATCGCCGACATCAATGTTGGCGTGCTCTACATTTTCGCGATCTCGTCGCTGATGGTCTACGGCATCATCATGGCGGGCTGGGCGTCGAATTCGAAATACGCGTTTCTGGCGGCAGTGCGTTCGGCGGCGCAGATGGTGTCGTATGAAGTCTCCATCGGCTTCGTGATTATCACGGTTCTGCTGCTTGCCGGTTCGCTCAATCTCTCGGCCATCGTTCAGGCACAGGACGGGCCCTACGGATTCCTGGGTTGGTACTGGCTGCCGCTGTTTCCGATGTACGTCGTATTTTTTGTGTCGGCGCTGGCGGAAACCAACCGGCCGCCGTTCGACCTGGTGGAGGCGGAGTCGGAGCTGGTTGCCGGCTTCATGGTCGAATATGGCTCGACGCTCTACATGATGTTCATGCTTGGCGAGTATGTGGCGATCTGCACCATGTGCGCGATGGCCACGATTTTCTTCCTGGGTGGCTGGCTGTCGCCGATTCCGTATCCGCCCTTCACCTGGGTTCCGGGCGTTGTGTGGTTCACCATCAAGGCGTTCGGGTTCTTCTTTCTGATCGCCATGGCCAAGGCCATGGTTCCACGTTATCGCTACGATCAGCTCATGCGGCTCGGTTGGAAGGTTTTCCTGCCGTTGTCACTGGCGATGGTGGCGATTGTCGCCGCCGTCATCCAGTACGGCGACCTGGCAAAAGCGGCGATGAAGTGAGGATGCGATGAGACTCGATCGCGCGGCCAAAAGCCTGTTCCTGATGGAATTCGTGACCGGCTTCGTGCTGGCTATGCGCTATTTCTTCAGGCCGAAGGCGACCCTTAACTATCCGTTCGAGAAGGGGCCGATTTCGCCGCGTTTCCGCGGCGAGCATGCGCTGCGCCGCTACCCCAACGGCGAAGAGCGCTGCATTGCGTGCAAGCTGTGCGAGGCGATTTGCCCGGCGCAGGCCATCACCATCGAGGCGGGCCCCCGGCGCAATGACGGCACGCGCCGCACGACGCGCTACGACATCGACATGGTGAAGTGCATTTATTGCGGCCTGTGCCAGGAGGCCTGCCCGGTGGATGCGATCGTGGAAGGCCCGAATTTCGAATTCGCCACCGAAACGCGCGAGGAGCTCTACTACGATAAAGAGCGGCTGCTTGCGAACGGCGACCGCTGGGAGCGCGAGATCGCCAAGAACCTCGCGCTCGACGCGCCTTACAGGTGACGGCGATGAAAATGACTCTTCACTTCCATCGCCGTCATGGCCGGGCTTGTCCCGGCCATCCACGCCTTGCTTCGGGAGAAGCAGAGAAGACGTGGATGCCCGGCACAAGGCCGGGCATGACGGATGAGAGCGTGGAGCGCAGTTCATGATCGTCGCCGCGCTGTTCTTTTATCTCTTTGCCGGCATCTGCGTGGCGAGCGCCGTCATGGTGGTTGCCGCGCGCAATCCGGTCCACTCGGTGCTCTATCTCATCCTTGCCTTCGTGAATGCCGCCGGGCTGTTCGTGATGATGGGTGCTGAATTTCTCGCCATGATCCTCATCGTTGTCTATGTCGGCGCGGTTGCGGTGCTGTTCTTGTTCGTTGTGATGATGCTCGACGTCGATTTCGCCGAGCTCAAGCAGGGCGTGTTGCAATATCTCCCGATCGGCATGTTGATCGGTGGCATTTTTCTGGCCGAACTGCTGCTCGTCGTCGGTGCATGGGCCATCGGGCCGGGCATTCCGCAGGCGATCACCGCGCCAATTCCCACCAATATTTCGAACACCGAGGCGATCGGTCTCGTGCTCTACACGCGCTACGTCTATTTCTTTGAAGCGGCAGGCATGATCCTGCTCGTTGCGATGGTCGGCGCGATCGTGCTCACGTTGCAGCATCGCCCGCGCGTGCGCCGCCAGGACATTGGCGAGCAAGTTGCGCGCAAGCCTTCGGCATCGATCGAAGTGGTGAAAGTCCGCTCCGGCCAGGGTCTGGGGAGCAACGTATGATCATCGGGCTTGGGCACTATCTTTCGGTTGCCGCCATCCTGTTCACGCTGGGGATTTTCGGCATTTTCCTCAACCGCAAGAACGTCATCATCATATTGATGTCGATCGAGCTGATCCTGCTCGCGGTCAATATCAACCTGGTCGCTTTCTCCACGCATCTCGGCGACATCACCGGGCAGATCTATGCGCTGCTGGTGCTCACGGTGGCAGCAGCGGAAGCGGCGATCGGGCTTGCCATCCTGGTCGTGTACTACCGCAACCGCGGATCAATCGCGGTTGAAGACATCAATTTGATGAAAGGCTGAGGCGCGTGTACCAGGCGATCGTCTTTCTCCCCCTTCTCGGCGCCATTCTGGCGGGATTGATCGCGCTTGCCGGCGCGCGGGCGCGTTTCCCCGGAAAAGGCCCGGCGGCGGGCGGTGAGGATCATGCAACGGACCAAGGCGCGCATCACGGCGGCCCCGGAGTGCACGGCGGCGGCGTCATTCACTCGTCGCATCATGAGGCCGAAGAGCACGAACCTGCGGCGGCCGGGTCGCGCACGGCCGAGCTGATTACCACGACGCTTTTGCTGATCTGCATGATCCTGTCATGGATCGCCTTCGTCGATGTCGGTTTTGGACATCACGACGCGCGCGTGCCGGTCTTTACGTGGATGGCCGCGGGTGACCTGAAGGTCGAGTGGTCGCTGCGCATCGATACGCTTACGGCGGTCATGCTGGTGGTGGTGAATACCGTATCAGCCTTCGTGCACCTCTATTCGATCGGATACATGCACGAGGATCCGTATCGGCCGCGCTTCTTCAGCTATCTGTCGTTTTTCACCTTCGCGATGCTGATGCTGGTGACAGCCGACAACCTGGTCCAGCTGTTCTTCGGCTGGGAAGGCGTCGGTCTCGCAAGCTATCTGCTGATCGGTTTCTGGTATCACAAGCCGGAAGCGAACGCGGCCGCCATCAAGGCCTTCATCGTCAACCGCGTTGGCGATTTCGGTTTTGCGCTCGGCATCTTCGCTGTGTTCATGCTCACCGGCGCGATCGACTTTGAAACCATTTTCGCGCAGGCGCCGGCGCTCACCGGCAAGATGATCAACTTCTTCGGCTGGCAGGCCGATGCGCTGACACTCACCTGTCTGTTCCTGTTCATGGGTGCGATGGGCAAATCGGCGCAGTTCCTGCTGCACACATGGCTGCCGGACGCCATGGAAGGCCCGACACCGGTATCGGCATTGATCCACGCCGCTACGATGGTGACCGCCGGCGTTTTCATGGTGGCGCGGCTGTCGCCGCTGTTCGAGCTGGCGCCGAACGCGCAGGCTTTCGTAACTTTGATCGGCGCGACCACCGCGATATTCGCAGCCACCATCGGGCTCGTGCAGAACGACATCAAACGCATTGTCGCCTATTCGACCTGTTCGCAGCTCGGCTACATGTTCGTGGCGATGGGGGTGGGCGCGTACTCGGTGGGCATGTTCCATCTGTTCACCCACGCCTTCTTCAAAGCGCTGCTGTTCCTTGGCTCCGGTTCGGTGATCCACGCGATGCATCACGAGCAGGACATCCGCCACATGGGCGGGCTGAAGGATCGCATCCCTTACACGTACATCGTGATGATCGTCGGCACGCTGGCGCTCACCGGCTTCCCGCTCACCGCCGGCTATTTCTCGAAAGACGCGATCATCGAGGCCGCCTATGTCGGCAAAAATCCGATGGCGCTCTACGCATTCATCTGCACGGTCGGGGCCGCGCTGCTCACCTCGTTCTATTCCTGGCGCCTGATCTTCAAGACGTTCCATGGCGAACCGCACGACCGCCAACACTGGAAAGACGCACACGAGAGCCCGATGGTGATGCTGATTCCGCTGGGCTTCCTCGCCATTGGATCGGTGCTCGCGGGCCTGCCGTTCAAGGAAATCTTTGCCGGTCATGGCGTCGAAGGGTTCTTCCGCGAGTCACTCGCCTTTGCCAAAGGCAACAGCGTGCTCGAGGACATGCATCATGTGCCATTACAGATAGGCATTCTGCCGACCGTGATGATGGCGCTCGGCTTCGTCATTGCCTGGCAGTTCTATATCCGTCGCCCCGACATTCCGGTTGAGCTCGCGCGTCAGCACGACTGGCTCTACCGCTTCCTGCTCAACAAATGGTATTTCGACGAGCTGTATGACCTCATCTTCGTGCGGCCGACAAAATGGATTGGCCGCGAGCTGTGGAAGAAGGGCGACGGCTGGCTGATCGATGGTTTCGGCCCCGATGGCGTCTCCGCCCGCGTGCTCGACGTGACGCGCAATGTGGTGCGCTTGCAGACCGGTTATCTCTATCACTACGCCTTCGCCATGCTGATTGGCGCAGCCGCCTTCATCACCTGGTTTATGTTCGCGGTGCGCTAGCAGGAAGAACGATGAATTTAAATTGGCCCATTCTCTCCGTCGTGACCTTCCTGCCGCTCTTCGGCGCGGTGCTCATCATGGTGATGGTGCGCGGCAACGAGCGGTTTGCCCGCGGCACCGCGCGCTGGATCTCGCTGTGGACCACGCTGGTGACCCTGGCATTTTCATTGGTGATGGTCTGGCGCTTCGACGCGAGCTCGCCGGAATTCCAGTTTGTCGAGAAATACAACTGGCTCGGCATTGCCTCCTATCACATGGGCGTTGACGGCATTTCGCTGCCCTTCGTGATCCTCACCACCGCGCTGATGCCGATCTGCATCCTGGCGAGCTGGACAGCGATCCAGACGCGCGTGAAGGAATATATGATCGCCTTCCTGGTGCTGGAAACCTTGATGGTTGGCACCTTCTCGGCGCTCGATCTCGTGCTGTTTTATCTGTTCTTCGAGGGCGGTCTGATCCCGATGTTCCTGATCATCGGCGTCTGGGGCGGTCCACGCCGGGTCTATGCCAGCTTCAAGTTCTTCCTCTACACGCTGCTCGGCTCCGTCCTGATGCTGCTCGCCATCATGGCGATGTATTGGGAAGCCGGCACCACCGATATCGTGACGCTTCTGCGCCACGGGTTCCCGCTCGGCTTGCAGAAATGGGCGTGGCTTGCGTTCTTCGCGTCATTCGCCGTGAAGATGCCGATGTGGCCGGTGCACACGTGGTTGCCGGACGCGCATGTCGAGGCGCCGACCGCGGGCTCGGTCATCCTGGCCGCCATCCTGCTGAAGATGGGTGGCTACGGATTCCTGCGGTTTTCGCTGCCGATGTTTCCGTCCGCCAGTCACGATTTCGCGCCGCTGATCTTCACGCTCTCCGTCGTCGCCATCATCTACACCTCGCTGGTGGCGCTGATGCAGGAGGATGTGAAGAAGCTGATTGCCTACTCCTCCGTCGCGCACATGGGCTTCGTCACCATGGGGATTTTCGCCGCTACGACGCAAGGTGTTGCCGGCGGCATCTTCCAGATGATCTCCCACGGCATCGTTTCCGGCGCGCTCTTCCTGTGCGTCGGCGTGGTCTACGACCGCATGCACACGCGCGAGATCGCTGCCTATGGCGGGCTGGTCAATCGCATGCCGGTTTATGCCTTCGTGTTCATGGTGTTCACGCTGGCCAATGTCGGCCTGCCAGGAACTTCCGGATTCGTCGGTGAATTCCTGTCCTTGATCGGCACGTTCAAGACCAACATACCGGTCGCGACCATTGCCACATTCGGGGTGATCCTGTCGGCGGCCTATGCGCTTTGGCTTTACCGCAAGATGATCTTCGGCAACCTGAAGCCGGCGCTCGAGGGCATTCGTGACATTGGGTGGCGGGAAAGTGTGATCTTCGCGCCGCTGGTCATTCTCACCATTTTGTTCGGTGTAGCGCCCAAGCCCGTGCTCGACATGTCGTCGGCGGCCGTCGCCCAGTTGCTCGACAATTACAACCACGCCATTGCCGCCGCCAAAACAGCGGCACTGATCGCCCAATGAGTCCCGTGATGCAGGTGCTGCAAAATTCCGGATTGATGCCGCTTTTGCCCGAGCTCGTGCTCGCGATCGGCGCAATGGTGATGCTGATGTTCGGCGTTTCGGTCGGCCAGGGCCCGCGTGGCGCAGCCATCGTCAACGCCTTCTGCATCGCCATCCTGCTGCTGGCGGGATTTGCCATCGTGATGATGCCGCCGGGGCGGGTGTCATTGTTCGGCGGCAGCTTTGTGATCGATGATTACGCGCGATTTCTGAAATTGCTCACGCTCACTGGTTCAGCAGGTGCTCTGATCCTGTCGCTCGACTACCTGACGCTCGAGAAGGAACAGAAATTCGAATATGGCCCGCTGTTCCTGCTTGCCACGCTCGGCATGTTGATGCTGATTTCGGCATCGGACCTGATTGCGCTCTATCTCGGGCTCGAGCTGATGAGTCTCCCGCTCTACGTGGTCGCGGCCTCAAATCGCGATAACATGCGATCGACGGAAGCCGGCCTGAAATATTTTGTGCTCGGCGCGCTGTCGTCGGGCATGTTGCTCTACGGTGCGTCGCTGATTTACGGGTTCACCGGCACTGTCAATTTCGCCGGTATCGCCAAGGCGACGCAAAGCGGCGCCAGCATCGGCCTGATCTTCGGACTGGTATTCCTGTTTGTCGGGTTCTGTTTCAAGATTTCCGCGGTGCCGTTCCATATGTGGACCCCCGATGTCTACGAGGGCGCGCCGACGCCGGTCACCGCGTTCTTCGCCGCCGCGCCCAAGGTCGCCGGCATCGCCATTTTCGCGCGGACGACGGTGGTGGCTTTTCCCGGCATCACGCATGAATGGCAGCAGATCGTGGTGTTCGTATCGATCGCCTCGATGGCGCTGGGCGCATTCGCAGCAATCGGCCAGCGCAACATCAAGCGGCTGATGGCTTACTCCTCGATCGGACATATGGGCTTTGCGCTCGTTGGCCTTGCCGCCGGCACGGCCGAAGGCGTGCAGGGCGTCCTGATTTACATGAGCATCTACGTCGCGATGACGCTCGGCACTTTCGCGGTGATCCTGGCGATGCGCCGCGACGGAAAGCTGGTTGAAAATATCAGCGATCTCTCCGGCCTGTCGCGCACGCATCCCACGATGGCGTTTTTCCTGGCGGTGCTGTTGTTCTCGCTTGCCGGCATTCCGCCGCTCGCCGGTTTCTTCGCGAAGTATTTTGTGTTTCTCGCCGCCATCAAGGCCGGGCTCTTTACGCTTGCCGTGATCGGCGTGCTGACCAGCGTGGTGGGCGCTTATTACTATCTGACGATCGTCAAGGTCATGTATTTCGATGAGCCGGCGCGCAGCTTTCAGCCGATGCCTGGGTTGCTGCGCCTGGTGCTCGCCCTTTCGGGGCTCGCCAATATCCTGTTCTTTGCGTTTCCGGCGCCGCTGGTTGGCGCCGCGTCAGTCGCGGCAAAGTCGCTGTTCTGACGTCAAGCAAGATGCACCGCGAAGCCACGGGCCTGGCGGGGGTCCGGCACATCGTTTACGAGACGCTCGGCTCAACCAATGCCGAGGCGCTGGCGCTTGCGCGCACCGGCGAGCGCGGCCCGTTGTGGATCAGCGCGAATGGCCAGAGTGCGGGCCGCGGCCGGCGCGGCAGCGCGTGGGTCTCTCCTCCGGGTAATCTCTACGCGACGCTTTTGCTTACTGAGCCCTCAGCGCCCGAACAGGCACCGCAGCTCTCTTTTGTGGCCGCCTTGGCCTTGCATGATGCGGTTGCGGCTTGCGCGCCGCAGCTTGGACCCGTGTTGAAGGTAAAATGGCCGAACGATCTGCTTGTCGGGCCGGCCAAGCTCGCCGGTATTCTCATTGAGGGCGAGAGCGATCCGGTTTTCACCGTGGCGATCGGCATTGGCGTCAACTGCGCCACGCATCCTCCAGATGTTGGCTATCCTGCGACCGATCTCGCGGCTAACGGCGCCTTGGTCGCGCCCGATGCCTTGCTGGCTCAACTCGCGGCGGCCATGCAGCAGCGACTGACGCAATGGAACGCCGGGCGGGGTTTTGCGGCCATCCGTGCCGATTGGCTCAAGCGCGCGGCCGGCCTTGGCGAAGTTCTGCGCGTACGGCTGTCGGCGCGCGAACTGGCGGGCCGGTTTCAAGGGCTTGATGAGGCCGGACGTTTGCTGCTTGAGCAGGACAGCGGCGTGACCACAATCACGGCCGGCGAAGTTTTCGGTATCGGAGCACCCTGATATGGCCGGTCCCCAGGATCTGGTGTTTGCACCGCTCGGCGGGGTCGGCGAGATCGGCATGAATTTGTCGATCTATGGCATCGGCGATGAGCGCCGACGGACATGGTTGGCGATCGATCTTGGTGTTTCGTTCGCTTCCGAAGAGCATCTGCCGGGGATCGACCTGATCCTGCCCGACATTCGCTATCTGGTGGAGGAGCGCAAGAACCTTGTTGGACTCGTGCTCACTCACGCACATGAAGACCACTACGGCGCGTTGATCGAGCTTTGGCCGCGGCTGAAGGTGCCGATTTTTGCCACGCCATTCACGGCCGCATTGCTCGAAGCAAAGTGCGCGAACGAGCCGGGCGCACCCGAAATTCCCGTGAAGATTATCCCGGTCGGCGGCCGTTTCAATGTCGGCCCGTTCGACGTCGAATTGGTGACCATGGCGCATTCGATTCCGGAATCGAACGCGCTCATCATCCGTACGCCCGGAGGTACAGTCCTGCACACCGGGGACTGGAAAATTGATCCGACGCCGATCCTCGGCGATCGAACCGACGAAAAAAAGTTGCGCGCGCTGGGCGAGGAGGGGTGTCTCGCGCTCATCGGCGATTCCACCAATGCGGTGCGTGAAGGCCGCTCGCCGTCGGAGGCCGATGTCGGCAAAACCATCGCCGAAATCATCAAGAATGCGCGCGGCCGCGTGGCAGTCACCACATTTGCATCCAATGTCGGGCGCCTGCGTTCGGTTGCCGATGCGGCGAAAGCGGCCGACCGCGAGGTCGTCGTCATCGGCCGCGCTATGGAACGCGTCGTTCAAATTGCGCGTGAGACCGGATACTTCGATGGTGTGCAAGATTTCCGCCCGATGGACGCCTATGGCTATCTACCGCCCAACAAAGTCGTGGCGCTCTGCACCGGTAGCCAGGGCGAGCCGCGCGCCGCGCTCTCGCGCATTGCGGAGGATCAGCACCCGGAGGTGACGTTCTCCCAGGGCGACACCGTGATCTATTCCGCGCGTACGATTCCGGGCAATGAAAAGGCGGTCGGCCGTGTGATCAATCTGCTGATCGAACAGGGCATCGAGGTCATCACGGACCGTACGCATATGGTGCACGTATCCGGCCATCCGCGGCGCGCCGAACTTGAAGAGCTGATCGGTTGGGTCAAGCCGAAAATTCTCATTCCCGTGCACGGCGAAGCGCTCCATCTGCACGAACACGCGGCGCTCGCGCGCCGCTGCGGCGTGCCGGAGGTCCTGCAGTGCCGCAACGGCGACCTGATGCGTCTTGCGCCGAAGGCGGGCTTGATCGACGAGGTGCCGGTGGGCCGGCTTTACAAGGACGGCGTGCTGCTGGTCGAAGCGGACGCGCGTACGGTGGCCGACCGCAAACGGCTGAGCTTTGCCGGCACGGTGTCGGTTGCTCTGGCGATCACCGACAAAGGCGAGCTGGTCGATGATCCTTCGCTCGACATGATCGGCATTCCCGAGCGTGATCGCGACGGCGGCTCGATCCACGAGGCAGCCTATGATGCCATTGTCGAGACCATCCAATCGCTGCCGCGTGCGCGCAAACGCGATCCAGACGCTGTTGGCGAAGCCGTGAAACGCGCCGTGCGCGCTGCTATCGCCCAGCGCTGGGGCAAAAAGCCGATGTGCTACGTGCATGTCTTGGACGTATGATAGCGCGTCGGAAACGAGGACAGTCATGATCGGTCGTCTCAATCATGTTGCCATCGCCGTGCGCGATATCGCCAGGGCTTCGGCTGTCTACCGCGACACGTTGGGAGCGGACGTTTCAGCGAAAGTGCCACAGCCCGATCACGGAGTTTCCACCGTTTTCATCACGCTGCCCAACACCAAAATCGAATTGCTTGAGCCGCTGGGTGAAGGCTCGCCGATCGCCAAATTCCTCGAGAAGAATCCGGACGGCGGGATTCATCATGTCTGTTACGAGGTCGACGATATTCGGGCGGCGCGCGACACGCTCAAGCGCCAGGGCGCGCGCGTGCTCGGCGACGGTGAGCCGAAAATAGGCGCCCACGGCAAGCCGGTGCTGTTCCTGCACCCGAAAGATTTCTGCGGCACGCTGGTCGAACTGGAGCAGGCGTGAGCAAGCCACGCGTCATTCCGGGACGGCGTGTAGCGCCGGACCCGGAATCAACACGCACGCACGGTGTCCGCATCTGGATTCCGGGTTCGCCCGCTCACGCGGCCGCCCCGGAATGACAAAGCTATAGGCCACGAGCGCAACAATGAACATCAGCACAGTCATCGCGATCTATTTTCTGATCTGGTGGCTAACGCTGTTCGCAGTGTTGCCCTGGGGCGTGCGCAATCAGGAAGAAAGCGGTGAGGTGACGCCGGGTACTGATCCTGGCGCGCCGGTTATCCACCGGATGTGGCGCAAGCTTGGCTGGACGACCGTGTTCGCGACGATCATTTTTGGAATTCTCTACGTGATCTACACGCAGGGCCTGATCCCGTACGACATGCTGATGGCGATTTCCGGACCGCCGCGCCGTTGAGTTCTGCATTGCCAAAAAAAAGAGCAGGGCGCGGTGCCCTGCTCGTCGCATTGTTAAGTCCCTGCCCGGGTGTTTATCTGTTTTCCGGGTGGCTGCGGTGAACGCGCCTAGGACTTGCTTGCCTCCCAAGACTTGGACCGCAGTTTGGAGCCGGTCTTGCCGCCGGGTTCCGCTCTTACGGGCGAGGCGGACGCTAACCGATCGTCGGAATGCTGTCACCAGAATTTGTGTCATCAGCGTTCGATGACGACCGGCGCATCGAGCACGATCGGGTCACCGTTGACCGATCGGACGATCACCCGTGCAGCCCAGATGCCCGCCGGCGCGAGCGTTAAGTCATTGACCAGCCAACTGCCATCCGCTTGCTCGATAGCGGCGCGTTCGATCGTTCGCCCGCCAGTGGTTGGGGGATCGAGCTCCAATTGCACGTCCTTTGCCGGGTAGTGCGACAAATCTTCGCGTGAGACGCGAATCGTGACATCGGTGCGCCCGGCGCGGCCGGGTTCGATGGTCACGTCGGCCATGACCTCGACCGTGTGAATGTGCACGAAAGCGGCATCGGACGGGATGCCTGTTGAAATGGCATGGACGTGAACGGCGGGTGGTAGCGTTCCGAGCAGAGCGACGAACAACAGCACGCAGAGCCCGAGACAGATTTCCGCCACGCTGTTGCGCAGGAGCGCGCGCAAAGCGGCTGGCTTGGGCAGGCGCGGGGTCAGGTAAAGTCTGTTGACGGCCGCGATCGCGACCATCGCTCCGAACAGCGCGATCTTGAGCGCCACAAGGCGCCCATAGTCCGATGCGAACAGGTCGCGTGGCCCGTTCAGCAGGTTCCAGCTGTTGACGAGGCCGCTTGCCAACAAAATTCCGACGCTGAAAACACCGAGTAGCGAGAAGCGATCGACCACGCGCACCATCTGCGCGTCCCGGCCGCGTCCAGCGCTGCGGAGCGTCCGCAAGAGGAGGAATGCGAAAGCCGGCAAGCCACCGAGCCAGGCGCCCGCGGCGAGCAAATGGAGCACGTCCGATACGAGGTGCAGGTCCCCCGCCAGGCTTGGTGTCGCGCCGGCGTGGCCGACCAACGCGGGCAAGGCAAGAAAGGCAGCAGCGATGGTAATTTGTAACCATCGCGTTGTGGTCCACGGCACCAGCAGAGCGAGAAACAGCGCCAGCGCGAGGCGAATGCACCACACCAGCCCGAAGCGCGTATCCGCGAGCACGGGCCAGGCGCCGCCGTGCAGGCATACGTCAACAATCGACGTGCCCAAGATGTCGGATGCCAGGAGAACCAGCCAGACCGCGCCCGAGATCACCGCAACGGCGAGCGCGAGCCACACCCACACAATCAGCTGGCGGTGCAGCGTCGCAAAGCCAGGCTTGCTTGCGGCGGGTTCAGCCACCAACCAAATGAAACCGGTCGTGCCCGCCGCAAGCAGCGTTGCGGCGAAATGGACGCCACGCGCCAGAGTCAGCGGATCGACGGTCAAGGCGATGCCCTCGGCTCGCTGACGCTTAGGGCGCGACGCGGAAGCTGAAATTCCCCTGCGTACGATGAGTATCGACCGACAGCACCGCCAGATCACCTTGTACGTTCCCGGCGACAACGACTTGAGCGGCACGCGCAGCTGCGTGCGATTGCACGGTCGACGCTCGGCTTTGCCGCCTGCATGGCCACGCCCTGTTCGTTGCGCACCTGATCGTTGCTGAAGGCCGGTTCCAGTTTTTCTGTGAACCAGAGAACGACTTCCTGCGGTGGTGGCGCAACGGTGCTGCCGACAGTCGGGGCTGGCATGGTCGAGATGGGCATGCGCGAATGCGCTGCCGGAGAGTCGTCGTAACGAGAAGAGCGATCGCGGATGCAACTTGATGCGCATGACTAGCGACCGAATATCGGCCTCCCTGTGTTGATGTTGTTTGCGAAGATCGGACGCCCCAGCGTGCTCGGGAAAATATCGTCGAGAAAGAAGTGCAGCTGTCCGATGATACCGACGCTGGTCCGCCGCTTTGGCGATTGACCGGAATCATCGCTTCGATTGCAACCTGGAAAGTGTTGCCGGCGTAAATGATGCCGGGATTGATTGTGCCGGTGGTGACGGTGCCGGATGTCGCCGTATTCGAGACCGGCGTTTGCATGGCCGCCTCGACGATGGGGATCAGCCGATTGACGAAATCAGGCAGGCCGAGATCGACCACGGCGGATTTCAGGTAGGGCATGCTGTACTGGATTGTGGCGCCCCAGTTGAGCACGCGCGGATGAAATTCGGTGTCGATGTTCTGCTCGCCGGAGTTGGGGTCGATGCTGGCCATCGTCGTCTGCGAGACACCTGGGATTGCGTAACCAACTTGGCCGGTGATCGCGAAAGGCCGAGCCCAGTTCAGGCTGGCCGGCAGGTCGCCCAGACCTTTCCCGAAATAAAGCGTCGGCGTGTAAACAGTGAAACGTTCGGCGCCGACATCCTGCGAACCGCTCCCGCCCCATTCGATTTCCAGTCCCGCTGACATGACAAATTCATGCTCCGGGTTTTTGAACAGCCGGTACTTGAACGTTGTTTCCAGATTCTGGAATCCGTGCGCCCCGTTCATGGCGGGGCCGCCCGGCGCATAGAGACGCGACCAGGTTGGCGCGAAAGAAATGCCAAAATCCTCGGTGATGCGTTTTGAGAATTCGGCGGATGTGTCGCGTTGCTTGAACGATGGATTGTCGCCGGTCTTCGACCAGGCGATGGTCGGGAAGGCGAGTTCGTCGTTCACGCCGGGATCGTCAATGGCAAGCGTCGCGGGAAAGAAACGGTTGCCGACGATTTCGTGTGCCTGCGCAAGTGTTGCCGATGCCGTGAGGCCGGCAGTGAACATGACCAAGGCCCACGAATTGGGCCATGAATTCCTGAACATGGAAAGCTCCAGAGTCGCTGTGACGGTTTGTTGGGCCGCACGAAGTACGGCCGGCTACGTCAGGCGAGGGCTGGAGGGCCCCGGGCAAGCTTGGGGTCGGCGGTGGCGTCGCGGTGACGCGCAATGACAGCGGGACGCAGCACCCGGAGGATCTGCTGGGGTGCGAGGGTCGCGAACAGCGCGCTGACTGGAACTGGCGGCGCGATTGCGCTGCAAAGATTGCAGTGATCGCAGGCGTGTGCCGGCGGAAGCGCACCGTTGTTGGACGTTTGATCGGCGGGCGCTGATGCCTCGCTGTGGCAGATGACCGTAAAAGGATCGACGGTTGGTGCGGCGAACGGCGCGATCACGGCCCACAGAATCGTGTGCAGGGCGATCGCAATGGTCGCCGCCACCCCCGCAATCCGTCTGCTGCCCGCCCGCATGTTGTCCTCAGGTCCGTCAAAGCAATCTAGCACAGAATTTAGATGCTGCAGACGCCGATAAATTCCCGAAAAATTGGTCCGGGCCTTGTGTTTTTGCGGCCGATCCGCTTTCACTCTGACCTCGTCACCTCGAATCTGCCAAGGATTCCAAGGATTCCATGCGCCTGTCCCGTTATTTCCTGCCGATTTTGCGTGAGACGCCGAAAGAGGCCGAAATCGTCTCGCACCGGCTGATGCTGCGCGCTGGCATGATGCGGCAGGAGGCCGCGGGCATCTATGCCTTCCTGCCGCTCGGCGTTCGCGTGCTTCAAAAAATTTGCCAGATCGTGCGCGAGGAGCAGAACCGCGCCGGCGCGATTGAAGTTCTGATGCCGACAATTCAATCCGCCGACCTCTGGCGTGAGAGTGGTCGCTACGATGCCTACGGCAAGGAGATGTTGCGGATCAAGGACCGGCACGAGCGAGACATGCTGTATGGGCCGACCAATGAGGAGATGATCACGGAAATCTTCCGTGCCTACGTCAAGTCGTACAAGGACCTCCCGCTCAACCTCTATCACATCCAGTGGAAATTCCGTGATGAGGTGCGCCCGCGCTTCGGGCTGATGCGTGGACGTGAATTCCTGATGAAGGATGCCTATTCGTTCGATCTCGACCAGGCGGGTGCGACACATTCCTACAACAAGATGTTCATCGCATACTTGCGCACCTTTGCGCGTCTTGGTCTCAAATCAATTCCGATGCGCGCGGAATTGGGACCGATCGGCGGAAATCTGTCGCACGAATTCATCATCCTGGCGCAGACCGGAGAGTCGGAAGTCTTTTGTCACAAGGACTACCTCGACATGGCCGTGCCGCCGGCGGATGTGAATTTCGACGACGTCGCGGGCCTGCAAGGCATCGTCGACAAATGGACGTCGCAATATGCCGCCACCTCGGACATGCACGATGCGGCAGCCTTCGCCAAAGTGACGGCGGACAAGCAGGTGTCGGCGCGCGGCATCGAGGTCGGCCATATCTTTTATTTTGGCACCAAATACTCCGAGCCGATGAAAGCGACCGTGACCACGCAGGATGGCAAGGAGGTGCCGGTCCATGGCGGCTCCTACGGCATTGGTCCGAGCCGTCTGGTCGCCGCCATCATCGAGGCGTCGCACGATGAGGCCGGGATCATCTGGCCGGAGCCGGTGGCGCCATTCAAAGTGGCGATTCTCAACCTGAAGCAGGGGGCGGCCGAGACCGACGCGGCCTGCGAGCAGCTCTACCGTGACCTCACTGCCAAGGGAATCGAGGTGCTTTATCATGACCTCGACGAGCGGCCGGGCGCCAAGTTCGCCGCCGCCGACCTGATCGGTATCCCGTGGCAGGTACTGGTGGGACCCAGGGGCCTTGCCGAGGGCAAACTCGAGGTCAAAAAGCGGGCTGACGGCAGCCGGGAAAACCTCAGCCCTGCCGCTGTGCTGGACCTCCTAACGCGCTAGGCTGCGGAATCGCCGCGTTATATACACGCGGCGCGCGAATAATCCTGTGTGTGACCATTGGCCTTAGTCTCGCGCCATGGGCACGAATCCGCCAAAATCATCTGAACAGTCGAGCGCGGGAACCCATTAATGACCGAGCCCAACGGGACGCGGCCCTTTTCCCCGTTCGAGTGGATGCTGTCGCTCCGCTACTTGCGCGCGCGGCGCAAGGAAGGATTCATCTCGGTGATTGCCGGGTTCTCCTTTCTTGGCATCATGCTCGGCGTTGCGACGCTCATCATCGTCATGGCGGTGATGAATGGCTTCCGGAAAGAACTGCTCGACAAGATTCTTGGCCTCAATGGCCATCTGCTGATCCAGCCGCTGGAAAAGCCGCTCACCGATTGGGACGAGGTGGCTGCGCGCGTCGCCGGCGTCAAAGGCATCCGGCTGGCAGCGCCGATTGTCGAAGGCCAGGCTTTGGCATCATCGCCCTTCAACGCCGGCGGCGTACTGATCCGCGGCATTCGACTCATGGATCTCGAAAAGCTCCCCTCGATCGCCAACAACATCAAGCAGGGTACGCTCAAGGGCTTCGACGAAGACATGGGCGTAGCGATCGGCCGCAGGCTCGCCGATCAGCTGTCATTGCGTTCGGGCGACAACATCACGCTCGTGGCGCCGCGCGGCGCGGTCACGCCCATGGGCACCACTCCGCGCATCAAGGTCTACAAAATCGCCGCTGTGTTTGAGATCGGTATGTCGGAATACGACAGCGCCATGGTGTTCATGCCGCTTAAGGAGGCGCAAGCCTATTTCAACCGTTCCGGCGATGTCACGGCCATCGAGATCTATACGGACAATCCCGACCGCGTTGACCGCTACCGCACGGCGGTGCAGGACGCCGCGCAACGACCGATATTCATGATCGACTGGCGGCAGCGCAACGCGACTTTCTTCAATGCGCTGCAGGTCGAGCGAAATGTGATGTTCCTCATCCTGACACTGATCGTGCTGGTGGCCGCGCTCAACATCGTTTCCGGACTGATCATGCTCGTGAAAGACAAAGGGCAGGACATCGCCATCTTGCGCACGATGGGTGCGACCCAAGGCGCGATCATGCGCGTATTCCTGATCACTGGCGCGTCGATCGGTGTGGTCGGCACTATTGTCGGGTTCCTGCTCGGGGTCGTGATTTGCCTGAACATCGAAAGCATCCGGCAATTTTTATCGTGGCTTACGAATACGGAACTGTTCTCGCCCGAGCTCTATTTCCTCTCGCATTTGCCTGCCGATATGGATTCGGGAGAGACAACGGCGGTGGTCGTGATGGCACTGATGCTGTCGCTGCTGGCCACGCTCTATCCGTCCTGGCGCGCCGCGCGCCTCGATCCGGTGGAGGCGCTGCGCTATGAGTGAGGCCTATACTGCCGTGAAAGTGGAAATGGTCGACCAGCAGCAACCACCGACCCAGCTAAGGGAAGAGGAAATTCCGCTCCTCTTCCTGCAGGATGTTGAGCGCCATTATCGGCAGGGCGACGAGACGGTGAACGTGCTCAACGGCGTCGAGCTCGCGCTGTGGGGCGGGCAGTCGGTGGCGCTCGTGGCCCCATCAGGCGCCGGGAAGTCGACTCTGCTCCACGTAGCTGGCCTGCTCGAGCATCCCGATCATGGCGATGTCTATGTCGACGGCCGCTCGACTGCGATCTTGGCCGATCATCAGCGCACCCGCATCCGCCGCAACGAGATCGGTTTCGTCTACCAGTCCCACCATCTGCTGCCGGAGTTTTCCGCGCTTGAGAACGTCCTGCTGCCGCAGATGATCCGTGGATTGACGCGGACCGAAGCCAAGGCCCGGGCGGTCGAACTGCTGACTTACCTGGGCCTCGGGGGCCGTCTCAATCATCGGCCCTCGGAACTGTCGGGGGGCGAGCAGCAGCGGGTTGCCATTGCGCGCGCAGTGTCAAATGCCCCGCGCATTCTCCTGGCCGACGAGCCGACCGGGAACCTCGACCTGCACACGGCTGAGCACGTGTTTCGTGCGCTGGCGCAGCTCGTGACGGCCTCAGGGCTCGCGGCCGTCATCGCCACCCACAACATGGACCTTGCGGCCCGTATGGACCGGCGGGTGACATTGCGGGACGGGAAGTTGGTGGAATTGGATTGACCGGGCAGGCAGGATTGAGTGGATTTTCCTCATATATTTCATGAGGATAGATCTCTAAGTATCAGATAATATTCGCATACTCGGATGTCTGTTTCGGCCCTTGACTTAAGAACAAACACTGAACTATGTTCTCTCTCTGTTCTGTGGGAGGGAAGCCGTGAAAGCAATGTTCAAAGCCGTGATCCAGGAGGCCGCTGCCTTGGCCTCGTTGTCGCTGTTCGTTGGGATGATTGCCATCTGGACGCAGGTGCTGGGGAAGCTCTGAGGCTCCGAATTACGGGCTTTCAGTCGTCATGGCCGGGCATAGCCGTCCCAAGGACGGCGTCGCTTTGCTCGCCTATGTCCCGGCCATCCACGTCTTAGCGAGCTTTGCATCTGAAGACGTGGATGCCCGGCACAAGGCCGGGCATGACGCGCGGGATCGCCCTGCGAAAAGCGGGCATAGCGGGTTCAGCGACGTCGTTCACGGTGGACAGAGCAGGGCGGCGTCCCCACTCTGGCAGTGACAAGGAATCACCCAACCTTCGAGTACAAATGACCGGCCTCGATTTCGTGCACTTGCACGTGCACTCGTCGTATTCGCTGCTGGAAGGCGCGCTTCCGATCGCGCGCCTTGCCGAATTGGCGAAGGCCGACCGCCAGCCGGCGCTCGCCCTTACCGACACCGACAACATGTTCGGCGCGCTGGAGTTCTCCGAAAAACTCGCAGGCTACGGCATCCAGCCGATCGTCGGCTGCGCGCTCGCGATCGACTTCGGCGATACGGATCATGGGCCGCGCAACGGCAATGTGCAGCCGGAGCGCACGCGCATCGTGCTGCTGGCTGCGAACGAGCAGGGCTACCGCAGCTTGATGCGGCTCAACTCGCGCGCCTTCCTGGACACGCCGTCGAACGAGCCGCCGCGCCTTGAGCTCGGATGGCTGGATGGGGAAACCGACGGCATCATTGCACTCACCGGCGGCCCGGGCGGCCCGCTCGATAGTGCGATCGCCGCCGGACAAAGTCATCTGGCGGCCGCCCGCCTCGACACGCTGATCAAGCTGTTCGGCGATCGGCTTTACGTCGAGCTGCAGCGCCACGGCACGCTCGCCGAACGGCGCAGCGAAGCAATGTTGATCGATCTCGCTTACGCCAAGCGCGTGCCGCTGGTGGCCACCAACGAACCGTATTTCGCAGCCACGCAGGATTACGAAGCGCAAGATGCGTTGATCTGCATTGCCGAAGGGCGGTTGCTTTCGGAAAGCGACCGGCGGCAGCTGACAGCCGAACACCGCTTCAAGAGCCGCGCGGAAATGGTCGAACTGTTTGCCGATCTGCCCGAGGCGCTCGCCTCGACGGTTGAGATCGCGCAACGTTGTGCCTTCCGACCGCGTACGCACCAGCCGATTTTGCCGCGCTTCTCGGTCGGCGAAAACGGCAACGCACTCGATGAGGCGAGCGAGCTGCGCAAGCGCGCGGAAGAGGGGCTTGAGCAGCGCCTGCAAACCGCCGGCGTGGCCGCCGGCCACACTGTCGATGAATATCGCGAACGGCTCGATTTCGAACTGGGCGTGATCGCGGGGATGAAATATCCCGGTTACTTCCTGATCGTGTCCGACTTCATCCAATGGGCGAAGAAACAGGGCATACCCGTTGGTCCCGGCCGCGGTTCGGGCGCAGGCTCGCTTGTCTCCTATGCATTGACCATTACCGACCTCGACCCGATTCGTTTCGGCCTGCTGTTCGAGCGCTTCCTCAATCCCGAACGCGTGTCGATGCCGGACTTTGACATCGACTTCTGCCAGGAGCGCCGCGACGAGGTCATCCGCTACGTGCAGGAACGCTACGGGCGAGACCAGGTGGCGCAGATCATCACCTTCGGTACGTTGCAGGCGCGCGGCGTGCTGCGCGATGTCGGCCGTGTCCTGCAAATGCCTTATGGACAGGTCGACAAACTTTGCAAACTGGTGCCGCAAAATCCGGCCGCACCGGTTTCGCTCAAGCAGGCGATCGAGGGCGAGCCGCGCCTCCAGGCCGAGCGCGATGGCGATGCCGTGGTCAAGCGCGCATTCGACATCGCGCAGAAGCTTGAAGGTCTCAACCGCCACGCGTCAACGCACGCCGCGGGCATCGTGATCGGCGACCGGCCGCTATCCGAACTCGTGCCGCTCTATCGCGATCCGAAGTCCGATATGCCGGTCACCCAGTTCAACATGAAGTGGGTCGAGCAGGCGGGGCTGGTGAAGTTCGACTTCCTCGGCCTCAAGACCCTCACGGTTCTGCAAACGGCCGTCGCGCTCGTGAAGCGGCGCGGGATCGATATCGATATCGCGGCGATCCCGCTCGACGACAAGGACACCTACGATCTTCTGGCGCGCGCGGAAGCGGTCGGGGTGTTCCAACTGGAAAGCGCGGGCATGCGCCGCGCGCTGCTCGATATGCGGCCTGACCGTTTCGAAGACATCATCGCACTGGTTGCGCTCTACCGCCCCGGCCCGATGGCGAACATTCCGACCTATTGTGCGCGCAAGCACGACATGGAGAAACCGGACTACATCCATCCCAAGCTCGAGCCGATCCTGAAGGAAACCTTCGGCGTCATCATCTACCAGGAGCAGGTGATGCAGGCCGCGCAGATCCTTGCCGGCTTTACGCTCGGACAAGCCGACCTGCTGCGCCGCGCCATGGGCAAGAAGATCCGCAAGGAGATGCAGGATCAGCGCAAGCATTTCGTCGCCGGCTGCATTGAGAACGGTGTTGAGCGCCACCAGGCTGACGCGATCTTCGATTTGCTCGAGCGGTTCGCCGAATACGGCTTCAACAAAAGCCACGCGGCGGCCTACGCGCTGGTCGCCTATCAAACGGCGTACATGAAGGCGAATTACCCGGTCGAATTCCTGGCGGCGACGATGACGCTCGACATGGGCAATACCGACAAGCTCGCCGAATTCCGCGCCGAGGCCGAACGTCTCGGTATCAAAGTCGATCCGCCGTCGATCAACCGGTCGGCGGTCGACTTCGAAGTTGACGGTAACACCATCATCTATGCGCTGGCGGCCCTCAAAGGTGTGGGCAAGCAGGCGGTGGAGGCCATCATTGCCGCGCGGCAGAATGGCGACTTTGCCGATCTTGCCGATTTCGCGGCACGGGTTAATCCGCGCGCCGTCAACAAGCGTGTGCTGGAAAGTCTCGCTGCGGCCGGCGCCTTCGATGCGTTCGAAAGAAACCGCGCACGGGTCTTTGGCGCGGTCGACGCCGTGCTCGGCCGTTCGCAGCACGCGCACGACACTGCGGCGATCGGTCAAAGCGAACTGTTCGGCGGCGGCGGAACGCGCGAACAGATTGCGCTGCCGCAAGTTGAAGCCTGGTTACCGGCCGAACGGCTGCGCCGCGAATACGAAGCGGTCGGCTTTTTCCTGTCGGGCCATCCACTCGACGACTACGCCGCGGTGCTCAAAAAATTGCGGGTGCAGCCGTGGGCGGAATTCGCGCGTGCCGTCAAAGGCGGCGCGACGGCGGGCCGTGTCGCCGCAACGGTAGTGTCGCGTACTGAGCGGCGGACGCGGATGGGCAGCAAGATGGGCATCATAGGTCTGTCCGATCCGAGCGGGCATTTCGAATCCGTCATCTTCTCGGAGGGTCTGGCCGAGTATCGCGATTTGCTCGAACCGGGTACGGCCGTGCTGTTGTTCCTGTCGGCGGAAGTACAGGGCGACGAAGTGCGCGCGCGCATCCAGTCGGCCGAGCCGCTCGATAGTGCCGCGGCCAATCTGCAAAAGGGTTTGCGCGTCTTCCTGCGTGACGGCGCCCCGCTCGATGCCGTTGCCAAGCGTCTGGAACCGGCGGTTCGCGCCGCCCAGACCAACGGTGACGGAGAGGTGAGCGTTGTGTTGCTGCTTCAGCGCGGCACTGAAGTGGAGGTCAAGCTTCCCGGCCGCTTCAAGGTCTCGCCGCAGATCGCCGGCGCCATCAAGGCCGTCCCCGGCGTGGTACAGGTCGAGGCGTTGTAGAACCTTGTTCTTCGTCGTCACCGGGCTTGTCATCACAAGTCGGGTCTACCCGACTTGTGACCATTCATATTAGGAAGTCGGGCAAGCCCGACTTCCTTTGTGACCCCGCTTAGGTGAGCATGGTGCTTTCCTAAGCGAGATGGCCGGGACAAGCCCGGCCATGACAGCGGACACTTTCGCCATGCCCCACCGTGCGCCCACCCGCCGTGACATTCTCAAGACCGCCGCCGCGCTGCCGCTGGTCTATGCGGCGCCGCTGCGCGCAGCACCGCCCCCGGTAGAAGCGATCACGCCGGCGCTGGTTGCGGCCGCGACCAAGGAAGGCCAGGTCACCTGGTACACGTCGGCGGATCTTCAACTCGCCGAAAAAGTCGGTAAGGCGTTCGAGCAAAAGTTTCCCGGCATTCGGGCGCACGTCGAACGCGCCGGTGGCGAGCGCATCTTTGCCCGCGTGGCGCAGGAATATGCCTCTGGCTTGCACATCGCCGATGCCGTCAGCACAGGTGACGCCGCGCAATTTCTGGCCTGGAAGCGTCAAGGTTGGCTCACGCCTTATGTACCAGAGGATGTTGCGAAACATATTCCACCGGACCACCGTGATCCCGACGGCACTTACGCGACGGTGCGCTCATCGCTGTGCGTGATGGCTTACAATACGGAGCTCGTGAAGCGCGACGAAGCGCCGAAAAGTTTTGCCGACCTGCTCGATCCGAAATGGAAGGGCAAGATCGTCAAGGCGCATCCGAGCTACAGCGGCACCATCATGACTTCGACGTACCAGATGGTGCGCGAACTGGGTTGGCCTTATCTCGAGAAGCTCGCGCAGCAGCAGGTTCTGCAGATCCAATCCGCCACCGACACCCCGAAAAAGATCGTGCTCGGCGAGCGTCCAGTGATGGCGGATGGCAACGAATCGAACGTGCTGTTGCTCAAGGAAGCGGGCAAGCCGATCGAACTCATTTATGCGGCCGAAGGCACACCATCGATCGTGCAGCCGTCTGCGGTCTTTACAACGGCACCGCATCCGAATGCGGCGCGGCTCTTCCAGAATTTCTTGTTCAGCGTTGAAGCGCAGGAGCTGTTCGTCAATCTCGGCGGCCTGCGCTCGCTGCATGCGCTGGTGAAAGACAAGCCCGGCCGCACGCCGCTGTCGGCGATCAAGGTGTGGAAGGATGACCCCGCCGCGGTCGAAACGCAGGGCGAGGGGATCAAGCGCCGCTACTCGCAGATCTTCCACGTGTGAGCCCGGCGCCACCCGCCTTTGCCGAATGAAAACGCGCGCCGCACACTCTGTTGTCGTCCCCGCGAAGGCGGGGACCCATAAGCCGTGCCCTCTCGATTGGCTGCGGCGGCATGGGTCCCTGGGCCTCGCGCCAACGCGCTCGCCCGGGACGACAGCAACCACGGCCAAGCCCGGCAATGAGGGGAAGGGCGAACCGGGCAGTCATAGCTAACCTTTTGACGTGCCTTGCATTCCGGAAACTGCACCTATATAAGCCCGGCATCACTCACGCGGATGCATGGCTTTAGGCCCCGACAATGGGTCACAAAGGCCGTCCGGTGGCCCAATCGGGCTCACAAACGTCCGCGGCGGATCAACCGGAGAAGATTTATGGCGCTTCCTGACTTTTCGATGCGTCAGCTTTTGGAAGCTGGCGTGCACTTCGGCCATCAGGCCCACCGTTGGAATCCGAAGATGGGCTCGTTCATCTTCGGCACCCGCAACAACATCCATATCGTCGATCTCGCGCAGACCGTGCCGATGCTGCATCGCGCCCTGCAGGCGGTGAGCGACACCGTCGCCAAAGGCGGACGCATTTTGTTCGTCGGCACCAAGCGCCAGGCACAGGATTCGATCGCCGACGCCGCCAAGCGGTCGGCGCAGTACTACGTGAACTCGCGCTGGCTCGGCGGCACGTTGACCAACTGGAAAACCATCTCAGCTTCGATCTCGCGCCTGCGCAAGCTCGACGAAATGCTCAGCTCTGGTGACACCGGCGGCTACACCAAAAAAGAGCGCCTCACGATGCAGCGCGAGCGCGACAAGCTCGACCGCTCGCTCGGCGGCATCAAGGATATGGGCGGCGTGCCAGATCTGTTGTTCGTAATTGACACCAACAAGGAAGATATCGCGATCAAGGAAGCTCAGCGCCTCAATATTCCGGTCGCTGCTGTTGTCGATACCAATTGTGATCCGGCTGGGATCACGTATGTCGTGCCGGGCAATGACGACGCCAGCCGTGCGGTTTCGCTTTACTGCGACCTGATTGCCAAAGCTGCGATCGACGGCATCTCGCGTGCGCAAGGCGAAATGGGCGTGGATGCGGGCGCGGCCGAAAAGCCCATTGTTGCCGAGTCAATCCCGACGGCGCCCGCTGCCGGCGATCTCGGCTTCGAGCAATTGCCGGGTCCGCGCGGCGCTGCCGACGATCTCAAGAAACTGCCGGGCGTTTCGCCGGCGATCGAAAAGCAGCTCAACGATCTTGGCATCTTCCACTTCTCGCAGATCGCCGAGCTCAACGAGAAAGCCGCGCACAATGTCGGCGAAGAAGTAGGCCTGCCGGGCCGCGTGCCTGGCTGGGTTACCAAGGCCAAGGAATTGACGGCGGAATAACGTCGCCTCATTTTTCATTGATAACGACCGCCAGCCGCGCGGTGCGCGGCTGGAACGGATGAAGGATCAGGTTCGATGGCAAATATCAGCGCCCAGATGGTCAAGGAACTGCGCGAGTCCACCGGCGCAGGCATGATGGACTGCAAGTCCGCACTGACCGAGACGAATGGCGACATGACGGCGGCGCAGGACTGGCTGCGCAAGAAAGGTTTGTCTAAAGCCGCCAAGAAGGCAGGCCGCGTTGCCGCGGAAGGGCTCATTGGCGTCCTGGTGCAGGGCACCAAGGGCGTCGTCGTGGAGGTCAACTCCGAAACCGATTTCGTTGCGCGCAACGACCTGTTTCAGGGTCTCGTCAAGATGATCGCCGATGTGGCGTTGTCGGTCGGCAATGACGTTGAAAAAATCAACGCGGCGAAAGCCGGCAGCATCACGGTGGCCGAGTCGATCTCAGACACGATCGCAAAGATCGGCGAGAACATGACGTTGCGCCGAGCTGGCGGCCTTTCTGTCGGGAAGGGCGCAATCGGCTCCTACGTGCATAACGCCGTCACCGACGGCCTGGGCAAGATCGGCGTGATCGTCGGGCTCGAATCGTCTGGAAAGGCCGACGAATTGACCGCGCTTGGCCGGCAGGTCGCCATGCATGTCGCGTCGGCTAATCCGCTGGCGCTCGACGCGGCGGCGCTCGATCCTGCGGTTGTGGAGCGCGAGAAAAATGTGCTCGCGGATAAGTTCAAGCAGCAGGGCAAACCGGCTAACGTGATCGAGAAGATCGTCGAGTCGGGATTGAAGACGTTCTACAAGGAAGTATGCCTGATCGAGCAGCCGTTCATTTTCGACGACAAGAAGAGCGTCGCGCAGGCACTAAAGGAAGCCGAGGGCAAAGTGGGCGGACCGATCAAGGTTACGGGCTTCGTCCGGTTCGCACTCGGTGAGGGCATCGAGAAGCAGGAAACCGATTTCGCCGCCGAGGTCGCAGCTGCCGCGGGCCAAAGCTGATAGCCGCGCGCAATAGAATTGAGGATCGCATCGCATGAGTGATCCGCTTTACCGACGCGTCATCGTCAAGCTGTCCGGTGAGGCGCTCACCGGCAAGCAGGGCTTCGGCATCGACCAGGCAACAGTCGAACGTCTCGCCACGGATCTTGCCGCTGCGGCCAAGCTCGGCGTCGAGCTCGGTGTTGTGGTCGGCGGCGGCAATATCTTCCGTGGTGTCGAGGTGTCGGAACGTGGCGTGCCGCGGCCGGTCGGCGACACGATGGGTATGCTGGCGACGGTGATGAATTGCCTTGTGCTGGAAGCGGCGATTGAACGGGCAGGGTGCGAAGCGCGCACGTTGTCAGCGCTCGCGATGACCGCAGTGTGCGAAACCTACAACCGTAAACGCGCCATGAAGAACCTTGGCAAGGGCCGGGTGGTGTTGCTTGCCGCCGGCACCGGTAATCCCTTCTTCACGACCGACACCACCGCCGTGCTGCGCGCCGCCGAACTTGAGGCTCAGGCGGTGCTTAAGGCCACCAATGTTGACGGCGTCTACACCGCCGACCCGAAAAAAGACCCGAAGGCCAAGCGGTACGACAAACTCAGCCATCAGGAAGCGCTCGAAAAGGACCTCAAGGTCATGGACGGCGCTGCCTTCGCGCTTGCCCGTGAAAACCGGATGCCTATCATCGTGTTTTCGATTGCGGAAAAGAGCGCCATCGAAGCCGTACTACGCGGCAAGGGGCACGCAACTGTCGTCGGCTAGACCGGCGCGGGAATTGTGGCTTCGTTTACAGGCGCGGTGTTCGAGGAATTGCCATGACAAGCACCACACACGACCTTAACGAGATCAAGCGCCGCATGCAGGCCACAAGCAGTGTTTTGAAAACGGAATTGTCCGGCCTGCGGACCGGACGCGCCTCGGCTCACCTGCTCGATCCGATCATGGTGGAAGCCTATGGCGCGCAGATGCCGCTCAACCAGGTTGCAACGGTGAGTGTGCCGGAGCCACGGATGATCTCGGTGAATGTCTGGGATCGCTCGCTGGTTCACCCGGTGGAAAAGGCGATCGTGAATTCCAACCTCGGACTGTCGCCGGCAACCGAAGGCCAGACCATCCGCTTGCGCATTCCCGAACTCAATGAGGATCGGCGCAAGGAACTGGTCAAGGTGGCGCATAAATATGCCGAGACGGCGCGCGTGGCCGTGCGGCACGTCCGGCGCGACGCCATGGACGTCATCAAGAAGCTCGAAAAAGATCACAAGATCAGCAAGGACGACCACGATCGTTTTTCGGGCGATATCCAGAAAGCGACCGATACCGGCATTGCGGAAATTGATCATATGCTGTCTGCGAAGGAAAAGGAGATCCTCACGGTCTGAGGTCGCAAGACATGCCCGAGGCCGAACTCCAGCAGACTGCTCCGCCGGCATTCGATGTGCCGCGCCACGTTGCCATCATCATGGATGGCAATGGGCGGTGGGCAGCTGCGCGCGGGTTGCCGCGGGCGGAAGGGCACCGGCGCGGAGTCGAGGCATTGCGGCGCACCATTCGCGCCGCCGGCGAAATCGGCATCAAGATCGTCACGATCTTCTCGTTCAGCGCGGAAAATTGGTCGCGACCGGCGAGTGAAATCGGCGAGCTGATGGGTTTATTGCGACGTTTCGTTCGCAATGATTTGGCTGAACTGCACAAAAGCAATGTTCGGGTTCGCATTATTGGCGAACGAACGGGTCTCGATCCGGATATTGGGCGGCTACTGACGGAAGCTGAGGAGCTCACAAAGAAGAATGACGGCCTCACACTGGTGGTGGCATTTAACTATGGCGCGCGACAGGAAATCGTTCGTGCGGTGCAACGCATCACAGACGAAATTGCGAACGGGCGGATGACCGCTGCCGACATCGATATGGATTCGATCACGCGCTTCCTCGACGCGCCCGACATTCCTGATCCCGACCTGATCATCCGCACAAGTGGCGAGCAGCGCCTGTCGAATTTCCTGCTTTGGCAATCGGCCTACAGCGAGCTGGTCTTTGTGCCGACCTATTGGCCGGACTTTGATCGTGCCACACTCGAATCTGCCATTCGCGAATATCAGCAACGCGAGCGGCGGTTTGGTGGCCTCGTCGCGCAGACCGGATCCTGATCCGTGGTCGATATAGACCCTGCCTCCCGAACGCCGATGTCTATGAACAACCTGGCGCTGCGCATTCTTTCGGCCGTAGTTCTGGCACCGATTGCGTTATTCGCCGCTTACCGCGGCGGCTGGGTGTTCGTACTCTTCTGGGTGTTGGCTGCCATTGCAGTCCTGTGGGAATGGACAACGATGGTCGTGGGCGCCTCTTACCGGCTGATGTTTGTGTCATGTGGGGGCGCCATTGCGATGGCAGGCTTTGTTGCGTGGCTTGGTCGTCCGATCGTTGCAATCTTGATGGTAGGGTTGGGTGGGCTTGCCGCCGCGATATTTGCGCCCGAAGAGCGGCGGGTGTGGGTCACAGCAGGCATTGGCTATGCAGGAGCGCTGTTGTTGGCGCCGGTATTTCTGCGCGCCGACGACATGTTCGGATTTGCGGTGATCGTGCTACTGTTCGCCATTGTGTGGACGACCGACGTATTTGCGTATTTCGCAGGCCGCGCCTTCGGTGGGCCAAAACTGTTGCCTGTTGTAAGTCCGAAAAAAACCTGGTCGGGGGCAATTGTTGGGGTGATCGGCGCAATTCTGGTTGCGCTGTTCGTCGCGAGCCTGTTCGGGTCGTTCAATAGAACGGCAATCATCGCCATCGCCTTTGTTATGTCCGTGGTGTCGCAATGTGGCGATTTGTTCGAGTCGTGGGTGAAGCGACAATTCGGGGCGAAAGATTCAAGTCAGCTTATTCCAGGCCATGGCGGCGTTATGGACCGGCTCGATGGCTTCTGGGCCGCAGCGCTGGTCGCCTGCGTTATCGGTTTGATGCGCGGCGGTTTCGATGCCCCGGCGCAGGGATTGCTACAATGGTGAACGCATGACGGTTGTTGACGCGGTGCGTACAAAAACAGCGTCCGCCGGCGGGGTGCGCAGCATTTCCATCCTCGGCGCCACTGGCTCGGTCGGAACGAGCACACTTGATCTGATCAAGCGCGAGCCCGATCGATATCGCGTCGAGTTCGATCAGCGCGCGCCGCAACGCGGCGGCGCTCGGCAAGATTGCGCGCGAGGTCGGCGCCCGCCATGCGGTGGTTGCGGATCACGCCGCCTATCGTGAACTTAAAGACGCGCTCTCGGGCTCTCGCATCGAAGCTGCTTCTGGCGAAGACGCATTGGTAGAAGCGGCACAGCGCCCCGCCGATTGGGTGATGGCGGCAATCAGTGGCGCCGTCGGATTGAAGCCAACGCTTGCCGCGGTCGAACGTGGGGCGACGGTGGCGCTTGCCAACAAGGAATGCCTGGTCTGCGCAGGCGGCCTGTTCATGCGGAGCGCGGCAAAAGCGGGCGCCAGGATTCTGCCAGTCGACTCCGAACACAACGCGGTGTTCCAGGCGCTTGGCTCCGGCAACTGGGGCGACGTCAGGCGCGTGATCCTGACGGCATCGGGCGGACCGTTTCGAACTTGGTCAAAGGAAGCAATCAATGCGGCGACGCCTGAACAGGCGCTGAAGCATCCGAACTGGTCGATGGGTCCGAAGATCACAATCAACTCGGCAACGCTGATGAACAAAGGCCTTGAGATTATTGAGGCGCACCATCTGTTCGCGCTGCCGTCCGACCAGATTGACGTTTTGGTGCACCCGCAGTCGGTGGTGCACGGGCTCGTGGAATTCCGCGATGGATCGGTCGTGGCGCAGCTCGGCTCGCCCGATATGCGCATTCCGATCGCCCATTGCCTGGCCTGGCCGACGCGCATCGATGGGCCGGCCGCGCGGCTCAATCTCGCTGAGGTGAAGCAACTCACTTTCGAAGCGCCGGATCTGGAGCGATTTCCCGCGCTCGGGCTGGCGCGGCGCGCCATGGAAACAGGCGGGGCGGCGCCCACAGTCTTGAATGCGGCCGATGAGGTTGCCGTTAGCGAGTTTCTTGCCGGCAGGATCTCTTTTCCCGCCATTGTGGCCCTGGTGGAAGCGACCCTTGATATGGCCGCAAAGCGGGGTTTATTGGCCGAACCGACCGGAATCGATGCCGCTTTGGCCGTTGACCATATTGCAAGAAGTCTGGCCCGGGACCTCTTGCCCGAAATTGCCGTAAAGGCATCCTAGGTAGCTTACGGGCGATACACAGTCCTGACAGGGCGAACGAGGAGCACGCAGCGTAATGGGTATGGAAATCATGGGGGGCTTGAGCGCGTTCGGTGGCGGCCTCGTCGGCTATGTGGTGCCTTTCCTTTTCGTTCTGACGATCGTCGTGTTCTTCCATGAGCTCGGCCACTTCATGATGGCCCGCTGGTGCGGCATCAGGGTGCTGGTGTTCTCGATCGGTTTTGGTCCGGAGATCGCCGGTTTCAATGACCGCTACGGCACTCGCTGGAAGATTTCCGCAGTGCCGCTCGGTGGCTATGTGAAATTCTTCGGCGACGACAATGCGGCAAGTGTGCCCGACCATGCGGCCGCTGCGGCGATGAGCGAGGCCGACAAGAAAGATAGCTTCATTTTCCAGCCGATCCGTTCGCGCGCCGCCGTGGTCGCTGCGGGGCCGATCGCGAATTTCGTGCTGGCAATTGCCATTTTCGCCGGCATTTTCATGACCGTCGGGAAGCAAACCACAAGCGCACGTGTCGATACTGTGCAGGCGGGGAGTGCGGCCGAAGTGGCCGGCTTCAAGCCGGGCGATCTGGTGCTGTCGATCAACGGCGAGAAGATTGAGAGTTTTTCCGACATGCAGAGGGTCGTCAGCATCAGCGCTGGTGAGCCGCTCACAATCGAAGTGGACCGCGGCGGAGTGCCGGTCGGGCTTAAAGCCGTTCCTCAGCTCAAGGAGATCAAGGACAATTTCGGCAACGTTCATCGCCTTGGCGTGTTGGGTATCAGTCGCTCTATGGCGCCTGGCGACATCAAGACCGAGAAGGCGGGACCGGTCCGCGCCATTGTGATGGGCGCACAAGAGACCTGGTTCGTGGTCGACCGGACACTGTCCTATATCACGGGTGTATTTGCGGGCCGCGAGGCTGCCGACCAGCTTGGCGGGCCAATTCGCATCGCCCAGGTATCGGGGCAGGTGGCGACCGCTGGTTTTGCGGCACTGATCCACCTGACCGCCGTGCTTTCGGTCTCAATCGGCCTCCTCAACCTGTTCCCCATCCCTTTGCTCGATGGCGGTCACCTTTTGTTCTATGGTATTGAAGCGATTCGAGGCCGTCCGCTGTCGGAGCGGGCGCAGGAACTTGGGTTCCGGATTGGCCTGGCGATCGTCGTGATGTTGATGATTTTTGCAACCTTTAATGACATCCTGCATCTCGCCACGTCATGACCGTTGCTGACGGGCAACTTTTTGAGGGGAAAGGGAAAGTTGGGCGGGACTTTCGTTTGCAGTGCATAAAAAACGCTGTACAAAGCAGGCCTATGCCAGCCCGGACCGTCTAACGAATCCGCATTGGGGGCGGCCGCATGGATCAAAAGGGCGCGTAGCGCATGGGAATTTGTGTGCGGGTGGTTCGGGGATTGGCGTTTAACTGCCTAGTCCTCGCCGGGATCCTTGTCGGCGCTTGCTGTGTGACGGTGGCCTCCTCAGGAGTCGCGGTTGCGCAGACGGCCAGCTCTATCGTCGTGGAGGGCAGCCGCCGGGTCGAGGCCGACACCATCCGTTCCTATTTCAAGCCCGGCCCGGGTGGCCGGATCGGCCCCGAGCAGGAAGACGAGGCCCTCAAGGCCCTCCTCACAACCGGTCTATTCGCCGACGTCCGCATCAGCCACACCGGCGGCCGTATTGTCGTGAACGTGGTCGAAAATCCGGTGATCAACCGGGTTGCCTTCGAGGGCAACAAGAAGGCCAAGGACGAGCAACTCACGGCAGAGGTCCAGTCAAAGCCGCGCGGGACCCTGTCGCGCCCGACCGTTCAGGCCGACGTTCAGCGCATCATCGAAATTTATCATCGCAGCGGCCGTTTCGACATCAGCGTCGATCCGAAGATCATCGAGTTGCCCAACAACCGCGTCGACCTGGTCTTCGAGATCAAGGAAGGCGAGAAAACCGGCGTCAAGGACATCCGGTTTGTCGGCACGCATGCGTTTTCGTCGGGCCGCCTCAAGGACGTCATCAAGACTTCCGAGAGCAATATTCTCAGCTTCCTGCAGACCACCGACATCTATGACCCTGATCGCGTTGAGGCCGACCGCGATCTGTTGCGCCGGTTCTACCTCAAACACGGCTACGCCGATGTCCGCATTGTTTCTGCGGTCGGCGAATATGATCCGTCTAAGAAAGGCTTTGCCGTCACATTCACGATTGATGAAGGCTCACAATATCGCGTGGGCACGGTCGACGTGGTGTCGAATGTACACGCCATTGAGCCTGCCTCGTTGCGCGCCCAGGTTAAACTGAGCCCGGGCAGCGTCTACAACGCGGATCTCGTCGAAAAAAGCGTGGAGTCGATGACGATTGCGGCCGCCAAGCACGGCTACGCATTTGCCACTGTCCGCCCGCGCGGCGATCGCAACTTCGAGGCCAAGACCATCAATCTCGCCTTCGTTGTCGAAGAGGGCGCGCGCGCCTACATCGAGCGCATTAACATCCGGGGCAATACGCGAACCCGCGATTTCGTCATCCGCAGGGAATTCGACCTGAGCGAGGGCGATGCCTATAACCGCGCACTGGTCGATCGCGCCGAGCGGCGCCTGAAGAACCTCAACTACTTCAAGACGGTAAAGATCACCAACGAGCCCGGCTCCGCGCCTGATCGCGTTGTCGTCAATGTCGATGTTGAAGAACAGCCGACCGGCGAGTTTTCTATTTCCGGCGGTTACTCCACCGCAGACGGCCTCATTGCCGAGGTCAGCGTTGCCGACCGCAACCTGATGGGTCGCGGCAATTACGCGAAGGCGTCGGTCACCTACGGACAATACGTCAAGGGCTTCGACCTTTCGTTCGTTGAGCCCTATCTTTTTGGCTACCGCATGGCAGGCGGAATTGACTTGTTTGCGCGACAAAATCTCGCAAACAATTACGTCTCGTACGACTCCCAGACGGTCGGCACCAATCTGCGCCTCGGTTTTGCGGTGACTGAAGAGATCGCTTTTGCGCCGCGGTATTCGTTCTATCAGCAGAAAATCACATTGCCGACCCAGTTCAATGACTGTCAATTTTCCAGCAATACACCCGGGCAACGGCGGACCAGGCGTAAATCCGACGAACGAAGCGAATGGCTCCGATCTTTTTGTAAATGTGCCGTACGGCTGTTACCAGAACGGCGAGGCATCGCTCGCCGTGCGTAAGGAATTGGCCGCGGGTCCGGTCAACACGTCGCTGGTTGGCTATACGGTTTCGTACAACACGCTCGACAACAACAGAATTCCGACCAGCGGCCTTTATACCGAACTCAAGCAGGATTTTGCCGGCGTCGGGGGCGACGTGCAATTCATTCGCACGTCGGCTGAAGCGCGCAATTACTACGAAGTGTTCTCGGATGTCGTCAGCGTCTTCAAGCTCCAGGCTGGCAATATTACGCCTTGGGGCGGCCAGAGTTTGCGCATGCTGGACCAATTCCAGATGGGGCCGCAACTGGTGCGCGGCTTTGCTCCTGCCGGTATCGGCCCGCGCGATCTCACGATCGGAACGACGAACAATTCCCTCGGCGGCAGCATGTTTTGGGGCGCGAGCCTTGAGGCGCAAACGCCGTTGTATTTCCTGCCGAAAGATATCGGCATCAAGATTGCGGCCTTTGCCGATGCGGGCAACCTTTGGAATTACCAAGGGCCGACCAGCTGGAGCGTGACCGGCGAAACACTCCAGGTCGGCCTCGACGGCGTGGGAAAGATCCGCTCCTCGGTCGGCGTCGGCTTGCTCTGGGATTCTCCGCTCGGACCGCTCCGTTTCGACTTGGCCTATCCAATTACAAAATATTGCGCGACTGGTTCGGACAACGTCACGCAAATTTGCGACCGCACGCAGGTCTTCCGCTTCAGCGGCGGCACCAAGTTCTGATTTGGGTTGTGTCCGGCGGCATGGCGGATCGGACTCCTGTAGGATGAACGAGCCGGTCTTCTTACGACACTCGCGCGGTCTCACGATTGAAGAGATCGTTGCCTTGACGGGCGCGACGGTCGCGTCGCCAGCTCCTCATTCGCGGAGGGTGGTCAATATTGCGCCGCTCGATCGCGCGTCGCCTCACGATCTCGCTTTTTTCGACAACAGGAGGTTCGCGGCAGCCGCGGCGAACACTCACGCCGGCGTCTGTCTCACGAAGGCAGCGTTTGCGGGCGATCTGCCGACCAACGTGGCTATCCTGACCGTACGGGACCCCTACCGCGCGTTTGTTACGGTAGCCCGCGAATTATTTCCGCAAGCGCTGCGTCCGTCGTCACTATCCGAACCAGGTGAATTTTCCGGGGCGCACGTAGACCGGCGCGCGCGCATAGAAGATGGGGTGTCAATCAACCCGGGAGCGGTGATCGGCGCCGGCGTCGAGATCGGCAGCGGCAGTGTTATCGGAGCGAACGCAGTGATCGGCGCAGGAGTGCGAATCGGGCGCGACTGTTCGATCGGTGCGAATGCGACGGTCAGCGAGGCATTGATCGGGGACCGGGTCATCATTCATCCGGGCTGCAACATCGGTCAGGATGGCTTCGGCTATGTGATGGGAGGCCAGGGCCATCTCAAAGTCCCTCAGGTTGGGCGCGTAATCATTCAAGACGACGTGGAAATCGGGGCTGGCACAACCGTCGACCGCGGCGCCATTCGCGACACGGTCATCGGCGAGGGCACCAAGATCGACAACTTGGTTCAGGTGGGCCACAATGTCAGTGTTGGGCGTCATTGTATTTTGGTGGCGCTAACGGGCATTTCCGGCAGCGCTACGTTGGAAGATTTCGTTGTGCTCGCGGCCCGTGTTGGTGTGGGCAACGACGTAACAATCGGCGAAGGTGCGCAAGTTGCGGCAATAAGCAATGTCCACGGTGATGTGCCTGCCGGTGCGCGTTGGGGTGGCTCGCCGGCCAAGCCGATTAAATTGTGGTTTCGCGAAATGAAAATGCTTGCGCGGCTAGCGCGCAGGGAGAGTGGCAGTGAGACGGCTGCGGACGAATGAGATTGTGCTATGGATAAAGCCGTAACGAGGCTCGAGGCAGCCGACATCGAGATGGTGTTGAAGATGCTGCCGCACCGTTATCCGTTCCTGATGGTCGACCGCGTCATTAACATTCAGGGCGACGAATCCGGCATTGGCATAAAAAACGTGACGATCAATGAACCGCAATTCCAGGGCCATTTTCCCGGCAACCCGATTTTTCCGGGCGTGTTGATGATTGAAGGCATGGCTCAGACAGCCGGTGTACTGTGTATTGCTGCAACGGGCGCGCAGCCGAAATCGGTGTTTTTTCTCACCATCGACAAGGCAAAATTCCGCAAGCCGGTGCGACCGGGCGATACTGTCGAATACCACATGAAACGGATCGCGCATCGCAAATCCATGTGGTGGTACCGCGGTGAAGCAAAAGTCGCCGGGCAGATCGTCGCGGAAGCCGAAGTCGGCGCTATGCTTTCAGACGCATGAGCGCGGGCATGATCAATTCTTCGGCTCGGGTCGAGGCCGGAGCTACCATCGGAAACGACGTCACAATCGGTCCCTATTGCACGGTTGGCGGCCACGTCCGCATTGGCGACGGCTGCCGTTTGATAGGGCACGTCAATCTCACGGGCCACACGACGATAGGCCCGCGCACCGTCATCCACCCGTTTGCATCACTTGGCTCGCCGCCACAATCATACAGCTACCGTGGAGGACCGACCACGCTTGAGGTCGGCGCTGATTGTGACATACGCGAAAATGTCACCATGAGTACCGGCACGGAAGATGGCGGCGGAAAGACGCAAGTCGGCGATAGCTGCTTTTTCATGGTGGGCAGCCACGTAGGGCACGATTGTCACGTCGGCAATAAAGTAGTGTTTGCCAATAACACGGCGCTCGGTGGTCATGTCACCGTTGGTGACAATGTTGTCTTCGGTGGTGGTGTCGCGGTTCGCCAGTTTGTGCGCATCGGCGAAGGTGCGATGATCGTTGGCCTGAGCGGCGTACGCGCCGATGTGATCCCCTTTGCAATGGCGCAAGGCCCTCTCGCCAATCTGGTCGGACTCAATGTGGTTGGCATGCGGCGGCGCGGACTTTCGAAATCGGACGTTCACCGCGTTCGTGCCGCCTATGAAGCTTTGTTTTTCGACAAGGGCGAGTTCCGAGCCCGCATTGACAAGGTCGCTGCCGAGTTCGGTGATAGTGAGCTGGTAAGCAAGATCATCGTATTCATTCGCGCGGGACAGCGTCCGTTCACCATGGCCATCAAGCGCGGCGAGGCGGACGAGGACGCATGAGCGCACCGGCGGCTGTGGGGCATGACGGCCCGCTCGCACTCATATGCGGGGGTGGCACATTGCCGCTGGCTGTGGCCGACTTCGTTTCGAAGCGTGGACGGCCGGTCGTGCTGTTCGCGCTTCGTGGTCATGCCGACCCGGCGATGCTCGAAGGCTATCCACACCACTGGATTCGTATTGGCCAACTGGGCGCTTTCACGCGACACGCTCACGCCGCTGGCTGCCGCGACGTGGTTTTCATCGGCTCACTGGTGCGGCCGACACTCTGGGCTCTTCGGCCAGATTTCAAGGCGTTGATGTTGTTGCCGCGAATTATGGCTGCGTACCGCGGTGGGGACAATCATCTCCTGTCGGGCGTGAGCCGGATCGTGGAGGATAACGGATTTCACCTCCTTGGCGCCCATGAAGTTGCGCCGGATATATTAGTGCCGGAAGGGGTGCTCGGGCGCGTCGATGCCGCGGAGCAGGATCGGCAGGACATTGCCTTTGGTTTCGACTATTTGCGCGCGAGCGGTGCATTCGATATCGGACAGGCCGTGGTGGTCGCCGGCAAACGCGTTCTGGCGGTCGAAGCTGCCGAAGGTACCGACCAGATGTTGGCGCGCGTTGCTGAGCTGCGAATTGCCGGGCGCATCGGTGGGCCTCCAGGAATTGGCGTACTGGTGAAGGCGCCAAAACCGGAGCAGGACCGCCGATTTGACCTGCCGTCGATAGGTCCAAATACCGTGGCCGGGGTAGCCCGCGCCAAGCTCGCCGGTATCGCGGTTGTTGGCGGTGCGACCGTGGTCGCGGAGCCCGAGCGCGTGGTCATCGAAGCTGACCGCGCTGGAATATTTGTTCTCGGCGTTCCGGCCGGAACAGAGCGATGAGCCCGCATATTTTTCTCGTAGCTGGCGAAGAGTTGGGTGACCGGCTGGGTGCCGCGCTGATTGCGGCGATCAAGCAGCGCACGCAAGGGCGCGCGCAGTTTTCCTGTGTTGGCGGCACTAACATGGCAACGGAGGGTGTACCCAGTCTTTTCCCGCTGGGCGATCTCGCGATTATTGGTTTCGGCGGAATTCTGACACGGTTGCCGAAAATCTTACGGCGGATCCGCGAAACGGCGGACGCCATCGTTTCGGCGAAACCAGACGCGTTGGTTATCATTGACAGCCCTGAATTTACTCATCGGGTGGCGCGCGCTGTCCGCGCCCGCGCTCCTGAAATTCCGATTGTCGACTACGTGTGCCCTTCGGTGTGGGCTTGGCGGCCCGGACGCGCGCGCGCGATGCGCGCGTACATTGATCACGTGCTTGCGCTGCTACCGTTCGAACCAAAAGTCCTGAGTGAGCTCGACGGGCCGCCGTGCAGTTATGTCGGTCATCCATTGATAGAGCGGATCGGCGATTTGCGGCCAAACGATCTTGAAAAACGACTGCGGATGGCCGGACCGCCGTTGCTGCTGGTAATGCCGGGGAGCCGGCCTGGGGAAATACGGCGCATGGCTCCGGTTTTTGGTGCGGCGATCGCTCGCGTGGCCGAGCAGTTCGGGGACATCGAAGCGGTGGTCCCGGCGGTGCCAAGACTTGCGGACACGGTACGAGCGGCTGTCGCCTCGTGGCGCGTTCCAACTCGCGTAATTGTTGACGCCAGTGAGAAAAATGAAGCCTTTCGTACAGCGCGAGCGGCGTTGACCAAGTCAGGCACGTCGACACTTGAACTCGCACTTGCGGGTGTGCCGATGGTGGCGGCCTACAAGGTCAGCCTGATCGAAGAACCTGCAGCGCGTCTTCTCATCAACGTTCCGTCGGTCATTCTCGCCAATTTGGTACTGGACGAAAAGATCGTGCCGGAGTTCATCCAGTGGGATTGCACAGCCGAGCGGCTCGCGACGGCACTTTTGCCGCTATTAGCCGATACGCCGGAGCGGAGACGGCAAATCGACGCTTTTGCCCGTCTTGATGCGATTATGGAAATCGGGACAGCCCATCCCAGCAGCCGCGCCGCTTCCCTGGTGTCCGATTGTGCTATGAATAAGGGTCAATTATTGCGCGAAACTGGAATATCAGCCCTGCCACAATCCTAGCTTGCTGGGTCCTCCCGGATCGGCGTATGTCCTTGTTGCAAACCGGATTCCAGCCTTGACCCTTTCCCCGCGCGCATCGATCACGGCCGTTCACGGCTACCTGCCGCCTGATCTGCTCACCAATGCGGAGCTCGCCCGCCTGGTCGACACCAGCGATGCCTGGATCACTGAGCGCACCGGTATCAAGGAGCGCCATATCCTGAAGGGCGAGGGTCTCGGCACCTCACATATGGCCGCCGAAGCGGTACGCGGGTTGTTGCAGAAGACCGGCACGAAGCCCGAAGAAGTGGATCTGCTTATCTGCGCCACCACGACGCCGGATCTGCAGTTTCCTTCCACCGCCAATTTGATCTGCGACATGGTTGGTGTTCGCAATATTGGAAGCTTCGACGTGCAGGCTGCGTGCTCGGGCTTTCTCTATTCGCTCACGATTGCCGCGCAATTCATTGCGAACGGCACTGCCCGAAAGGTCGTTGTTGTCGGCGCCGACAAGATGTCGTCAATCATCGACTATACCGACCGCGCCACCTGCGTTTTGTTTGGTGACGGTGCCGGGGCAGTACTCCTTGAGCCGAACGATAGCGGCTACGGCATCATGGACGCGCTGATCCATTCGGACGGCTCCGGCATGGTCCATCTCCATCAGAAGGCAGGCGGCAGCCGGATGCCGGCAACGGCCGAAAGCGTGGCCAAGCGGCTACACTATGTCCATCAAGAAGGCGCCGCGGTTTATAAATTTGCGATCGCCAAAATGGCGGAAGTGGCCGGCCAGATCATGTCGCGCAACAATTTACGTGCCGAGATGATTGATTGGCTTGTGCCACATCAGGCCAACAAGCGCATCATCGAGTCCACGGCCGAACGTATGGGAATGCCCATGGACAAGGTGATGGTGACCATCCACAAGTACGGCAACACCACCAATGCCACTATTCCGCTCTGCCTGTGGGACTACGAGCCGAAACTAAAGCGCGGCGATCGCATGGTGCTTGCCGCGTTTGGCGGCGGTTTCACTTGGGCGGGAATTTACGTGCAATGGGCCTACGACGGCGCGACCGCGCCGAAGCTCAACGGCAAATCCAACGGCAAAACTAGCTAGCGCAATTATTTCCGCCGTGAAATCGGCGCGTAGTCCCTGCGCGTCGCGCCTGTGTAGAGCTGGCGCGGCCGGCCGATTTTCTGATGCGGATCCTCGATCATTTCCTTCCACTGCGCGATCCAGCCGACTGTGCGGGCGACCGCGAACAGGACGGTGAACATTGTGGTCGGAAATCCCATCGCCTTCAGTGTGATGCCTGAATAAAAATCGATATTCGGATAAAGCTTCTTCTCGATGAAATAATCGTCGTGCAGGGCGATTTTTTCCAGCTCCATCGCAACATCGAGAAGCGGATCGTCCTTGATACCAAGTTCTGTCAGGACCTCGTGACAGGTTTTCTGCATGATCTTGGCGCGCGGGTCGTAGTTTTTATAGACGCGATGACCGAAGCCCATCAGCCGGTAGGAGTCGTTCTTATCCTTGGCGCGCTTGATGAATTCCGGAATGCGGTCGACCGAACCAATCTCACGCAGCATGTTCAGCGCGGCCTCGTTCGCGCCGCCATGCGCGGGGCCCCACAGGCAGGCACAACCCGCGGCAATGCAGGCGAACGGATTGGCGCCGGAGGAGCCCGCAAGCCGGACGGTTGATGTCGATGCGTTCTGTTCGTGGTCGGCGTGCAGAATGAAGATGCGATCCATCGCGCGCGCGAGTACCGGGTTGGCTTTATATTCCTCGGTCGGCACCGCAAAGCACATGCGCAGAAAGTTCGAGGCGTAATCGAGTTCGTTTTTGGGATACACGAACGGCTGGCCGATTGAGTATTTGAAGGCCATCGCCGCAAGCGTCGGAACTTTCGCGATCATGCGGATCGAGGCGATCATTCGCTGGTGCGGGTCGGAAATGTCGGTGGAGTCGTGATAGAACGCCGAGAGTGCGCCGACACAGCCGGTCATCACAGCCATCGGGTGTGCGTCGCGACGGAATCCCTGGAAGAACCGCATCATCTGCTCGTGCACCATCGTGTGCCGGTTGACGCGGTAGTCGAAGTCCGCCTTCTGCGACGTGGTCGGCAATTCGCCGTAGAGCAGCAGGTAGCAAGTCTCCAGAAAGTCGCCATGCTCGGCGAGCTGTTCGATTGGATAGCCGCGATAGAGGAGAATGCCCTCGTCGCCATCGATGTAAGTGATCTTGGACTCGCAACTCGCGGTCGAGGTAAAGCCGGGATCGTAGGTAAACATGCCGCTCTGGCCGTAGAGCTTCGAAATATCGACGACGTCGGGTCCGATCGTCCCGGGATAAATCGGCATGTCCCAATTGTTGTTGCCGACCGTCAGGGTGCCGGTCTTGTTCTTGGCGCTGGTCTTGGCGTCCATGGTCGAGCCCTCGAGTTGGCCGCGAGCGATGCGCGTTGAAAACGTTTTGGCCGGGCAGGCGACGCCGCTTCGGGCGTTAGGGAATCCGGCCGCTTTGTGCGTATCCCATTCAAGTGTGCGCTGCAAGATAGCGCTAAAGCAGCGTATATAGGCACTTACCGGCGTATTTGCCTGATATGAAAAGTTTACGGCGCGGCCTGGTCCCGTAGTCGGGCAAGGCTTTCGTCGCGGCCTAAGACGGCCAACACGTCAAAAATTGGCGGTGATGTAGTCCGGCCGGTGAGCGCTGCCCGAAGCGGTTGCGCCACCGCGCCCAGTTTGAGGCCGGCGCGTTCGGCATAGGGTCGCACGACCGCTTCAGCCGCGGCCGCATTCCAATCCGTGACCGCTTCGAGTTCCGGCAGCAGAGCGGCAAGGAGGATTTTGGCTTCGGTCGTCAGCAGGGCTTTGGCCTGATCGTTGATTTCTAGCGGGCGGCTTGTCCACAGGAACCGGGATGCGTCGAACAATTCGACCAAAGTCTTGGCCCGTTCCTTCAGTCCCGGCATAGCAGCCAGAAGCTTGGCGCGTAGCCCTGGGGTCATCTTGCTCGCAAGTTCCTGGCCGCCCGCGATGTGGGGCAGCAGCTGCTCAAGCGCGGCGATCAAGTCGGCGTCACCGGTCGAGCGGATGTAGTGGCCGTTGAGGCTCTCGAGCTTTGTGAAATCGAAGCGCGCTGGCGAACGCCCGATCTGTGGCAGGTCGAAAGCCGCAATCATTTCCTCGGTAGTGAATATCTCCTGATCGCCATGCGCCCAACCGAGCCTCACCAGGTAATTTCGCATTGCCGCGGGCAGGTATCCCATGGCCCGATAAGCGTCGATGCCAAGAGCCCCGTGTCTCTTTGATAGCTTGGAGCCGTCCGGGCCATGGATAAGCGGGATATGGGCCATGATAGGCACTTTCCAGCCGAGCGCCTGATAAATCTGGGTCTGGCGTGCTCCATTGTTGAGATGGTCGTCACCGCGGATGATATGGGTGACACCCATGTCATGGTCGTCGACCACGACGGCCAACATGTAAGTTGGTGTGCCGTCCGAGCGCAGCAGGACGAAGTCGTCGAGATTTTCGTTCTGCCAAACCACGCGTCCCTGAACCTGGTCCTCGACGGCCGTCTCACCGGTCAACGGGGCCTTGAGCCGGATGACCGGATTGACGCCGGCAGGGGCATCCTTCGGATCGTGGTCACGGCATCGGCCGTCGTAGAGCCGGGTACGGCCCTCGGCACGAGCCTTTTCCCGCATGGCGGTCAATTGGTCGGGGCTGCAGTAGCAGCGATAGGCGTGGCCTGACGCCAGAAGTTGCTCGACGATCTGGCGGTGGCGGGCGGCACGAGCAAACTGGAAGACGATCTCGCCATCCCAGGTAATACCAAGCCACGTCAGCCCGTCGATGATGGCGTTGATGGCAGCAGCGGTCGAGCGCTCGCGGTCAGTGTCCTCGATCCGCAGCAGCATTTTTCCGCCATGGCGGCGTGCGAACAGCCAATTGAACAGGGCCGTACGACCTCCTCCAATGTGGAGGAAGCCGGTCGGTGAGGGCGCAAAACGGGTGACGACGGGCTCGCTCATCGGCGGCGATCTACCACACTTGCCGGAAAAGGTGTCAGCGCGATTGACATTGAGCCGAACGTCCCGTCATGGCATAGGCCGCCGCCCATGGCGTCGGATGGGTTTTGTGGAATTTGAGGAAGCATGGTGACGAACGATAATGCAAGAGGCGAAGCGACAACGGGAGAACCCGGGCGCGATTTCATCCGCGATATCGTTAAAGCCGACCTGGACGCCGGTCGCGTCAAGGGTGTGGTCACGCGCTTTCCGCCGGAGCCAAACGGGTATCTCCATATCGGGCACGCCAAATCAATCTGCCTGAATTTCGGAATTGCGGAAGAATTCGGCGGACGCTGCCATCTTCGGTTTGACGATACCAACCCGACCAGGGAGGAGCAGGAATATATCGACGCCATTGAGCGCGATGTGCGCTGGCTTGGTTTTGATTGGGGTAAGCACCTTTACCACGCCTCGGACTACTTCGAACGCCTCTATGGATGGGCGGAAGACCTGATCCGTGCCGGCAAGGCCTATGTGGACGATCAAAGCCCGCACGACATGCGAACCAATCGCGGCACACTGACCGAGCCGGGCAAAAACAGCCCGTTCCGCGACCGGAGTGCTGAAGAAAACCTCGATCTGTTCGGGCGCATGCGCGCGGGTGAATTTCCGAATGGCGCACGTGTGCTGAGGGCCAAAATCGATATGGCGTCGGGCAACATCAATCTGCGTGACCCAGTCATGTATCGCATCCTTCACGCCAATCATCCGCGCACCGGCACGGAATGGAAGATCTATCCAAGCTATGACTACGCTCATGGCCAGTCCGACGCGATAGAGCAGGTCACCCATTCGATCTGCACTCTGGAATTCGAGGATCATCGTCCGCTCTACGACTGGTTCATCGCGAATTTGAAACTGCCGTCGAAACCCCACCAGTACGAATTCGCACGTCTTAACCTGACCTACACGGTGCTATCCAAGCGCGTGCTGACCGAGCTGGTTCGCGGTGGTCACGTCAGCGGATGGGATGACCCGCGGATGCCTACCTTGGCGGGCTTACGCCGGCGCGGTGTTCCGCCCGAGGCCATTCGGGATTTCGTCAAGCGCATCGGCGTCGCAAAGGCCAATAGCATCGTTGACGTGGGGATGTTCGATTTTTCCGTCCGTGAAGCGCTCAACAAAACAGCGTTGCGGCGAATGGCGGTGGTTCGTCCGCTCAAGGTCGTGATCGAGAATTATCCCGAAGGGCAGGTGGAGGAATTGGAGGCGGTCAATCACCCGGACAATCCCGCGGCGGGTGCACGAAAGATTAAATTCGGGCGGGAGATCTACATCGAGCAGGACGATTTTATGGAGAGCCCGCCGAAGAAATTTTTCCGGCTTTCTCCGGGGACCGAAGTTCGCTTGCGCTACGCATATTTTCTGACCTGCCGCGAAGTCATCAAAAACGCCAAGGGCGAGGTCACCGAACTGCGCTGCGTCTACGACCCCGCAACGCGAGGCGGCAATGCCCCCGACGGCCGAAAGGTAAAGGCAACGATCCACTGGGTATCGGCGGCGCATTCGATTCCGGCCGAGGTGCGTCTTTACAACCCCCTGTTCACAAAACCCGATCCGAGCGGGGGCGAAAGCTTTGCCACCGATCTCAATCCAAATTCGGTGGAGGTACTGACTGGCGCGCAGCTCGAACTGGCGCTCGCCGATGCCAAGATAGAGCAGGCCATCCAGTTCGAACGTCAGGGCTATTTCTGCCTCGACCGGGATTCCTCGCCCGGCAAACCCGTGTTCAGCCGAACAATCGGGCTGCGCGACACATGGGCCAAAGAAAAAGCCACAGGCTGAGCCTGGCGGGACTGGCCACAACCTATGGATGAGTTAGGATAGGCGCGGTTGTATCGATTTGGCGTCGGGAGGCGCCTCGCGCCTTGGTCAGGCAAAGTGCCCATCACGAGCGGCCGCGCGCGCGTGCCAAAGCCTGGGCGCCGACAGCCGATGCTGCCCGCCGTCCGGCCGGACTATTGCTGCCGGATGGAATTGTCGATGCGGCCGGTTCGCTGCGTGGCCTGTTGTCGGAGTGGGTCCGCGCGGAAGTTGCACCTGGTCGCTTGATGCCGTGGCTGCCGGTGGCCTTCGGCTTCGGCATCGTTGCCTACTTCAGCGCAGATCGTGAACCGGCCTGGTGGGCGGCATTGGTGGCGGCCATCGCGGGCGTCGTCGTGACGGTTCTGGCCCGTCACCGGCCGATCGGATTCGCGCTTGCGCTGGGGATGACGGCGACAGCGGCAGGTTTCGCGACGGCCACCCTGCAAACGGTACGCATCACGCACCCGATCTTGCAGTCACCCGCTGCAAGCGTGCTGGTGTCCGGTTTTGTTGAGATCCGAGAGGAGCGCGAGCGCAGCGATCGTATCGTCGTGCGCGTTGAGAGTATTGCTGGCGCGCTCCTGAAACCCGCACTCGAGCGCGTTCGGGTCGCAGTACGCAAAGGAAGCGCTCCGGCTGTCGGAAGCTTTGTCGAATTCAAAGCGCGCCTGTCGCCGCCGCTGCAACCGCTGCGGCCTGGTGGCTACGATTTTGCCCGCGATATGTATTTTCAACGCATCGGAGCGTCCGGATATGCACTAGGCGCAATCAAAACCAAGGCCCCACCTGTCGGGCGCGGATTTTGGTTGCAATATGCCACGATCATCGATGACGTGCGCGAAGCCATCGACAAGCGCATTCGCGCGGTAATGCCGGGCGACAACGGATCGATCGCATCGGCGCTGATCACGGGAAAACGCGACGCAATTTCGACACCAGTCAATGACGCAATGTACGTGTCGAGCCTCGCCCATGTTTTGTCGATTTCCGGCTATCACATGGCGGTGGTGGCCGGGATCGTGTTCTTTTTTATTCGCGCTGGCCTTGCACTGTTTCCGTCTATGGCGAGCCGCCATCCCATCAAAAAATGGGCGGCGGCCGGTGCGCTGGTTGCGGCAGCGCTCTATCTTCTGCTTTCAGGTGCCGAGGTTGCCACTCAGCGCTCGTTCATCATGATCGCAATCGTGCTCGTTGGCGTGATGCTGGATCGCCCGACGTTGACCTTTCGCACGCTTGCGGTTGCGGCGATCGGCGTGCTGCTGTTTGCGCCGCAGGCGGTTATTCATCCGAGCTTCCAGATGTCATTTGCGGCAACGCTGGCACTTGTCGCGGCGTATCAGTACGGGCTGCCGTTGCGCGCCAATAAAGATAGCTCACTCGGGACGCGCGTAGCACTCTGGGGTGCGCGAGAGGTTTTTGGGCTGCTTTTGGCTTCACTGGTCGCCGGCTTTGCAACGACACCCTACGCGGCCTACCATTTCCACAGGCTGGCGCCATACGGAACATTGGCCAATCTTCTTGCGATGCCGGTCGTGTCCGCGCTGGTCATGCCAATGGGCCTTCTTGGGCTGCTGGCGATGCCATTCGGATTCGATGCCCCGTTCTGGCGCCTGATGAGCGCCGGCATTGATTGGATGAATGGCGTTGCGCTCTGGGTCACCAGCCTGCCCGGCGCCGTGGGACGGCTCCACGCGTTTGGGACGGGCCCGCTGTTGGTAGGGACCGCAGGTATCCTGATTGTCTGCTTGTTGCGTACGCCATTGCGGTGGAGCGGGGCGGTCCTGGTTGTTAGTGGCAGCCTTTGCGCTGTTTTGTCTCCGCAGCCGGACGTCCTGATCGGGGGCGACGGCCAATCGGCGGCATTTCGTGGGACCGACGGACGCCTCGCAATTCTGCGCAGTGGTCGTGACACCTTCGCCGTCAAGGAATGGCTTGCCGCCGACGGCGACGCACGTGTTCCGAAGGACCCTACCTTGTCCAATGGCGTCAGGTGCGATGCTGTTGGTTGCATAGGCGCGCTTAACGACGGGCGTCTCATCTCAATGGTGCTTGGAATTGAAGCCGTTGCCGAGGATTGCGCGCGCGCCGCGGTAGTTCTCAGTGCGCGCGAGGTGCCGGCATCGGGTTGCGCCGCCATTGTCGTCGACCGGCAAACCACCCGCGATCATGGCGCCGCGGCCCTGCACAAAATCGGAGATCATTTCCAGCTTGCGCTCGCGCGGCCACCCGGTTCTGACCGCCCGTGGATGAACAGCCCAATGCGCGCATCGGAAAGTACGCAAGCGGCAACACAACGCGGCTCGACTGACGCGATGCCGCGCGACGATGACCTTTCCGCAGACGATTAATATCGGCGGAAAAGCCCGGCGAGCTTGCCTTGGATCCGCACCCGGTTCGGCGGAAGGATGCGTACCTCGTACGCGGGATTGGCGGGTTCGAGCGCAATCGAGGCGCCACGGCGGCGGAAGCGCTTGAGGGTTGCCTCCTCATCATCGATCAGCGCAACAACAATATCGCCCGTTTCGGCGGCTTCGGATTTTCTGATCAGCGCGATGTCGCCATCGAGGATGCCGGCCTCGATCATGCTGTCACCGCGTACTTCCAAGGCGAAATGATCGCCGGCTGAAAGCAGGTCAGGGGGCATGTTGATGACATGGCTGCGGGTCTGGATCGCCTCAATCGGCGTGCCCGCCGCTATGCGGCCCATAACCGGCACGGCGACCGGCCGGCCGGGATCATCCTCGGAATTGGTACGAACACGGCCAAGATCGCCCTCGATTACGCTCGGCGTAAAACCGCGCGACCGCGAAGAACCCAGCCCATGACCAACCGAATCCGGCAGTTTGATCACCTCTATGGCGCGGGCACGGTTCGGCAGGCGCCGGATGAACCCGCGCTCCTCCAGGGCCGTGATAAGCCGGTGGATCCCCGACTTGGAACGCAGGTCGAGGGCGTCCTTCATTTCGTCGAAAGAGGGCGGAATCCCAGCCTCGGTCAGCCGCTCGTGGATGAAACGCAGAAGCTCGAACTGCTTGCGGGTCAGCATCGGTCTCTCCCCGTCAGGCCGCCCTTGGAGGGACAGGCCAGAAACAAATCATGAACGGACACTATCTGTTCGATATGTGTTCCGCAACTGTTTAATTTGGGGTGAAAAACTCGAAAGACGCCTAAAGGCCTAGCTTAAGGATGACACAGTCTGAACCGGCCGGAGCCTCGGGGGCGTGTGGTTCCCGAATCACCAAACAGCCCGCCTTGGCCAATGGCGCCATCAGGGAACTATCCTGGTCGGGAAGTGGCATTGCCACCAAGTCGTCAGGCCCGTGCTCGAGCGTTGCCCTCAGATAATCGGCGCGCTCGTCGTTAGCCGGCAAACCACGCCCAAGTTTCGCACGGCCGGGTACGTGCCGGGTGTCGAGTCGGCCGGTCAGCTGGCGGATGAGGGGCACCAGAAAGAGGAACGCGCAAACGTAGGAAGATACCGGATTCCCGGGAAGCCCCAGTACCTGCATCGTGCCCAGCCGGCCGTGCATCATCGGCCGTCCAGGACGAAGGGCTACCCGCCAGAACGACAAATCGAGACCTTCAGACGCCAAAGCGCGTTGTACCAGATCGTGTTCACCGACCGAGGCACCACCGGTGGTGACCAGGACGTCGGCACCCCATTCGCGCGCCCGGCGCACACTGGCGGTAATGACTTCAATGCGATCGTGCGCAATGCCGGCGTCGGAAACAGCGGCACCCTCGCTGCGTGCCAGCGCCGCGAGGGCAAATCCGTTTGAGTAAACAATCTGGCCAGGACCGGGCTCGCTCCCAGGCGGCACGAGCTCATCGCCGGTTCCCAGCACGGCGATTTTGGGCTGCCGGTGCACGCTCAGGCGCGGGTAGTTCATCGCAGCAGCCAGCATCAGGTCGCGATCGCTTAGCCGAGTGCCTTTGCCCAGCAGAACCTGGCCCTTGGCAAAATCGATGCCCTCGGCGCGCACATTGCGAGCCCTGGCGGTTGCTTTCTGGATAACGACTGCTTTGCCATCACTTGTAGTGAGTTCTTGAATAACCACAGTATCGCTGCCCTTCGGCAGGACACCGCCGGTAAATATTCTGGCGGCATCGCCTGGGCCTAACTCCCCCGCAAAAGGATGTCCGGCGGCAACTTCACCTATCAGTTTAAGTGTAACAGGCGCATGCGCGACGTCGCTCGCGCGCACGGCATAGCCATCCATGGCGGAAACGGCGGCCGGCGGCTGGGTACGAAGGGCGGACACGTCGTCGGTCAAAACACGGCCGTGCGCTTCGGCAAGCGGCACCATTTCCGCTGGCAGTGCATGTGCGTCGGCCAGCACCCGCTGCAACGCCTCGGCAACTGGCATCAAACTCAAGGTTATGCCTCCGCGCGCCACTCGCCGGATTTTCCGCCACTCTTGTGCAGCAGGCGAATGCCCTCGATCCGCATGCCGCGTTCAGCCGCCTTGACCATGTCATAGATCGTCAGGCAGGCGATCGAGACCGCCGTCAGCGCCTCCATCTCGACGCCAGTCCTGGCAGTGACCTTGACCGTGGCCTGAACAAGAAACCCGGGCAGCGCGTGCTCTGGATTGATGTCGATCTCGATTTTGGTGAGGGGGAGTGGGTGGCAAAGCGGGATGAGACCATGGGTTCGTTTGGCAGCCATGATGCCGGCAAGCCGCGCCGCACCCAGCACGTCTCCCTTCATGGCATTTCCCTCAACCACTAGATCGAGCGTCTCTTTGCGCATGATCACGCGGCCTTCCGCGATGGCGATGCGTTCCGTGGCGCCTTTGTCGGACACGTCGACCATTCGGGCTTCGCCGCGCTGGTCGATGTGGGTCAATGGGCTCGCTGGCGGCGGCAAAGGTGGGGATTTTGCCTTCGGTTTGTTTTTTGGCTTCGCCCGGCGGGCAAAGTTTTTCTTCAGACGGCGAGGGGCGCTTTTCTTTTTAGGGCGCCGAGCAGATGTTGTCTTGCGTCGCGCCATGGCTCTACTCCGCTACAGCTTGGCGCGGCTCGCGCGCAATAAGGGATCGTGTGGCGGCAGCAACGTCGCCTTGCCGCATCAGGCTTTCGCCAATCAAAAACGTCGAGATCCCAAGTCGCTTGAGCTGAGCGAGGTCGGCAGGGGTATTCAGACCACTTTCGGCGACGGGAACACGATCGCGTGGGATTTTTGGCGCGAGACGTTCGCTGACGTTGAGAGAGGTCTTGAAGGTGCGCAAATCTCGATTGTTGATGCCGATGAGGCGCGATTTCAGCTTGAGGGCCCGATCGAGCTCATCTTCATCATGAACTTCAACGAGGACGTCCATACCCAGTGCCATGGCGGCATCTTCAATCGCGCGCGCGGTTCCATCATCGACCGCCGCCATGATGATGAGGATGCAATCAGCGCCAAGCGCGCGTGATTCCACCACTTGATACGCCTCGTAGATGAAATCCTTGCGCAACGCCGGCAGTACCGTGGCATTGCGGGCCGCGGCAAGAAACTCCGGTTTGCCCTGGAATGAGGGAGCATCGGTCAGGACTGAAAGGCAGGTAGCGCCGCCCGCCTCATAAGCCTTTGCGAGCGAAGGTGGATCGAAGTCAGCCCGGATGAGGCCTTTTGATGGGCTGGCCTTCTTGATCTCAGCGATCAGCGCATAGTCGCCCGCGGCGATGCGGCGCTCGATCGCAGCGAGAAAGCCCCGCGGCTGGGGCGCGGCTTTGGCCAGTTTTTCAAGCTCGGTAAGCGGGTGCGTCCGCTTTGCCTCGGCGATCTCCTCGCGCTTATAGGCTTCGATCTTGGTCAGGATGTCAGACATTCAATTATTCCTGCACATGATCTTATCCGAAAACCGGCTCCCACTTTTCGGGATCATGCGTCACGCCTCCACGGCATTTGAAACCGCGATCAATCGATCGAGGCGGCCTTCAGCCTCGCCGGATTCAATCGATTTTGCCGCCAACATTGCGCCATGCTTGAGATCTTTCGCCTTGCCCGCAACAATGAGCGCTGCCGCAGCATTGAGAATTGAGACATCGCGAAAAGGGCCAGGCTTGCCCTTGAGAACGTCGAGCAATGCCTTTGCGTTAAACTCGGCATCACCGCCGCGCAAGGCTTCGGGTTTCGAGCGCGACAAGCCGGCATCTTCGGGCGTGACCTCGAAGGTCCGGATTTTGCCGTTCTCAAGCGCGGCGACGCTGGTAGGACCGGATGTGGTGATTTCATCGAGGCCATCCGAGCCGTGCACCACCCAGATGCTCTCCGAACCGAGATTCTTCAGCACCTGAGCCATCGGCTCAACCCAGTGCTTTGAAAATGTACCGATCATCTGTCGCTTGACGCTTGCTGGATTCGACAGCGGCCCCAGCAGATTGAAGATCGTGCGGGTGCCGAGCTCGACGCGCGTCGGCCCGACATTCTTCATGGCAGGATGATGTGCTGGCGCAAACATGAAGCCGATGCCGGCGTCGCGTATACATACGCCGACCTGGTTTGGGTCCATTTCGATTTTAACGCCGAGCGCCTGCAGCACATCGGCCGCACCCGACTTCGACGATAGTGCGCGATTGCCATGCTTGGCGACCGGCACGCCGGCGCCTGCCACGATGAAGGCCGCGCAAGTCGAAATATTGAATGAGCCGGATGCGTCGCCGCCGGTACCGACAACATCAACCGCGCCCGGTGGCGCCTTCACCCCGAGCATTTTGGCTCGCATTGTCGTGACGGCGCCGGTGATCTCGTCAACAGTTTCGCCGCGGACGCGCAACGACATCAAAAACCCCCCCATTTGGGACGGCGTAGCTTCGCCCGACATCATGCGATCGAAAGCGGCTGCTGCTTCATCGCGTGTGAGACTTGCGCCGGTCGCTACTTTGGCGATGAGCGCTTTAAAATCGTCGGCCATGTCAAATGTCTCAGGTCGCTGCGTGCAACGCGCTGGTCGCGCGCGTAGGGGCCGTGCGCTTTCCGCGCTTTGCATTCCAGTCTGCGGCAAATTTCAGAAAATTATTGAGCATCAGGTGACCGTGCTCGGATGCAATGCTTTCAGGGTGAAACTGCACGCCATGCACCGGCAGGCTCGAATGCATCATCCCCATGACCAAGTGGTCATCCGTTTCAGCGTTGACCGTCAGCTCTTGCGGAATGCTGGCACGCTCGACGACAAGCGAATGATAGCGGGTCGCCTTCAAAGGACCGTTGATGCCGCGAAAGATGCCCGTCCCGGTATGCCTAATCTCGGACACCTTGCCGTGCACGGGGGTGGCGCGCACCACTTTGCCGCCGAAGGCTTGCCCGATCGCCTGGTGACCAAGGCAGACACCCAGGATCGGAATGGTTGAGGCGGCTTTGTTGATCAGGTCGAGACAAATTCCGGCTTCGGTCGGTGTGCAGGGGCCGGGAGAAAGCACGATCGCATCCGGCGCCATTGCCAAGACATCGGCGACCGAAATTTTGTCGTTGCGATGCACGGCGACGTCAGCCCCCAGCCCGCCCAGGTAATGGAACAGGTTGAAGGTGAAGCTGTCGTAATTGTCGATCAAGACGATCATGTTTTGCCGCCGATTTAAGGTCTTAAGACCCATGCGACGGGGGGTCAAGCAGCCGGACCGACGGTGGTTACTGCCCGCGTTTAGCTGCGCTGGCGAAACGACGGGCCTCTTCGGCGGCGCGAAACAGGGCCTTCGCCTTGTTAATGCATTCCTGTTGTTCGAGTTCGGGGACGCTATCGGCCACGATGCCGGCGCCGGCCTGGACGTACATCTTGCCGTCCTTCACAAGCGCTGTGCGCAACACGATGCAGGTATCCATTTCGCCGGCCGCGGAAAAATAACCGACGCAGCCGGCGTAAAGCCCGCGCTTTTCCTTCTCCAGCTCGTCAATGATCTGCATGGCTCGCACTTTGGGTGCGCCAGATACGGTGCCCGCCGGAAATCCGGCTGCGAGTGCATCAAGCGCATCGCGATTGGCTGCGAGTTTGCCTTCAACATTCGAGACGATGTGCATCACATGACTGTATCGTTCAATAAAAAATTGGTCCGTGACTTTAACCGTGCCAATTGCTGCGACCCGGCCGACATCATTGCGCCCTAGATCGAGCAGCATGAGGTGTTCGGCGCGCTCCTTTGGATCTGCCAGGAGCTCTTCCTCAAGCGCCTTATCTTCGTGCGGCGTGGCGCCGCGTTGGCGTGTGCCGGCGATCGGGCGGATCGTGACGACATCGCCGGACACTTTCACGAGAATCTCAGGGCTTGATCCGGCGATGGCATAGTCCCCGAAATCGAGGAAATAGAGATAGGGTGAGGGGTTTGTTCGCCGCAACGCGCGATAGAGCGAAAAGGGCGGCAATGTAAACGGTGCCTCGAAGCGTTGCGCCAAAACTATTTGGAAGGCATCGCCAGCCACGATGTAGTCTTTCGCCTTGCGGACCATGGCCTTGTATTCTTCGGGCGTCGTATTCGACTGCGTCTGAACGTCGATGGGCCCCGCCTCGTATTCGGATAGGGATTTGTCCAACGGTCGATCGAGGCTTTCGACAACGCGTGCAAGACGCTCAATCGCACGTGTCAGCGCTGTTTTTACATCGACATCTTTTTCTTGACGCACGGGCGTAACCACCGTGATCGAATCCTTCACCGCATCGAAAACCACGATAAGCGTAGGCCGAACCAGAACTGCGTCGGGAATACCAATAGGATCCGGATTGGGTGGCCCCAGCTCTTCCATGAGGCGCACCATGTCGTACCCAAGATAGCCGAACACGCCTGCGGCCATCGGTGGCAAGCTGTCGGGCAAGGCAATACGGCTCTCCGCGATCAAGGCGCGCAATGCTTGCAGCGGCGGTTCTTGATGCGGTTCAAATGCATGCGGTTTGCTGCGGGCGTTGCGGTTGACCTCTACCTTTCCGCCGCTTGTTCGCCAGATTAGATCCGGCTCTAGACCGATAATTGAATAACGGCCACGGACGGCGCCACCCTCGACCGACTCGAGCAGGAAGCTCAGCGCCTTACCACCGCCAAGCTTGAGGAATGCCGAGACTGGCGTCTCGAGGTCGGCAACGAGCGAGGTCCAGACCACCTGTGGTTCGCCTCGCCTATAGCGTTCGGCAAAGGCGGTTTCCGACGGCTCGATCTGCATGGGACGGTCTATTGTTGCGTGGCGCCGCCGACGACCTGATTTAGCGCGGACTGATTGACGGTGACGCCAAATTGGTTTTCGAGCCGCGCGATATATTCCGCGATAACGTCATCGGTATACGAATTTTGCAATACGTCGGCGATCGCCTTGCCTTGCTGTGAGTTGGCATCAAAAGCAGGGTCGGTCACATCGGTGACCTGGAATACGAAACGTTCGGTCTCGTTGTTGCCTTGCGCAGCGCCAGGAACGCCTTTTGGTGTACGGAAGGCCGCTTCAATGACTTTCGCCGGAATAAAGCCACCGGGTTTCCCACGCTGAAGGTCGGCCGCGGTCTCGACCTTGAGGCCGGCTTCGGTCGCGACTTGAGCGAAAGCGGTGCCTGACTTGAGCTTGGCGAGAAGGTCGTCTGATTTCGTCTGCAACCGCTTGGCGATCTCGTCATCGCGCCAGCGCGTAGCCACCTGGTCTTTGACTTCATCGAGCGTGCGTTCACGCGACGGCGTTATGCCGGTGACATCATAATAGAGATAACCGCCGCTCGGTAATTGCAGTGCCTCGGTGTCGACCCCGACATCGCTGTTGAAGGCTGCGTTGATCACGTTTGGATTTTGCGGCAGTCCTGCGATCGTTTTGCCGTCAGGTGCGCGTCCGGACCGATCGACCGCTTCGATGGTTGTCGCTTTGAGACCAAGTTTCTTGGCGGCCTCGGCGAGTGTCGAGCCGGCAGCACGCTCATCTTCTATCTTATCACGCAGACTGCCGATTTCGTTCTTGATGCGGCTTTCTGCGATCTCGTTTTTGATTTGTGCTGCGACTTGGTCAAAGGTCTTTTCCTCACCGGCCTCGACTTTGCCGACCTGCAGCAACACGGTGCCAAATCGACCTTTGACCGGGGCACTCACTTCGCCAGGCTTGAGTGCGAAGGCCGCATCCGCGACGATCGGATCGATGATTTCAGACTTCGCGACGGTGCCAAGATCGGTATCAGATCCGCTTACGCCGCGATCCTTTGCAATATCGTCGAAGGTCGCTCCCTTGGCGATGCGTTCGCGTGCGGCCGCTGCGTCGTCTGCATTTGGAAAAACGATCTGCCGCAGCTCGCGTTTTTCTGGCTTTCCGTAACTGTCCTTGCGTTGCTCGAAATAAGATTTTGCGTCCTCGTCGCTGACCGCGTTCGGTTTCGCTAGCTCTGCGGGGGAGAGTGTGAGCACGGTGATTTTGCGATATTCCGGCGCGCGAAACAGGGTCTTCCGTTCCTCGAAGTATTTGCTCAGTTCCTCCGGCGTCGGGGCGGGAACATCTCCCGCTTGCGCTGCGCCGAGAGCCACATATTCAATGCGCCGCCTCTCGTTCTGGTACTGATTGATTGCGGCCATCACGGTTGCAGGCACTTTCATGTCACCGGTGACGCTTTGCGCAATTTGCCTGCGTAAAACCGCGCGCCTTTGCTGGTCGACGAAGCGGCTTTCGGTGAAACCGGCCTGGCGAATGAGCTGTTCAAAGCGCGTTCGGTCGAACTGACCGCTCGGGCCGCGGAATGAAGGGTCATTTGCAATACGCTGCGCGATGTCGGCGTCAGCCGCGCCGAGCCTCAATCGTTTAGCCTGCTCGTCAACCGTTGTTTCCGCGATCAGTTGGCCAAGAAGTTGCCGGTCCAGCCCGCGTGCCCGTGCATCATCCGGCGTGATCGGTCTGCCGATCTGGCGACCCAATTGCTGAAGGCGTTCACTGTAATACTGGCGAAATTGCTCGATCGAAATTTCCGTACCGCCGATCGTCGCTACATCATTGCGGGTGAACCCGCGAAACATGTCACCAATGCCCCAGATGGCGAAGCTGATGACGAGGAACCCCATGACGGCGGCCATGATGGCTTTGCCGAGCCAGGTTGAGGAAGCTTTATGAATACCGCGGAGCATGCGTGCGTTTTTCGGGGCTTGTGATGGCGGATTGATTGGATGACCGCGCCTGTCTAACCCAAGCGGGGCGGCGGCACCATAGGGACCGGGCCAACTCATTGCAACTCAAGAAGGATCAGCCTCCGGTCGAGGCATGCTGGCATTGCTTGAGCGGGTCTGATAACCGCACGCGCGAGGGGATATTCGATGGCTGCGCCTCACCTAATTCCGCTGGTCGCGGGCAATTGGAAAATGAACGGGCTTGGCGGGTCACGCGCGGAGCTCGCGAAGATCATCGCTGCAGCTGGAGGGTTCGCCGGAAAGGCCGAGTTGATGGTCTGCCCTCCGGCAACGTTGGTTGCGGGGTTCGCCACCGCGGCGCGGGGTTCCCCGGTCATGATTGGCGGGCAGGATTGTCATGCCGATGCATCAGGCGCGCACACTGGCGACATTTCGGCTGAGATGCTGGCGGACGCCGGTGCACGTGCAGTGATTGTTGGGCATTCTGAGCGGCGCGCCGACCATCACGAGACCGACGCCGAGATACGTGCCAAGGCTCAGGCAGCCTGGCGGGCCGGCTTGACTGCAATAGTCTGCGTCGGCGAACAGCGCGCGGAGCGTGAGGCGGGCAAGACATTGGGAGTGGTTGGCGGTCAACTTGACGGCTCTCTGGCCGACGGTGGCAGTGGCGCGAACCTCGTTGTTGCCTATGAGCCGGTTTGGGCCATTGGCACCGGGCTCACGCCGACGGCTGCCGACGTTGCCGAAGTCCACGCCTTCGTTCGCAAGCGGCTCGTCGAGCGTTTTGGCACAGAAGGGGCGCGTGTTCGAATTCTCTATGGCGGTTCCGTCAAACCGGCCAACGCCAAAGAGCTTTTGACGATCCCCGACGTGAATGGCGCTCTTGTGGGCGGGGCTAGCCTGAAAGCCGAGGATTTCCTGGGTATTGCGGCGGTTTACCGCTAGGGGCCCCGAGGGTGGAAAATCGACTGGCGATCGTGTAGAGACCGCGGCGAATTCCTATATAGCCAGATGGCGCCGCCGGGGCAGAGTGCCCGGACTGGCTCGGTTTGAACGGATATTGGCCTGATGCAGCAAGTAATCATTGTCATCCACCTCATGCTGGTTCTCTCCCTGATCGGGGTCGTGCTGTTGCAGCGCTCGGAGGGCGGCGGACTTGGCATAGGTTCGTCGGGCGGGTTCATGACGAGCCGCGGCACGGCCAACGTCCTCACGCGGGCGACCGCGATCCTGGCCGGTCTGTTTTTCGTAACCAGCCTGCTGCTTTCGATTTTGGCTGGGATAAATCGCAAGCCCACCTCGATCCTTGAGGGCGGCCAGAGTGCGCCGGCCGTGCCCGGTGCGCCGACACCACTCGGTGGCGGAGGCGGCCTGCTCAACCAATTGCAGGGTGGCTCACCGCCAGCCGCGCCCACGGCTCCGGCCGCTCCGGCGGGGCCGCAGGTGCCGCAGTCGAAATAGAAGTCGCGAGCGAGGGGCCGGGAAATCCGGCCCTTCAGCGTTGTGGGGCAATGAGGCGAGAGGATTCGGAAGAAGGCATGAAAATCGTGACGCAACCCGTTGTAAACCCCGGCGCTTATGGAACTACACACAGGTGCAGAGCGGCTCTGCCCTTTTCGCGCTCGTCGAATCAATCCTTGGGGGTTAAAGGTTAGGCCCCATGGCGCGGTATATTTTCATCACCGGCGGCGTGGTCTCCTCACTCGGCAAGGGTCTTGCATCCGCGGCGCTCGGCGCGCTCCTGCAGGCGCGCGGCTACAAGGTCCGACTTCGCAAACTCGATCCATATCTCAACGTCGACCCCGGAACGATGTCGCCGTATCAGCACGGCGAGGTCTTTGTGACCGACGATGGGGCCGAGACCGATCTCGATCTCGGTCACTACGAACGTTTCACGGGACGGCCTGCGACCCGGCACGACAACATCACGACGGGTCGCATCTATCAGGACATTCTCGCCCGCGAGCGCCGCGGCGACTATCTCGGCGCAACGATCCAGGTCATCCCGCACGTGACCAACGCCATCAAGGATTTTGTCCGCGAGGGTAATGACGGTTTTGATTTCGTGCTGTGCGAAATCGGCGGCACGGTCGGTGACATTGAGGGATTGCCATTCTTCGAAGCAATCCGGCAACTAGGTAACGATTTGCCGCGCCAGCATGCGATCTACATTCACCTCACGCTGATGCCTTTCATTCCGAGCGCAGGTGAGCTCAAAACCAAACCGACGCAGCACTCGGTCAAGGAACTCCGCTCGATCGGCATCCAGCCGGACATTCTGCTATGTCGCACTGATCGTCCGATCCCCGAAGGCGAACGGCGTAAGCTGGCGCTGTTCTGTAACGTTCGCGAAAGCGCCGTCATCGAAGCGCGGGACGTCGACAACATTTACGCGGTTCCCGAAGCCTATTCAGCCGAAGGTCTCGATGCGGAGGTGCTCGCTGCATTCGGGATCGAGCCGCGTCAGAGCCCCGATCTCGAACGCTGGCGCCTGATCAACGAGCGCGTTCGCAATCCGGAAGGCGACGTCACGATTGCTATCGTTGGCAAATACACCGGCATGAAAGATGCCTACAAATCGCTAATCGAGGCGTTGTCCCACGGCGGCATTGCCAACAAGGTGAAAGTCAATCTCGACTGGATCGAGTTTGAAGTATTTGAAAATGAGGACCCGACTCCGTTTCTCGAGCACGTGAACGGAATTCTTGTTCCAGGCGGGTTTGGCCAGCGCGGGGCAGAGGGCAAGATCAAGGCGGCGCAATTCGCGCGCGAGCGTCACGTGCCGTATTTCGGAATTTGTTTCGGAATGCAGATGGCTTGCATCGAAGCCGCCCGCAATCTGTGCGGTATTGAGAGCGCAAACTCGACTGAATTTGGTCAGACATCCGAACCAGTCGTTGGTCTGATGACAGAATGGCTGAAAGGCAATGAACTGCAGAAGCGCGCCGCCGGTGGCGATCTCGGCGGAACGATGCGCCTCGGCGCCTATGACGCGGTCCTGACACGTGGCACCCGTGTCTCGAAGATTTATGGCGCGACAGAAATATCGGAACGGCACCGCCACCGTTACGAAGTGAACACGGGATACAAAGATCGACTTGAACAGCGCGGTATGCGTTTCTCGGGGATGTCACCGGACGGCATTCTGCCCGAGATCATCGAATACGAGGATCACCCCTGGTTCATTGGTGTGCAGTTTCACCCGGAACTGAAATCGCGGCCTTTTGAGCCGCATCCGTTGTTCGCATCGTTTATCGGTGCGGCGGTCGAGCAAAGCCGTCTGGTCTAGCGCTGCGGCAATGGCGCGCGGTCTCGATCATATCGTCCATGCCGTCCGTGACCTGGATGCGGCGGTCGAACTTTATCGCAGTCTTGGCTTTCAGATCAGCACACGCAATCGGCATCCAAAAGCGTGGGGGACGCAAAACCAAATCGTTCAATTTCCGGGAACGTATCTGGAGCTGCTATCACTTGCGGACACCAGCGAAATGGCGCCGCACGCGCGCCGGCATTTTTCATTCGGCGCATTTAACCGCGATTTTCTGGCGCGCGAGCAGGGACTTTCGATGCTCGTGCTCGAAGGGCGCGGGGCATCTGATGCCGACGAATTTCGCGCGAAGGGGATTGGCGATTTTGAGCTCTTCGAATTTGAACGCGAGGGACGGCGTCCCGATGGAACAGCCGCTGCACTTGCATTCGGACTAGCCTTCGCATCCAACCGAGATGCGCCTCATGTCGGGTTCTTCACCAGCTTTCAGCACTCTCCTGAAAATTTCTGGAATCCTGCATTCCAGATCCACCCGAATACGACGCAAAGTGTCGGCGGCGTTGTTTTGGTTGCGCAGGATCCCGGCCAGCACGCGAGCTTCCTGCGCGCATTCGCTGGGGTTGATGCAGGACACGCAACCCCGAACAGCCTGACTCTCACGACGCCGCGCGGCGACATTGAGGTTTTGACACCGGCTGCCTTTGTGCAGCGCTATGGCGTGGCGGCGCCGAACGTTTCACATGGTGCAAGATTGGCGGCGATACGTTTTCTGGTCGCCGATGCGAGCCTGTTGGCGGGGCTTCCTGAAGAGGCCGGCATTGCCGGGCTTTACGCGGAAAACACCACAGTCATCGGCCAGGGGGACGCGATGGGTGCCATACTGGTGTTCGAACCGTCCCGTTGACCGGGAGGGCCGACCCGTTTCATGGTCGCGCGCGAGGAGCAATATTTTGGACAAGGCTCTGCTTCCCAATTCCACTGTCGTGATCGGCGCCGTGCGCTTCGGCAATCAATTGCCGTTGGCGCTTATTGCCGGCCCTTGCGTGCTTGAAAGCAAGGCGCATGCGTTGGAGATGGCGACGGCTCTCAAGGAGATTGCCGGCCGGGTCGGCATTGGCCTCGTCTATAAGACATCGTTCGACAAGGCCAACCGCACGTCGTCAAAATCGGCACGCGGTGTCGGGATTGAGCAGGCGCTGCCGATTTTTGCTGAAATCCGCGACAAGCTCAAAGTACCGGTTCTCACCGATGTGCACGAAGCCGGCCAATGCGCGCGCATCGCAGCTGCGGTGGACGTTCTGCAAATTCCGGCCTTTCTCTGTCGGCAAACAGATCTTCTCGTTGCGGCAGCCAAAACGGGCAAGGCGGTCAACGTGAAGAAAGGCCAGTTCCTCGCTCCGTGGGATATGCAGAATGTCGTTGAGAAAATAACAGGCGCCGGCAATCGCGATGTGCTGGTCACCGAACGCGGCGCGTCGTTCGGCTACAATACGCTCGTGTCCGACATGCGTGCTCTACCGATACTCAAGCGTACGACACATGCGCCGGTGATTTTCGATGCGACCCACTCGGTGCAACAACCGGGCGGTCAGGGCACGTCGTCTGGCGGTGAGCGCGAGTTCGTCCCAGTCCTTGCACGTGCGGCGGTCGCGGTTGGAGTTGCAGGGGTATTCATTGAAACTCATCAGGACCCCGATAAGGCCCCGTCCGACGGACCCAACATGATGCCGTTGAAGGAAATGGAGTCGCTGCTGCGTGTGCTGGTCGAGTTTGACCGGCTGGCCAAGCGCTGAACCGCATACTGTCCTAATTTCATGGGTCGTGTCCTCAATCTCATGGCGTTCGTCATCTTCGCGACGACGCTGTTCATGCGCTCGGTGGATCCGGTCATTCCGCAGATCGCCCAGGGTTTGAATGTGACGCCGACGACTGCGGCGTTGCTTTCGACCGGGTTCACTTTGCCCTACGCGCTGATCCAACCGGTGCTGGGTGCGTTGGCCGATATGTTCAGCAAGACGCGGCTCATTGCGCTTTGCATGCTGATCGTCGGAATTACAACCATTGCATGCGGCCTTGTAACGAACTTCGAGACGCTCATGGTATTGCGGGTTATCGCGGGCATCACCGCCGGCGGTGTTTTTCCGATTGCATTGGCAGTGGCCGGCGATCGCGTGCCGGTCCAGCAGCGACAGGTGGCGATCGGACGGTTGCTGTTTGCCGCGATGAGCGGAAATTTGCTGGGCGCGTCCGGTGCCGGCGTCATTGGTGATCTGGTCGGCTGGCGCGGCGTGTTCTTCACGACCGGCGCAATTGACCTGATTGCACTTGCGGTCGCCATTCCCGGCTTCCGCAGTATGGAAGAAAAACCTGGCCGCTTCGATCTGTCGATGTTGATCCCCAACTATCGGGCCATCTTCAGCAATCCGATGGCGAAATATTGCTTCGGTGCGGTCTTCGTCGAGGCCGTGTTCCTGTTCGGCGTATTTCCCTACATGGCCGTGCTGCTTCGCACGGAAGGCGTGGTGCGTTCTTCCATCGCTGGCGTCGTGATATCCGGCTTTGGCATCGGCGGCGTCATCTACACCTTCATGGTTGCCTGGCTTCTCGCACACGTCGGTGAGCGTCGGCTGATGGCGGCTGGCGGCACTATCATGGGACTTTGCCTAGTCGTGATTGCGCTGCGCATGTCTTGGCCAATCGAGTTCTTGAACTTCATGGCGCTCGGGTTCGGCTTCTACCTGTTGCACGGGTGCATTCAGGTCTATGTCACGGAACTCGCGCCGGCGGCGCGCGGTTCGGCCACCGCGGCGCATTCTTTCTTCTTTTTCCTTGGCCAGGCTGCCGGACCCGTTGTCTATGGCGTTGGCCTGGCCAGCGTCGGTGTTTCAGCTGTGCTGCTGATCGGCGCGGCGGCGCTCGCCGCTACGGGATGGATCTGCGCATTGCAGATGCGAAAGCCTGAGACCGCTAGCTAACCGCGTCCCCGGTAGGGTGCAACGCCCTGGTCGGGAATCCAAACATCCTTGGGCAGCTTTCCAGTTTGCCAGAAGACATCGATCGGCATTCCGCCGCGCGGATACCAGTAGCCGCCGATACGTAACCATTTCGGCTTGAGTAGCGATGAAAGCTTTTTGCCAATTGCTACGGTGCAGTCTTCATGGAATGCGCCGTGATTGCGAAAACTATTGAAGTAGAGCTTGAGCGACTTCGACTCGACCAGGAAGCGCGCGGGTACGTAGTCGATCACGAGGTGCGCAAAGTCAGGTTGGCCTGTGATGGGACAGAGCGTGGTAAATTCCGGAGCGGTAAAACGAGCCACATAATTCGTATCCGCGTGCGGATTTGGCACGCGATCCAGCACAGCCTTGCTGGGCGAGGCCGGAATCGGGCTTGGGCGTCCGAGTTGCAATTGTTTCTTGGCCATTGCCATTGGCTGCCTGATTTGGGCCCATTGGATGCCCGTTTAGGGCGGGGCATGACAAGGGGGTTCTCCATCCTGTAGAAGCCCCAGCATTAACAGCGCCGGACGGGTCCAGAACTACCATGACTGCCATTACTGACATTATCGGCCGCGAGATCCTCGACAGCCGCGGCAATCCGACCGTTGAAGTCGATGTTTTGCTCGAAGACGGTTCGAGGGGTCGCGCGGCGGTTCCCTCGGGGGCCTCTACGGGCGCGCATGAGGCGGTCGAATTGCGCGACGGCGAGAAGGCGCGCTATGGCGGCAAGGGCGTGCGCAAAGCGGTGGATGCCGTCAATGGCGAGATTTTCGACGCGCTTGGTGGAATGGATGCCGAAGCGCAGGCCAAGATTGATGAAACTCTAATTGCTCTCGACGGTACGCCGAACAAGGGTCGGCTTGGCGCTAACGCCATCCTGGGTGTCTCGCTGGCAACCGCGAAGGCAGCGGCCGCCGCCAGGCAAGTTCCGCTCTACCGCTATGTTGGCGGCACCGCCGCGCGTGTATTGCCGGTACCGATGATGAATATCGTGAATGGCGGCGTGCATGCCGACAATCCGATCGACTTTCAGGAATTCATGATCATGCCCGTCGGCGCGGCGACATTTGCGGAGGCACTGCGGGCCGGGGCGGAGATATTTCACACGCTGAAGGCACAGCTCAAGACTGCAAAGCTCAATACCAATGTCGGCGATGAGGGTGGCTTTGCGCCCAACCTGAAGTCGGCCGAGGCCGCCCTCGATTTTGTCATGCAGGCGATCAGCAAGGCTGGATACAAGCCGGGCGGCGATATCATGCTGGCGCTCGATTGCGCCGCCACCGAATTCTACAAGGATGGATCTTACATTTACGAGGGCGAGGGCAAAAAGCGGTCCAAGCAGGAACAGGTCGATTACCTCGCGCAGCTTGTCGGCAAATATCCCATCGTCTCCATCGAGGACGGCATGGCCGAGGATGATTGGGAGGGCTGGAAACTGCTGACGCAAAAAATCGGCAGCAAGTGCCAGCTGGTCGGTGATGATTTATTCGTGACGAATGTCACGCGCCTTGCCAAAGGCATCAAGGACGGCATCGCCAATTCGATCCTGGTCAAAGTCAATCAGATCGGTACGCTGACGGAGACGCTTGCGGCCGTCGAGATGGCTCACAAGGCGGGGTACACAGCGGTCATGTCGCATCGGTCAGGTGAAACCGAAGATTCGACCATTGCCGACCTCGCGGTAGCGACCAATTGCGGGCAAATCAAAACCGGCTCGCTTGCCCGCGCGGACCGCACGGCCAAATACAATCAACTTCTGCGCATTGAGGAGGAACTGGGTGCGCAGGCGAAATATGCTGGCCGGGACGCTCTGAAATTATCCTGAAGCAGGTGTGGCCTGACGCCGTCTTGCTTTTTTCACCACATTGGCCGCAAATTGTCGGTCAATTCTGACACTGGGTAACAGTTATGGACCAGACAACGACGTTGTCCGCATACGATCGCCGGCGCTCGGCAAGCCGCCTCGCCGATTTTATCGTGCAGTCAATTGAGGATGCGCGCGCGGTTGAAAAACCGTTCTTCCATCTCGAGTTTGACCGTGTATTTCCGGACGATATATACGCGCAAATTCTGGCACTGCTGCCGGAGTCGACCGACTACCGGCCGATGCATGGGCGCAGCAAGGGTCACGACCTCGAAGACGGCACCCACACGCGCGTGAAGATCGATTTATTTCCGGAATACATCCGAAACCTGCCGCCGGAGAAGCGTTCTCTTTGGGATGTCGTGGGGCGCGCTCTTTGCTCCGAGCCGGTCAAGCAGGCCTTCATCCGCCGGCTGGCGCCGGGTCTGTCGAAACGCTTTGGCGAAAAGTTCGCAAAGGTCGGCATGTATCCGATCCCGATCCTGACCAGGGACATTCCCGGCTACCTGATTACGCCGCACACCGATACGCGTTGGAAGGGGATTACCGTCCAGCTGTACTTGCCGAAGGACGATGCCAATACGGATATCGGAACCATTTTCCACGAAAAGCTGCCGGACGGTTCACTGCCAAAAAAAGCGCAAATGCGCTTTGCGCCCAATTCCGGCTATGCCTTCGCGGTCGGGACCGATACTTGGCATTCGGCCGATCCGGTCCATAACCGGGTCAAGACGCGCGACTCGATCCTGTTGACCTATTTTGTCGACCAGGGCGTGTTGAAAATATTGCGCAATCGCGGCAAGCGGGTCGGCAACTTCGTCCTCAACGAAGTCCGTCATCGGCTGTAGCCCATTAAATCCGCCTTAAGGCGTGTCGGGCATCTTCCTGGGCCATGGTCTCCCATCGCCGCCGCCGCACCTTCCTGACTGCGCTCGGTCTCTATGTATTTGCGGCGCTGTTCATCGGCTATTTCGGCATGAATGCCTTCAGCGGCGATCACGGCCTGCGCGCGCAGCAGGACCTTGAGCAGCAGTTGGTGGCCATGAAAGGCGAGCTGGATGGGCTCAAGGCAGAGCGGGGCCATTGGGAACGCCGTGTTGCGCTGCTTCGCGCCGACCGGATTGATCCCGACATGCTCGACGAGCGGGCCCGCGTCTTGGTTGGTTATCTTGACCCCCGCGACCTGACCCTCCTGCTCAATCCTCGCTAGCAACCGGGAGCCACCGGCGGCGTTATCCACCGCTGGCCGTGAAATTTTCCGCCAATTTGCGGGCGTTTTCCGCAATTCTGTACGGTGGCCTCGCGCTTTCGCCGTGGGGCGATTTAAGCTATTGGGGGTTCCGGAAGTTTACCGGCACCTCGACACAAAGGCCGGACGCTTTCGCAGGGAGTGCCAATGGCGGTCGCCCAAAAAGTCCCGAGTGCCGACGCCAAATCCGTCGCCGATTTCAGCAAGGAACAGGAGCTTTCCGCCTATCGGACCATGCTCACCATCCGCCGCTTCGAGGAGAAGGCGGGGCAGATGTACGGGATGGGGCTGATCGGCGGATTTTGTCACCTCTATATCGGTCAGGAAGCCGTCGTCGTCGGTATGCAGATGGCGCTCAAAGCCGGCGACCAGGTCATTACCGGCTATCGCGACCACGGCCACATGATCGCGACCGGGATGGACCCGAAAGGGGTCATGGCTGAACTCACCGGCCGCGCGCATGGCTATTCAAAGGGCAAGGGCGGCTCCATGCACATGTTCAGCGTGGAGAAGGGCTTCTATGGCGGGCACGGCATCGTCGGCGCCCAGGTTCCGCTGGGCACCGGTCTTGCTTTCGCCAATCACTATCGCGGCAACAGCAATATCAGCGTTACCTACTTCGGCGACGGTGCGGCCAATCAAGGTCAGGTCTACGAGAGCTTCAACATGGCGGAGCTCTGGAAGCTGCCGGCAATCTACGTGATCGAGAACAACCGCTACGCAATGGGCACCGCCATCACGCGGTCTTCCGCCGAGGTCAATCTGTCCCGGCGCGGTCTGTCGTTCAATATTCCTGGCGACCAGGTGGACGGGATGGACGTTCGCGCCGTGAAGGCCGCCGGCGACAAGGCGGCCCAATGGTGCCGTGACGGCAAAGGCCCATACATTCTTGAAATGCTTACCTATCGCTATCGCGGCCATTCAATGTCGGACCCCGCAAAGTATCGCACCCGTGAAGAGGTCGACGAGGTGCGTACCCATCATGATCCGATCGACATGGCGCGACATCGTATTGTTGAGAAGAAAATCGCCAACGAAGACGCGCTGAAAAAAATCGACGGTGAAGTACGCGACCTTATTAATCAGGCCGCAGAATTTGCCACCCACGATCCGGAGCCGGACGTGTCAGAACTTTATACCGACGTCTACCGCTGATCCTTGTAGTCCGGAAAACAATAGCGCCCATGCCGACCGAAGTTCTCATGCCCGCGCTCTCTCCCACAATGGAGAAGGGCAATCTTGCCAAGTGGCTCAAGAAAGAGGGCGACAAGGTCAAGTCGGGCGATGTGATCGCGGAAATCGAAACCGACAAGGCGACGATGGAAGTCGAAGCGGCCGATGAAGGTACGCTCGGAAAAATTCTCGTACCGGAAGGCACCGCTGATGTCGCGGTGAACACGCCAATCGCGGTGATCCTCGGCGAGGGCGAAGATAAGTCATCGATTAAAGTCGCCAAACCTGCACAGCAGAACAAGGCGGCGGAATCCGCGTCGCCAGCCAAGACCGAAAAGCCTCCGGCAAAGCCTCAGGACGCACCCACGCGGCAATCCGCGAAAGCGCCGGAGCCGCCAGCCCCGCATGCGGCGAACGATCCTGATATTCCGGAAGGCACCGAGATGGTCACCATGACCATGCGCGAAGCATTGCGCGACGCCATGGCCGAAGAGATGCGGCGCGACAAAGACGTGTTCGTCATGGGCGAAGAGGTTGCCGAATATCAGGGCGCCTACAAGGTCACGCAGGGTCTGTTGCAGGAATTCGGCGCGAAGCGCGTAATCGACACACCAATCACCGAACATGGGTTTGCCGGTCTTGGTATTGGCGCCGCGCTCGCCGGCCTCAAGCCAGTCGTTGAATTCATGACCTTTAATTTTGCCATGCAGGCCATCGACCAGCTGATCAACTCGGCGGCGAAGACCCTCTATATGTCGGGCGGACAAATGGGCTGCCAGATCGTTTTCCGCGGCCCCAACGGTGTCGCTTCGCGCGTCGCCGCTCAGCACAGCCAGGATTACTCCGCCTGGTATTCGCATATCCCTGGCCTGAAGGTGATCGCGCCATCGACCGCCGCCGATGCCAAGGGATTGCTGAAGGCGGCCATTCGCGATCTCAATCCGGTCATCTTCCTCGAAAATGAACTCCTCTACGGTCATTCATCGCCAGTACCCAAACTTGACGATTTTGTCCTGCCGATCGGCAAAGCCAAAATCGCGCGGGCGGGCAATGATGTGACGATCATCGCCTGGTCAATGGGCATGAACTATGCCCTTAAGGCCGCCGAAGAATTGGCGAACGACGGCGTTGATGCCGAAGTCATCGACCTGCGCACGCTTAAGCCAATGGACACTGACACAGTCATTGCATCGGTGCAGAAGACCGGCCGGGCCGTCACTGTCGAGGAAGGCTGGCAGCAAAATGGCGTCGGCGCCGAGCTTGCAGCACGCATCATGGAACGCGCCTTCGATTATCTGGATGCGCCTGTCGCGCGGGTGTCGGGCAAGGATGTCCCGATGCCCTACGCCGCCAATCTCGAAAAACTTGCGCTGCCTTCAGTTGCCGAGATTGTCGAAGCCGCCAAGTCCGTTTGCTACCGGTAGGCGCGCATGCCCACCAACATCCTCATGCCCGCGCTGTCGCCCACGATGGAAAAGGGCAATCTCGCGCGTTGGCTGAAGAAAGAGGGCGACAAGATCAAGTCGGGCGACGTCATCGCCGAAATCGAGACTGACAAGGCCACGATGGAATATGAGGCCATCGATGACGGCACGCTTGCGAAAATCGTGGTTCCGGAAGGCACGCAGGATGTCGCCGTCAATTCGGTAATCGCGGTGCTTGCGAACGAGGGCGAAGACGTGAAGGCGGCGGCCGCGGGCGCCAAAGCTGCGGTTGCAAAAGAGCCGGAGCAAAAAACGGCTTCAGTATCCCCCTCACCCCAGCCCTCTCCCCAACGGGGAGAGGGGGCACGCGGTGCCGTGCCAAAGGCTCAGCGTTCTTCACCTCTCCCCAGTGGGGAGAGGTCGCCGCCGAAGGCGGCGGGTGAGGGGGCTCCTGTCTCTCATGGCAACCGCATCTTCTCCTCGCCGCTCGCGCGCCGATTAGCGAAGGAAGCGGGTCTCGATCTTAATCGCATACAGGGGTCCGGCCCGCATGGCCGCGTGATCGCGCGCGATATCGAGGACGCAAAGTCCGGCAAGGGCTTGCGTGGGCCGAGTGGCGCCCCGCCGTCGATAGCAGGGGCGCCATCAATCGCGCCCTTAATGTCGGACCAGCAGATCCGTTCACTGTACGAAGACGGAAGCTATGATTTTGTGCCGCACGACGGCATGCGCCGCACGATTGCGCAAAGGCTGACGGCCTCGACGCAATCGATCCCTCATTTCTACGTCACAGTTGATTGCGATATCGGGCGGCTGTTGGCTGCCCGCGAGGAAATCAACGCATCCGCACCGAAGGACAAAGAGGGCAAGACTGCCTACAAGCTCTCGGTCAATGATTTTGTCATCAAGGCGCTGGCGCTCGCGTTGCAACGCATTCCCGACGCCAATGTCAGCTGGACCGAGGCCGGTGTGCTCAAGCACAAGCATTCCGACATATCAGTCGCGGTGGCGCTGCCGGGCGGACTGATCACGCCGATCATCCGCAACGCCGAGAGCAAATCATTGTCGGCAATTTCCAATGAGATGCGCGACCTCGCCGCTCGAGCTCGGGCCCGCAAGCTCAAGCCACACGAATATCAAGGCGGCACCTCGTCCGTTTCAAATTTGGGTATGTATGGGATCAAGGATTTTACCGCGGTGATCAATCCGCCGCAGTCAACAATTCTTGCCGTCGGCGCCGGCGAAGAACGCGCGGTCGCGCGCAACGGCCAGATCGTGGCGGCCATGATCATGAGCGTGACGCTGTCGTGCGATCACCGAACGGTTGATGGCGCGCTCGGGGCCGAACTTGTCGGTGCGTTCAAAGCGTCTGATCGAAAATCCGGTAATGATGGTTGTCTAAGACTTACGCCGGATCATATCCCATCGCCTTGAACACGGCCTGCGCCTCGGGCGACTTCAAATAATTTACCAACGCTTTCGCCGCTTCAGCCTGGGCCGCGCCGGTTTGAACACCGGCGGCATAGGTCACGGTGAAGCCCATGTCGCCGGGCAATGGACCAACCACTTCGACGCCAGGCACGTGCAGCAGCTCGGGTTTTGACTGCACAGCGATGTCGGCTTCGCCGCTCACCAGCAGGGTGCCGGAGAATCCGCCGGACGGCGGAAACTTCGTCTTGTCTTTCAACTGCTCGGTGATGCCCATCTTTTCGATCTGCTTGGCGATGTAGACGCCGCTCGCGCCCCCTGAAGCCGGATTGGAGTAGCTCACGCCTTTGGCGGCCAGCAACGTCTTCTTCAGAGCCTCGGGCGTGGCAATGTCCGGCTTCGGCGTGCCGGCCTTGACGCCGATTGCGAAAATCGATTGTCCGAATAGCGTGTCGGTCCCGGGCACGATCTTACCGTCCTTGAGCAGATTGGCGACATCGCCCTTGATCAAGATCAGCGCGTCGGCCTGTTCGCCGGCCTGCACCCGCTTGGTCAGCAGCGCGGCGGTGCTCCAGGTCATGTTTAGTTTGTGGCCGGTTTGTTTCTCGAACTTGGGGATCAAATCTTCCAGCACGCCTTTGACGCCGATGGTGCTGTAGACCTTGATCTCTGCGGCGGGTGCGGCCGCTGCCTGTGCCAGCAATAGGCCCGCAACGGCGGCGAGCCAGCTCATTGATTTCATCTTAGCGTCTCCCCGGGTTTCAGCCTTTTCGTTCCGGTCAGTAAATTACTGATAGGCGGCGGGTTCAATGGGGTCTGCGGCTTGATTGATGCTGGGCCTTATGGGACACCGAGGGCGCTAGACGGTGGTAGCAGCGGAGTGAGGCGTGGCGGACACTTCCTTCGACGTTCTGATCATCGGCTCCGGACCGGGCGGGTATGTGACCGCGATCCGCGCCGCGCAACTCGGTTATAAAACCGCGATTATCGAGCGCGATTACCTCGGCGGTATCTGCCTGAACTGGGGCTGTATACCGACCAAGGCGCTGCTGCGTTCGGCGGAAATCTTTCACTATTTCCAGCACGCCAAGGACTACGGACTGAAGGCCGACAATGTCGGCTATGACGCCAAGGCGGTCGTCGCGCGTTCGCGCGCGGTGTCGAAGCGCCTGAATGATGGCGTCGGTTTCCTTATGAAAAAGAATAAGGTTTCGGTTATCTGGGGCGAGGCCTCGATCGATGCACCGGGCAAGATCACAGTAAAAGCCTCGAAGACCGAAGCACCGAAGGGCACGACTTGGGCCCGGCAGCTATCAGGCCAAGCATGTCATCATTGCGACAGGTGCGCGCCCGCGCGTGTTGCCAGGCCTTGAGCCAGACAAAAAACTGATCTGGACTTATTTCGAGGCCATGGCACCCGACCGCATACCGAAGTCTCTATTGGTGATCGGCTCAGGTGCGATCGGAATCGAGTTTGCATCCTTTTACCGGACGCTCGGTGCCGAGGTCACCGTGGTCGAGGTGCTGCCGCAAATTCTGCCGGTCGAGGACCACGAGATCCAGACATTCGCGCGCAAGAGTTTCGAAAAGCAAGGCATCAAGATTCTCACGAATGCGAAGGTGACCAAGCTCGACAAGAAAAGCGACAGCGTCACCGCGACGATCGAGGAGGGTGGTAAGTCACAGTCCATCACCGTCGAACGCGTTATTTCCGCCGTGGGCGTCGTGGGCAATATCGAAAACCTTGGCCTTGAAAAGCTCGGTGTGAAAACCGAGCGCGGTATTATTTCAGTCGACGGATTAAGCAAGACCAGCGTGCCCGGCATCTATGCGATCGGTGATGTCGCTGGTCCACCAATGCTGGCGCACAAGGCCGAACACGAGGGCGTCGTCTGTATCGAGGCGATCAAGGGCCTCAACCCTCACCCAATGAACAAATCAATGATTCCGGGCTGCACCTATTGCTCACCGCAGATCGCCTCGGTCGGCCTCACCGAGCAGGCCGCGAAGGACAAGAAACTCGAGGTTCGCGTCGGGCGCTTTCCATTCATTGGCAATGGAAAGGCCATTGCGCTGGGAGAAGACCAGGGTCTTGTGAAGGTCATCTTTGACAAAAAGACCGGTCAATTGCTCGGTGCGCATATGGTTGGCGCCGAGGTGACCGAATTGATCCAAGGGTACGTGGTGGCGATGAACCTTGAGACGACGGAAGAAGAACTGATGCACACCATCTTCCCGCATCCGACCTTGTCCGAGATGATGAAGGAAGCCGTTCTCGATGCCTATGGACGCGTGCTGAATATGTAGTTTTCGCTGTCGTCACCGGGCTTGTCCCAGTGACCTCGCTTAGGTGGGCACTGTGCCTCACTGATCGGGATGGCCGGGACATAGGCGAGTGAAGCGGCGCCGTTCTTCGACCGGCTATGCCCGGTCATGACAAAAAGGAAAGGACCGAATTGATGGCGAAGTTCGCGAATATCCTCGAAACCGTCGGCCGCACGCCGGTCGTCCGTATCAACAAGCTTGGGCCGAAAGGCATCAATCTGTTTGTGAAGATCGAAGCTTTCAATCCGCTCGGTTCGGTCAAGGATCGTCTCGCTCTCGGGGTCATCGAAGCGGCGGAAAAATCGGGCGAGCTTAAACCAGGCCAGACGGTGATCGAGGCAACGTCCGGCAACACCGGCATCGGCCTTGCGATGGTATGCGCGGCCAAAGGCTATCCGCTGGTGGTTACGATGGCTGAGACCTTCAGTGTCGAGCGCCGCAAGCTGATGCGGTTCCTCGGAGCCAAGGTCGTTCTTACTCCCGCGGCGGAACGTGGGTTGGGGATGGTCAATAAGGCCAATGAGCTTGCCAAGGCGCACGGTTGGTTTCTGACCCGCCAATTCGAAAATGAGGCCAATCCCGACATGCATTCGCGCACGACCGCGCGGGAGATCATTGACGATTTCAAAGGTGAGAAACTCGATTACTGGGTCACCGGTTTTGGGACGGGTGGTACCCTGAAAGGTGTCGCGCGCGTGCTCGGCAAAGAGCGGCCGGATACCAAAATCGTTGTTTGCGAGCCTGCGGATGCGCCGATGCTGTCGAGCAAGTCGCAGCAGGAACGCAATCCGGACGGCTCTCCGGCCAAGCCGAACGCGTCGTTCAAACCGCACCCCATGCAAGGCTGGAGTCCGGACTTCATTCCGAAGATCACGGGCGATGCAGTCGACATGGGTGTCATCAGCCGCATCATCACAATCGCGGGTCCCGATGCAATGAAATGCAGCCGCGAGCTTGCGCAAAAGGAAGGCATTTTTGTCGGGATTACGGCGGGCGCGACTTTCGCCGGCGCGCTTGAAGTCTGCAAAAGCGCAGCGCCGGGTTCGACGGTGCTCTGCATGCTTCCCGATACGGGTGAGCGCTATCTATCGACCCCGCTGTTCGCCGATGTTGGCGTCGACATGAACGAGGATGAATTGAAAATATCCAACTCGACGCCGAATCACCGGATGCCGCCGAAGGCGGCGTGATCGGGAGGGCGTCATGAGCATTCTTGCCTGGATCGTTATTGGATTGGTGGCGGGCTGGCTGGCGCACGCCGTTCTGGGCGGGCGGGGCGGCCTGTTTGGCAACATTGCAGTCGGCCTGATCGGCGCCATTGTTGGCGGGTTTCTGTTCGACAAGTTGAACCTGCACGTCATGCCGGATTTTTGGGGAAACCTGATTACCGCCACCATCGGTGCGATCGTCTTTCTGCTCATCTGGCGGGCCATTCGAAGGGCATAAGTGACCAGCCTTGCAGGGACGTGGTCGCGGCCGTAAGTAAAGGCATGGCCGTCATTCTCGACCTCGTGAATAACCCCCGCCCGCGCCATCCGGAAAAGGCGCACCGGCCGGATTCCGCCCCGCAGAAGAAGCCCGATTGGATTCGCGTGAAAGCGCCGGTGTCGCCCGGCTATTTCGCCACGCAGAAGCTTATGCGCGACAACGGGCTTCACACGGTTTGCGAAGAGGCCGGCTGTCCGAATATTGGCGAGTGCTGGGAGAAAAAGCACGCCACCTTCATGATCATGGGCGATACATGCACGCGGGCCTGCGCATTCTGCAACGTGAAGACCGGCTTGCCCGCCCCGCTTGATGCGTCCGAGCCCGAGCATGTAGCCGACGCGACTGCTAAATTGGGCCTTGCACACATTGTCGTCACGTCCGTCGATCGCGATGATCTCGCGGACGGCGGGGCAAGGCATTTTGCGGACACGATCCGCGCAATTCGTTCGCGTTGCCCGCAGACCACGATTGAGGTGCTGACGCCCGACTTCCTGCGCAAGGATGGAGCGCTTGAACTGGTCGTTGAGGCCAAGCCCGATGTGTTCAATCACAATCTGGAAACAGTACCATCGCTCTATGTAACGGTGCGTCCGGGCGCCCGTTATTTCCATTCACTCCGGCTGCTACAACGGGTGAAGGAACTGGATCCTGGCGCATTCACCAAGTCGGGCATCATGGTGGGACTGGGCGAGGAGCGAAATGAAGTACTGCAGGTTATGGATGACTTGCGCTCGGCCGGCGTCGATTTCCTCACCGTCGGCCAATATCTTCAGCCAACGCGCAAGCACCATGAGGTCAAGCGTTTCGTGCCGCCTGACGAATTCAAGGCACTTGAAACGATCGCTTACAGCAAGGGCTTCCTCATGGTGGCGGCATCCCCGCTCACACGATCCTCCCATCATGCCGGGGAAGACTTTGCGCGCCTGAGGGCAGCGCGCGCCGCCGCTGTTTGAGAATTCATGCCGCAATTTTCGACGAAGCGCCGCGTCCGCCACGCCGCCGCCGATATGTTCGACCTGGTGGCGGATGTTGAAAAATATCCCAAGTTTGTGCCGCTCTGCAGCGCGCTCACCGTAAAGAGCCGCGTCGAAAAGGATAGCGGTGTCACTGTCCTGGTGGCCGACATGACCGTTTCGTACAAGATCATCCGCGAAACTTTCACGAGCCGCGTGACGCTTGATCGGGCAAATCTGAAAATCCTGGTCGAATATCTCAATGGACCGTTCAAACGGATGCAGAATCGCTGGTCATTTGTTGTGGCCGGCGAAGACAGCTGCGACATTGAATTTTTCATTGACTATGAATTCAAGAGCCGTGCGCTTGCGATTGTGATGGGCACCATGTTCGACGCAGGGTTTCGGCGTTTTGCCGCCGCCTTCGAAGAGCGCGCCGACGCAGTCTATGGCCGGCGCCGCGTGTCCTAGCCGCGCGGGATTGCGGCCGTTGGCGGCTTGACAGGCAATGCTTGCGTTATAGCGTCGCGACGCAGGAGAGTAGGTGAGTCCGATTCTCTGTAACCGGCGAAATGATCATCCGTTACGATGGCGAGCCCCGCATTAGACCTGCCGCAAGCGCTCAATCGGGCTGTTGCGGCCTACAGGGCAGGACAACTCGCTCAGGCCGAAGTTTTGTGTCAGCAAATTATTTCTGTCGACCGTAACTACTTTGATGCGCTCTATGTCCTGGCGGTCGTTCAGGCCGGACTTGGAAAGAACGTTGAGGCGCTTGCAAACTATGATCGCGCGCTGGTCTTGCAGCCGCGCCATGCGGAAGCGCTGTCCAATCGGGGCAACACGTTAAAGGCACTCAAGCGCTTCGACGAGGCGCTCGACAGTTTCGACAGGGCATTGGCCGCGCAGCCCGACTATCCAGCCGCATTGTCCAATCGGGGCGCAGTCTTGTTTGAGATGGCGCGGCACGATGAGGCGCTGGCGACGTATGACCGGTCGCTTGCAATACGGCCCGATCAAGTTGTCGCGCTTTATAATCGCGGCGGTGCGCTTCAAAAACTAGGGCGCTTCGAGGAAGCGTTATCCAGTTACGACCGCGCGCTTGCGATTAGTCCCGAACTTGTCGAGGCCCATGTCAATCGGGGCAACACGCTGATTGCACTCGACCGTCACAACGATGCGTTGGCGAGCTTCGATACCGCATTGGCGTTGCGGCCGGACCTTGTCGAAGCACTGACCAGTCGCGGTAACGCGCTCAACGGCCTGAAGCGACATGAAGAGGCACTGACAAGTTATGATCGCGCGATTGCCTGTCAACCGGCGTACGCAGCAGCTCACTACAATCGTGGAACAACGCTGCATGAAATGAAGCGATATGACGAAGCTCTTGAGAGTTACGATCGGGCCATTTCATTGCAGCCGGACTATCCCGAGGCATTTTCAAATCTCGGCGCGACATTGTGGGAGCTCAAGCGACATGACGAGGCGCTGGCCAGCTACGACCGCGCTATCGCGTTGCAGCCGACGTTTCCCGAAGCGCACTGGAATGCGGCCTCGTTGCGACTGCTGACGGGTGATTTCGAGCGCGGTTGGGAGGAGTACGAGTGGCGCTGGAAATACAAAACGATGGCCGTCGCCAAACGTAATTTCGCGCAACCGCAGTGGAGCGGCGAGCCGATCGAAGGAAAAATAATCCTGTTGCACAGCGAGCAGGGCCTGGGAGATGCGATTCAGTTCAGTCGCTATGTCCCGCTGGTCGCCGGACGCGGCGCCCGCGTGATTCTCGAGGTCGACCGACGCCTCCGGGAATTGATGTCGAGCGTCGATGGTGCCGCACAGGTGCTGTCGACAGGCGATGCCTTGCCGGAATTCGACATACATTGTCCCTTGCTCAGCCTGCCGCGCGCCTTCCACACAATGCTTGCGACCGTTCCATCACGCACGCCGTATTTGCATGCGTCACCCGAGCGGCTGGCAAAATGGGCCAGCTCGGCTTGGGCCTAAACGCGGATTGCGCGTTGGACTGATCTGGGCGGGCAATCCTGCACATCACCGCGATCACGCCCGGTCAATTGAACTCAGCGCGTTGACGCCTTTGTTGGATGTGCCGGCAACATTTTTCAGCCTTCAAAAGGACGTTCGCTCAGCCGACGCCGCGGTGCTCGCGGGGCGCAGAGACGTTATCCAGATTGCCGACGAGCTTGCTGATTTTTCGGATACTGCGGCAATCATGGCGCAACTCGATCTCATCATCTCGGTCGACACCAGCACGGTCCATCTTGCGGGGGCACTCGGACGGCCGGTTTGGATTTTGCTGCCGTATTTGCCGGACTGGCGGTGGTTGCTCGACCGCGATACCAGCCCCTGGTATCCGACGGCGCGATTGTTCCGGCAGGATGAATCACGCCGCTGGGACAGCGTGATCCCGCGTGTGCAGGCCGCATTGTCCGAATTGACTACCGCTACATAACGCAATGGCCCCGGCGCTGAATGCACCGGGGCCGTCGACGTGCAAATTTGATCAGGTTTTGGTGCGGGCGCGAATCTGGAAGCTGTCGAATCCAAGCTCTGCCACCTGCAGCCACGCGTAAGCGTCGTTGCGATAGGGGACGAGGCTTTCGTACAGTTTTTTGAAGTGCGGGTTCGACTTGGACAAGTCAGCGTAGATTTCATTTGCCGCGCTGTAGCAGGCTTCCAGAACAGGCTGCGGGAACGCGCGCAACAGCACACCGCTTGCCACCAAACGCTTCATCGCGGGCGGATTGACGTAATCGTATTTGCCCAGCGTCCACACCCAGGCGTCATTGGACGCCGTGATGATGGCGGACTGATACTGCTTCGGCAACTCGTTCCACTTCGCCATGTTCATGATGTTGTGGGCCTGTCCGCAACCTTCCCACCAGCCCGGGTAGTAATAGTGTTTGGCGATCTTCGCGAAGCCGAGTTTTTCATCGTCGTAGGGACCAACCCATTCCGCGGCATCGAGGGTGCCTTTTTCCAGCGCTGGGTAAATGTCACCGGCCGCCAGCTGCTGTGGCACGACGCCGACCTTTTGCAAGATCGTTCCGGCAAATCCGCCGACCCGGAATTTCAATCCCTTCATGTCGTCCAGGTTGTTGATCTCCTTGCGGAACCAACCACCCATCTGCGCGCCGGTATTCGCCGCGGCAAAACCAATGCAATTGAAGTCCTTGAGCACGCCGTTGAGCAGCTCCTCGCCGCCGCCAAAGCGGACCCAGGAAATCATCTGGCGCGTATTAAGTCCGAACGGCAGCGCGGTCCCGAACGTGAAGGCGGGATTTTTGCCGAAATAGTAATACAGCGCGGTATTGCCCATCTCGACGGTGCCGTTTCCGACCGCATCGAGAACTTGCAGGCCCGGGACGATTTCGCCGGCGGCGAAAACCTGGATCTGGAATTTGTTGTCAGTTATTTCGGCGATGCGCTTTGAAAAATATTCGCAGCCGCCGTACAGCGTATCGAGCGACTTCGGCCAGCTCGCGGTGAGGCGCCACTTCACCTCCGGAGACGATTGCGCAATTGCCGGCGCTGCAATGGCCGAGGCGGCGAGTCCGCCGCTGGCGGCTTGCAGGAATTGACGACGTTTCATGGCGTTTCCCCTGGTTGACGCCGGTCCGCCGACCGAAGGAGATTGCCCGCATATTTTTATAGGCTCGCCTCGTCCCGGCGACCGACGGCACAATCTTACGCCAATGGGGGCAAAGAAAAAGCCCAAAATCGGGGCCCTGTAGTACCGGCTCGCGGCCCCTATGGACGCATATTTATTTCGTCTTGATGCACCGCGCGCGCAATTCGCATCGCATCTTTATCCCTCGGCTCTTACTTGAAAGCTCGCTCCAGAAAAACGGAGGGAGCAGACCATGTTGGACATCGTGTTTCTGGCTTTGGGTGTCGGCCTGTTCGCGCTGTCGATTGGCTACGCCTATGCCTGCGACCGGCTCTAAGGGGAACTGCCATGATCTTTGACTATTCACTCGCCGGCCTCGTGACCGCGGGGCTGCTGTTCTACCTCACCTACGCTTTGCTGCGGCCCGAAAAATTCTGAAAGGCGTGTCATGACCACGATTGGCTGGATCCAGATCCTGCTTTACTGCGCGATTATCGTCGCGATCACGCCGGTGCTCGGCGGCTACATGACGCGGGTCTTCAAAGGCGAGCGCACATTCCTGTCGCCGGTGTTGCGGCCGGTCGAAGCGGCGATCTATTGGGCCGGCGGTGTCGATGAAAAGCGTGAGCAGAACTGGCTCATGTACACGGTCGGCATGCTCCTGTTCCATGTTGGCGGCTTTCTCATTCTCTACGCGCTGATGCGCTTCCAGGCAGTACTGCCGTTCAATCCGGCCGAGCAGTCGGCGGTGGCTCCCGATCTGTCGTTCAATACGGCAGTGAGCTTCATCACAAACACCAACTGGCAGAACTACGGCGGCGAGGGCACGCTGTCGTACCTCACCCAGATGCTCGGCCTCACGCACCAGAACTTTCTGTCGGCAGCGACCGGCATCGTGCTGGCAGTTGCGCTCATTCGCGGGTTTGCCCGCGCTTCGGCAAAGACAATCGGCAATTTCTGGGTCGATATCACCCGCTGCACGCTCTACATCCTGATGCCGATCTGCGTCGTCGCTGCGCTGTTCCTGGTCTGGCAGGGCATGCCGCAGACACTCGGCCCCTATGTCGACGCAACGACGCTGGAAGGCGCCAAGCAGACCATCGCGGTCGGCCCGGTTGCGTCGCAGGTCGCGATCAAGATGCTCGGCACCAACGGCGGCGGCTTCTTCAATGCCAACGCGGCGCATCCGTTCGAGAACCCGACCGCGCTGTCGAATTACCTGCAGATCATCCTGATCTTCGCGCTCGGCGCCTCGCTCACTAACGTGTTCGGCCGCATGGTGGGCAACCAGCGTCAGGGCTGGGCGATCCTCGCCGTCATGGGTGTGCTGTTTATCGCCGGCGTTGTCCTCGCCTACTGGGCCGAGGCCAACGGCACGCAGCACGCTCAACGCGCTCGGCCTCACCGGCGGCAACATGGAAGGCAAGGAAGTCCGCTTCGGCATCGTCGCCTCGGCGCTGTTTGCGGTGATCACCACTGCCGCCTCCTGCGGTGCCGTCAATGCCATGCATGACTCGTTCACTGCGCTCGGCGGCATGGTGCCGCTGATCAACATGCAGCTTGGCGAGATCATCGTCGGCGGCGTCGGCGCCGGCCTTTACGGCATGTTGCTGTTCGTAATCTTGGCGATCTTCGTCGCCGGGCTGATGGTCGGCCGCACACCGGAATACGTCGGCAAGAAGATCGAGGCAAAAGAAGTCAAGATGGCCATGCTCGCCATCCTGGTTCTGCCGCTGATGTATCTCGGCTGGACAGCGGTCGCTGCGGTCAACCCCGATGCGTTGACGCAGCTCGGCAATGCCGGACCGCATGGCTTCTCGGAGATGCTCTATCTGTACACGTCGAGCACCGCCAATAACGGATCGGCCTTTGGCGGTATCACGGCCAACACGATGTTCTTCAACATCACCGGCGCCGTCGCAATGTTCGTGGGCCGCTTCCTGATGATTATCCCGGCGATGGCGATCGCCGGTTCGCTTGCCGCCAAGAAAACCGTTCCGCCGTCCGCGGGCACGTTCCCGACGACGGGTGGCCTATTTCATCGGCCTGGTCGTGGGCGTGATTCTCATCGTCGGTGGTCTCACGTTCTTCCCTGCGCTCGCGCTCGGGCCCATCGTCGAACATCTCGCGATGCACGGCGGGCACAGTCTTCTGATCTGGATTTTTTGGAGTTGCCACCATGGATACCTCTAAACTGCGAAAACGGATGCCTGTCGCCACGCTGCTCGATCCAAAGATCGTGATGCCCGCGATTGGCCAGGCCTTCGTCAAGCTCAATCCGGCACGCTGATCAAGAACCCAGTGATCTTCGTGCTCGAGATCGTCACGGCATTGACCACCATCTTGCTCGTGCGCGACCTGGTGCAGCATCACGACGGCACGGGCTTCACCTTCCAGATCGTTTTGTGGCTGTGGTTCACCGTTTTGTTCGCGAACTTTGCGGAAGCGGTGGCGGAAGGCCGCGGCAAGGCGCAGGCCGACACATTGCGCCGCAGCCGCGTCGAAACGAAAGCGAAGAAGCTTTCCGACCCGAAAAAGCGCACGAGCTATAAGGAAGTCCCGGCGCTTGACCTGCGGGCCGGCGATTATGTCGTCGTCGCGGCAGGTGACGTGGTCCCCGGCGATGGCGACGTGGTCGAAGGCATCGCGTCCGTCAACGAGGCGGCGATCACCGGTGAATCCGCGCCGGTCATTCGCGAGTCCGGCGGCGATCGTTCGGCCGTGACCGGCGGCACGACCGTGATTTCGGACTGGATTGTCGTGCGCATTACGTCGTCGCCCGGCTCCTCATTCCTTGATCGCATGATCGCGCTGGTCGAGGGCGCCGAGCGCCAGAAGACCCCGAACGAGATTGCGTTGAACATCCTGCTGATCGGACTGACCATCATCTTTGTGTTCGCGACCGCGACGATCCCGAGCTACGCGACCTATGCCGGTGGGGCGATTTCCGTTGTCATCCTGGTGGCGCTGTTCGTCACATTGATTCCGACCACGATTGGTGCGCTTCTCTCGGCCATCGGCATTGCCGGCATGGACCGCCTGGTGCGCTTCAACGTACTGGCAATGTCCGGCCGCGCGGTAGAGGCCGCCGGCGACGTCGACACATTGCTGCTCGACAAGACCGGCACGGTCACCTTCGGCAATCGCCTGGCGACCGAAATCATTGTGGTGCCCGGCGTTACCGAGCGAGAGGCCGCGGAAGCCGCGCTGCTCGCCAGTGACGCGGATGAGACCGCCGAAGGCCGCTCCATCATCACGCTGGTGCAGGACAAATATCACGTGCGCCGGCAACCGGCGCCTGCCGACGCGAGATTTATCGAATTTTCGGCAACCACGCGGCTATCCGGCGTCGACATCGGCAAGCGCAAGCTGCGCAAGGGCGCTGTCGATTCCGTCCTCAAGTTCGCGCGCGAGCAGGGCGGGCAAAATGTCGCTGAGCCGCCGGCGTTTCGTGCCGCAGTCGACAAGATCGCGCGCTCGGGCGGCACCCCGCTGGGCCTCGTCGAAGGTGATCGCATCCTGGCTGTTATCCACCTAAAAGACGTGGTGAAACCTGACGTGCGGGAGCGCTTTAACGCGCTGCGCCGGATGGGCATCAAGACCGTCATGATCACCGGTGACAATCCGGTGACCGCAGCGGCGATTGCCTCCGAAGCCGGCGTTGACGATTTCATCGCGCAGGCAACGCCCGAAGACAAGCTCCGCTACATTCGTGGCGAGCAGTCACAAGGCCGGCTAATCGCCATGTGCGGCGATGGCACCAACGACGCTCCGGCGTTGGCGCAGGCCGATGTCGGTGTCTGCATGCAGACCGGAACGCAAGCGGCGCGTGAAGCCGGCAACATGATTGATCTCGATTCCGACCCGACCAAGCTGATCGAGGTTGTCGAGATTGGAAAGCAACTGCTGATGACGCGCGGCGCGTTGACCACGTTCTCGATCGCCAATGACGTTGCAAAGTACTTCGCCATCATCCCGGCGATCTTCCTCGCGTTCTATCCGCAGCTGGCCGTGCTCAATGTCATGCAGCTGGTCACGCCGCAAAGCGCGATTCTGTCGGCGATCATTTTCAACGCGTTGATCATCATCGCGCTGATTCCGCTGGCGCTAAAGGGCGTTGCCTACCGTCCGGTCGGTGCTGGCGCGTTGCTGCGGCGAAATCTGCTCATCTACGGCCTCGGTGGCATCATCCTGCCGTTCGTCGGCATCAAGGCCATCGACCTCCTGGTCAATGCCTTGCATTTAGTCTGAGGAGATTCAGTCATGTTGAAAGAAGTCCGTCCCGCCATCGTCCTGGTCGTGTTGCTGACCCTGATCACGGGCCTGGCATATCCGCTCGCCATGACCGGGATCGCCGGCGTCATCTTCCCGTATCAGGCACAAGGCAGCTTGATCGAGAAAGATGGCAAGGTCATCGGCTCAGCGCTGATCGGGCAGGTGTTTGCTGACGACAAATATTTCCATGGCCGCCCATCGGCGACCAATACGCCGGACCCGAAGGACTCCACCAAAACCGTCGACGCACCGTACAATGCTATTAACTCGATGGGCTCCAATCTTGGCCCGACCAGCAAGGCGCTGGCTGATCGGCTCAAGGGCGATGTGGAAACGCTCAAGAAGGAGAACCCGTCGGCGGCGGTCCCGGTCGATCTTGTCACCACCTCCGGCAGCGGCCTCGACCCCGACATCTCGCCTGAGGCGGCGTACTTCCAGGTGCCGCGCGTCTCCAAGGCGCGGGGTCTGCCGGAAGCTCGTGTCCGCACTTTGGTCGAGAGCCAGGTCGAAGGACGCACAGTAGGCCTGCTCGGCGAGCCTCGCGTTAACGTCCTCAATCTCAATCTCGCGCTGGACGCACTCAAGTCGTAGCCCTGAGAATGCAATCCCTGCCTGCCTGTCCCGGCCCTAAGTCCGGGGCAGGCTTTTAGCTGTATGATGCGCTAGAGGAGCGACATGGCTGGAGACGAAGCGCAGAGAGCCTCGCCTGACGCACTCCTCGCCCTCGCCAAGAAGGAAGGGCGCGGGACACCTGAAGATATTTCTCGGCGCCGCGCCCGGCGTCGGCAAGACCTACGCCATGCTCACCTCCGCGCGCACGGAGAAATCGGGCGGACGAGACGTTGTGGCCGGACTGATCGAGACGCATGGCCGGCGTGAGACCGAACAACTGGTCGAGGGATTCGAAATCCTTCCACGCAAATCTATCGTGTATCGCAACCAGGTCATGAAGGAATTCGATCTGGATGCTGCCCTGGCACGGCGGCCGAAACTTCTGCTGGTCGATGAATATGCCCACACCAATGTCCCGGGGAGCCGGCATCCCAAGCGCTGGCAGGATATTGATGAAATATTGGCAGCCGGCATCGACGTCTGGACCACGCTGAACATCCAGCATCTCGAAAGTCTCAACGACGTTGTATTGAAGATTACCAAAGTGCGGGTGCGCGAAACCGTGCCCGATGTGGTGTTCGACAAGGCGGACGAAATCATCCTGGTCGATTTTCCTCCCGACGAGTTGCTCAGGCGCCTGGCGGAGGGAAAGGTCTACGTGCAGGACACTGCCGCCCGTGCGGTCGAGAGTTTCTTCAAGCCACAAAATCTCACCGCATTGCGCGAGCTTGCCCTGCGTCGCGCGGCCGAGCGGATCGATGCCGATCTGATCGAGCGCATGCAGGCGCACGCGATCGAGGGCCCCTGGGCCGCCGGTGAGCGGATCCTGGCCTGCATCGGGCCCGACCCGATTTCGCCCACGGTGGTGCGCGCGGCCAAACGGCTCGCCGACCTGATGGATGCGCCATGGATTGCGGTCACGGTCGAGCGCCCGGGATCGACACTTGAAGATGGGCCTCGTCAACGCCTCGATGAAGCGATGAAGCTGGCGCAGAGCCTGGGCGCCGAAACTCAAACGCTGACCGGAGCCGATTTGCCGGCGGAATTACTTCGCTTTGCAAAATTCGAGAACGTCACCCAGATCGTGATCGGACGATCCCCCAGCGGATTCTTCAGCGAATTGCTGCGTCGATCTCTTCCGCACGAATTGGTGCGCCGGACGCAGGATATAGCCATCCATCTTGTCACGAGAGAAGCAGAGCAGCCGGCAAAGGCATCCCTGCTACGTTGGCCGAAACATCTGGTACTCGCGCCGTTACCTTTCGTGTACGCAACGCTTGCTGTTGCGGCGGCGCTCGGGATCGGCGAGGTGCTGACGCAAATAACGCCGATACCAAACCTGTCGATGGTTTTTCTGTTGGCGGTGCTGGTCACCGCGATGAGTTTCGGGATCTGGCCGGCGATCTATGCCTCGGTCCTATCGTTTCTCGCTTACAATTTCTTTTTCATTCCGCCGATCTACACGTTCACCGTCGCCGAACCCTATGAGCTGTTGGCGTTGGTGATTTTTTTGGTCGTCGCGGTGATCAGCTCCGCACTGGCCGGTCGGGTGCGCGAGCAGGCACGAATTTCCGCGAGCCGAATGCGTGCCATGCGCCGGCTCTATGAATTTACGCGGCGGCTGTCCGGGCTGGCGACGCTAGATTCGGTGGCGGAAGGCGCTGCCAGCGAAATTCATGCAAGCCTTGGATGTCCGGTCGTGGTGCTGCTGGCCCATGGCGATGACCTGTCTCTGACGGCGGCTTGGCCACCGGAGGATAGCCTGGACGCCGCGGCAATGACCGCCGCACGCTGGGCTTACAGTCACGATGAGCCTGCGGGCGCCGACACCGGCACATTACCGATTATCCCGTGGTACTTCGTACCGTTGCGCGCTGGCGCAAAGGCGCTTGGGGTGATTGGTGTTTCCAAAGAGAAGGATACGTCGCCCCTCGACTCCGAAGCGCGGGCTCTGCTCGATACACTCGTTGAACAGACTGCCTCGGCGCTGGAACGTGCCTCGCTCTCCCGTGAAATGGTGAGTGCAAGAACCGCGACGGAAACCGAGCGCGTGCGCAACACGCTGCTGGCATCAGTTTCGCACGATTTCCGCACGCCGCTGTCATCCATCCTCGGTTCGGCCACCAGCCTCATCGACTACGCCGACAAGCTCGATCCGGCGGCGAAGAAAGACCTGCTCGGCCAAATCAAGAAAGAGGCCGAAGACCTCGATGAAATGGTCCGCAATCTTCTTGCGATTACCCGCATCGATGCCGGAGCCCTTGAATTACGGCGCGATTGGCTCGACCTGAGGGAAGTGGCCGAACGCGTGGTCAGCGCCGCGCGGCGGCATGGCGCAAAACAGTCCATAGAAATCAAGTTGCCGCCTGAACTTCCGCTCGTGCAAGCAGATGCGACCTTGGCTGAACAGGCGATCAGCAATGTCGTTGCGAATGCGGCTATTCATACACCTCCCGAGACCCACATTGTCCTCGATGCGGTCGTGATGCCGGATGGTGTCGCGATGCGCGTCACAGACGACGGGCCGGGCATCCCGACCGATCGGCTTCCGAGTATCTTCGACAAGTTTGTCAAAGGCCCCGGGTCCGGCGCGGACGGCGGCCAGGGCACAGGACTGGGGCTCGCCATTTCAAAAGGCATTATGGAAGCGCATGGCGGGACGATTACAGGGGAGAGCCCGGTCCAAGATGGCCGTGGCGCACGTTTCATGATGACATTCCCGCGCGAGGATCGGCCCGCATGAGCTCGAAAATCCGCGTGCTGGTCATCGACGATGAGGCGGCCATTTTGCGCTTTCTCAAGCCAGCGCTCGAAGCGAATAACTATGAGATGGCGAGCGCCGGCACGATTGCTGAAGGAATCAAGCGCATCGCTGCCGAAACGCCGGACATTGTGCTGCTTGACCTCGGTCTGCCGGACGGTGATGGCAAGGATGTGATCAAGCGTGCGCGCGAATGGTCGGACATTCCAATCATTGTGCTTTCCGCGCGCGAACGCGAAGCGGAAAAAATCGAGGCGCTTGATTGCGGCGCTGACGACTATGTCAACAAGCCTTTCAATATCGGCGAGCTTCTCGCGCGCATGCGCACGGCGTTACGGCACCGCATGCAACGCAAGGCGGAAATCCCGGTCTTGCGTGTCGGCAATCTTGAGGTTGATGCGGTGCGCCATCGCGCCAGCCGTGCCGGGGTCGAGCTTAAGCTCACGCCGAAGGAATTCGAACTGTTGTCATTTCTCGCGAAGCATGCCGGGCGTGTCGTAACACACAAACAAATTCTCACGGCCGTCTGGGGACCGGCGCATACCGAGGACACCCAGTATTTGCGCGTCTATATCGGCCAGATTAGGCAGAAGGTCGAAGACCATGCCGACGACCCACGGTTCATTTTGACTGAACCGGGCATCGGGTACCGGATCGCGGAGAACTGATCGAAACGCATCGGGTAAGGGTGCCTAGCTCTTCCCTGCCGGCGGACGCGGCTCTTCTTTTTCCGCCAGTTCGCTGAGCATGGCCAAGGCCTGCAACACGGATTCATGACGCACGTTGGGGCGGCCGATATCGCCGTATTTGCGATCATGTGCGATGACCCGGCCACTGCGCGATGCGGCACAGAAAAAAACCAGGCCGATCGGTTTACCGGGCACAGCGCCGGTTGGCCCGGCAATGCCCGTGATCGAGACAGCGAGATCGACCAATGCATGCGCGAGAGCGCCTTTGGCCATCTCTTCGGCGCATTCGCTGCTGACCGCGCCATAGACGTCGATGGTTGCGGGGGTCACGCCCAGCATTTGTTGCTTGGCTTGATTCGAATATGTAACGAAGCCGCGATCGAGTACTGACGAAGAACCAGGAATCTCGCTGATGGTCGCCGCGACCAGCCCGCCGGTGCATGATTCCGCAGTCGCAAGCGTCAATTGTTTCTTCGTGCAGATATCGAGCAGTAGCTTTGCGGCGGTGAGAGCGGCTTCGTCCGGCATTCAATTATTCCCATGGAAGACGAACGGTCGCGGTCGCATAAGCCACGATACCTTCGCCACGTCCGGTAAAACCGAGTTTTTCGCTGGTGGTTGCCTTGACCGCCACGCGTTCAACATCGATGTCCGCAATCTTTGCGATGTTCGCACGCATGCGATCGCGGTGTTCGCCGATCCGGGGCGCTTCGCACACAATGGTGAGGTCGAGATGAGCAATGCGGCCACGGCGTGCGCGTACCCGATCGACGGCGAAGGCGAGGAACCTGTCAGACGATGCGCCGCGCCACTGCGGATCGCTCGGCGGAAAATGCGCGCCGATGTCGCCGTCCGCAAGGGCGCCCAAAATCGCATCGGTAAGTGCGTGCAGCGCAACGTCGGCGTCGGAGTGACCCGTAAGCGCCTGACTGTGCGGAATGCGAATCCCGCCAAGCGTGACATGATCGCCGGGGCCGAACGCGTGCACGTCCATGCCAGATCCAATTCGTACATCGCCCAACGCAGCAGACTGTATGGCTTCCGCGCGCACAAAGTCCTCCGGAGTTGTGAACTTGATATTGCCGGACTCGCCGGGAAACACGCTGACTTTCATGCCGGCCCACTCGGCGAGGGCGGCATCGTCGGTGAAATCCTCACGGCCTTGTTCGGCTGCCTGCCGATGTGCCGCGAGCAGGGCAGGGAAGGCAAAGGCTTGTGGTGTTTGCACCAGGCGGAGCAAAGCGCGATCGACCGTTGTTTGCACCGTACCGGAATTGTCGACTCGCTTGATCGTGTCGGTCACCGGCAGCCCGGGAATTGCCGCGCCGGTTTTTTCAGCCGCCACAATCGCGCGCGCAATCAAATCTGCGCTGGCGAACGGGCGCGCCGCATCGTGAACGAGCACGATGTCCGGTTTATGCGGAAACAGCGCCTCGAGGCCGGCGTGGACGGAGGCCTGGCGGGTGGCACCGCCAAAGACCGGAGACAGCACGTTCAGGCCAGCCGTCTCGGCGCGCACGAGGTCGGCATCCTCTAACCGGATCACCGGCTGTATGAAGTTCACCCCGGGGACCTCAACAAAGCGCGATAACGCGCGCCGGAGCAGCGTTTCGCCGGCAATTCGCCGGAGCTGCTTGGGCAAATCGCCGCCCGCGCGCACGCCTTGACCGGCGGCCACCACGACGGCTGCAACTTGCACCATGCTCACGCTCCTCTGCCCAGGCCAGCCTTTACCGCGTTCCCGGCGCCACGGAAACGCGGGAAACGGCGGAAAGGGCGGTTGGAGGGGTCATTTCCGGGGAGATCGCGGCTTGGCCATTCTACGCCGCGCTCGTGCGCACAATCGGGCATGAGATCCTGACGGTAAGAATAAACAAGTTTTTTGCAGTGCAGCACTTGCGCTGTCTCGCAAACTGGCTAATCTGTGAGCATCGAAAAGGGGCAGCCTAAATGATAGGCAATGGGTCAATTCCGAGCGAGAACCGCGGCTTAGGGGTCTCGCCGCTGTTTATTGGCGGAATTGCGGTTCCGAACCGCGTGATTCTGGCGCCCATGTCGGGAATTACCGACACGCCGTTCCGGCGGCTCGCCGAGCGGCTCGGCGCCGGCCTTGTGGTCTCCGAAATGACGGCCTGCGCCGGCCTCGTTCGGGGCGAACGGGAAGCGCGCGTGCGGAGCGAGGGGGCCGGCGTCGGTATCCACGTGGTCCAACTCGCCGGCTGTGAGGCGCGGTGGATGGCTGAAGGCGCTCGGATCGCCGAGGCGCAAGGCGCCACGATCATTGATATCAACATGGGTTGCCCGTCGAAGCAGGTTACAAACGGGGCCGCCGGTTCCGCGCTGATGCGCGACGTCGATCACGCGCTGACGCTGATTGAAGCGACCGTGTCCGCTGTCCGTGTGCCGGTCACCTTGAAGATGCGGCTGGGCTGGGATGCGTCCAGCATCAACGCACCGGAACTTGCGCGCCGGGCGGGAGCCGCCGGCATCAAGCTCATCACTGTCCACGGTCGCACGCGCTGTCAGTTTTACGATGGCAGTGCCGATTGGAGCGCCGTTCGGGCTGTTAAGCAGGTTGTTTCGATTCCGGTTGTCGTCAACGGCGATATCCGGTCGTGCGAGGACGCCCTGAACGCGCTTGCTGCCTCAGGCGCCGACGCGGTGATGATCGGGCGAGCCGTACAGGGTCGGCCATGGCTGCCGGGACAGATTGCGCGATTTTTGGCGACCGGAACACATGAACGTACTCCGTCGCTCGACGAACAGTTCGCGATGATCGACGGACTTTACCACGAGATGCTTGGACATCACGGCAACACCATAGGGCGCCGTCATGCGCGCAAACATCTTGGGTGGGCACTCGACTCTGCCGCGGCGACCGTTCGTGCACCAATCGAACAGCTTAAAACACATCGCAGCCGGGTACTGACGGCCGAAGAGCCGGCGCAGGCGCGCCGGTTTCTCGCGGATGCCTATGATGATTTCGCGTGGAGGGCGGCGGCATGACCCGCGCGCAAGCCGTATCGGCCATCGTGAATACGCCCGCTGATGCAATGATGCACGCACTCCCGCATCCCGTGATCATGGTATCGCCCGATGGCAAAATCGCCGATGCCAATGTTGCGGCCGAACAATTCTTTGAAGCATCGATCCCGATGTTGCGCAGGCAAATGTTGCGCGAACTTGTGCCCTTCGGCTCGCCGCTGCTGACATTGATCGAGCAGGTGCGTCATCGCGGCGCCGCCGTAAACGAATACAAGGTCGATCTTGCGACGCCGCGCAATCCGGGCGAACGGCTGGTTGATCTCCACGTCGCGCCGCTTCCGGAATATCCGGAGCACGTCGTGGTCATGCTCCAGGAGCGCACGATCGCCGATAAAATGGACCGCCAACTTACGCATCGGGGAGCCGCGCGCTCCGTCATCGCGCTGGCGGCCATGCTGGCGCATGAAATCAAGAACCCCCTCTCGGGTATTCGTGGCGCGGCACAGCTGCTCGAACAATCCGCCGGCGATGATGATCGGGCGCTGACAAAGCTGATCTGCGACGAGACTGACCGTATCGTGAAGCTGGTCGACCGGATGGAAGTATTTGCCGATGAACGCCCGATCGATCGTGAGCCGGTCAATATTCACGTCGTGCTCGACCACGTAAAGCGCCTGGCACAGTCGGGATTTGGGCGTCACATCAAATTCACCGAAGAATATGACCCTTCACTGCCGCCAGTTCTGGCCAATCGCGACCAACTCGTTCAAGTCTTTCTCAATCTTTTGAAGAACGCTGCCGAGGCGATCGGAGAAAACGCGATCGATGGTGAAATACAGCTGACGACGGCATTCCGCCCGGGTGTGCGGCTTTCCGTGCCTGGCAGCAAAGCTCGTGTTTCATTGCCGTTGGAATTCTGCGTCAGGGACAATGGCCCCGGCGTTCCGGAAGACCTTATGCCGCATTTGTTCGATCCATTCGTCACTACGAAACAAAGCGGCAGCGGTCTTGGCCTTGCCCTTGTTGCCAAAATCGTCGGCGATCATGGCGGCATTATCGAATGTGAATTGCAGCCGCGCCGAACGATCTTTCGCGTATTGATGCCCGTATATGCCGGTGACGGCGAAGTCACCGACGATGCGCTATCCGTCCAGAGCCCGTGAGAGAACACATGCCAACGGGAAGCATATTGGTTGCCGACGACGATGCCGCGATCCGCACCGTGCTCAATCAGGCATTGTCGCGTGCCGGTTATGAAGTGCGATCCACTGGCAATGCTGCAACGCTTTGGCGCTGGATCACGCAAGGCGACGGCGATCTGGTGATCACCGACGTGGTGATGCCGGACGAGAACGCTTTCGACCTGATTCCGCGCATCCGCAAGACGCGCCCCGATCTGCCGATCGTCGTGATGAGTGCGCAGAACACGTTCATGACCGCAATTCGCGCGTCGGAACGCGGCGCCTATGAATATTTGCCGAAGCCCTTCGATCTCAAGGAGCTCATCGCCATCGTTGGGCGCGCGCTGTCGGAACCGAAAGAGCCACGTCCGGCCGGTGCCAAGAGCGACGAGTTTGAAGGAATTCCCCTTGTCGGCCGTTCGCCCGCCATGCAGGAAATTTACAGGGTGTTGGCGCGCCTGATGCAGACCGATTTAACGGTCATGATTTCCGGCGAATCGGGTACCGGGAAGGAATTGGTGGCGCGCGCGCTTCACGACTATGGAAAACGGCGCGCCGGCACCTTTGTTGCAATCAACATGGCCGCAATTCCACGCGACCTGATCGAGTCCGAATTATTTGGTCACGAGAAGGGTGCATTTACCGGGGCGAATACGCGTAGCGCCGGACGTTTTGAACAAGCAGAGGGCGGCACGCTTTTCCTGGATGAGATCGGTGATATGCCGATGGAAGCGCAGACGCGCTTGTTACGCGTCCTACAGCAAGGTGAATATACGACGGTTGGTGGACGCACGCCGATCAAGAGCGACGTCCGCATCATCGCGGCCACCAACAAGGATCTTCGCCTGCAGATTCAACAAGGTCTCTTCCGCGAAGATCTGTTCTTCAGATTAAACGTTGTGCCGCTACGTTTGCCCCCCTTGCGGGAGCGCACGGAGGATATTCCGGATCTCATTCGCCATTTTTTTGCGCAAGCTCAAAGGGAAGGCTTGCCACCGAAACAAATTGACCAGGGCGCGATTGAGCGCCTCAAGCGTCACCGGTGGCCGGGCAACGTGCGCGAACTGGAAAATTTGGCGCGCCGATTGGCTGCGCTATATCCGCAGGAGACAATTTCCGCGGCGGTCATGGATGCAGAATTGTCCCAACCGGCGCTTCCGCCAGGCGGTGAGGAGCCGCACGCCGATGAAAATCTCGGGGCCGCGGTCGAACGGCATTTGGCTGCTTATTTTTCCGGTTTTGAAGAGGGACTGCCGCCGGCCGGGCTGTATCACCGCATCCTGCGTGAGGTCGAACTTCCGTTGCTGACGGCGGCTTTGGCGGCGACCCGCGGCAATCAGATCCGCGCCGCAGATCTGTTGGGCGTCAACCGCAATACCCTGCGCAAGAAGATCCGCGATCTCGACATCCAGGTTTTCCGCGGCAACTGACGCCCGGTAACTAAATCCACGTTTTGCGCCGCGGATTTGTCGCAATTCGGCAACATTGTTGTATAAAAGCATCAGTGCCGGGGAGGGCCACAAAGCCCTCGTCTGGCGCGTCTTTTCCGCGGGGCAACGCTGCTCCAAATTTTCCGCCGCCAGGGGTCTATGAGCGTCGAACAGGCCGCCACCGCCGAAACATCGCTTGCCGGCTCACCAGGGCGGCGCGGAGAGACGCGCATCCTTGGGCCGCTTGCGGTCGGCGCGGCTCTCCTGTCCGCGTTTGTAACGTTCATCGTTCTTGCGGACCTCACGCCTATTTCCCCAACGCACTACGTCGTGGTGACGCTGCTGCTTGCGAATGCAGCAACGGTGCTCTTGCTGCTCGGCCTCATCGTCCGCGAGGTATGGCAAGTGGTGCAAGCCCGCCGCAGTGGCCGGGCGGCCGCACGGTTACATGTCAGCATCGTCGGGCTGTTCTCGGTTATCGCTGCCGCGCCGGCAATCATGGTGGCAATCGTTGCCAGCGTTACACTCGATCGTGGTCTCGACCGGTTGTTTTCGACCCGCACACGCGCAGCAATCGAGAACTCTCTGATCGTGGCGGAAGCCTACCTGCGCGATCATGCGCAGTTCGCGCGCTCCGATATCATGGTGATGGCCTTTGATATCGCGCGTAGCAAAACGGTTTTCGACCAGGATCCTGAAAAGCTCCGCCAATTCTTGACCTTCCAGGCTTCCGTTCGCGGGCTTGCGGCTGCCATCGTTCTTGATAAAGACCTCAAAGTCGTGGCGCGAGCCGACGTGAATATCAATCAGACCTTCGCTCTGCCGCCTCGCGAAGCACTGCCGCATATCAGTGACAAGGACCCGCAAATCGTTTTGTTGCCCGATACGAACTATGTCGCGGCAATCATCAGACTTGAGCAATACAACGATTATTACCTTTATGTGACGAGGCTGCTTGATCCGCGCGTTGTGCCGCAGTTGCAAGCGACACGGGCAAGCGTCAGCGAATATGCCGCAATCGAGCAGCGTCGTTTGGGTGTCCAGGTCGCCTTCGGGCTGATGTATACGGTCATCGCATTGATCGTGCTTTTGTCGGCAGTCTGGATCGGGCTGAATTTTGCCAACCGCCTGGTCGCGCCAATTCGCCGGCTGATCGGTGCTGCCAACGCGGTATCCACCGGAAATCTCTACGTACGCGTTCCGGTGCGTCAAGCAGAGGGCGATCTCGCCCATCTGGGTGAAACCTTTAACCGCATGACGCAGGAATTGCGCACCCAGCGTGACGACATCATGCATGCGCGCGATCTCATCGACAGTCGTCGACGCTTCACTGAAGCCGTGCTGGCGGGCGCGAGCGCCGGTGTCATCGGCGTCGACGGAAATGGCGCCGTCAGCATTTTAAATAGGTCGGCGGAAAAATTGATCGGGTGCACAGAATCCGAAGCTCTCGGCAAGCCATTGACCGAAATTGTGCCAGAACTTGCCGACACCATGGCCGCCGCCGAATCGGGCGCACGCACGCAGGATCAAGTCACGATCAGCCGCAACGGACGCGAACGCAATTTGTCGGTACGCGTTACCAGCGAGCAATCCGGCGAGTCCGATCGTGGCTATGTGGTCACGCTTGACGACATTACAGAGCTGGTAACGGCACAGCGCACCTCCGCATGGGCTGACGTGGCACGGCGTATCGCGCACGAGATCAAGAATCCGCTGACGCCGATTCAGCTGTCGGCCGAGCGGCTGCGGCGCAAATACGGAAAAATGATTGTTGAGGACCGCGCCATATTTGAGCAGTGCACCGATACGATCGTCCGCCAGGTTGATGATATCAGGCGGATGGTCGACGAATTCTCGCATTTTGCGCGAATGCCGAAACCGGTCATTGGCGCCGACGATGTTGCCGATGCGGTTCGGCAGACTGCCTTCCTGATGCGTGTTGGTAATTCTGAAATTGATATCGATGTCGACATCTCCGAAGATCCGATGCCTGCCCAATTTGATCGGCGTCTGATTTCCCAGGCCCTTACGAACATCATCAAGAATGCGACCGAAGCAATCGGCGCAGTGCCGCCCAATGAGCTCGGGAAGGGCATTATCCACGTTTATGCGGCGCGTGACGGTGCCGACATTGTAATCGACGTTGTCGATAACGGCATCGGCTTGCCGAAGGCGAACCGCAGCCGCTTGCTCGAACCCTACGTCACGACGCGGGAGAAGGGCACAGGCCTCGGTCTCGCGATCGTGGGGCGCATTATCGAAGAGCACGGTGGTTCGATCGAGTTGCGCGATGCGGCGGAAAGAATTCCCGGACAACGTGGCGCATGGGTGAGGGTCCGGTTTACTGCGACCGCCAAGGCCGAGGCCTCCGAATCCGAAAAACCACGGATTGCGAGCGAGTAGAACAATGTCCGCTGAAATCCTGATCGTCGACGATGAGGCCGATATCCGCGATCTCGTGGCGGGGATCCTGCAGGACGAAAATTACAGCACGCGCACTGCGCGCAACAGCGACGATGCCCTGGCGGCCATCGCAACACGTCGTCCAAACCTTGTCTTTCTTGATATCTGGCTCCAGGGCAGCAAGTTGGACGGCCTGCAATTGCTGGATGCGGTAAAGCAGGAGCATCCGGAACTGCCGGTCGTGATGATTTCCGGTCATGGCAATATCGAGACCGCGGTAGCCGCTATTAAACACGGCGCCTATGACTTCATTGAAAAGCCATTCAAGGCGGACCGGCTGGTCTTGGTCGCCGACCGCGCATTGGAAAACTCGCGGCTCAAGCGTGAAGTGAAGCAGCTCAAGCAACTGGCGCCGGTGCCGTCCACGCTCGTCGGCCGTTCAGCCGCAATAGGCCAATTGCGCCAAGCTGTAGAACGTGTAGCGCCAACCAATAGCCGCGTGCTTGTCGTCGGTCCTTCGGGAGCCGGCAAAGAACTCGCCGCGCGCACACTTCACCAGTTTTCGGGACGGGCGAACGGACCGTTTATTGTCATAAATGCCGCCGCAATCACGCCGGAACGGATGGAAATCGAATTATTCGGCGTGGATCAGTCCAATGGCTCGGAAGGACGCAAGTCGGGCGCGCTCGAAGAGGCCCACGGCGGCACGCTGTTTATTGACGATATCGCCGACCTTCCGCGGGAAACGCAAAACAAGATCTTGCGTGTACTCGTCGATCAGACTTTCCAGCGCGTTGGCGGCAGCGCCAAGATCGCGGTCGACGTACGCATCGTGTCGTCAACGGCGCGCAATCTTGAAGCCCTGATTGTCGAAGGCAAATTCCGAGAAGACCTGTACCACCGTCTTGCAGTTGTTCCGATACGGATTCCGCCGCTAGCGGAGCGGCGCGAAGACATCCCCGACCTCGTTGAATATTTCATGGACCAGATTTCGCACGCCACAGGCCTGCCAAAACGCCGCATTGGCGACGACGCAATGGCTGTCCTGCAATCCCACAGTTGGCCTGGCAATGTCAGGCAACTGCGCAACAATATTGAGCGCCTGATGATCCTTGCCGGGGGAGATCCCGAGGCGGTGATGAACGCCAGTATGCTGCCGCCTGACGTCGGCTCGATGGTCCCAAGCATGCCAAATGGAAATGGCGGGGAACATCTCATGGGCCTGCCGTTAAGAGACGCGCGCGAGGTGTTCGAGCGCGAATATCTCGTGGCACAAATCAGCCGTTTTGGCGGCAACATCTCGCGCACCGCCGAATTCGTCGGCATGGAGCGCTCCGCGCTTCACCGCAAGCTCAAGGCGCTTGGAATCGATTAACGCATGATCCGGAAAAGTGGATACCGGTTTTCCGACAAGATCATGCGCAAGGAATGGTTCTCCAAGGAATAGTTCTCCATGTCACGCATCGCCTATGTCAACGGCCGCTACTTGCCGCGCGGAGACGCCAAGGTCGCCGTGGAAGACCGTGGCTACCAGTTTGCCGACGGTGTGTACGAAGTCTGTGAGGTGAGGGGTGGTCACCTGATTGATGAGCGGCGGCACATGGCGCGGCTCGATCGCTCGCTTGGTGAATTGCAGATCGCAAGGCCAATGTCACCTGCGGCATTGAAAATCGTGCTGCGCGAAACGGTTCGACGAAACCGCGTGCGAGACGGCATTGTCTATGTGCAGGTCACTCGTGGCGTTGCCCGTCGTGATTTTCCGTTTCCGGCGGCCGGAACACGGCCGTCACTGGTCGTGACGGCGCGCAGCAACGATCTCGATCGGCTTGAGCAAATTGCGGCGGAAGGGATTGCCGTCGTGACCGTGCCGGACATGCGATGGAAGCGCGTCGATATCAAGTCCGTCGCGCTGTTGCCGAATGTCCTGGCCAAACAGTCCGCACGCGAGCAGGGCGCGCGCGAAGCCTGGCTCACCGATGCCCAAGGCTGCGTCACCGAGGGTGCGTCGTCGAACGCCTGGATCGTGAACCGTGAAGGCAAGCTGATTACGCACCCGCTGGGTCACGACATTCTGCCGGGGATTACCCGCTCCGTGGTAATGGACGTGATCAAGGCGCAGGGACTGGCTTTTGAAGAACGAACTTTCACCGTTGAAGAGGCCTATGCGGCACGTGAGGCCTTTATCACTTCGGCCAGTCAGATCGTGCTGCCGGTTGTGAGCATTAACGGCCGTCCTGTTGGCAATGGCGCGCCCGGGTTCGTCGCGACGGCCCTGCGCCGGGACTATCATCGTCACGCCGAGGTCAGCGAATAGGGATTATGTCCGCCTGAATGACGTTGTCTTAGTACCACGCGGGAAGTAAACACCCAATGATTTCAGTGTTTTGGCGTACCCGACCTGAACTTCTGCTTGCGCCGGACCGGTAGCTGCCATCTAATAGTCATCTCCCGGCCTCGTACCGTTCTGCGTGGGGCAAAGCGGGCGCATGCACTCGGAACTCGCATGCGGAGGACCCGGGCAAAGAAGGTCTCGCGCGCTAGACGCGAGCAAAAAAATGGAACACGGCCATGGCAGCCGATCGTGCGCAAAACCTGCAAGACACTTTTCTCAATCACGTCCGCAAAAGCAAAATACCTCTCACCATTTTTCTGGTGAACGGCGTTAAATTGCAGGGCGTGGTGACCTGGTTTGATAATTTCTGCGTGCTGTTAAGGCGGGACGGGCACTCTCAACTCGTCTACAAGCACGCAATCTCGACCATCATGCCGGGACACCCGATCCAGCTATTCGAAGGTGCCGAGGAGCCTCCGGCCGGAGATAAGGTCTGATTGGAAGTCCGTCGCCGTGATCAACGTGCCGACCTCCTGAGCTCGACTTCATCGGGCGCGGAGACAGGCCGAGCAATCGTTATCGAGCCCTGGATCAAGAGCCCGACGCGCAAGAGTACTGCGCGCGCGTCAGGGGAGACGCGCACACCCGAGGCGCGCCTTGAAGAAGCCGTCGGCCTCGCCCGCGCCATCGACCTGACTGTCGTCGAGGCCGGGCTGGTGACCCTCAATGATATTCGTCCTGCGACTTATATCGGGAAGGGAAAAGTCGACGAAATTGCCGGCCTCACGAAAAGTCACTCCGCATCCGTCGTGGTGATGGATTGCCCGATTTCTCCCGTCCAGCAACGAAATCTCGAAAAGGCCTGGAACGCTAAAGTCATCGATCGGACCGGATTGATCCTCGAGATCTTCGGACGTCGCGCGCGCACACGCGAAGGCGCGCTGCAGGTCGAACTCGCGCATCTCACGTACCAGAAGAGCCGGCTAGTTCGTTCGTGGACACATCTTGAGCGGCAGCGTGGCGGGTTTGGTTTTCTCGGTGGGCCAGGGGAAACGCAGATCGAGGCCGATCGGCGCGTCATCGAAGAGCGTATTGCGCGCATCGAGACTGAGCTCGACAAGGTGAAGCGTACGCGCAAGCTGCACCGTGACAGCCGCAAGCGTGTGCCTTATCCGATTGTAGCCTTGGTCGGCTACACGAACGCCGGCAAGTCGACCTTGTTCAATCGTATGACGGCCGCACGCGTATTGTCGGCTGACATGTTATTCGCAACACTTGATCCCACGCTGCGTGCAGTCGAGCTGCCACACGGCGCGCGCGCAATCTTGTCCGATACCGTCGGGTTCATTTCGGATTTGCCTACAATGCTGGTGGCCGCCTTCCGCGCAACACTCGAAGAGGTCATCGAAGCGGATGCGATTTTGCATGTCCGCGACATGTCGCACGGGGACACCGAGGCGCAGTCTCATGATGTCGGAAAAGTGCTCGCCGAACTTGGCATAGAGGCGGGCGACACGCGCGTGATCGAAGTCTGGAACAAGATCGATCGGCTGAATGCGGATGAGCGGACACGTATTATCAACCTGGCCGATCGGCAGACGGAACGCCAACGCCCGCTTCTCGTGTCAGCATTGAGCGGGGAAGGGACTGACCGTCTGCTGGTCGCCATAGAAACGCGTCTCGGTGAAAGTCGGCCCACGCTCGAACTGTCAATCGATCCGTCCGATGGAGCGGGTTTGAGCTGGCTCTATCGCCATTCGGAGGTGCTGTCGCGCGAAATGCGGGACGACGGCCGTATGGCACTCAGCGTGCGGGCCGATCCGAAGAATGCGGAGATGGTGAAGCACAAATATCCGGGAACGACAGAGAGCAAGCCCCAGAACTAAACCGTCAGGCTCTTGCTTTCAATCTTGGGGCAAGCCGGTCTTCTCGGCTGCCTTCGCTTCGTTCCACAGCGCGTCCATTTCCGCCAAACTGGCGTCCTTTGGCGATTTGCCGCGAGCAGCCAATGCGCTTTCGATTGATGCGAAACGCCGCTCGAATTTCAGGTTTGTCCCGCGCAGAACGCCCTCCGGGTCCGCGTCGAGATGGCGGGCGAGGTTGACGACGGCAAACAGCAGATCGCCGACTTCAGCCGCCATCGCGGCCTTATCACCACGGTCGAGCTCGGCTTCAATTTCGTCGGCTTCCTCACGGATTTTCGCCAGGACGGCACGCGGATCGTTCCAGTCGAAGCCGACCCGGCCGGCCTTGGCCTGCAGCTTGAGTGCGCGGGTTAACGCGGGCAGGCCAATCGGGACACCGGCCAGGGCGCTGCTATCCACGGCCTCGCCGCGTTCGGCCTTTTCCTCCGCCTTGATCCGCTCCCATAAGCCTTCGACGGCTTTGGCGGTCTTTCCATCGGCATCGGCAAATACGTGCGGATGCCTCCGGATCAGTTTGGTGGCGATGGTCTCGACGACGTCGGAGAAATCGAAGGCACGTTGCTCCTGGGCCATGCGGGCATGGAAAACGACCTGCAGCAGAAGGTCGCCGAGCTCGTCTTTGAGACCGGCCATATCGTCGCGCGCAATGGCGTCGGCCACTTCGTAGGCTTCCTCGAGCGTATAAGGCGCGATGGTCCGGAAGTTCTGCTCCAGATCCCAAGGGCAACCGCTGCCGGGCGTCCTGAGCGCCGCCATGATCTCAATCAGGCGGGAAATGTCCTTGGAAGGCTTCACGGGCGGCCATGGGTTTGGCTGGGGTTCGCGGCAGATGACGAGAGGCTAGCAAAGCGCGGTCGCACCCGCGACCAACACCGATCATTCGCATAAGACATATTATGGAATATCTCTATATATGCCTTTAAACCAGGCCTCCGGGATATCTGCGCGGACCTGAGTTCGATAAAATTCGATGTTTCATTGGGTTTGCAGCGATGGGCGGCCATTGGGCGCATTAGTCGACCGCGAAGCTCATGCCGTCGAAGCCGGGCTCAACGCCGGGCGGCAAATGACTGCGCAACGACGCGTAATCCATGTCGGTATGCAGGTTGGTCAGGATCGCGCGTTTCGGCTTGATCCGTGCAATCCACGCCAGGGCTTCGTCGAGATTGAAATGGCTCGGATGTGGCGTCTTGCGCAAGGCATCCACAATCCAGACATCGAGCCCCGCGAGCGCGCCAATACTTTCGGTCGGGAGGTTCTTGATGTCCGCCGAGTAGGCCAGGTTGCCGAAACGGAAGCCGAGCGAGGGGATGTCGCCGTGGTTTTGCAGAACCGGCAAAGCCTCAATCGCGCCTCCCTGCCCGCCAACATTAACGACTTCGCCCGGCACCAGACGCTTCTCGTTGAGGATTGGCGGATATTCGCTGCCGGGCGGTGTCACGAAGCAATAGCCGAAGCGGGCGTGCATGGCGCGGGATGTCGCTTCATCGAGGTAGACGTCGACCTGCCGACGCTTGTGGACAAACAGCGGGCGCAGATCGTCGATCCCATGCGTGTGGTCGGCGTGCTCGTGCGTGATCAGAACGCCGTCAACCCAATCAACGGCGGCATCGAGAAGCTGCATGCGCAGGTCGGGTGAACAATCGACAAGTACACGCGTGCGCAGGCCATCATGGCTCTTGCGTTCCACCAGCAACGAACAGCGCCGCCTTCGATTCTTCGGGTTGTTCGGATCGCATTCGCCCCAGCCAAGGGCTACGCGCGGAACGCCCATGGACGAGCCGCAGCCGAGAATGGTGAATGTGAGGCTCATGCGGCGTTGGCGAGCTGGCGCGGCACTTTGTTGAACAGGCGGAAAAAATTCTCCGTGGTCAGGCGCGCCAATTCATCCGGCGAAACGCCGCGAACATCAGCTAAAACTTTAGCAGTTTCGACCACGTAGGCAGGTTCATTACGTTTTCCGCGGAATGGCAACGGCGCCAGGTAAGGCGCATCGGTCTCGACCAGGATGCGATCAGCCGGCAAGGCAGCCGCAATCGCGCGCAGATCCTCGGATCGCTTGAAGGTCAATATTCCGGTGAACGATACGTAGTGTCCCAACTCGATCGCGGCGAATGCCAGATCGCGGCCGCCTGTAAAGCAGTGCAACACAGCCGGGAAGGCACCCTTCCCGCTTTCTTCACGCAAGATTGTGGTCATGTCCGCATCGCAATCGCGCGAGTGGATCACCAGCGGCAATCCCGTCTGGCGCGCGGCCGCGATGTGCTGCCGAAAGCCCTGCGCCTGTGCATCGTGTGGACTGTTGTCGTAGTGATAGTCGAGACCTGCCTCGCCGATCGCCACGATTTTCGGATGCTCGGCAAGTGCGACCAGCGCCTTGGCGTCAATGTCGAGCTCTTCATGTGCATTGTGCGGATGGGTGCCGACGGAACAAAAGACCTCGGGAAATTGCTCTGCAATCGCAATAATCTGCGGAAGTTTCTTCACCCGGGTTGAGATCGTCACCATACGGCCGATGCCCGCGGCGCGCGCTCGCGCCACCACCGCGTCGCGCTCGGCGGAAAAATCCGGGAAATCGAGGTGGCAGTGGCTATCCACCAGCATATTCAGGTCTTTTCCTCTGCTTCCACGTAGCGCGGAAAAACCGGCGAAGGCGCCGGCAAGGTAACTCCGGCTTTGATGCGCCCTTGCGGTCCCAGGGCCGCAAAGCTCCGTACATCTGCGCCAATCGCCAGCAAATCGAGCAATTTGGCAGCAGAAGCCGGCACGAAAGGCTGCGCGAGAATTCCGACCTGCCGCAAGATTTCGGCCGTCACGTAGAGCACCGTGCCTTGCCGCTTCGGATCGGTCTTGGCGAGCGCCCACGGGGCTTCCGACGCGAAATAACGATTGGCGTCAGCCACAACCGCCCAGACGCAATTCAGGACCTGGTGGAGCTGCTGCGTCTTCATGTGCTCTCGGGCCGTCCCGATCATCGCATCGGCGGCAGCAAGGATGGTCTTGTCGGCGTCGCTGAAAGCGCCCGCCTCCGGCAGCTTGCCGGCGAACGCCTTGCCGATCATCGAGAGTGAGCGTTGAGCCAGATTGCCGAGGTCGTTCGCCAGGTCCGCATTGATGCGGTTGACGATCGCCTCATGGCTGTAATTGCCGTCCTGGCCGAATGGCACCTCACGCATGAAGAAATAGCGAAACTGGTCGACACCGTAGGTGTCGGACATCGTGAAGGGGTCGACCACATTGCCGACCGACTTCGACATCTTCTCACCCCGATTGAACAGGAACCCATGCGAGAAGATGTGCTGCGGCACCTCGATTCCTGCCGACATCAGGAAGGCCGGCCAATAGACCGCGTGGAAACGGACGATGTCCTTACCGATGACGTGCAGCGCCGCCGGCCAGTAGCGTTTGAATTTTTCGCTGCCGGTATCAGGGAAACCAACGCCGGTGATGTAGTTGGTGAGCGCGTCAACCCACACATACATGATGTGGCCATCGGCGCCGGGTACGCGGATGCCCCAATCAAAGGTGGTGCGGGAAATCGAGAGGTCCTGGAGCCCGCCGCGCACGAAGCTCGCAACTTCGTTCAGGCGCTCCTTCGGCAGCACGAAATTTGGCCGGGCGTAGAGGTCGAGCAGCTTTTGCTGGTAGGCGGAAAGCCGGAAGAAATAGCTCGCCTCCTCAACCCATTCGACTGGCGTGCCGGTTTTGGTCGCAACACGTACCTTCTGTTCGTTGAGCTGCGTCTCGTCCTCGGCGTAGTAGGCCTCGTCGCGCACCGAATACCAACCGGCATATTTGTCGAGATAGATGTCGCCGTTCTGCTCCATCCGCTGCCAGATGACTTCCGATGATCGGTGATGACGTTCTTCCGTTGTGTGGATGAAGTCGTCATTCGAGCAATTCATCCGCTTCACCATCGCCTCGAAGCGAGGGACGTTGCGATCAAGCAATTGGCGTGGTGTCAGCCCCTCCTTGGCCGCAGTCTGCTGGATTTTCTGGCCGTGCTCGTCGGTGCCGGTGAGGAAATAAACATCGTACCCGTCGAGCCGCATGAAGCGCGCAATGGCATCGGTCGCGATCGCCTCATAGGCATGGCCGATATGCGGCGGTCCGTTCGGGTAGGAAATCGCGGTTGTGATGTAAAACGGCGTCTTGTCCGGCATTTGCCTGTGTCATTCAAAGACGTGGATGGCCGGGAAACCCCGGCCATGACGTGTCCCGGACTAGGTATCAATCACAGGCGGCCGGGGCAAGCTAAGGAAACGAATTGAGAAAAGGCGGATTCTTGCAGCGCACGCGATGGGTTGCGCGGTGATAGAACTCGTTTACCCAACCGCGTTGCAACCGTTTTCAAGCCGGCTCGAAACCGATACCATCCTCGCAGGTATAAGGCGCCTTTATGCTGGCCGGCGCCAACTTCAGAGGCCGGCGGCCAATGTGGCTGTCAGTAACTGCGTAAAGGTGTGTTGATGAAAAAGCTTTTTACGTCCGCCCTCGCCGCTGGCATCGTCATTGCCGGCATGGCAACCGCCCAAACAATGCCGGTCACGCGATTTGAATCAATAAAAAGCGAACAGACAGTTCTGGTATCGGACCTTCAGGTTGGCCATCGCCGGGCCTATTCAGCTGTTCGCCAGCGTCAGGCCGACTTTCCGTACATGCCCAGCCGGTTCAATGTGTCCGGCTACGACGCAGGCGAAGGCCAGTTCTGCGGTTTCGGCTCGTATGTAGCCTGCGCATATTCCGGGACATATTGCTGGCGGCGCTGCCATTGAACGCGCGGGCAATCGTCAAAACTTGCAGCGGCTATATTCGACGTTGAGTTCTTCTACCCCGGGAAAGATGCGAACAATTTTATTGTCGCCATCGGCGCGGTAGCTGAACTGAAAGGTCGAAAACGCAACATTTTCGGCGGCGCATTGCGCCACCAGATGCGTTATTGGCCCGGCGACTTTTCGCGAAATAATTTTGCAAGAGGCATTGTTGCCCACAATCGCGTCCTTACGCGCAATAAAACCGCTACCAAACATATCCGAGCCGGCCGCGATCGAGAGCTCGCCATCTTTGTTTTTTTGGAAAATTTTTCCACAAGCGCCAGCATCCGTCGCCCATGCACCGTCAAGGTCAAACGCGTATGCACCCTGACTGACTACCGCGATGCTTGCCGCCAACCCGGCCACTCTCAAGACCCGCCCTATTTTCATCTTCGCCTCCATTCAGAGGGCAAATTAGCCCCGTTACGAGATCACGATTTCATTCAGCGCAATATCGGGTTGTGCGCGCAATTGTAGAAAGGAATCAACGAACAGTGTGATATTGCTCGCCACATGACAACGTCCGTTGATTCTCTCATTGCCGCGTTTTTGCTCGGCATCAGTTTGCTCAGTATTGAGACCGCGGTCGCCGCTCCTATGCGGTGCAGCGGCGAGCAAAAGACCTGCATTGCGGCCTGCAACAAGAGCCCCGACCGAGGCTCAATATCGACCTGCGTCACCAATTGCGGTTTGCGGCAATCGCTCTGCATGAAAACTGGCTGTTGGGACAACGGCTTTCAAAAGTACTGCGGTCTCTTGAAACAGTAACCCGCACTTCCCGGCACCAATCAAGGCCTTACGGCCCTGGTCCGGGACAAAATATCGGTCGGGCGTCACCGCCAACGGCCTTTACGAATTCCTAATCCCACATCGCATACACTCTGAATGGACGTTAACCACCGGCAGATTGCCAGATCCGTGGCCAACCAGAACGGTTTCCCAGGGCACATGGGCGCTCCGCTCACCCTCATTCACGAGCTTGAAAGCTCGATTTCCAACAGTTCGGACGAGCGGCGCTCGGCCATGTTGCGACATCTAACCGACCTGTTCCTGGTCGGCTCTGATCAGTATTCCGATGCCGAGATTGACCTGATCGACGATGTATTCGTGCGGCTGGTCGCGACGATCGAAGATTCATCACGAGCGCTGCTGGCGATCCGGCTTGGACCGGTAACAAGCGCGCCTCTCAAAATTCTGCGCCTGCTCGCCTGCGATGATGCCATCGAGGTTGCCTCTCCTGTTCTGACCCAGGCCGAGCGTCTTGATACCGAAACCTTGATTGAGTGCGCGCGCACCAAACACCAGGAACATCTGCTTGCGATATCCCGCCGCAGGATGCTGCCGGAGGCGCTGACGGATGTCCTCGTTGAGCGCGGCGACCAACAGGTGGTGCTGAGTACCGCCAAGAACGCCGGCGCCAGATTCTCCGGCAACGGTTTCGACGTTATGATCAGGCGCTCGCAAGGCGACGATCAGCTTGCCGCTTGCGTGGGCGCGCGCGCGGATTTACCGCCCCAGCTGTTCGATCAGTTGCTCAAGTCCGCCTCGGAGGCTGTCCGCGCCAAACTCGTGGCCGAACGCAAGCATGCAGCATCGGACATCGAACGCGTTGTTGGAGACGTAACCGGCCGTATTCATGTTGTCGCTAACGGACAGCCGCTGAGCTACGCAGCCGCGCAGGTTCTTGTCGAGTCAATGCACCAAGCCGGCCTGCTCACCCCGGCAAAACTTGAGGAATTTGCCAGCGATGGCCGTTTCGAGGAACTGGTGACGGCACTTTCGGTTCTATCGGACGTCCCGACGGCCGCGATTGAACGCAACATGCGCGACACGCATGCACAGTCACTTCTCGTTCTGGCGAAGGCGGTGGGCCTGTCGTGGGAAACCACCCGTAGCATCATGGTGCTGGCGGCGAAGCGATACCGGCGCTCGACGAGCGGCATCGATCAAGTCATGCCCGCGTTCAACCGCCTGAAGCGAGCGACCGCGCAACAGATCCTTGATTTCCATCGCCTGCCTAGTCGCGCCGCGCACACAAACTAACGCCGTCGTCTTGCTCGATCCACGATGGCGACAGCAAATGTGCATGCTTGGCGATTTCGATCATGGCCGCGCGCTGCCGTGACTCGGCGAGCGAATCCATCAAGCGGACGAAAAAGCTCCGGCTTGTTTGCGAGTGTTGATCAGTGCTCCTTTTGACAGGAGTGACACGATACTCCCCATAGGTCGTGGACGTCATTGTGAGTTTCCTTTTCTAAAACGAAAGACAAATGGATGCCCCGGCCTTGTTGACGCAAGGCCGGAGTATCCGGGTTGTGCTGGCCGGTTAGACGGACTTGCGCCAGGGAACCAGCATCGAAACGCGATTCCGGTAGTGCCGGTACTCATCGCCGAACACATCAATCAGGTCGCGTTCCTCGAGCAGGATTCCAACGAGGATGTATCCGGTCGTGACCGCTGCAAATAACAGGTGTCCGGCCGTCATCACCGGCGCCACCCAGAACGCGATAATAAGGCCGAGATAGATCGGGTGTCGGACGAATTTGTAGTACAGCGGCGTGCGAAAGCGCGGCGACGGCATCGGGCGGCCGGAGAGATTGTTGACGACTTGATACACACCAAACAGCTCGAAGTGATTGATGAGGAAGGTGCTCGTGAAAACGATGAACCAGCCAATCAACGAAATCGCCATGATGGCCTTTGCGATCTCCGGGTTGTCGATCTGCCAAACAACCGCGGGGATCGGACGCCACTGCCAGTACAGCAGCGCAAGCGCAAGTGACGCAAAAAGAACATAGGTGCTGCGCTCGACCGATTTCGGCACGATACGCGTCCACCATTGCTTGAACTGTGGGCGGGCCATCACGCTGTGCTGGACAGCGAAGATGGACATCAGGATGAGGTTGACGACGATCGCCTCCATGACTGGCCCCGCCGCGCCGCTGTCAATCGTCTTTGGCACGATGAAACCGGAGACAAAGCAGATGGCGTAAAGAAGCGTGGCGAATGCCAAGGTGTATGACGCGATACCGTACAGTAATGCGAAAATCCGGCTCATGATCTTACCTTTTGATTGCAAGCGATGCCGTACTGGATGCGGAGACCGCAATCCCGTCATCGTTTTGCGATGATCACTTCGAGGTACTCGCTCGGCACCACCATGGTGCCGTCATCGGCTTTGTTCATGCGCGCGATGAGCTCGTACAAATCCTTTTCGAGCTTGGTCTGCTGCGGCACATCGAGCGCCGCAAACGCCTTGACCATCGGGCCGTAGTAGTTCCGGAAAACATCCACGAAGTGCTCGGCTGAGCGGTAGCGGAAATTGAAATGGCGCGACTCGGTCTTGATCCAGGTCGCTGCCGGCCCGAACATTTCAGTGAGACGCGCACGCGTTCCCCACAGCAAAGGTGATTTCGCGGCGGCCGGAGGCGGCAAATATTTTCCGATCGTCTTGAAGACGTGCCCGATGAATCCGTCCGGCGTCCAGTTTGTGAGGCCGATCTGGCCGCCCGGTTTGCAGACGCGAAGCAATTCCGCCGCGGCCTGGTCTTGATTGGGCGTGAACATCACGCCAAAGGTTGAAATCACGGTATCAAATGAGTTGTCGCCGAAGGGCAGCGCTTCCGCATCAGCTTCCTTGAACTCGATCGGCAGGCCGTCGGCCGCTGCCCGCGCGCGGCCGCGCTCCAACAAACTCGATACATAATCGGTCGAGACCACGTCGCACCAGCGGCGTGCCGCGGCCAAGCTCGCCATCCCGTTGCCGGCAGCCACGTCGAGCACTTTGCGGCCTGCCCGTAGATCGAGCGCTTCGCACAGTTCCTCGCCGACAATCTGCAAGGTGGTTCCGACGATCGCGTAGTTTCCCGACGACCACGCCACCCGCTGACGGGTCTTGATGACCTCAAGATCGGGTGAAACGGGCGCCGTTTCCGGCTTGGCGGATCGGGTTGCGACGAGTGATGCGGCGGGCATAAATGGCTCCTGTCCAATTTCCAACATGATTGGGATGTCAGTAACGGACGTGAGCCCGTAATGCTTTGCCAGGGGCTTGATTTGTCCTTGAGACGGGCTTGATTATTTCTTGAGATCAGATTTTTACCGCGGTGGGGGCACCGGCGTGCAATTTCTCTTTGGCGATCATACGCTTGACGACGAGCGCCGCGAGCTTCGCCGTGGCGGGGAGCCGATTGCCGTGGAACCGCAGGTCTTCGACCTGCTGATCTACCTCGTGCAAAACCGCGATCACGTGGTGAGCAAGGACGACCTTATTGCGTCGGTATGGGGTGGCCGCATCGTTTCGGATTCAACCCTCACCAGCCGAATCAATGCGGCGCGCAAGGCGGTCGGCGACAGTGGCGGAAGCCAGAAAGTGATCCGCACCATCGCGCGAAAGGGGCTGCGGTTCGTCGGCGACGTGCAGGTGCGCTTCGACGGCGATGATGCGGCCGATAACAATGCGCAGGCCAAGGCCGAAGTTCAGGAAGCGGTGCCAACAGTCCTGCCCCTGCCCCTGCCCGATCGCCCGGCGATCGCGGTGCTTCCCTTCGTCAACATGAGCGGCGAATTGGAGCAGGAGTATTTCTCGGACGGGATCAGCGAAGACATCATCACGGCGCTCTCGAAACTCCGCTGGTTCTTCGTGATCGCGCGCAACTCATCGTTCACCTACAAAGGCAAGGCCGTTCTTTTAAAGCAGATCGCGGAGGAACTAGGCGTTCGTTATGTGGTCGAAGGCAGCGTGCGCAAAGGTGGCGACCGCGTGCGTATCACAGCGCAGCTCAACGATGCCATTACCGGCAGTCACCTGTGGGCCGAACGCTACGACCGCGACATCGCAGACGTTTTTGCGGTTCAGGATGAAATCACCGAGGCGATTGTAGCCGCAATCGAGCCGCAGCTTTACGCCGCCGAGAATTTTCATGCCCAACGCAAGGCGCCGGATAGCATGGACGCCTGGGATCTGGTGATGCGCGCGCTGTCGCACTACTGGCGGGTGACGCGGCAGGATAACGTTGTTGCACAGGCTTTGCTGGAGAAAGCGACCGTCATCGATCCGAACTACGGACAGGCGCACGGCCTGCTCGCCACCAGCCACACGTTCAGCGCCCACATGGGATGGGAGGACATGGCAACCGTCGTTCCTGTTGCAGAGCGTAGCGCGCTTGCTGCGATCAGGGCCGACAGCGAAGATCCCTGGGCACATTTTGCGCTCGGCAATGTTTATTTATTTACGCGGCGTTTCGAAGACTCGCTCGCGGAATTTGAGCTGGCGCTGCAGCTCAATCCCAATTTTTCATTGGCACAAGGTTATTACGGACTGGTTCTGGCCTATTGCGGACGCTGTGAAGAGGCCGAGGTGGCGGCCCGTCGTGCGCTGCGTCTGAGTCCGCGTGATCCGTTTTCAGCAATTTACTGCGGGGTTGCGGCATACGCGCAATACGTCGCCCAAAATTATGAGGACGCGATGCAACTCGCCCGCGAATCAATCCGGCAACGCGCCGATTTTGTCGGAGGCCACCGGGTGTATACCGCGGCAGCGGCTATGGCGGGACACCAGGAGATTGCAGCTTCCGCACTGGAAGATCTACGCCGCGTGCAACCCAACATTTCGCTCAAATGGATTGGGACAGAAATGCCGTTCCAGCACGATATAGAGCGCCAGCACTATCTCGAAGGTTTTCGCCGCGCCGGCATGGCCTGAGCGGCTGCTTTGGCGCGGCGCACGCGGCGCTTTGCTGCCGGACGACGTTTGCCGGTCGCGACTGGTGTTTGCGAGCCGCGCGTTTCAGAGTAGATCAGCCATCCGAGACCGGCCGCAATCAACCCATACGCCATCGGGTTGTTCTTGGCCTGCCGCATCAGCAGAGGCACGATCTCGTCGCCTTTCCAGATCCGGGAGCCGGCATCGAGCAGGTCGTCGATGACGAGCGACGGCGAGAGGTGCTCGCGCAGATCTTCCAGTCGGTCGGACAGACGCTCGCGTGCCTGTTCTGCTTTTCGTTGAAGTTGGGCCGACGACGATGTCATTTCATTGATCCCATGTTTGCGATGTTGACGTCTTTATGCAGCTGATTGATCGTCCTCGATGGCGCCATGCGACCGAGGCGTAGGCGGTTGAGGCCGTACCAGGTCAAACTGCCACCGATGATGAATGTTAATCCGGCGATGATCAGGCTGGCGGCAGGCCAGGACACTCCGTAAGCCACAAGTGCGCCAATGGCGGCCTGGAGCAGCAAAACAATCGTGACCACCAGAAACAAAGCGCCGGCCGCAATGATGCAAAGCGACAATGCGGCAAACGTGATTTTTTCGGACACCTCTGCGTGCAGCAATTGTAACTCAGCGCGAAACAGATCGGCGATGTCGCGCAGGATATCGGCTGCGAGATCGGTAATGCCTTTTACCCCGGCGCGATGAGGCCGCCGCACGTCCAGTTCTCCCGCCGTTAAATTTTTCGCCATACGTCCTCCAGGACGCTGCCGACGTCATCGCACTAACGGCAGATACAAACTCTGGTTCCAGCGCGCCACGACGCCCCGGTCCCCAGCCGTCACATTCGCTGATTGTGCTAGCGAGACCGGCGCCGCTTTGCAGTGCGTCGTATCTTGGGCGCCCTTTTCCTGGCCGCCGTTTTCCGTTTGGCGCCACGCTTTCGCGCAGCGGATGTTTTGCGCCGGCCTGGTTTTCTCTTGCTCACAGTTCGCCGCGCAGCATTTCCCAGCGCGTTCTCCATCGCCGGAGTTGCGCGCTGGAGCCTGGAGCGTCCGGTTTCCAATGCGTTCGCTGTTGAAACGAACACGACATCGGCAGCGGCTTTCGTGGCCGCGCCGAATGCTTCGCCGGCCATCGACCTGACACCTTGCGCGGCATCGACGATCGCGTCTTTCGCCTTTTTTGTGACCGTCCTGACCATCTCTTCCTCCGCACCCAGGCATTCGACAATGCCTGGGTGGCCTCGAAGGTTCCAAAAACTGGTAAGGCCCCGGCGCAAAGGCGCCGGTCCCACCCATTTGCATTGTGCGAGAGGTAGCCGCCCTGTCAGGCAGTGATGTTGAGCAACGCGGAGCTCATCTGCGCATCCGTGCGGATAACCTGGGCGTTGGCGGCATAATTGATACGTGCCATCAAAAGCTGGATCATTTGGCTGGCGAGGTCGAAATTCGGGCTCGCCACAAAACCATCGCCATTGGCAAATGGCGCGGTCGGATCGAAAGCGGAAACCGTCGCCGGGGAAATTGTACTGACGGTCGCGTGGGTCCCGCCCCCGACAACATCAGTCTGGTCCACGCGCAAGGGCGTATAGGCGGCCGGAAAGTTCTCCGGGTTCGGAGTGCCTGGAAGCGGGCCATCCGACACCACATTGACGATATTACTCGCTGCCACCTGCAGGCGCAGCGATGCGGCGTTGAGGCCGGAAACGGCGATGGTGCTCGCGATACTCATGCGGTTCCGTCTTAACGGCGGTTCCGGAACGGTTTGCTTTGCAATTCCATAAAATTTGACACACCGCCCCGGTGGGCAGCGGCAGTGGGCGACGTCGCCGCTTACGCGGCGGTTCGCATCGGCCCCTCTTCGTGGTAAATTCTCATCAACCAACAGTACAGCCGGGAGGAATTCGCCATGGCCGTCAGCCTTAACCGCGTCAGGGTAGCGCCCAAGGGCATGGGTCTCAATGATTTTGTCGCGATGCAGGAAGGCTACTTCGCTGCCGAGGGCCTCGACGTTGAGTTCGACTGGAAGACATTTCGCGGGACGCAATCGAGTTGGAAGGGCCTGGAGTATTTCCAGCGCCCGCAGGATCGCCCCTATACCGAAGACAAGCAGGACGTCGTCCAGGGCGCGTGCCTGTGGGGCACCATTTGCAATGCCAGCGCCGGCATGGGCCGCGTGGTGACCGAAGGCTACGGCGATTCACCTTGGGCGATCTTCGTTCGGCCGGAGTCAAAAGTCCGCAAGCCGGAAGACCTGAAGGATATCCCGATCTCCGTCGGTATGCGCGCGGGCAGCCATTTCAACGTACCCTATCGCCTCGAAAAGTATCTGCCGCTCGAGCACATCAAGACCGTCAACACCGGCGGCTTCGGCGCGCGGCTCAAAGCGCTGCTCGACGGCGAGGTCGAGGCGGCGAGCCTACTGCCGCCGCAGATCGCGATGGCCGAGCAACTCGGGCTGCGCAAGATCATCGAGGATCGCTTCAAGACGTTGTGGTGGGTGCCCGATAGCGCGACCCCGGAGGTCGTGCACGGCTACATGCGTGCGCTCAACCGCGCCGAACAGGCGCTCGAGGCGGACCTGCCGAAATATTTGCCGCTCTGGAAGCTCGCGGTGCCGGCCGAGTTCGAAACTTACCACGCCTGGGATTTCAGCAAATTTGACCGCGGCGAGAAATTCGTCAACCAGCCGTTGCCCGCCGCGGAGTTCGACGAAGTCTTCGCACAAGTCGAGCGATGGGGTCTCGATCAATATATCAAGGACCGTAAGCCCGAGACTTTGTCCTTCCCGGCCTAGCTTTTCATCGGCGGGAAGTCGCGCGAGAAGACCGGCTGCTCGAGGAACTTCTTCGGGTCCATCGTCCAGAACTGGCTGACCTTGTGATAGGTCTTGATGGTCTTGTTGACCATCTTGCCGCCCTGCTTCTCCGCGCGCCGCACGTAAACATCGATCACGGCATTGCCATGATCGTCGAAGCTGATCGGGCCGCGCGGCGTATCGGCAAGCACCACCGCGCGCACCGCTTTCACGAACGCATCGGCGTTGTCGGACTTGCCGCCGGTCCTGGCCAGGCCGCTTCGATGATCTGTCCATTGGCATAGAAGCAGGCGGCGTAGTGTCCGATGCGCACATCGTCGCCATAGTTCTTCTTCATGGCGGCAATGAAGCGCTTGTTGGCCTCGCTCTCGCGGTCGAGCGAATAAGGATTGGTGTTGATCAGTCCGGCCGCACTCTCATCGTGCGCGCCGATGATCGTGTCGTCGGCCACGGTCGAACCGCCCACCAACGGCTGCTTCATGCCGAGGCCGCGTGCCTGCTTGGTGAATTTCAACGGATTTGATCCGGCAAAGACCTCGCAGACGACATCGCACTCCGGAATTTGCGCGACGTAGGGCGCATAGTCCGCGGTATTGAGCGGGGCCCATAATTTCTTCACGACCTGGCCGCCGTGATCTTCCAGCACCCGCTGGAAGCCGCCGACTTGCTCATAGCCAAAGGCGAAGTCGTCACCCAGAGTCGCCGCGCGCTTGAGCTTCATCTCGTTGTTGACGTAATCGGCGAGCGGAAAAAGTGTCTGCGCCGACGTATAAGATGTGCGGGTGAGATAGCCGTTGGCCTTGCGTTGCGTCACGTCCTCAGCGCCGGCAAAGGCCAGAGTTGGCATTTTGGATTGCGCGAGGTAGTCGACGGTCGCGAGCAGCTCGAATGCGGCAAACGGTCCAAGCACAATGTCAACCTTGTCACGTTCGACCACTTCCTGCGCCTTGGTTTTTGCGCCAGCCGGGTTGCCGCCGGTGTCGGCGACGAGCAGTTCGACCTTGCGGCCCGACAGTGTGAAATTCTTGTCCTTGAGGAACGAGCTGATGCCTTCCTCGAAGTGAATGCCGCCCGCCGAGAGCGGTCCCGTTTTCACGGTGAGCAGGCCGATCTTGAGCGGTGCATTCTGCGCGATCGACGGCATCGGAAATGCGGCGGCGGCAGCGGCAGCCGAACCGGCAAGAAAGCGGCGGCGATTGGTCTTGGTGTTCATGGCACCCTCCCCGGGGCATTTAGCCGTTCTGGCGCGGCCGGATATTGAGACGCGATGCAATCGTCACGAATTCAATCATATCGCGGCGCCGGAGGGGAACCCCTCCTTTGCCCACGCGGCCCATTGCTCTGTGACGTTAAGTGCGCGCGGCCTCCGCCAGTGCCCCGAAAACGGTAAAGACCAGCGGCTTTCGCTCCAGGTTGTAGGTTTCGACGTCGCGGGCGGCGCGATTGACCTTCTCCCAGGTCTCGGCGACGCGCGCCATCTGCGCCTTGTGTTGACCGCCTTGATCAAGCCGCGCCGACAGCCAGCCATTGACCATGTCCATGAAGGCCTCGAGCGTGCGAGGGTCCGTGCCGCCAATCGCTTCGCCGAGCGCATGCAATGCACGTGGGTCCGGGTCGGGCAGCTGCGACAACAGGTCCAGCATGCGCTGGCGCAACGCGATCGCAGCACCGTCGAGCAGACTGAGCGCGCGCCCGACGCTGCCTTCGGCTGCGGCCGCCGCCTGACGTACGTCGGGCGCCTCCGCATCGAGGCCGGTGGCGGCCGTTATCGCACGCGTGACGTCGCTCGTTTCGAGCGGCCGCAAAAGCAGGCGCCGGCAGCGCGAGCGGATGGTCGGCAGCTCGCGTCCCGGAGAGTGGCTGACGAGCAGAAGCAGCGAGCGCGCCGGGGGCTCTTCCAGCACCTTGAGCAGGGCATTGGCGCCTTCGCGCTGCAAGTCGTCGATGGCATCGACAATGGCGATGCGCCAGCCGCCCTCGCCCGCGGTCGAGCCGAAGAACGAGACCGTGCGGCGCACATCGTCGACGCGGATCACAGTGTAAAGCTTTCCGGTTTGTTCATTGAGGCCGCGCTCGAGCACGAGCAGATCGCCTTGCGCCTGTGCCGCCATCCGGCGCGCGACCGGATTCCCGGGGTCGACGGCGAGCGATGTTGCGCTCTGAACATCCGCGGCGCCGGGGTCCGGATGCGCGAGCACGAAACGCGCCAGCCGGTATGCAAGCGTGGCCTTGCCGATGCCGGGCGGCCCGCCGATCAGCCAGGCGTGTGCAATGCGGCCGCTTTGGTAGGAATCGAGGAGCGCGCGTTCGGCATCTTCATGGCCGAACAGCACGGCCGTTTCTCGCGGCAGCTTGGGGTCACCGTGATCTCGGCCGGTCTCATCGTCACTCACGGCGCCACGGTCTCCACGGCGCCTGCATTCCGCGTCAGCAGCCGCTCGTGCACGAGCGCCCATATGCGTTCCGACACCACCTCGCGCGGCGCCCGGCCGTCGATCACGATACAGCGCTTCGGTTCTTCGGCCGCGAGCACGCGGTAGGCCTGGCGAAGTTTTTCGTGAAACTCCATCGACTCCGCCTCGAAGCGGTCTGCGACTTCCTGGCCGCGCCGGCTCTTGGCGCGCGCGAGGCCCACTTGCGCCGGCACGTCGAGGATGAACGTCAGGTCGGGAACGGCAGGCCCCACCGTCACCCGCTCAAGGCTGCGGATCAGGCGCTGGTCGACATGCCCAAGCGCGCCTTGATAGACGCGGGTCGAGTCGATGAAGCGATCGCAAATGACCCAGGTGCCGGATTTGATCGCCGGCTGGATGACGTTTCGCACGTGGTCATCGCGGGCAGCGGCGAACAAGATCGCTTCGGTCTCGGCGCCGAGCGGCTTGGCGATGCCCGACAGCAAGATATGCCGGATGATTTCCGCGCCTGTTGAGCCGCCCGGCTCGCGCGTCAATACGACCGCAACGCCGGAGGATTTCAGGCGTTGGGCCAAAGTTGCGGCGTGGGTGGATTTCCCACTGCCTTCTCCGCCCTCGAAGGTGATGAAACGTCCGCGCAAGCGAGCCAGCCTCTTCCGGTCACCGCCGATCGGCGGTTGCCATCATCATAGCCGCTCGGCTCCGGCCCGGAACAGCGCGATTATCATTTCAGTCACAGCATCGAAGGCGCGCTGGGACATATTGCCCTTTTGGACGCTTTCCGATGCCTTCAAAGGCATGGTCAGGATCAGGTTTTCGTTACGCCAGACCTTGAGATTGCCGATCGGGGTGCCTTCGCTCACTGGTGCCGCCACGGGCCCGCGGTAGACAATGCGCGCGATCAGCTTTTCAGCACCCGCCTTGGGCAGCATGACGCGCACGTCGCCGTTCGCGACCAGCGACACGCGTCCATTGGCGCCGCCATAGACCTTGGCCGCGCCGATGGTCTGGCCATCCGCGAACAGGACGCGTTGCTCGAAATTCCGATATCCCCATTCGATCAGCTTCTTGGCTTCATCGGCGCGCTCCTTGGCGGTGGCAACGCCATTGACCACCACAATGAGCCGCAAACCATTCTGCACGGCCGAGCCGACGAGGCCGTAGCCCGCATCCTTGGTGAACCCGGTTTTCAGGCCGTCGGCGCCGGTCACCATGCTCAGCAGCGGATTGCGATTCTGCTGGCGGATCTTGTTCCAGGTGTAGTCGGGCTGGCCGAACAATTTATAGAATTCCGGATACTCCTGGATGATGTGGCGCGCCAGCATCGCGAGTTCGCGTGTCGTCACCTGGGTGCCCGGGTCGGGCAAGCCGTTCGAATTGGTGAACACGGATTTTTCGAGCCCGAGAGCGCGCGCGCGTTCGGTCATTTTCGCGCCGAACGCGGTTTCGTTGCCGGCCAGTGCCTCCGCCAGCACGATGCACGCATCGTTGGCGGATTGGATGATCATGCCGTGTAGAAGGTCGTCGACCGGAATCTTGCTGTAGATTGCCGCGAACATCGTCGAGCCGTGCGATGGCGCCCCGCCTTTTCGCCAGGCGTTCTCGCTGACCATGTACTCGTCGGTGAGCTTGACGCGGCCTTCCTTGAGTTCGTGGAAGACGTATTCCGCCGTCATCAGCTTGGCGAGACTGGCAGGAAAGATCAGCTTGTCCGCGTCGCGTTCAAACAGAACGCTGCCGTTTTCCGCATCGATGAGAATGGCGTGCGGTGCAGAAATATTCGGTTCGTCTTTTTTCGTCGCATCTTTCTTGGGCGCCGGCGTGGTGGCGGCAGGTTTATGGCCTGGAACGATCTTGTGGGCGGGTGTTGCCGCGAGCGCGCCTGCGCAGAAGCCGGCCACGACAACGGCTGTGGTGAGCCAACGTCCAAAAAGAAAACCGCGTTTGATCATCATTGGAGCTCGTTCGCCGACAGCGCCGAAAGGCGTGAGGTCAACCCGCCCGGACCTGTGGCGCCAGAATACGGCTCAGTAAAGGCCGCGGCCACCCATGAAATCCGTCCGGCCATCATACCGGGCGGGCGCATAGGCCGAAACCGGTGATACAGCGGGTCGCGCCTCGGCTACAGGCGCACGCATCGCATTGCCGGCAGTGCGCGGGCGGGCAGCCGCGGCAAGTTCGGTCGTGTCGGGCTCGACCGCGGGTACTTCGCGCGCACCCTCGCCCAGCCGGAACGGGCGATCCGGCGGCGTCGGGACCTGCGCAGACGAATATTTCGCCATCGATCGGCCATCGAAATAAGCCGGTGCAAAGGCCTTGCTCGCGGCGACCTGGATCGGCGATACCGCCGGGCTGTTTTCGCGCAAGGTTGCCATCAGCTTGCGATCGTCGGACCCCTCCAGCGGCGCGCGGCCGACATACTCGACTTTCACGCGCGCAAGACCCTGGCCATGGAAGCCGAGCAACTGGGCGGTCTTGACCGACAGATCGATCAGGCGCCCGCCGGTGTAAGGCCCGCGATCGTTGACGCGCACGATGATCGAGTGGTTGTTCGCAAGGTTCGTGACCCGCACGTAAGACGGCAACGGCAGCGTCGGATGCGCCGCCGAAATGGAATTCATGTCGAAGACTTCGCCGTTGGCGGTGTAGCGGCCATGGAAGTCGTCGCCGTACCACGAGGCCATGCCGACGGCGCTGTAATTGATATTTTCCTCGGGGACATAGGTCCGCCCGGCAACTTCGTAGGGCTTGCCGATCCGGTAGACGCCGCCGCCTTTCGGCACCGGCTGGCCCGGCTCAACCACACGCGCGCTGGCCGCCACGCCGTAACGTGGATCGACCCGGCCCGGCCATGTTGCCGCCGGAGCAATTGGCCAGCGCGAGACCGGCTGCGCATACGCCAACAAGCTGCGCTAGACGGCTAAAACCGCGGTAAGCCCCCAAGTGACCCATCCCTGCTCGATCCCCGATCGGAAGCCGTCAGATTACCCTGCGATGGGACCGACGGGAACCGACAGCGCTTGGCCTGGTAAACGGTTGGTTCCAGGTCGGTTTGGTGCAGCCGAGAGTGACGGCATAGACGCCGCAAGGGGCACTTTCAAGGCCGTGAAGGGCTAGCGATCGCGGGAAAGCAGGCTGGAGCCGCTCTTGGGCCGGCTCAGGCCGCCAGAGACCGACGACCTTGAGATGCTGCCGTCGTAGGTAATCCCGATGCGGTAGCCGTGCGTCCAGGCCAGTGTGCAGAAGCGTTTGGTGCTGCCATGCAGGACTTCGAACCGCTGTGGCAGCGAATGAGCGCGTGGCAGTTCGAGGCAGGCGCCGCCCGCCGACAGATCGACCACGCGGCAGTCGATCGGCGCCATCTTGGGGCCAAGCAAAATCTTGGCGACCCTGGGGACCAGCCCCTTGGGTTCAACCCGGAACGACCGTCGTTTGTCGGATCCGCCCATGTTCAGCTTTATACAAATCCTCTGGATTCTATAGTACCGCTTGATTACTGATCGGTTACGCACGCGGCGCCGGTAGACCGCTGAAATTGCGGGATTTTCGCCGATGCGCTAGTTCCATCGACAGGCTTGGAAGGGTGGCCGAGTGGTTTAAGGCACCGGTCTTGAAAACCGGCGTACCCGCAAGGGTACCGTGAGTTCGAATCTCACCCCTTCCGCCAATATTTTTGTGATTTGCGATTTTCTGATTGGGGGCAGGACATGGCTGGTACCGCAGAAATCACGGCGTCGCCTCGTCGGCGTTCCATGTTCGCCATTGCTGCCGCCATCATGCTCGGGTTCTGGGCCTGGAGCTTTGGTCCGCCCATCCAGAACTGGGCCAATCCGAACGAAGACGGATTTTCATACGTCCCGCTCTTTTACACGACGATCTTCTGCCTACCGCTCGGACTTTTTCTGCTCATCGGCGCGATCGCCGGCCACGGCCGCTATGTCAGGCGTGCCCGCATCGCGTTTTTTATCGCGGCTGTCGTGACCTTCATCGTCGCGGCGTTCCTGGTCGTCCAGAACATCGCGAACAACAACGACGGAAAGGTCTTTGGAATTCAGATTGGCCTTCAACTGGATCAGCAGCATGGCCGCCAAGCGTGAATGGTCCGGTTTACCCCCGCGCCTGCGCGTTCCGTTGTAAAGTGATGCGCGCCGTCGTACGCCCAGATGCATCCACAGGGACTGTGCCGTGATGAGTTATCTCAACAAGTTTGTCGTTGCACCCACACTGTGTTGCCTTGCTGCATCCATCGTTCTTGCAGCCGCCGCACCGGCCAACGCGCAGGACTTCCCGACCCGGCCGATCAGGGTGATCAGCCCGTATCCCGCCGGCAGCGCTTCCGACACCGTCACACGCGTTGTCGTCGACCAGGTGTCGCAGCTCATCGGGCAGCCGATGATCATCGAGACCAAGCCCGGCGCCGGAGGAAGCATCGGCTTTGGATTTGTCGCGAAGGCAGAGCCCGACGGTTACACGCTTGTGGCCAGCACATCCTCGATGGCAACTGAAAGCGTGCTGCACAAGACCCTGCCCTACGATCCTGTTCGCAGCTTTGTGCCGGTCGTCCTGATCGGCACGTCGCCAAATCTGCTGGTTGCTTCCAAGGCGAGTGGCTTCAACACAGTCGCCGATCTTGTCGCAGCCGCGAAGGCCAAGCCAGGTGGGCTCACTTTTGCCTCGGCGGGTATCGGGTCCTCATCGCACATGGCTGCGGAGCGTTTCCGTCTCGCCGCCAAGATCGATGTACACCATATACCGTTCCGCGAAGGCGGGCTTCTGGAAGTGATGGCCGGGCGGATCGATTTCTATTTCATTCCGCTGGCGGCGGCAGCCTCGGTGCTCAAGAGTGACAAGCTGACGATCCTGGCCGTGAGCTCGCCGAACCGCGTGCCACTGTTGCCCGACGTTCCATCGATCGTCGAAGCGGGCTATCCGAATGCCGTGTTCCGTTTCTGGAACGGACTGTCCGCACCCGCTAAAACGCCGCCCGGCGTTGTGCAAAAAATACACGACGTGACTTTGAAAGCGCTGACCGATCCCACGCTCCGAGAAAAGCTCGCCAAGCTTGGCGTCGAGCCGGCGCAGATCTCGGTCGATGAATTCGCCAAATTCTTCAAGGATGATCTTGCCGCCACCGTCGATCTCGCCACGGCAGGCGGATATCAAGCCAATCGACTAGCCTTCATTTGACGTGCAGCCTTGATGCGATGCCCGCAAGGCATCGCCGTCTATAATTCAGGAAACCTCCCAATGACCATTGCCCCGCCACGCATCGGCCCGCAGCCGTGGGATGTCGTGCGAACAAAGCTCGATCAGTCGCTGCCTTTCGCCAATATGCGCGACACGCCCTACTACCGCGATGCCGTATGGGAGCAGTTCTCGAAGGGTGAATACGAGCGCCGCTATCGCGCGCTGCGCGGCAAAATGCGTGAGCAGAAACTCGACGTCGTGATTGTGCCGGGCGGGCCGAGCCACTGGAGCTTCGGCGGCGGCATGCTGTGGCTCACCGGCCACTGGGAGTGGCACGCCCTTTCAAGCTACGTGCTCGTTCCGCTCGAAGGCGATCCCACCTTGATCTATTCCATGGGCGGCACGCATGCCGAAGCCGTGCGGCGTCAGGTCGAGATTGCCGTCACGGATGTCCGCCATAGCCGCAATGGCCGCTATGCAGACATCATGGTCGAGCGCATTCGCGAACTGAAACTTGAGCGCGGCCGCATCGGCTTGATGGAGATCGATCCGCGGCACGCGGATTACCTTCCGGTGAACCAGTACAACGTGCTGCGCGAGAATTTGCCGGATGCCGAGCTGATATTCACCACGGGTTTCCTGCACGAGTTGCTGTCGATCCACAGCGCCGAAGAGCTCGACTGTATCCGCAAGGCTGGTGCGCTGTGCCGCGATGCAATGGACGCCATGGTGGCTCGCGCTCGTCCCGGGGTAAAAGAGTACGAACTTCGTGCTGCGGCGGGCGCCGCGATCCTCGATGGTGGCGGCGATATTGATTTTCTGATCATCGGATCGACGCCGATGGCGAACCCGGCAATGGTCTTTGGCAATCCGCGCCCCTCCGCCCGCGTCCTGCAAAAAGGCGACATCATCAATATGGAGCTTGCCGCCGGCTACCGCGGCTACACGGCGCAGATCGGCTCACCGATTTGCGTCGGCGAGCCCACCGAAATGGTCAAGAAATTCTGGAACGACATCACGTTGCCGGGCTATCGGCGCATCATTGCCGAGATCGCGCCAGGCAAGCCGGTCGAAGCCATGCGCACCGCGAGCAAATTCTTCCGCGACAACGGCTACCAGTCGCGGCCGACACAGTGCCACGGCATCGATCTCGTGACCGACAAGCCGCACGTGGTCGCCGAGCATGTTTCCGCTGAGCCTTTCGAAGAAGTCTTGAAGCCCGGCATGGTCATCATGGCGGAACCCAATCCGATCACCGCCGATGGCCTATTCGGTATTTTCCTCGGCCACACCTTCATCGTGACCGACAGCGGCCACGAGGTGGTTGACGACTTTCCGTTGGAAATAGCCGTCGCAAGGGGCTGATCGACCCAGCGGCGCGCGATTTCGCTTCTCGAAAGAGTGGGCTAAGCTGCAAGCAACAAACGGCGAATGTGGGCCGCCTGTCGCGCGGCAACCGCAAGGGGGAAACAAACATGGCTCGGCAAATCAATGTCATCGTAGGCGTCTTTGTGGCACTCATCATCAGCGCCGTTGGTACGGCGCGTGCGCAAGATTGTCCGCGCGGCGACCTCGACAAGGCCTATTGCGACCGCGACGGCGACCTGGTCGCCGACACGCCAACCGACCCGAAGCAGTTGGTCAATCCGTCGACGTTGATCTTTGCCTATACGCCGGTCGAGGATCCCGCGGTCTACACCAAAGTGTGGGACGGCTTCATCAAGCACGCGGAAAAGGTCACCGGCAAAAAGGTCGTGTTCTTTCCGGTCCAGTCGAACGCAGCCGAGATCGAAGCCATGCGTTCCGGCCGCCTGCACATCGCCGGCTTCAACACCGGCTCCAATCCCATCGCGGTCAATTGCGCGGGCTTCGTGCCCTTCGCCATCATGGCCGGCAAGGACGGCACTTTCGGCTACGAAATGGAAATCATCGTGCCGGCCGACAGCGCGATCAAGACGCCGGCCGATATCAAGGGCAAGAAACTTGCCTTCACCGCGCCAACCTCGAATTCCGGATTCAAGGCGCCGTCGGCGTTGCTTGAGTCCGAATTTAATTTGATCGCGAAGCGCGACTACGAACCGGTGTTTTCCGGCAAGCACGATAACTCGGTGCTCGGCGTTGCCAACAAGGATTACGACGCGGCCGCGATCGCCAACGAAGTGATGTTCCGGATGTTCGAGCGCAACGTGGTGGACAAGGCCAAGATCCGCACGATCTACAAGTCCGAAACCTTCCCGACCACCGGCTATGGCCTGGCGCACAATCTCGATCCGGCGTTGCAGGCAAAAATCAAGGAAGCATTCTTCACCTTCAATTGGGAAGGCTCGTCGCTTCAGGCAGAATTCAAAGGCCAGGACAAGTTCGTTCCGATTACCTACAAGAAGGATTGGAACGTCATCCGCAAGATCGACGCAGCGAGTGGCGTGAAATATTCGTGCAAGTGAGCACGCGCAGTCGCGGGGTGCACGAATGCTGCGTATCAAAGGCCTGACCAAGCGCTATCGCACAGGCGATCTGGCGCTCAAGGGCATCGATATCGATTTGCCCGAAGGCCAGGTCATGGCACTGATCGGCCCTTCCGGTGCCGGCAAGTCGACGGTGATCCGCTGCATCAACCGGCTGGTCGAACCCACGTCGGGTTCGATCACGCTCAATGACGTCGACCTCGTCAAGCTCGGCAGCGGGGACTTGCGGCGCGTGCGCCGCCGCATCGGCATGATCTTCCAGGAATACGCGCTGGTCGAGCGTCTCACGGTCATGGAGAACGTTCTCACCGGCCGGCTCGGCTATGTCGGCTTCTGGCAAAGCTGGCTGCGTCGTTTTCCGCAGTCCGACATCGATGAAGCATTCCGCCTGCTCGAGCGCGTCGGCCTTGACCACATGGCGGACAAGCGCGCCGACGAGCTCTCCGGTGGGCAGCGCCAGCGCGTCGGCATCTGTCGCGCGTTGATACAAAATCCCGAATTGCTGTTGGTGGACGAGCCGACCGCATCGCTCGATCCGAAAACATCGCGGCAAATCATGCGGCTGATCAAGGAGCTGTGCAGCGAGCGTAAGCTCTCCGCGATCATCAACATCCACGACGTCATGCTGGCGCAGATGTTTGCCGAACGCATCGTCGGCCTGCGGGTCGGCGAGATCGTCTTTGACGGGCCGCCGGACGCGCTTACACCGGAATCGCTTACGTCCATCTACGGCGAAGAAGATTGGACCGCGACCATTCGCAAGGCCGACGATGAAGCCGCGGATGACGATGCCGATAATGTTCTGCCGTTTGAAGCCCCTCTCCCCGACCGCAACCGCCTGGCCGGGTTGACGTGATGAGCAGAATAGGTCGCCGCTCATGAGCGTCGCCGCCACCACGCCCCGCCAGTGGAAAAAGCCCCCGCTGATCCAATCGGCCTGGCTGCGCTGGGCGCTGACCATCGGTGCGGTCATCTATTTCATCTTGGTGGTCCAGACGACTCCGGTGAACTGGACGCGTGTGTGGGAAGGGCTGCCGCGCGGCGCCGCGTTTGTGTCAGCGTTTTTCCCGCCGGATTTCGTCACGCGCTGGGACGAAATCGCCGATGGCATTGCGGAAAGCCTATGGATGACAGTCGTTTCGACCGTGGTCGGCATCGCTCTTTCAATCCCGGTTGGCGTTGGCGCGGCGAAAAACATCGCGCCGGCGCCGGTCTATTATTTCTGCCGCGCCGTGCTCGCGGTGTCACGCAGCTTCCAGGAAATCATCCTCGCGATCTTTTTCGTCAAGCTGTTCGGCTTCGGGCCTTTTGCGGGTTTCGTGACGCTCTCGTTTGCCACCATCGGCTTCTACGGAAAACTGCTTGCCGAAGATATCGAGGATATGGATGCAAGCCAGGCGGAAGCGGTACGCGCGTCCGGCGCAAGCTGGCTGCAATGGCTCAACTATGGCGTACAGCCGCAGGTGATGCCGCGCATGATCGGGCTCGGCCTCTATCGTTTGACATCAATTTCCGCGAATCCGCGGTGATCGGAATTGTCGGCGGCGGCGGCATCGGCGCCACGCTCAACACCGCTTTCGATCGTTATGAATTCGATTCCGCCGCCGCCATCATCATCGTCATCATCGTCATCGTGATGGCGTGTGAATACGGCTCCGGTTATTTGCGGCGCTGGGTGCAGTGATGGCAATCGTCCCGGCGCAGGCACGGACCTGGCAGCGGCGCGCGCCACGCACCCAACTCATCATCTGGGCGGCATGGCTGGTTGCCGTTGCTTTGTTCGTCGGCTGCTTCCAGCTGATCTCCGACAAGACCATCTGGGCCTTCGTCTGGGACGCGCCGCAGCAGGCGGGCGACCTCGCCGTGCGGATGGTGCCGCCCGACTGGCTCTATATTCGCGCTCTTGGCCGGCCGATCTGGGACACCATCAATATTGCCACCATCGGCACGGCGGTCGCGGTGGTGCTCGCGATTCCGGTGGCCTATTGCGCCGCGCGGAACACCACGCCGAGCGTCAGCGTGGTGCGCCCGATCGCGTTGTTCATCATCGTCTCGTCGCGCTCGATCAATGCGCTGATCTGGGCGCTGATGCTGGTGACGATTATCGGCCCCGGCGTGTTTGCCGGCATCATCGCGATTGCGCTGCGCTCGATCGGCTTCTGCGCCAAACTTCTTTATGAGGCCATCGAGGAAATCGATGCAGGGCCGGTCGAGGCGGTGCGCGCGTCCGGCGCTTCCGGCGCGCAGGTGACGGCCTACGGAGTCGTACCGCAGGTGATGCCCGCCTTTGCCGGCATTTCGGTTTTCCGGTGGGACATCAATATCCGCGAGTCGACCGTCCTCGGCCTTGTCGGTGCGGGCGGCATTGGGCTCGAGCTCAACGCTGCCATCACGCAGCTCTACTGGACCCAGGTCTCGCTCATCCTGCTCATCATTATCGGCACCGTGATCGTCAGCGAATGGGTGTCCGCCAGGATTCGTCACGCGATCATTTGACTGCCTGTTGCGCCGCCGCCCTGCCCGCCAATCGCCCGAGCACCGTCGCGGTCAACAGCCCATTGCCCGACAGATATCCCGCGGCAACCGAGCCCGATACACCCGCGGCCGCGCCGCCGGCCGCGAATAAATTCGCAAATGTCGTTCCGTCCTTGCGCTTGACGCGGCCGTTTGAATCGACGGCGAGCCCGCCCTGGGTGTGAAACAGCGCGCCGGTCACCTTGACCGCGTGGTAAGGCGGCTTGAACGCTTGCTCCGCGATAAATTTACGGCCGTAGCGATCGCGCCCATCGGTCGATTTTAGTTTTTCGACCTCATTCCATTCCGTGCCAAAAGTTTCAGCCGGAACCTGCATGAGCCTTGCAAGGTCCTCCATCGTATCCGCGGTGAAGATTGCGCCGGCCCGTTCGGCGTTACGGAAATCCTCAAACTGCCGCGCCACTTCGGCTATGCGTGCGTCGAACACATCCCAGGCAAATCCGCCCGGCTGCCGCAACACTTCAGCGGCCTGCTCTGAATAGCCGTGTGTCTCGTCGCAAAAGCGGTGTCCTTCGCGATTGACCTGGATGCCGCCCTGCATGATCACCGCCCAACTGATCAGGATATTATGCGGCGTCGCGACTGAGCCGTGACCTTGATAACCGCCGAGATGAGATAATTTGGCGCCGAGCGCGTCGCCCCAGATGATCGCATCACCGCGGTTACCTGGATGACCGAAATAAAGTGCATCCGCCATTTCAGGAATGTACCGGCGCACCAGCTCCGGATTTCCGCCATAACCATTGCACGCCAGGATCAACGCATCGCATCCGATATTTTCGCGGGTGCCGTCGTGATGAGCAATCTCGACGCCGCCGATTTGGCCATCCGGATCCGCCAGAATCCGTTCAACCACGCTGCGCGTGAGGATGACGACATCGTTCGCCTCAGCGGCCTGGCGCAGGCGATCAATCAGTTCCTGGCCAGTCCGGCTCGGCAGGCCGTGCATGCGCAGGGCCGAGTGGCCGGGATAGTTGAAGTTGTCGACCACATCGAAGGGGAGCCCGTATCGTTCGGCCAGCCACTCAACCAGCGGCCCTGCGCCTTGTGCGACGGCTTCAACCACGGCGGGCTCGGCCTCGCCCTTGGCCTTGCGCTGAATGTCGGCAGCAAACATCACGGGACTATCGTCGATGCCTTTGGCGCGCTGGAACCGCGTGCCCGCCGCCGGAATGAGCCCGGCCGACAGAGCCGTCGAGCCCGAGGGCACGGCATCTCGCTCCACCACGACCGCCTCGATGCCCTCTTCCTTCGCCGCGAGCGCCGCGCAAAGACCGGCGGCTCCCGCGCCGACGATCAGCACCGGCACATGCGTGGTGAACGTCTCGCTCGATCCAGTATCGACCGTACTCATTGCGCGCGTTTGACGGCGGATCTCCGCAGATATTGTCCGGTCGCCGGTCCGACGATATTTCCGTTGTCGTAAACGAGGGCGCCCCGCAGGAATGTGCTCTTCACCCGGCCGCTGAGCTCGAATCCCTCGAACGGCGAATAGCCCTGCACCGACTTAGAATTCGGCGGAGCGCACAACGAATCTCTCGTGCGGGTCGACGATCGCGATATCGGCATCGTAACCTGGCGCGATATCGCCCTTGCTCGGCAGTCCGAAACGTTGCGCCGGCTTCCAGCTTAGAGAGTTCGGCCATGTGGTTGTACGACATGCCGCGCTTGCTGCCCTCGCTCAGGACGCCCGAGAGAAGATATTCAGTGCCGCCAAATCCGGACTTGGCCAGCCAAATATTGTCGGGATCGTCTTTCGACCACTTCTGCTCGGCCGAGCAGCAGGCATGATCGCTCACGATCCAGTCGATCTTGCGATCCAGCACCGCCTGCCACAGTGCCTCGACATCCTCGCGCGGGCGGATCGGCGGATTGACCTTGGCATGCACCGCGCATTCGCAATCGGTGTCGAGCAGAAGATGGCCCACGGTCACCTCGCGACGGAAGGCGATGTGCGGAAATACCTGCTGCATGGTCCAGGCCGCGTCCACCGCCTTGCGTGAACTTAAGTGCAGCAGATTGATGTTCAGGCAATTGGTCTCGTTGGCCAGATAAGATGCAATCCAGATGGCAAGCCCTTCTGAGTGCGGCGGCCGCGCGGCACTGTAGGCATGCAGGCCGGTCAACTTGCCTTCGCGTTCGACGATCTTTGTATAGGCGGTAAGGATTTCCGCGAGTTCGCAATGCAGGCTGACACTGATGTGTGGGGCCTGCTCGGGAAATTTCGCCATCAGGCGCTGGGCAGAACGCATGATGAACTCGAAATGCGCAATGTCATAGCGCTCGTCCGGCCCGATCATCAGGAAATCATTCTGCTGCGACGAGGCGCCGTGCAACCCGTAGCCGCCGTAAAACATGAAGATCTTGAACGAAGTCACGCCATGTTGCGTGACGAGATCTTCCATCTCGTCGATGTGGCTTGCCTCGATCGGCGCCAGATGAAAGCCGTAGTCGACCCAGAAATTCCCTTTTGATTGCTTGTGGACCTCGGGCATGAACTCGCGGTACGGGCCGCCGCGGTTGAGATAATAGTGCCCTGTCCGCAGATAGTTCAGGCTGGAGGTCACGCCGCCCATGGCCGCGGCCTTGCTCTCGGATACCGCATCCTGCGCGAGCGGTGCATAGATGCCGATATGCATGTGCGCATCGACGCAGCCCGGGAACGCGAGGCGATTTTTCGCGTCAAAAACTTGCCTGGCGGCGTCGGCCTGAATGTCCGGCGAAAGCCGCGCGATCTTTCCGTCCTTGATCGCAATATCGAGACAATCGACCGAGGTCTTGTTGGGGCGAACCACCCGGGCGTTCTTGATGACGGTATCGAAAAGCTTGTCCATGCGAGACGTTCCTTTACCCGACTTTGCGTAGTCGAACTTATTTGCCGTGATCCTTTTTGCCTGCCGCTGCTTCATACTGCTTCCCGAGTGCGATCAGTGCCGGCGTGCCGATCACGTCATTGAGGGCAGCAAAATCGTACATCCGATCAAGAAACGGCTCCGTGGTGCCGTGCGCGGCCAGCGAGGCGTAATAATCACTCGCGGTGCGCGCCACAGCGCGAACAATCCCGCCGGGGAAAATGACCAGCGAAAAGCCAAGCGCCTGCAATTCTGCGGCCGCGAGCGGAGGCGTCTTGCCGCCCTCCACCATGTTGGCGACCAAAGGAACGCCCTTGAGCGCGGGGGGAATGCGCTGGAGCTCGGAGCGAGTCTTGGGCGCTTCCGTAAACAGAACATCTGCGCCCGCCTCGCGGTAACTCAGGGCGCGCGCGATCGCGCGATCGAAGCCTTCGACGGCGATTGCGTCGGTGCGGGCAATAATCAAAGTTTCGCGAGAGTGGCGCGCGTCGAGCGCCGCCTTGATCTTGCCGACCATTTCGGCGGCCGGGATCAGCACTTTGTCGTCCAGATGGCCGCAGCGCTTCGGGAAATCCTGGTCCTCGATCTGGATCGCGTTGGCGCCGGCGCGCTCGAGCAGGCGGACGGTGCGCTCGACATTGAGGGCATTGCCGTAGCCGGTGTCGGCATCGACGATCAGATGTGCGCGCACGCGGTCGCGGATCAGCGTGACGGTTTCCACCACCTCGCTCATGCTCACCAGGCCGATGTCAGGCCGGCCGAGCCGGGTATAGGCGATTCCGGCGCCCGTGACGTAAAGCGCGTCAAACCCGGCCCGCTCTGCGATCAGAGATGTGAGCGGGTCATAGACGCCGGGCGCGACGAGGATGGGCGGACGGGCGAGACGGGCGCGTAAGGTGTCATTGGTCATGCGTCATAGTCCAAGATAAGCGCGCTTGAGCTCGGGATTGGCGCCAATGTCCGCGGCGCTGCCGGACATGACGAATTTTCCTTCAGCAAGAATGTAGGCACGGTTGGCGACTTCAAGACTCTGGATGACGTTTTGCTCGACCAGCAGCACGGAAACCCCGTCGGCGTTGATGCGTTTGACAAGCGCAAACAGCTCTTCGACGAGCAACGGCGAGAGCCCCAAGGAAGGCTCGTCGAGGATAATCAGTCTCGGCTCGGCCATAAGACCGCGGCCGATCGCAAGCATCTGCTGTTCGCCGCCCGACAGCGTGTCGGCGCGCTGCGTGCGGCGTTCGTAGAGACGCGGGAATATCGCGAAAACCCGCTCGCGGTTCTGCGCACGGTGGGCGCCGGCGCGGCGATAGCTGCCGAGGTCGAGATTGTCGCGTACAGACAAATTGGGGAAGATTCTCCGGCCTTCCGGCACGTGTATAAGTCCGCGCGCGACAATGGCCGCCGGCTTTTCGCGAACAACGTCGACGCCTTCAAAGACGATAGCCCCGGACCGCGCGCGCAGGATCCCGGAGATTGCCCGATTGAGCGTTGACTTGCCGACACCATTCGATCCGAGCACGGCGACGACTTCGCCCGCGTTCACTGTCAGATCGATCCCGCGCAACACGTCCGTTTCGCCGTAGCCGGCGTGCAAGTCGTGCACCGTAAGCATGGGGCTAGTGGGCATGTGAAGCCCTCAGCTTTGCGGCCGCGCCATGGCCGAGATAGGCCTCGATAACCACAGGATTGGCGGCAACCTGCGCCGGCGTACCCTCGGCAATGATCTTGCCTTCCGCCAGCACGAAGACCTGTTCGGCGAGGCTCATCACCGCCTGCATGACGTGCTCGATCATCATGATGGTGATGCCGCCCGCGCAGAGACTGCGGATGACCGGCACGATGTCGCGGATTTCGGACGGGTTGAGGCCCGCCAGGACCTCGTCGAGGAGCAGCAGCTTCGGTTCGATTGCCAGGGCGCGCGCAAGCTCAAGCCGCTTGCGCCCGGCGACCGTGAGCGTATCGGCCGGCCGGTCAAGCTGATCTTTCAGCCCGACGCGGCGGCCAACCTCTTCGGCGACAGCGAGCGCCGCCGCGCGGCCACGGTGATGCAGGTGGGCGCCGACCAGAATGTTTTCCAGCACGGTCAGGCCGGCAAATGGCTGCACGATCTGGAATGTCCGCGCGATGCCGCGGCGCGCCAGCCGATACGGCGGTTCACCCGTAATGACCTCGCCGGCATAACGGACATCGCCATCGCTTGGTTTGAGGAAGCCGGAGATGATGGAGAACAGGGTTGTCTTGCCGGCGCCGTTCGGCCCGATCAAGGCCGTGATACGTCCCTCCTGGGCCGTGAGCGAGGCGCCATTCACGGCCAACAGGCCGCCGAAGCGGCGCGTGACGCGATCAACGACGAGAAGCGGATCAGCCATTGGATCAACCATGGCCCGCCTCGTTGACCGGACGAACGGCCGGCGGGCCGCGCCGCGTGAACCATCCGCGTATCTGCGCACAGCCGCCGATCAGGCCGCGCGGCGTAAACCAGATGACCAGCACAAGCACCGCGCCATACAGGATCAGATCCAGCCCGGGCACATCTCCGGTGATGAGCTTCGCACCCTCGCCCAGCAGCCGGACCGCCAGCGCGCCGAGCAACGGCCCGAAGACCGTGCCGACGCCGCCGATAATCGGCGTCAGCAAAGCTTCAATCGAGATCCATGTCCCGTAGGCAATTCCGGAATCGACAAACAGAAAATATTGCGCGTAAAAGCACCCCGCGGCCGCGGTCATGGCGCCGGAAATAACCATGGCGGTTGTCTTGACGCTGCTCGCATCGACACCGAGCGCTTTGGCGGCATCTTCATTTTCGCGCACGGCGATCAGCCAGGCGCCGAAGCGGGACTGCTTGATCAGCCGCGTGATGATAAGCGATACAGCGACCAATGCGAGAATGACCCAATAAAATACAGCGCGGCTCTGAAACTGGAACGCGCGGGCACCCAGGTCGAGGTTGATCAGCGTGCCCACGCCCGCGCCGGTGATCGGCGCGACGCTGGCGATGATGCGCAGCACTTCGGCGAATGCGAGCGTGACCAGCGCGAAGTATGACCCGCGCAGACCCGAACGAAATGTCAGCGCCCCGATGACGCCGCCGAGCGCCGCGCCGCACAAAATGCCCACGCCGAAGCCGAGCCAGGCGTTGACCCCGTAACGCACCTGCAAGATCGCCGTGACATAAGCGCCGGTTCCGAAGAAAGCGGCGTGCCCGAACGAGTATTGCCCGGCGTACCCGCCCAGGATGTTCCAGCCCTGCCCGGCCAACGCGATCATCAGTGCCACAACAAGGAAATTTAGCGTGGCGTTCGAGTGCACGACCAGCGGCACGGCAGCCAGCACGGCGACGACCAAAACGATCGGCAGAATGCCCTTCATGCGCGCGCCCCGAACAGCCCGCTCGGCCGCACCAGGAGCACCACGATGAAGATAATGAAGATGCCGATCTGGCCCAGCGATTCACCCAGGAACAGGCCGGAGAGGCTTTCCACCACACCGATAAGCAAGGCGCCAATCACGGCGCCAGGTACCGAGCCCATCCCGCCCAGCACGACAATGGTGAAAGCAATCAGGACAAAGGCATTTCCGACGGTCGGATTGACGTAATAGGTCGGGATCAGCAGGCAGGCGGCGATGGCAACGCAGGCGCTGCCGAGCCCGAACGTCACGGCATAGACATGCGCGACATCGATGCCGGCCAGTTCCGAGCCGAGCTTTTCCTTCGCCACCGCCCGGATGGCCCGCCCGGTATCGGTGAAGGTCATGATCAGCCAGAGCACCAGCGCGACCGCGAATACGACGACAAAGCCAACCACGCGCGGCACCGCGAGAAAGGTAAAGCCGAAATTGATGGTTTCGAACGCGTAAGGCACGTTGATGGTGCGGGTGTCGGCACGAAACGCAAACAGCAATAAGTTTTCAATGACGACAGCGATACCGAGCGTCACCAGCAACATGTTGCGGTCATCGCCATGCGACGCCGGCCCGATGATAAAACGCTGCAAGGCATAACCGAATACGAAGAAAAGCGGAGCGAGCAGGAATACCGCGGCATAGGGATCGAGACCGAACAGCCGAAAAGCGAAAAAGGCTGCGAACAGTGCCGCGCTCAGCAGGGCGCCGTGCGCGAAATTGATGATGTGCAGGACGCCATAGATCAGCGTCAGTCCGAGAGCCACCAGCGCATAAACAGCGCCCATCAACAGGCCGTTGAGGACCGCAGGGATGAGGATGACGGGCGACAGCACGAGCGCAATACCTGGATGGTCACGACTACCGGTGGCGCGTGGTGTGCGCCACCGGCACCGTCATGACGATCATGCCGGCATCGGGAAAACCGGCTTCGCGTTCGCGAAAGTCGCCGGCAGGATCACCTTGATGTCGTTGTCGAGCACTTGCGTATTGACCGGAGCGGCGCCCTCGTTCTGTCCGTTGGCAAACTTCGTGGGCCCGTAAGGCATCAAGTGGCCCGCGAAAGTCGAGCTCGCCAGCGCGTCGGTGAGCTTGGCGCGGTCGGCGGAGGCTGCGCGCTGCAGCGCATCTGCGATCAGCAGGACGCAGCTGTAATTCATGTAGACTTCGTAGGTGAAGAACTGGCCTTTGCCTTCGACCTGCTTTTTCAGCGCCTGCGCCTTGGCGTTGCGCGGATCGAACCAGTGATTGCAATCCATGATGTATTTGGCGGCCTCGGGGAATTCCTTGACGAACTTGTACGAGGACGCCGCACCGCCAAGCACCGAATAGATGCCCTTTAGCTTGACCTGCTGCTGCTGCATGGTGCGCGCGAGCAGCACGTATTCGTTGTAGTAATTCGCCGGAATGACGATGTCCGGGTTCTGCGCCTTGATCTTGAGCACGACGTTGTTGAAGTCGCGCGTCGGCGTCGGGTGCGGAATCGTCTCCAGAATCTGGAAACCCAGCGCCGGCAGCTGCGCGTTGAGCAACTTGGCAAGGCCTGAGCCGAACAGCGAGTCCTCGTGGACGATCATGACGGTCTTGGCAGGCTTACCGGCTTGATCATTGATGGCGGCGAGATTGGCCAATGCGGTTTTGGAAATCACTCCAAAGCCGGGACCAAAGCGGAAGGTGTTTTTCAGGCCGCGCGTAACGATGCCATCGGCAACGCCGACGTCGACGACATAAGGCAACTCGTAGCGCGCCGCGGCTTGCGTGGTAGCGAGGCAGATGTTGCTGGCATAGCCGCCGACGATGCAGGCGACGCCGGCGGAATTCATCTTCTCGACTTCAGCGGTGCCGCCCTCGGGCGTCGACTGAGCGTCGCCCAACACGGGGTCGATCTTGCCGAGGCCCTTGATGCCGCCGGTGGCATTGATCTCTTCGATCGCCATGGTGGCGCCGAGCCGGCCTTGCTGACCCGAGTAAGACAGCGCGCCGGTGACCGGATGCAGCACGCCAAGCTTCACCCCGGCCCCTTGCGCGCACAGGATGGACGGCATGGCGACAGTGCCGGTTGCTGCGGCTGCGGCGCCGAGCGCGGTCGTGGCAAGAAACTGGCGGCGATCAAATGATTTTTTCTGGTCTGACATTGTGACTCTCCCTACTGGTTAGCGTTGCCGCGCCGGTTCCGCCGGCTTGGCCTTGTGACTTGAGACTTTCGAACTGAATTTCGCGGTGCGAGCGCGTGGTCGCTGATGGATCACCGGCGCCCATGCTTTGGTATCTGCCGCACCCGCGCGCACGAGATCGATTTCAAATGTGTAGCGATCAGGACGGTAGAGCGCATGCAGATGCTCGACGCCGCGGCCCGACTGGTCGAAAACAACGCGAACAAGCTCGATCAGCGGCGACCCTGTGTGCAGCCCGAGCGCCCCGGCAACATCCGGTGTTGCTAAACCCGCGCTGATACGCTGGCGCGCGTGCTCGACTTTGACGCCGGCGCGTTCCAGCAGTTCCAACAGCGGCCGCGTGGCGAGATCCTGCCGGGAAAAGGTCAGAGACACACTCTCGGGAACATGGGTCGTGAGATAGGAAAACGGCAGGCCATCGACCGAGCGCACACGCACCGAGCGTTGCAGCAACTGGTCCGGTGCTGCGCCCAGGGCCTCCGCGGCCACGCCTTCCGCCGGGACATAGTCGAACGACAGAAGCTTCACCGCTGTTCGCCGACCCATGTCCGCGAGATTGGCGAGCACACCAGAAATATCGGCGCTCATCGGCGCCGGCGACGGCCGGTAGACAACCCGCGTGCCGGCGCTGCGCCGCCGCTCGATCAACCTCTCGCGCGCAAGCTCCCCGAGGGCGCGCCGCACGGTGACGCGCGACACACCATGGTATTCCGCCAACTCATTTTCATTGGGAAGCCTTGTGCCGAAGCCAACGGCACCACTCAGGATGCGGTCACGCAGCACAAGATAGACCTGCTTTGCCTTCGCCTCGCCCAGCCAGTCGCGCAAGACCGCGCTCCCCCTACGCCAGCGCTGCCTTTCGGCCGGCGCTTTACTTGGTATTTTTTAGCATACAATATTGCGGACCCTCGACAAGCCTGCCGTGGCTGAGGCAAACGCGACCCGACATGAGTGAACCCCGCACCCTGATCGACAAATTGTGGTCGGCGCACGAAATCGCGCGACGCGAGGATGGCGCGGCCTTGCTTTGGGTCGATCGGCACTATGTGCATGAAGGCTCTTTCCACGGCTTCAGCCAGATGAAAGCCCGCGGACGGACGGTCGCAGAGCCACAGCTCACGTTCGGTGTCGCCGACCACTACGTGCCGACCCGCGGGCGCGCCGACGGCATCGCCAATCCGGAAATCGCGGCGATGGTCCGCAATCTCGATGTCAACGCATCGGAAAACCACATCACCCTTTTCGGCCTGCGCGATCCACGCCAGGGCATCGTGCACGTGGTCGGTCCCGAACAGGGATTGACCCTGCCGGGCCTGCTGATCGTCTGCGGCGACAGCCACACGTCCACCCATGGCGCTTTCGGCGCCTATGCGTTCGGAATCGGCGCGTCCGAAGTCGCGCACGTACTGATGACGCAAACGCTCTGGCAGAAAAAACCGCAGGGCATGCGCATCGTGGTTGATGGCAAAACCGCTCCAGGGATTGCGGCCAAGGACATCGCTCTCGCCATTATCGCGCGGATCGGCGCCGATGGCGCGCAAGGCCACGCCATCGAATTTGCCGGCGCGGCCATTCGGGCACTTTCAATGGAAGGCCGCATGACCCTTTGCAACATGTCGATTGAAGCCGGCGGACGTTGCGGCATGGTCGCGCCGGACACAACGACGTTCGCCTATCTCGAGGGCCGGCCCTATGCCCCGAGGGGCGACGCATTCGAGCGCGCGAAAGAGACGTGGTCGACCCTCATCTCTGACGCGGACGCCCCATTCGATCGCGAGGTGACGCTCGATGCCGGCCAGATCGCGCCGATCGTCACCTGGGGGACGACACCGGACGACGCCTTGCCCGTCGATGCGCGCGTGCCCGATCCTTCACGCGAACCAGATGTCACGCGAGCGCAATATCTGCGCGACGCGCTGGACTACATGGGGATCACGCCCGGCACCAAACTGACCGATATCGCCGTCGACCGCGTCTTTATCGGCTCATGCACCAATGCCCGCATCGAAGACTTGCGTGCGGCAGCGGCCGTTCTCGCCGGACGTGTCAGCAAAGTGCCCGGCCTCGTTTCACCCGGATCGTCGCTGGTGAAAAAGCAGGCCGAGGAAGAAGGTCTCGACCGTATTTTCCGGGAAGCGGGACTGGAATGGGCGGATTCCGGTTGCTCGATGTGCGTCGGCATCAATGGCGACCTGGTGGCCGCGGGCGAACGCTGCGCCTCGACCACCAACCGGAATTTCCGCGGACGCCAGGGTCAGGGCGCGCGCACACATCTGATGTCCCCTGCCATGGTCGCCGCCGCCGCAGTCACCGGCCATCTCGCCGATGTGCGGCCACTGCTCGCCGGCCGGAAGAGCTGAGGCGGCCCATGGAAAAAGTTACGCGCCTCACTGCCAAGGCCTGCCCTCTGGCGCTGCCTAATCTGAATACCGATCAGATCCTGCCGGCGCGCTATCTCAAGTGGCCGCGCTCGCGCGGCCTCGGCCAGGTGCTGTTCCATGATTTGCGCCGCGACAATGAAGGGAAGGAACGCGAAGATTTTCCAGTTAACCGATCCGTTCACCGCGACGCCAAAATCCTGCTTGGCGGGCGCAATTTCGGCGGCGGCTCTTCGCGCGAAGCTGCCGTCTACGCGCTCTACGATCACGGCTTTCGCTGTGTCATCGCGCCGTCGTACGGCGATATCTTCGCGCAGAACTCGGTGAAGAACGGACTGCTGACCGCAATTCTCGCCGAAGCCGAGGTGGCGGAGCTGGCCGCCGCCGTGACGGCCCATCCCGACCGCCCCCTCACTGTCGACCTCGAACAGCAGACGATTACCTGCGGCAACCGGAGTTATGCCTTCGCAATTGATTCGGTCAGCCGCAACCAGCTCCTGAATGGCTGGGACGATGTTGATTTGACCGACAGCTATCGCGAACGGATATCGGCGTTCAAATCCGAAGATCGCGCGCGCAGGCCATGGGCGCTGCCCGCCAAAGGCTAGACGATGAGCGCGCCACCATCGATGTAGACGATCGATCCGGTTGCAAAGCCGACGGTCATGAATGTCAGAATCTGTTGCGCGATATCATCACCGACGCCAACCCGGCGCACCGGCAAGCCGGCCGCTGCTTTCTCGAGCATGTCGCGGCGCGCGGCTTCCGGCATGCTCGCGCGGATGGGTGTGTCAATCGTGCCGGGTGATACCGCGTTAACCCGGATTGGCGCGAGCTCAAGCGCCAGACCGCGCGTCAGGGACTCAAGCGCGCCATTCACCGCACCGACAATTGCCGCACCCGGCCGGGGACGCAGGCTGAGATAGCCAGTCACCAGCGTCAACGAACCGCCGGCCCGAATATCCGCCGCGCGTGCAACACGCCAGGCACCCCAGAACTTGCTTTCCATCGTGGCCCGCACGTCATCCATAGAAACGGTCTTGAACGGGCCGGTCTTGAGCTGCGCCGCCGTGACGGCGACATGATCCACCGGTCCGCATTGCCGGAAACAATTGGCGACGCTGTCGTCGCGGGTGACGTCGCAAGCGATGGCAGCGACGCCGATCTTGCCGGCCGCCGCCTTCAAACGCTCTGCATTGCGCGAGGCAATGATGACCTCTGCACCTTCTTTCTTCGCACGCTCGGCTGTCGCAAGGCCAATCCCGGACGAGCCTCCGATAACAACAACTTTCTTACCTGTGAGCTGCATTATTTCCCCCTCGGGTAGTTTCTCAGCATGAAAATAGAGCCCGCAATCCGGCGCGAGCGCCGCGACCGCTGGTGCGTCGTCTCACGTCATCACTGAATAGGCGACCCGCTCCCGCCGCTCGAGCAGCGGCACGGCACGCTCCAGCACCAGCTTTTTGAAATGCGGCGTCTGTTGATGATCTGTGAAGGCCTGCTCGTTTTTGTATTGCTCATAGAGCAGAAATTCGTTCGGGTCGTCCATGGACCGGTTGACGACAAACATCAGGTTGCCCGGCTCAGCGCGTATCTTTTCGCCGAGCTCGCGCAAAATTGCCTCGATTGTTTCGGTTTGGCCGGCGCGCGGCCGCCAGTAGGCAACGATCACATGCGTCATGGGGTTTACCCGGTGGGCGACTTGGAAGCGCCGAATGCTTCCGACAAACTTTTTGCAGCCTCGGAGAGATCGCGCGACTTGGCCTGCAAGGCTTGGATCGACAGCCGCCAGACCGGACCGGAAATGCCTATAGCGCCGACCACCTGCCCGCTGAAATCATGCACGGGCATGGCTGCGCATCGCATTTCATTGTCTAGCTCGCCGTCATCAATCGCAATTCCGGTTCGGCGAATTTCCTGAAGTTCGCGCCGCAAGCGTTGCGCATTGGTGATTGTTTTTGATGTCAGCGCCTTCAATTCGACGCGCTCGAGGTAGCGGTCAAGCTGGTCCGGCCGCAATGCCGCAAGGATGACTTTACCCAGCGCTGTGCAGTAGGCCGGCCGCACGACGCCAACGCGGTCGGTCAACTGAAATGCACCAGGCCCTGGCGTGCGCGCCATCACCACAACGGCGTCGCTCATGCGCGTGGCAAAATGGCTGCTTTCGCCGGTCGCGCGCGATAGATCGTCGAGCACCGGCGTCGCCATGCTGACCATTTCCATCTCGTCGAGCGCACTGGCCGCCAGCGCAAACAACGGACGCCCGATGCGATAGCGCTTGCTGTCCTTGAGCTGCCGGATATAGCCCAGTGAAACCATCGTCTTGACGAGGTGAAAGGTTGTGCTGTTGTGCAGGCCGACCTTCTTGCTCAGGTCGGCAAGCCCGATCCCGTCGCGATTGCGTGCCACCTCTTCCAGAATGGAGAAGGCGCGCCCTATCGATTGAACACCGCCGCGCGCCCGGTCTTCAACGTCGTCGTCTATGTCCGACAACCGGCTTTTGGCCACCCGCGCGATTGCGGCGCCGGCACGAACTGGCCGGGCCCGGTCAACGCGGTTTTTTGGTTTTGCGCGGCTTCTCAAGCTGCTTCTCCGGTCCTGTTGAACACGACAAGCCACACGTTAGCATCCACGATTTCAAATTGGCAAATCACCACTCACATTGTCGGATAGGCGTTGACTTGGGTTCGTCGAGCCATAAACTGCCGCCCAACTTCGCGTCAGTGTGCGGGATGCCGGAATGACAACGCAGGCGGAAAACTACGGCTGTAATACCTATTCCTATATCCGGTCAGAGCCTGCCCAAACGTGTATCGCCCGCCTCGCCGATTTCGGCTTTCGCAAATTTGAATTGATGGTGCATCCGGGGCATTTGTGGCCACCTAGCCCGGCCGCCGACGGCCTTGCCGACCTGCTCCGGGTTGTGAGCACGCGCGGCCTTGAGGTCGTGACACTCAACATGCCCAACATCGATATCAATATCGCCGCGGCGGCGCCGGCAATGCGGGAGTACTCGCTCGCCATGGTGACCGGCATCGTACGGCTCGCATCCGAAATCGGTGCCCGCGGCGTCGTGCTTGGGCCCGGAAAGGCGAACCCTTTGTTCCCGGCTTCCGAAGCAGAGTTGACACCGCATTTTTTCGCGGCCCTCGACCTGCTCAGCCCGCTTGCCAAATCCGGCGGCACGGCGTTGTGGGTCGAGAACATGCCGTTCGCATATCTGCCGCGCATCGATGCGCTTACGCAGGTTCTGGATCGCTATGGCAATGACGACATCGGTATCGTCTATGATGTAGCGAATGCGCATTTTATCGACGAGGACATTCGCGCTGGCCTCATCCAATGCGGCAAGCGCTTGCGGCTCGTGCATCTATCCGATACCGGACAGCGGCAATATCGCCACGACGCGGTTGGCCAAGGCAGCGTTCCTTTTCGCGCTATTCCGGCCATGCTACGTGCGGTCAACTATCGCGAGCTTCCAATGCTCGAGATCATTTCCCGCAACGCCGACAAGGATATTCTCGACAGTGTCGCGACTTTGTCTGCACTCGGCTTTGCGCCAGCGACAGTTGAGCACTGACGGCCTTTCATCATCGACGCAATAAAAACAACGGATCGAAGCTCATGTTGCCCTCTTCAAGTGATGTCATCGTCGTAGGCGGCGGCAATGCGGCGTTTTGCGCCGCCCATGCGGCCGCCGAACACGGCGTTTCCGTGCTGGTGCTCGAGCGTGCGCCGGAAGATGAATCAGGTGGCAACAGCCGATTCACGGCCGGCGCATTCCGTTGCGTCTACGATGGCGTCGAGGATCTGCGCGCATTGATGCCTGATTTGAGCGACGAAGAAGTCGCCAATACCGACTTCGGCACCTATACCCAGGAAAAATTCTTCGACGACATGGGCCGCGTCACCGAATACCGGACCGACCCGGACCTGTGCGAACTTCTGGTCACGCGCAGCAAGGAAACAATGCGCTGGCTGCAAAAGAAAGGCATCCGCTTCATCCCAATCTACGGTCGGCAGGCCTACAAGATCGACGGGAAATTCAAATTCTGGGGCGGCCTCACCGTCGAATCCTGGGGCGGCGGACCGGGCCTCGTCGAGGCGCACACCAAGATCGCCAGGAAAAACGGCATCACGGTCGCCTACAACGCACGCGCGCTTTCACTTATCGCAGACGATGACGGTATCCACGGCGTACGCGTGAAGCACGACGGGCGCACCGTCGAGGTGAAGGCGAAATGCGTGGTGCTCGCAGCCGGCGGCTTCCAGGCCAATACCGAAATGCGCACGCGCTATCTTGGCCCCACCTGGGAGCTCGCCAAGATCCGCGGCACCCGTTTCAACACCGGCGACGGCATTCGCATGGCGCTCGACATCGGAGCGATGCCGACGGGCAACTGGTCCGGTTGTCACGCCGTCGGCTGGGATCGCAACGCGCCCGAGTTCGGCGATCTCGCCGTGGGCGATAATTTTCAGAAGCACTCTTATCCATGGGGCATCATGATCAATGCCAATGGCGAGCGCTTCGTCGACGAAGGTGCCGATTTCCGCAATTACACTTATGCCAAATACGGCCGTGTCATCCTCATGCAGCCCGGTCAATTTGCCTGGCAGGTCTTCGACAAGAAGATCATTCCGATGCTGCGCGACGAATACCGCATCAAGCAGGTCACGAAGGTGCGCGCCGATACGCTGGAAGAATTGGTGAAGAAACTCGACGACGTGAATCCAGAGCGTGCGCTGGAAACGATCAAGGCGTACAACAAGGCGGTGCGTAAGGACGTCAAGTTCGATCCCAATGTCAAAGACGGACGTCGTACCGTAGGCCTCGCCATCAACAAGTCGAACTGGGCGAACACCGTTGATGAGCCGCCGTTCGAGGCTTATGCGGTCACCTGCGGCATCACCTTCACTTTCGGCGGCCTCAAGATCGACACGTCAGGCCGTGTCATGGATACCGATGGCCAGGTGATTGCCGGATTGCATGCCGCGGGCGAACTGGTCGGCGGCATCTTCTATTTCAACTACCCGGGCGGCACCGGGCTGATGGCGGGCTCTGTATTCGGCAAGATCGCGGGAACCACTGCAGGCCAGCGGGCCGCCCAGTTGCCCTCGTGAGCGGCAGCGACGGCGGATGCAGGAGGACTGTCAGCACTTATCGTGCGTATTGACCGGATCGCTTTGCGCCTTCGTCATTGCATCCTTGATCGCCTGGATGAGGGTCATCCCATCGAGTGGCTTTGTCAGAAATGCACTGGCTCCTGAGGCACAGCTCCGTTCACGGGTAGCAACATCGTCGAAGGCCGTTATGACAATCGTCGGAATTTTCTTGTTGATGCGATTGAGATAGCGCTGCAGTTCGAGACCCGTGAAATCTGGCATATGCACGTCCACGATCAGGCATTCAGGACTATCGCGGCCCATGCAATCAATGAATTCATGGGCCGAGCCATAGGTTTTGGCCTCGAATGACGATGCCTCCAGAAGGCGGGCAAGCGCCGTCCGAACGGCTGGTTCGTCGTCCACGATTGCTACCCGTATAGGCGCCTTCCGCATGCGACGCATTCTCGCCAAACGCAGGGAAAGGTCGAGTTGACCGAAGGGCCTAGTATTGGGTCATGGTGATGGGACCTGGGCCGGCTCAATTGCTGCCTTTTCAGCAAGGCGCACGAGATCGGCCACGCTCCGCACACCGAGCTTGGCCATCATCCTCCCACGGTGCACCTTGACCGTTTTCTCGACGGTGCCGAGGCTCGCAGCAATCTGTTTATTGAGCCTGCCCGAAATCACATGTTCCAGGACCTCCCGTTCGCGGTGCGTCAGCGTGTCGAGACGCTCGCCAATTGATGCCGTTTCGCGGCGCTTCTGCCGCGACAGGGTATCCAATTCCGCAGCCCTCTCCAGCGCCGAAAACAGTGCCTCACGCTCGACCGGCTTGGTCAGGAAATCGACAGCTCCAGCCTTCATCGCCTTGACGGTGGAGGAGACATCTCCTCGTCCGGTCAAAAAGATGATCGGCCGGTTCGACCCACTCGTGATCAATGCCTGCTGAACACCAAGCCCGTCGAGCTCCGACATCGCAAGGTCGATGATTGCACATCCTGGAATTGAGGGATCATGGGCCACTAAAAACTTTTGCGGGGATGAAAATGATTTTGTTTTATATCCGGCAGCACTCAACAGGCGCGTAATCGATCTGAGAACCGCCGGATCGTCGTCGACGAGGAAAGTCGTGAAACACGCGTCGGCCATAAACCACCCCTCGAGATAAAAAAATTAACTCAAACGACCGGCGGGGGAAACCGCAATATCGCGGTAGCCCCTACGCTCACGTTGTTTTGAAGCAAAAGCGTACCTCCATGCTGTTTGGCGAGTGACGCGCAGATGGAGAGGCCGAGACCCAGGCCGTGTTTTTTCGTCGTAAAAAAGGGCTCAAAAGCGATTTTTTCGTGCGATGGCGGCAGGCCTGTACCGCCGTCAGCGACACGCAACTCAACGCCCCCGTCCTCCGACCTATCGACAGCAACAAAAATTGTGCGCCGCTCCGCCGCAGCATTTTCCATTGCGTCCATCGCGTTCATAAAAATATTGAGCAGTATTTGCTGCAATTGCACAGCGTCGCCGCGTACGGCTGGGACATTGGCCCCGAAATCGTTGCTGACACCGACCCCGCGGGTAACACACTCACTGTGCATTAGAGCCTGGGTCGACAATACGAGCCCGATCATGTCGACCGCTTCATTTTTTACTTCATCTTTTCGCAGTAATCCGCGAAGGCGATGAATGACGGCACCGGCGCGCACATCCTCAGCAATGATATCATCGAAAATCTCGCCGAACTCCGTGAGGCGCTTGTGGCCTTTATCCAGCAGGATCTTACCGGCCTGGGCATTTGAAAGAATAGCCGTCAGTGGCTGCGTTAATTCATGCGCCAAGCCACCAGAAAGTTCGCCCAATGTAGACACGCGCATAAGATGCGCAATTTCCTGCCGCTGCAGGTCAGCTTCTGCTTCCGTGGCTTTGCGCGAGGTGACGTCGGAAAAAACGCCCGTCATGGCGGTTGGGGTCCCTTCCTTGTCGAACACGGGTTGTGCGCGGGCGGAAAGCCAGCGGTACTCTCCTCCTGCTCCAATCTGAACGCGAAATTCAATCTCCAGCGCAGTGGCCCGGCGCACAGCCGATTTGAGCGCCGCGTTTACTGCATGATAATCCTTAGGATGTGCCCTTCTGAGAAGAACATCGAGGTCCAGCGTGGTCTCGGCCGGCTGATCAAGCAGCGCACGGCAGCTTTCAGTGGCCCAGAGCGAACGGGTTGCGAATTCATATTGCCATAGGCCGACGCCGGACGTTTCGGCGGCAAAAGAAATTCGTTCCTCCCGCTCGCGAATCGTCGTCTCGGCGCGGCGCGCTTCTTCAATTGCCGCGCCGAGGAGAAGGATCGGCGCTGACAGTCCGATCAGAAACAACTGCATCGCAAAGACGTTGGCTTCGGGATTGCCAACATCGAAGAGGCTCGGACTGCTCAATGTGCGCCAGATCAACACAACACTGACGACAAGAACGGCCCCACTCGCCCCTTTTGCGCCGAACCGCACGGCCGCCCAGATGATTATTGGCAGGGGCAAATAAAGGAGCGATGGCACGTAGCCGGTCGCGACGGCAGGCAAATCCTCGAAAGCGAAAGCAGAAACCACGACCAGAATTGCCACGACAAGGGCTGCCTCGAGATGGCGAAAGGCCGGCGTCGCAAGCTGCACTTTAGCTCCCTCAAGACAGATCATCGCGATGGGAGCAAGCGTGAGACTGCCAAGTGCATTCGATGCATACCAGCGCGCCCAATATACACCGTAGTGTTCGAATGAGCCCCCACCAAGAATTTGAACGAACGCGCCACCGAGTGCGCAGAGCGAAGGACTCAGGAACGCGGTCACAATGATGTAGGTAGTCGCCTTTCGAACGCTACCGAACCACGGAGGCTCCACCAACAAGCGCTGCACGGCCAGTGCGTTGACCAGCGCCACTGAACAATTCGTTGCAAAGGCCACGAGCAGTTGGAGAATCGGCATGCCGATCCGCAGCTCAGCGGCAGCATGTGCCGGCAATGTCGCCAAAATTAGCAGCCACCAGCGCCGCCGTTCGGTTATGAGCAGCGCGCAGAATAAAATAACATTCGGGGGCCAGAATGGCGCGAATATCTTGTCCGAAAGCGTGCCGACGAGAAAGGCCGCTTCAGCGCCGAGGTAATAAGCGATCGCGACAATAAATGGATTTCGGATGATTTTAGCAAAATCGCCACGCGGTGCGCGGGACACGTTTGTGATCGCAATTTCAGGGGCGAGGCTGACCATCGATCCTTCCCTCGGATCGAAATAATATAGCGCTAATCCTCCATACCGAAAATTGCCCACGAAGCCATTGAATTACGTAGTCTTAAAGTTGTCATAATGGACCTTGGCCCAGTCGACGCGGGCGTAACCCGCCTCCTACAGGCGCCATAAACGGATATCATTCAGTCAGCGGGTCCGTGCTGTCGGCCGGGGCGCGGTTATACAAAACCGTCATGAGCATATTGCCGGGCTCTGTTGTGACGTCCGTTCGATACGCCGCCACCTGGCCGGCTACGCCACTGGTATATTCCGCGACTACGTCTCCGAACGTATTACGCTGGATGGCAACTTTTTGTCCTGCTTCAACCTTGTCGTCCAGTTCAACAAGAAACTCGACGAATCCTCCCCGAGTTGCGAGCACAGGGTGCGCACTGTTGCCGACAAACAGATTCGAATCCTTACCCGTGCGCCCCACAGGTCCGGCAATGATCCCGTGGTGCTTCAGCACGTTCAGCGTTCCTTCCACGAATAGTGGAATCATCTCGTGATCCAGAATCCGTGCCGCACCTATTTCCGGCGTGAACGAGGGAATGCCGGCATCGATGAATGCGTTTGCCAGAATACCCGGGTAAGCGGGGTTGTCGAAAATCTGCTTAATGGGAAAAAGCTCCGCCATTGCCCGCACTTCGGGTAGATCCATCCGCGCGATGTGAAGTGACGTCATGTCAATTCCAGTCGTCGATGTATGAAAATCGATTGCATAATTGGCATTCGGCTCTGAGCAACCTGTTGAACAATAGTCCGGCATGCCGTGACGGTGCCGTAAAGCCATTCTCATTTCCCGGCCATTCACGATTGAGGTCAATGAGGTCAAAGCCACGCCCATAGTTAGGCCAGCGACGTGTCATACTTTCCATGGCCGGACGCGACACATCGAGGACGGAAAATACCACGCCGGACATATCCGTCGGATTAAGGCGATCAAACACGGTCTGTATCGTACGCACCGTACTAAGCTCATCGCCGTGGACGCCACTGACAAGAGCGACACGCTTGCCCGGTCTCGCGCCCTTGGCGACTATGGTCGACACATACCAATGTTGTCCGGTCGCCATCTGTGCGCCTTGAAAATAAAAATGATGCCGTTTGCCCGGTTCCAGATCGTCGATGTTCAGCGCACTGATTACCTTCTTCCCGTCAATGACGTCCCCCGTATAGACAGTCCCGCCAGGTTTGGTGGTGGTCTGCGCCGCGCCTTGCGCACTTGTTTGATTGACATCCGCTGTCAAAACAGCCGACGCCCCGATGGCCGCAGCCATGAAATGACGGCGATCAAGGTTGTCCCACTCTAAATCGTCAGTCACGGCGACCGTCCTTTCCTGTTGGCAACGGCTTAATTTTTTCGAGTACCCTGTTGTCTATTAGAACGATCCAAACATTGAACCGAGTGCGATGACCGCTATCAGCGAGATAATGACACTCACGATCACGGTCATCACCATGTCCATGTAGCTTTCCTTATGAGTCAGTTTGCTGATTTGAAGCAACATCAGGACCGTACCATTGTGAGGAAGGGCGTCGAGCGTGCCGGCGCTGATCGTGGTTATGCGATGCATCAAAGCCGGTTCGACGCCATGTTCAGCACCGAGACGCAGAAAAGTGTCGCCGAGTGCATTGAGTGCAATCGCCATGCCGCCGGAAGCCGTGCCGGTCAGCCCGGCGAGAACGTTCATGGAGACGGTGAGCGAGACCAGTGGCCCTCCCGGAATGGATAACACCGCGTCGCGTACCGTATTAAACGCCGGCAGAGCTGCAACGACAGCGCCAAAGCCGACAAGGCTGGAGATCGTCAGGATCGGCAAAGCCGCGGAGTTGGCGCCGGCATCCAAGCTTTCGCGCAAGGAAGGCAGACGACGGTAGTTGATGATGATGATGGCCAGAGTCCCGGCCCCGAGCGCCAGAAGCAATGACCATAGACCCCCAACCGCTCCAATCGAGGTTTCCCCCCACGCCTCCGTTTCCAGAAATGCAAAATATGAACCGAGTCGCGGAAACACGATCAACGACATCAAGAAATTTACGGCGATGACGACCAACAGCGGCAGTATTGCCAAAACGAAGGATGGCTCGCTGCTGGCATGTTTGCCATGGCTTATCTCGGCAGGATCGAATTCGCCTGCCACCGTCGCAAGCTCGCGAGTCCGTTCGTCAATGACGGGAGCGGTGTCCGAATCGCCGCCATAGCCCTCGCCCGCACGACGCGCGGCCGCTTCGGCGCGTCGGAGCCACCACAAACCAAACGCCAGGGTAATCAACGACGCGATGATGCCGATACCGGGAGCCGCAAATGTTGTTGTTCCAAAGTATGGCATTGGAATTGCGTTATTGACCGACGGAGAGCCCGGAAGCGCAGACATCGTGAATGTAAATGCGCCGAGACCGATCGTGGCGGGCAATAACCGCCGCGGGAGATCGGCGGACTTAAACATCGTCTGTGCCATCGGCACCAACACGAAAAAGGCAACGAAAACGCTGACGCCACCATAGGTGACGAGGGCTGAGGCAAGCACGACTGCGAGCATCGTGTTGCGCGTTCCCAATCGTTCAGTCAAAAAACGCGCGATCGAACTGATCGACCCGCTGTCATCCATGAGCTTGCCGAACAAACCGCCGAGCAGAAACATCGGTAACCACTGTACGAAAAAACGGCCGGCCCCAACCATAAAGGTCTGCGTCCAATGGGCGAGAAGCGGCTCGCGCGATATCGCGGCGGCCACAAGCGCGGCTAGCGGTGCAACCAGCAAAATGCTCCAGCCCCTGTAGGCCAGCCACATCAGCACGGCCAGCGCGAGCAATATTCCGAACAGTCCCATGGCTTAGCCCTCCCTACGCTGCCTTTCGGCTTCGTCGATTTGCACTCGATTCGAAGTGCTCACGCGGCGCCATAAACATCCAAGTCACAAGTACAAATGGTGCGGTCAGTGCAGGAATGGCGAACGGCGTCAGCGCGACATTCAGCGCGGCTTGCGCGACGACCGTCATCGCCGTACCCAAAGCAGTGTATAACGCGACGCGAAGGCTCGGCCGGTAGAACACCGTGCCGAGCGCAATGGCGGTCAGCACTGGACTGAAGCCCAACAGTCCGCCGGTGATCAGATCGCTCTCTGCACCGAGAAGATGCGCGACAATTACGGCCAGTATTGCGCCCGCAAATGCGAATGCGGCAGCTGCGAGTGAATTGACTGCCAATCCGGCCAGCAATAGCAGCGCAGACAAGCCGTTTCCTTTCAGAAACACTTGCGAAATGCTGTGCAATGTACCCTGCACAAAATCGTTGATCCGAAGAGGGTCCGAGGCGACAACCTGGAAGGCCCCGATGACCTTTGCGGCCGGCAATGCGGCGCCCGTCAGCCCGGCAAATCCGTAGGTCGCCAGAAGAAGAAGCCAGGTCGTGATCACAAATGGAAAGGTCAAAGCGGCGCCCCATGGCGTCACCAGCTTGACCGTCCACAACATGACAATCGTTGAAACGGCGCCGCCAAGGATCACATAGGCCCAAAGCAGCGGACCCGGCGCCAGAAATGTGGAGAGCGCCAAACCCACGAGAATACCGTTGAAGCCGTAGAGACCTTCCGCCAGTGATTTTTTGTCGGCGCGAACCCAGTATGCCGTGAGCGTTGCTGCGAGGAGTGCCACGAATCCTCCAATCGCAATTTGTGGCGCGCCGGCGGCATAGGAGCCCCAGGCGATGGCAACGAGAAACAGTGCGCCGCTGAGTGGATTGTCCTGAAGCATGACCTGCCCTGTGCCGCGCAGGTTAATGTCGATGAAACGCAGATTTTCGGACGACGCACACAGCTTTTCCCAGCCTGCCAAAAGTTCCTTCATTACCGACTCCTGTCGTGCGGTGAACTGTAATTTGGCGATTGTGTCCGTGCTCGTTTTACGTTCAGCGCCAGAGATATGGTTGAGGGAGGTCGGCGCCGGTCACCTCCTTGCGAACAAGACCCCAGAACTCGCGTATCTTCGCCTTGACCTGCGCGCACTCACGGCCGACGACCTTGAAGATGAGGCCGGCATCGTTGGGTAGCCGACAGGCGCCCGACGCCACACCGCGCGCTAGGTCGACATCGGCCTGTACGCGCGCATGAATACGCTCGGCTTTGTCTTTAGGCGTGCACAAGATCACGTTGCCAAACACATCGAACGAGTCCATCACACCAGTCTGCCGCATTGCGTACCGCTGCGGGTCGATGAGCAGCTTTTCGGTGAATAGTAGCCGACCGTCCGGGCGAGAGGCGGTCGCAGCGATCGATAACAACGTGGCGCCAAAGCATTCGTCCGGATGATGATGCTTCCGCCCCGCCTGAATGATTTCCGAAAAGAGCAGCGTCGCCGATTCGGGAACACAAATCCGCGTATCGCTGAGGTAGCGTGCTCGCCGGTGCGGAATCAGGGGATCAGGAAGCAACTCCAGATAGGATTCCTCGCCAAGCGTGATGGTCTGCGTCTGTGCCGCAAAATTGGCATCCATCGTGTGAATCTTGGTCGCAGATTGCGTGGTCACATGCGCCTGCGCGCGCGGTCCGACCACGATCTCGAGCGCAAGGCGGTCGCCCTGCAATAGGCACCCGGTTGTGGTGATCATGAATACATGGGCGAGCCCCGGCACACCGTCGTCACAATAGAGCGCGCGTTGGGCCATATATGGCGCGCGGCGGTCTAGGTCCGCGAGGATTGTTTGCTTGCCGCGCAATTCGAAGCCAAGGTGCAAGAACCCGGTCTTGCCCACAGTTCCGCTTTTCATCTGCGCCGGCTCGTCCTGAAATGGCGCAAGTTCCGGTGCCGATGCACCAAGAGCCTCGGCGGCATGCCAGGTTGTGGCGACTGACGGCGTCACGCCGACCTCTTCCGCGGCACCTCCAGATCGAACAGCAAGTCCCGCACAATGAGCTCGACCAGCGCAGGGATTCCCTCGCCGGTCTTGCAATTGGTGAACAGGAACGGCTTGCTGCCGCGCATAAGGTGCGAATCTCGTTTCATAACGTCGAGGCTCGCACCGACGTGCGGCGCGAGATCAGTCTTGTTGATGACCAGAATATCGGATTGGGTAATCCCCGGCCCGTTCTTGCGTGGGATCTTGTCACCCGCCGCAACGTCAATCACATAGATAAAATAATCGACCAGTGCGGGTGAGAACGTCAGCGTGAGATTATCACCACCACTCTCGATCAATACGACGTCGCTGTCGGGGAACCGCGCCTCCATCTCTTCGACTGCGGCAAGATTCATGCTCGGATCCTCGCGCACCGCCGTGTGCGGGCATGCGCCGGTCTCAACCCCGAGGATGCGCTCCTGAATCAGAACGCCCTTGAGCGTCCGCTGTACCTGCTTTGCATCCTCCGTGGTCACGACGTCGTTGGTTATGATGAGTATCTTTATGCCGAGATCGAGCAGTCGCGGAGTGATCGTTTCCACAATTGCCGTCTTCCCGGAACCGACCGGCCCGCCCACGCCAATACGTACGATTTTCTTTTTCGACATTCGAATGTCCTAACAGGTCAACTCATGAACAGCCGCACATGCGCCTTGGTGTGAACGGCTGCCAGGATTTCTGTCATTGGCGCATAGCCCGCCATGTCCGGCAGGCGAGCCTTGGCCGCGATCTGGAAGTCCGCATCAACGCGGGCGTTGAGGTCATAGAGAATGCGTTGCGTGTCCATGTGACTGATCCGCATCAACCGCAGCGATGCGCTGAGGATCATCGCCGCCACTCCGTATTGGTGAACAACAAATGCCTCCCTCGCAGAAAGATTCTGTACTGCGAAGTTGATCGCCAGCGATACCGGATAACATCCGGGCGTGGTACCGGCTTCGATGCATTCGCACCATCTGCGCAGAAACGGAAGGTCAATGACCTGCAGCCCGATCTCGGTGAACTTCTTGCCCATGCGAATTGTCATCGTCCGCGTTTCTTCAGACAGCCTGCGTGCGAACACGAGGCCGTCGATCGAGACGAGCGCATCGAAGTCACCAGCAGTCGCGGCATTGTGTGCGGCAATCAGAGCGATTCCGTCACCACGTGCCGCCTGTTCCACCGCGGTACGCGCGTAGCCCGCAAGCGTCGCAGTATCCACGACGATGCCCTTTTGAATCGCGGATTCCAAACCACATGAAAACGAAAAACCGCCAATCGGGAACATTGAGTCCCCGAACTGCAACATCCGGGCGAGAAGGCCCGCCGTCCGCGGCCCGCCGGCGCGATCACTTTGTATTGTCATCTGCAAGACGCGCCGGCGATCCATGGACATGGACGTGATCGCCGGAATTGCCGTGACTATGCGTGTGGGGACGCGTTGGGGGGCGGCTGTGCACGTGCCCAGTTTCGGCATCGAGCTCGGCATAGGATTCATGCGCGTGAGAATGCACGAGGCCTTCGGCGCCACCGAATAGCCGGCGCGATTCATGTGGAGCGAGATAGGGAACGACTTCGCTGCCCGGCACAAACTCATAATGGATGTCTTCGAAGCGATGCGTTTTCATAACGGAGGCCATTACCTTGCGGTCGACGGTAAGTGGCACATAGACATGATCGCCTTTGATGAGCGCGGGCCAGTGCTGGTTGCCGAGCGCGTGTCCCAGCTCCAGGCAGGTGCGCATCGCGATCTCAGGCGCGAGATGTGCCAAGCCATCCAGATGGACGACCATGACCTCGCGAAGGCGTATTCGTACCGCGATGCCAGCGGCCTTGCTCGCTTCCCAGACCAATATGTCTCCGTCGCGCATGACCGTCCCACGATCTAGCGCGACGGCAAGCTCGGTTCCTTTGGCGGTCGTTTTCCGGAAGCGATTTTTCTGCGCCTCCCACTGATCCAGCTCAAGGATATCGACACTGGCACCGGACAATCGCTTCGCCCATTCGCGATCGTTGATGTTGCCGAGCACTGTTTCAATGATGACCATGACTGCTTTCTAGCTGAAGAAATATTTTTGGTTGAGCGGAACCACCTTTAACGGCGGAACCGTCGCATGCACTCCATCAACGGTAACAGCGAATGTTTCCGGATCGACCTTGATATCAGGAGTGCCGGAATTGCGGATCATATCGCGTTTGCGAACCTTCCGGATATTCTTGACGGGGATCACTTTCCGTTTGAGCCCCAAGCGCTTCTGGATACCGGCGGCGTGCGCTGCGCCCGAGACAAACGTAATGCAGTTCCTTGACAGCGCATCGCCAAATGCGCCGAACATCGGCCGATAGTAAACCGGCTGCGGCGTCGGCAGCGACGCATTCGGGTCGCCCATGAGTCCCCAGCTGATTTGCCCATTCTTGATAATGAGCTTGGGCTTGGCACCGAAAAAGCCCGGCTCCCATAAGACCAGGTCCGCGATCTTTCCGACCTCGACCGACCCCAGAACTTTCGAAATCCCGTGCGATATCGCGGGATTTATCGTGATCTTCGCCACGTAGCGCAGCACGCGGAAATTGTCGTTGCCTGGCGCATCCTCCGGCAGCTTGCCGCGGCCCGTCTTCATAGCATCGGCAGTCTGAATAGCGCGCAGCCAGCATTCCCCGATCCGTCCCATGGCCTGCGAGTCGCTCGAGAACATCGAAATCACGCCCAGATCCTGCAAAACGTTCTCGGCGGCGATGGTCTCGGCCCGGATGCGGCTCTCAGTGAACGCAACGTCGGACGGAATATCTGGACTGAGATGGTGGCAGACCATGATCATGTCGTAGAGTTCGGCCTGCGAATTGATACCGTAGGGAAGCGTCGGATTGGTCGACGACGGAAGAACATTCGGCAGCGCGGATATCCTGATGATGTCGGGCGCGTGCCCGCCTCCAGAGCCTTCGGTGTGGAATGAATGGACAGTCCGTCCTTCGAAAGCATCGATCGTGTCTTCGACGAATCCGGATTCGTTTAGCGTGTCGGTATGGATGCAAACCTGCACGTCCATCTCGTCCGCCACGGTGAGCGCGGAGCGAAGCACGGCCGGAGTGGTCCCCCAGTCTTCGTGACATTTGAAGCCCACCGCTCCGGCCTCGATTTGCTCCACCAGCGCGGCCTTGCCGTGCCCATGTCCCTTGCCAAGGATACCGACGTTGACAGGCCAACCCTCGAAAGATTTCAGCATCATTTCGATGTTGCCGGGTCCCGGTGTGACCGTTGTAGCGTTGGAGCCATCTGACGGGCCTGTTCCTCCGCCAATCAAGGTCGTCGTTCCGTTGGATAAAGCTGCCTCTGCCTGCTGCGGTGAGATGAAATGGATATGCGTGTCGATGCCGGCCGCAGTCAGAATCAAATGCGAACCCGAGATCGCGTCGGTGGCGAGACCAAGCTCCAGACCGGGCGTCACGCCATCCATAGTCTGCGGATTACCGGACTTGCCGATGGCGCAGATGAGTCCGTCCTTGACGCCGACGTCAGCTTTTACCACGCCTTGAACTGCATCGATGATTGTCACGTTGGTGATGACAAGGTCAGGCGCTCCGGCCTTGCGCGTTAGCCGGTTGTCCATGCCCATGCCTTCACGCAAGCTCTTGCCGCCCCCGAACACAATCTCGTCGCCAAGTCGGCCGCGCAGGTCGCGTTCGATCTCGACAAACAACCCGGTATCGCCCAATCGAATGCGATCGCCGACGGTTGGGCCAAACAAATTGACGTATTCACTACGCGAAATCGTCGCCATGGGGTGTCCCTCAATTCACACGCACTGCTTCAAGCAGTTCAGGACTTCGAGCGAGCCGTGCGGAATCCACGCTTACTTGCCAATTTTACGGCCTTTGACTTCCGAGCGGCGGCATCCTTACCCGCCGTCGGACCGTCGACGAGATTATTGAATCCGTATACCGCTCGCTTTCCACCAAACGGCACCAAAGCAACCTCGCGTTCGTCGCCCGGTTCAAACCGCATGGCGGTCGACGACGGAATGTTGAGGTGAAGGCCAAACGCTGCCGCCCGGTCGAACTCCAAAGCGCGGTTAACTTCAAAAAAATGAAAATGCGAGCCGATCTGCACCGGACGGTCGCCGGTATTGCGCACGGACAGCTTCGTCACCTGTTTTTTTTCATCGAAAGTGACTGGGTCCGGGCTGCAAACATAACCACCGAGAGGCACGTCCTCCGACGCCGGGTCGACGTTTGAAGCAAGAGTTGGAAACGTCTTGGCCTTCGCCATCTCAACCTCCAGTCGCGCGCTACTGTATCGGAGTGTGAACGGTCACCAGGCGGCTGCCGTCGGTGAACACCGCCTCGACTTGCACCATCGGCACCAGGTCCGCAACGCCGTCCATGACATCGTTCTTGGTCAGTGCGGTACGGGCATCCTTAGTAACTTCTTCGATGGTTTTTCCCGCTCGCGCACCATCGAGTGCGACCGCCGAGATGATGGCAACAGCTTCAGGATAGTTGAGTTTGAGGCCTTTGGTTTTTCGTTTCAACGCAACCTCGGCCATCATGTAGATGAGCAGCTTGTCAAACTCTCTCGGAGTTAGCTGCATTTTTGTCCCTCCTTCCGCACAACCCGAAAAACCGCGGTGTTCATCGACCCTTGATCAAAGGACACCCGCCAACATTGCAACGCCAGCCAGCGCCATTGCGCCACCGCCGGCTTGAAACAAACGCCGGCGCAAAGTCCGCCGTTGCAAGAGCAGCCCAAGTCCCACGCCCGCGCCCAGCAGCAAAGCCGTCGCAACGAGAAAGCCCGCGGCAAATGACAGCCCTGCTTGACCGTTAGGCAACTCGGAGCCGTGCGCATAGCCGTGGAATAGTGCGAAAAACCCGACAGCCACCGTTGCCACCAACGTCGGAGGTTTAATTTGAAAGGCGATCATGAGCCCGAGGACGACTACGGAAAGCCCAATTCCGACCTCCACGATTTGCAGTGGAATCCCAGCCATGCCAATGGCGCCTGCGGCTCCCATGGCGACCAGAAAGCTCATCGGCATCAGCCACAATGCGCGGCCACCATATTGTGCAGCGAGCACGCCGACGGCGAGCATCGCCAACACATGATCGATGCCGGTGAATGGATGGGTAAAGCCGTGGGCTAGCCCACCTGCGCCATCATGCCCGGGATGGGCCAGCGCTGCGACCGGAGCAAAAACGAGAAGGCCAACAAATGCCGTTACTGCCGCACGTTTCATAAGCATCCTCCATCGACCCTGATCAACTGACGACGTGAGAGGAGGTCAGCAAATACCGAACGGAGCGATAACTGCTCCAAGTTGCACAAGTATACCGATCACATATAGAGGCGGCCTATTGGCCCGAAGTCCCATATCTGCGCTGCCGAGGCTGCTTTATGCCCAGCAGGCGATACCGGACTGAACACCTCGAAACGTCCGTTCATCGAGGCGAAACATTGATTTGCCTGGTGATTTTTCAAATCCAACGGGAAGAGTTGGACATGCATATCGACATTGATCGCGCGAGGAAACTGTTTGCTGCCGCAGCCGCGTTGGCGGTGTCGCTGGTTCTTTGTAGCTGTTCACCGCAAACAGAAACTGCGGCACCGCAGCCTCGTCCGGTTCGCACCGTAACTATCGAGCAACGTGAAGCCGGCGCGGCTGTTACTTTAACCGGCCGCATCGAGGCGGAGGATGAGGTCGCACTTGCATTCCGTATCTCGGGCCGTGTGCTTGAGAACGACCGCAAACTCGGGGATCGGATCGAAGCCGGACAAGTCGTGGCGCGACTGGAATCTCAAAACGAGCGAAACTCGCTGCGCGCGGCACAGGCCAATCTCGTGGCTTCGCAAGGGCAACTGACGCAAGCCCGCAATCACTTCGAGCGGCAAGATACTTTGCTCAAACAAGGCTGGACCACGCGCGCAAACCACGACCAGGCAAAACAGGCCCAGCAGACCGCGGAATCCCAGGTCGACGCCGCGGAAGCGCAAATGAAAACCGCGTACGATCTCGTTAGTTTTACCGAACTCAAGGCGGATGCACCGGGCGTGGTTACCTCGGTCGGCCCCGCCGCTGGTGAAGTCGTACAAGCAGGCCAGATGATCGTCCGGATTGCCCGCAGAGACGGGCGCGATGCGGTATTTGACGTTCCGGCACAAGTCATCCGGACAGCGCCGAGCGATCCAATTATCGCCGTGAGCCTCTCGGACGATCCGAAAGTAATGGCACTCGGCCGCGTCCGTGAAATTGCGCCCCAGGCCGACCCGGTGACGCGAACGTTCGCGGTCAAAGTCGGTTTGAAGGACCCTCCACCCGCGATGCGGCTTGGTGCGACGGTGACGGGACGCATGGAAGGCGATTCGGTTCCGGTGATCGATATCCCCGCAACGGCGCTGACGAAGATCAACAGCCAGCCTGCTGTGTGGATCGTCGACCCTTTGAACAAAACCGTGTCGATCCGCAATGTCGACATATTGCGCTATGACCCGGCGCGGGTGGCGGTGTCAGGCGGCCTGACGACCGGCGAAGTCATTGTCACAGCAGGTGTGCAGGCCCTCCATCCTGGCCAAAAGATTCGTCTGCTCGGGTCGGAGCCGTGATATGGGCTTCAACCTTTCGGAATGGGCGCTCAAAAATCGCTCGCTGACCATCTACCTAATGATCATTGCGGTGTTGGCGGGGCTTTTCGCCTTCGTGCGGCTCGGCCGCAATGAAGACCCGTCATTCGTCATTAAAACGATGGTGGTGCAAGCGGCGTGGCCCGGCGCCAGCGTCGACGACATGCTCAAGCAGGTCACCGAGCGACTCGAGCGCACGCTGCAGGAAACTCCAAATCTTGACTTCTTGCGTAGTTTCACGCGCGCCGGCGTAACCACAATCTTCGTCAACCTCAAGGACAGCACGCGCGCGAACAAAATACCGGACATCTGGTATCATGTCCGAAAAAGCATTGGCGACATGCGTCATACGCTGCCGATCGGTGTCGTCGGACCTGGATTCAATGATGAGTTTGGCGACACTTTCGGCATCATCTACGGTTTCACCGCTGACGGTTTCACTCATCGAGAACTTCGCGACTATGTCGAGGACGTGCGCTCGAAGCTGCTCCACGTCCCCGACGTCTCGAAAATCGAGATTCTGGGTGCGCAGGACGAGAGAATCTTTGTCGAATTCTCGATGGAGCAGCTGGCCAACCTTGGCATCGACCGCTCGGCTCTGATCGCCGCACTCCAGGCGCAGAACGTCGTTCAGCCGGCCGGCACCATACAAACCGGTAACGAAGCACTGTCGATACGTGTGTCGGGAGCATTCCGATCCGAGCAGGATGTGGCTAACGTCAATTTTGCGGTTGGCGGGCGCATGCTGCGCCTGAGCGACATTGCGCAGATTCGACGCGGTTTCGCCGATCCACCCCAGCCGTTGTTTCGCGTCAACGGACAGCCCGCCATCGGCCTGGCAATCGCGATGCGCGACGGCGGCGACATCCTCGCCCTCGGCAAAAACGTCAAGACGGCTCTTGCCGAAGCCACGGTGGATTTGCCGCTCGGCGTAGAGCCACAACTGGTGGCCGATCAGGCCGCGACGGTAGACGTCGCGATTTCTGAATTCATGACGTCGCTATGGCAAGCGGTCGCAATTATCCTGGCTGCCAGCTTTATAAGCTTGGGTATTCGCCCTGGTTTTGTGATCGCCTCGGCCATCCCACTCACGCTTGTCGTAGTTTTTTCGATCATGTTGCTGTCTCACATCGACATGCAGCGCATCTCATTGGGCGCGCTCATCATCGCGTTGGCGTTGATGGTTGACGATGCCATGACAACCACCGATGCCATGCTCACGCGCCTGGCAGCGGGCGACGACAAGGTAGAAGCCGCAACATTTGCCTTCCGCACCTATGCTTTTGCAATGCTTGCCGGAACGTTGGTGACAATTGCAGGCTTCGTACCCGTAGGCTTCGCCGCGAGTGGCGCCGGTGAATATACTTTCTCGCTTTTTGCCGTTGTCGCCATCGCGCTGATCGCCTCCTGGTTCGTCGCTGTTCTGTTTGCGCCGCTGCTGGGCGTCGCAATTCTGAAACCGCCAAAAGCGGCAAAGTCGAGCGAGCCTGGCTGGGTTTTCCGCACCTACCGCTCGTTTCTCACCTTGGCCCTCCGGGCCAAATGGCTGACACTCGCCGTCACGCTCGCGCTGTTTATCGGCTCGATATTCGCAATGCGGCTCATTCCCAACCAGTTCTTTCCATCCTCGGACCGGCCCGAACTGCTCGTCGACCTGACGCTGCCGCAGAATGCATCGATCTTTGCCAGCGAGACCGTAGCCCGACGCATCGACGAGGTCCTTAAGGACGATACGGATGTCGCGCGCTGGAGCACCAACGTAGGCCGCGGGGCGATCCGGTTCTATCTGCCGCTCAGCGTGCAACTTCCGAACAATTTTTTCAGCCAGGCTGTCGTGGTGGCCAAGGATGTGCCCGCGCGCAACCGCTTGCAAAAGAAACTCGAGGATGTGCTGGCCAATGAGTTCCCAAGTCTTACAAGCCGTGTCTCAACGCTGGAGTTGGGCCCTCCCGTCGGGTGGCCAGTCCAGTACCGCATCAGCGGCCCGGAGATTTCGAAGGTGCGCGACATCGCGCTAAGGCTGGCGCAGGTCATTGCGGCAAACCCGAACGTCGCGCACATCAATTTCGACTGGTTCGAGCCGGCCCGGCAGGTTCGCATCCAGATCGACCAGAACGAGGCGCGCCGGCTTGGGCTAAGCTCGCAGGCCCTCGCGGGCGTGCTCAATACGGTCATCTCAGGCACCGCAATTACGCAAGTTCGCGATGACATATACCTCGTTGATGTCGTCGTGCGCGCAACCGACGAGGAACGTGTGTCGCTTGATACATTGCGGTCGATTCAAGTTCCTCTGCCGAATGGACGAACGGTCCCGTTGAGCCAGTTTGCTTCGTTTACCTACGACCAGGAACAGCCATTGGTTTGGCGCCGCGACCGCGTTCCGACCTTGACAGTCCAGGCCGATGTCAGAGCGGGTATGCTGCCGGCGGGTGTCGTTGATGCACTGACGCCGTCTGTCACTGAACTGGCCCAAACCCTGCCGCGGCCCTATCGGATCGCCGCTGGAGGAACAGTGGAGGATAGTGCCAAAGCACAGGCCTCGGTGATCGCCGTCGTGCCGGCGATGCTGATGATCATGTTTACTGTTCTGATGGTCCAGCTGCGCAGCTTTTCGCGTCTATTTATCGTCCTCAGCGTCGGGCCGCTGGGACTTATCGGCGTCGTCGGCGCGCTGTTGCTGTCCGGAAAGCCACTTGGATTCGTCGCCATCCTCGGAATCCTGGCGCTGCTGGGCATGATCACCAAGAACGCCGTGATTCTTATCGACCAAATCGAGTCTGAACGAAGTCAGGGTAAAGACGTGTGGCAGGCAACGGTCGACGCGAGCAGCACACGTTTCCGCCCCATCATGTTGACAGCGATCTCGACGGTTCTCGGCATGATTCCAATCGCCCCGACAGTCTTTTGGGGACCGATGGCTTTCGCGATCATGGGAGGATTGCTTGTTGGGACAATCCTCACGCTCGTATTTTTGCCGACGCTGTATGTGACCTGGTTTGGCGGAAAGGAAAGTCGGTCGGCGGCGTAGGCCCGCGACCGCGAGCGAACGCGCGCCGCCGTCAGCAAATGGCCTTGAAAGTGAAATGCCATGGCGAAGCAACCGAGGACTGCCCGAGATCCAGTGCTGGTGGACCTTGCCTTGCAGGGTGGCGGCTCCCACGGTGCGTTCACCTGGGGCGTGCTCGATCGTCTCCTGGAGGAGCCGTGGCTACGCATTGATGGAATTTCGGGCACTTCCGCCGGAGCGATGAATGGTGCCGTGTTGGTCGCTGGCTATGCAGCGGGCGGGCCCGAAGGCGCCAAGGCAGCGCTTGACGCCTTCTGGAAACGTGTCTCGCACTCCGCGCGATTCAGTCCTCTCCGGCGAAGCCCTCTGGATATTCTGCTGGGCCGGTGGACATTGGATACATCACCATTCTACCTGGCCTTCGATCTGGCGAGCCGTGTCTTCTCGCCTTACGATTTTGGGCAGCAGGGCGCCAATCCCCTGCGCGATATCCTCGCCGAATGTGTCGACTTTAGTCAGGTCGCGCAGGCTCCGATTCGATTGTTCATAACCGCCACAAACGTTCGAACGGGTCGCGGCCGCGTATTCCGCAACGCGGAGATTACACCCGAAGTGCTCCTCGCTTCCGCCTGCTTGCCAACGGTGTTCCAGGCCATCGAAATCGAAGGCGAGCCCTACTGGGATGGCGGCTACACCGGCAATCCGACGATTACCCCGCTCGTACGCGAGTGCAAATCGCAGGACACGCTCCTTGTCGCGGTCAACCCTGTTGAACGCCCGGGGACCCCGCGTTCTGCACGCGACATACTCGACCGATTGAACGAAGTCTCTTTCAACTCTGCGCTATTGAAAGAACTGCGAATGATCGCACTGCTGCGAAAAGTCGTGGACCCCGGAACCACTGAGGGAGCGCTGTGGGCACATATGCGCATTCATCTTATTGCAAGCCCACTCCTTGCCACGCTTGGAGCGTCTTCGAAATTAAATGCCGAGTGGGATTTTCTATGCATGCTGCGGGATGAAGGCAGGCGCGCCGCTGCGGCATTCCTGAGCGCCCACGCGGATAATATAGGCAAGCAGTCCTCAGTCGACCTGGACGACCTGCTGCAGGAGGTCTGATGCAATGGACCTATCAGGAAAAGCAAAGCCCACTAGTTGATGAATGCAAACCGGAAGCCGCCGGCGACGGCGTACAAAAAGATGAAATAGTACAAGATGTACAAATTGTAGACTTGGCCGTTCCCGGTGTAGATCATTCGCGCGCGTTGCCCGACTGATGTGGTCGCGTCTGCCAATCCACCCCAGAATGCCGTGGCGGCCGGCGGCGTCAGGGCTGTAAATACAGCCATGAAGAAACGGTACAAGCCAGCGCGCGCGGCTCCGGGCCGCATCCAACCAGCATTCCGCACCAACCAGAACAATCCAAACAACACGGCGGAAACGATCACCGCCAACATCATGACTGGGAACGGATTCCAATAGCCATAAATCATCTCTAACGACATGCCTTGCCACACCAGCGTTGACGCAAATTGCGGATCAATCGCCTGAGAAACCGGCTCAATCAAAAGTTTCGGAAAAAACGACATCACCAGAATGCCCGCGACCAGAAGATACTGCGGTATGAGCAAGGCAAGTGGCGCCTCGGTCAAATGGCGATGCTTCGCATCGCAACGCCCGAAAAAGATCGCATGGACAAAATGCTCCATGTAGAGAAAGCCGACAAAGGTCGCCAGCAGAGTCATCACGGCCGGTCCGTACCAGCCTTTTTCCATCATCGCGCTCAATAGCAGCCATTTGCCGCCAAACCCGGCAAGCGGCGGCAGGCCGGACATCGCAACAATGGCAATGGTTGCCGACGCGAACGTGAAAGGCATAACGCGAGCGAGGCCACCCAGATCGTCGAAATGGCGCGTGCCTGTCCGAATTATGACTCCCGCGACGACGAGGAACAGTATGCCCTTCACCATGAGATGATTGGCGACAAGATACAGCGCGGTGACCCATCCAAGATGGCTCATCAGCGAAATCGCGGCGACGATATAGCCGAGCTGACTCATGCTGGAATAAGCCAGCATGCGCTTCATATCGTTTTGACTGACCGCCAGCATGGCGCCGACCAATGTTGTCAGCATGCCGACCCACCCGAGAAGATGAGCAAGATTCAGACTCACCTCGGAACGAACCGCCACATAGGCAACCAGCAACAATCCAAAGATCGCCACTTTGCTGATCACCGCCGAGAGCAGTGCTGACACATCGTCATCGGCCTCGGCATAGGTGTCCGGCAGCCAGACATGAACGCCGACAGCCCCAGCCTTTATGAGCATTCCGATCGCGAGCAGCACAAATACCGCCGCGCTATCCGGACCTGCCAGGCGCAAGGCCGAAAGGGACTGACTGCCGGTCTGCGCTTGCAGCACCGCGAAGCCACATAGCAGGAAAAAAGCTGCGACAAGTGAGAACAGCAGATATTGAAGCGCGTGCCGCACTGCTTCGGCTCTTTGTAGAACCAGGAAATAAGAAGACAGCGTGACCAGTTCCCACACAAAAATGAACTCGAGACTGGTCACGGTGCGCGGCAGCGCGGCCAATGAAAGCAGGAGGACGGTCAGAAAGGGATAGAAACCCGGACGTCGGTCGGCGCGATAGAGACTGGCAATCGAAACGACAAGCCCCCCGGAAATCAGGACAACAGCAAACAGGTGGTTGAGGCCCGTCAATTCGGAAATGAGCCAAACGCTTCCCGCGAGGACCAAAACGAGCGCAATGAAACCTTGTACCTGTCCAGGCAGCGGGCTGAGCAGCCACACCGCGAGTCCCGCAAGGATCGGCAAATACGTCCAGTGCGCGGTAAGACCGGCAAGGTCAGCAGCGACATAGCCGCTGACCGCGAGCAACAAGGCCATCGCGGCAACCGGGAGCAGATCCGTCAGTCTGCGACGGGTCCTGTCCGTCGAAGCGGCCGGGTGCAGAGTTCGGCCAAACCAGCGAAACATGTAGGCCGATTCCAGAAGCGAGCCCACAAGGATGACAGCGATCCACACGTAGCGTTCGCCGGACGCCAACGTCATGACGAGTTGCCACTTCGCCCAAAACCCGGGGAATGGCGGAAGACCGGAAATTGCGGCGATGAGCGTTCCGAACAAAAACAATGCGCCAGGTTTTGCAACAAGAATGGACCAATCTTGCAAACGCTCTTTCCCGACATAGCCGGCCAGCCAGAAGAGGCCGACTTTGGCAAACAGGTGATTGACAAAGAGACCGCCAACCACGAGGAAAAACACATCTTTCGTACCCGACCGAAAGAGCAAGCAAGCAGCAATGGTGAGCAGCGCGACCTGGCCGACCGAGGAATAGCCAAGGAGGCGTTGCGCTTTCGTCTGCCGGAGACCAATGAGGTTCGACATAACAAACGTCACCGCACCGAGCGCGGCGATGACCTCTAGTTGTTCTTCAAACAGCGGAAGCAGTTTGAAAAGCGCATAGAAAACGCCAGCGGAAACGCCCCCCGAGATGATCGCGGCAACGTCGCACCGCGACGTTTCATAGACGTCGAGGCCCCATCCGTTTGCCGGAAACGGTTTCAGCTCCAACAACAGGCTGGCCAGGAGAAACACGAGCGCGGCAAAGCCGATCGGGCCGGAAATCGCGCCGCGATTCGCGATTAGGTCGTCAATGTTCAGGAGACCGGTAGCGGCGTAAAGCAGTACGGTGCCGACCAGGAAGAATGTCGATGCCAGCACCGTAGCCATAATGAATTTAAATGTCGCCGACAACGCGGCCGGCGTATCACGCAATCCCAGCAGGCCGTACGTCGCGATGGAAACAATCTCGAGGAACACGAAGAGATTGAAGAGATCACGGGTCATCACCATGCCCTGGATGCCCATGACGAGCAGCAGGTAAAGCAGCAACACGCTGTATTTTTCCCGGACGACATAAGCCGCGCCGAACAGCGCCGTCAGGTTGACGCAAAACGCGACCATACCTTCGCTGAGACCCATGCGCAGGTTAATCGCATAGGGAGGTTTGCTGCCGCCCGTTAAAATTTCGATCGGAGCCGCACCCTGCAAAAGCGTCATCACGGCATGCCCGGAAATCAAGGTCATAGCCGCGAGTGAAAGAACAAAGACGGCCGCCACCCAGGTACTGCCGAGGCGATAGAACAATGGAATCAGAAATCCGGCGCCCAGGCCCAAAATAAAGATGTTCAGGGGATGGAAAAGGCCGGTCACCATTTTGAATCCGTGAAGGCGTCGATCGAGAGCGTCTTCTTGGAGTCATAAAGCCGGATTGCAAAGGCAAGCATGACTGCTGTTACAGCCATGCCTATCACGATAGCGGTTACGACAAGCGCCGATGGTATCGGGTCGACAACGCGCGACACGGCTTCCGATGCATCCAGAGTGTGATCAATGATTGGAGCTGTACCGTTCCTGACATAACCAATTGCGACGGCCACAACGTGGGTGCCGGTGCCCATCAGTGAGAAGCTGACGATTATCCGCAGGATGTTACGGTGAGTGAGCAAGCCCCAAAAACCGATGAGGATCAGCAAAAGGCCCGTCACCAGAACGATGTGTGAAATCATCAGCTCGCCCTTACAACTTTTGCGGACGAAATCGTTCGAGGATGACACTTAGTTCGCAGCCGACCTTGATGCCGAGCAATACGGATAACAGAGGGATGGCGCCGGCGCTAAAGAACGCACCAAACTGCCCAAGCGGAAGTATGCGGCTGTCGAGAAAGCCACGGGCCATGATAAGCCCCGCGATTCCGGCAAGCACGAAGAGCGCGCCGACGACGGATTCCGTAATGCTGAGGAATTCGAGATTGGGCTGATATTGCGGGAAAGCCAGAAGTGTCAGCAAAACGCTCGAGGCGATCACGGCGCCGCCCTGAAAGCCGCCGCCCGCCGATAGGTGACCATTCATGATGATATAGGCCGCGAAAATGCAAATGAGCGGAACCAGAATTTCGGCTCCAGTTCGCACAATCTCCGATGACGGCCGGGTCTCGTTGCGACGATCCGTCGTTGAAGTTTTGCGCCCCGCGCGTCGCGTACCCAGCACGAGGCCGACGCTCGCCGCCACCATAAACAGAACAGCGACCTCTCCGAGCGTGTCGAAACCGCGGTAGGTCAAAAGAATTCCGGTAATGACGTTCGGTGCGCCAAGCTCGTGTGGGACAAGCTTCACATAGCTTTCCGCTAAAGGCCGGAGCGCGTGCTGCTCGGTGTAGGAGGCAGCGAGGCTTGCAAACACAAGTCCGAACAAACCCACGACGATGGCAACGAAGAGGCGCTGACTCATCTGCGGCCTCCGGATTTTCGTCGCACCGCGCGCAGCGCATCAATGCCGGTGCTGCCTGCCATTGGAATCTTGATTGTGTACGCTGCCCGGGCCAGCGCGTGCGAAGAAATAGGATTTGTCATCAGGACGAAATAAACAATAATCAACAGCTTCAGCCCCCACCCCGGGTGGTAGATCGCCAAGCCTGAGAGAACGAGGGTATTGCCCAGCGTGCAGGCCTTGGTGCCGGCTTGCATGCGTGTATAGGCATCGGGCATTCGCAGCATTCCGAGCCCGGCTGAAAAGTGAAAAATCGCGCCAAGCAGCACCAGGATGCTTCCGATCAGCTCCATCATGGTGCTTTCTCTGTCGTCCTGCGGATCGCATAAAGAAAAATGAGAATCGACAGGCCCGAGCCGATCGACGCCTCCGTCATTGCGACGTCGGGCGCACCCAGCAAGACGTAGCAGACCGCGGCAAACAGACTGGCGAGCCCCGCGCTGACGGCCGCCGCAAGGGTATTGTCAAGACGGATGGCCAGCAGGCCACTCACCAGGATGCTGCCGCACAGCAGGTAGACGAAGAGCTCAAGCATGCTGTCAGAGACCTTGCTCCAGATAGCGGGCGATCGCGAGAACCGCCAAAAAGCTCAAAACGCCGTATACCAGCGCGACATCCAGGTAGATGGCGCGGCCACCGACATGCGCATAAAGCGCAATCAGGGAAATCGAAACGACAGTCAGCATGTCGACAGCCGCAACTCGGTCGACCACGGTACGACCGATAATTAGCCGCAGCACGCCGAAAGCCACGCCGAGAAAGATAAGAACTGCGGCAACGATGAGGATTTTTTCAGCCAAATGTTTTCCCCAAGTGCTCTTCGAACGCACCCGCAATCGCGCGAGTTGCTTCGTCCGTATCTGTCGTCTTGACGTCGAGCCAGTGGACAAACAGGTCTTCGCCCTCGATGTCGATCACCAGCGATCCAGGCGTAAGGGCAATGGAGTTCACAAGGGCCAACCGCCCCACCGGCGTCTTGAGTTTGGTCTTGATCCGCACAATTCCGGGTTTGATGTCGATGCGCGGTGCAAAAACATAGCGCATCATGTTGATATTCGCGCGCACGAGTTCAACAATGAAAACACCGGTATAGAGCACGAAATGGTAGGCCCGTTTGGGAGAGAAGCGGATATCGCGCCACACGCCAGGCTTGCGCGTGAATAAGTAGGCGAGGCTCGCCGATATCAATACGCCAGTCGCCAATGCTTCAGGAGCAAAAGAAGAATTTGCCGCGAACCACAGAAACGTGAGAAGCGCCGCCAACCAAACAAAACCGCGTTGTATTTTCCGCCGGCGTTGTTTAGTTGCCATCGTCGGTAATCTCCGACCTGAAATTGTTCAACCAATAGAAATGCTAGGACTCGCTGACACGGAAATCAATACGCCGCGATCGGCTGCCGCTTCTGGAAATATCTGAGAATTGCGTAACACGCGGCGGCCGCAGCAATGTGCTTCAACGTATGCCCACTCAAAATCGCGCCGGCAGAGTAGATCGTGCCGTCATAAAACTCGAAGAGCTTTGCGAGAGCATAGAACGCCGCGGCTATCACCCAATAAAATGTGCCGGTATACATCGGCGGAAAAAGAAGAAACAGGAGCAGCAACGCAGCGCAGGGAAAGAATTGTACCCAGCCATAAAGCCGAAGATCTCCGTTCCAGCGCCACAGCAAAAGGCTGAACACGCCAATGGCGATTAAGGGCCATAACAAAATAACCCCTGCCTTCGCGTCCAGCCGTTCCTCGATTGCCAGCGCAAGAATGGCCATAAATCCGATCGCCATTGGCAGCCTGTCCCAGAACAGCGTCCGATCGTTTGGATCCAGATGGAAGTAGGACGAGCCGAATCCCGTCATCAGAATTGCCAAAAACAGCACGAAGATCGCAGGATCGCGATGCGAGCGCTGGATCCCCGCCACTCCAATCACAATGAACGGCAAATTGGAGACGACGTTCCAGAAATGCGGGATGCCAAGGATGGTTCGTTGATCAGCGAAGTCATGATAGTTCTGGTCCTGGCTGATCGGCGGCAATAACAGCAGCCCCACGAGCGAGGCCACCATCAACGCAAGGAATGCAAGCACGCGGCGCCCGTTTCTGGGGTTTTCGAGCATCATTCAATCCGCCTCACAACAACAGCCGCCAGCTATGCCTCAACGAGCGGGCGGCAGCGCAGCGCGAATGCGATCCGAGAAATCAGGTGCGTTATCGGCCGCCTGCGCAACCTCATTAATGAGGGAACGTCGCCGTAGCTCTTCGAACGACAACGTCGTATTCACCCGTCCTGAATGATAAAGATAGCTGTCGATAAACCCGTTGAGCAGATGACGAAAGTTGAAAGACCCACTTCGACCAGCTGCATTTGCATATCGGATGATGTTGATCGTGCAGCTGTTGGTCAGCAAGTGATAGAATTCTGGACGATCGGCAAGCTCGTTGATCCGGTCAAGATATATCAGCAGCAGGCTACGAATGCCCTCGACCGGTGTGTTGAGATGGTAGAGATAAACCGTCTCCATACGATAATTGGTGCGCACACGGACAAGGTCGCGTTCGTTTCCCACCACATAGATCAGCTCGAACTGCTTGAACAGAGAAGCGAGAGGATCAAAGCCCTCACCTACTTCCGGGCGAGTTTCGATGGAGATGCTCAACGGGGGAGCGTTGTCGAAGATGAAGCTCACGAATGTGTGGCCTACCGGGCCCTCACTCCAATACGACACGAAAAAATCAAGTCCCGTCAGATGCGACAGTTGCACCTCACGCTCTTGATAGCGAACCGTAAAATCATTCCGGCTGCGGTAGTCAAAATCCCGTACTCCGGTTATTCGCACGCGATCCCCATCGATCGTTGCGCGCGGCATAACGGCAACTTCCGGCCGCCACTCCCGGTGGTGCGATGGAAGGATCGATATCCACCACGCAACGACGCCGATAAGCAGCAGGATAAAGATCGTGAGCGCCCGGCGCCGTCGCGACAACCAAATTGCCCAAATCGCGATGCCGGCAAAGCCGATTGCCAAGGCAATCCGTAGGTTAGGCCACGGCAGGTTCGAATAATAAATGGCCAGAATGCACCAGGCGATAAGCAAAACTTCGCATAAAACCCAAGTCGCCCTGGCCAACCAGTTGAAAACTCTGGCCAGGAAGCTACGGCCTGACGCCGGTGCACCTATTTTTTCGGCAAGATTCTGCACGCCTTATCCAATCAGATTCGACGTACTGAACGCCATAGGTCCGCCAACCGCGACTAAGATCTTACGATGTAGCTCAGATATTTTTCCCACCACGTGTCGCGCGACCGGGATGACAACGCTGCTGTCAGGACAACGGCAGCGAGCAAAAGCAACGTAATCGCGTATTTCACCCATTGTCTCGAACGATTGCGGTCTTCTGATCGTCCTAGACCCGGCTCAGTCACCTGCACCCTCCCCACCTGAAACGCCGGCCGACACACTAACGGCAATCACCGGTCGAAAACGATTGCCCCAAAGGCCAACGGCACGTGGATACGTCATTCTGTAACATAGTGCGCGAACGTAGATTGAGGCCATTCAGACGTGTTTCGCATATTTCGAAAAGCCTTCTGGCCATCACCAAATGACGGTCTCTCCCAGTCATTTTCGAGCCTGGGATGGCTCGGCTTCTGGATGCAGATCGCCATAGGCTTGGTCCCGTTAGCGCTCACCATCTACGCGCTTGCCTTTGGCCGCAACCCCGCGCCCGGCACACGCGCGGGTCTTCCATTGATCGAATATCTTTCGATCGCCGGCCTTTTCGTGCTCGCGTTTACCGCGCTGTGGTCTTTTCGCTACACGCGCCTTGCAATCCGTCTTGCCGATCCAGAACGTCGCCCAACAAGGGCGGCCGCGCAGAAGACGGTTTGGACCGGCGTGAAGGCCAGCACTTTCGGAATCGTATTGTCGATGCTGGTCATGCTTTTCGAAGTCATACAGCTCCTGATCTATTTTCTTCGCGCGCCTCAGGCCGGCGTCCCGGTCATGCAGACAACAGACGGACCGGCAACCTGGGTCTCAGCAGCCGACATCGCCGGACTTTTAGCCTTGCTGCTCACGACGTATGTGGAGGTCATCGTTCTCGTCTTCAGCCTCTGGCTCCTGTTTCGCACAACGCTCCCCTCGGTCGAATTTCCCCAAGTCGACGACTACGACGATCAATAGCGAGCAAGGAGCGCTGACACCCGATGAAGCACGACAGCGTTATACGCACGTCACTATTGCTTACGACCTCTGTTGTCATTCTCGCTGCTTTATATTTTTCACGCGCTATCACCGCGCCGGTGACGTTCGCCCTTTTCACGGTCGCAATAGCATGGCCGCTTCAGAGCGCATTACAGAAGATACTTCCAAAACTTCTGGCGGTTGCCGTCACGATCGTTGTGACCATCGCCGTCCTTGCCATCCTAGTATTTCTGGTGGTCTGGGGATTTGGGCTGGTTGTGCAATGGCTGATCAACAATACGGAACGTCTTCACACACTCTATTCGCAGGCCAGTGAATGGCTTGATGGTCACGGCGTATCAATCTCTACCCTGGTGGCTGATAACTATAGCCCGGGATGGATCACCGGTGCTGTTCGCGAGGTTGGCGGCCGAGGCTACGGCATTGTGTCGTTTTTTGTTATTGCCTTCGCATTTATTGTGCTCGGGTTGCTCGAGGTCGATATTGCCCGAAACAATATTGAGCATCTGAATAAGCCCTCATTCCGACGATCACTACTGGTCAGCGCGGAGGAAATTGCGGACAAGTTCCAAAAGTACATGATCGTCCGGTCGACGATGAGTCTTTTGACCGGCGTTGTGGTTTGGAGCTTTGCACTCGTTGCTGGCATTGAGTTGGCGACAGCATGGGGCGTGATTGCTTTCGTCTTGAATTATATCCCGTTCCTCGGGCCGCTTATTGCAACCGTGTTTCCGACCTTGTTTGTACTCGTCCAATCGGGGTCGTGGGAGGCTTCCTTTGTCGTGTTCGCGATCCTGAATTTTATCCAATTCTTCATCGGAAGTTATCTTGAGCCCCGGATCGCGGGCGCAGCATTATCGATGTCGCCTTTCATTGTATTACTTGCGGTATTTTTCTGGAGCTTCTTGTGGGGCATTGCGGGAGCATTTATTGGTGTCCCCATCGTGATCGCGCTCCTGACGATCTGCGGACAGCATGAGACGACCGAATGGATCACACTGTTATTGTCCGGAAGCGAGCGGAAATCAGGAGCGCGCCGGAAATTTAGCTAGCGAACCGCGATTGCGCGCGGAGCTAAAAGGCGCCTGGTTAAATTTGCAAGGAACTAGCTTGGTTTCGCCTTGCAGACGTAGAAATCATCTTTGCAGCGGTTTTGACAAACACGGTTGGCCCGCTTGCTCTCGTAAACGAGACGGCAGTGACTATTGCACTGTCTCAATTCCGAATTGCATTTCGGAGAGGCTGCCAATCCGGGATGCGCAGTAACCGCCAAAATAGAAAGCGCGAATATCGCGGTTAGAGCTGTCCGGAAATGCATCATGCAAGCCCTCCTGCTTGGGTATTGAATTGCCATTCGTCGACCGGCACGCGCCAAAATAGTTATTGTGCCGGTGACCGGCCGGCTCGCAGTCCGCTCGGGGCAAAATCTAGCGAAGCCCGTGGCGTCGACCCATTGGACCAGAGGCCAATGGGGCCGGCGTCCATGCAAGGACTATGTTTTAAAGCACTGGCCCCGCCCTCGATTGCCGACATCGGGACCAACTGTTTGAGGAGGATGGCATGGTACGCAAATTCGCGCTTGTGATCGTCGCCATAGTTTCATTAAGCGCCGCCAATTTGGCACCGACGTCCGCCTACGCGTGGCATGGAGGCTGGCGTGGCGGTAGCGGCTGGCACGGTGGCGGTTGGGGATGGCGTGGCGGCGGATGGGGTCCCGGCTGGCGGGCTGGCTGGGGACCTGGATGGGGATGGCGTCGCGGTTGGGGATGGGGCGGACCACGATTCATCGTGGCGCCGGGATTTTATGGCGGCGGATGTGTCGTCCGGCGTCTTGTTCCCGGTCCGTGGGGACCGCGTTGGGTTCTCGTCAACAGGTGCTGGTGATTGGGTCCCTGGAGCGCATTGCTAGACCAGTTTGGCGCGGAGATTTTGAAATTCGGTGTCGGTTATAGACCCCGATTTCCGTAGCTGATCGAGTTTGGTGATTTCGTCCGCGACACTGAACCCGACTGCACGACGCAGTTCCTCGCGCGCCTCCTGCGCCTGCCGGGCGCTGCGATCGGCCATCCCTTTTCCTTGAGTCACCAGATAGGCGAAAATGCCAATATAGGAGAACAGGAACAGCGCGATCACCCATACAGCCTTGCCCCAGCCGGAAATATCGTGACGCCTGAACAGATCGCCATAGATGACGACGAGCAGCCAGAACCAAACGACAAAGGCAAAAATGCCAAGCACGTTCATTAGAAAATTCGGATAGGTGTACCCTCCATCGAAATACATTTTCGCACTCCGTGGTTATCGCCTTCAGCCGGTCGGATTCTGACTCAATACGGGTTCCACTCGAATTGGACCTAGGTCCACTAGGCTGGAAATGGGATGGGAATTAACTTTTTTTGGCGTGCCGATTTGAGACGCTCGCGAATGCTCGTGAGATAGGTATGACCATGTCGACGGCAGTCGGCCGCTGTTTCTGAATCACGTTATGACATTCGAACCCCGCTATAGGTAACATCACAAGGATTCAAATGCGTCGCTTTATTTGTCTGTCAGGGTGGCAACAGATCGCAATCGCGATCATTTTTATGGCTCTTGGCGTTGCCCTGCCGATAACAGAGTCTTTCGCCCAATCGTCACGATCCCACTTTTGCCGAGAGTATGCCCGTGACTACTCTCTGCGTTATTCGCGCGGCGGCGCCATGGGTGGTGTCGTGCGCGGCGCGCTCGGTGGCGCCGTCATTGGCGGCATCGTGAATGGAGGCCGGGGAGCCGGCCGGGGCGCTGGGGCCGGCGCACTTATTGGTGGTGCATCGCGCGGCATTCAAAGCTCTACGCTGTTCGACCGTGCCTACTCACACTGCATGCGCAACCGATGGCCGTAACGTGGGTCGTTGGGCCCGAGGCGCGCGTGAATTCCCCGCGGCCCCACGAATTGGCCAACGCGTCACGTCACATAAATCGATCTACACATTGTAAAAACTGAAAACGAAACAGGGAGACATCAATGTTCGGGTTTTATCGTCCATCCATATTTGCAGCAGCTGTTGTTGCGGTGACGAGCTTTCTTACCATCGTTCCCACGCAATCATACGCGGCGACTGGAACAGTACGAATTCGAGTTACCAATGTCGGCTTTATCTTCGGTGTCGGCGGTGGTTCCGGTACGCTGACGTTTCACGGCAGGCAGTACCGGTTTAATATCTCCGGGGTTAGCGCCGGGACCATCGGCATCGCCGGCACCGACTTTGTCGGTACGGCCGCACACCTGCGCACCGCGGCCGACATCGCTGGAACCTATTCAGCCGTCGGGGCCGGGATAGCCGTGGCTGGCGGCGCCAAGGCAGCGACGCTCCAGAACGGGAGGGGTGTCGTTCTTACTTTGCGCGGCCGGCAGGTCGGTTTTCAGGCCTCCCTCGGCTTGAGCGGATTGACGATAACGATGCAATAGCGCCGCAACGCGAGCTTAGAGGGGCTCGTCTGTGACCGGCGATGTCGCGACAATGAAGACGAGATCGACCACGCCGGTGTTGTTGATCGAGTGCGGCACGCCGGGCGGCAGATAAATCACATCGTGCTTGCGCACGACGTGGGTCTTGTCGCCGACTTCCATCAGCCCCTCGCCTTCGAGCACGTGGTAGACCTGCTCCTGCACCTTGTGGCTGTGCTTCTCGACATAGGCCATCGGCTGGTACATCGAAATGCGGTAGTCGAGATGCTTCGAATGCATCGTCTCCGGCATGACGAGCGGTTTGGATAGCGCACCGCCGAAGTGATTGGGAAACTGCCGCCATGGTGTTTCCGCGACGTTCTTGATGGAGGCGCGGCGCTCGTCTTTCGACATTGAAGGCCTCACTTCACCGGCGCGGCATCGGGCAGAAAGCGTTGCCCGAACACGGGCTCCTTGTGAGGAGTCGGCGGCAGTTCCCATGCTCCGGTCGAAGGCGGGCGCACCTCGGCGTCGACATGCACATCGAGCACGAACGGCTTGTTGGCCTTCACGGCATGTTCGAGCGCGCCCTTGAAGTCCTGCGACTTTGTGATGGTCATTGCGTCGACGCCGGTGGCCTTCGCCCAGGCGGCAAAATCCGGATTGTACGGCTTCTTGTTTTCGCCTTGATGGAACATGGTGCCGTGCTCGCGCCCGCCGAACATGCCGAGCTGAATGTCGCGGATCGACACCCAGCCAAAATTATTCCAGATCACCCAGACGACCGGGATGTTGTATTCGACCGCGGTGCACAGCACGTGCGGCACCATGGTGAAGCAGCCATCGCCGGCGATCGCCACAACCGGCCGGTCCGGCGCCGCGAGCTTGGCGCCGAGCGCGCCGGCCGCGCCAAAGCCCATACCGGAAAAGCCCCATGAATTGAGCATCGTCTGCGGTTTGCGCGCATTCCAGAACTGCATGTACCAGTTGTGATTGACGCCGACGTCGCAGGCGAGGATGGCGTCATCCGGCAGAACGGCCTGGCAATCGGCAACGATGCGCTCGGGCCGGATCGGCGACGCGTGCAGATCGAAATTCGGCTTGGTGAATTTGTCCCACTCGGTCCGCCACCTGGCGATGTCGGCAAGCCAGGCTTTCGTGTTGCCACTCTTGTTGCGCCGGCGCTCGAGCTCGGTGAGCAACTGACGCAGAAACGTGCGCGCGTCGGCGAGGATGCCGACGTCGGGCGGATAGTTGCGGCCGATCTCCGCCGGGTCGACATCGGCGTGGATGAGCTTGGTCGTGGGGAAATTCCACGAATAGCCCGGCATCCAGGATGAGGCGGAGCGGTCATCGAAGCGCGCGCCGATGGCCACGACCAGGTCAGCGCGGCGGCCTGCTTCGTTGGCCGGGAATGCGCCATTGCGTCCGATGAAGCCGAGCGACAGCGGGTCCGTCATATCGAAACAGCCCATACCGTTCGGCGACGAAATCACTGGAATGCCAAGCTTCTTCGCAAATTCGGTCAGCTCGCGGCTTGCTTCCGACAACGTGACTCCGTGGCCGATAAAGATGACCGGACGCTCGGCCGCGAGGATCATGTCGAGCGCGGTCGAAATTTCTTCCGGCGAAGCGCCGCTGCGTTGTGTATTGAGTGGCGGTGCAGCCGGCGGAACTTCCACGTCATCTTCTTCCTGAAAGACGTTGAACGGCACATCGACATTCACCGGCCCTGGCCGCCCCGACAACATGGTTGTTGTGGCCTGACGCAGCATGAGCGGCAGCATGTCGACGCGCGTGGGTTGGTAACTCCGCTTCACGACCGGCCGCACGATGTTCACGAAATCGGCCTGATAGTGCTTGTTGATTTCCTGGAACGGGCTGCGGTTGAATTGCGAGGTCGGGACATTGGCCGTGATCGCGAGCATCGCGGAGGAATCCGTCAATGCGCAGGCGAGCGGCATGATGATGTTGCAGGAGCCCGGCCCGCACGAAGTCAGTGTTGCCACCGGCTTGTGCTTGATACGGAAATAGGCGTCTGCCATATGCGCGGCCACCTGTTCGTGCCGCGGCGAAATCAGCGTGATGCGGTCGCGCGCCTGATAGAGCGGGTCTAGCATCCCGACATTGCCGTGGCCGCATATGCCGAACACGTATGGAATATCGCTCGCAATCAGATATTCGGTGATCAGCTCGGCGCCCTTCATTCTCGGCATAGTCACTCCCTACCCGCCTTTGCGGGATAATCCTCTCCACCGCCTGCACAGCGCGGCTGCTGAAACGCTACCAGGAGGACACTAAGCCGCCCAAGGGCGTATCTCAAGACTTGAAAGCCGTTCTGACATTGTGAGATGCTCTCCCTCCAATCCGGCAGCCCAAAAAAGCCGGACGCGAAGCTTCAGAACAAACCGGCAGCGCGAGCCGCCGCACATCGGAGGGGACCAGGGATGACCAAAAAGACACGACGAAGCGTATTGCAGGGCGGTGCTGCACTCACCGGCACGCTCGCGCTCGGCTTTCCGGCGATCGTCCGCGCGCAGACGGACAAGATCAAGATCGGCCATCTTACGCCGCTGACCGGATTTCTCGGCGCGCTCGGCGCCTATGCACAGCTCGGCCTCCGCCAGGCCCAGGAAGAGATCAACAAGAGCGGCGGTGTCATGGGCCGCGAGCTCGATATCATCTCGGAAGATTCAGTCAATCCGGCAACCGGCGCAACCAAGGCCCAGCGTATGCTCGATCAGGATGGCGTGGCGTTCCTGATGGGCGAAATCAATTCGGCCGTGGCAGTCACCATCATGCAGGTGGCCGAGCGCAACAAGCGCTTCTTCCTGCAGATCGGCGCCCGCTCCGACGCGCTGCGCGGCAAGAACTGCAACCGCTACACCTTCCATGTCGATATCCCGAGCACGGTCATGGTCAACTCTGTCGGCCTTGCGCTGGTGCGCGACAACATGATGAAGGGCAAGAAGTTCTATACGCTGACCGCGGATTACCTCTTCGGTCACGATCTCGCCGGCGCCGCCAAGAATTTCTTCAACGCCAATGGCGGCCAATTGATCGGCGATGAACTGATCGCGACCGACGTGACCGACTTCAGTCCCTATTTGCTGAAGATCCGGCAGGCCAAGCCCGACATCGTTTGCTCCAACCTCGCCGGCAATCAGGTGACCAATCTGATCAAGCAATATGCCGAGTTCGGGCTCCCTTACCCGATCGTCGGGTTCAATCTGAACACGGCCGACGCCTGGGCCGCGGGCGAAGGCAATCTCAGCGGCACCTGGCCGACGGTCTGGTATCACACGCTCGATCTGCCGGCGTCGAAGACCTTCGTCGACAACTTCATCAAGAAGAACGGCAAACCGCCGGAGAACCACGCCTGGATCGAATACATTTCGCTCAAGATGGTCGCGCAAGCGATTGCCGAGACGAAATCGACCGACACCGACAAGCTGATCGCCTATTTCGAAAGCGGTGCTCAATTCGACGTCCTGAAGGCCCGCAAGGCGTACTTTCGGAAATACGACCATCAGCTCATCCAGGAAGCCTACCCCTTCACCGTCCGGAAGAAGGGCGAGGCCAAGGACAAATGGGACTTTCTCGCGCTGGGCGCCGCGGTGCCCAATGCGAACCAGCCGCTTGAGATCCTGAACCCGACAGAACAGCAGAACCCCTGCACGTTCAAAGCGTAGCAAGGCGTTGGCAGCGGGCGCGAGTGCGCCTGCTGCCAAACGATCTGCCGGCGGCTAATCTCGGCTGCCGGCGCATCCCATTCGCATCGACGCTCTGAGAATTCAGTTCATGTTCTTGCTGGAACAGGTGGTCAACGGCCTCGTTCTCGGAGGCTACTACCTGCTGATCGCGCTCGGCTTGTCGTTGATCTTCAGCGTCGGCGGCGTGGTGAACCTGGCGCACGGTGCGTTTTACGCATTCGGCGCGTATGTTGCGGTTGAGCTTACAAATCACATTGGCTTCGGGCCCGCGATCGTCGCCTCCCCCATCGCTGTCGGCTTGCTCGGCATCCTGTTCGAGCGTTTCATCCTGCGCCGATTCTACACGGCCGATCCCATCCTCAGCCTGCTGGTGACATTCGGCCTCGCAATGATGGCTGAGCAAGTTCTGCGCATCATCTGGGGCGCAGCGCCGCTCTCGCAGACGATGCCGCAGGGGCTTAAGGGCGCTGTATTCCTCGGCGACTTCCTGTTTTCGCGCTACCGCCTGATGCTGCTCGCCGTCGTGGCGGCCATCCTGCTCGGCGTGTGGCTGCTGTTACAGAAGACATCCTTCGGGCGCGTCGTGCGCGCCGGAATTCAGCGGCCCGATATGGTTGCGGCCCTTGGCATTCGTTTGCAGCCCTACATGACCGTCATCGTTGCGCTCGGCGTCGCGATGGCGGCCATTGCCGGCGCCTTGTTTGCGCCCATCACCATCGTGCATCCAGCGATGGGCGCCGAGATCATCACCGTGGCATTCGTGGTGGTGGTGATCGGCGGGCTGGGAAGCTTCTGGGGCGTCGTGCTCGCCGCTCTCTTGGTTGGCGTGGTGCGCGGCATCACCATCCATTTTGCGCCGGCCGCGGGCGAAGCCTCGATCTACATCCTGATGTTCTTCGTCCTGCTATTCCGGCCACGCGGCCTGCTCGGCGAGCGTATCGAGAAATTCGAATGAACAAGGCTCGGTCCCATTCGAAGTATCGGCCGCTGTGGATCGCGATGGTCTCGCTCATCGCGCTGCCGTTCCTCATGAGCGTGCTTGGCCTGTCGGTGAACACCGCATCGATGGTGATAATTCTCGCTATCGCGACCATGGCCCTGAATTTGTGCGTTGGTTACACGGGGCTCGTTTCCTTCGGTCACAGCACGTGGTTCGGCATTGGCGCTTACGCGGCCGGCCTCATCCAGTTGCATTGGTTTCACAACCAGATCTGGCTGCCGATCCTGCTGTCGATGGTCGTCGTCGCGATCCTGTCGACCGCCGTCGGCATGCTCATCCTGCGCCGGCGCGGCGTCTATTTCTCGCTGTTGACCCTGGCATTATCGGCGCTCACCTACACCGTGTCGTTCCGCTGGACCGAGGTCACCGGCGGCGAGGACGGGCTGAGCGGCCTCAAGCGCGGCACGATCGGTCCCATTTTCCTGGACGACGGCCTGGCCTTTTACATTGTGGTTGCTCTGGTCGGGTTGTGCATCTTGTTCCTGCTGCTGCGGGTGGTCCGCTCGCCCTTCGGGCATGTCCTGGTGGCGATCCGGGAGAACCAGCTGCGTGCCACGTTCCAGGGCTACGCGGTCGACCGCTACAAGCTGGCAGTGTTCGTCCTGTCCGCAGTCGTGACCGGCGTTGCCGGCGCGCTGCTCGGGTTCCAGACGTACCTGGTGTCGGCAGAAGCGGTCTCGGTCCCGTTCTCCGGCGAACTCCTCGCCATGGTCGTGATCGGCGGGATGCACCACATCCTCGGGCCGGCGCTCGGCGCGCTGTTCTTCATCCTGTTCCGTGAGTTGTTCTCGATCTGGACGCAGAACTGGCTGCTCTGGTTCGGACTAGTCTTTGTGAGTTTTGTGCTGTTCTCGCCGAGCGGCCTCGTCGGCATCTGGACGACGATCCGCAAGCGCTGGAGCCCGCCGCCGGAAGAGGCAGCGGCGATGAGCAAGCGCAAGATCTACGAAGGCCTGACGCTGCCCGCCTTCCTGCGTCCAGTGGCCGCGCAGGGGACCGTGCTCGAAGTTCGCGATGTGTCGAAGCATTTCGGCGGCATTCGCGCCGTGTCAGGCGCGAGCCTTTCGCTCGGCGCCGGCGAAATCCACGCCTTAATCGGTCCCAATGGCGCCGGAAAAACCACCTTGTTTAATCTCGTGTCGGGTCTGTATCAGCCGGATCAGGGATCCGTACGGTTAGGCGGTCAGGACATTCATAACCTTCCTGTCCAGACGATCTGCCAGCGTGGGCTCGCGCGTTCGTTCCAGATCACCAGCCTGTTCCGGACGTCGTCGATCGCCGAAAACATCCGTTTGTCGCTCCAGGCTCGTCATCCGGCCCGATTCAATATCTGGCGCGATATCGACAGCTATGGCGACATCAACGCGGAAACGGCCGAGCTGATCCGCTTTCTCGGGCTCGAAGGCATCGAGGACATCCAGGCGGGCGAGTTGTCTTATGGCGGACAGCGGCTGGTCGACCTCGGTATCGCGCTCGGCTCGAAGCCGCAGGTCCTGTTGCTCGACGAGCCGCTCGCCGGCCTTGCGGCCGCCGAGCGCGAGCGCGTGTCGGCATTGATACGGAATGTCGTGAACACCATCCCCGTCCTGATCGTCGAGCACGACATCGACCGCGTGCTTGGGTTTTCGCGGCGAGTCACGGTGATGAACCAGGGCGAAGTGCTCATGACCGGCAGTCCGGACGAGGTGCGTAACGACCGCCGCGTGCAGGAAGTCTATACCGGAACCGGCACGCCGCCCGCGGCCGGGCGCGCTGCGGGTGTTGCAAAAGAGAACCGCGTCCTCCGCTTCGAGAAGGTCAATGCCTTCTACGGCGAGAGCCACATTCTCAACGATGCCAGCCTCGACGTGCGTGAAGGCGAAATTGTCGCGTTGCTCGGCCGTAACGGCGCCGGGAAATCAACCTTGCTCAAGGCGCTATGCGGACTCGTGCCCCCGGCATCCGGAACGATTGAGTTCGAGGGCAAACCAATCGGCGGGCTCCCCACGCCCGACATTGCCCGCATGGGCGTGAGCTATGTGCCGCAGGGGCGCGGTTTGTTTGCCGGCATGACTGTTGCGGACAACCTTGCGCTCGGTCGACTGGCACGAAAGTCCGACGGCAGCACCGGTGTGGTCTGGAGCGAAGAAAAAATCCTCAGCTTCTTCCCACGGCTGAAGGATCGCATGGCGATCGCGGCGGATTATCTGTCCGGCGGCGAGCAGCAAATGGTTGCCGTTGCACGCGCCCTGTCGGGAAATACCAAGCTGCTGTTGCTCGACGAGCCGTTCGAAGGATTGGCCCCCACCGTTGTGCTGGAATTGTTCCGCGTGTTCGATGCATTGCGCCAACATGTGTCGATCATCATCGTCGAGCACAATCTCGATCTGGTGCTGGCGCTGGCCGATCGTGTTTTTGCGCTGGAGCGCGGAGCGGTTGTCCACGAAGGGCCGGCAAAACCGCTGCTGGAGGATCTGGCCTACCGCAAAAAGATTCTGTGGCTCTAGCGTCTATTCCCAGGGAAATTCGATTGGCAAATAAGGTCCGCCCCTAGTCCTGCATTCACGCTGGCAATAGCGGTCGCATTTGTCGGTAAGTTTCAGACAGCGCCCCTGCAAATCTTCCTTCAGGCAACCCGCCATTCCCCACGCGCAATAAGACCCGCACTCCGTCCAACACGCACCAGAAGCCCAGACTGCCTCGGCGCGCTCGCTGCGTGGAAACGGCAGCTCCGTACCATGCGAATTGAAACGCCAGGATGGCACCTTACCGTCGGCAGCTGCGGCCGGTCCGGCCGCCGCCAGCAGGACGACACAAATCAGCCCCACGAAGATGATGATTCGTCTCATGTGCTTTTGTACCACCGAACGACACAGTAGCGCTGCCAATACCCATCCGCCAACACTGTTGTGCCGACTTAGGAGCTCCCGAAAAGAGGTTCTACCAGGAGGCGGAAGCGCTGCGTGACCGGTAGCCTCCTTGCGCTCATGGGTTGCTATTCGGCGCAATCACGACTAGCTCCATGCCGGTATGGTTGAACCCGCAACGAAAAACGACAATAACGCCGCGCCCAAGGTGAGTTTCGTCTCGCTCGGCTGCCCGAAAGCGCTGGTCGACAGCGAGCGCATCATTACGCGCCTGCGCGCGGAAGGCTATGAACTATCGCGCCAGCACGAGGGATCGGACCTCGTCATCGTCAACACCTGCGGTTTTCTCGACAGTGCGAAAGCGGAGTCGCTCGCGGCCATCGGCAACGCGCTGAAGGAGAACGGCAAGGTGATCGTCACCGGCTGCATGGGCGCCGAGCCGGAGAGCATTTCGTCAGCCTATCCGGACGTGCTCGCGATCACAGGGCCGCAGCAATACGAAAGCGTGGTGGACGCGGTGCACCGTGCGCTGCCGCCGAAACACGATCCCTTCCTCGATCTTGTGCCGCCGGAAGGTATCAAACTCACGCCACGGCATTACGCCTATCTGAAGATTTCCGAGGGCTGCAACAATCGCTGCACGTTCTGCATCATTCCTCGTTTGCGCGGCGATCTCGTATCGCGTCCCGCAGGCGACGTTCTCCGTGAGGCGGAAAAACTGGTGAAGGCGGGCGTGAAGGAATTGCTGGTAATCTCGCAGGACACGTCAGCCTACGGCCTCGACATCAAATACGCTGCGAGCCAATGGCGCGACAAGGATGTGCGTGCGAAATTTATCGACCTGGCCAGCGCCTTGGGCGAACTCGGTGTTTGGATTCGCTTGCACTACGTTTACCCCTATCCGCATGTCGATGACGTCATTCCACTGATGGCGGACCGGAAGGTGCTGCCCTATCTCGACATCCCGTTTCAGCACGCCTCGCCGGAGGTTCTCAAGCGCATGCGGCGGCCGGCCGCTCAGGAGAAAACCCTGGAGCGGCTCGCACGCTGGCGTGAAATCTGCCCCGACCTGACGTTGCGCTCTACCTTCATCGTCGGATTCCCCGGCGAGACGGAGGAAGACTTCGAAATCCTGCTGCAATGGCTGGACGAAGCTTCGCTCGACCGCGTTGGGTGCTTCAAATATGAACCGGTCAAAGGCGCCGCCGCAAACGATATGGGCGCGCCGGTGCCGGACGAAATCAAGGAACAGCGCTGGCACAGGTTCATGCAGGTGCAGCAAAAGATTTCGACGCGCCGCCTTAAGCGCAAAGTGGGCACCCGACAAAAAGTGATTATCGACGAAGTCGGGCCGAGCGTCGCCAAGGGCCGGTCCATGGCCGATGCGCCCGAAATTGACGGCGCGGTCTACATCGCCAGCCATCGACCGTTGCGCGTTGGCGAAATCACCACTGTCAAGATCGATCGGGCAGACGAATATGATCTGCACGGCACGGCGATCGGTTTTTAACTTTCTCTGTCGTCCCGGCCGAGCACCGCGAGGGCCGGGACCCATACTCCGCAGCTTATCTAGAGGGCACGGCGTATGGGTCCCCGCCTTCGCGGGGACGACAGCAGAAACACTATAAACGGTAAAACTTCACCGCGTTATCGTGCAGCACTGCGCGCTGCTCTGCCTCGGTATATTCGGACAGAACAGTACGATAAGCGCCGAGAAAGTCCGCGTAGCTCGCATGTAGCTTTTCCAGCGGGAAATTGCTGCCGTAGATTGTGCGCTCTACGCCAAAGATCTGGATCACATCTCGGATGACTTGCCTGACCTGCGACACCGTAACACCGCTGCTGTACATGCCGAGCCCGGAAATCTTCACATGCAGGTTCGGATACGCGGCCATGGCGGTAAGCGCGGCGCGCCATTGATCGATCGCCGCCGGCGTGCGCGCGGTCAACATGCCGGCATGCACCAGGATCATCCGCACGTTTGGAAATGCCTCGATTAATTCAACGGCGTATGCCGCCTGTCCGGCATAGACCTGTAATTCGAAATGAAGGTCATGTTTTTCAAGCAGCGCAAAGCCGCGGCGGAAATTGGGGTCGTTGCAGAAATCCGGTCTCGCCGCGCCTTGGCGCACGGTCTCGGTGTCCCAGTACAGCATCTGGCGAACACCACGGAGATTAGGAAACTGTTTTTGTGCCTTCAGTGTGCTTTCGGCGTTCGGATCCGCAAGATCAGTATTACAGACAATCCCGTGTGGAAAGCCGTGCTTGTCGGCGACTGCTTGCAGCCATTTGGACTCATCAAGCGCGCGTCCCGGACCCCACATCGCGGTGACATGCACTGATTTAGTGACGCCCTGCGGCTTAACGTCCTGAATGAACTCCTCGACCGGATAGTCGCGGCGAATGCCGAAATAATCACCAAACATTCGCGGGATCGGTGGATCAGCGAGCCAGGCTACGTCCTTGCGCATCCAGATATGATGGTGCGTGTCGATCACCGGTCCGCTGTAGGCAGGCATGTTCCCCCCGAGATGAAATTATTCTAACGCGCGCACGACTTTCACGACGGCATCAGTCAGCGTCTTTAGTTCATCGGATGTAATCGTGAAAGCCGGCGTCAGATAAATCACCTTGCCGAACGGTCGCACGAACACGCCCTCCTCGACGAATCGCGCGCGCAATGCGTCCAGATTGTCGATGCGGTCCATTTCCACCACGCCGATGGCCCCCTTCACACGCACGTCCTTGACGCCGCGCAGCCTGCGGCAGGGCTCAAGCCCCTGCAACAGACCGGAGGATAAGTGGGCCACTTGGTGCAACCGTGGCTCGCGCTCAAACAGATCGAGCGAAGCATTGGCAGCGGCACAGGCCAGTGCATTGGCCATGTAGCTCGGTCCGTGCATCAGCGCATGGTCGGCTTGGTCCGACCAGAATTCCTTGAATACTTTGCCGGTTGCCACCGTGGCGGCAAGCCCCAGCGTGCCGCCGGTCAGCGCCTTCGACAATGTGATGATATCCGGCGTGACACCGGCTGCCTCGCAGGCGAACATTGTACCGGTACGACCGAAACCCGTGAAGATTTCGTCGAAGATCAACAGCAGGTCATACTTGTCGGCGAGCGCGCGCAGGCGCCTAAGAACCGTCGGATCGTGAAATTTCATGCCGCCGGCGCCCTGAACCAGCGGCTCGACGATAATGCCGGCCATGGTCTCGGCCTTCCCCTGCAGCATCTTGTCGAGCGACCCGAAGTCGTCATCGGTGTGCGGGAATTCAACGATGATGTGCTTCGGCAGCACGGGAGCAAACAACGCGTGCATGCCGTCCTCGGTATCGCTCACCGCCATCGCGCCGGTCGTGTCACCGTGATAACCACCTTTGAAGGCAAGAAAGCGCGAGCGTCGGCCGGTGCCGCGATTCCACCAATATTGCTGCGCTATTTTCAGAGCGACTTCGACTGCAACTGAACCGGAGTCGGAAAAAAACACGCGCGTGAGATCACCCGGAAGCAACGCAGTGAGGCGCTTTGCGAGCTGCAGTGCCGGCTCATGGGCCAGCCCCCCGAACATCACATGCGGCATTTGGGTAAGCTGGGCTTCGACCGCCTGCCTGATATGCGGATGGTTGTATCCGTGGCATGCCGTCCACCAGCTCGCGATGCCGTCAATCAACTCGCGGCCATCGGCCAGAATGATGCGCGCACCCTGCGTGCGCGCCACCGGCAATGGCGGCGCCACGGTCTTCATTTGCGCATAAGGCAGCCAGATGTGATCAATTCCGCCTGCGTACCAGGGCGGAAGCGCGCGGTTTTTGCCGGTGTCCCCTGCCATTTGGCGCTCATCTAACCTGTTGTGCTATCCAAGGTCACCATGCAATCGCTCGACCAATTCGCGCAAGGCAAACTCGAGGACCTCAAGCGCCGGCACCTTTACAGGGCGCTGAACGAAACGATGCGCGAGGATGGAATTTGGGTTGAGCGCAACGGACGTCAGCTCCTGTCTTTTTCCTGCAACGACTACTTGAACCTGACCCAGCATCCCGCAATCAAGGCCGCCGCGATCGCGGCAATCAAGGACTTTGGCGCGGGCTCCGGCGCTTCCCGCCTGGTGACCGGCAATCACCCGCTCTACGCGCAACTGGAGTCGCGCCTTGCGCGGTTCAAGCGCACGGAGGCCGCCTGTGTGTTCGGCTCGGGCTATCTCGCCAATTCCGGCATCATCCCCGTGTTGATTGGCGAGAACGGGCTGGTCTTGATCGACGAACTATCACATGCCTGCATCTACGCCGGCGCACACTTGTCGCGCGGAAAAGTCATGACATTTCGTCACAACGACCTCGCTCACGTGGCTGAATTGCTGGCGGCACATCGTCCCAACCACCAACACACTTTGATCGTCACCGATGGCGTATTTTCGATGGACGGCGATCTGGCGCCCCTTGCCGAGTTGCTTGCGCTCGCCGACGAACACGACGCGTGGCTGATGTCCGACGATGCCCATGGCATCGGCGTGGTGGGCGGCGGCCGGGGTTCGAGCTTCGCCGGCAACACGCATATTCCGGTGCCGCTCCAGATGGGCACTTTGTCGAAAGCCCTCGGATCCTATGGTGGGTATCTCTGCGCATCTAAGTCAGTCATCGAATTGATGCGCAATCGTGCGCGCACGCTCATCTATTCAACCGGCCTGCCGCCCGCCTGCGTGGCGGCGGCGATTGCCGCACTCGACTTGATTGAACGAGAGCCGGCTTATGCGGCGTCGCCTGTCCAGAAGGCCAAAGCCTTCACGAAACGCGCCGGGCTGCCCGACGCGCTGAGCCCAATTGTGCCGATCGTCATCGGCGATGAAGAGGCGACGCTGAGCGCATCCCGCCACCTTGAAGAGGAAGGCTATTTGGTCGTTGCAATCCGTCCGCCCACCGTGCCGAGCGGCACGTCCCGGCTTCGCATGACGTTTACGGCGCAACATCCTGATGACGCGATCGAGCGACTGGCCGACATCGTGCGCGACAAAATATTGGCGTAACAAGTGGCTTCGTATTTCGTTACATCAACCGGCACTGATATTGGCAAAACCTTTGTCACGTCCGGATTGATCCGCTATTTGCGGGAATCAAACCAGCCGGTCGCGGCACTCAAACCCGTGGTTAGCGGCTATGATTCCTCCGTGGTCGAAACCAGCGATCCCGCGGTCCTCCTGACCGCTTTGGGCCGGCAGGTGACCGCCGATGAAATCGCGCGCATCGCACCCTGGCGGTTCCGCGCCCCACTTGCGCCTGACATTGCTGCGGCGCGCGAAGGCCGCACCATCGATTTTGACAAACTGGTCGCATTCAGCCGCGAAGCAATTGCCGCTGCGAAAGGGCCTTTGTTCATCGAAGGCGTCGGCGGCATCATGGTGCCGATCGATGCCCGCCGCACCGTCCTCGACTGGATGGCCGCGCTCAATATTCCCCTGCTGCTGGTCGTCGGCGGATATCTGGGCACGATCAGCCACACGCTGACGGCACTCGATGTGCTCGCGCAACGCAGGCTGACCATTGCGGCTATTGTCGTCAGCGAACACGACCGCGACACAGTCGAACTCGACGACACCGTCACCAGTATTTCCCGCTTTGCAGGCGGGGTAGAAGTCATCGGTCTGCCGCGCTTGCCGGCCGGACTATACCACCATCCGGCAATCGCCCGCATCGCCGCACTGCTTTGAGTGCGACGGTGGCGCGTTTATCAGTGACTGACAGTCAATAAAGTCTCGATCATGCCTTCCAGGTTGACCAGGCCATGCAGAAGCATGGTCAAGAGGGTCGACCCTGTGACCCACCGCATCCATCCGAACAAAACGCCAAAGGCAAACACCTGGCCAATGAGAAACCAGTCATATTGGACATGAATGATGGCGAACAACCCCGCAGTCAGCACGATGACAGGCCAGGCGCTACGAGGAGATTGCAGCCAACCGCGAAACAGAAAACCGCGGAACAGACTTTCTTCGCTGATCGGGATCAAGACAGTGATCGCGAACAGCAAAAGTGGAAACATGTTCGCCTTTTGGGCAGCCTGGTAAATGTCGCTCTGGAATGGATCGACAATATTTCGGCCAGCCAGCAGACTAATCATGTCGCCGACGAAGATCAGCGCCGCCAGAGCGCCAACGCCAAACAGAAGCTCACCGCGCCGCGGCAGCTTGTATCCAAGATAGGCTGCGGCACTGCCTTTGTAGCTCGCCGCCGTCACCAGCAGCGCCACCTGAACCGGCGCGGAAACGCAGATGAACAAGATAATACCGCCACCGTCGCGGCTGATCGTCCCTATCTGATTTAGATTGATGCCATAAAACTCGCTGACCGCCACGATGCCGGACAGTTGGCCAACAATCAGCGCGATCGCGCCCAGGGCGAATGTCGCAAAAATACCCCACGGCTTCACGTTACCGCTCACGGCTGTTCCTTGAGCCACCGGCCGAGAGTGGCGCGTTCGTCATCGGTCATGGCGGTTTGATTGCCGAGAGGCATGGCTTTGCTTTGCACCGTTTGGGTATACACCGTTGCTGCGTGCTTTTTGATTTCAACAATTGTTTCCAGCGTGACGTTTTTCGGCGCCTCGCGAAAGCTTTCGTGTGTGGGCGTTACCGCGTGACACATCACGCAGTGCTTTCGAACGATAGCCATCGCTTCCGCATCGGATATCGCGGCCGCACGAACGGGCAGCGCGGTGGCGACGATCATGAGTGCCGCCACCGCGCGAAACATCGCCGAGCGAGCCGCTACGGTATCAGGATGGACGAGCCGGTGGTGTCGCGGCCTTCCATGTCCTTGTGCGCCTTGCCGGCATCCTTGAGCGGATATTTCTGGTTGACCGGGATCTTTACCGCGCCGGAGCCGACGACCTTGAACAGGTCCGCCGCCGTGGCAATCAGATCATCACGCTTGGCAACGTAATGGTTAAGCGTTGGCCTCGTGGCAAAGAGCGAACCCTTGGTCTGAAGGATATTGATGTTGAAGGCATCGATCTGGCCCGACGCGCTGCCGAAGCTGACGAAGTAGCCGAGTGGACGCAGGCAATCGAGCGAAGCCGGGAACGTCGTCTTGCCGATGCCGTCGTAGACGACGTCGCAGAGCTTGCCGCTGGTGAACTCCTTCACCTTCGCCACAAAATCCTCGTCGCGATAAAGGATCGTGTGGTGACAGCCATTCTTCTTTGCGAGTTCGGCTTTTTCCTTGGAGCCGACCGTTCCGATGACGGTCGCGCCGAGATGGTTCGCCCACTGGCACGCAATCAACCCGACGCCGCCGGCGGCGGCATGGATGAGACAGATTGTGCCTTTGCCGACCTTGTAGGTCTTGTTGACCAGATACTGGACGGTCATGCCCTTCAGCATCATGCCAGCCGCCTGCTCATAGGTGATGTTGTCCGGCAGCTTCACCGCACGATCGGCGGGCACCAGGCGTTCGGCAGCATAGCCGCCAAGCGGACCGACAAAGGCGACGCGATCGCCCACTTTGACGTCAGTCACGTCGGGACCGACAGCCATCACCTCGCCCGCACTTTCGTTGCCGGCAATGAACGGCATGCCGACCGGCGATGGGTACATACCCATCCGAAAATAGGCGTCGATGAAATTGACACCGCAGGCGTGCTGCTTGATCTTGATCTGGCCCTGGCCGGGTGCGGGGATCTGAACATCCTCGTAAACGAGGGCTTCAGGACCACCGGGTTTGTGAACGCGCACTGCCGCGACCATGTTTCACTCCTTGAATACGTTTGCTTTTGTTGTGGGGATGGACGTCGGCGGCGATCATAGGCAGCCGCGCGACAAGCGCAAGGCGGTTCAGCGCGCGCCCGAAACGCGCAAGTTCGCCCCATTGATGTAGGAAGCCGCATCGGACAGGAGAAACAAGACAGCCTCCGCCACTTCGTCGGACTGCCCCGCCCTGCCCATCGGAAGCATGGGCGTCACGCGTTCGATACGACCTGGCGGCTGGATATCGGTATCGATGACACCCGGTGTCACCGCATTGATGCGCATGCCTTCCTTGGCGACTTCGCGGGAGGCACCGATCACCATGGAGTCGACCCCGGCTTTGGCTGCTGCATACCAGACGCATTCATTTGCGCCGCCGAGAGGAGCCGCCATGGACGACAGCATTACCACTGCACCGCCCTTGCCGCCGTGTTTGCTCGACATACGACGCATACACGCCCGTAGGCATAGCAGTGCGCCAAACGTATCGACGTCCAGCACCTCGCGGATGGTCTGCGCGCTGGCATCGTCGAGGCGCGAGTTGTCCCCGATGATGCCCGAGCTGTGCACGAAATGGGTGGGCGAACCAAGCTTTTCACTGGTGGCGTTGAACACCCGTTCAATGTCATCCTCCAGTGCCATATCGCCCTGGATAGCGACCGCTTTGCCGCCGGCCTTTTCCACGGCCTTAACGACCGAAGTTGCCGCATTCGAATTCGTCTTGTAATTCACCGCGACGTCGTAACCGCGCGCGCCGGCAAGCTTTGCCGTGGCGGCGCCAATTCCGCGGCTTCCGCCGGCGATGAGCAGGACTGGTCTAGGCATTGGCTACTCCAGGATGAACGATAGCGGATCGAACACGATCAGGCAGGCGTTCGCAACAAACCCACGACGAAAAAATATACTGCAATGAGCGATAGCGGCAGCGTTACATAAAGACCGGGTGACAGATCCCGGACTACCGCGGCAAAAGCCAGCACAGCCCATAACGCAAGCAACACGATGTTGAAAATCCGCCAATGCTGCACCCGCAGCGGATGAAGAAACTTTATCGGCGCAAAGCTCAGCGCAGCCAGCACCACCACCGCAATTGCCGCCACCCAATCCGGGGGCTCTAGCAAATAGAGGTAGAACGCCGCCAGGTTCCAGACGGCCGGAAAGCCCCGGAAATAATTGTCTTTGGTTTTCATTTCGCGGTCTGCAAAATACAGGGCCCCGCTGATAACCACGACAATGCCGGCCGGAATCGCCAGCCATTGCGGCAACAGACCGCTCGCGGAAATCGCAAAGGCCGGGACAAACACATAGGTGGTGAAATCGACCACCAGGTCGAGCGTATCGCCCGACCAGCGCGGCAGAATCTTCTGCACGTCGAAGGCACGCGCCATCGGCCCGTCAGCGCCGTCCACGACCAGGGCCAGGCCAAGACAAAGAAACATCGCCGCCCAATGACCGCCGGTGGCCAAAATCATTGCAAGCAATGCCAGCGCCGCGCCGGTCGCTGTAAAGATGTGAACCGTAAACGCGCGGATGCGTTCGAAATTCGCCACTTAGCTGTTGCCCCAATCAAGTTTGACGATCTCGGCCGAGCGGCCCGCCAGGTTCCAGTTGCGGCCAAAACCTCGAAAGCGTGATTTGTCCGCACGGGAGACGATAACGTCCGGCCCGATCCAATATTCGCTGTTGCGGATCACAACGTTTTGCCCCGCTTCCTTCCCCTGCACGGGAGTAATAGCGCCGTCGACATACTTTTCGATGCGGACAATTCGTGTCTCGCCTTTGGTTTCGTACGTAATCGGGACCTGACGCACGCCGAGGAACTGGCCGACCAGGATCGACAGCAAATGCGTCGTGCCGCCGACCCGCCCGGTGAAAATACGCGTGAGGCCTTTCACCGCGTAGGCCGAAGCGTTGTCGTCGATGAAAAGCGCCGCCGTCCAGTTTCCGCGGGACATGATGCCCGGCAGGTCCATCATCAACCCGACCTTGAGACCGGTCAGATCGACGTTGTCGAAGTGACCATCATCGATGCGAATCCCTGCCCATGTCTGACAACGGTCCTCGGTCGGTGGATGATCACCAAGCGACAGCACGCACGGACAGAATACCGTACAGCTGCACGAAAGTGCCATCTCACCTTTGATGCTCCAGCTTTCCGTCAACGCGTCACTCCCGTTCCTCTGGTTCCTAACTCAACTGGATCGTATCGGCCAATGGCTGGCCACGGCCGTCGCGACAATTGCTGCACCGGCAATAATCAGCACCACACCGACCGCGTGCGTAAAACGCCGCCCGGTGAGCATCTTTTCGACCGCCATGACCATGCCGATTCCGGCCATCCAGATCACATTCATCACACCGACGGCAAACATCACCAGCATCATTGCCCAACAGCAGCCGAGGCAATAGAGACCTTGTTTCACGCCAAGACGGAAGACGCCCCGTGACGTCGTTGCCCAGTTTGCAAAGAAGAATGGGAACGGATGCTGGCATCGCTTAAGGCAGGCGTGCTTAAGCGCGGAGAACTGATAAAGGCCGGCAGCAATAAAAATCGCGCCTGAAAACAGTCCGCTCGCTGACGCCATGCCGGCGTCGAGCAGGGCCAAGCGCGTGATTGCAATTTGCACAAGCGTCGCAATGACGGCAAAGCCGAGCCAGACAACGGTGTAGCCGGCGGCAAGCACCAGCGGAGAAACGATACGTTCGCCTTTGCACGCGGCCGTATCGGCAATCCCCGCGTAAGTCATGATCATCGGAGCAGCGCTTGGCAGCATCATCGCGAGCGTCATTGCGCCCCACATCGATGCGACAACCACAATGCCACCGGCGGTCCATGTGCCATCGGGCAGCGGACGGCAGAGCGCCTGCACCATGCCGGCCGCATACCCTCCGAACGATCCGCCCATGCCGGCCAACATGAGCGCGAGATAAATCCAGCCGAGAGCCGCCAGGACGATTACGCACAGCACGGCCACCAGCTTTGGCCGCGCAAAGACATAGCCGAGCCCGGCTGCACCAGGCGGCAAGTTGTTGAAGTCGTGTCCGGCTGCTTCGCTCATGACCGTCTTTGCATAGCGCATCGGGCGGGTTCGGGGTACCGCAAGTCTATCGCGTGGTTTCCGCGCTGCCCGATGCGTGCTAGTGCGGTTAACAGAAAACCAGGCCGCGAGCATTGATGCCGGACAATCAGCACAATACCCAAACGGCAATCGTGATTGGCGGCGGGCCAGCCGGGTTAACCGCGGCAATAGCGCTCGCCGAAGGTGGTATCGCCACGGTACTGGTGGGGAAACGCCCCGCAAAACCGGACAATCGCACGACCGCGCTGCTGGCCGGCTCCGTCACTGCGCTGCAAACCCTGAACGTCTGGGACCACTGCGCGGTGCATGCTGCGCCCCTCAAGACCATGCGTATCGTCGACGACACCGGCCGGCTTTGGCGCGCGCCCGAGGTCAAGTTTGAAGCCAGCGAGATCGAGCTCGAGGCTTTCGGTTACAACATCGAAAACCACCATTTGGTCGCAGCGCTCGAGCGGCAAGCCCGTGCGTTGTCAACGTTGCAGATTATTGAAGACGAAGTCAGCGCCGTCCGGCCGCAAATCGAAACAATAGCAGTTGAGCTAAAAGATGGTGCTTCACTGCGTGCGGCGCTTGTCGTTGGCGCTGACGGCCGACGATCTATTTGCCGAGCCGCCGCCGGGATTGACGTCGACGACCATCGTTACCCGCAAGTTGCCTTAACTGTATGCATGCGGCATTCGCGTCCGCATCACGACGCCTCAATTGAATTCCATACACCAACCGGGCCTTTCACCATCGTGCCTTTGCCCGGCCTTCGTTCGAGCCTGGTCTGGGTGCTCGATGCCGCGCAGGCTGACGCGTTCACCGCGCTCGACGACCATGACCTATCTGGCGAGATCGAACGCGCGTCACATTCGATCCTCGGCAAGATCGAGGTTGAGACGGGGCGCGGATTGTTTCCGCTTCACATCGCGACGGCGCGACGATTTGCCGACAAGCGCATCGCACTAGTCGGCGAAGCGGCGCATGTTGTCCCGCCCATCGGCGCCCAAGGATTGAACCTGGGCCTGCGCGACGCCGCCGCCATCGGTGAACTCGCCGTCGGTGCAGACCGCCGCGGGCACGATATCGGCGGAACCGACGTCATGGCGGCCTATGACCGGATGCGCCGCAGCGACGTCGGTAGCCGCACGCTCGCCATCGATCTGCTCAATCGCACACTGCTCACCGATTTCCTGCCAGTGCAAAGCGTACGCGGGCTTGGTCTTTATATGATCGATCGCATCGGCCCGCTGCGGCGCGCTGTAATGCGCGAAGGTGTGGCCCCTGCCGCCGCGCAGCCGCGCTTGATGCGCGGCGAGGCGCTCTAGCCGAGCTTCGGCGCGCCCTTCGCTCCAGGCTTGTCCCGAAATTCCGGCGCAATCGGCAGCGGCAACGCCGGGAGCGTTTTGCCCGAGGCCGTGGCGACCTGATGCGCGAACAACCCCCGCCTAAGGAAGTGCGGATCGCGCATAGCCTCCTCCAATGGCACCAGAATTGTCGTGCAGCAGTCAGCTGCCGCAAGGATTGGCCGCCATTCGTCGGACGTCTTGCCCGCAATCAGCCTGGCGACTGCGTCGCGCGTTGCCTTTGGATCGCGCATATCGTTGATGAACTGTTCCGGCAGCGCGATCGCCTTGGTGAAGGCATCCCAGAACTTCGGTTCCAATGCTCCACACGCGACCAACTTGCCGTCCTTCGCCGCATAGATTTGATAGCGCGGTGAACCGCCGACCAGCCACATCTCGCCAGGTTTTGGAAAACGTCCGGTCGCCGCGCCGAGCGCCAATGCCGCCCAGGTAAAGGTGAACATCGCGTCGGTCATCGCAATATCGATGCGGCAGCCCTGCCCGCTTTGGTCGCGTGCGCGTAGAGCCAAAAGGATGTTGATCACTGCCGGGAAACTTCCGCCGGCAATGTCAGCCGCAAGCATCGGCGGCACAACCGGGCGATCAGGCGGCCCCGGTTGCAGATCCAGCAGGCCGGTATTGCCAATGTAGTTGATATCGTGGCCGGCCTCATGCTCACGCGGTCCGCTTTGGCCGTAGCCCGAAATCGAGCAATAAATAAGCCTGGGGTTAAGCTTGCGAATATCCTCGTAGCCCAAGCCCAATCGCGTCATGACGCCAGGGCGGAATTGCTCGACCAAAATGTCAGCTCGTTCAAGCAAAGGTTTAAGTTGAGCACGGTCGGCGTCGTTCTTGAGATCGAGCGCAATGGCTTTTTTGCCGCGATTGAGCATGGCAAAGGCTGTGCTCTCGCCGTCGACCAGTGGCGGGAATCGCCGCGCGTTCTCACCGCCGGGCTGCTCAATCTTGATAACCTCAGCGCCTGCCTCCACGAGCATCAGCGTTGCCAATGGCCCCGGCAGCAAAGTGCTGAAATCGAGAACCAGAAGACCGGCCAAAGGCTGCATGAGATTACCTGAACAAAAGTGGTGGCAGCGTGTGTGTCTTGACCGTCCACATGACCGTTGTCAGCGTGACCACAGAAATCAACGTGCCCACCAATACCGCGCCGGACGCCTGCTCAACCCATGTATCGTATTGCCGCGCGAACACGAAAACATTGAGGGCCGGCGGCAGCGCCGCCATCAGCACAGCCGTGTAGATCCAGTCCTGATCCGCCACTTTAAACAGGGACAACAACAAGAAAACCAGGATCGGGTGTAGCACAAGTTTGACCGACACCAGGAACGGTACCTCCCACGGCATTTTCTTCAGCGGCCGCAGCGCGACGGTGACGCCGAGCGTAAAGAGCGCACACGGTGCGGCTGCATTCTGCAAAAACTGAAGCAGACGCTCCAGCGCAAGAGGCGGCTGAAAATGCACGGCCGCAGACGCAACACCGAGCGCGGTCGCGATCACCAGCGGGTGGGTCACGATACGTTTGACGACGTCGAGAGCGGTTGCGCCGATGCTTCTGTGCACGGGACTTGCCACCGCCATCAGGAACGGCACCAGCGAGAATAGCAGCAAAGTATCGAAGCAAAAAATCAACGCCACCGGCACCGCGGCCTGCGGACCAAGCGTTGCCAACGCGAGTCCCGGGCCCATGTAACCGATGTTTCCGTAACCGCCCGCCAGACCGGCGATCGTGGATTCACCGATGTTGCCATGCCGGATCATCATCCCGATGGCAAAAGACACGGCGAAAGCCCAGAACGTCGCCAGCGTGGTGGCAAATATGAAATCCACCTGCGCCAGTTGCTCCAGCGGTGTCTGGGCAAGAATGCGATAAAACAGGGCTGGCAAAGCGACATAAACGATGAAGAAATTCATCCAGGCCAGCGCCGTATCGGGAATCTGCTTAAGCTTCCCGCAGGTGAACCCAATGAAGATGAGCCCAAAATACGGCAGCGCGAGATTGAGAACGTCGATCATCCCCGGCCCCAACTGCCCCACTTTTGGCCTACTTGGCGTGGCCTTTGCATTGCTCTAAAGGGCAGAACCATCTTTTGGAAGGTCTCATGAAGCTGCCGCGCCAGTTCTTTGCCCCGCTCGCCATTGGCGCCCCCGTGCCGTTGCGCGAGCTGCCGGTGCGGCTTGAGCGCATGATTCATTTTGTGCCGCCACACAATGAAAAGGTTCGTGCGAAAGTGCAGGACCTCGTGCGGCAGGTCGACGTCGTCCTCGGCAATCTTGAGGATGCGATCCCGGTCGACGCCAAGCAGGCTGCGCGCGCGGGCTTCATCGAAATGGCCAAAGCGGTTGATTTCGGCTCGACCGGTTTGTGGACGCGTATCAATGCACTCAACTCACCTTGGGCACTGGATGACATTTCAGAGATCGTGGCTGCGGTCGGCGCCAAACTCGATGTCATCATGTTGCCGAAGGTCGATGGCCCCTGGGATATCCACTACCTCGACCAGCTGCTCGCGCAGCTCGAGGCGCGCCATAAACTGCGCAAGCCAATTCTGATCCATGCCATCCTCGAGACCGCGCAAGGCGTCAACAACGTTGAGGCGATCGCGACGGCCTCCCCTCGCATGCATGGCATGAGTCTCGGCCCCGCCGACCTCGCCGCATCACGCGCGATGAAAACGACACGCGTCGGCGGCGGCCATCCGGATTACAAGGTGCTGGCCGACGCGCAAGGCAGCGTCCCACGTGCAACGTCCCAACAGGATCTCTGGCATTACACGATTGCCAAAATGGTTGACGCCTGCGCGGCCGCGGGCATCAAACCATTCTATGGACCGTTCGGGGATTTCTCGGACGCGGCGGCATGTGAAGCTCAATTTCGCAATGCGTTCCTGATGGGGTGTCTTGGCGCCTGGTCATTGCACCCATCGCAGATCGAAATCGCCAAAACAGTGTTTTCACCCGACCCCGCGGAAGTAGCCTTTGCGAAAAAGATTGTTGCCGCCATGCCGGACGGCGCCGGCGCGGTCATGATCGACGGAAAGATGCAGGACGACGCAACATGGAAGCAGGCCAAGGTCGTTCTCGACCTAGCCAAGCTCGTTGCCGCCAAGGACCCGGAGTTGGCCGCGCGCTACGCTCTGTAAAGCGCGCGGCGAGGATTTGACATGGACAAGATGCGTAACGCCAAATTCAAGATCGGCCAGGTCGTCAAGCACCGGCTTTACGAATTTCGCGGAGTGATTTTCGATATCGACCCGGTGTTCAACAACACCGAGGAATGGTGGCAGGCGATCCCGGCCGAGATCCGTCCCCACAAAGACCAGCCATTTTATCATTTGTTCGCGGAAAACGCCGAGAGCGAATATATCGCCTACGTTTCCGAGCAAAACCTATTGCCCGATACATCCGGCACGCCCATTCGCCACCCGGACGTCGCCGATGTCTTCGAGCAGGATGACAGCGGCGACTATCGGCCGCGCCACAGCCAGATGCACTAAGCGCCCGTCCAGCGGGCAACAAAAAAGGCGCAGCCTGGAGCTGCGCCTTGTCTTGTTTTGTGTTGGTCGAAACGACGCGTTATTTCTTTTGCGCTGGCGCCGGAGCGGTCGCAGGCGCCGGAGCGCCTGGCGCCTGGCTCTGCTGCCCTTCGAGCTTCTTGCGAGCCTCTTCGGCTTTCTTCTGCAACTCTTCCTGTAGTTTGCGTTGCTGCTCTTCGAAGGCCTTCGGATCGGTCGGCGGCCCGTCATAGGCCTTGGCGAAATCACCAAGCGGGAGCGGCAGGCTGATCGGCGTGCCCTGCATGTTGATCGCTTGCACGACGATGTTCTGGCCCTTCTTCATCTTGCCAATCATGTCATCGGGCACCTGGTAGTCGGCCATGCAGCCGACCGGAAAGCAGATGCTGTAGGGCGATTGAACGGGCGGATTTTGGTCGATGAGCAAGCGCGTCCCGTGCGCAAGCTGCATGCCGAGCGGAACGGTGACACGCAGCACCTTTGCACCGCCTTCCGGCTCGAATAATTGCACGATCGCAACCGGCATGCCGTTCTCCAGCCGGCCGTCCTTCGTGATCACGCAGACCTGTTTGTTGTTGGTGTCAGGCCCCTTGCCGCAGACTTTCATCCATGGCGAATACATGAGCTGCGGCTGCTCGGCTCCGGCTTGCTGGCCCGGTGCTCCAGGCTGCTGCGGCGCGGCCGGCTGTGCTGCAGGCGCCTGCTTCGGAGCTGCCGCCGGCGGTTTGGGGGCCGGCTTCGGCTGCTGGGCGAACGCGCTCGACCCCATTGCCGCCGCGGCAAAAAAGCCGGCAGCCAAAGTGGCGGTCAGCGCCCGGCCCCACGGCCGGGCCGATGCGATCCGATAAATCATTTGCATTGTCCCTTGTTCTTGACCGTTCGCGGCCCACCGCCCCCGAACGACGCCTCACAACCGGCTCTCTCCGTGCGAAATACGGCGGGAGCGTGACACTCAATGGGTGCCTGATAGCCCAATTCACGCCTGCAATAAAGCCACGAATGCGCCGAAAATGCAGCCCGGCTAACGATCAAGCCGTGTGGTAAATTCACGCAAAACCGGAACGAATCGCATCCAACACTTGCCCGCGCCGTACTTATCCTCCCGCCGCCCTGACGCAATGGCGCGCGTCCCGGCGCACGGTGATGCTTGGCGCGTTGCTCGTGGGTTCCGGCATGGCGATCCCGCGAGCGGGTGCTCAGGTCTCGTCATCTGCGCCGTCGCACGCCATCGCCATGCATGGCGCGCCCGCTTGGGGGCCAAATTTTGCCGGTCCAACCTACGCCAATGCAACAGCCCCCAAAGGCGGCCAATTGGTGCAGGGTGTCCTCGGGACATTTGACTGTCTCAACCCGTTCATCGTGAAGGGGCTGCCTGCGGCCAATATTCGCGGTTATGTCGTCGAAAGCCTACTTGCGCGCGGCTACGACGAACCGTTCACGCTCTACGGATTACTTGCCGAAAGCGTCACAACGGACGCAGCACGCAGCTTCGTTACTTTCACCATCAATCCGGCTGCGCGTTTCTCTGATGGCAAACCCGTCACACCGGAGGACGTTATATTCTCCTGGGAGTTGCTGCGCGATAAAGGCCGACCGAATTTCCGCACTTACTACATCAAAGCGACCAAAGCGGAAGCGACGGACAAACGCACCGTACGTTTCGATCTTTCTGGCGCAGACGATCGCGAACTTCCGCTGATCATCGGCCTCATGCCGGTGCTGGCGAAACACGCGATCAATCTGGCTACCTTCGAGGACACCAGTTTCGAGCCGTTGCTGGGCAGCGGGCCTTACACCGTCAGCGCGGTTCGACCCGGTGAAAACGTCACCTTCAAACGCGATCCAAATTATTGGGGCCGTAATTTGCCGATCAATCGCGGCCTCTGGAATTTCGATACCATCCGCTACGACTATTATCGGGACGGCAACACGCATTTCGAAGCCTTCAAGAAAGGGCTTTATGATTTGCGCGTGGAAACCGATCCGGGACGCTGGCAGACCGCCTACGATTTTCCGGCACTGCGCGAAGGCCGCGTTGCCAAGGAGGATTTGCCGTACGGATTGCCCAAGGGCATGCAAGGCTTGGTGTTCAATACGCGCCGTCCGGTGTTCGCTGATATTCGCGTGCGCGAAGCTATTCTCCACCTCTTCGACTTCGAGTGGGTCAATCACAACTACTTCTTTGACCTCTATAAACGCACCGCGAGTTATTTCGACGGCTGCGATCTTTCCGCCCACGGCGTCTCGGCCAACTCGCGCGAGCGCAAATTGCTTGCCCCATTTCCGAATGCGGTGCGCGCGGACATCATGGATGGCACCTGGTCGCCACCGGTCACCGACGGCTCGGGACATGACCGCACGAACCTGCGGCAGGCTTTCGCGCTGTTCAAGGGCGCGGGCTATGAACTCAAGGGAACGCAACTCGTCCATGCCGCCAGCGGCCGTCCACTGTCATTCGAGATACTCACGACCACGCGCGACCAGGAGCGTCTTGCACTTGCTTTCGTCCGAAACCTGAAGCGCGCCGGCATCGATGCGCGGGTGCGCACGGTCGACGCCACGCAATTTGAACGCCGTCGCATCAGCTTCGACTTCGACATGATGGACTACCGCTGGGAGCAATCACTCTCGCCCGGCAACGAGCAGCTGTTCTATTGGGGCTCGGCTGCCGCCGACCAGCAGGGCAGCCGAAACTACATGGGCGTGAAATCCAAGGCGGTCGACACCATGATTGCCGCGATGCTTGGCGCAACGGACCGCGACGATTTTGTCGCCGCCACCCGGGCGCTCGACCGTGTTTTGCTTTCCGGCTTTTACGTCGTGCCTCTCTATTTTCCGCCCGTTCAATGGGTAGCGCGATGGACGCGAATCGAGCATCCCTCACGAACCTCACTTTTCGGCTATCTGCCGGAAACCTGGTGGCAAAAGGACCAAAGGTCTTGAGGCCTCGCCCATGATCCTCGGGGAAGCCAGCCGGACGGCAGCCAGCGCCGCGACACTTGATGATCTTTTTCGCCGCGCCGGCGTAAGCCACCCCGACGCCCTGGCTCTTGCCGATCCACCCAACCGTGCCGATTTCACGGACGGTGCACCACGTCGTTTGAGCTACGCGCAGGCCGACCGCGCAATATCTGCGATCGCCGCCAAATTGCGTGGGCTTGGCCTGCATGCCGACACCGTCGTGGCGATGCAACTGCCCAATACGGTGGAGAGCATCGTTGCGCTTCTGGGCGTGCTGCGCGCGGGCATGATAGCGGCGCCAATTCCATTGCTCTGGCGGCAGCAGGACATTGTTTCCGCCCTCGGCCGCATCGGCGCCAAGGCCATCATAACCTCGTCGCGCATCGGACCGGCTGCTCATGCAGATATCGCGATGCAAGCTGCGGCCGCACTATTTCCTGTCCGCCAGGTCTGCGGATTTGGGCGTAACTTGCCGGATGGAATGGTGCCGCTCGACGACGCGTTCGCGCCCGTCCAGATTGATATGCCAGTTGCTTCCATCCGGGCCGGACCCGCGGCCGCGCACATTGGGGCCATCACCTTCGATCTCGACTTGCTTCCGGTCGCTCGCAGCCATGTTGAGCTCGTCGCCGGCGGCCTGGAAACGTTTCTGGAGGCAGGCTCAGCCGCAGACGGGCCGACACTGTCGACAATTCCGATCGGCTCTTTCGCAGGCATCTCTTTGACGCTGTTGCATTGGCTGTTGTCTGGCGGGTCGCTGCACCTGCATCACGGTTTTGATCCGGATGTCTTTGCCGTGCAGTGCCGCGAGGCCGGTGCTGCCACCATCATGCTGCCGGCCGCTGCCGTCTCGCCGATTGCCGATGCCGGCTTTCTCGACGCGCAACAAACAGTGATCGCGCTCTGGCGCGCCCCGGAGCGGATGATTTCGGCCAGGGCGTGGGACAACCCGGCAGCGGTTGTTGACGTTGCGAGTTTTGGCGAAATCGGGATCGTCGCTGGCCGCCGCGGGCCCGACAACTTGCCCGCCCCTCTCCCCCTTGGCGCCGTCAGTGCATCTCGCCGTGTACCTGGCGCGCCAACCGTGATCGAAACCAACCGCAATGGGGCTGGCAGGCTCGCATTGCGGGGCCGAATGGTGCCGGCCCATGACTTTTTGACGGGCCTCGAACGCGGTCATGCCCCACACCTGGAGGCCGACGGCGCCGGCTATATCGATACGGGCTTTGCCTGCCGGGCCGATCACGAGACTCGCGCGCTTCGGCTCACAGCACCGCCGGCCAGCACGACGGTCACCGGCGGCTATCGTTTCCTTCAGTCCAATATCGACGACGTGGTCGCACAGGCCGATCCCGAGGCAACCATCATTGCGGTGCCTGACGGTGACCTCGGCCAACGCCTCGCGGGCACCGCGAACGACCGGGCAGCTTTGCGCGCCGACCTGCACGCGCGTGGGGTCAATCCCTTGATTAGCGGGGCCTTTAAAGCCCGGGGCGCTGCGGAAGCTGCGTAATTTCAACTTGTCATTGACGGGGTATTAATCGCGCACGGCTAAGGTGGCGTGCATTCTGTAAACCTGTGCGTGCGCCCCGATGTCGCTTCAAGGTCCACTGATTGTGGTCGCCGAGCAATCGGCGACAGACTTGGTCGAAGCGCTCAGCGCCGCCGGCGCCTTTCCGATCGTTGAAGCAAAATGGGCCGACGCCCCAGCCGCCTTTCTCACCGTCAAGCCATCCGCCATCGTCGTCGCCGAACCCGGGCCGCCGGCCAATGCGTCCTCGGCGCGTATGCTGTGCCTGCAGGTTGCCACCCTGAACGGGCCCATCGTGCCGGTGATCGCGCGGGTGTGCGGCGATGAAGACGCGGCCATCCCGATCGCAATGCCCGCCGACGCGGCGCTGCCCGTCGAACGACTGCTCGCGCGCCTGCAATCCGCCATGCGTGTGCGCGCACTCCATGCCACCGTTTTGCGCCGCATAGAGCTTTTCGCGTCACACGATGGCCAGCTGCCAATGCTGCCGGTGGGTGACGCGCTTGATGATGCGACCGTGTTGATTGTCGGGCGCGGGCCTTTGTATCCGACCCTCAGCGTCGCGATGGGCGAACGCGTGACAATCGCCGGCGCACTCAGTGTTGAGGCCGCCGCCAGACATCTAAATACCCGCGATATCGATGGCGTCGTCGTTGGCGATGGCCTTTCTCCGCGCATGGTCGAGGCTTTTCTCACGGTCCTGGCACAAGAGCCCCGTTTCCGGGACGTGCCAGTGGCCGTGATCGGCGAAGCTCCGCCGGAATTTGCCGAGGCCTTGCCGAATATCGATCAAGTTGCCGCTGATCCGGCGCGGCTGGTTGCGCGCATGGTGCCATTGGTGCGGATGCGCGCTTTTGAGGCACGGCTCCGGCGCATGCTCAAGTCGCTCGACACTGAGGGGATGTTCGACCCCGAAAACGGCTTGCTGACGCGCGACTCTTTCTGGCGCGAACTGGCCAAAGTGGCAGCGGAATCCGCTGACCGCAGTCTCCCGCTGTCGATTGCGCGTTTTACGTTCGACGGCGTTTCAGACGCACGCGGGAATCTTGATATCGCGCGCCTGATGACACGATTGATCCGGAATATAGACTTTGCGACCCGCGACGAAGAAGGCGCAATTCTCGTCGCTTTCACGCAAACGGATTTGCGCGGCGCGCATGTGTTTGTCCGTCGTCTTGCGGGCGCGCTCAAAGAGTCGATGCTCACGTCGCAATCCACCGCATCGTTCACAGCCAATGTAACGCTGGCGACGCTCAAGGCCGGCGATACGCTGGACACCTTGATGATGCGCGTGATGGGCAGTCGCATGGTTGCGGCGGAATAGCCGGCGGCTTAGGCTGGCGCCGAAAAGGAGCCAGCCATGTCCAGCCAACAGCCCATTCGCATCGACGTCGTCTCCGATGTGGTCTGCCCCTGGTGTTTCATTGGCAAGCGCCGGCTGGAAAAGGCCATCGCGCTTAATCCTGACATCCCGGTCGAGGTGCACTACCGGCCATATTTTTTAAACGACTGGATTCCTCGCGAAGGTATTTCACGCGAGGAATACCTGACGTCGAAATTCGGCTCGCCCGAGCGTTACAAAGGTATCGCCCAACGCGTTGCAGCGGCGGCGGCGTCCGAGGGCCTCATTTACGCAATGGACAAGATCAGCCGCCAGCCCAACACGCTCGACGCCCACCGCCTGATCCGCTGGGCCGAAGGCCTCGGCAAAGCAGCCGAGATGAAACAGAAGCTGATGGACCTGTATTTCACCGAAGGCGCCGACCTAACCAACCACGCGGTGCTGGTGCAGGCTGCCGCCGATGTTGGCCTTGACGCAGAGGATGTCCGCACCGCGCTCGAGAGCGATCAGGATGTTGCGGAAATCGAGCGTGAAGCGCTGGCCGCAAAGGAGGCCGGAATTGAAGGCGTACCGTGCTTTATTTTCGGCGGAAAATTTGCCGTGTCGGGTGCGCAAGCGCCTGAAGATATTGCCGAGGCGATTGCCCGCATGGCGCAAGACGCGGACGCCGCAGAATAATTCCGGACAACGTCTATGAAGATCACCGCCGCCGTCGTGCACGAGCGATCGGACCCGTTCAACGTCGAGGAAGTCGATCTCTGCGACCCACGCGCCGATGAGTTGCTGGTCGAGGTCGTTGCCTCCGGCATGTGCGCGACCGATATGCACGGCCGTGACGCGTATTATCCGACCAAATTTCCAAAAGTATTCGGCCACGAAGGCGCCGGTGTCGTGCGAGCGGTTGGCGCAGGGGTGACCAGGTTCAAAGCCGGCGATCACGTGGTGATGGCCTATCCGTGGTGCGGCGAGTGTCCGAATTGCAGGACGCAGCGGCAAAGTTACTGTCTGCATGCTTTCGATCTGAAGATGAACGGTACCCGCGCCGACGGTTCCACGCTCCACTCCAAGGACGGCAAGCCGATTTACAGCGCGTTTTTCCAGCAATCTTCGTTCGGCAATTTTACCATCGCCAACGAGCGGTTCGCGGTGAAAGTGCGCAACGATGCGCCGATCGATCAGGTTTGCGCGCTCGCCTGCGGAGGCCAGACCGGCGCCGGCGCGGTTCTCAACGTGATGAAGCCGCACTCGGGCGACAGTTTTGTCGTGTTCGGGGTGGGCGCGGTCGGCCTCTCGGGTCTGATGGCGGCGAAGATCGCAGGCTGTGACCCGATTATCGCCGTCGACGTGCACGACCATCGCCTTGCGCTCGCGCGCAACCTCGGCGCTACACACACCATCAATCACAGCGGCCGCACTGACGTCGTTGCCGAGCTCAGGAAAATAACCGGCCTCGGCGCACGTTTCACGCTGGAGACGTCCGCGCTGCCGGAAATATTCCGTGAGGCGGTCGACTGCCTGATGCCGGCCGGGACCTGCATACTGCTCGGAAGCGCACGCAAAGGCACGGAGGTCTCATTTGAAACGCCATTTCTGCAAAATGGTCGCACCGTGCGCGGCGTGATACAGGGCGACAGCATCCCGCAAGAATTCATTCCGCAGTTGGTCGATCACATCATGGCCGGGCGTTTTGCCGTCGATCGCATGATCACGTTTTATCCGCTTGCCGAGATCAACCGCGCCGCAGCGGAGTCAGCCGCCGGAAAAACGATCAAGCCGGTCTTGCGGATGCCGCACTAGGATCAGTGTTACCTGAAGGAAATGCCGATGCGCTTTTCGCTGCGCCAAATCACGTGGCATAGGTGATGGCTGTGATTCTCGCCTATCACAAGGTCGAAGTCGGCGGGAATGCCAAGCGGACTGACAACGTCGAGGCATGCCCCCGTTTGCGATAGATTTCGAACCGTGCAATCGATGCCCCCGGTCCGGTTAATTGAAATCGAAGCGGGCTTCAGGACGCGGCGGCGCTGTATTTTTCGATGTTCATTCATGGTCAAAACTCCAGGCCGCTCACACCGTGGCGCGTCAGAAATTAACAACCTAGAAATTACCGACTAGGGATATGTACGTAGCGAGCCACATGGCTGCTACGTCGACAGAATTCAGGCGGCCTTCGCCTGCTCCGCAATCGAAGCGAGCTTGCGCAGAACCGCGGTGGTGCCTTTCAGCCGGTCCTGCGGCAACGGCCAATCATCGAAGAACACGAGTTGCTGACCTTTCGCATTCTTCGGGTCGTTGCGCATGCGCACGCCGCTGCCTTGCTCGCGAATGAAGGCAATCAGCCCGTCCGGATTGGAGAAGACGTTGTCACGGAACGCAAGCACAATGCCTTTCGGCCCGGCTTCAACGCGCTCCACATTAGCGCGGCGGCTAAGCGCCTTGATCGCCACCACCTGCAATAGTTGCTCGACCTCGACCGGCAACTTGCCAAAGCGGTCAACCAGTTCGGCGGCGACGCTTTCAATTTCGCCCTCGTCCTCAATTTCGGCCAACCGTCGATACAGCGACAGCCGGACCGAAAGATCGGCGACATAGTCTTCCGGAATAAGCAGCGCCGCGCCAATGGTGATCTGCGGCGACCAACGGTCGGCCACTGGCGCAGTGATGCCCGCTTTAAGGCTCATCACCGCCTCTTCAAGCATCTGCTGATAAAGTTCGAAACCGACCTCCTTGATGTGCCCCGACTGCTCCTCTCCGAGCAGGTTGCCCGCGCCGCGGATATCGAGATCGTGCGATGCCAGCTGGAAGCCCGCACCCAATGTATCCAGTGATTGTAAAACTTTCAGCCGCCGTTCCGCCTGCGGCGTGATTTTTTGCTGCGTCGGCAACGTCAGCAACGCATAGGCTCGCAGTTTTGCGCGCCCCACCCGGCCACGCAGCTGATAAAGCTGCGCCAGGCCGAAGCGGTCGGCGCGATGCACGATCAACGTATTTGCTGTCGGAATGTCGAGGCCGGACTCGATGATGGTTGTGGACAAGAGCACATCATACTTGCCGTCGTAGAAGGCCGACATGATGTCATCGAGCACGGTGGGTGGCATTTGTCCGTGCGCAACCGCGACACGGATCTCCGGAATATTCTTGTCGAGGAAATCTTTCGAGCCCGCCAAATCCTCGATCCGCGGGCAGACATAGAACGCCTGTCCCCCACGGTACTTCTCACGCAACAACGCCTCGCGGACAGTAATAGGATCGAATGGTGACACGAAAGTCCGCACCGCCAGCCGATCCACCGGCGGCGAGGCGATGATGGACAGGTCACGCACGCCGGTCAGAGCCAGTTGCAAGGTGCGTGGAATGGGTGTCGCCGTCAGCGTGAGCACGTGCACCTCCGAGCGCAACGCCTTGAGCTTTTCCTTATGCGCAACGCCGAAATGTTGCTCCTCGTCGACCACCAGCAAAGCCAGGTCCTTGAACGTGATTCCCTTGCCGAGCAGCGCGTGGGTGCCGATCACGATATCGACACTGCCGTCGGCCAGGCCAGCTTTGACCTTGCCCAGCTCCACGTTCGGCACCAGCCGCGACGCCTGCGCAACGTTGACCGGAAATCCACGGAAACGCTCCGAAAAAGTCTTGAAGTGCTGACGGGCGAGCAACGTCGTCGGCACAACGACCGCGACCTGCTTCCCGCCGATTGCCGCCAGAAAGGCCGCGCGCAGTGCGACCTCGGTCTTGCCGAATCCAACATCGCCGCAGATGAGCCGGTCCATCGGCCGACCTGAACCGAGATCCTTGATGGTTGCGTCGATGGCAGCGAGTTGATCGTCAGTCTCTTCGTACGGAAATCCGGCACAGAACTCGTCATAAGCGCCCGGGCCCACGGTCAAGCGCGGCGCCTCGCGCAAAAGTCGTTCCGCGGCAATTTTGATGAGTTCGCCCGCAATTTCACGGATGCGACTCTTCATGCGCGCCTTGCGCGCCTGCCAATTCCCGCCGCCCAGGCGGTCGAGCTCGACGTTCGTTTCCTCGGAGCCGTAACGCGACAACAGGTCGACGTTCTCGACCGGCAGAAACAGCTTGGTGTCGTCGGCGTACCTGATCTCAAGGCAGTCGTGCGGCGCACCGGCAGCTTCAATCGCCTGCAAGCCGGCAAAGCGGCCAATGCCATGGTCGACGTGCACAACGAGATCGCCCGGCGCCAGACTGGTCGCCTCGGCAATGAAGTTTTCGGCCCTGCGGGCGGCTCGGCGCGGCCGCACCAGACGGTCGCCGAGGATATCCTGCTCACTAATGAATGCAGCGTCCGCAGTCTCGAAGCCGGATTCGATGCCGAGCACGGCAAGTGCGACCGTCGGCTTGGGAAGGCCAAGCGCCTGTGACCATGACCCGACCGGCGTTAAATTGTGCAATTTATGGTCCGCGAGCACGTGACCCATGCGGTCGCGCGCGCCTTCGCTCCACAGCGCGATTGCAACGCGCTTGCCGGCGGTTTGCAACGCCAGGACGTGCGCCGCAACGGCCTCGAACACGTTCGCGCCCGGTTCAGCCCGCTCGGCGGCAAAATTGCGTCCTTGCCGTGCTTGCACATCGATCGCACTGGAATCCGGCACAGCGAATGGCGTCAACCTAGCGATTGCCGATGTCTCGAGGCGCTCTCTCCACTCGGCTTCACCAAGATAAAGTCGCTCTGCCGGCAGCGGTTTATAAGGCGGCGTGACGCCCTGTTTCAGCGCTTCGTGGCGCGCATCGTAGTAGTCCGCAATTTGCGTGAAGCGCTCATGTGCAGCGTCTTCCGCCAGATGCTCAAGTGCGAGCGCAGAACCCGGCAGATAGTCAAAAACCGTCTCGAGTTTCCCGTGGAACAGCGGCAGCCAGTGCTCCATACCCGGATAGCGCCGCCCTTCACTCACAGCCTCGTAAAGCAAGTCGTCCGGCGTTGTCGCGCCGAATTCGGCGACGTAGCCCGTCCGGAAGCGACGAATGGTTTCAGTAATGAGCTGGAATTCCGCTACCGGAACGAGATCGAGGCCGCGCAGCTGTTCCTCGCTGCGTTGCGTCTGCGCATCAAATGCGCGGATTGTTTCGAGGGCATCACCGAAAAAATCGAAACGCACCGGCATATCCATACCGGGCGGATAGAGGTCAAGAATGCCGCCACGCACGGCGTAGTCGCCCGGCTCGCGCACGGTGGAGGCACGGATATAGCCGTTGAGCTCCAGCCATTCGATCACGCCCTGCATTCCGATCACGTTGCCAGGCGCAACTGAAAGTGCGTGCGTTGCAACGAATTCGCGGGCCGGTACCCGTTGCAGGGCGGCATTAATTGTCGTCAGGAGCACCGACGGCTTGTCGCGACCTTTGACCCGGGTAAGCCGCGACAACGCTGTCATGCGTTGCGCAACCACAGCCGCATTGGGAGAGACGCGGTCGTAAGGCAGGCAATCCCACGCGGGGAATTCCATCACTTCGATATCGGGGCCGAAAAATGTCAATGCGCGCGACAGCGTCGCCATGCGCTGACCGTCGCGGCAGATCACGGCCAGGGAAATCGCCGGCGCGTCTTTGCCCGCGGCGATCGCGCGCGCGAGATCAGCCAGCACCAGGCCTTCAGCCCCATCCGCGACCTGGGCCAACGTAAGGAGCTTGCCCGGCTTGAGTTGCTCGGCGGGTGATTTCACGAAGCCACTCACGCAACACCCTTCCCGCGGAAATCACGCAAGCGGCGAAACAGCCCGGTTTCGATTTCGGGGGGCGCCTGTTCCATGCCGTTCACCCACGCAAACATCTGCTGATCGGGGATTTCCAACCAGCCTTCGAGCTCGGTCAGCTCGGCCTCGCTGAGAAATTCGATCTGCGCATCGGCGAAACGGCCAAAGACCAGATCCATCTCGCGGATACCGCGATGCCAGCAACGAAACAGCAGCCGGCGCCGGCGCCCATCCAGACCCTCACTCGACCTGTTTGTCCCAGTGGTCACCACGTGTCTCCAACGCCAAAAACCCGGACGGGGCCGGGCGAGGATTTATATAGGGGACGAACATTCCTTTGTCATGGCCGGGCATAGCCGTCCGAAGGACGGCGTGCTTTTGCACGCCTATGTCCCGGCCATCTCGCTTAGTCATGCACAGTGTCCACCTAAGCGAGATCACCGGGACAAGCCCGGTGATGACGGCGGCAGATGATGCCCCGTTATAAAATCAACTACACTCAACCCATGCGGCCACCTGTCCTCAATCCGCTCTTCGCCTCGCTTACCAGCCTGCCCGGGGTCGGCCCGAAGCTGGAAAGGCTTTATGCGCGCCTGTTTGACCGCGACGCGCCCCGCGTCGTCGATCTGCTGTTCCACCTGCCTTCCGGCGTGATCGACCGCCGCGCCCGACCGAAGCTGCGCGACGTCCAGCCCGGCCAGGTCGTTACGGTTGCCGTCACCATCGGCAAGCACCGCCCTGGCCCGCCGCGCCGTTCGCGCGCGCCTTATCGAGTCTATGCCAGTGACGATACCGGCGACCTCACGCTGACTTATTTCAATCCGAACCGCGATTATCTGGAAAAACTGCTGCCCGAGGGCGAGACGCGGTATGTTTCCGGCACCGCCGAATTTTACGACGGCATGCTGCAGATGGTGCATCCCGACCGCGTCGTCGATGAGGCGGGCTTTGCCGCGCTGCCGCTGGTCGAGCCGCTTTACCCGCTGACGGAGGGTCTGGCGCTCGGCAACATCCGGCGCGCCATGGACGGTGCAATTGGTCGGTTGCCGGACTTACCCGAATGGCAGGACGAAGCCTGGGTAGCGCGTGAACGCTTTCCGACATTTTCCGCAGCCTTGCGGCATCTACATCGGCCGGAAGCGCCACACGACATCATGCCGGAGACTCCCGCATGGACGCGCCTCGCCTATGACGAGTTGCTGGCGGGCCAACTCGCGCTCGCCCTGGTGCGCGCCCATATGCGCCGGCAATCAGGCCGCGGCAGCGCCAGCGAGGGGCGCCTGCGGGCGCGCATCCTCAAGGCGCTGCCTTACGCATTGACCCATTCGCAGCAGAAGGCGGTTGACGACATCATCACTGATCTTGCTCGCCCGCAACGAATGCTGCGTTTGCTCCAGGGCGATGTCGGCTCGGGAAAAACCGTGGTAGCGCTCGCTGCGGCCGCAGCCGTGATCGAGGCCGGCCGCCAGGCTGCGTTCATGGCGCCAACGGAAATCCTCGCGCGCCAGCATCTCGCCACGATCACACCTTTGGCGGAAGCCGCCGGCATCCGCGTCGCCATTCTTACCGGCCGCGAGCGTGGCCCGGGACGTAAAGAGATCCTCGATCGTCTTACGCTCGGCGATATTGACCTCCTGATCGGTACCCACGCGCTATTTCAGGAAGACGTCGCGTTTCACGATCTTGCATTGGCAGTCGTGGACGAGCAGCACCGTTTCGGCGTGCACCAACGGCTCGCGCTCACGCAGAAAGGCGAGTCTGTGGATGTTCTCGTGCTCACCGCCACGCCCATTCCACGCACGCTGGTGCTTACTTATTTCGGCGACATGGATATATCCGAACTGCGCGAGAAGCCGCCGGGGCGCCAGCCAATCGATACCCGCACAATTCCTTTGTCGCGCGTCGAAGAGGTCGAAGAAGCGGTCGGCCGCGCGCTCGCCGACGGTAAACGCGCCTATTGGGTCTGTCCCTTGGTCGATGAATCCGAGAAAGTCGATCTCGCCGCCGCGCAGGAGCGCTTCGAGGAACTGAAACGGAAATTCGGAAACAAAGTCGACCTGGTCCATGGCCGCATGAAAGGCAACGACAAAGATACCGCCATGGCGCGTTTTGCCTCGGGTGAAAAACAATTGCTTGTTGCCACGACCGTGATCGAGGTCGGGGTCGACGTGCCCGAGGCCACCATCATGGTGATTGAACACGCCGAACGTTTTGGACTCGCGCAATTGCACCAGCTGCGTGGCCGCATCGGCCGCGGGCCAGGCGCATCGACCTGTCTACTGCTGTTCAGAGCCCCGCTCGGCGATACCGCCAAGGCGCGCCTCGCCATTCTTCGCGAGACCGAAGACGGGTTTCGGATTGCCGAAGAGGATTTGCGGCTGCGCGGCGAAGGCGATGTGCTCGGGACACGACAGAGCGGCCTGCCAGGCTTTCATATCGCCCGGCCGGAAACCCACGGCAAATATCTGGGCGCCGCGCGCGACGATGCGGCGCTCATATTGTCGCGCGACGCTACGCTGGCGACGCCCCGCGGCGAGGCCCTGCGCCATTTGCTCTATCTTTTCGGAAAAGACGAGGCGATCAAGCTGATCCGCGCGGGCTAGCCTACCCTACGACTTCTTTTTTCCTCTTGGCCCGTGCCGCCTTTGCGGTGGCTGCCAGCGAGGCCAGCTTTTTCTGCGCTTCGGCGTCTGGCTGCACCATGCCGGCGGAGATCAACAGCGTCATCGCGTTTTCGACGGAAATATCGAGCTCGATGAGATCCTTGCGCTTCACGAAGAAGAAGAAGCCGGTCGTCGGATTGGGCGTGCACGGCATGAAGGCCGAGACGTACTCGCCTTGTGGCAATTTCTTTGTCAGATCCGCGCTCGGTGGCTGCGACAGAAGCACGAGAGACCACATGCCGGGTGCCGGGAATTCCACCAAAGCCACCTTGCGGAAACTTGAGCCGGTTTTTGAAAACAGCGATTCAAAAATCTGCTTCATCGTGTTGTAGACCGGCCGCACAATCGGCATGCGATTGAGCAGGCTTTCGCCGAGCTCAACGAGCGTCCGTCCAACGAGGTTAGCGGTGAGAAAGCCGAGCAGAGTAAGAACGACAAACGAAATAATGAGGCCCGTGCCCGGTATGGGCCATGGCAGATAGCTTTCGGGCCGATACGCCGGCGGAATGAGCGGCCGCACGAAATCATCGGCCCAGGTAATGATCGACCAGATCAGCCATGCCGTAATAGCCAGCGGCCCGGCCACGACCAGGCCGGTCAGAAAATAATTTCGGACCCGGCCGGCAAAACTGGTTTGCGGGGCCACCACCTTCACCACCTCGGCGGGCGTCGGCCCGCCGGGACCCAGATCAATCTCTGTCATGAGGCCAGTCTATTCCACCGTGACCGATTTCGCGAGGTTGCGTGGCTGGTCGACATCGGTGCCGATAGCCGCGGCGGTATGATAGGCAATCAGCTGCACCGGAATGGCGTAAACGAGCGGCGTGACCGTCGAGGCCATGTCCGGCAAGGTCAGTGTCTCGGTCGACTCGATAGTGGCCTCTTTGGCGCCCTGCGGATCGGTGACCAGAATGATCTTGCCGCCGCGTGCGGCCACTTCCTGCATGTTCGAAACCGTCTTCTCGAACACGCGATCGTAGGGCGCGATTACGATCACCGGCATGGTTTCGTCGATGAGCGCTATCGGACCGTGTTTGAGTTCACCGGCGGCATAGCCTTCCGCGTGAATGTAGGAAATTTCCTTGAGCTTGAGTGCGCCTTCGAGCGCGATCGGAAAGCTCGTGCCGCGGCCCAGATAGAGAACGTCGCGCACCTTGGCGAGGTCGTGCGACAGCCGCTCGATCTGTGGTTCAAGCGTAAGCGCCGCAGCCATCAACCGCGGCACCTCGATCAGCGCATGCACCAGCTTCTGTTCATCGCCTTCCGACAAATGTCCGCGTGCGTGGCCAGCAGCGATGGCAAGACACGCGAGTACACTGAGCTGACAGGTGAAGGCCTTAGTGGAGGCCACACCGATTTCTGGTCCGGCCAGCGTCGGCATCACCACATCGCTTTCGCGCGCGATGGTCGAGGTCGGCACGTTGACCACCGAAAGGATGTGCTGCTTGTTCTCCTTTGCGTAACGCAAAGTCGCGAGCGTGTCGGCGGTTTCGCCCGACTGTGAAATGAAGATTGCAAGGTCACCCGCTTCGAGCGGCGCACCGCGATAGCGGAATTCCGATGCTATATCGATTTCAACCGGCAATTTGGCAAAGCGTTCGAACCAGTATTTCGCAACGAGTCCCGCATAGAAGGCGGTGCCGCAGGCCGAGATCGACAGCCGTTTGATTTTCTTCCAGTCGAACGGAAGCTTGCCGGGGAGCGCGACGCGCTCGTTCACCATATCGATGTAGTGAGCGAGTGTATGTCCGACCACTTCCGGCTGCTCGTGAATTTCCTTCGCCATGAAGTGCTTGTGATTGCCTTTGTCGACCATCTGGGCAGAGGCCGTAGATTTCACGATCGGCCGTTCGACTTTGCGCCCCTGCTCATCGCGGACGTCGGCGCCTTTGCGGGTAAGGACCACCCAGTCGCCGTCTTCGAGATAGCTGATCGTGTTAGTGAAGGGCGCAAGCGCGATAGCATCGGACCCCAGATACATCTCGCCTTTGCCATAACCAATGGCAAGCGGCGAACCTTTGCGCGCGCCGATCAGCAGATCGTCCTTGCCGGTGAAAAGAAAAGCCAGCGCGAAAGCGCCGCGCAATTGCTTGAGCGATGCAGCGACGGCATCTTCCGGCGACTTGCCGCTCTTGAGTTCCTGCGTCACGAGATGCGCCACAGCTTCGGTATCGGTCTCGCTGACGAATTTGGATCCGCGCTTGGTGAGCTGTTCGCGCAGTTCACGAAAGTTCTCGATGATGCCATTGTGGACGACGGCCACCAGATCGGTGGCATGCGGATGCGCATTGTCTTCCGTCGGACGCCCGTGCGTTGCCCAGCGCGTGTGACCAATGCCGACGGTGCCGCCGAGGGGTTCCTGCGCGAGCCGCGTCTCGAGCGCACTCAGTTTGCCTTGCGCGCGGCGGCGACCAAGAACCCCGTGATCGAGCGTCGCTACGCCCGCCGAGTCATAGCCGCGGTACTCAAGCCGCCGGAGCGCGTCGACCAGTTGTCCCGCGACCGGCTTGGTTCCAAGAATTCCGACAATTCCGCACATCCGTCTGGATGGCCCCTTTACCCATTGCTCATGGTCTAGCTGCCGCCGGCACGCTCAAGGAAATCACAACCCGTTTCTCAATGTGACAGCGCCGCGGTTGCCGACGACGGGCCTTATACTCGTCTTGGCTACTTTTTCGGCTTCTTTCTGGTGAGGTTTTTGCCCAAGGCTTTCACCTGCCGCAAGCGCTTTGCCCAGCCTTCCTTAACCGCCTGTTTGGCGCGGGCGATCGCCAGCGCGCCGGCAGGAACATCCTTGGTAATGACGCTGCCTGTGCCGATATAGGCGCCATCGCCAATCTTAACAGGTGCGACCAGCGCCGAATTCGAACCGATGAAGGCGCCTTTGCCGATATCGGTATGATGCTTGGCAACGCCGTCATAGTTGCAGGTGATCGTGCCAGCGCCAACATTTGCGTCGGCACCGACGCGCGCATCGCCAATGTAGGCAAGATGATTGGCCTTGGCACCCTGCTCGATCTTGGCGGCTTTGATTTCGACGAAATTACCGATGTGCACATCTTGCCCAAGATCCGCCCCGGGCCGCAGCCGCGCAAATGGTCCAACGCGCGCGTTTTTGCCGACATGCGCTCCTTCGAGATGCGAGAATGAACGGATCATTGCGCCGTCATCGACGCTAACGCCGGGCCCGAAGACGACATTCGGCTCGATCGTCACATCCTTGCCGAATTTGGTGTCGGCAGAAAGAAAGACCGTCTCCGGGGCGACCATCGTGACGCCCGCCTCCAGCGCCGCGGCACGCAACCGTTTCTGCAGCACGGCTTCCGCTTCAGCGAGCTGCGCCTTGGTGTTGATACCGCGCACGTCATCCTCCAGCGTTTCGATCGCAACCGCCTTCAAGCCCATCTCCCGGGCAATGGCAACCGCGTCGGTCAGATAGAATTCGCCCTTGGCATTGCTGTTGTCGATGCGTTTGAGAATGGGGAGCGCGTGCTTGCCGGCCAGCGCCATTAAACCACCATTGCAGAACCGGATCTTCCGTTCTTCGGGCGTGGCGTCGCGATCTTCCCGGATCGCGACCAGTTCGTCCCCGCGCATCACGAGCCGTCCATAACCGCGCGGATCAACCGGGTTAAAGCCGAGAACTGCCACCGCATTTCCGTCGGCAAGTGCACCACGCAGCTTTGAAAGCGCCTCGGCCCGCACCAACGGCGTATCGGCAAAGATCACCAGAACATCGTCGGCGCCGTTGCCGATAGCCTTGGCGGCGGAAAGAACCGCATGCGCCGTGCCGCGCCGTTCCCGTTGCTCAAAAATCTGCGCCTTTGGCGCGTGCCGCGACGCTTCTGCCGCGACCGCGCCATGGTCCGGGCCAACGACAATGGCCAGATTGCCGGTCCCGGCAGCATTTGCAGCCGTCATTACATGCGCGAGCAGCGATTGTCCGCCCAGCACATGCAACGCCTTCGGCTGCGCCGACCGCATGCGCGTGCCCTCGCCGGCCGCAAGCACGATGGCAAGGCATGTTCGTCGAGGCATCGGCCTGGCTCACGCTGTTGCTGGATTTGTGGGCATCCCATAGCCGAGCCAGTGCATCGGCAAAAGAGCACCGCCGGATCGCCGACGGTTCTCGGGCAGAAGGCATGATTTGCCGGATTCTGCTAACGTTTTCAATGATTTGCCCCATCGAGGCGCCGTATGGCGACTGAACAGACGCCGCTGGAAGCCGATTTGCGCGAGCCGCACCGGCACAGCCGCGAATTCAAAACGCTTTTGTGGCTAGGCGGCTGGGGTGGCGCCGCGGCAATCGCGCTGACTGCATTGGCTATCGCAAGCCAGACCAAGACCGCCGGCGAGCGCCTGCGCCAGGTCTTCGCCATCAATGAGCCCGCCGCCATCGCGCAGATGCCGCCGCGCGTGACCCAACTCGAGTCAAACGTGCAGCTATTGTCGGCACAAGTACGCGCACTCACCGTCGAGCGCGACCGGCTGGCCGGCCGCATTGCACTCCTCGAAAGCAGCATTGACGACATGACCGGCGCCATCAAACGGCAGGCTACCGCCACGGCTGCCGCTCTCGCTGCAAAGGCCGCACCGCCGGCCCCGAGCGCACCCGCCACAGTAGCCCCCGCCAGTCCGCCCGCTTCCGCAGCTTCCGCCTCCCAATCTGCCGCGACAGCGATTGCGGCCCCATCAAAGCCCGAAACGTCGAACACCGCCGCCGTACCGATGCCGCCCACGAGGGTCGCGGCCGTCGCGGCGAACGAACCTCAGCCGACAACGACCCCCCAAAACGAATTCGGACTCGATCTCGGCGGTGCTGCGACCTTGGATGGCGTTCGCCAGCGTTGGATCACGGTGAAAGCCAGTTTCGGTCCTCTGCTCAGCGGCATGTATCCGCTCGCCGCCCACGAACGTCGCGCGGGAACATCCGGGTATCGTCTCGTCGTCGGACCTCTGCCAAACAGCCCGGCCGCCACCGGCCTTTGCTCCCATTTTGCGGCCGCCCGCACCGCCTGCAAGTCCGTCAAATTCGACGGCGAGCAGATCGTGGAACGCTGATTGTCGCGCCGGTTCTGCGGCGGCATACTGCCCTCATGAAATTGTTTCTACCCAGCGCACGCGCGGCCAATTGGCTTCTGATTATCGGTTTTTGCGCATTAGGCTACGCACTCTACATGCGTTACCTCGCGGTCGAGCAATCGCCCGTCGGCCTTGCTTGTCAGGCCGGATTGAACACATGGCTCTGCGTCACGCGGCAGATCACCATTGTCCTGTTTACTTATTCAGCATTCGGCTGGTTTGCGTTGATCGTTGCGAGCCTGAATTTGCTGCGCCCGTCGCTGTTGCTTTTCGGTGCGGCGCTCGCCGCCGCCTGCTGCGGGCTCGTTCTGTACAATATTGCGTTATCCGCGCTCGCCGCCGGGATGCTGGTGCTCAGCCTCGCGCGTCGCGCACCAGAGCCAGATTGATCGCGAGCCCTGCCAGCGCCGTACACGTCCACAGCGACTGCCAATTGGCGAAGCCTTCATTAAACACAATGTAGCAGACAGACAGCGCGAGCACGGCCGCGCCTGCGGTTTCCGCAACGCTGCGCGAGCCTTTCGGTCGGGCCACCACCAACTTGTGCATCAGAAACGGAACAACCGCCGCCGTCAGCGGCGCAAACGGAAAGTCGCGGTACCGCGGATCGAAGACCAGGCCGAGTGCAACGACAAACGCAAGCAGCAACATAGCGATCGAGATAGCGCCAATCGCACACGACAGCGGATCTCCAGCGCGTTCACTCTTGGGGCCGAGTAGACCGGCGAAATTTGGTGCGGGCGTGCCGCGTATGATAGCCGCGCTCATTGCCGGTGGTGCGGCGACTGCGACTGCTGCAAGCGCCACCGATCGCGTCCAGCCGCCGACCCCCAGGCTTTCGATCGGGATATTTTCAATCGCCCAACCGAGCAATGTTCCGCCAGCGAAGGCATTCACGCCCACCGCCAACCATATTAAGAGCGACGTGTCCTTTGTTCGAACGAGACTCGCTGCACCAAAAATGATTCCGGCGAATATAATTCCGCCGCCGATCTGCCAGAGCCAGAGCGGATGATTCGAAACAGCCACCGCGCCAAAAAACTTCGGGGCGCGCGTTGTGGCTTTCAACAGACCCCAATGTCCACCAACAGTGCCTTCGAGGGCACGCTTCCACGGCTGGTCGAAAGCCTCGATCACATTGACGTTGAAGCGGTCGCGTTTGCTCAACGCCAGGACATCCAAAATGACGCGCGCCTGATTAACCGGGGACGGCAATGCACCTTCGCGCATGCGACCGGCGCTGGGCCAGCCGACTTCGCCGATCAGCACCTCCTTTCCTGGAAATGCGTTGACCACCTGCTGGCGAATTGCGTCCACGTGCGCGACGGCGTCGCGGGCAGCCACCGGGAAATCCTCCCAGTAGGGCAAAATATGAATCGTGATGAAATCAACGACGTTTGCAATTTCGGTATTGCGCAGCCAGAACTCCCAGACATCCGCATATGTGACAGGCACTTTCACGCGCGCTTTAATTCCGCGAATGGTATTGGCGAGGTCTGTCGCCGTCATCTCGCCGCGCAGCAACACCTCGTTGCCGACCACCAGGGAACGGATTGTGCCGGGGTATTTATTGGCAAGCGCGACCGCGGTTTCGATCTGGTAGGAGTTCTTCAGCAGGCTGCTTGAAAGCCAGAGCCCCTGCATGACCTTCAGGCCGTGCTTTGCAGCAATGCCCGCGATCTGGTCCAGGCCGAAATCCACCGAATATGTACGCACGCACTCCGTGATTTGGGCGAGGCGCTTCAGGTCGTCCTCGATCTGGGCTGCCGGTATGACGGTCGATGGATCGAGCGGGGTCTGACTGCCCCTAAAAGGGGTGTACGAGACGCAATAGAGCTTTTCCGGGCCGGACTGAGTACGCGGTATCGGGACCGGACTACCCAGCCAGGCCCAGACCCCGCTTATGGCCATCGCCGTGAGTAGAAAGCAGGCGAACGCGTGGCGCATCGAGGACCCGATCAGCTATTGGCGGCAGGATAGCGACAAGACGGGCTTATCGTGCGTTACCGCCTCTGCCAAGCATGACCCCATGCCTGGCGTCTTAAGCAAGGGAAACGGTTAAGCTGGACAAAGTCCGGCCGTTGGGGCCAATTCTTATAATTCGGTTTGTCGCGCTGGGCGTGCCGCCGGATCAAGGGGGGCGGATTTACAAGGTAAATCACCGCCGTATTAGCGTCCCAATCGGGCCCCACACAGGTCAGACGGACGGGCATACTGGCAAGTTCAAACATCCGACGGGGACAATGCGTTTCACGATCAAGTTGCGTCAGGCTTTTGCCGTGTTTTGCTGCGCGGCAACCCTCGGCTTCGGTAGTCCAGTCGCCTTCGCGCAAAGTGGCGGTAACGGCAAGCCGCCCGAACCGCAAAAGCCCGCCGCTGACGCCGCCAAGGAAAGCCAGAAAAAGATCGACGAAATTGCCGAGGCGACGCGGCTCCTGACCGGCCCCGCTGGCAATCCAGAATGCGTCTGGCTGGGCCGTCGCGTAGTCACCCTGCTCTGGCGCGACGACCTCGACACCGCCTTCCGCCATCTCGACTTATACGATCGGTTCGGCTGCCCAAGCGCCCACATCCAGGCCACTTTCCGCTGCCTTGTCCGGCAGGGAAACATTGACCCCAAGGCCCAAGAGACACTTAACGGGCGGGTCCATGCCTGCTGGCTTAACCCTACCCTGGAGCCAACGCCGGCCGCCGAAGCCGCCCAACCCCCGGCAGCAACCTCGGGCGGAACTACCCAGCGCTGAACCGCGTTGCCAATCATAAAAATTTAGTCGGGGCGCCATGCGTCTGCCTAGGATTTGCCATGTCTGCTAATTACTTGAATAAGCACCTTATGCCGCGCTACGCTGCAACCTTGCAGACGGAGTATCGGCTGAGCCCAGGGGACGGGTTCAAGGGTCTGCCATTCTGCCCCAGTTGGTTTTGAGTTCTATGCGCACCGTTGCTGCCGTCGTCGCTCTCGTGGCGTGCGTGCATGCCGGGTTGTGGGCATTAACGCGCGAAAGTGTTCGCGCCCCCAACTTCGACGGCCAGCTTGCGAGCGTTTCCTACGCGCCATTCGGTGGCTCCGTACATCCTGACGCCGGCGGCAAGGCTGAAGCCGCACAAATTCGCGCCGATCTCAAGATGCTGGCGCCAGTGACTCGCGCAGTTCGTACCTACTCGGCGACCGGCGGCGTTGAGCTCGTACCGGGCATTGCGTCCGAGTTCGGAATGCGCGTCACGGCCGGTGCGTGGATCGACAAGAATCAGGATCGCAATGAGCGCGAAATTCGGTCCGTCATCGATCTCGCCAAACGGCACAGCAACATCAACGGTGTCATCGTCGGCAACGAAACGATCTTTCGCGGTGAACAGAAAGTCGGCGACCTTATCCAGATGATTCAGCGCGTGAAGCGCTCGACCAACGTTCCGGTTACGACCGGTGAAATCTGGCACGTTTGGATTGAACATCCGGAACTGGTATCGGCCGTCGACTACATCGCGGCGCATATCCTGCCGTACTGGGAGGGCTTCTCGGAGCAGCAGACGGTCGACCAGGCGATCCTGATCTACGACAAGCTGCGTCAGGCTTACCCCGGCAAGCGTATCGTGATCGCCGAGTTCGGCTGGCCAAGCGCCGGCTACAATATGCACAAGGCCAATCCCGGGCGCATTGAGCAGGCTGTGTTGCTGCGCGACTTCGTAACCCGCGCGGATGCTTACGGCATCGACTACAACATCGTCGAAGCAATCGATCAGCCCTGGAAAACATTCGAAGGTGGCGTCGGCCCCTACTGGGGATTGTTCGACGCCTCGCGTCATCAAAAATTTGATTGGACCGGCCCCATCACGGATCCTACTCACTGGCGCCTTGCCACGATCGCGATCCTGGTGAGCATCCTTTTGTCTCTGCCGCTGCTCGCCATGAGCACCGTCACATTGTGGCAAGCGGCGTTGCTCGCCGGCGCGGCCAACGTGGTCGGCGCGTGGTTTGCGGCCGTGTTCGGATTCTGGAACGGTCACTATTTCGTGCCGGGCTCGGCATTCGCGCTCGGCCTCGGCATTGTCCTTTTGATTCCCTTGATCGTGATCGCACTCGCGCGCATCGAGGAAATCGCGGCCATCGCTTTCGGCCGGAAACCTTTGCGACTGATCACAAGCCCACCGCTGGCCCCGCAAGCTGCGGGCCCGAAAGTTTCCATTCATATCCCGGCTCACAATGAGCCGCCCGAGATGTTGAAGCAGACGCTCGATGCGATTGCACGGCTCGATTACACGAACTACGAATGCGTGATCGTCATCAACAATACTCCGGACCCGGCATTGTGGATGCCGATCGAGGAGCATTGTCTCACTCTCGGCGAACGCTTCAAATTTGTGCGAGCGGACGATATCGTAGGCTTCAAGGCTGGCGCACTTCGTCTCGCGTTAGTCCATACGGCAGCCGACGCCGAAGTGATCGGCGTGCTCGACGCCGACTACGTCGTCCATCAGGACTGGCTCCGGGATCTCGTTCCGCTGTTCAACGATCAGGCCGTCGGCCTGGTGCAGGCGCCACAAGATCACCGCGATGGCGAACGCAGTGTGATGCACCACGCCATGAACGGCGAATACGCCGGGTTCTTCGACATCGGCATGGTTCAGCGCAATGAAGCCAATGCGATCATTGTACACGGCACGATGTGCCTGATCCGCCGCACCGCCCTCGAGGCTGCCGGCGGCTGGTCAAGCGACACAATTTGCGAGGACACTGATCTCGGCCTCACCTTGCTCGAACTTGGCTGGCAGGCGCATTACACCAACAAGCGCTACGGTCACGGCCTGCTGCCGGACAGCTTCGAGGCTTACAAGAAGCAGCGTCATCGCTGGGCCTATGGCGGATTCCAGATTCTGAAGAAGCATTGGCGGCGTTTCCTGCCGGGAGCGAGCCGGCTTACGCGCGAGCAGAAGCGCGAGTTTACCCTCGGCTGGCTCAATTGGCTGGGCGCGGAAAGTATTGGCGTTGCCGTTGCCATCCTGAACATTCTGTGGGTGCCAGTGGTGTCGTTCCTCGATATCGCGGTGCCCGATCGAATCCTCACGGCGCCGATCATCGTGAGCTTCGCCGTGTCAGTCGTCCATTTCACGACGCTTTACCAACTGCGCGTGCGTCCCCGCAAAGGTCAGTTGCTCGGGTCTGTGTTTGCCGCCATGTCGGTGCAGTGGACTGTCGCCCGGGCCGTTACACTTGGTCTGGTCAAAGATCATCTGCCCTTCGTGCGCACCTCCAAGGGTGGCATGCGGCGCTCCGCCGATTTCCACGCGTTCTGGGAAGCAATTCTGGCCGGCCTGCTCCTTCTCGGCGCGGCCGTTCTCTATACTTTCAACGTCAAGGAAATCCACGAGATCAATATTTTCGCCGTCGTTCTCGTGGTCCAAAGTCTGCCGTTCATTGCCGCCGTCGGGCTCGCCGTGATCGAGCGCACGCGTCTGAATGAATTCGCGTATTGGCGCAGCCTCGAGGCGCGCGCCGCCGAACTGCTGCCGATCACCCGGCGGACCGCCACGATGTCCGAAGCGGCACGTCAGGCCCCGGCGCCCAAGCCTGGGGAATTGGTTCAGTAGCCGTCCGGCCTAAACCGCCAGCGCGGTTTCAACGAGCTTCACCCAATATGAAGTGCCGAACGGGATCGCATCGTCATTGAAGTTGTAAGCCGGATGATGCAGCCCGGCACTTTCCCCGTTTCCGATCCAGATGAAGGCGCCCGGCCGCGCGTTGAGCATAAACGCAAAGTCTTCCGCGCCCATCATCGGCGGCAGCGCGTGATCGACTTTGTCGGCGCCGGCAATTTCGCCAGCGACCGAGGCTGCGAATTCCGCCTGTTGCTCGTGGTTGACGAGGACCGGATAGCCGCGCCGATAAGTCAGCCTGGCCTTCGCGCCATAGGCCGCGGCTGTACTCTCGACCACTGTGTGCAACCTTTTCTCAAGCAAATCGCGCACGTCCGGCGCGAGGCTGCGTGCCGTGCCACGCAACTGTACCGTCTGCGGGAGGACATTGTCGGTGTTGCCCGCACGGAACATGCAGATCGACACCACCGCCGACTTCAGCGGGTCGACGTTGCGCGACACCACCGATTGGATCGCATTGATGATCTGCGCACCGACGAGCACAGTGTCGATACCAAGATGCGGCCGCGCCGCATGGGCGCCGACGCCCTCGATATCGATGGTGAGCGCGTCGGCCGCCGCCATCACCGGTCCAGCGCGGATGCCAAAGGCACCGACTGGCATGCCGGGGTAATTGTGCATGCCGTAAACTTCGCCGATACCGAAGCGATCGAGCATCCCGTCATCGAGCATGGCTTTGGCGCCCGCACCGCCTTCTTCGGCGGGCTGGAAGATCACCACCGCCGTGCCGGCAAAGTTGCGCGTGTCGGCAAGATAACGCGCGGCGCCGAGCAGCATGGCGGTGTGCCCATCATGACCACAGGCATGCATTTTTCCGGGAACGGTCGATTTGTATGGCAGGTCATTGGCTTCTTCGATCGGCAGCGCGTCCATATCCGCGCGCAGTCCAATCGTCTTGCCACCACCACCTTTGCGGCCGCGAATGACACCAACCACGCCGGTCCGTCCGAGGCCGGTGACGACCTCGTCACAGCCAAAGGCCTTCAGTTTTTCGGCGACGGTGCCGGCCGTACGCTGCACGTCATACATCAGCTCCGGGTGCATATGCAGGTCGCGCCGCCAGCCCGTGATTTCGCTGTGCAGGTCGGCGACGCGGTTGACGATAGGCATGGGACTCTCCGGGCGGCATCCGGCCGCGGCAATAGTCTAGCAAATCTCGAACCTTGCGCGAGTTCAAGAAGGCGATGGGCGCCTATTGACCGGGCAAGCCGCCGCCCCTACACAGCGCAAAGCAGGCGACGAGCGCGCTGGTGGCGCGGACGGGCGGGTAGCTCAGTGGTAGAGCACTTGACTTTTAATCAAGTGGTCGAGGGTTCGATCCCCTCCCCGCTCACCAATTTCGCGGCGACCGGTTTACAAAATCGTCGAAAATTTGTTCGCCGCAGCGCACGCGTCATTACTCCTAAATCCGTAAAAAACTCCAAACCACGCACGTTTAACGCATAACGCACGTGCGGGCGCCGCACTCTGTGTCGCAAAAGTATAGCGATCCGGCCACCACAGTTTCACCAAAGCGTCTCGCCATCGCCATGATGCGCCGTTACGCGGGGGGTACGTTCGGAAAGCAGAAGGAGCCATGACATGCAGCTTCATAGCCACCAGGCGAAGCTATCAGCCATCCGCACCTTCTCGGCCCCTATACGCTGTCCCCACTGCGGCGACCGGATGGTCGCGCCAGTCTCGTCGGAATTCGTCGAAGGCGGGGAGATCCGTCACCATTGGGAATGCGACGGTTGTGGCGAATTCTCCAGCAGTTCCATCCCGCTCACATCACATTGAACGGTGCCCGCAGGAATAAGTGCTAGATTTGAGTGTTCGCCTCAATGTCTTGCATTTTGCGATATTCCCAACGGGAGGAACTGAATGACGACGTTATTCGTGCGGTCGGGTTTGACCGCTCTCGCCTGCGCTGCCGCGTTTGCTCTTGCGAGCCCCGCCATGGCCGCCACGGTCAATCTGAAGGCCGACCTGAAAGCCGCCAGTGAAGTCCCACCGACCGATAGCAAAGGCACCGGTTCGGTCACCGCCACGTTTGATACCACCAGCAAGCAACTGTCCTGGAAAGGAACCGTCTCAGGCCTGAGCGGTCCGGCTACAGCGGCCCATTTCCACGCCGGCGAAGTCGGCAAAAACGGCGGCGTCGCAATCCCGATCGCCGGTGCCGACAAAGGGTCGTTTGAAGGCTCGGCGACCCTCACCGATGCGCAGGCTGACGACCTGATGGGCGGCAAGTGGTACGTCAACGTCCACACGGCCGCCAACAAAGGCGGCGAAGTCCGCGGCCAGGTAACCAAGTGACCAAGTAGGCGCTGATAAAGACCTAGGGTTGATCCCCCGACAACCACCCGCCGGCGCACTGCCGGCGGGTTTTTAATTGTGGAAGCCCTCTTTGCGTCCGACGCTCCGGGGTTTTATGGTCGCCGCATTATCGGTTTTGCGTGAAGTGAGGTCGTTCCCATGGCTCGTAAGAATGGCGGTTCCGCTCCCTTTCTGATCTCCGGCGGCGGAATTGGTGGTTTGGTCACAGCCTATGCGCTGGCTCACCAGGGATTTCCTGTCCGGCTGTTCGAGCAATCACCTGAATTCCGTGAAGTCGGCGCAGGCATCCAGCTCGGGCCGAACATTTTCCGGGTCCTCGAGAAAATTGGGCTCAAAGATGCCGTGCTGGCTGACGCACATCGACCGCCGGCGCAGGAAATGCGCAATGCGCTGACCGGTGATCTCATTGCCAATATGCCGCTCGACGCCAATTTCATGGAGCGCTTTGGCCAGCCTTACGGCGTTACACATCGCGCCGACATTCACGGCGTGTTCCTGGAGGCCTGCCGCGGCAGCAATTTGATCACCCTGGAAAACAATCGTCGCGTCGACGACTACAAGGACCATGGCGACCACGTCACGGTGACGCTCAACGACGGCGAAACAGTCGAGGGTCGCGCGCTGATCGGCTGCGACGGCATGTGGTCAAAAATCCGCGACACACTTGTCGGCGACGGCAAGCCCCGAGTCTCCGGCCACATCGCCTACCGCGGCGTGCTCAAACGTGAACAGGTGCCGAAGGATCTCTGGCGCCCCGACGTCGTCCTGTGGGCCGGCCCGCGCACCCATTTCGTGCACTACCCCCTTCGCCGGGGCGAACTCTACAATCTGGTCGCCGTATTCCACTCCGACCATTACGAAGAAGGCTGGAATGCCGAAGGCGCCAAAGACGTGATGTGGCAGCACTTCAAGATGCAGGTGCCGCAGGTCACGCGCATGCTCGAATTAATCGACACCTGGCGCATGTGGGTGTTGTGCGACCGCGAACCGGTCAAGAACTGGAACAAGGGCCGCATCACCTTGCTCGGCGATGCCGCCCATCCGATGCTGCAATATCTCGCGCAAGGCGCCTGCATGGCGACCGAGGATGCCATAGTCCTCGCGGAAAAAGTCGCGCAGAAGCCGGATGATCCGGCGGCGGCTTTCGCGGCCTACACCCAGGAGCGCTATCTACGCACGGCGCGCACGCAGATCATGGCACGCGTCTATGGTGAATTTTACCACGCGCGTGGTGTGACAGCGGAATTGCGCGACATGGCGGTTGGCGGCCGTACCAACGAGCAGGCGCTTGACGGCATTGCCTGGCTTTACGGCGGGCCGTAGCGAAAAGCTGTCGCTTCGCTACTTGGACGATTCCTTGTCGGGCCGATACTTGGTTTCCGGCTTGAGCCCTTTGCGTTTCAGTTTCTCACTGATCTTGCCGTTGTCGAGGTAGCGGCCCTGCGCTGCGCGTTTGGCAGCATCGTCCCATTGCGGCAACCAATCACCGAGTGAATAGCCGAACCAAGGGGCTTGCGGCCGCAATGGTCTGAAGCCGAGCTCCTGCCAGATCGCCTTCGCGCGCTCCATGTATTCCTGCTTTGGCAGCGCGAGTGGCGGCAGGTCGCCTTTCATGGTGGCATCCATGAGCATGGTCGAAATCTTCTTCGTTATCGTGTTCTCGCTTGGGGCCGTGTCCCTGCCCGCGGTGCGGCACCAGTTGCACGTCCTCGACCGGGTTCATCCGGTAGGCCATGGCCCAAAGCAGCGCGTCGGCGTTGTCGACGTCGATATCCTCATTGACCGCGATGCAGATCTTGCCGCAATCGCCCTTGAAAAATGCGGCACCCTTGAGCGCGCGCCAGATCTCGGTGCGTGGCACGCCTTTCTCCAGCGTGATCACCGTCACCCGCAGCAGCCCGGTCAGCGGTTCGTGCAGCGCCACTTTCTTGACGCCCTTGATCCCGAGCGTGTTGCGCAAATGCGCGGTGAACAGCGGCTCGTAGGCGACACGCTTGATCACGCTCGATTCGCTGGGCGCCACCTGGCTGATATAGGACGGGATCACCGGATTCTTGCGATGCGTAATAGCGGTCACCCGCATCGGCATGTTGAATTCCTCGAGTGCAACATGGCCGTGCGATTCACCGAATGGCGCTTCCGGTTCGAGATATTCGGTGTCAATCAGCCCCTCGATGACGATTTCGGATTCCGCCGGCACCGTCAGGTCGACGCTGCGCGCCCGGGCGATGTTGATCGGCCCACCGGCAAGTCCGCCGGCCACCGTCATCTCGTCGACGCCAATCGGCAGTTTTTGCGGACCCATGAAGGCAACATAAGGCGGGCAGCCGAGCACGATCGCGCAAGGCATCGGTTCGCCACGCTTCTGGTATTTTAGGTAATGCTGGTAGCCGCCGGCGCCGCCGACCCGTGTCGCCATGCGCACCACCAGCCGGTCAGGTGCCTTCAACGCGGCGCGATAGGTTCCCATATTCTGCACGCCGGTGTCCGGATCGCGCGTGATCACGTTGGTCGCGGTCAAAGTCGGCGCGCTGTCGAACCCGGGGGTCGAGATCGGGATCGGCAGCCGGTCGAGACCATTGCCGATCTCCTTGAGTGCCGGGCCTTCGATCACAACTTCATGGCACACTGCGTCGTTGACCAGCCGCGGCTCAATCGGATTGGCAATGGCGTGATCCCATTTGGCCTGGATTTCGCCGAGCGGCGCACGCATGCCGATGCTGTAAATTTCTGCATTGGCGGCGATGGCGCCGACCACCACTGGCATGTCGTACTTCCGGCCAAGGCCATCGACAATATTGGTGAACAGAAACGCCTTGCGCTCCGCCTCGTCGATGCCGCCAACGAACTGCCAGCGCACCAGCGGGTGCATTTCCGCATCTTTGTCGATTGGCCGGTCGATCCGCTGCAAAAGGCCGCGCTCCTCGAGCGCGGCGAGATGTTCGTGTAGATCGGGATAGTCGCGCGGCGCAGTACTCATTGTCTGTTCCCTGGCCTACGCGCGGACCACCCGGCGCTAGCTACTTCCGTTCGATACCTGCCTTGTCGACCACATCGTTCCATTTCTTGATATCCGCCGTGAGCCGCGCCATCAGCTCCGCGGGCGTGCTCGCATGCGCTTCCACGCCGACCTTGGCAAACTGTTCTTTTACTTCGGGCCTTGCCAGCACCTCATGGATGGCATTGTTCATCGTCTCGATGACAGCCTTCGGTGTGCCCTTGGGTGCACCAACGGCATTCCACGAAATCACCTCATAGCCTTTGACGCCGGCCTGATCGGCGGTCGGCACACCTGGAAGCAGCGGTGAAGCCTTCGGGCTTGAAGTGGCAAGAATGCGCAGCTTACCGTCATTGACCTGCCCCTGCACCGCCGGCGGGAATTCGACCATCATCTGCACATCGTTGCGCAACAGCGCGACCACGATATCGGGCGAATTTTTGTAGGGCACGATCTGCACGTTCACGTCGGCGAGCGACTTGAACAATTCGGCTCCAAGATTTTGCGTGCCGCCGACCGCTATCGTTCCGATATTGAGTTTCCCGGGCTGCGCCTTTGCCGCCTTGATGAAATCACCTAGCGTCTTGTACTCGGACTGGCTATTGGCCACGAACACCAGATCGAACGTGCCGACCATCGACACCATTTCGAAATCCTTCACCGGATCGAAAGGCAGGCTCTTGAACGCCGCCACGCTGATCGCGGTGCCATTGGTGACCAAAGCCATCGTATAGCCGTCGGGCGGCGCATTGATAACCGCGCGCGCAGCATTGATGCCGCCCGGTCCCGGCATATTTTCGATCACGACACGCTGGCCGAATTTGTCGCTGAGCTTGTCCGCCAGGATGCGCGACGTCACATCAGCGACGCCGCCAGCGCCGAATGGCAAAACGATCTTGACCGGCTTTTCCGGCCAGGCTGCTTGCGCACCACTTGGTAGTGTCAGCGCGAAAGCCGCGGCTGCCAACAGCGCACAACGATACGCGCGCCCGAAAATCGCGATGCTCATGTGTTCTCCTCCACCAATTTTTTTATGAACTGAAATTGTAGAGCTTTGCCGGATTGTCCACCAGCAGGCGCTTTTGCGCCAGCGGGTCGGGCGCAAATTGCGGCACCAGGTCGACCAGATCGGCTTCATCGGCCTCGTGGGTCGCATTCGGATGCGGAAAATCGGTGCCCCACAACACGCGATCGGGGGCCGCCTCGACCAAGGCATGCGCGATCGGAACGGCTGCGGCATAAGGCGGCATCGAAATACGCTCCGACCCGCAGACCTTGATCCAGCAATTTTCGAGGTGCGAAAGCTCGATCAGCGCCCGCAACGGCGGCTGATCAACGCCAGCGGCCGACGGCACCCGCCCCATGTGGTCGACAACGAACGGCAGTGGCAATTTTCGCATCATACCCGAGAGCGGGATGATATCGGGCGCGTCGATGTGCAACACGACGTGCCAGCCGCGCCCTTTGATGCGGTCGATGACGCGGCCGAACACGGCCATGTCCGGGGCGCCACCAAGATGCTTCACGAAATTGAAGCGCGCGCCGCGCACACCACCGCGATCGAGCCTCTCGTAGTCCTTGTCCGTGAAACTGTCGTCGACGATGGCCACGCCGCGGTACCGCTTCGGGTCGGACGCAATGCAGTCGAGCATCGCAGTGTTATCGGTGCCATGGCAGCTCGCCTGCACGATCACGGCGCGATCGATGCCGAGATGGGCATGCAGCGCCGCCAGCATTTCCTTTGGCGCATCGTCCGGCGTGTAGCGCCGGTTTGCGGCATAGGGAAATTTGTCTCCCGGCCCGAACACATGGCAGTGCGCGTCGCAACTGCCCGGCGGCAATTTGAAGACCGGTTTCCGGCGCTTGGCGAGGAAGGATGGCTGAACGTTCATGGGCTGCGTTTAGCCAAGGCTTGGCATTGAGACAACCCTCTCACGGCCTCATGGTGAGGAGCGCGGCGAAGCCGCGCGTCTCGAACCATTGGGCCGCCCATCCTTCGAGACGGCGCCTTCGGCGCCTCCTCAGGATGAGGGCCGTGAGAGGCTCGCACGCGGTTCGCGCACTACTGCGCCGGTACATCGCCCCGCTCCCACTGCGCCACCGCGGCAGCCTGGAATTCAGTAAATTTCCCGCTGGCAATCGCCTCCCGCATGCCCGCCATCAGCTCCTGGTAATACGCAAGATTGATGGTCGAAAGCAGCACCTGGCCGAGAATCTCGTTGGCTTTGGTCAGGTGATGCAGGTAGGCGCGCGAATAAGTCCGCGCGGCGGGATGCGCGCTTTGGTCGTCGAGCGGACGCGGATCTTCGGCGTGACGGGCATTCGAGAGATTGATCGCGCCGTATCGCGAGAATGCCGTGCCGTGGCGGCCATTGCGGGTCGGCAGCACGCAATCGAACATGTCGATGCCGCGCCTGACGGCCTCCATGAGATCCTGCGGCGTCCCGACACCCATCAGATAACGCGGCCGGTCTGCCGGCAGAACTGGCGCCGTTTCCTCCACAACCTTGAGCATGACGTCCTGCGGCTCGCCGACCGCAAGCCCGCCGATGGCATAGCCCTGGAAGGCCATGCCGGTCAGTTCGCGCGCGCTTTTTGCACGCAATGCGAGATCGTCTCCGCCCTGCACGATCGCGAACAACGCATGACCTTCTCGGGCGCGACTTTCGAAGCTGCGTTTGCTGCGCTCCGCCCAGCGCAGCGACAGCTCCATCGCGCGCGCGATGTCCCCGGCACTTGCCGGCAATCTAAGGCACTCGTCGAGCTGCATGGAAATATCGGCGCCGAGCAATGCCTGGATTTCGATCGCACGCTCGGGCGTCAATGCCACCATGGCGCCATCGAGATGCGAGCGAAACGTCACGCCCTGTTCATCCAGTTTGCGTAGCTCGGAGAGCGACATCACCTGGAAGCCGCCGGAATCCGTCAGGATCGGCAATGGCCAGTTCATGAACTTGTGCAGGCCGCCAAGCGCCGCGATCCGCTCGGCGCCGGGCCGCAGCATCAGATGGTAGGTATTGCCGAGCACGATTTCGGCGCCGGTCGCACGTACGTCATCCGGCATGAGGCCCTTCACTGTGCCTTGCGTGCCGACCGGCATGAAGGCCGGCGTCTGCACGCGTCCGTGCGCGGTGACGAACTCGCCACGGCGCGCGGCGCCGTCGGTCTTGATCAGGCGGAAGGAGAAAGGTTCGCTCATTGGCCGGCAGGATAAAGCAGACACGCATCGCCGTAGGAATAGAAACGATAGCCGGCCTCGATCGCATGCGCATAGGCGCGTTTCATCGTGTCGAGGCCGCTGAACGCCGCGACCAGCATGAACAGCGTCGAGCGCGGCAAATGGAAATTGGTCAGCATCAGGTCCACCGCGCGGAATTTGTAGCCGGGCGTGATGAAGATCGCGGTTTCGCCGGAAAAGGCTCGCAATTGGCCATCCTCGCCCGCGGCGCTTTCCAGGATCCGCAGCGCGGTCGAGCCAACGGCCACGATGCGCCCGCCTTTGGATCGCGCCGCATTGAGCGAAGCGGCCACCTCGGCCGAAACCGTGCCGAATTCGGCATGCATCTTGTGCCCTTCGGTGTCGTCCGCCTTTACCGGCAGGAACGTGCCGGCGCCGACGTGCAGCGTCACTGTGTGGAGGGCAACGCCGCTGCTCCTTGAGCCGCGCCAGCAGTCCGATCCGTGAAATGCAGGCCGGCCGTCGGGGCCGCCACCGAGCCCTCGTCATGGGCGAAAACCGTCTGGTAGTCGGTCCGGTCCTGATCGTCCGGTGCCCTGCGGGACGCGATATAGGGCGGTAATGGCATCTCGCCGCGCTCGGCGATCGCCTGGTCGAGGACCGGACCATGGAAGGAAAATGAGAGGGTTATGTCCCCTCCCTCACCTTTATGTGAAACTTGAGCATCGAGTTCGCCCAGGAAACAGACGCGCCCTTCGGTACCAAACCGCAGTGTGTCGCCTAATTCGAGTTTTTTCGCAGGCTTCACAAAGGCCCGCCAGTGCGAGCCGTCCATCCGCTTGTGCAGGGTGGCCTCGATCGCCGGTTCCGTAGCCCCCCTGCCAATGCGGCGGCCGTGCAGACGCGCCGCAATGACCTTGCTGTCGTTGACCACCAGGCAGTCGCCCGGCCGCAACAGGTCTGGGAGGTCGCTGATAGAACGATCTTCGAGCTCCTGCGCCCCGCCCGGCCGCACGACCAGCAGCCGCGCTGCGTCGCGCGGGCTCGCCGGCCGCAGCGCGATGCGGTCCGCGGGCAACTCGAAGTCAAATAGGTCGGTTTTCATGCCTATCCTTCGTCATGCCCGGCTTTATGCCGGGCATCCCGCTTAGGTGGGCACGGTCTCACAATCCTAAGCGAGATGGCCGGGACATAGGCGTGTGAAACAACGCCGTCCTTCGGACGGCTATGCCCGGCCATGACACAACAATTGGCGTGCCGCGGGAGCCTACGCCCCCATCGTCGCCTTCACGATCTTATCGGGATCCTTGACCGGCTCACCGCGCTTGATCTTGTCGACGTTGTCCATGCCCTCGATCACCTTGCCCCAGACTGTGTACTGGTTGTCGAGGAAGCCGGCGTCATCGAAGCAGATGAAGAACTGGCTGTCGCCTGAATCGGGGTTGCTGGCGCGCGCCATCGACACGGTGCCGCGCACATGCGGCTCCTTGTTGAACTCGGCCTTCAGCTTCTTGCCCGATCCGCCGGTGCCGGTGCCCTGCGGACATCCCGTCTGCGCCATGAACCCGTCGATCACGCGATGAAACACGATGCCGTCGTAGAAACCGTCTTTCACCAGCTCCTTGATGCGCGCGACATGGCCGGGCGCAAGATCGGGACGCATCTCAATTGTCACGTTGCCCTTGGTGGTCTCCAACGTCAGCGTATCTTCTGGCTTGGCCATCGTACTCCCTTTCACAAAACGTTCGTGCGCCTCAGCGCTCGATGGTGGCTTTCTTCACAAAATCCATCCGCGAAAATTCTTTCGCGAGGTAGGCATTGCCTTCGTTCTGAAGGCGGCTCTGGTCCGGCCCGCGGCCGCGCGGCGCGCCTTCGCCATATTCGGCGTTGAGCGCATCAACAACATTCATGCCTGACACAACGCGGCCGAACGGCGCAAAACCCATGCTGTCGAGATTGTCGTTGTCTGCAAAATTGATGAACACCTGGCTGGTACGCGTGCCGGGTCCGGCGGTCGCGAACGTGATCATACCGCGCTTGTTGCTCTGGGTGACCGGATCGTCGGCAATCTGCGCCGGACGCCAGCGCGCCATAATCGCGGGATCGCCATTGATGCCGAACTGCACCATGAAGCCTGACACCACGCGAAAGAACCGCACATTGTCATAGAAGCCGTTCTTCACCAGATTGTAGAAACGGTCGGCGCCCTTCGGCGCCCAGGCGCGCGTGACCTCGATCACGAACACGCCCTTGCTGGTGTCGAAGCGCGCCTTGTAGGTCGCCGGCGCCTGTTCGCGCAGCGCCGCCGGATTCTCGAGCGGCGACTGCGCCCAAGCCGGAGCAGCGACTGCCGCCATGGTGAAGGCCAATGCAAGCGAAAGGATCGTACGGCGGTCGGTCATTGCTTCCCCCGGTTAAAGGATCCGGCGCGTCAGCGCGCGAATTTTTTCTTCAGGCGTGCGGCAACGGATGCCGGCACGAAGGCGGAGACGTCGCCGCCCATGCCGGCGATCTGGCGCACCAATGTGGCGGTGATCGGGCGCGCCGCCGGTGACGCCGGCAGGAATACTGACTGGATGCCCGGTGCCATCGCCTCGTTCATCCCGGCCATCTGCATTTCGTAATTGAAATCCGTGGTGTCGCGCAGGCCGCGCACCAGAAATGTCGCGCCGGCCTTGCGCGCGGCCTCGATCGCCAACCCGGAAAAAGGGACGCAGGACAGTTCGCATTTTGCGTCGCGCGCAACCGGACCACAGACCTCTTCGAGCATCGCGACCCGCTCTTCGGTGACAAACAACGGCGCCTTGCCGGGATGAACGCCAACCGCGAGCACCAGCCGGTCGGCCAGCCGCACGGCGTGGCGCACCACGTCGAGATGGCCGTTAGTCACCGGATCGAACGATCCCGCATAAAGTGCGATTCTCGGCATAAATTGGGGTCTAACCCGCCCCTCAAGACCCCGCAAGGCCGGCCCTTTTGGCGTTGAACCTTTTCCCCGGCCGGCGCGACCAAGGGTTAGAGGGCGGGGTCTCCAAATGCGCCTATCTGTGACCTCAGTCACAGCAGCGGACAGGGGCCTCCCCTAAGGTGATCATCGCCGAGAGCGAAAAAGCTCCGGCGGGCAAGCCAAAACAGGGGGCTGTCGTGTTGAAGTCAGTAGCCGCAGTCATGCTCGCCGCGACCATCGCCGCCGCGATTACCATTTTCTCCGCGCCAACCGCTGACGTCGTCGCCAGTCCGCTCCCGCAGCCGGCTGCCGATGCCATCACGGCCTGCAAACAGCGGCCCTGGCCTTACCTCAATTGCGTCGGTACCGAATTCGGCAACCCGCACGTCCGGCTGATCCTCACCGATCGCGCCGCACAATAGCGCCCCTTACCCGGCAGCTTCTTCGCGGTTAGGCTTCCCGCAACGGAACGTGCTTGAGGGGAAGCGCCATGCGCCGGTTTGTTGCCGCCATTGCCACACTGCTGTGGACCACTTGCGCCTTCGCGCAGGATTATCCGACCCGGCCGGTCCGCATCATCGTGCCGACGCCTGCCGGCGGGCCGGTCGACGTGATGGCGCGGGTGCTCGCCAACGCGCTACCGCCGGTGCTGGGGCAGAACGTCTTCATCGAGAACAAGCCGGGCGCCGGTAACACGATCGGTTCGCGCCAGGCGGCTGCCGCCGATCCTGACGGCTACACATTGATGGTCTCGGCCGCGAGCGGCCTCATCATGAGCCCGATGATCGTCAAGAGCGCCGGCTACGATGCCTCGAGCTTTGCGCCTGTCGCGCTCGTTGCCGAGACACCGCAAGTGCTGGTGATCAATCCGCAGCTGCCGTTCAAATCGATCGCGGAGCTTGTCGCTTACGCCAAAGCCAATCCCGGCAAACTGAATTATTCGACCGGCGGAGTCGGCACCCTGCCCCATCTCAACGCCGAATTGTTCAAGACGGTCAGCGGCACGAATATTCTGCACGTCCCCTACAAAGGCGGCGGGCCTGCGCTCACCGCAGTGGTCGCGGGGGAAGTGCAAATGACCTTCGACACCGTCAGCACATCATTGCAGTTGATCCAGGACGGCAGATTGCGCGCGCTCGCCATTGTCGGTCCGAAACGCGCGCCGGAATTGCCCGACGTGCCGGCGATGCCGGAAGTGGGCTTTCCCGCTGTCACCAGCGGCGCCTGGACCGCGCTGATGGCGCCGCGCGACACGCCACCCGCCATCATCGCCAAGCTCAATGCGGCCACCAACACAGCCTTGCATGGCGATCAGATGAAAAATGCGCTTGCCAAGCTCGGCGCACAGCCGCGCGGCGGCACGCCGCAGGATCTCTCCGAACACATCCAGCGCGAAGTTACAAAGTGGAAGCCGATCGTGACGGCACTGCACCTGCAGGTGGATTGAGCACCGCATGTTATCGTCCGCGAAGGCGGACGATTCCAGTCAGCCCCTGTCAGCGTAACTCTGCGAGATTGGTGATTACTGGATGCCCCCCTTTACGCGGGGCATGACAGCCAGATTAGCGGGGACCGAACGGAGTATCCTGCATCGCAGATCGATCGCCCAAGTGGCTCATTCTGTTACATCGCTCGCGTTCGCGCTTCCGGCCGCAGCACAAATTGCGCCGAGCGCAGCCGAGCTTCAGGCCTATCAGGGCCTGCATGCGGCCGCCGCCAAAGGCGATATTGCTGAAATCGAAAAGCTGGTGCGCGCTCGTGCGCCCATCGACGCCCGCGATGGACACGGCCGTACGCCACTTCATGTCGCCGCCTTCATGCGCAAGAATGATGCGGCGCGCGCGCTGATGCGGCTCGGCGCCGACGCCAACGCCTTGGAAGCGCAGCAATACGATATCGTCACGATCGCGGCTGTTGCCGACGATGTGCCGATGCTCAAGGTCGCGCTTGAAGGCGGCTGCAAATCCACCAACATTACAAGTCCCTATCATGGCACCGCGCTGATTGCCGCCGCTCATCTCGGCCACGATGAGGTCGTGCGCACGCTGATCGCGGCCAAGGCACCGCTCGACCACGTCAACAATCTGGGCTGGACCGCGGTCATCGAGTCGATCGTGCTCGGCGACGGCGGCAAACGTCATATCGCGACGTTGAAGGCGCTCATCGACGCCAAGGCGAACATTAATCTCGCCGACGGCGCGGGCGCCACGCCGCTGACGCTGGCGAAACGACGCGGTTACACCGAGATGGTGGCAATGCTCACTGCCGCCGGAGGGCGCTAGCTGACGATTTGGGGCGATTAAACCCGTGGCGAATTTAGCGTCCGACTACCAGCAAACTTGGGTCATGCCCGGGCTTGACCCGGGCATCCATGATGAGCGGCATCAAAGGAGCACCTTACGGACGATCGATGTGGTGGACCTGCCTCATGGATTGCCGGGTCAAGCCCGGCAATGACAGCAGAGGGGCAGCGCCACTGGCCCTACTCGCCGTCCTCTTCACTCAGCCGCTCAACCGACACCACGCGCTCGTCATCCGCGGTATTGAGCACGATCACGCCCTGCGTCGAGCGGCCGGCGATACGGATGCCGGACACCGGCGTGCGGATCAACTTGCCCTGGTCGGTGACCAGCATGACCTGGTCGGCTTCCTCGACCGGGAACGATCCGATGATCGTTCCGGTCTTCTTGGTGAGCGACATGGCGACGATGCCTTTGCCGCCACGGCCCGTCGTCCGGTATTCATACGACGACGAACGTTTGCCGTAGCCGCGCTCCGACACGGTGAGCACGAATTGCTCGGCCGCCGAGAGTTCGACGTAACGTTTCTCGCCAAGTTCGATCGCGCCGACCGCTTCTTCGGCTTCGGCCGCCGCCGGCGCCTCCTCGTCACCGACGCCGCGTCGCACCGCGCTGGCGCGCTTGTGATAGGCGGCACGTTCCTCGGCCGTCACCTCCACATGACTCAGGATTGACAGCGAGATGACGTGATCTTTGTCGGCAAGCGTAATGCCGCGCACGCCACGCGACGTGCGGCCCTGGAACACACGCACCTCCGGAACCGCGAAGCGGATGCACTGGCCGCCATTGGCCGTGAGCAACACATCGTCCTTCTCGGTGCAGATCTGCACGTCGACGATCGACTCGCCGTCTTCCAGCTTCATGGCGATGATGCCGGACGGGCGCACGTCGACAAAATCGGAGAGCTTGTTGCGGCGAACGGTGCCGCTGGTGGTCGCGAACATCACGTCGAGATTGGCCCATGTCGCCTCGTCTTCGGGCAGCGGCATGATCGTGGTGATGGTTTCGGTCTGCTGGAGCGGCAGAATATTGATGAGCGCCTTGCCACGCGCCTGCGGCGCCGCGATCGGCAGCCGCCAGACCTTTTCCTTGTAGACCTTGCCGCGCGACGAGAAATACAGCACCGGCGCGTGCGTCGACGCCACGAACAGCCGCGATACGAAATCCTCTTCGCGCACCTGCATGCCGCCGCGGCCTTTGCCGCCGCGGCGCTGCGCGCGATACGTGGAGAGCGGCACGCGCTTGATGTAGCCCTGGTGCGAGACGGTGACGACCATCTCCTCGCGCGTAATCAGGTCCTCTTCCTCGACCTGGCCGGCCGCTTCCGCGATCACGGTCCGGCGCGGCGTGGCGAATTCCTTCTTCACCGCCGCAAGCTCGTTCTTGATGATCGTCTGGATGCGCGCGCGCGAGCGCAGGATATCGAGATAGTCGGCGATCTCGGCAGCGAGCTTGTCGAGCTCTTCCTTGATTTCGTCGCGGCCGAGCGCGGTCAGCCGTTGCAGGCGCAGATCGAGGATCGCTTTTGCCTGCTCGACGGAAAGCCGTGCGGTTCCCTTGGAACTGACTTTGTGACGCGGATCGTCGATCAGTTCGATCAGCGTCGCAGCCGTGGTCGCCGGCCATTCGCGCTTCATCAAGGCTTCGCGGGCCTCGTTCGGGTCCTTGGCGCCGCGGATGAGCTTGATGATCTCATCGATATTGGCAACCGCAATGGCGAGGCCAACCAAAATATGGGCACGGTCGCGCGCCTTGCCGAGCAGGAATTTGGTGCGCCGGGACACAACCTCTTCGCGGAATGCGATGAAGGCGACCAGCAGGTCCTTCAGCGTCATCACCAGCGGACGGCCGCCGTCGAGCGCGACGATGTTGCAGCCGAACGACGATTGCAGCGGCGTGAAACGGTAGAGCTGGTTAAGGACGACGTCGGGCACCGCGTCGCGCTTGATCTCGACCACGACGCGGTAGCCGTCGCGGTCACTCTCGTCGCGCAGGTCGGCCACGCCGTCGATTTTCTTGTCGCGCACCAGTTCGGCGATGCGCTCGACCATCGACGCCTTGTTCACCTGGTATGGAATTTCCGTGATGATGAAGGCTTCGCGTTCCTTGCGGACGGTCTCGATCTCGACCTTGCCGCGCATGACGATCGAGCCGCGTCCCTGGCTGTAGGCCGAACGGATGCCGTCGCGGCCGAGGATGATGCCACCAGTCGGGAAATCAGGACCCGGCACGATCTTGATCAGGTCATCGATGGTAAGCGCGGGGTTGTCGATGAGCGCCGTCGCGGCATCAATCACCTCGCCGAGATTGTGCGGCGGGATGTTAGTCGCCATGCCGACAGCGATGCCGCCGGCACCATTGACCAGCAAATTCGGGAAGCGCGCCGGCAGCACCACCGGCTCTTTCTCGTTGCCGTCGTAGTTTTCCTGGAAGTCGACGGTATCCTTGTCGATGTCGTCGAGCAGCGCCATCGCCGGCCGGCCGAGGCGGCATTCGGTGTAGCGCATGGCCGCCGGCGGATCGCCGTCGACCGAACCGAAATTTCCCTGCCCGTCGATCAGCATCAGGCGCATGGAGAAATCCTGCGCCATGCGCACAAGCGCGTCGTAGATCGCCTGATCGCCATGCGGGTGATATTTACCCATCACGTCGCCGACAACGCGCGCCGACTTGACGTATTTCTTGTCGGGCGTGTGGCCCTGCTCGTTCATCGAATGGAGAATGCGACGATGCACGGGCTTCAGGCCGTCGCGCACGTCAGGCAGCGCGCGCGACACGATCACGCTCATGGCGTAATCGAGATAGCTGCGCTTCATCTCCTCGGTGATGGAGACCGGGCGCACATCGGATGGAGTTGCGTCCCCCGTTTTCGGAGGTTCGGTGTCGGCCAAGGCGACGTCCTGCGTGGAATTTTGTTGCGATTTTTGTAGCTGATTCAGGCCCTGCCTGTCACCCGAAATCAGCCCCTATACAGCCTAATATCCCTATTTGATTCAATATGTTACATGGCGCTCGACGACCCTAGATAGATACGGTTTTCGCACGCCAAAATGCCTGCAAAAGAGTACCCTCAGCGCCACTCATGCCGCTCGAATTTCTCATTTCCGCGTTTGTCACGCTGGTCGTCGTGGTCGATCCGATCGGCCTGGTCCCTTCATATCTCGCGATCACTCATGGCCTGCCCAAACGCGCTCGGCGCAGCGTAGCTTTACGTGCAGCGCTGATCGCAGCGGCGATCCTGGCCGGCAGTGCGCTGATCGGCGACTGGCTGCTGCACACGCTGTCGATCGGGCTGCCGGCCTTCCGTATTGCCGGCGGGCTTCTCCTCTTTTCGATCGCATCCGAGATGGTGTTCGGCGTGCGCATCGAACGGCAGGCGCGACAGGCCGAAGAAGCGATCGAAGAGCACGTGCGCAATATCGCCGCCTTTCCGCTCGCCATTCCACTGATGGCCGGCCCCGGCGCCATCACCGCAACGATTTTGCTCGCGGGACGCAGCAACGGAGACGCCCGTACAAGTGGCAATCCTGTTCGCGGTTATCGCAGCCGTCATCGCACTTTGCTTTGTTGTGTTCACGTTGGCGGCACGATTGCGAAGTGGCTCGGTGTCACTGCGAATGTCGTCGCATCGCGCTTGCTCGGCGTGCTGCTTGCAGCGCTCGCCGTCCAGTACGTGATCGATGGCGCCCGCGCCGCGCTGGCGGGGTGACAAGAGTTCACCCTCTACCCTGTCATTGCCGGGCTTGACCCGGCAATCCATGAGGCCGCGCTACGCCCACGAACGTACGTAAGGTCTCATTTGTAGCACCTCATCATGGATGCGCGGGTCAAGCCCGCGCATGACTGAGTGTGTGGCGTATTTTACGACGACGAACGATGAAATAAATTCCGCGTAATATCGGCAGTGCGCGGTGCCGCAATGGCTGCTTTTTAACACCTGGTAAGCGGGAATCGGCTAAGCAGCACGCGGGGCGACGCTCATTCACGGGACACATTCCCGGCAGGATTGGGTGTCATGACAATCTCGGCAATTTCTTCGTCCGGCGCGTCTTCGATTTCAACTTTTCAACAAGACCGCCAGGCTTTCAACCAGCTCACCAACGCCTTGCAATCCGGCGACCTGACCGCCGCGCAAAACGCCTACAGCACGCTGGCTTCATCACCAATGGCGCAGGGTAATAGCCCATTCGCGCAAGCGATCCAGCAGATCGGCCAGGACCTGCAGTCGGGAGACGCCTCCGCTCTTGCTGATGCGCAAAAAGTGCTGTCGTCGTTGCAGCAGGCGCGCGGCCATCATCACCATCACCACGGCGGTGGCGGCGGGGTCTCCGGAGTATCGGGCGCCAGTGGCCCCAACCCGAACGATCCTGACGGCAATAGCGCGAACACCGTAACGCAGATTGCCGCGATGGATTCAGACAACGCGGTCGACATCAAAGCCTGAGCGGGTGTAGCTCAGCGCCACTGCGCCCCGTTCATTCAGAACGGAATTTCGTCGTCCATGTCGTCGCGCTTGCCGCCGGCGCCGGCCGCGGCCATCGCCGGTTTGCGCTCACGCGACGCCGTCGGGCCTGCGGAGCCAAAGTCGCCGCTGTCGGCTCCTGCGCTCCCGCCACTGCCGCCTGCACGGTCGAGCATGGTCAGCGCCGAATTGAAGCCTTGCAGCACCACCTCGGTTGAATAGCGGTCCTGCCCATCTTTATCCTGCCATTTGCGTGTTTGCAGAGCGCCTTCGAGGTAAACCTTCGAGCCTTTCTTCAGATATTGCTCGGCGATTTTGGCAAGGCCTTCACTGAAGATCACGACGCGATGCCACTCGGTCTTTTCTTTGCGCTCGCCGGAGTTCTTGTCGCGCCAGGATTCCGAAGTCGCGACGCGCAAATTGACAATCGGCCTTCCGTCTTGCGTTCGCCGAACTTCCGGGTCAGCGCCCAGATTGCCGACGAGAATGACCTTGTTGACGCTACCCGCCATGATGCTCTCCACGTGGCGATTTGCGTGTGCCGCTTCGCCTGAAGCCGCCGACGCCCGCCGTTTGAGGGCCGCGTGCCGCGCGCGCCCATTGAAAACCCGAAACTCACCCTAGACCTCGCCTAAAGAGCGACATAGGGGGCGGCAAGCGCGTTTAGCCCTAATCCACAGGGGTTATGCCGCCCCGGGTTCGGCCTTGAATATTCTCCCGAAATAGTGTTCTTGTTATGTTCTAACCTTTCTCTCCGATGTTTTCAACCGCTATCTGGGGGACCCGCTGGAAAAATCTGCACGTTCTTACTACGTCCCCATCAGCAGGCTCGAACGGCCCCGCCTTTTGCGGGTCCGCGGGGAAAGCTTTGCCTGACAGGGACTATGGCTGAACGCTCCACCAAGGCTGCCCGCGACGCCCGCCAGATCACCATCCGCGGCGCGCGCGAGCACAATCTCAAGAACGTCGACGTCGCCATTCCGCGCGACCAGCTGGTCGTGTTCACCGGCCTGTCGGGGTCGGGCAAATCCTCGCTCGCCTTCGACACGATCTATGCCGAAGGCCAGCGCCGCTACGTCGAGAGTCTGTCGGCCTACGCGCGGCAATTTCTCGAGATGATGCAGAAGCCGGACGTCGACCAGATCGACGGTCTGTCGCCGGCAATTTCCATCGAACAGAAGACCACCTCGAAGAATCCGCGTTCGACCGTCGGCACCGTGACCGAGATCTACGACTACATGCGCCTGCTGTGGGCGCGCGTCGGCGTGCCCTACTCGCCCGCCACCGGCTTGCCGATCGAAAGCCAGACCATTTCGCAGATGGTCGACCGCGTCCTGGCGCTGCCGGAAGGCACGCGCATCTACGTGCTGGCGCCGGTCGTGCGCGGGCGCAAGGGCGAATACAAAAAGGAGCTCGCCGATTTCCTGCGCAAGGGCTACCAGCGCGTGAAGATCGACGGCGCCTTCCACGAAATCGGCGACGTGAAGCCGCTCGACAAGAAATTCACTCACGACGTCGACGTGGTGGTCGACCGGCTGGTGGTGCGCGGCGATATCGGCACGCGGCTGGCGGATTCGCTCGAACAGTGCCTCAAGCTCGCCGACGGCCTCGCGGTCGTTGAACTCGCCGACACAAAAGCATCCGGCGCGACCGCCAATCGCGGCCGCAATGCCAACGCCGAACGGCTGATCTTCTCCGAGAAATTCGCCTGCCCGGTTTCCGGCTTCACCATTCCTGAAATCGAGCCGCGCCTGTTCTCGTTCAACAATCCGTTCGGCGCCTGCCCGGAATGCGGTGGTCTCGGTATCGAGCAACATATCGATGCCGAACTCGTCATCCCCGACCGCGACGCCAGCTTGCGCAAAGGCGCCATTGCGCCCTGGGCAAAATCATCATCGCCCTACTACACGCAGACGCTCGACGCGCTCGCCAAGCACTTCCGATTCACGCTGGATACCAAATGGAAGGACCTGCCGAAGAAAACGCAGGACGCCATCCTCTACGGCTCCGGCGAAGACGAAATCAAATTCGTCTATGACGACGGCCTGCGCGGCTACACCACCAAGAAGCCGTTCGAAGGCGTGATCACCAATCTCGAACGCCGCTTCAAGGAAACAGAAAGCGAGTGGGCGCGCGAGGATCTGCAAAAATATTTCACCGACGTGCCCTGCAAAGCCTGCCACGGCGCTCGCCTTAAGCCGGAAGCACTCTGCGTCAAGATCGGCGGGCAGAACATCTCGCAGGTGGCGGAGCTGTCGGTGCGTCGCGCCGGCGAGTGGTTCACGGAGATCCCGAAGCAGCTCAACGCGCAGCAGAACGAGATCGGTACGCGCGTGCTCAAGGAGATCCGCGAACGGCTGAAATTCCTGGTCGACGTTGGCTTGGATTATCTTACGCTCTCGCGCGCCTCCGGCACGCTGTCCGGCGGCGAAAGCCAGCGTATCCGGCTGGCCTCGCAGATCGGCTCCGGTCTCACCGGCGTTCTTTATGTGCTGGACGAGCCATCGATCGGCCTGCATCAGCGCGATAATGCGCGCCTGCTCGAAACCCTCAAACGGCTGCGCGACCTTGGCAACACCGTGATCGTGGTCGAGCATGACGAGGACGCCATCCGCACCGCGGACCATGTACTCGACATCGGCCCCGGCGCCGGCATCCATGGTGGTGAGATCGTGGCGGAAGGCCAGGTCGATGACCTCATCGCCGCGCCAAAATCATGGACCGGCAAGTATCTTTCCGGCGAGCTATCGGTGGCCATCCCGGACCGCCGCCCGCGGTCGCGACGCGCGCTCAAGGTTGTCAACGCCCGCGGCAATAATCTCAAGAACATCACCACGGAAATTCCACTCGGCCTGTTCACCTGCGTGACCGGCGTCTCCGGCGGCGGTAAATCCACGCTGCTGGTCGACACGCTTTATGCCGCGGTGGCGCGCAAGCTCAACGGCGCTTCGCTCGCCCCTGCCCCGCACGATCGCATCGAAGGGCTGGAGCACATCGACAAGATCATCGACATTGATCAATCGCCGATCGGCCGCACACCGCGATCGAACCCGGCGACCTACACCGGCGCCTTCACACCCATCCGCGAATGGTTTGCTGCGCTGCCCGAAAGCAAGGCGCGCGGCTACGAGCCCGGCCGCTTCTCGTTCAACGTCAAAGGCGGCCGCTGCGAAGCCTGCCAGGGCGACGGCGTCATCAAGATCGAGATGCACTTTCTGCCGGACGTCTACGTCACCTGCGATGTCTGCAAGGGCAAGCGCTACAACCGCGAGACCCTCGATGTGTTGTTCAAGGGCAAGTCGATCGCCGACGTGCTCGACATGACGGTGGAAGAGGCGCTCGAATTCTTCAAGGCGGTGCCGCGCGTGCGCGATGTGCTGGCGCTGCTGCATCGCGTCGGCCTCGACTACATCCATGTCGGCCAGCAGGCCACGACGCTCTCCGGCGGCGAGGCGCAACGCGTCAAGCTCGCCAAGGAGCTGTCGAAACGCGCGACCGGCCGCACGCTCTATATTCTCGATGAGCCGACTACCGGCCTGCATTTCCACGACGTGGCGAAACTGCTCGACGTGCTGCACGAGCTCACCGACACCGGCAATACGGTGGTCGTGATCGAGCACAATCTCGAAGTGATCAAGACCGCCGACTGGGTTATCGATTTGGGGCCCGAAGGCGGCGACGGCGGCGGCGAGATCGTCGCATCAGGCACGCCCGAAGATATCGTGAAGGTGAAGCGTAGCTATACCGCGCAGTTTCTGGCGCCGGTGCTGGGACGCCCGACGCGGCGGAAGAAAAGGATCGAAGCGGCGGAGTAGCCAGTCACACGACAGCCTACACCCAAAGACAGCGGCTACAGCGTCTGCTAGTTTGGCGGTCAATGGGACGCAAAAAATCAGATTGAAGAGCGTTTCTATTCTGGGGGGAACAATGCGCACTTCGGTTTCTATCGTCGCAATGTCTGCCGCGCTGCTCATCTTCGCCGCTGATGCGGTTCTGGCGCAGACGCCCGCGCCCACCCCTGGCCCTATGAGCAAAAGCGCACTGCGCCAGCAGGATCGCGACGCGTGCTCGAAACAGGTCTCCCGTTATCAAGGCGACGAGTTCCTGGAATGCGTGGCCAACCGGGAAGCCGCGCGCAAGGCAGCTGCGAAAAAGCAGGCCGCCGAAGAGCGCGCGGCCAAGCGGGCGAAAGCCACGCAGGACTTCGAGAAGGCCGCGAAAGAGTACGAAACCGTGAATAAAGAGAGGCTCGCGCTCATCGAACAGGAGCGCGTCAAGCGCGCGGATTGCAAGAAGCAGGCAGCGGACCAAAAACTGCATTTCGCGAAGCGGCTTCGCTTTATCGAGAAATGCGTCGCGACGAAATAATTTGAGACCTACCTCCTAAAACCGCGACGGATTGCGCCAGCGCGCGTTGAATTCCTTCAGCGCCTGCTCGCGGCTCACCGCGAACCCGCGGTTTTGCGTGCTATCGGGATCGCGCGCGGTGATGACCCAGAACCACGGCGTGCCGGCCGGCGCCTGCGAGGTCAGCGTGATGCGGCCGACCTGCGCTTTGCCGTCGAACACATCGTAATCATCCGCCGACCATTCGCCGCTGGGGTTTTTCGACGTGCGGACGAGATCCAGCATCGCATCCGGCGGTTTATTTCCGCCCCATGATCCACGCCGCCACGATCAGCACAACGCCGAGCCCGCCCGACAGCAGACCATGCTTGACGCGGATACGCGCGAGGCCTGCCTCGTGTCCCGGAAAAAAGCCCGGCAATGACTCCGCCGGCATCATGAAATAAATTGCGCCAATCACAATCAGCACCAGGCCGAGAATAAGAACGATGTTTTTCATTTCCGGTTTTCCCTTGACTACAAACCCGTCGCGAAGCGCGCCATCACGACGATAATCGCGACCTGCATTGTACCCTGCACCGCCACGACGCGCACATAGGTTTTCATCCAGCGCGCGATTTTTTCTGAATCGGGTTGCGCTTTCTGCACCTCGAAATACAGCCGCAGATTGGTCGGCAACAGGTAGCCGAGCCCCTGCACCGTAAGCACGGTGACAATGGCGAGCGCGGCAATCACCCACCAGAATTCCGGATAAGACACATCGAGAAACCCCATGCGCACCGCCAGAAACCAGCCAGAGGTCGATGTGATCGTCGACAGTGTCGGCATCAAAATCAGCGTGCGTGGAATAAGCCCGGCGATGATCGCGCGCCGTGTTTCGAACGACACCTTACGCAACACCGGGCCCACGATGAAACCCATGAACAGGTCAATGCCGGTCCACAGCGCGCCGGTCATCACATGCACGAAATTGAGAAACCAAAGGCTTGGGCTGAGGATTGCGGCGATCATGGCAACGATCGCGGCCGCCGCTGCGACAAGATACCAGGGCCGCAATGGATTGGCGGCGCGAACAGGCGGCGCGGTCAGCGTGGTGTCGACCAATGCAACGATCCTTTGTGAGCGGTATCGACCGTAACGGCAGATGCCACCGCTTGCCAAGGGCTGCTGTTCCCCGCGATAAAGCGGCATGGACCCTGCCATCGGCACATCCGACATCGCAACCATCGCGCGCGACGCGATCGCGGCGATCACCAGTCATGAGCAGATCACCCCCTTCTCGTCGCGGCCGGGCGGATTGACGCTCGCCGATTCCTATAGCGTCACGCCGCTGCTCCGCGCGGCCTTCGAGGCACGTGGCGAAACGATCGTCGGACGCAAGATCGGTTTCACCAATCGCGAGATGTGGAAGGTCTACGGTGCGAAAGCGCCAGTGTGGGGCTACGTCACGAACCGCACAACGCACGATCTTGCACGAATGACCACACAGCGCATTGCGGATTTTGTCGAACCCCGCATTGAGCCTGAAATCATGTTCGGGATGAAATCTGCACCCGCGCCGGACATGAACGAAACCGCGCTGCTCGATTGCATCGAGTGGGTGTCGCTCGGCTACGAAATTGTGCAATCGATTTTTCCTGCCTGGAAATTTCAGGCGTCGGACACAGTCGCCGCCAATGGCGTGCACGGCGCGCTTCTCATCGGCGCCCGCCACGCGATCGCGCCGCGCAAGGCTCAGTGGCTGCACGAATTCGCAACATTCCGGGTCGAACTTGCCTGCAAAGGGAAACCAACCCAGCACGGCGGCGGCGCACTGGTGCTCGACAGCCCTTTGCTCGCGCTACGCCATCTCGTCCAGTTACTGGCGCACGATCCGCACAATCCGCCGGTCGGCGCCGGTGAAATCATTTCAACGGGGACGCTTACGCTTGCGATGGCTGTGAGCGCGGGAGAAACCTGGACCGCAAAAGCGTCGGGCATTCCCCTCGAAGAAATCGGCCTGCGGTTTGAATAGCGGCGTCAGGCGGCTTTTGCCACCGCCGCTTCGCTGGCGTGATCGTGTCCGCTATCCTGGTGGTGATCCACGCCATAATCAATATCGATCTGGAACAGGACCGCGCGCGTCCCGTGATCGGGACTGCCATTGAGCACGCCCTCAATGTCGGCGATCTCGCGCTTCAGTATTTCTACTTCCTGCGCGTTCAAATCGACATCGCCGACCGTGATCTGCGCATCGGCTTCCAGCGACTTCAGAAAGTGCTTGAGCCGCACCAGATCGACATTGAGGGGCGCCTTGACCATGGGTCAATCATAACCCCCGACCCCCGCAGGCAAAGCGGTTATCCACTCACAAATGCTTCGCGTCGTTTTCTTCTGTGGATGACAGGCGGGAACGGAACCCGGCCTGTCAGTGAAAACCGCGAAGTAGCCCACCCCCTCGCCTTCCGGATGGCCAGCAGCTTAAACTCGAGCCATCGAGCAGGAGCAAAACACCATGCCGGGCAACAACATCCAGATCCACGGGCGCACGGGCAGCGATTTCGATTGCTATCTCGCGATGCCCCAAGACGCGGGCCCCGTGCCGGCGGTGGTGCTCGCCAGCGCCGTCCATGGCGTCGACAAGGACCTGCGCGATCTTGCCAACGAATTTGCCGCAAACGGATTTATCGCAGCCGCGCCCGATCTGTTCTGGCGCACGGTTCCCGGACCGCTCACGCGCGCCGACGGCGAACTCACCGGCAAGCGCTCGCAGCCGAGGCCGGAAAAAATCAAGACCGGCGAAGCCGACATCGCCGACACGCTCGACATGCTGCACAAGCTGCCGGAGTTCAATGGGCGCGCCGCCGTCATGGGATTTTGTTACGGCGGGCCCTACGCCATCATCGGGCCGAAACGGCTCGGTTATGCCGCCGGCATTTCATGCCATGGCACGCGCATGCAGGATTACATCGGCGAGCTCGATAGTCTCACGGCGCCGCTCTGCATCATCTGGGGCGATGAGGACAACCAGGCGCCGCCGGACGTGCTCGATGCATTCCGTGCCGTACCCCCGCGCATGAGCAACGTGGAGCTGCACATTTTTCCCGGCGTCAAGCACGCCTACATGATGCCGGATGCCGGCGCCGCCTACAGCAAGCAGACCCGCGATTTTTCCATGGCGCGGGCGCTTGCCATTCTGGGCGATTTGCGCGGCGGTGGCGGAGAGACTGCGCAAGGCGTCGTGAACTTGCATCACTTTTAGACGTCGTCCCGGCCGAGCCAACGGCTCCGCGCAAAGCGCGACCCTCGGCCTCATGGTGAGGAGCGCTGCGTAGCAGCGCGTCTCGAACCATGGGGCCGCCCCATCCTTCGAACGCCCGCTACGCGGGCTCCTCAGGATGAGGCGGAAAGAGCATGAGGAGTATAGGTCGCCCCCGCCGGAGTTTATCATCGGGCCGCGCTTCGCGCGGGCCCGTTGGCGGGACAACAGCAAACGCTACGCCGCCTGCGCCGAGAGCTCCTTGTCCTTCTCCTGGGCGCGATGCGCCGCGGGCCGCATTGCAAAACGGCCGATATAATCCTGGAATTCCTTCCGTTCGGGAATCAGCTTGAACATCATGCCGTAGCGCAGGCCGGAACCGATGACGATATCCGCGGCCGTAAACTGCTCGCCCATCAGGTAAGGTCCCTTGGCGACGGCCTTGCTGACGATATCGAGCACGGTGTCAAAATCGCGCCAGCCAAGCGCGGCCGCGCGCGGATCCTCCTTGCGGGGATAGGCGCGGTCAGTCATCGCCGGCTCAATCACGCTCGGCCCGAAAAACAGCCACTTGAGATATTCGCCACGGCGCGGCGTACCGATCGGCACGTTCAGTTTCGCGTTGGGAAATTCGTCGGCCAAATAAGTACAAATCGCCGCCACTTCGGTGATGACCGTGTCGCCGTGCTTGAGCGCGGGAACTTTGCCCATGGGATTGATGGCGAGGTATTCGGGTTTCTGGTTTTCACCCTTGCTCAGGGTCACCAGCTTGATGTCATAAGGCTGACCTATTTCTTCCAGCATCCACAGCACGATGGAGGAACGCGACGGCGAGGCGTGATAGAGCGTGATTTTGGCCATGCAACACCTTGTCAAACATTGGATTTCAAACGAACTTTAATGGTACGGCGGAAATGTGCAGGGAAAATGACCGATGTCCAATAACGTTCGCGACAACACCGAGCGCCACCGCTTCGAGCTTGACGCCGACAATCATGTCGCATTCTCGAACTACAAGCGTTCCGATGGACTGCTGACCATCCTGCACACTGAAGTCCCCAAGGAACTCGAAGGGCGCGGTATCGGTTCGGCGCTGGTGCGCGGCTTGCTCGACCTTGCGCGCGCGCAAGGCCTCAAGGTCCGCGCGGTATGTCCCTTCGTGCAGGCCTATCTCGATCGTCACCCCGAATATTCCGACTTACAGGCATAGGCGGCACGGCACGCCCGATGCGTAGACGGTCAGTGACGGTCAACGACAAAATGCAGAATGGCTATCGCTATGTGCTGAGCGCATCGCCCGGCCGCGGCTTTAATGCGGAGTTCAAGCCGCAACTGACGCCGGCGCAAATGCTCAGGCTTGGCGTGTTCGGCGGCAAGTACATGACCGATTGCCGGCGCGAATTTCCAAAATCCTGGTTCGCGAACGCAAAGCTGTCGCCGCGCGGATACGATATCGACTGCAATTTTTTCGGCATCGATGCCAGCCAGCCGCTGTCGGAATGGAGGCGGAAGGGCTGGATCCATCCCGACGATCCGCGCGGCTGGTTTCAGTGGTACTGCCGATACTACATGGGCCGCCGCATGCCGGACGAAGACCGGCGGCAGATCAAGCGCTGGAAGGCGATCCGCCGTCACGTGCGCCAGGTGCAGAAAAACTGCGAGCCGGGTGACCTGCTCTGCCGCCGCCGGCAGCGGCAAGCGCTGCTGCATTGGGCCTATGACAGCCGGAAAATCTGATCGCCGATTTACTCGCCCGACCGCCCACGCTACGCTTTTCCCCAATCAACAAGATTAATCGTGTGTATGGGGGAAATAGCCATGATCCATCTCTCTGCGCCGTCTCGCGGCGATTTTTGCCTGCGCTGCATTTATTTCCGGCACGGCACACGCACAGAGCATGCAGGAGCTCTACGAGAAGGCGAAGCAGGAAAAAGAACTCATCATTTATGGCGGCGGTCCGACCTCACTTTATGAGGCGCCGGCGCGGGCCTTCGAGCAGAAATACCCCGGCATCAAGGTCACGATCCACGCCGGCTTCAGCAACGTCCACGACGAGAAGATCAATCAGCAACTCAAGGGCAAGACGCTGGACGCGGACCTCGCCATTCTGCAGACCGTGCAGGATTACATTCGCTGGAAAAAGGAGGGCGTGCTGGCGCAATTCAAGCCGGCAGCCTGGGACACGATCGACAAAACATTCAAGGACAAAGACGGCTACTACGTCGGCGTGTTCGTGACCTCGGTGTCCTATGCCTACAACAAGGATCTCGTGAAGGCGGCCGACGCTCCGAGATCCGCGAAGGATTTTCTCAAGCCCGAGTTCAAGGGCAAGATGATCTCCTGCTATCCGCATGATGACGACATCACGCTCTACCTTTTCTACACACTGGTCGATCATTACGGTTGGGAGTGGATGAACAATTACATCGCCAACGGAGCGCAATTTATACAGGGCCATCTTGGCGTGTCGCGTGGCCTCTCCTCCGGTGAAGCCACGGTGTCGATCGATTCCAACCCGAACCTGTCGCTGCGCGAACAGCGCGCCGGCAAGCCGGTCGAGATTTCATTCTCGAAGATCGACCCGACACCGGTCTGGGCGCAGACGGCCGCGACCTTCAAGGACTTGCCGCATCCGAACGCGGCGCGGCTGTTCCTGAGCTGGTTCCTGGAAAAAGAACAGCAGGGCAAGCTCGACACCTGGTCGCCGCGCAAGGACATGCCGCCGCCGGCCGGATTGCCGCCGCTGTTCTCGCTCAAGCTCGCCAACAATTATCCGGCTTTCATGAGCGATACAAAAAAGGTCGCCGATCTGCGCAAGCGTTTCGAGGCCTTGACCGGGCCGGTGCAGAAGAAAGGCGGCGTGCGCTAGGATGCGTCTCTATTCCGCCGCAACGGCGCGTGGACGTACCGAGCGCGCTTTCCAACGTCCCATCGCCGCATCAATAACGACAACGACAAGACCGGCACCGAGCACCTGCCAACCGGGCCGAATGCCTACGCTGAAGTCAAAGATCATGCCAAGCACCAGCCACGGTGAAACGTGAAAAGCAATCGCGATGCCGATGGCTTCGCCGAGAAATGTGACAGTCGATACGGCAACCGCGAGGATCAGCAGGCTTAGCGTCGACAATTCACTTGTGTCTTGCCACCACGCCACCAGCCGGTAAGCGATCAGCCAGAAAAACAGACCGGCAGCAAACACGGGCACCGTCACGTCGGCCTTGGTCTGCTGGAAATAGTGGATGAGCGCGAGCAGCGCGATGGCGTAGATCACCTGGTGCAGGCGCCGCCAGCGCAGCCCGCCGAGGCGCCGCACCATTCCATCGGTCGAAGTTGCCGCAAGCACAGCGAGGCCGAGCCACGCTGTTGCGCCGATGATGAGATAAACGCGGTGAGTGATTTCGTGCACGGCCTTGCCGAGATCATAGCTCTGGTCGGCAAAAAACAGTGTCAGGTGCGCGGCGATGTAGCAAAAGGCCCCTACCCCGAGCATGCGCCGGATGTCGATCAGATTGCCGTAGCGGAAAATACGCCGGAACGGCGTCACCGCCAGCGTCAGCCCGAGAAAGACCAGCGCCCAGAACCCCGCGCGATGGATCAGATCGTTGAGCGGCCTTGCGCTATGCGCGATTGCATCGGATTCAAACAACGCCTTGGCGAGCGGCAACAACAGGATGCCAAGCGTCGCGACTCGCAAAGGCGACAGCCGCCCGCGCCGGTCACGCCAGAGTTGCCAAGAATCCGCTCTTGTATCCGCCCTTGTATCCACCCTTGTTTCGGCCCTTGCCCGCCATTGAAGCCATCATTGCGTGCGTAATTTTACCAATTCCGTCCGCCGCATAACGGGTATACCGCATCGCACAATCTACCTATACAACCGCAGCGTTCGTGCTAGCATTTTGCAGTCGCTTTGATTCGTCACTATCGATCAAAAGCGTGCGTGCGGATAAAGGCATCGCAACGGACCAACATCCGGCGGGCCGTCAATATCGGGAGACGAACGAGGAGCAGTTCAAGACGCCACAGCAACGCTGCGCCGGGAGCTTTTAATGGAGGCCACCGATGTCGCGAACACTGTTTCGCTCTCTGCTTGTCTTTGCGCCCGTGTTTATCGTCAGCACCACTGTTGCATTTGCACACGATAGTTGGATTAACCGTGGTGGATTCAAGAACACCGCCGGCGAATGGTGTTGCGGCGACTACGACTGCAAGAGCTACACGCGCACATCCTCGACAGCCACGGGCTGGATGATCGAGGGCGAACTGGTGCCGTTCGATGAGGCGATGCCCGTTGCGCCACCCGACGGCCAGTTGACGATATGCCGGCGGCCCGACGGGACGCGGCGCTGCGTTTTCGGATTAAAGCCCGGGCTTTGAGTGGGGTTACTGCCAAGCAGAAACGTGCGCGCCGGCCAACGGGCGCGCGCATTCAATTGCATTCAATCAATTGTCAGATCAGTCACGATCCACGGGCTCCGCGCCCGCGCGCAAAATCAATGCGATAATGCCGGCGGTCCCGATTAAAATAAAGGCAGCGCCCACATTGTCGTGACCCACGAAGTCAGCAATGCCTGCGAGGACGATGGCGCAGACGCCAAGCGACAGGCCCCAAAGCCCAAGCCAGTCAATCGCTTCAATCGCGTCGCTCTTGCGCGGACGCACTGTCTGAACACGAGCCCTTGGCCGCAGCTGTATAGGCATGGCAAAGCCTCCAGTGTTGCTGCGACCCTCCCTCGCAATTTCCGTGCCTGCCTTGATGTAACGCAAAAATTCTTTTCAAGTTCCTTGCGGATGGCCCGACAAAATCAGCAAATTATTGAATTAAATTCGCGGCAGCGGACGTCCGCCTGCGTCTTTTGACGGCACTTTCACCCAGGCTTCACCGTCAAGAACGACGTCGCCGCCGACCGAACAGGTGCACGTCAGCCGGGCACGGGTTTTTTCGGGCATTAATTCGGCGACGACGACACTGACGTCGACCGTGTCGCCGATTTTGACCGGAGCGCGGAAATTCAAGGTTTGCGAAATATAGATTGCACCCGGACCCGGGAGCCTGGTGCCCAGCACCGCCGAAATCAGGCTGGCGGTATAAAGACCGTGCGCAATGCGCGTGCCGAACGGTGTCTTGGCTGCAAAATGCTCCGACAGATGAATTGGATTGCGGTCGCCCGTGACCTCGGCGAAGCCCACGACATCCGAGGCGTCGATCGTCTTATGGAGCGTCTCGGTCATGCCGACCGCAAGGTCCTCGAAATATAACAGGCGTAATTCTAGGGGTTTCAACTGGTTAGCTCACATTTTGCTAAATTGCCTCCCGGAAGCGTGGGAGCGCCGACATTTCACTTCATGACCGAAAAAATACAATTCCTGTGAGCTACCTCACGTCGATAGACGCCGAATGACCAATACATTCGTGACAAACGAATTTGTCCTGTCGCGGGAGGACCATAACGAATGTCAAACGAACTCGATCACACCCGCGTTGAGTTTATCAAGCAGGCGCGAGCAGATATACCAACGCGAGAGGTTTGTGGACCTGCAGGGACAATTTGCGGGTTGGCACTGCTCATTCTGCTAGCGGCCTTGATCCCCGCCTGAGGCCGCCTGCTGAGGCGGCCTCACATATGATTGTCGAATTTTGATCGTCCAACTTTTTCCTGAACGATCAGCCTACATCAGTAACAAGGCCAGCACGGGGCAGCGCCGTATCCGCCATAGTAGCGTGGCCGCACATAGATTGGCCCGGGCGCGTAAGCATAAGGGCCCGCACCATAGTACGCGTAAGGTCCTCCGCCGTAGTAATAGCCGTTGTTGGTGGCGGCCGATCCGATAATGGCACCGGCGGCAAGCCCGCCGATGATGCCGGCAGCAGCGGCCCCGCCATATCCATAGCCGCGGTATCCGTAGCCGCGACCGTAATAGTGCCCACCATAACCACGACCATAATATCTCACATCGGTGACCGTATTCGGCATCGATGAGTTAACCGTTGCGGAGTTTGTCAGCACCGGGAAAGCGTCCGACTGATTTGCAAAAGAAACTGCAAGCACACACGATGCGCCAACAGCGAATATATATTTACGAATTGAGTTCTTCATTTTTGGCCTTTCTGGCATTTGTATTATTGTTAGATGATAATGCACACATAATTCCCGTTCCGGCGCATTGACGCAGGTCAAGTTCGATCGTCGGGATCAGAGTCGCCCAAGCAACATCAGTACAACAACAATGATGAGAATCGTGCCGATAAGGCCCACGCCGCCGTGTCCGTAACCGTAGCCGTAGCCGCCGAAGCGGCCGCTGAAACCACCGAATAAAAAGATGACAAGAACGATGATCAGGATGAGACCGAGCGACATGATTTTAATTCCTTTGAAAGAATCAAACTAAAAATATTTCGTGTTGGTTGAGTTGCTCTGGCAGATACACTCAGCGCCAGGCGCAGCGACGATAGCCGCTGTCATTGATCCAGCAGTGACGGTGGTGCGAGTGCCGAACGACATCCGGACCGCCTACGACACCGCCGATGACGCCTCCGACAACGGCGCCAGGAGGACCGGCAATGACGGCGCCGGTGCCCGCGCCGATCGCAACGCCTTCCAGCGTTCCGGCCTGCGCCATGACCGGCATCGCCGTCAGCATCAATGCGAACAGTCCCATCTTGAGCGTCGAATGCATGAAAAAGCCCCTTGGTTGGCCTCAATTGCCGTCACGAAAAATTACGGATGTCGCTCGGAAAGACGGCGATTGATGAGGCATGTCGTTGAATCTAAGTAGTCAACGTCCGTATTCGCTAATTGTTCCCGAGCTAAAACAAATATTTAAGCCGACAAATACTTACACACCGACTGTAATTAAGGCCGTTGGTATTTCGTTTTACTTGTCGACTATTTGAACCTTCAACCTATCCACACGTTACCGGTCCATGCGCATGAGGGACCTTCAGATGAACATCGGTTTCAGGCCAATCATCAAGATCGCGGTCGCGGCCGCAATCGCAGGCGTCGTGGTTTTCCTCACAACACTGGCGCCGCAAGCAAACGCCCCCGCGGATACGCTCGCATTGCCACAGGCCTCCACCAAAGGAGATCGCCTGCCCCTCGCCGTGAAAGGCGCGGCATGCTCGAAACACGGCTGGCCTGATTTTGAGCGGCGCTGCCAGTTCGACTTCAGAAAGCCTGCCAATGAAGAGCAGCAAGTCCGCATCATCGCCCTTCGCTAGCCTGGGCCGCGCGCACGCGCCACACCACCTGTTTCACTCCGCGAATTCCACTTCCAATAAATAAAAAAGAAGCCCGAGTGATGCTCGGGCTTCCAAAACGCTGAAACTGAATCAAATCAGATTACGAGAGCTGGCTGAATGCCTTGGTCGCGCCGGTCTTGATGGGCTCCACGGTCGCCATCGTGACCTTCTGCGCCAGCGTTGCGAGTTCCTTGGCTTGTTCGGTCAGAGTTTCGAACTGCTCGCGTGAATGATTGGTCGACAGTTCGAAAAATTCAGACGGTGATTTCACGCCCGACATTTTCTGGGCAAATTCAAAGGCCGCTTCAGTATTGCTGTTGGCAAATTCCATAATTTTGGCCTGGTAGTTCTGCGCACCCTGGACGGCGGTCGAAAAACTGCTCTTCATCAGGGCCGTGGCGTCCGCCGTGGCGGCCTGCATCTTCTCGAAACCTTGCTTGGCTTGCGTGGCGCCGTTTTCGGCCGTCGCACGAAATGCCTGTGCAGCATTTTGACCGGGAACGCCGGCGGGCTTTGACGATGTGTTTTTATTGGGGGAATCAGTCATGACATTCATCCTTAGGGCGTGTTCCGTTCTGGAGTTCCGGAAGCGACACCCTGGGCGCTGGTCGGATCATCATGGAACGCATGTGCGGCGAGGACTTTTTCAAACGCCGATGCGGTCGTGTGAATTAAAACATGGTTACCGCAGGGCCTTAGCGCAATGCGATTTGCTCATGCGGATACAATTCGTGATCGAAGCAACGATTACGGATGTCACAATTGGACCGGTTCCGAAATCGCTTCAACTGGAACGAAGGACTTCGTCATCGCCTGCGGTGGGATGGCTTTAAATGTCGCGTGCGTCATGGACACGGCAGTTCCGTGGAGATCGCTTTTAACGTCAACAGTCGCATCAAGCTGTCTCGCCAAGGCCTGGATCAGGCTAGTGCCGAGACCGGGCTTGCTTTGGCTCGCCTTCACATCCGGCTTGCCAATACCGTTGTCGGAAATCGTCAGTTTCCAGTCCTTTTCGGCGACTTTGTAGGAAACCACGATCGCCGCATCCGGCTTCGGATTGGGAAATGCATGCTTCAGTGCGTTCATCACGAGTTCGGTCACAACCAGCCCTACACTGACCGCCTCGCGGGCTATGGCGGTTCCGGCATCGGCCTCGACCTTCAGTGAAATCGGCCGGCTGTCGCCGATCATCGATTGTGCCAGTGTTTCGCAAAGCTTCGACAGATAACTGGCAATTTCAATCGGTTCGTTCCGGCTGGCGATATGCAGATGCTGTTGAACGGCACTCACTGACAGAACGCGCTGATGCGCGTCCTCCAGTTGCAATCGCGCCTCTTCCGATTGGACCGTGCGCGCCTTGATCAGGAGAATGCTGGCGATGATTTGCAAGCTATTGGCGACGCGGTGCTGCATTTCCTCCAGCAACATGTCCTTTTCCCGCAGGAGCTCCGCCACCTGCCGCTCAATGGCGCGCCGGTCGGTAACGTCCTCGAATGCTAAAAGTACTGTGGAGTGGGGTCCGTTCTCGTAGAAGACCTCGCGCGCATTCAGCAGCATAGTGCGCCGCCCGATCACTGGAAACTCCCGGTCGACTTCATAGCCCTCAACAGCCGACCTGTTCCTGGTGATCGTCTCAAGAAGGTCGCGAAGCTCCGGGATGTTCCATTGGCCGCCGTCAATCTCGTAGATCAGTTGCCCCTGGACGTCGCCACTTACGAGCCCAAAGGTCTGGAGGAAGGACCGGCTGGCAGCAATAACGCGAAGGTTCTGATCGAGGACCACGAGCGGGTCGCGCACGGTATCGACGATGGCCTGCGCGAGCGTAAGTCCAGCCTGGACATCGACAAATGGCGTGGACTTCGAGGGCAACAAAGTAAGCATGTGAACCTTCTGCCCCGCTTTCGAGCTAAGGGCCAGGCAGCGCTAATTTTCCTAAAAAGTGGCGTAATCGCCATCGACGCTTTCATTGAGCGTCCGATACCAGACATAGTGCGCCTTTGTTCGCGAATAGTCGAGCGAGTTGCCATCACGATAGAGCGTGTTCTCATCACGATTAATCGTGCCCCGCCCTCGCTATTTGCCTTCGCAATAGCCACATATGTTTTCCCTGATTTGCGTCACACAGGGCCGTCGAAAAGCAGGCTCTGTATGTTCAATTTGTTCAATCCAGCCAATCTCGTGAGAAAATTTACGAGAACAATGGCCAGCAGCGAATTGAGCTTTCAGGCACGCGCGATCGCGCGATGGGATAACGAGGGAGGCGCGCCCAATGCCTCCGAACGGCACAATATTCCGCAAGGCGAAACGCACCAGATGAGCGATAGCGAGCGGAACATATTTTCCATGCACGAAGCGTCGTCCGGATCAAATTCCCGGGAACTTAGAGCACGCGACGATCTTTACCATCAGTCGGTTTGGAAGGGACAAAATTGAAAATCGCTCAGATTGCACCATTGATGGAAAGCGTCCCTCCACGGCTGTACGGCGGCACTGAGCGGATCGTCTCCTACCTGACCGAAGAGTTGGTGAATCTCGGCCATGACGTAACCTTATTCGCGAGCGGCGACTCGATCACCGCCGCCAACCTCATACCCTGCGTGCCCCAGGCACTTCGACTCGATGCCAGCGTCCGTGACACGATTCCCTATTATATGTTGATGCTCGATCGCGTCCGCCAACAGGCCGACGACTTCGACATCCTGCATTTCCATATCGATCAATTCCATTTTCCGCTGTTCCGCCCGATCTCGAGCCGCACCGTCACCACGCTGCACGGCCGTCAGGATCTGACTGATCTGCTCCCGCTCTATCTGGGCTTCAGCGACATGCCGCTGGTGTCGATCTCAAATGCCCAGCGGCGCCCGATACCAAATGCGAACTTCGCGGGAACCGTCCACCACGGCATCCCGGCGCACCTGCACCGGGCTGCGGCGGAGGCGCGCGGCGGCTACCTCGCCTTTCTCGGCCGCATCTCGCCCGAGAAACGTCCCGACCGCGCCATCGCCATTGCGCGAGCCGCGGGGATTCCGCTCAAGATCGCCGCCAAGGTTGACCGCGCCGATGCGGTCTATTTCAAGAACGAGATCGAACCGCTGCTCACTGGCGGCGGCGTTGAGTTTATCGGCGAAATCAACGACCACCAGAAATCAGAATTCCTGGGCAACGCACGGGCGCTGTTGTTTCCAATCGACTGGCCCGAGCCGTTCGGGCTCTCCATGATCGAGGCGATGGCCTGCGGTACGCCGGTGCTGGCCTTTCGCTGCGGCTCGGTGCCCGAGATCGTGGAGGATGGCATCACCGGCGCCATCGTCGACACCATGGAAGAGGCGATCGCCGCCCTGCCGGGCGTCGTTGCGCTCGATCGAAAAAAAGTGCGTCAGCGTTTCGAGCAACGTTTTTCCGCCACACGGATGGCAAAAGACTATGTTGGTATTTATCGGTCGTTGCTGGCGCCGTCCCCCGTGCGTGAGCCGCTAGAAGTCGGGATTGCGCCGACCGGCAAGGATCTGAAGATTTTGAGGCCGCTTGTTGCTTAGCCACAGCTCGATCGCAAGGCCGATCGAGGACGTTCCCGAAATACCTTTCTACATTCCGGGGACCGGATCCTCCACGCGGCCACGCCGCACGCTCAAGCAGGGCGATTGCTTCGCCGTGTTCGATAGCCATGCGGATATCGGGGCAGCGCCCGGCGGACCCGACGGCATTTTCTTTTGCGACACACGCTATCTCTCCCACCTGGAAATGCTGCTGAGCGGCAAGCAGCCTTTGCTGCTGGGTTCTGCCGTGCGCGACGACAATTCCTTCCTCACGGTCGACCTGACCAATCCCGACCTCTATCTCAATCAGAAGCTGGTGCAGCCGAAGGACATGCTGCACGTCGTGCGCACGATTTTCCTGCTGAACGGCACTGTCTACCAGCGCCTGCGTTTACAAAACCACGGTGACCAGCCGTTCGACGTCGAGCTTTCGTTCGCCTTCGCCAGCGATTTCGCCGATTTATTCGAGGTCCGCGGAATGCACCGCAAGCGCCGCGGTATCGCGAATGCGGACGTCGGCAAAGCCAGGGTCGCGTTGAATTACGAGGGCCTCGACGGTAAACGGCGGCGCACGGCGATTCTGTTCGAACCGATACCAGCCCATTTGTCCGAACGCCTCGCAGGCTACGCCTTCGTTTTGCAACCCAACGAGTCCCGCTCGATATTTGTCACCGTCAGTTGCGAGCCTGACGCCGCAGAGCGGATCGCTGTTCCATTTCGCAAGGGGCTGCGTGCGGCGTTCCAGCAGCGCCAGGCCGCGAGCCGCGGCATGGCCACCATTACCAGCTCAAATCATATCTTCAACGAGATGATATGCCGCTCGATGGCCGACCTTGCGATGCTGACGACCGACACGCCGCAAGGCCCCTACCCTTATGCCGGTATTCCCTGGTACTCGACCACGTTCGGCCGCGACGGCATCATCACGGCACTGCAAATGTTGTGGTGCGATTCCCGGATCGCCAAGGGCGTCCTGCGGCGGCTCGCCGCCTTTCAGGCCACCACATTCGACCCGCTTGTCGACGCCGAACCCGGAAAAGTCCCGCACGAGATGCGTGGCGGCGAAATGGCGGCGCTGGGCGAGATTCCCTTCGGCCTCTATTACGGCAGCGTTGATGCAACACCGCTGTTCGTGATGCTGGCTGGACTCTACACCGAGCATACCGGCGACACGGAAACGTTGCGCGAACTATGGCCCAATATCGAGGCGGCGCTGGGCTGGATCGACGGGCCGGGCGATCCCGATCGAGACGGCTTCGTCGAATATCAGCGCGCCGACGAAACAGGCCTTGTCAATCAAGGCTGGAAAGACTCTCACGACGCGATCTTCCATGCCGATGGCGCGCTCGCGCAAGGCCCGATCGCGCTCTGCGAAGTGCAGGGCTACGTCTATGCAGCGAAGCAACTGGCTGCGCGCGGCGCGCACCGGCTCGGCAAGCACGTACTCGGAGACAAACTCGAGACCCAGGCCAAAACACTCGCCGAACGATTTGAGTCTGCATTCTGGTGCGAGGACATTGGCACCTATGCGCTCGCACTTGATGGACAGAAGCGGCAATGCCGCGTGCGAACGTCGAACGCCGGACAGGTGTTATTCAGCGGGATCGCCGCGCCGGAGCACGCGGAGGCGGTGGCACGCGATCTCATGCGGCCATCGTTTTTTTCGGGGTGGGGAATTCGGACGGTGGCCCGCGAGGAGCGCCGTTACAATCCGATGTCGTATCACAATGGCTCGGTCTGGCCGCACGACAATTCGCTCATCGCGGCCGGCTTCGCACGTTACGGACACAAGAGCGCGGTGGATCGCGTGTTCAAGGGCCTGTTCGAGGCAGCAAGTTATATGGACCTGCGGCGCCTGCCTGAACTCTATTGCGGCTTCCAGCGTGGACGTGAACGCGGGCCGACGCTTTATCCGGTCGCTTGTTCACCACAGGCCTGGGCCGCGGGCACACCGCTCCTGCTGCTTCAAGCTTCGCTCGGTCTCGAATTCAATCCGGATCGCCATGAAATCCTGCTGCACAAGCCACAGCTGCCGTCATTCCTCGATGAGGTGACCTTGCGCAATTTGCGTCTGGGCCAATCGACCGTAGACGTAAGGCTGCGCCGGCATGGCGCTGACGTATCGCTCCAGGTCCTGCGCAACGAAGGGCAAATCAAAGTGGCCGCGGTTTATTCGTGAACGCGGCGTCGGTGCGCGTGCGACAACTTGTGTCAATAAGACACACGAGCGCGGCGGCGCAGGCTCAACTGGCTTATGTGTGCAAAAGATAGTTCGCGCAGAGGGAACCAATGAGTGGCGCGGGAGCTTGATGTTGTGTCCAGCCCCAGACGGTTGGAAATCCCAACCTTTGGAGCGACACATGCAATCCAGGCTTTTGGTACCGACCCTGCTTCTCGCCTTCCTCGCGCTGCCAATGACGGCACAGGCGCAAGGCACCGTGCGCGGAATGGAACGCGGCGCGGCGCAAGGTGAGCACGACGCGGGCCCGGTCGGGGCCGTCGTCGGCGGAGCGGTCGGCGCGGTCGCCGGCACTGTCGGCGGCATCCTTGGCGTAGAGGATCGTCCACGCTTTCGCGAATATGTCGTTCACGAACGCGTGCCGTCATATCGCTACAGCGACGAATTCGTTGTCGGCGCGACGCTGCCGGAAAGCGGCGTCACATATTACGACGTTCCGGCCGACTATCACGTGACTGGCTACCGCTACACCTATGTGAACGACCATGCCGTGCTGGTTGATCCCCGCACGCGGCGCATCGTTCAGATCATCGACTAACACGCAACATTGAAGGGATAGACCATGATGAAATCCATGACTCTTGCGGCCGTTGCTGCCTTGACGTTGGCAGTCACGGTGTCGTCACAGCCTGCATACGCCGGCGGCAATGGCGGCGCAGTCGCCGCTGGCGTCGTCGGCGGTCTGGCTGTGGGCGCGATCATCGGCTCGCAGGCCAACCGCGGCTATTACGGCGGCCCGGGCTACTATGAGTCCGGCTATCAACCCGTTTACGGTGGATGCCACACAGAGCGGCAACAGTTCGAAGATGCATACGGCCGCATCCACGTCCGGCGCGTTCGCGTTTGCGATTGATTGTCAAAGAGTCAGGCAAGAACCAGTCTTCGGGTTCTCTCCCAATTTCAACCCCCGCCAGTCATGGCGGGGGTTTTTCGCTTTTGGTCGCGCGCCTGATCACAATTGACAATCCGCATTTTTCCTGAGGCCGCGGATACTTTAGCCGTCCTGCTTCGGACGCCGGACCCATACGACCAAAAGAACGATCAAACAGCCAACGACGGCGGCTGCAAACGTCGCGGCAAATGCCCAGTTGCTCAGTGCCATTTGCGGTACCCTCTCCTGTACATCATGCCTTTGCGTGTAGCACGGAACCCCAGGGCCGGTGTCAGACCTTGTTAAGCAACAGGGGCTAAAGCCCTGAAGGCGGTGTCCTCCGGTCATTGAACAGCGGGACGCAGGATTTGAGCGCCCAACCAATCGAACAAACCAGGAGCCCGGCCATGAAAAAGGTTCTACCGGAGAAAATGTTCTGCGACGATCAAGCCAGATTGACCACACTTCGCAACTGGGTGCTTGAGAACGACGTCACCGAGATTGAGATGAGCGAGCGGCAATTCTGGAATTTTGCGCATCTCCAGCCGATTTCCGAGAAGCCATGGGTTACCTTCATGGGCCGTCAGTTACGGGTGCCGCAGATGCCCGCTGGAGCGCAAAAATGCCTCGGGATCGATGACAAAACAGCTCCGGGCTCAATCTGACGCCGTCGCTCTGAATAAGGCAGCGGTCCAAACATACATCGGCGCATGTCAATCGCGGCGTCTTGTTATTGCCGCACGAGTACACACGTATAAGGAGTACCTCGTTCGTATTTAGATCATTTTGAAAAAGGATACATACTATGACGAATCCAACTTCATCCAATGAATCCGAGAAGCCAGCATCGCCTGCTCCCGCTCCGCAGCAGCAGACCCAAGGCGATCCGAAGCCGAGCACCGACAAGCCGGCCGGCCAGCAGCAGCAAAAGTAGGCTGCGCGACCAAACACAAATGAAGGCCCGGCCCAGCGCCGGGCTTTTTTATCACCGCACACGAACTTCCCAGAAAGGCACCCATGCGCATCTTTATTTTCAAGTCGGACACAAGCCCGAACTTGCGCGCGTTCTCCGACGACCAGGGAGGCCACAAGTTGCCGGCGCAATTCCGGCCCTGGCACGCGGTCGGCGTTATCCGACCCGAATCAGTCCCGCCCCACAATCTAAACCGCGACCGGATTGAAGCGTCGATTAACAGTGACGGCTTCCAGCTGTGGCGTATGAAGAAGCAGGCGTAGCGCCTACTTGCCTGCTTCCGTCTCCGGTAACTCAACGGGCGTGTACACGCGCGCAATCGGTTCAAACACCGTCACTCTGATGACGGGAAACTTTTGCTTGAGTTCCGCGCCCGCAGCGACAGCTTCCGCCTCCGTCTCGTATCGGGTCTTCAACTTGCCATCAACCGTCAGAACATAACCGTCGGGCGGCATTGCATTCGCGCGAAGGTTTGTTGGTTTCTTCGTATCTTGGCTCATCAACGCTTCCTTTTGCCTGTGTTGCCCGCCGCTCGATCAAACTCGGCAGACATAATCAAATTCAAATATCTTCGACATTGAGATCGTATGTGCCCCGTCGCCCTCGGGAGTAGACCTTCGCCGCAATTGAGTAGATCCGCTCACGATTGGCATCGAAGGCTTGCAGGATATCGATTGCATCGAACCGAAGGTTCGGCTGCATCTCCTTCAACGTGTCCGCCATGATAAAGAATGAACTCTCCATCGACCGGTCATATCCCCAGAAGCGAACCGCCCGCCGCGTTGCATCGTAACTGCGACTCCGGTTCGGAAAATTGATGGTCATGTTTGCTGTCCGGCAAATAGATTAAGGCAGAAACATCATCAGAATGGGTATCATTCAAACAACGTCTTTATGTGGCGACGAATTGCCAAAAGCACAGGGCCGGGCGCTCATCTGAACGAAATAAACTTCTGCGGTATTTGCAGGCATTAAAGAGCCAATTACCCCCTAAATTCCCAAAGCGCGCGATAGCCGTCGCAATTCAGCCTGATCACCCCCATATACGATCAGCAACACCCAAAAGGCGGAATCAACGACGCCGTCGAACGCGATATCGCGTTCGGCGCTTGTCGCGCAGGGAGCACGCCATGTTCACGGCAAAACAATTTCGGCAGAAAGCGGCAGAATCCGCCAAATTGCTCAAGCATACTGACGTTCCGAGCGAAATTCGCAAACTCGAACGAGCAAAGCAAAGCTTCTCCGCGTTGGCGGAAAACGAGGATTGGCTGGCGACCAATTTCGACAAGGTCATCCACTCGCCGAATATTCCGACTGCCGATGAGGGCGTTGAGGAAGCCGCGGCGCACGTGACCAATGCTGAGGTCGAGGAGCGTGTTCTTCGTTGCCTCGGCGCTGCCGTCATCATGCAATGGAACACAATTCCGACGAAGCTTCAGCGCGAGCTATTCGATACCGCAGGTTCGGTGGGAGATGTTTTAAAGTCATCCGAGCTGAGAGCGCAAATTGCGCGCTTTCTACACAAGCAAAAAGATGAAGCGAGCTCGGCCTGGTGCACATCCAATCAAAAATAACGAAAGGAATACCTGATGACACACAAGCTGAAAATCGGCCAGATTGTCGATCTTGCACCTCACGTGCTTCGATCAATGGCCCAAGGCCCCTATGAAATTCGTCATCTTATTCCCGCCTCGGACCGCGACCCTGAAGACCCCCGCTACCGAATCAAAAGTACGGTCGAAAAATATGAGCGGGTCGCACCTGAAAGCGATCTGACGGTTTCGGCGAGCGTATTTGCCTGAAGTGTAAGTGGGCCAACTAAGTGCGACGGAGGCTTCGTGCCTCCACAGTCACGCGGCCTGATCCCGCTGATGGGCCGCAGCGAGATCGACAGGATCGACATTGACCATTTCGATCGAAGATGGTTGGCCCGCATCGGCGGGCAAGAAGATCAATGTTGCAACACGACGATAAACCGGGAACGACACCTCCTCGATCAGTTCTTCGTCCGTCACCACCTCATAGTCGCCGGCCGCAAGCCGCCTATCGACGCCTTTGAGCGCGAATGGATGCTGAAACGTCAGCGTCACGCGTTTCGTGCGTAAGACCATTATAATGTCCTCGCTCGCAAAATATTCTCAGCGGACCTGGCCGAGACAATGCGTCAGCTTTTAAATTTCCGACCGGATTGTCTGTTCGAGACCGTGCCGATCCATTACCGGCGCGGCCTACAGAACCGCAACGCCTCTGGCTTCCAGATGATGGCACTTGGGGCATTCAAAAGTGTACACGTCGCGCCCCGGCTTTTCCAACTCGGTCCCGACCAAAAACAGCTCCAGCTTGCAGTACGGACACACAATAAGCGACGGCGCGGGAGGCATAGGCGCCATTGGGGTTTGGTCCATGTCGATGACAGTGCGCTTCCCCCAGCCGAATAGCGAGGCCTAAGGGGCACAGCGACCATAGCGTGGCGGTTTGCGTACGCATATTTGCGTGACCGGTTAACCTGCGCCCACCTTGACGCCGAATGAGTAAGCGGCGGCCTTTGCGGATCGACGCTGAGTTCTGGTTGGCGCACCATTGGAGCATCACCGGCCACGGCCCTGCCCAAGGCGCCGGTGACTGAGAGACCCGTCGCGCTCCCGCCTTGCAATGACTGCGGGAGCATCCAATGCACAAGCCCGTTGAGCGTACCGATCCGCACTGCGCGAAGTGCAGCCAACTGATGACGTGGCATTCTGTTCAAGAGGTCCAAACACGCGAGGGCCGGCTGTTGATGCAGGTCTACGCGTGCGAACGCTGCAATCGCCTGGCGGCTTTTTCAAATCCAACAACGACTGCCAAAAGTTAATGGCTCTGCGCTGACGCACCGCGAACAAATCGCGTTGTTCGATCATATGGACATGCGTTAACGCTTGGTACGACGGCGATAGAAGCCCGCCATAATCCATGCGCCGACGAACCAGAGTACAAACGCGGCAAGCATCGGCCCGATCGCCAGAGCAAAATATTTGGCAACGATCGGACCCAGCGGAATGACGTAGTCGAAGTTCATCCCCTTTGCGAAGCAATCAAAAGGACTGCCGAGGGCCGGCTCCGCCCTGCGCGCTTCAACGCACGCGTCCTGAATCGCCGCCAGCGAACGCGGCGCGACGACGGCAACATAGAAAAGCCAGCCGACGACAGCCGCCCAACATGCCGATGCAACAATCCAAAGTCTGAAAAACCCTAGTTTCCAGTTCATAGGTCCCCCCTCGCTGAAAGTCTGCCGTTCCTTTACGGCGTTGCCATGCTCCATCGCCACATTTCAGCGCGCGGCTCTCCGAGACTCCGTGCGCGTCAGTAGTTCTCCGACTTGCCGGCCCTGGCGGCGTTAAATTAAAGCATTCGCACAAGCAACGTTTTCGCCGCTTGTGCGTTAGACCGGTGGCGGATCTTGAAAGAGTTCGCAGCCCGCACCCAGTGTTTCATTTTGAAGTCGCATCGTCATTCTCTGGAAACCATACGTGCCATGCTTCTTATTCGTCTCGCCATCAGTATCTTCGCCTTGATGTTGATCGGAACAGCATTTTCGCTAAATGTGGTGCAAAGCGAACAGGATTTCACGTCTCCTGAATCCGCGATGATCACCCGTCAATAGACGGTTCACGGCACAGCCACCACAACACACCAATCAACACGACATTGGCGAGCGCAAGCAGCGCCAAGACTCCGATCGTCCAATCAGAGCCATTGGCCTCGATCAGCAGCGCGCCGAGCGATGGCGCGAACGCCTGGACGATCAAGCTCGGAAAAGCAAGCTTGCCCATCAGGCGCGGAAAGCGCACGGGCCCGAATAAGGCCAGCGGCAGCGTGCCACGTCCGATCCACGAGATTCCGTAGCCCGCGCCGTAGAGCAAGATCACAATGAGCAAGGCAGGCACGGCGCCAAACAGCAGGAGCAGACCGACGGCCATCAGCGTGCACGACGCAATCATGGTCCAGATCGGGTGGTAGCGGCTGCCGAACAGGCGCTCCACGACACGAGCCCCGACTTGCGCGGGGCCGAACAGTGTGCCCAGAGCCACCGCAGACGCAAAGTCCAGCCCCCTCGCCTGCAGGAAAATCAGCAAGTGCACCACGACGATCGAACCGATGCCGGCCGCTATCGAAAGCACGACGGCCAGCAGCGCGAAGATGACAGTTTCGTCGTCGATGGACGCCGGAGTGCTGGCAGCGTCGATCTGGCCCGCCTCCGTTCTTTTTAAGTCCGCACGCGACGGCACGCGCCGCACGACCGCCATTTGCAACGGCAGCGCTACAAACACATGCAGTGCCGCGTAGATGAAGCAGGCGCTGCGCCATCCCGCGTGCTCGATCATGAAGGCGCTCAGCGGCCAGCAAATGGTGCTGGCAAAACCGCCGAACAACGTGAGATTGGTGATTGGGCCGCGCGCGTCACTGCCGTACATACGGCCAAGCGCTGCAAAGACCGCATCATAAAGCCCGGTGCCCATGCCGATTCCGATCAGCACCCAGGCAAACAGATAGAATGGCAGCGCCGGCGCAAGGCCGACACCGGCAAGGCCCGCGGCATAGAATGCGGAGCTTGCCAGCAGGACCGGACGTCCGCCGCGCGCATCGATGATGCGGCCAACCTGCGGCGAGATCAGCCCCGCGGTGAGCAAGCCGATCGACGTGCCGCCGACGACCCAGCCCAGCGACCAGCCAGTCTCGGCAACGATCGGCTCGGCGAACACCGCGGGAAAGTAAAACGACGTACCCCAGGCCAGGATCTGGGCAATGCCCAGCGCGGTGATGACGACGCGGCGGTCGAGCGCGCGCGTCTCTGGCATTAATTCCAAAGGGTGCCGTCCTTACTTTGCCGGCTCCATGCCTTTGGATTTGAGCACCGCAGCCGCCTCGGCACCAGAGAACACCTGCATGAGTGCCTGCGCCGCCGCCTTGTTCTGCGTGGACGCGCTCAGGCCAGCCGCATAAGTCGTGGTGCTCTGGATCTCCGTCGGCAGCGGACCGACCAGCGCGGCGCCCTTCACCGGCACGATTTCGCTGATCTGGTGCAGCCCGAGCTCGGCCTCTCCGCTGACAATGAGATCGGCAACGTGACCGCCTTTCTTGAGCTTGGCCTTCGGCCGGATCTGGTCGGCAATCCCGAGCCGTTCGAGCAGCTTGTCGATGTAGATACCGCTGGAGCCGCCGCTCGCCGGGTCGATATAGGCAACGGACTTGGCCGCGAGGAGCGCGCTCTTGAAGGCCTCCACGGTGCTGATATCCGGCTTGGCGGCACCTTCCTTGACGACCACGCCCACACCAACGCTTGCAACGTCGACAATGCTTCCGGCAGCGATCTTGCCGCTAGCGGTCAGCTCCTTGAGCACCGCCGGCGTGATAACGGCCACGTCAAAGGCCTCGCCGCCCTCGATCTTTTTCTTGAGACCGCCAGCGGTATCGTTTTCGACAACGACCGTGTTGCCACTTTGCTTTTCGTAGGCCGGCACGAGGGCCACCACGACCTGTCTGAAGGCCCCGGCGGTCAGCACCTTGAGTTCGGCGGCCGATGCGGACGCCAGCCCGCCAGCGGCCAGCAACGCGGTGACGATGAGGGTGCGCCAGATATGCGAATTCATGGGTCTTGGTCTCCGGATTTCGGAGACTAACCTACACGAAGTCCATCGGTTTCGGCCTGAGACCGCCAAATTTGTGCACTGCCGCAATATTGCTAGGTCGAAGCAAGGCGGAAACACCCTGATTTTCTATTTTTTTGTTAATTTTCAGTTATTTAAGCTATGCATTTTTCACCTAGCTGCAGCGCAACATTATTGCTTTTCAAATCGCTGCAAATGCCTATTTTCCCATTCGAAACAACGACCGGCGCCGCCGGACTGACGAAAGAAAGAAGGACACCATGATTGCCGCACTCGCCCGCTTCATCCAGGAGTGGAAGCGCTACAACCAGAGCCTGAACGAACTGTCGCGTCTTGGCGACCGCGAGCTCGCCGACATCGGCATCAGCCGCTCTGACATTCCGCGCGTTGCCTGGAATGCCGCGCACGAACACTAATTCGATCCGTCGCTGATTGAATTGAAAACGCCCGCGGCCAAGCCACGGGCGTTTCGTTTTTTGCGCGGCGGCAGGGATCTTGTCAGTGGCCTCGTCAGCGGGCTAGTCGACCGCCTTCCAGCGCTCCAAAGGCATGACTTCAAGCGCCTGGCCGTAACCGACGGTCCAGGAGTCGATCGACCATTTCGTGCCCGTCGCTTTTTCAACCAGCACGGCGGTCGCATGCGGCGGGCGTCCATCGATAAAATAACCGCGCGCCTCTGGCGCATCGACGTCGTGGTGGCGCAGCAATTTGAGCTGGTCGAGCACCAAAAGCAGGCTCGTGGTGTTGCGGCTGGTGTCGATGCAATCGAATTGGTGGATGTCGTACATGTACTTGGCGCCGGCGCGCGCCACGTGATTTTGCGTGCCGGCGACCGGACCGACGCGCTTGTCGAACCAGGCGCCCGCTGCGGCCACCGCCTTGCGCTCCGCCGCCGCAGAAGCCCGGCCGGCCGCCAGGATTTGCGTCAATTTCGTGCGGTCCCCCGCCGTCAAATCCACCTCATCGCGGTATTTGCACCCGAAGCCGTGGCATACGTAGACCATGCTCGGTGTGGGCGGGGTGACCGACAGGCCGCCATAGGCCGCGTCGACGACATTCGTCGCTGTTGCGGCGGACGCGATGCCCCCGCCGACCGCATAGACAAACACGCCTGCAAACGCGCAGACCATCAATTTCCTGAGCATATGGAACCCTTTACCACCATTGCGGCTTGCGACCGGCCGGCCTAATGATCATCGAATGACAAAGAGCCAATTTCAAGCCGTTCATGTCGTCGGGGGCGGCCTGGCCGGGTCCGAGGCGGCCTGGCAGCTGGCGCAGGCCGGGATTCCGGTCGTCCTGCACGAAATGCGCCCATTGCGGGCAACCCCGGTCCACAAGACTGATGGCTATGCCGAACTGGTGTGTTCGAACTCGTTCCGTTCCGATGATCATGAACACAACGCCGTCGGCCTCCTGCACGCCGAAATGCGCCGGCTCGGATCGATCATCATGAATACCGCGGATGCAAATCAGGTGCCCGCCGGCGGCGCGCTGGCGGTCGACCGCGACGGATTTTCCGCAGCGGTGTCCGCTGCGCTCGCTGCTCATCCGATGATCACGCTCGAGCGGGGTGAAATTGCGCCGCCGCCCGCAGAATGGGACAGCGTCATCATCGCGACCGGTCCCCTGACCTCGCCCGGTCTTGCCGCAACGATCGCCGCCCTGACGGGCGAACAGCAATTGGCGTTCTTTGATGCGATTGCGCCGATTGTGCATCGGGACAGCATCGATCTTACACAGGCCTGGTTTCAATCGCGCTACGACAAAGCAGGCCCCGGCGGCACCGGCGCCGACTACATCAATTGTCCGCTCTCGCGCGAACAATACGAAGCGTTCGTTGCGGCACTCCTTTCCGGCGACAAGACCACGTTTCACGAATGGGAGTCATCGACGCCGTATTTCGCCGGCTGTCTGCCGATCGAGGTCATGGCCGAGCGTGGCCCTGAAACGTTGCGGCACGGCCCCATGAAACCCTTTGGCCTGACCAATCCGCACCAACCAGACTCGAAAGCCTACGCCGTCGTGCAGCTGAGGCAGGACAACAAGCTCGGCACGCTGTTCAATATGGTTGGCTTCCAGACCAAGCTCAAACACGGCGAACAGGTTCGCATCTTTCGGACAATTCCCGGATTGCAAAATGCTGAATTCGCCCGCCTGGGTGGCCTGCACCGCAATACTTTTCTTAATTCCCCACAATTGCTCGACGAGACCTTGCGCCTGAAGGCAAACACCCGCTGGCGTTTTGCCGGCCAGATCACCGGATGCGAGGGTTATGTTGAGTCGGCCGCAATCGGCCTGCTCGCGGGCCGGTTCGCAGCCGCCGAACGCCACGGTCAAGCCATCGTGGCGCCGCCGGCAACAACGGCGCACGGTGCGCTGCTCGCTCACATCACCGGTGGCCATATTGAGACGATTGATGCAGGGCCATCCTCGTTCCAACCAATGAATGTGAACTTCGGCCTTTTTCCCCCACTGCGCGAAACGCCATCATACGACGAACCGAGCAAGCTCAGCCGCGCCGCCGCAAAAGCACAGGCGCGAAAAAGCGCATTGTCGCGCCGGGCGCTTGTTGACCTTGAACTCTGGATCGCTGGCGAACCGCCGGCGGTCGCCGCTGAATAAGCGTTAGTCGCCAATCCGCCGAAGCGACTTTGCCGCGCGCCAGATGCGCCATTGCCGCCGCCACTGAGGCACCTGCGGCGGGTGGAACGGGTCGTAGTCGTTCGCCTCCATCGCCAATAACCATTGTCGTAGCGGCGCCAACGGCAAAAATGCCGGCTGAGCGATCGTGGGAATCTCGGCATCCGCGATTTGCGACAAATGCCGGCGCGCGCGCAAGCGCAGCTCGGCAAGTGCGGCACGTAATTCGGGCGTCACGCGCGTGGCATAAACATCCGCAGGGTCGGCGCCATAGTGCCGAAGAATTTCCAGCGGCACATAAAGCTGATGGTGCACCGCGTGGCGCGGCAAGTCCTCGATCAGATCGGCAAACGTTTCGGCCTCGCCGGCGTTCCCAGCAACACCGGCAAGCGCCGCCTCCGGGCCAGCCAGGATACGCGCCGCACATTCGAAAATAGCACCTGAGGTCGCGGCCGCGTAACCTTGGAGCTCTGCAAGGCTTGCCATCGGCTCATCGTAGACATCGAAACGGTGTGCTTCGATCAATGCAACAAGGCGCTCGCGCGCCAGACCATGGCGCGACATCGTTTCCATGATCGCGGAGGCAACCGGGTGAGCGGCCGCCTCGCCCGTGCGCTCACCCATAAGCACTTCGCGCCACCATTGCAGCCGGATTTCACCGGGCATCGGCTCGCGCGCCAACTCGCGGATGCGCGAGATCTCGGCGCTAAAGGCATACAGCGCGAAAAGCGCATCGCGCAGCCCTGCCGGCGCAAACAACGTGGCGAGATAGCGGTCGTGATCGACCTCCCGCACGAGCCCAGCACAATGTTCGAAATGGCCCTGCATCAGACACAATCCAGCGCCGGTCACACGACTGCGATAAGCCCCGCGCCGACACGGCGGTTTTCCGCAAGCATGATGTTATACGTCCGCACGGCCGCACCGGTCGGCATGCTGTCGACCGCGAGCGATAAGTCCCGGAATCGGCTGCTAAGACGTTCCGGTAATACCCATGGGTCGCGACCGGCGCCGATGAGGAAAAAATCGAGAGCTCCGGCGCGATCGAAAGCCGCTTCCAGTGCGGATGCCGATAGCTCGGCAGCACTATTGAGCGGCCAAGCCCAGATTCCATCAGGGAAACACAGCAACGAGCCGCGATGTGACATGCCACCGAAGCGAAAGCCGCCATCGCCATAGGCATCGATAAGCGCCGGGCGCGGCAGATGCGGAGCGTCTGCCCGCCCGCCGGGCGTCATCTAGTTCTTGTCCCGGTCCGGCGCGGTCAATGAATCTCGCCCAGTACCGACGCCGAGATAGATGAGGATCGGTGAGGCAATGAAGACCGACGTATAGGTTCCGACCAGGACCACGCCAAACATCATCGTTGCCGTAAAGCTGTGAATGGCCTGTCCACCAAAAAGCAGCAGCGCCAGCAAGGCCAGCGAAACCGTCACGTGGGTAATCACTGAACGCGACAGCGTCTGGTTGACCGACGCATTGAGCAGATCCGGCATTGGCAGTTTCCGGTACCTGCGCAGCATTTCACGGATACGATCATAGATGACGACAGTGTCATTGAGCGAATAGCCAAGGATCGTCAGCAATGCCGCGATACTTGTCAGATCAAAATCAATCTGGGTGACTGACATAAATCCAATCGTCAGCACGATATCGTGCACGTTGGCGATCATCGCGCCCAAGGCGAACTGCCATTCGAAGCGAAACCAGAGATAGACGAGGATGGCCAAGATCGCGAGCATCAGCCCGACGACGCCATACGAGAGCAATTCACCCGACACGCGCGGCCCGACCACCTCGACGCGCCGATAATCGACCTCGTTACCGAGCGCGCCGCGAACTTTCGTGACCGCCGCCTGCTGCGCTGTTTCCCCGCCCGGCTGCTCCGCAATTCGGATCAGCACATCGTTAGGCGCACCAAATTGCTGCAATTGAACTTCGCCCAGACCCAGGGCTCCAAGCGCAGCGCGCATCGCCGCAAGATCGGCCGTCGGGGCCTTGGACTGGACCTCGATCAGCGTGCCACCTTTGAAGTCGATGCCAAAATTCAACCCGTGAAAGAAATAAAGCGATATCGCGATAATCGACAGCAGCGCTGACACAGGAAAACTGATGCGCCGAAAGCGCATGAAATCGAATTTGGTGTCGTCGGGAACGATGCGAAGCAGGCGCACGGGCGCGGTTCCTAAATTGGCACGCGTTGCGGGCGCCGCCAGCGCACCCAATAGGCCACGATCAATCGGGTCAATGTGAAGGCGGTAAAGACCGTGGTGATGATGCCGATGCCGAGCGTAACTGCGAAGCCGCGCACCGGGCCCGTGCCGATGTAGAACAGCACGGCAGCGGCAATGAACGTGGTGATATTTGAGTCCAGGATGGTGGCGAGTGCACGCGAAAACCCTGCGTCGATGGCATTGATCGGGGTACGACCGCCGCGCACTTCCTCCCGGATGCGCTCGTAGATCAACACGTTCGAGTTCGACCGCGATTCCGACGGTGAGCACGATACCAGCAATACCGGGTAGCGTGAGAGTCGCATTGAGCAGGGAAAGCACGCCAAAGATCATCGCTACGTTGATCGCCACCGCGATATTGGCGAACAGACCAAACAATCCGTAGGTCGCCAGCATGAACACGATCACCATCGCCGCGCCGACGTAAGAAGATATCTTACCTTTGGCGATCGAATCCTGTCCAAGTCCCGGACCGACCGTTCGCTCCTCGATGATGGTCAAGGGCGCCGGCAACGCGCCGGCGCGTAGCAGGATCGCAAGGTCGTTGGCGCTCTCGACGGTAAAGCTACCTGATATCTGGCCAGAACCGCCAAGGATCGGCTCACGAATGACTGGCGCAGAAATCACCTGGTTGTCGAGGACAATCGCAAATGGCTTGCCGACATTTTCCTGCGTGACTTGCGCGAATTTGCGCGCACCCGACGTATTGAAGCGGAACGACACGATGGGCTCGCTCGTGCGCTGATCAAACCCCGGTTGAGCATCGGTCAGGTCACCACCTGACACCAGGATGCGCTTCTCGACCAGATAAGGCGTTTTGGGCTGGGTGGTGCTGTAGAGAATTTCGTCATCCGGCGGCACACGTCCCTGCGCCGCCTGCTCGGCCGGCATCGACACGTCGACCATGCGGAAATCGAGCTTGGCGGTCTTGCCGAGCAACTCTTTCAATCGCGTGGGATCCTGCAAGCCTGGCACCTGCACCAATATGCGGTCGGTGCCCTGCCGTTGGATCAAAGGCTCCACGGTGCCGAGTTCATTGACTCGCCGTTCGATGATCTGGATCGACTGCTCGACCGACTGGCGCACCCGGTCGACCAGCGCGGGCTCGGTAACTGCGAGCCGCACCAGGCTTCCTGCCTCGGTCGTGATGTCGAGGCTCGTCTGGCCGGTGCCGCTCAGAATGCCGCCAAGCGGCTGCGACAGTTCACGCAGTTTCGTAACGGCCTGATCGAAATTGCTGCCCTCGCGGATCCGCACTTCCACGCTGTTGCCGCGCACCACCAACCCGGTGTAGCCGACACGCGCGTCGCGCAGGACGCGGCGGACGTCATCCCGCAGGGTCTCGAGTTTTTCCTTGCGAACAGCATTGGTGTCGACTTCGAGCAGAATGTGCGAACCGCCCTGCAGGTCGAGACCCAGCACGATGTGGCGCTGCGCCCACTTCGGCCAGCTCTGCACCAATTTGTCAGGCAGGAAATTTGGCACGGCGAACAGACAAACGACGAGTGCCGTCAGTACAATCGCCAGCGCCTTCCACCGCGTGAAATAAAGCATGACGTCCCGACTTGCGGCTCGAAGGCCGAGGTTGCCGCCGCTTAACTGGCTGCGGCCTCTTCCTTGACAGGTTCACCCTTGGCGCGAACGTCGGTGACCATCTGCCGCATCTGGCGGATGCGCACATCGTCCGCAATCTCGATCTCGATTTGGTCGTCGTCAATTACCTTGGTGACCTTACCGACAAGGCCGCCATTGGTGATGACCGTGTCGCCCCGCCGAACGTTCTTGACCATTTCCTGATGCTGCTTCACCCGCTTTTGCTGCGGGCGCAGGATCAGGAAATACATGATGACAAAAATGAGAGCGAACGGCAGCAGTGACATCAGCATACCGCCGTCACCGCCCGCACCGCCGAATAAAGACCCCAGAGACCCTTGCGCAAACGCAGGCGTAACAAACATCGAAGCTTTCCTTGCGTGGTTTCCCGAGCGCCCCGAAGGCGCTTGAATTTCGCGCGGACTATAGCGGCCGCCCACCCAATTGCAACGCCGCCTTACCCCTGAAACTAGCCATTTTCAGCCGTTTCCCCGCATGGCCGCTTGCGGGGGCAACGCCACCCCGCTAAGAGCAGCGCGATTTGCGGAAAGACCCAGATGGCCAAATCAAAGTCCCGATCGACACGCCGGTCCACGCCAAAGCCAAAAGCCGGCGCGCGTTCCGCCAGCCAAGGCGACCTGCTCGAACGCATCGCCACCGCCCTTGAACGGCTGGCCCCGCGGCGCGCGGCTCTGCCTGAGCTTGGCGCTGCCGATGCTTTCGTGTGGCACCCCGATGGCCGGCTTGCTCCAGTTGCGCGCGTCAACCGCGTCGAGATGTCGCTGCTCAAAGGCATCGACCGCGTCAGGGACGTATTGGTGGAAAACACCGAGCGCTTTGCAAAAGGCCTGCCCGCCAACAACGCGCTGCTCTGGGGCGCCCGCGGCATGGGCAAGTCGTCGCTGGTGAAGGCCGCGCACGCCGGCGTCAATGCCACCTTCGCACGCAACAGCAAGACGGGACCTCTCAAGCTGATCGAAATCCACCGCGAGGATATTGACAGCCTGCCCGCGCTAATGTCGCTCACCCGCGGTTCGACGCATCGCTTTATCGTTTTCTGTGATGATCTGTCGTTCGACGCCGAAGACACGACCTACAAATCACTTAAAGCGGTCCTTGAAGGCGGCATCGAGGGGCGGCCGGACAACGTCATCTTCTACGCCACATCGAACCGTCGCCACTTGATGTCGCGCGACATGATGGAAAACGAGCGCTCGACCGCGATCAACCCGGGTGAGACCGTGGAAGAAAAGGTCTCGCTATCTGATCGCTTCGGGCTCTGGCTCGGATTTCATCGTTGCAGCCAGGACGAATATCTCGCGATGGTCGACGGCTATATCGCCCACTTCAAAATTCCAGCGAGCGGTGAGGCGCTGCATCGCGAGGCGCTGGAATGGTCGACGACGCGCGGTTCGCGCTCGGGTCGCGTGGCATGGCAGTTCGTGCAAGATCTGGCGGGACGTCTCGGCGTCGCGCTGAAGAACTAGGCGCCGCCGAGATATTGCGCGGGATCGACCGGGGTCGAACCCTTGCGAATTTCAAAATGTAGCTGCGGTGACGTCACGCTGCCGGTCTGGCCCGCGTGTGCAATCACCTGCCCGCGCTTGATCGTATCGCCGCGCTTGACCATCAATTCGCTGGCATGCGCATAGGCCGAGACGAAGCCATTCGAGTGGCGGATCAGCACCAGATTGCCGTAGCCTTTGAGTTCGTTGCCGGCATAAGCAACGACGCCGTCATCGGCGGCCTTGATGGGTGTGCCCTCCGGAACCGCCAGATTGATGCCGTCGTTCTGCGTGCCGTTTGGTTTGCTGCCGAAGCCCGCAATTACCCGGCCCTTCACGGGCCAGCGGAATGACGGCATGGCGCCGCTCGGCTCGGCAGTCTTGACCACGGTCTCGGTGGTGCGCGGCTCTTCCTTGGCGACGCGCGCGGTCTGCACCGGAGCAGCGCTCGCAACCTTGGTTGCCGGAACCGTGTGCGGCTGCGCAACCTGCGGTGCCGGCGCAGGCGCCGGACGCGCGGGCGCAGGCTGCGCGGCAGCGACCTGGTGGCCACCGCCGGGGATCGTGATGCGATCACCGATGGCGAGCTTGCTATCGGTCTGGAGCCTGTTCGCGTGCGCCAGCGCCGTCAGAGTCACGCCATTGCGACGGGAGATGCTCATGAGCGTGTCGCCATGCTGAACGACGTGAACATTGCCGCCGGCAGCGACGCGAGCCGGCGCCGCCGCAGGCGCGGTCGCCGTTTGTGACCCGCCCGAAACGTAACGCGGAATGACGAGACGCTGGCCGGGCCTGATCTGGCCGGCCTCACGAAGACCGTTGGTCTGCATGAGCGCGGCGACAGGCACATGATGCTTGCGCGCAATGCTATCGACTGTTTCGCCGTATCCGACCGTTACAGGCGAGCCGCCATCCCAGGTCCAATGGCCGTGTGGCGCAGGAGCCGCTTTCGGCGTGGCAACCGAGCCGGTGATGTCAGAATACGAAGCGTTCTGCCGATACGCGCCGCTGCTCTGCGAATTGTAACCGTAGTTGGGCGAAGCCGGGACGGTTGCTGGCTGGCTCGGCGCCGGCAGCGGCTGCGCCTCGACGCGACCGTAGGACTGTGGCGCTGGCGCGGGAGCGGCGGCGGCGACATTCTGCGGTGGGGCCGGACGACCGGCATCGTATGAGCTGGAGTCGAAGCGCGCGGAGTCCGCACAACCGGCGGCGGAAATACCAACCAGCGCGAGAACAACGACGCGCGGCCAAGCAAGCGGGCGAGATTGCACCTGGGGGCGCGGCATGTGGTTACTCACTCGTACGCATGAAACGTAGAGTTTGAAATAAAGCAGCCGCGAGTAAACAAGGCTTTAATTATTAACGCGCGGAAACCGGCGCATTCGTCGCTTCAGGACGCATTGAATGCGGCCAAAATCTTAGAGTTCTTCAGCTTGTCCCGGTAACATCGGCACAAATCGCACCGCGATCAGATTTTCGCGCCGAGTTCCCGTTTGCGACTTGGTAATCTTGATTAGATGTTGCGAGCCTTCATGCGAGCCGAGAGGCAGGATCATGATGCCATCCTCGGTGAGCTGGTCGACCAATGCCTGTGGCAGGGTTTCGGTCGCCGCGGTGACGATGATGCGATCATAGGGCGCCCTGCCCGGCACGCCGGCGAAGCCATCGCCAACCACGATCTCCACGTTGCTGTACCCGAGCGACTTCAATCGCACTCGTGCCGCATCGGCCAGCGTGCGATAGCGCTCAACGCTGACCACTTCACGGGCCAGCCGTGACAATACGGCGGCTTGATAGCCTGAGCCGGTCCCCACCTCGAGCACACGCTGATGCGATCGCAGCGCCAGCTGCTCGGTCATATAGGCAACGACGTAAGGCTGACTGATGGTCTGTCCGCAAGCGATGGGCAGGGCCTGGTCGGCATAGGCGCTTTGCGCAAAAGATGCCTCGACAAAACGGTCGCGCGGGACTTCATCCATCGCCCGCAACACGCTTTGGTCGCTGATGCCGCGGCGGCGCAACGTCAGCAGGAATTCCATCCGGACGTCGTCCTGCTGTTCGCGCGGCGTATTAGACACGTTTAGGCCCCTTTCGGGCATTATTAGCATGTTTGCTGGGAGTCGAGGTAAAATGGAACTCTGGTGCCCTCGCTGAGTTGTAGGGCGGGAGATATCAATGACAGCGCCCTCGGCAACGCGACGCGTCCTCGTAGTCGAGGACGAATATCTGATCCGCATGCTGCTTGAGGACATGCTGGACGAACTGGGCTATGGCGTGGCCGCTGCCGTCGGCACCATTTCGGAAGCACGTCAATTTGCCACCGATGGCGAATTCAACGCCGCCATTCTCGACGTCAATCTCGACGGCCAGGAGATTTATCCCGTCGCCGATATTCTGGCCGGGCGAGGCTTGCCATTCGTTTTCGTCACCGGGTATGGCGAACGCAGCCTGCCGGAAGCCTATCGCGGCCGGCCTGCCCTTCAAAAGCCATTCCAGGCCGAGCAACTCAAGACCACGCTCGCCGGATTGATGGCTTAAGCTAGAACGCTCGCCAGTTTAGTCATGAACGGCTCGTCTGTGAGATCGAGCCGCAACGGCGTCACCGAAATGCGTTTCTCGTTCAATGCCGCGAGATCGCTTCCAGGCGCCGCACCAACGATGCCGCCACGCCCAAAGGCGATCCAGTAATAAGGATTGCCGCGTCCGTCATGACGCGCCTCGATCCGCAACAGTTCCTGATCACGCTTTCCCTGCACGGCGACCGCAACCCCCGCCACTTCACCAGGCAGACAATCCGGAAAATTGATGTTCACCAGAACATCGCGCGGCATCCCGGTATCAAGAATGCGCCTGATGAGATCGGGAGCGAATTTGATCGCAGTGTCCCAATAGGGATGATGCTTGGTGGTGAATGCATAGGCCTGCGAAAGCGCAAAGGACGGAATCCCGAGCACGGCGCCTTCCATGGCGCCTGCCACCGTGCCGGAATAGGTGACATCCTCGGCACAATTGCGGCCGCGGTTGACGCCGGACAGCACGAGATCCGGCTTGTCCTTCATCAGATGACGCACGCCCATGATCACGCAATCGGTCGGCGTTCCTTTGATGGCATAGTGTCGTTCGCCGACTTCGCGCATGCGCAACGGATCATTCAGCGACAGCGAATGCGATACGCCGGATTGATCGGTTTCCGGCGCCACGATCCACACGTCGTCGGACAGCGCTCGCGCGATTTTCTCGCAGGCTTCAAGCCCCGGCGAATGGATGCCGTCGTCATTGGTGATGAGGATGCGCATTACGCTTTCCCGTCATGCCGGATGCGTCAGGCGCGGCCGCGTCTGTGTCCCGGCCATCCCGATGATGGACGGCATTGTGCCTACCTAAGCGGGATCGCCGGGACAAGCCCGGCGATGACAACAGAAGTTTGCCTGCGCGACCATCAAATTGCGCTCAATCTTCGTTATCCCGCCCATATAGGGCTTAAGCGCTTCCGGCACGAGGATCGAGCCGTCTTCCTGTCCTGATAATTTTCCATCACTGCGATCAGCGCGCGGCCGACAGCGACGCCTGAGCCATTGAGCGTATGCACATGCCGCACGCCATCCTTCGCCCGATAGCGCGCATTCATGCGACGGGCCTGGAAATCGCCGCAGACGGAGCATGAGGAAATTTCACGATACATGTTCTGGCCCGGCAGCCAGACCTCGATGTCATAGGTTTTCTGCGCGGCGAAACCCATGTCACCGGTGCAAAGCGTGACCACGCGATAGTGTAAGTCGAGTTTCTTGAGCACTTCTTCCGCGCACGCCAGCATGCGCTCGTGTTCTTCTTTCGATTTTTCCGGCGTCGTGATCGAGACCAATTCGACTTTCGTGAACTGGTGCTGGCGGATCATGCCGCGCGTATCTTTGCCGGCCGCGCCCGCCTCCGCGCGGAAGCACGGCGTGCAGGCCGTGAGCCGCATCGGCAATTGCGCTTCCTCGACGATGGACTCGCGGACGAGATTGGTCAGCGGAACTTCGGCAGTGGGAATGAGCCATAAATCATTTGTCGTTCGAAATTGGTCCTCGGCAAATTTTGGTAGTTGCGCCGTTCCAAACATCACATCGTCACGTACAAGAATTGGCGGATTGATTTCCGTGTATCCATGCTCCTTGCCCGTATGCACATCGAGCATGAATTGCCCGAGGGCGCGCTCCATGCGGGCCAGGCTTTTCTGCAAGACGACAAAGCGCGCGCCGGATAATTTTGCGGCCAGTTCGAAATCCATCATGCCGAGTGCTTCGCCCAGTTCGAAATGCTGCTTGGGCTTGAATGAATAGTCGCGCTTTTTCCCGACGACATGATGCTCGACATTGCCGCTTGCGTCGGCGCCGTCCGGCACCTCGTCGAGCGGCATATTGGGAATTTGCGCCAGTTCCTTGTCCAGCTCGGCGCCGAGCGTTTTCTGTTCTTCTTCGAGCGCGGGCAAGGTGACCTTGAGATCATTCACTTCGGCCATCAGCTTGCTGGCCCTGCCCTCGTCCTTGGCCTTCTTGGCGTCACCGATTTCCTTGGAGGCGGCATTGCGGCGCGCCTGTGCCTGCTCGAATTTGGTGATGGCCGCCCGCCGCTTTTCATCGAGCGCCAGCAAGCTTCTTCGACAACGGCTCCAGCCCACGGCGCTTCAAGCCGCGGTCGAAGGCGTCCGGGTTCTCCCGAATCCATTTGATGTCGTACATGGCGGGCCGCTTTTATCTTGTCATGGCCGGGCTTGTCCCGGCCATCCACGATTTTCTTGGGTGAAGCAAGACTGCGGGATGCCCGGCATAAAGCCGGGCATGACGAACGTCAATACCGGGCGCAACCCTACTCCGCCGGCTTTGCGGTCGCCGCAGCAGCATCGGCGGCCGCCTTGGTTGCGGCCTCGGCCCGCGCCTTCTTTTCCACAATACGCACAGACCAGATCGAGCCCTCGTACAAGATGAGCAACGGCACCGCGAGCGACATCTGGCTGATGACGTCAGGCGGGGTAAGCACCGCCGCCAGCACGAAAGCGCCGACGATGAAATAGCGCCGTTTCGCCTTGAGCTGCTCGGCTGTGATAATGCCGATACGTCCAAGCAGCGTCAGGATCACCGGAAGCTGAAACGCCACGCCGAACGCAAGTACCAGCGCCATCATCAGCGAGAGATATTCGCCGACCTTCGGCATCAAGGCGATCGAAGCATCCGTGGTCGAGCCCGTCTGCTGCATGCCAAGTGAGAAGCGTACCAGCATCGGCAGCACGAGAAAGTAGACCACCGCCGCGCCGAGCGCGAAGAAAATCGGCGTCGCGATCAGATACGGCAAGAATGCGCTGCGCTCATGCTTATAAAGTCCGGGAGCGACGAACATATAAATTTGGCCAGCCACGATCGGAAACGACAGAAACGCAGCGCCGAACATCGCGAGCTTGAGTTGCGTGACGAAGTATTCGAGCAACGCGGTGTAGATGAATTTTGAGTTTTCCGGCCCGGCGATCCAGACGAACGGCCACACCAGGACATTGTAAATGTCCTTGGCAAAAACAAAGCAGATCGCGAACATGATACCGAAAGCAATCAGCGCCTTGATCAGCCGCGAGCGTAGCTCGATCAGATGGTCCATCAACGGCGCTTTGGTCGCCTCGATGTCCTCGTGGCTCATGTGCCGCCCCCGGCCTGCTTGGGCGGTGGCGCCTCGGCAGGAGCAAAGTCTTTTTCGGTGACAGGCGACGGCAGCTCGGGGAGCGGAACGTTCACCTCAACCTGCGGCGGCGCCTCGGTCGACTCCGCGGCCGACGCTTCGGCGGGTACTTCACTCACCACACTCTTGTCGGCTGCATCGAACGCACTTTCGATTTCTGTTTGCGTGTTCGCCATCGGGTTGAAATTGGCGAGATCGCCGACCGAACTCTTGATATCTTCGGCATGCTTTTTCAGATCGGCCATCTCGGCTTCGCGCATGGCTTCCTGAAACTGCCCCTGGAATTCGTTGGCCATGCGGCGGACCTTGCCCATGAATTGGCCAAGCGTGCGCAACACAGTCGGCAGCTCTTTCGGCCCGATCGCGATCAGCGCGACGATGCCGATGACGACGAGCTCGCCCCAACCAATGTCGAACATGGATTAGTCAACTCCAAGTCGCTGATCGAAGTCGCTCACGCCCCGGCGCCGCTGCAGCGATTGTGCCGGGGCATAGCCCGGCGCGCCGGCGCAGCGATCAGGAACGCACGCCTTCGGCGCGGCGCTCGGCTTCCGTCTTCGTTGCGCTGCCTTCGATCGTCTTGACCGGCTCGCTCTTGGCGTCCGCCGACTTCTCGTCCTCGGACATGCCTTTCTTGAAGGCCTTGATGCCCTGGGCGAAATCACCCATGAGCGACGAAATTTTTCCACGACCTCCAAACAGGACCATCACGACCAACAAAACGATGATCCAGTGCCATATGCTTAGGGAACCCATCGGCAAATCCTCCGCAGCGACGGGCTTTTTGGCTCGTCCCGCCATGATTTGAGTGAGAAACTAGGCTCCGCAAGCGGCAAAAACAAGGACTTAGGCCCGGTCAAAGAGCCGCGCAGGCCGTTGAATTTGCGGAATTTACCCTAATTGCCGCGCGTTCACTTCTCGGAGCGCGACGACGGCGGCGCCAGGCCGAGATCGAGGTCGCCCGGATCGAGCGGGTCCTCATCGTCGCGCAGCGTGGAATCGTCGGTCGGCAGCGGGACTGCAAATCCGGGCGGCAGATTGCCCTCAATCAGCCCGGCGCCCTTGAGCTCATCGAGGCCCGGCAGGTCGCCAACCTCCTCAAGCCCGAAATGCGAGAGGAACGTTTCCGTTGTTCCATAGGTAATCGGACGGCCTGGCGCCTTGCGGCGGCCGCGCGGACGAATCCAGCCGGTCTTGAGCAGGACATCGAGCGTGCCCGCCGCGGCCACGACGCCACGAATTTCCTCGATTTCCGCGCGCGTCACCGGCTGATGATAGGCAATGATCGCGAGCGTCTCGACTGCAGCGCGCGACAGCTTGCGCGTCTCGACGATCTGCTTCGTCAGCAACCACGACAAATCGGTAGCCGTGCGGAATGTCCACTTCTTGCCGACGCGTACGAGATTGACGCCGCGCGTCGCATACTCATCCTTGAGCTGCGCGAGTGTGGCCTTCACATTGACACCGTTCGGCAGCCTGCGCCCCAACTGCGCTTCGTCGAGCGGTTCACCCGCGGCGAACAGCAGAGCTTCGAGTAGACGTAATTCTTCAGGACGCGTGGCTGGTGCGGGCGCGGCCTCTGGCGCCGGCTCATTGTTTTGCACCACCACGAGCTTCTTGGCCACGCTCGGCATGGAACCCTTCCCCTTATGCGTTTTCTTGTGCGTCATGCGTCGCAGCATTTCCACCCGCGCCGACACGCTTACGCATGTAGATCGGCGCGAATGACTCTTTCTGATGGATCTCGGCAACCCCTTCGCGCACCAACTCGAGCGCGGTGGCAAACGAAGACGCAAACACAGTCGCGGCGAACGCCGGTTCGACCACATAGCTGATCAGGAACTGGTCGATGCGCGACCAATCCGCCGATTGACCAATCAAGCGTTCGAGCGCTACGCGCGCTTCGGCCAGTGACCACACTGTGCGCTGCTTGAACCGCACACGCGAAAGCGCGCTGCGCGAGCGCTGCGTGGCGTAAGAAGACAGCAAATCGTAGAGCGTTGCCGACCATTCCGGCTGTTTGATTTCTTCGATCGGTTCCGGCAGACCGCGCGCGAAGATATCGCGATTGAGCTGCGGCCGTTCCATCATCTGGGTTGCCACTTCGCGGATCGCCTCCAACCGGCGCAGCCGGTTGGCCAGCGCCAGAGCCATTTCTTCGGCGCTCGGCCCTTCGCCTGGGCCTGAATCGGGTAACAGCAGCCGCGATTTCAGATAGGCCAGCCAGGCCGCCATCACGAGATAGTCGGCCGCAAGTTCGAGCCGCAGCTGACGTGCCGCTTCGATAAACGACAGATACTGGTCGGCAAGCGCAAGGATCGAAATCTTCGCCAAATCCACTTTTTGGTTACGCGCGAGCATCAGCAGAAGATCGAGCGGGCCTTCAAAGCCTTCCACGTCCACGATCATTGCGGGCTCGGTGGCGCCGCGGTCGGCACCAAGCGTGGTGTCGAAGTCCTCGCTGCTCATGACCCGGTCTTCCGTTGCGTTCGTTCGTCGGCAACCATTTGTGTGAATACTTTACGCGCGGCGTCGGTATCGAACTCTTCCGGTGCCGAACGCCTTGCGAGCGCCGCATCGGCTCGACTGGCTGCGTCGCCCGAAAGCTCCGGCACGACACCGGCAACGGCCGACATTTCCGCCAAATCGCCGTTGCAGTGAAGCACGACATCGCAGCCAGCCGCCAGCGCGTCACGGCTGCGCTCGGCTATGGTGCCGGACAAGGCATTCATCGACACGTCGTCGCTCATCAGCAACCCCTGGAATCCGATCAGTCCGCGAATCACTTGCCTGACTATTGTGACCGAAGTGGTGGCCGGTGCGACTGGATCAATAGCGCTAAACACAACATGTGCGGTCATGCCGAGCGGCAGGCCGGCCAGCGGCTTGAAGGCTGCAAAATCCGTGCTTTCCAGGGTTGCGCGATCGGCATCGACGACCGGCAGCTTGTGATGGCTGTCGGCCGTGGCGCGGCCATGACCCGGCAGGTGCTTTAGCACCGGAAGTACGCCACCGGCCTCCAGGCCCTCGGCCACAGCCTTGGCGATGGCCGCGACTTTGCCAGGGTCATGGCCGTAGGCACGGTCGCCAATCACGGGATCGCCGCCGGCAACCGGCACGTCAGCAATCGGCAGGCAGTTCACGTCAATGCCCAACGGCCGGAGATCGGTTGCGATCAGGTGGCCCGCGAGCCGCGCTGCCGTGAGGCCCAAGATTGGTTCACGGTCGTAGAGTTCGCTGTAGCACTCGCCCGGCGGATAGATTGGCCAGTGCGGCGGGCCAAGCCGCTGGACACGACCGCCCTCCTGATCGACGAGCACTGGAGCTTCCCACCCAACAATGTCGCGGAAAGATTGAATAAGTTCCATTACTTGTATTGGTGTATTGACGTTCCTCTTGAAGATGATGGCGCCCCATGGCCGTGCATCGCGGAGAAAGGCGCGCTCGTCGGCGGAAACGGTCTGCCCCGCCAACCCGGTGATAAATGCGCGTGCCGCCATCGGCGCGGATTAGCCCGCGCTCGCCGCATGGGTCAAGTTTTGGCCTGTTAATTCCTCTGGACGAGGCACTGACCGCCGGCCGCCTTGAGGCTCGAACACAATTCCGCAGCCTCGTTGGCGGTTGCAAAGGGCCCGACCATGGCCCGGTAATACGTCCCCTTGGCACCCAGGTCGACTTTGTGGACGAGAGATTGGCGGCTGCCGAGCTGGCTGGGGAACTTTGTCTGCAAGGCGCGGAAGGCCGACTGGGCCTCCGATTCGCTGCGCTGCGACGAGACCTGAACGTAACTGCCCGGCCCGCCCGCGTTGGCGTTGCTGGCCGCGGCAGGCGGCGGGAGCGAAGCGGTACGCGTCGGCGCGGCAGGCGCTGGCGCACGCGCCGGCGCCGCATTGGGGTTCAGGGACAGCGGGGCATTGCTGTTGGCGGCCGGTGCGGCCTGGCGGACAGGCGGCGCCGCACGCACTGGCGGAGCCGCTGGCTGGTCCTGCTCCGCGTCCACCGTCGCCGTGTCGGCTGAGGCGCGCGCGAGCGGTGGCGCTGCCCGCGGTGCCGGGGCTTGCGGCGGTGGCGCCGGCACCGCTCGTGCAGGCGCAGCCGCAGCTCCGAGCGGCGATGACGGCAGGGCGTCAGCGGTCGCGGACTGGTCGGGGCGGATTGCAATCGTCCGGACTTTCTTCGGCTCGCCCGCGACCACGCCGCTACCGAGCGCCGCCTGCGGTGCTGATTGCGACAGCGCGGCCATTGCCGGCTTGTCGATCGGTTGTTCCTCGCGCGAGACCAGTTTTTCGCTCTGGCCCCGCTCGTTCATCCGGTCGGTGATCAGTTTGTTCGATTGAGCATCTTTGCCGGTTGTCGCGGGTACAACCTTGCTCGGCCCTGCATCAGCTTTGATCACCGGCGGCGGCTGGGGCGACCCGGATGACCCAAATAACGCTCGATAGCCAAAGGCACCGGCCGTCCCGATTACAGCCAGCGCGAACACACCTGCAATTGCCATGACGCCCAGGCGCCTGCGCGAGGGCGGCACGTCCTCGTAATATTCCTCTTCAACTTGTTGATGCGCGCCGTGCTCGTAGCCGTCCTGCTCGTACCCGACCTGGTCGGCGGGGTAGCCGTGCGCATCCTGCTCGGATTGATAGTCCTCATCAGCGCGCGGCAACGGCGCATCGCCGTAGGGTTGGCGGCCGTAATTCTGGCTCGCATAGTTCTGTGGGGCCCCGATCGGCTGTTCAACGGGTTCAGGCCTCGCCGGGAAATAGCCGTTGCCGCCCAACTTCTGCGGAGCGGCGGGCGCACGCGACGCGGCGCCTGCTTGTGAGGTGAACGGAGATCCAAGCGGCTGTGTGTTCCAGTCGCTGCGCTCGCCCGGCTGCGGCGCTGACGCACGACGTGCGCTCTCGCGGCCGAATTCTGCGAATGGATCAGTCTGGCCAATAAGGCGCGCAAGTTCCGCGAGCGGATCATTGCCTGACGGCTTGGCCGCACTGCGCACGGGCGGTTCACTTGCACGATACGGTCGCTGGCTTTGATCGTCCGCCATTCGGTCCCCGGTTACTGAACTCGCCCTCGTTGCGCTCGGCTGGTCGCTCGCGATTTTTGCCAGGCGCAAACCGCGGCGGACAAGATTTATCGCATTTCTTCCGGCGCACTAACCCCAAGAAGCGCGAGACCCGACGCGAGTATGGTGACTATCCCCTCCACCAAAGCAAGCCGGGCCGCCGTCGTTTGTCGATCATTCTGGATAATGAAGCGTAAATGAGGCAAGTCTTTTCCGCGCGTCCACAGTGCATGAAATTCACTTGCCAATTCATAGAGATAGAATGCGATCCGGTGGGGTTCATGGGCAACGGCAGCGGCCTCAATGGTGCGGGGATAAAGCGCGATCCGTCGCAGCAGTGAGAGTTCCCCCGCGTCGCTGAGCCGATCGAGCGGCGCCTTCTTCAGCAGTGCCGCCCTCGCGGTCGACGTTTCGGGCAAATCCGGCATTTCCTCGCGCGCATTTCGAAAGACCGATTGCCCGCGCGCATGGCCGTACTGAACATAGAACACAGGATTTTCGCGCGTGTGCTCGATCACCTTGGCCAGATCGAAATCAAGCACAGCGTCGTTCTTGCGATAGAGCATGTCGAAGCGCACGGCATCACGGCCGACTTCGTCAACGACTTCGCGCAACGTCACGAACTCACCCGCGCGCTTTGACATCTTTACCGGCTCGCCGGCGCGCAACAAGCGAACGAGCTGCACGAGTTTCACGTCCAGCTCGGCCTTGCCACCGCTGACCGCTTTCACGGCCGCCTGCATGCGCTTGATGTAGCCGCCGTGGTCGGCACCCCACACGTCGATCAGGTTCGTGAAATCCCCGCGCAACCTTCGACGGTGATAGGCGATATCGGACGCAAAATAGGTGTAGCTGCCATCGGATTTTTTGAGCGGCCGGTCGACATCGTCGCCGAAATCGGTTGATCGAAACAGTGTCTGCTCACGATCCTCCCAGTCCTCCAGATTGCCGCCCTTGGGCGGTGGCAGACGGCCTTCATACACCTCGCCACTTTTGCGCAAGTTATCGATGGTGGCGCCGACTTCGTCCCGCTTGCCCTCGATCAGTGATCGCTCTGAGAAGAACACATCGAAATGGACATTCAGCGCGGCGAGATCGTCGCGAATCGTGTCCAACATCATCGAGATAGCCTTCGCCCGCACGATAGGAAGCCATTCGGCCTCTTTCATCGTGCTGAGCTTCGGCCCGTGGTCGGCGGCCAGCGCACCACCGACCGGCTTGAGATAGTCGCCCGGGTAAAGCCCTTCGGGAATTGCACCGATGTCTTCGCCGAGCGCCTCGCGATAGCGCAGGAACGCCGAACGCGCGAGCACGTCGACCTGAGCGCCCGCATCGTTGATGTAGTATTCGCGCGTCACATCGTATCCGGCGAACGCCAGCAAATTTGCGAGTGCATCGCCAAACACCGCGCCGCGCCCGTGCCCGACATGCATTGGCCCGGTCGGATTGGCCGAGACATATTCGACGTTGATCTTTTCGCCTTTGCCGATGGCGCCGCGGCCATAATCCTTGCCCATCTCCAGCACGAGCCGCAGTTCTTCGACCCAGACATGGGGCTTGAGAGCGAGATTGATGAAACCGGGCCCCGCGACGTCGACTTTGGCAACCTTGTCGTCGGCGCGCAGCCTCTCGGCGATGGCTTCAGCCAGTTCGCGCGGCTTTTTCCCCGCGTCCTTGGCAAGCACCATTGCGGCATTGGTCGCCATGTCGCCATGGGTCGGATCGCGCGGAGGCTCGACAACAATGCGCGAAAGATCCGCTCCCGAACCAAGCACGGCGCCAGCCGCAGCGCAGACACGCTCAAGCATATCGGCGAACAGATGTTGGGGCTTGGTAAGGCTCGACATTATGCGCTGCGGCTAACGTAATTCGGCAGGGGAGTCAAAAATTTGTCGGCCGCCGAGCCTGTTGTCGGTGGCAGTTGGGACCGTCATCGGATTGTCGCTCCACTATCGACCGACAGAATCTGACCGGTGGTGATCGCCGCTTCATCGGACGCAAGATAGACCGCCATGTCGGCCATGTGGATCGGCAGACCGAGCCCAAGCAGATGCGTCGCGGCCAGCTTCTCGATGTCCTTCGAGCCCTCGAGAAGCTTCTTCACGCGCTCGGTGAGCACGACGCCCGGCGCAATCGCATTCACCCTGATCTTGTCGGGCGCATATTCGACCGCCATTGAGCGCGTCAAAGCCGCAACGGCGCCTTTGGCGGCAGTGTAACAGTCGCGCCCGGGCAGTGCGCGCAGCGCCACAATCGACGACATGTTGATGATCGAGCCGCCGCCCGACTTGATCATGTGCGGAATGCCCAGCCTGGAGCACAGGAACGTTCCGTAGAGATCAAGCTTGATCACGCGCCAGAACTCGTCCTCGGAGACATCCGTTACCGGACCGTCCTCCGGCGATGAACCGCCCGCGTTGTTGTGCAGGACATGCAAGCCGCCAAAGCGTCTGACGGTTTCGGCGAAGGCGGCTTCCACCTGTGCATGTTCGCGAATGTCACATTCGACGAAATGGGCATCGCCACCGGAATTCTTGCCGCACGCCCGTGCGGAGTCCGCCGCCGCCGCACCACGCGCCGCATCAATCTCCGCAATAACGACCTTTGCGCCTTCTTCGCAAAAGCGCTCAGCAGTGGCGCGGCCAATGCCACCACCACCGCCGGTGATAAATGCAACTTTTCCGGCAAGACGCGCCATGAAATCTTCCCCTCAATGATGATATTGGCTGAACATTAGCCGATGCAAGGCGCCGATTTCTTGGCATGCATCACCGCGCGATAGGCAAATACGACGGCTGGACCGAGCGTCGTACCCGGACCCGGATAGCTGCCCGCCATGACCGAAGCCATATCATTGCCGCAGGCATAAAGACCCGGGATTGGTTTTCCATCATTGCCGAGCACGCGCGCATCGGCGTCGGTTGCGAGTCCGGTACTGACCGCGATGTCTGCCGGCCAGACCGCAAGCGCATAAAACGGCGGCGTCGCGACCCGTCCGATGCAAGGGTTGGGCTTGTGGTCCGCGTCACCGTTGAAGCGGTTGAGTTCGGTCTCGCCCTTGCCGAAGTCGACATCGACACCAGTCTCCGCAAAGCTGTTGTAGCGCGAAACGGTGTCGCGGAATTGCACCGCGTCGACTTTGATCTTGTGGGCGAGTTCTTCAAGCGAGCGGGCACTCGCGAGATAGCCGTTCTCGACGAACTTGCCGGGATTGCGGTGCCCCGGATAGATAACGCCCAAACCATATTTGGCGATGAAAGCCGCGTCGCACACCAGCCACGCAGGGATCGAAGGCAGGGCTTTGTTGCTCTCAAACATTGCCAACACGAAATCATGATACGAAGTGGCTTCATTGACGAAACGGCGGCCGGCGGTATTTACGGCGATCAACCCCGGCTTGGCGCGATCGAGCACAAGATGCGGGAACAGACCTTTTGTGCCGTCAGCACGCGGCACGATCGACACCGGCGTCCACAGGCCGCTCGTGCAGAGTTCGGGTGCAAGCGCTGCACCCAGGCGCCGGCCGATGTCGAGCCCGTCACCCTGATTTCCATCGTAGCTCATGGAATATTCGGGAACCGGCTGCGGCATGAAAGTGGAGCGGAAGCCTTTGTTATGTCCGTAACCGCCGGTCGCAAGCACGACGCCCCTACGCGCCCGCACGACAATATCCTTGCCGCCGCTGGTGAGCCGGGCTCCCGTGACGCCACCCTGATCGCCAGCAAGATCGACGATCGCCGCATCGAACATGATTGGCACGTTGTGCCCGCGCAAACTGTAGAACAGCCGACCGACGAGCGCATTGCCCATCATGAGACGTGTGCCGCGTGGATATTTCAGCCGGTCGACAAGGAAACGCGCGAGAAGTTTCGCCGAGTAGATGAAATTGCCGATTGATTTAAAGCGGCCGATGAGCCGGGCGATGTCGGCTTTGCCGACCATCATGCCGCCGAACAGCATGAATTCCGGGACCGGTGGACGGATACGCCAGAAATCCGGGCCAAGCAGGCGCCCATCGAATGGGGCCGGCACAATGGCACGACCCGCAATTGCGGCACCTGCCATGTTGCTGCGATAGTCCGGATGCGTTCCGCACGGAAGGAATTGCACGTCGGAATGTTCGCACAAATAGTCGATCGCGGCCGGCCCGCTTTGAAGATAGGCGTTTCTGACTTCGCGATTGCCGCCCTCCCCGATCAGAGCGTCCAGGTAGCGATCGGCCTGTGCCGCGCTATCGCTGAACCCCGCCATCCGGCTTTGACTATTGCCCGGAATCCACAGCGTGCCCGCGGATGTCGATCCGGTGCCGCCGACCTGATCGGATTTCTCGCACAAGAGCACATCGAGGCCCTCGATCGACGCGATGAGCGCAGCCGTCATGCCGGCAGGTCCAGCGCCGGCAATCAGAAGATCAACTTCGAGGTCGCCACTAACATCCATTGGTATCTGACGCTCACCGTAGTTCCGGCGTTCCTTTGAAATATTTCGCGTGCTCGATGAGCGCATATCGGTCGGTCATGCCGGCGATATAGTCGCCGATGCGGCGAGCTCGCGCCGGCGCATCGGTCACACGGATTCCCTCGTTCCAACCGGATGGCAGATCGGCGGGCGTCGCCACATAATGCGCAAAGAGATCGCGCACCACGCGTTCGGCGTCGGCCATCACGCGCATTACGCGGTCATGGCGATACATGTGCGCGTATAGGAACCCCTTGATGTCGCGATCGGCTTTTTCCATTGCCGGGGAAAAACCCACCATCGGCCGCAGCGCCTCGCGCACCTCAACAGCCGATCGCGGTTTGAGCATCGCCACCCGCCGGCCGCTTTCGGCGATCACGTCCTCGATCATGCGCGTGATAAGCGCGCGCACGGTCTCATGCGCGCGCCGCGTCGTTTCTATGCCGGGATGCTGCACGTCGATCGCGCCCAGGATGTCGCCAATCAGCGGAACGCCGGCAATCTCATCGAGCGAGAAAAGATCGGCGCGCAGGCCGTCGTCGATGTCATGCGCATCGTACGCAATATCGTCGGACAATGCGGCGACTTGCGCCTCCGCACTGGCATAACTCCACAACTCCAGGTCCTGAATTTGAGAATAAGCGATGATCGGCGCCGGTGCGCCGATCCTGGCATAACGGCCGACAGCCATGCCTTGGCGATCAACAATTGGTCCATTGTGCTTGACCAAACCCTCAAGCGTCTCCCAACTCAGATTGAGGCCGTCGAAGGCCGCATAACGTCTCTCAAGATCGGTCACAATCCGAAGCGCCTGCGCATTGTGATCGAAGCCGCCGAACCCGGCCAAGCGTTCGTCGAGCGCGCGTTCGCCCGCATGGCCGAAAGGCGGATGGCCGAGATCGTGCGCCAGCGCCAATGCTTCACCGAGGTCCTCGTCGAGGCCAAGGGCACGCGCCAGCGAGCGCGCGATCTGTGCGACCTCCAGCGTATGCGTCAGCCGCGTACGGTAATGGTCTCCCTCGTGATAGACGAAGACCTGCGTCTTGTGGGCCAACCGGCGGAATGCGGCCGAATGGATGATGCGGTCGCAGTCGCGGCGGAAGACATTGCGGGTCGGGCTCGACGTCTCCGCATAGCGGCGACCGCGGCTTTGCGCCGGATTGGTGGCATAAACTGCCCTCGCGATGGGGCTTTCGATCGCCATTTCCACTCCGCCCGGCCGCATTGACCTCACTGGCCTGCGCACTTAACTATCCGTTGGGCCATCTGCCAATAGGATGGGCTCGAAAAGGCGAACGATGAACACGAGCATTACGGTTAGCGAGCGGGCCGCGCGGCGGATCGGCGAAATCCTCAAGGGTGAGCCGAGCGGCACCATGCTGCGCGTCAGCGTCGAAGGCGGCGGCTGCTCTGGTTTTCAATACAAGTTTGATATGGAGCGCGCCAAAGCGGCCGACGATCTCGTCATCGATCACGATGGCGCCGTTGTCCTGATCGACCCGATGTCGGTCAACTACATGGCCGGCTCGGAAATCGATTTTGTCGACAGCCTGATCGGTGCGTCGTTCAAGATCAACAACCCGAAGGCAAAGGCCTCCTGCGGCTGCGGCACCAGCTTCGCGCTTTGATCGATTATTCCGCGGCAACCGCCGGCGGCACTTCCGCGACTTCCTCAAGCTGCGGCTCGAGCCGGCGCTTGATCATCCGGTCGAAGCGATCCAGGTAAACATAGATCACTGGCGTGATGTAAAGCGTCAGGAGTTGCGAGAGCACCAGGCCACCGACAACGGCGACGCCGAGCGGCTGGCGCAATTCAGCACCGGCGCCCGTTCCAAGCGCGATCGGCAGCGAGCCGAAGATTGCCGCGAATGTCGTCATCATGATCGGACGAAACCGCAGCAGCGCGGCTTCGCGGATTGCGGCCTCTGCTGACAACCCGACACGTCGCCGCTCGATTGCGAAGTCGATCATCATGATGGCGTTCTTCTTCACGATGCCGACGAGCATCACGATGCCGATCATGGCGATCACGGACAGATCCATCCGGAACAGCATCAACGTCAGGATTGCGCCAATGCCGGCCGATGGCAGGCCAGAGATGATCGTTATCGGATGAATGAAGCTCTCATACAAAATTCCGAGCACGACGTAAGCGGCGAAGATAGCGGCGAGGATGAGGATGCCCTGCCCGCGCAACGAGTCCTGGAAAACCTGAGCGGTGCCCTGGAATCCGGTCGTAATCGTTGCCGGCAAGCGTTCTTCGCGTTCCAGATTCTGTATGGCGTCGACGGCCTGACCGAGTGAAAACCCGGGTGCAAGATTGAATGCGATCGTTACCGCCGGCTGCTGGCCCTGGTGATTGACCTGCAACGGGCCAACGGTGCGCTCGAAGCGGGTGACGGCGGAGAGCGGCACGGTCGTGCCGTTCGTCGTCTTGAGGTAGACACGCGCCAAATCATCCGGGCCGACGTGAAACTCCGGCGCAGTCTCGAGAATGACCTGATAGTAGTTCACCGGGCTGTAAATCGTCGCGACCTGCCGCACGCCAAAGGCATTGTAGAGTTCCTGCCGGACTTGATCGACCGTCACGCCATATACCGCCGCCTTCTCGCGATCGACGTCGATCGTCACCTGCGGATTGGTGACATAGAGATCGGTGGTGACGTCAAGCAGGCCGGGGATCTTGGAAATTTTCTCACGCAGTTCCGGCGTGACTCGGTAAAGCGACGCGGTGTCATTGGATTGCAGCGTGTACTGATATTGGCTTTTGGCGAGCTTGCCGCCGAGATTGATATTCTGGATCGGCTGGAAGTAGATCGCGAGCCCCGGTACGACATTGGCCGTCTGGCGCAGACGCGCCAGGATTTTCGGGAGGCTGTCGCGCTCGTTGCGCGGCTTGAGAGCGACCAGCATGCGCCCGCTATTGCCGACCGAGTTGGGGCCGCCGGCTCCGGCCGTGGAGTTAACGTAGGCGACTGCCGGATCCGCGCGCACGACGTCCGCCACCTTGCGCTGTAGTTGCGAGATCTCCGGGAATGAAATGTCGGTCGCGCCTTCGGTAATCCCGATGACGTAACCGGTGTCTTCCTGCGGAAAGAAGCCCTTGGGCACAATAACGTAGAGAATGATGGTGGCGAAAAATGTACCGAGCGTGATCATCAGCATGATCCACTTGAACGCGAGCACGCGGTCGAGTGTCCACTGATAGGTATTGAGCATGCCCTCGAACAGCCGCTCGAACATGCGCAGGACAAAGAACTGTTTCTTCTCGTCCTCGGGGTGATGGCTGCGGAGAACCCGCGCGCACAGCATTGGCGTCAGGGTCAGCGATACAAAGCCGGACACTATGATCGCAACCGCGATCGACACCGCGAATTCGCGGAAGACGCGGCCGACCATGCCGCCCATCAGCAACACCGGGATGAAGACCGCGATCAACGAGAACGTAATCGACACGATGGTGAAGCCGATCTCGCGCGAGCCCTTCAATGCGGCCTCAAAGGGCCTCATGCCGCCTTCAACATGGCGGACAATGTTTTCCAGCATCACGATGGCGTCGTCGACAACGAAGCCCACCGACAAAGTGAGCGCCAGCAGCGTCATGTTGTTGATCGAGAAGCCGAAGGCATACATCGCGGCAAATGTCCCGACCAGCGATACGGGCACAGCGAGCGCCGGAATAATAGTCGCCGAGACTTTGCGCAGAAACAGGAAGATCACCAGAATGACGAGCGTGACCGCGATCGCCAGCGTCTCCTGCACATCGGTCACTGCCGCGCGAATGGAGAGCGAGCGGTCGAACAAAGGTTCCATTTGGATCGATGGAGGCACCTGCGCGCGCATATTCGGCAGGCCTTGGCGCACAAGATCGACAACTTGTACCGTATTGGCATCCGGCTGGCGTTGAATCGCCAGCACAATCGCGCGTGCATCATTGAACCATGTAGCAATCTTGTCGTTTTCGACGCTGTCGATCACACGCGCAATCTGGTTCAGTTTAATCGGCGCGCCATTGCGGTATGCCACGACGACGTCGCGGTAGTCGGATGCGTGCGGCATCGCGCTGGTGGCTGCAAGCGTTACGCTTTGTTTTGGCCCGGTGAGGACGCCGACCGGCGTGCTCGAATTTGCTTTAGCGACAACAGTGCGCACATCTTCAAGCGCGATGTTGCGGGCCGCCGCCTCGGTCGGATTGACCTGCACGCGCACGGCGAATTTTTGCGCGCCATAGACGAGAACCTGCGCAACGCCCGGCAATTGTGAAATCTGCGGCGCCAGAACCGTTTCGGCATAATCGTCAACGGTCGAAAGTGGCACGGTGTCGGACCGCAAGCTGACATAGAGCACCGGGAAATCGCCCGGGTTCACCTTGCGGAATGACGGCGGGATCGTCATTTCGACCGGCAGCAGGCGCGCAGACGTCGCGAGCGCGGTCTGCACGTCCAACGCGGCACCGTCGATATTGCGGCCGAGATCGAACTGAATGGTGATCTGCGCGAGGCCAAGCGAAGACGTCGAATTCATCGACGAGATACCGGAGATCGTCGACAGCTGCCGCTCGATCGGTGAGGCAACCGACGACGCCATTGTTTCCGGGCTGGCACCCGGGAACTGCGCCGTGATCTGAATGGTCGGAAAATCCACCGCCGGCAGAGCGGCCACCGGCAGCAGCCGATAGGCGAAGACCCCGAAAACGATCAACGACGCCGTCATCAGCGTCGTCAGCACCGGGCGGCGAATACAGGTTTCAGAGATATTCATTGCTCAGCTACCGGCAACCTTGGGCGGACGTATGTCGACGCGAGTCCCGCTCGACAACAACAGCTGGCCTTCGGTCACGACAGTCTCACCCCCGTTAAGGCCTGTCTCGATCACGCTTTCCGTGCCGACCTGACGCTCAACCGTGACCGGCTGGATCTGGGCAACATTGTCCTTGACGACGAATACGAAGGTGCCGGTCTGGCTCACCTGCACCGCGTTCGAGGGCACGACGATGCCCTGTTCATTCCGCAAGGTCATGTCGGTGGTGATCAGCGTGCCGGGCCAAAGCAGTTCATCCTTGTTCGGCATCGTCGCGCGCACCGTCGCCATACCCGTCGCAGGATCGACCGTATTCTCAATCATGGTGACCTGGCCGTTGGCGCGCTTCTGGTCGCCGGGAATGATTGCTTCCACGGTCGCAGTTTCGGCGGCGATGGCCTTGCGAATATCGGGAAGAATTTTCTGCGGCACCGTAAAGGTCACGTAGACCGGAACCATCTGATTGATGGTTGCCATCGGCGAGGTGTCCGCCTGGCGCACAAAGTTTCCGACCTTGACGTTGGCCATGCTGATGCGGCCTGAAATCGACGCGCGAATTCCACAGAAGCCGAGCTGGACCTTGAGGTTTTCAAGTTGCGCGCGGTTCGATTCCGCGGTCGCGCGCGAAATGTTGACCGCGGTCTGCGCGTTGTTGAGCGTGACGATCGGCGTCGCGTTGCGTGCCGCAAGATCGGTGTAGCGCTCGACATCGCGCTGCGCCTGCTCGAGCGTTGCCTGCGCACCGTCGATCACCGCCTGGACGCGCTTCATGTCGGCTTCGATCTGCCGGCAATCGAGCGTGAACAGCAATTCGCCCTTTTCGACATGGGCGCCATCGCGGAAATGGACGGCTGTGATTGTTGTGTCGACCTGCGTCTTGATGGCGACGCTGGCGATGGGCGTAACATTGCCGAGGGCGCTGAGGCGCACCGGCATCGTTTTGCGTTCGGCAGTTGCGGTCTCAACCGGAACGGTGCGGGCCTGGACCTGGCGGGCGGCAACGCCGTCCGTCGTCCAGACGCCGCGCACGAGCACGGCGATGGCGATCAAGGCGAGGACCGCCCCCCCAATAAGCCATTTGCGTCTGGTCATCTGCAATATTGGTCCGGACTCATGGTGCGCTTGCCCGGATTCTCCCTCACCCTCTGAACGGCTTTGTATTCACAGCACTTTGGGGCCGCGTTAGCGGCTTGCCTAGCATATAAACGTTACTGAGTGCATATCCCTGCGGCTGTCTGATAAACACTGAAAATAAAGCCTTATTCGCCCCCACCGGACCCCGAAATCCATGCGAATTGCCACCTGGAACGTCAACTCCATCCGCCAGCGCATGGACAACCTGCACGCGTGGCTCAAGGAACGACAGCCCGACATCGTTTGCCTGCAGGAAATCAAATGCATGGACGATGCTTTCCCGCGGGAGCCGATAGAGGCGCTCGGGTACAACGTAGCGGTGCATGGCCAGAAGACCTTCAACGGCGTCGCGCTGTTGTCCAAGCTGCCGTTCGACGAGGTCGCGCCCGGGCTGATCGGCGACGAGAACGATGTGCAGGCGCGCTTTCTGGAAGCGATCGTTTCCACCAAGACCGGCGCGCTTCGCGTCATCAGCCTCTATCTGCCTAACGGCAACCCGCCCGATACCGACAAATATAACTACAAGCTCAATTGGATGAACCGGCTGATTAATTTCTCACATGAACGACTTAAACTAGAAGAGCCGATGGTGCTGGCCGGCGACTACAATGTCATTCCCACCGCCGCCGATGTTCGCCGCCCTGAGGCCTGGAAGAACGATGCATTGTTCCTTCCGCAGACACGCGAGAAATACCGGGCGTTGATCAACCTGGGGCTGACTGATGCCGTGCGGGCGGTGAGCGATGACCCGGATCTCTACACGTTCTGGGACTATCAGGCCGGCGCCTGGCCCAAAAACGACGGCATTCGTATCGATCATCTGCTGCTTTCACCGCAAGCCGCCGACCGGCTCACCGACGCGGGCATCGACCGCCATGTGCGCGGCTGGGACAAGCCGTCCGATCATGTCCCGGTCTATATCGATCTGGATATTGAAGGGCGGTAAAACGCGAACCGATTTATCTTGCCGTCATGGCCGGGCTTGTCCCGGCCATCCCGCTCGTGGGCACACACTGCCTTGCTAAGCGAGATCGCCGGGACAAGCCCGGCGATGACAGAATTACTCAATCCAATCGAAGAACTACTCCCTGCGCGTCTCCAGCCAGCGGCGCAGATAGACGGCGGCCAGAGCCCGCTCGTCCTCGCTCGCCTGCTGCATGGCGCTGTCATAAAGCTTGGTGATCCAAGCCTGATCGGTGCGCGCGCTATCCTTTGCAAGCGCAAGCCACATCAAACCGCGCGCGGCCTGTCGCGGAACGTGATCGCCCTCGAACAGCATGGCGCCGAGCATCGCTTGCGCCTCGCATTGGCCCTTCTGCGCGGACAGACCGAACCAGCGCGCGGCCTGGCGCGGATCGTGCGGCGCGCCATCGCCCTTGAGATAGAGCCGCGCCAGATAATATTGCGCATCGGGATCGCGGAAATACGACGCCGCATAGGCAAACATCTCGCGCGCGCGATCGGGATCGCGCTTGATCTCGGTCTTCGGAATGCCCTCAAGATAATAGTGACCGAGCGCAACGAAGGCATTGGCGACGAACCGCGCCTGCGGCGTGTCGGGATTATCCTCGGCATGGCCGTCGGCAATGCGGCGGAAATAGTCGAAGGCCTTGAGATCGTTCTGCGCAACGCCGTCGCCTTCGGCATACATGCGGCCAAGTTTCCACTGTGCCAGCGCATGACCTTTTTCGGCAGCATACTCGAGCGAGTTGACCGCCTTGACAGTTTCGCCGGTCTTGAGCCAGTGCGCGCCCGAGCGGAACGCCTCCATCGGCGTCATCGGCGGCGGCGCCATGCCGTCGGTCTTGCTGCCGTCGAGCGCGAATGCCGGCGCCGCGGCCATCAGGCCGGCGCCGATCAGCACGACACGCAACAGGGTCTCAAGTGTCCGCATAACACTCTTTCTCGGCCGCGCCGCCGGGATGTGTCACCGCGCCGTTGACGGCGGGACCCACCTGCTGCGCGTATTTCCACAGATAGCCTGAGCCGAAATCGCTCTCGCGCGCCTTCCACTGGCTCTTGCGCTTGGCGAGTTCGTCGGCGGAAAGCTTGACGTCGAGTGTGCCCTTCACGGCGTCGATCTCGATGATGTCGCCGTCGCGGATCAGCCCGATCGGCCCGCCGATCGCGGCTTCAGGTCCGACATGGCCGACGCAGAAACCGCGCGTCGCGCCAGAGAAGCGGCCGTCGGTGATCAGCGCCACTTTTTCGCCGGCGCCCTGCCCGTAGAGCGCGGCCGTCGTCGACAGCATTTCGCGCATGCCGGGGCCGCCGCGCGGACCCTCGTAACGGATGACCAGCACGTCGCCCTCTTTGTACTTGCGATGCTTGACCGCATCGAAGCAGGCTTCCTCGCCGTCAAAGCAGCGCGCCGGGCCGCTGAACTTCTGCGTCTTCATACCGGCGACTTTCACGATGGCGCCTTCGGGCGCGAGATTGCCCTTGAGCCCAACCACGCCACCGGTAGCCGACAACGGCTTGTCGGCCGGACGAATGACATCCTGGTCGGGATTCCATTTCACGTTTTTCATGTTCTCGGCGATCGTGCGGCCGGTGACCGTCATGCAATCGCCGTGCATGTAACCGTGATCGAGAAGGGTTTTCATCAGAAGGGGCACGCCGCCAGCTTCGAACATATCCTTGGCGACATAACGGCCACCTGGTTTCAAATCTGCGACATAAGGAGTCTTTTTGAAGATTTCGGCGACATCGAACAACGTGAACTCGATACCGCACTCGTGCGCGATCGCCGGTAAATGCAGCGCCGCATTGGTCGAGCCGCCGGACGCCGCGACGACAGCCGCGGCGTTTTCCAGCGCCTTTCGCGTGACGATGTCGCGAGGACGCAGGTTTTGCCGGATCAAATCCATGATCATCTCACCGGCGAGCATGCTGAACTTGTCGCGGATTTCGTATGGCGCCGGCGCACCTGCCGAATAAGGCAGCGCAAGGCCGATGGCTTCCGATACCGTTGCCATTGTGTTTGCGGTAAATTGCGCACCGCATGCGCCCGCCGAGGGGCAGGCATTCTGTTCGAGCGTATCGAGATCTTCATCGGACATTGTGCCGACGGAATGTTTGCCGACCGCCTCGTAGACGTCTTGAATTGTGACTTCCTTGCCCTTGAACTTACCGGGCAGGATCGAGCCGCCGTAGATATAGATCGAGGGCACGTTGAGACGGCACATCGCCATCATCATGCCGGGCTGTGACTTGTCGCAGCCCGCAATGCCGATGAGCGCGTCATAGGCGTGGCCGCGCACGGTGAGCTCGACAGAGTCGGCGATGACTTCGCGCGACGGCAGCGAAGCGCGCATCCCGGCATGGCCCATCGCGATACCGTCGGTAACGGTGATGGTGCAGAATTCGCGTGGCGTGGCGCCGCCGGCGGCAACACCCTTCTTCACAACTTGCGCCTGGCGCATCAGCGCAATGTTGCAGGGCGCGGCTTCGTTCCAGCAGGTGGCGACGCCGACGAAAGGCTGGTGGATCTGTTCCGTCGTCAGACCCATCGCGTAATAGAAGGCGCGATGTGGCGCGCGGTCCGGCCCCTCGGTGGCGTGCCGGCTCGGCAATCTCGACTTCAAACTGGTCTTTGCGTCCATAATGCCTTGTCGCCCCCGCCCCCGGTTACCGCCACCGGATTGGACCCGGCTGGCTCATTGAGGCGATCACCCGGCCGGGCGGTCCTCGATGTCGTTGAAGGGTATGGCCGAATCGCGGCGCGGCGAGGGTCATCGGAGGGTATGGCTTAAATGTTCTAAAAGTGTTGCAGGCCGGACACAGGTGTGACTGGCAAGCGTCGACTTTTGACGGGCTAGATCGTGGTCCCGGTCATCTCGAGCGTGTGCATCAGGGCGATCCCGGCCCCAAAGCCCCCGTTCGTCCCCGTGACCCGTCTACGCAAAGTTGCTTCGACGGGCTGAGCCTGAGCCCGCCGAAGCGTTAGCGAAGGCGGGAAGCGGGAGCCCAGGGGGCTAAGCGTACAGCCTGACTATGGCTCTGGGTCCTCATCGCAAGTCGGCTCTAGCCGACTTGCGCACCAAATAACGCCAACATCGGGTAGACCCGATGTTGGCCCGCGGGGACAAGCGGCCGGGTACACGGAGAAACCACCGATCGCCATGCCGCAGCCCCCTCGCCTTCGCCGTTCCTTTTTCGACCGCTCGGTCCACAAGGTTGCGCCCGAACTCATCGGCGCGACGCTGCTGGTCGACGGCGTCGGCGGCATCATTGTCGAGCTCGAGGCCTATCACCACACCGACCCGGCGGCGCATTCCTACACCGGCCGCACCGAACGCAACGCGGTGATGTTCGGCCCGGCCGGCTACGTTTATGTCTACCGCTCCTACGGCATTCACTGGTGCGTCAACTTCGTCTGCGAGGAAGAAGGCAGCGCGAGCGCCGTGCTGATCCGTGCCATTGAACCGACCGAAGGGCTCGCCGCCATGCGGCGGCGGCGCGGCCTCACTGACGAACGCGCGCTGTGCTCGGGCCCGGGCAAACTGTGCGAAGCGATGGCCATCACGCATAAGCACAATGGCCTGCCACTCGACCGCGCGCCGTTCGAATTACGCGCGCGCAGTAAAACACCGGACGTTGTGACCGGTGTCCGCATCGGCATCACCAAGGCGGTGGAGAAGCCTTGGCGTTACGGGCTGAAGGACTCAAAGTTTTTGAGCAAGCCGTTCAAGACCGCATTCTAATTCTGCCCTGCGGGTCGAAACCGAAATCCTGCTTGGCCTTTTCGCTCGACACCGCGGGGCCATCTTCCGCGATATTGTAGATGCCGGGCTTTCCTTTGGTGAGCGCCTGCATCGTTGCGCGTGCCGCAGCCTCGATGTGGATCGATGGCGTCCGCGAGGGCGTGTCGTACCAGGTCCCGGGTCCGTAGAAATATCCGAAACGCAGCACGATCCCTTCCGGCAAGTCCGAGCACCGCTTGCTCCAGCGCAGCCGCTGCTTCGGCGCTGCGGCCGGCGGTGCCCTCGGCACCGAGATTCAGTGGATCGCTTTCGACGCGCGTGCCGTTCGCAGGCGCGTAGGCGAATGCAACGCTTTGAGCGACCATGCGCTTCACATTTGCGCCCGCGCCGCCGCGACGAGATTGCGCGGTTCCCTCGATGCGAAGACGGGCATTGCGCGCAACGCCCTTCGTCGTATTGCGGCGTGCCCGGCGCAAAGGCCAGATCCGTGAGCTGGTGGATGATTGCGTCAGGCGCCGCCGTGCCGACAGCGCGCGCGAGCGCCTCCGCATCGAAAACATCGACCACCACCGGCTCGGCCCCGAGCGCGCGCACGCTCTCGGCTTTGTCGGCCGACCGCGTGCTGCCGATGACGGTATGTCCGACCGCGCGCAGCAGCGGCGTAAGCTTGCGCCCGATCGCCCCGCCTGCACCGGCGAGAAAGATTTTCATGTGTGCCGCCCTCCTCAGGAGCTGACGAACCCGTCATCCTGAGGCGCGAGCGCGAAGCGCGAGCCTCGAAGGATGACAGCCCAAATCCTGCAGAGCCGCGGCCTCGGCCGCCCTTCGAGGCGCGGCGTCGCCGCGCACCTCAGGGTGACGGCTCTACCCCGCCCCCTTCAACCGCTCCAGCGCCTCGGCGATCTTGGTCTTGCGGTCAACCGCCTCCTCGCGTTTTTCCTTTTCTTCCTCGACCACATCTTCCGCTGCACGCTCCATGAACTTTGGATTGTTCAGCTTCGCATCAGTGCGCACGATGTCGGCTTCGGCCTTCTGCATTTCCTTGGCCAACCGGGCGCGCTCGGCGGCAAGATCGATCACGCCCTTGAGCGGCAAGGCCGCCACCTCGCCGCGCACGACGAGCTGCACCGAACCCTGCGGCGCAGCCGGTGCCGAAGAAATCTCTGACACGCGCGCGAGCCGCTTGATGAACTCGGCCCACCGTTCCGCGCGCGCCGCGGTCTCGGCGGATGCGCCGGCGAGCACCAGCGGGATCGCCGCGGTGATGTTCATCTCGGCGCGGATCGAGCGGATGGCGGTGATGAGTTCGATCACCCAGCCGATTTCGGCCTCGGCCTTCTCGTCGGCAAGGCCTTCGAGCTTCGGCCAATCGCTGAGCGCGAGCAATTGGGAACGCTTCGGCCCCTGCTCGGCCGTCACCGCCCACAATTCTTCGGTGATGAAGGGCATGAAGGGGTGCAGCAGCCTGAGAATTTCATCGAGCGCCCACGCCGCCATCGCGCGCGTCTCGGTTTTTGCGGGGCCGTCCGCGCCAGTCAAAAGCGGTTTCGACAGTTCGACATACCAGTCGCAATAGACGTTCCAGACGAAGCGATAGGCCGCGCCGGCGGCCTCCGCGAATGCGTAAGCCTCGATCGCGCGCGTGATTTCGGCGGCGGCTTTCGCAGTCTCATGCGCAATCCAGCGGTTGAGTGTTTCTTTCGCCGATTTCGGATCGAAGCCTTCAACCCGCGCCGCGCCGTTGAATTCCACAAAGCGCGCCGCGTTCCACAGCTTGGTCGCGAAATTGCGATTGTTCTCGACGTCCTGTGGACCGAGCCGGATGTCGTGGCCGGGCGCAACATTGCGCGCCAGGGTGAAGCGCAGCGCGTCGGCGCCGAGCTCGTCAATGATGCCGAGCGGATCGACGACATTGCCTTTCGACTTCGACATCTTGGCGCCGGAAGCGTCGCGCACGAGGCGATGGATGTAGACGTCAGTAAACGGCACGTCGGGCATGAAATGCAGCCCCATCATCATCATGCGCGCAACCCAGAAGAAGATGATGTCGAAGCCGGTGACCAGCGTCGCGGTCGGATAAAAGCGCCCGAGCTCGGGCGTCTTGTCGGGCCAGCCCAATGTGGAAAATGGCCACAGCGCGGATGAGAACCATGTGTCGAGCACGTCCTCGTCGCGCGTGAGCTTGGTCGCCTTGCCGTAATGCTCGTCGGCATCCCGCTGGGCGTCAGCCTCGCTGAGTGCGACGAATGCCTTGTCGTCTGGCCCGTACCACGCCGGAATCTGATGACCCCACCACAGCTGGCGCGAAATGCACCACGGCTGGATGTTCTCCATCCAGTTGAAGTAGGTCGTTTCCCAATTCTTCGGAATGAACTTGGTCTTGCCGGCGCGCACCGCGGCAATCGCGGGTTTCGCCAGTTCCTGCGCATTGACATACCATTGGTCGGTGAGGAATGGCTCGATCACCACATTCGAACGATCGCCGTGCGGCACGACGTTGGAATGCGGTTCGATTTTCTCGACCATGCCTTTTTCTTCGAGACGGGCGACGATCTGCTTGCGCGCCACGAAACGATCGGCGCCGTGCATCGCCAAAGTAGCGTCGAGATCGGCGGATTTCGGCACGCCGTCTAGGAAATCCTCGTTGTCCTTGAGATTGAGCTTCGCTTCGGTGGTGAACACATTCACCAGCGGCCGTTTGTGCCGCTTGCCGACCTCGAAATCGTTGAAGTCGTGCGCCGGGGTGATCTTCACCGCGCCGCTGCCCTTTTCCGGGTCCGAATATTCATCCGCAATGATCGGGATCTTGCGCCCGACCAGCGGCAGGATGACGTTCTTGCCGACCAGCTTCTTGTAGCGCTCGTCGTCGGGATGCACCGCCACCGCGGTATCGCCGAGCATCGTCTCCGGACGCGTGGTCGCGACCACGATGAATGTCGATGGGTCGTTCGGGTCGAAGATCTTGCCCTCGATCGGGTAGCGCAGGTGCCACAGGTGCCCGCGGGTCTCAACCTGCACCACTTCAAGATCGGAGATCGCGGTCAGCAGCTTCGGGTCCCAGTTGACCAGCCGCTTGTCCTTGTAGATGAGCCCCTCGCGATGAAGTTCTACAAAAACTTTAAGAACGGCCTTGGAAAGCCCCTCATCCATCGTGAAGCGCTCGCGCGACCAGTCGCACGATGCGCCAAGCCGCTTGAGCTGGTTGACGATGGTGCCGCCCGACTCGCCCTTCCACTCCCAAACGCGCTTGAGGAAAGCCTCACGCCCCATCTCACGGCGGCCGGGCTGCTGGCGTTCCATCAGCTGCCGCTCAACCACCATCTGCGTGGCGATGCCCGCGTGGTCGGTGCCCGGCTGCCAGAGCACGTCTTTGCCACGCATGCGCTCGAAGCGGCAGAGGATGTCCTGCAGCGTATTGTTGAGCGCATGGCCCATATGCAATGAGCCGGTGACGTTCGGCGGCGGAATGACGATAGAGTAAGGCTTCGCACCGGCGCGCTCGGGCCGGCCGGCGCGGAAGGCGCGTGCCTGCTCCCAAGTCCGGTAGATGCGGCCCTCGACCTCCGAAGGCTGGTAAGTCTTATCAATCATCGTGGTTTTGTCTGAAGCCGTTCGCGCGGTAGAAAGCCCGCCGAGCCTGCCGGAGTCAACTTTGCCCCTCAAGCCACCCGAGTCCAGCGGCAACGCCACCTCCGCCATCACGCTGCTGGCCATTGTCGCCTTCGCCGCCCAGGCCATGGTGCGGGTCACGGATTCGCTGCTGCCGCAAATTGCCGCCGATTTCGGCGTGACGGTAGGCGCGACCTCGATCGTGGTGACGGTCTATTTGCTGGCCCATGGTTCGGTCCAGCTGGTGATTGGCCCGATTGGCGACCGTTTCGGAAAATACCGGTGCATGGCCTTTGCCGCCGCCGTGTCAACGGTGATGGTGGCGATCTGCGGACTGGCGCCCTCGCTGAACGTGCTGATCGCAGCGCGGCTCGGCAGCGGGCTCGCCACCGGATGGATCATCCCGCTGGCGCTGGCCTTTGTCGGCGATGTCATCCCCTACGAGCGGCGCCAGCAGGTGATCGGGCGTTTCTTGTCCGGTCAGATCCTCGGCCAGCTGTTCGGCCAGGCCGCCGGCGGCGTACTCGGCGACTGGTTCGGCTGGCGCAATGTGTTCTTCCTGCTCGCCGGCCTGCTCGCGGTCGCAGCAGCCGGCCTCTGGTACGAACTGTTGCGCAACCCGATCACGCATGCGCGCCACGCCAGCGCGCAGCCAGGCCGCGGATTCATCGCCGACTATTCCACCGTACTGCGTTCGGGATGGGCGCGCGCATTGATCGCCTTCGCTTTCATCGAGAGCGGCCTGATGTTCGGCGCATTCACATACGTCGGCGCCGACTTGCATCTGCGCTTCGGCGTGAGCTTCACGCTGGTGGGACTCTATGTTGCAACCTTCGCCATCGGCGGCCTGATCTACAGTCTTTCGGTACGTGTGCTGGTCGCGCGCTTCGGACAGATCGGATTGGCCACGCTCGGCGGCGCGCTGCTCGGACTGGCGTTCATGACGCTCGCCTTCGAGCCGCACGCCTACATCGCGCCGGTTGCAATCACCGCCATCGGCCTCGGCTTTTATATGCTGCACAACACATTGCAGACCAACGCCACGCAGATGGTGCCGGAAGCACGCGGCACCGCGGTCGCCATTTTTTCTTCCGCGCTTTATCTTGGACAGACCGTGGGTGTCGCCGTCAACGGTGCGATCTTCGACCGCTTCACCGCGGTGCCGGTGTTCTTGATCGCGGCGGCCGGCCTGACGGCGCTCGGCCTCTGGTTCGCGCGCGCGCTTAGGAAGAGACGTGAAACAGGCGTCTAGTACGATTTCCGTTCGCGCATGTGTGCTCAACCTCTCAACTGTCATTGCCGGGCTTGACCCGGCAATCCATGAGGCGCTTCCACGCGAACGCCAGTACGATATTGCCTGCTGCACCTCATCATGGATGCGCGGGTCATAGGCGTGCGAAAGCACGCCGTCCTTCGGACGGCTATGCCCGCGCATGACCCCAAGTGGGGTGTGCGTGTTTTGTTGCTTACGGCCGCCCGCGGGAGACGCGTTCGATCTCCGCGCGCACGATGCGCTCGACCATGCCCGGCAGATTGTCGTCGAGCCAGGACTTGAGCATCGGCCGCAGCATCTCGCGCACGAGATCTTCGAGCGTGCGCGCATTTTGCCCGATCACCGTATGCGCAAGAGAATTGAAGGCGCTGTCGACGGCCGCGATGGTCTCGTTCGAGATCAGAGCACGTTCGGGCATGGGCTCGGGTGCCTTGGTGGTGAAAACCACGTCGGATGTTCCGTCGATCGTCTGGAAACTCGGCGCGGGTTTCGGCGGTGGCGCGATCGGCGACGTCATCGATTCAGTCAGATCGAGAACATCGGCGGCAGGCAACGACGTTGCAGGCGACGCCGCCGGCATTGGCGCAGGTGTTGGCGTCGGCGCCGGCATGGAAGACGGCATGGGCCCTGACTTGCCGGCCGCCTTGGGCGGCGCATCAAGCTCGGCCAGCATGGCGTCGATTTCGTCCTGGCTATTGGCGGCAGCGGCCGCTGGCGCAGTGGGCTTTGCCGGCGATGGCGTCGCCGGAGAGGCGGGCTTTGATGATGCAGCTGGTGGCGTTGACGGCCGTGCGGGCGCAGCTGCAGCCGCAGCGGGCGCGGCCGCCTGCTCAGGCGCCTTGGCGGGCTTGCTGACGTCGTCGTCTGCAATGATCCGCCGGATGGAGGCGAGGATTTCCTCCATTGAGGGCTCTTGCGCCTTTGCCGCCTGGGTCATTCCCTGAAAATCCCGACACACTCCCTACGTTCCGCGGGGCAAGAAACCCTCGCCGGCGCGAATCGCTCTCGTATACCTTTTATACGCCAGAGAAGTGCTGGTGTGGCAGTTGGAAACTCAGCAATGCGCAATGAACTGTGGACACGAAGGCCGTATTGCGCCGCGTCTGAATCGAATCAGCGCCCGTCGGGGGTCCGCACGCCGGCCCAGCTGTCGCGCACCTGCTGGTAGTGCACGTTGGAGTCATAGACCGGGGCCCGCAGCCCGAGCACCTGCGGCGCCAGGCGTCCCACCGCCGAGAGCAGCGTATAGGAGGCCACCACGCGGTCGCGCTGGGCGCTGACCAGCGCCACGCGGGCATTGACCAGTTCCTGCTGCGCGTTCAACACGTCGAGCGTGGTGCGCTGGCCAACACGGGCTTCCTCGCGCACGCCGTTGAGCGCGATCTCGGACGCCTGCACCTGCGCCTGAGTGGCATCGATATTGGCTTTGGCCGCCTCGAGCTGACCCCACGACTGCACGACCGTCTGTCGCGCCTGGTCGCGCGCCGTATCAAGATCGAGCCGCCTCTGACCGAGCGTCTCCTTGGCCTGACGGATCAGCGAATATTCGGCGCCGCCCTGGTAGATCGGAACGCTGAGCTGGCCTATCACCGCCGCGTTGAAACTCTTGAGTGACGTCAGGCTGCTCTCATTGCTTTGCTGCGCACTGCCTTGCAGCGACAGCGTCGGATAGAGCGCGCCTTCCGCGACCTTCACCTGTAACATCGCTGCGTCAACATTGTATTGAGCACTGTTGACCGTCGGATGGGTCGCGGTTGCAACCCCGACCGCAGTCGGCAAGTTGCCCGGAGAATAACGGTCGACCGGTGAACCTGGCGTGAGCTTGCCCGGTTCAACACCAATCACCTGCCGATAAGTCGCCACCGAAGCCTTGTAGTTCGCTTCCGCGCTGAGCACCTGAGAGCGCCCGGACGCCAACCGCGATTCCGATTGTGCGACGTCCGTGCGGGTCACTTCGCCGACATTGAAACGGTCGCGCGTCTGCCGCAGTTGCTCCTGCAATACCTCGACGTTGCGACGTTGCAGATCGAGGATCGCGCCGTCGCGCAACAGATTCATGTAAGCGGTCACCGCGCTCAGCAGGACCGTCTGCTCCGTCGTGCGCAAGGTCTCGCGTGCGGCTTGTACCTGGCTCTCCGCCTGTCGCGTCTTGTTCGAAGTCTGGAAGCCGTTGTAGAGCGTCTGCGTCGCGGTCACCCCGTAGCCGTAGGGCGTCATGGTGCCGGATTGCTGCAGATAAGCGGCCCCGCCGGCCAACGACGCCGACGAGAGCCTGCTCGTCGTGTCCCAATATTGTGTGCCGATCGAGCCGTTCGCGGTCACGCGTGGGCGATAGCCCGACAGCGCCTGCGGAACGCCTTCGTCAACGGCGCGCACCGAGGCGCGCTGCGAATTCAGCGACGGATTGTTCTGATAGGCCTGCGCCAGTGCACCCTCCAGGGTGTCGGCCGAGGCTGAAAAAGATGCAATCGGCCATGCGGCGCACGCGGTCATGCCGACCGCCAGCCCGCGCGCCCATCTACCGAAACCCCAACCCGTCATCCCCACATCCCGTCCATAGCGCGACCGGCATGTTGCCAGATTCGCACCGCCGCAACGAACCGCGAACCATAGGCGGCCCAGACCGGCGTTAAAACCCCCTCAGGCCACCCACCCCGCAAATTGCCCGAGAACTGGGGTATTTCCGCAACGCTCGGAACAGAACTGCAATCAAAACGCGAATACCGGCGTCTTCGCAAACCCCGGAAGGAGTGCCGCCGCGGCATCGAAAATCGGCCGCCCGCCCATTTCCTGGCCACTTCTGCAATAAAGCATGGCTTTGGCGCCCGGGGCACTCCCCAACACGCAGACCAGCCGCCCGCCCTCCTTGAGCTGTCCCAGAAAGCCCTCCGGCTCGATCCCGGTCGCGCCTTCCAGCACGATGACGTCGTAGGGCCCGCCCTGCGGCCAGCCGGCCGTCAACGGCCCGGCAACGACATTCACATTCGACTGGGCGGCAAGTGCCGAACGGGCGGCCTGCGCGAGGCCCGCATCCTGTTCGAGCGCGGTCACCTGACCGGCGAGGCGGGCCAGCACAGCGGCGCCGTAACCGGTCGCGCAACCAACGTCCAAAACATGATCAGTTGCTGCAATGTCCGCCGCGTGGATCAGCTTGGCGAATACCATCGGCTTGAGCAGTCGGCGCGTGCCGTTGCCAACCGGCAAATCGAGGTCGAGGTAAGCAAGCCCTGCGGATGCCGGCGGCACGAATTGCTCGCGCGGAATGTCCATCATGGCGGAGATGATACGCAGGTCCGTGACGTCGGCGGTGCGGACCTGCCCATCCACCATATGACGGCGTGCGGTGGCAAAATCGGTCATCGCGGTCCTCAAGAAATGCGCGGTTCTTGTGCGGCAATGGGGCGCAAAACGCAAGGCTCGGGTCTGGGTCGTCCTGTGATTGTCGTAAGGCTTTCGCTCCTATATAGGCTGGTCCGACCCTACGCCCTTTATTTTCTACGGTTGGCCACGTGGCGGAGTGGTTACGCAGAGGACTGCAAATCCTTGCACGCCGGTTCGATTCCGGCCGTGGCCTCCACCAACCTTCGCGCCTCCGGCGCTTCGGTTGGCAAGCCAGCCCCAGCTCGCGAAGGTTGCCCGCCGAAGCTGCGCAGCAGCGAAGGCGGGCCCGCCCCCAAGGCTGGTCTCTTCATGCTTTGCAAAGCAATTAGGCTTTGTTATAGGCCCCTCTCTTGAGGCCTCAGGCCTTATTCCCTGGTAGCTCAGCGGTAGAGCGTTCGACTGTTAATCGAAATGTCGCTGGTTCGATCCCAGCCCAGGGAGCCACTCTTTAACTAATCCATCATCGCGCAACGCCCTGGCGCGGCGGCGGGCCGTTTTTTTGGCCTACCTAAAGCGTGCCGACGACAAAGGCACGACGTTCGAACCGTCGGCCTCCCGCGCCTGCGCCCGTATATCGGACGGTGCCGTGCCGTAGTATCGGCGGAATGCGCGATTGAAATAAGAAACATCTCCAAAGCCGCAATCGTGCGCGAGCGTGGTGATCTTTTCACCATCACGCCGCGGGTCGATCAGGGCGCGATGGGCGCGCGCGAGCCGCTGCGCCAATACGTATTCCGTAAATGTCGTCCCTTCCGCCTCGAACAACCGCTGTACGAAACGCGGCGTGCAGCCTTGACGTTGCGCCAGCTCGGCTACCGACAGGTCGGGGCGATCGAGGTTCCGGTCGATATCCTGCTTGATGGTCTGCAACCGCGCAGCGCGCAATCCGCCCATCTCCGCCGCGGCCCCGGCATCACGGGTCGCGCCGACCACCACCGCCAGCAAATCGCACACGTGATTGACGACGAGATGCTGAAGGTCACGCCCGACGATGGTGTCGTCATCGCGCGACATCGCGACGTAATTGGTCAACAGCTTCAGTCCTGGCGTTCCAGCCGGAATGCGGCGGAACAGGCAATCGTCCATGCTTGTGCTCAACAAGGGACCGAGCCTTGCGCGCGGGACGCGCAGCGCCAGAATGTTGCCCGGGGCACGATGCGTGTAACTGCACACCTCGGCCATCGACATGAAGACGGCTTCGCCGTCGCCGAGCACCAGCTCTTCTTGTCCTAAAGTGACGCGGTGCTCACCGCGCACATTCACGACCATGCCGACGTCGTCGCTGTTCTCCAGCGCCACCATTTCGCGCGTGCGCCTGTTGCACGACCCGTGCGCATGCCCCGACATCATCATCAGGCCAGGCATCATCTGCAGGGCGACGTCGATTTCAAATTTCGGAGTGTCTCGCGCGCGCTCAATGTCATATCGAATGACCGCGCGGCCGAAGAATTCACGCGTGAGCATCGCCTTCTCATGCTCGGGCACGCCATCGAGCGAAAACCGAAATGCGCCGGACGCGCCGGGAGGCGGCGCGTTCGCGAGCATTTCAGGCGTAATCGACGGTAGCTTGCTCAAATCGCGCATGGCCGGCACCTCGGCTGAAAATTCCCGTGGCACGCAATTCCGATTTGCGGGCCCCTGATAAGGCATTGAGATTGTCGTCGCAAGCACACCCCTCGGCGCTAGATGTCGCCGGAGGTCAATGTCCTCCGCCCGCGCAGATAACGAAGCCCTTATTCCAGCAGGAAATTCCGCTGTCAGTGAACGCCCTCACACAAGGTCGGTCGCTAGAGTCCTTATCTTTGTCGCCATAGTCCTAGAGGCGGCGAGCCGCTCCCGGTACTGACCCGTCTGCCCAAAGGGCCGTCCGGGTCCAGACAGCAGCTTTGTCAACAGCCACGACCGCGTTCGACCGATGCGCGCCGTGAAGGAGACTGTCGTGAGCCTGTTTGATCCGCATTCATTCGCCATCGTGAGCGCCGGAATTTTTGCCGGCGCTGTGGTCTCGGGCTTGGTTGGATTTGCATTTTCCGCCGTGGCCGGCGCGATTTTGCTGCATGTACTGCCGCCGACCGAGGCGGTGCCACTGATGATGGCGTGCAGCATCGTGACGCAAGGCGTGTCGCTGATCGCGCTACGGGGCAGCATGGAGTGGCGTAACAGCGGAATACTCATCGCTGCCGGTGCGCTGGGGGTCCTGCCCGCGCTCTATTTGCTTCATCACATCGACCCCGCGATTTTCCGGATCGGGTTTGGCGTCTTTCTCGTCGCCTACGCTGCCTTCATGTTGCTTCGCCCGGCCGCCGCTCGCGCGTGCGACATATCCGGCGGCTTGCGCGACGCCATTGTTGGGTTCGGCGGTGGCCTCGTCGGAGGCCTGACCGCAATGCCGGGCGCATTACCGACCATGTGGTGCGACTTGCGCGGCATGCCGAAGGACCGCCAGCGCGGGCTCGTGCAGCCCTACATCACGGCCATGCAACTATTCGCACTGGCGCTTCTGTTCGCGCACCACAGCTTTTCCACGCAGGCACTACTCAATCTGACCATCAGCCTGCCGGCGCTTGCCGCGGGCTCGGCGCTAGGCGTCATCATGTTTCGCCGTGTGAACGACGCATGGTTCCGCAGCACGGTTCTTGTGGTTCTGCTGTTTGCAGGGACGCTTCTCGTCTTGTAGAGGTCCGGAACGCTCGCTTGCGCCGCAGGCGGATTGAGGGAAATATCCCGCCCCCATGACGCCCGTCACCAGCCCGCTCACGACCGACCTTTACGAACTCAACATGATCCAGGCCTATCTGGATCGCGGCGAGGACAAGGAGGCCGTCTTCGAATTCTTCGTGCGGCGGCTGCCGGCGCGGCGCGGCTTTCTGCTAGCCGCCGGTCTCGACGACGCCCTCACCTATCTCGAGACGTTACGTTTCACCGATGCCGAGATCGATTGGCTCAAGAGCACCAAACGTTTTCGCGGCAATCTCATCGACTATCTGGCGGGCTTTCGCTTTACAGGCGACGTGCACGCGATTGCCGAAGGTACCGTTTGTTTTCCCAATGAACCGCTGATCCGCATCACGGCACCGCTGCCGATGGCGCAACTGGTCGAAACGCGGCTGATCAACATCCTGCATTTCCAGACCATGATTGCCTCGAAGGCTGCGCGCATGGTGTTGGCGGCGCCCGGAAAAATCCTGTCCGATTTCGGCCTGCGCACCGCCCATGGCGCCGAGGCTGGGCTGTTTTCGGCGCGGGCGAGCTACATCGCGGGCTTCGCCAGCGCCGCCAACGTGCTCGCCGGCGAGCGCTATGGAATACCGATCGTCGGCACGATGGCTCACTCGTTCGTGCAGGTGCACGGCGACGAGATGACGGCGTTCGAGAATTTCGCGCGCGCACGGCCCGACGGCGTCATCCTGCTGATCGACACCTACGACACCGAAGCCGGCGCGCGTAAAGTGGTCGAGCTTGCGCCGAAACTCAAGGCGGACGGCATTGCGATCCGCGGCGTGCGCATCGACAGCGGCGACCTTGCGGCCATGGCAAAGAAAGTTCGCGCCATCCTTGATGCCGGCGGACTGAAGGATGTGATCATCCTGGTGAGCGGCGGCATCAATGAAGATGTCTTGCAGACGATGATGGCCGCCAAGTCGCCGATCGATGGCTATGGCATCGGCGTCAATCTCGATGCATCGATCGATGCCCCGTCGCTCGACTGCGCCTACAAGCTGCAGGAATACGCCGGCACGCCGCGCCGCAAGTTGTCCGAAGGCAAGGTCACATGGCCCGGTCGCAAGCAGGTGTGGCGGACGGTTGACACCAAGGGCAGCATCCACGGGGATATTTTATCTCTGGAGGGCGACACTCAATCGGGCGAGACACTGATTGCGGCTGTCATGCGTACGGGCAAGCGGATCTCGCCCGCGCCGACGCTTGCGCAAATTCGCGAGCACGCAGCGCATGAACTCGCGCGGCTGCCCGAGCCTTTGCGGCAGCTCAAAAGCGGGACGGACTACAGCGTCACGATTTCGGACAAGCTCAAGACGCTCGCGGTGCAGACGAGCGCCGAAGCCCGCTAGGACGAATCATACTCCTCAGTCCTGTGGTGCAGACGCCGTACAATACCGTGCGGCCGCACACGATTGTCCCTGATCGGCCCTTGGCATACGATCAATTGTACGACGGAATTGTCTTAAGGGGACGCGTCATGAAGCCGTTTTTATTGTCGCTAGTGACAATTTACCTATCGATTCACGTCTTCACTGCAATGGCATCCGCACAAGGCATCGATCCTCGGTGCACGGCGATGCGCGATAAAGTCGGCTGCACGTGTGCCGTTCAAAACGGCGGAAATGTTGCTCCCTATTGCCCTGACAGATTTAACAAAGGGGGCTGGTGCTATCCTAGACGTGCTCTTGATGGATACGTAGCGTGCATGCACCGCTTTGGGCGAAAATGACGGGGAGCGATCTTCTTACTTCCCCGCCTTGTTCCAACCGCGCGCGCCTTCGCCATAAATCTCGTGGCCGGTTTCGGTTACGACAACGGTATCCTCGAGCTTGATGAAGCCGCGCGCCGGATGCTTGAGCGTGGTCTCGACCGAGATCACCTCGCCTACTTCGAGCGGAATGTCGGCATCGGTCGCCGGATAAGGCACCGGACCGTGGTCCGTGAGCCGCGGCGCTTCATGGCTGACCATGCCCATGCCGTGCGCGAGAAACTCCAGATTGTTGTGGTGCTTGGATTTCTGCACCAGCGGTTCAGCGGCCGCATAAAGCTCGCGGCCCATGGCGCCGGCGCGCACCGCGTTGAAACCCGCGCGCTGGATCTGCTCGATCTCGGCCAGCAGATCGTTGAGCTCGGCATCCGGCTCACCCTGGATCGCCATTCGGCAGATGTCACCGATATAGCCGTGATAGTTGCCGCCACTGTCGATCGACATGATCTCGCCCTTCTGCCATTTCTGGTCGGACGGCGCGCGGTTCATGCTGGTGCCGCAGGTGATCAGGCAATATTCGAACGTCAGCCCGCGGTTGGTTTCCTCGCGCCGCAGCGTCTCGACGACGTCGGCCTTGGTCGTGCCCGGCGGAGTGGCGGTGATCGTCGCCTTCATGGACTTAAGCACCGCCTCCGACGCGACCTTCAGCATCTTCAGTTCGGCAGCGGATTTCTTTACCCGCTGGCGCTCTAGCACAAACAGTGCGTCGACCCAGTCCGCGTCCGGAAAGCCGGCGCGCAGAACCTTTGAGGCGTCGTAAGGCAGGAATCCGAACTCGGTCGCGATGCGCTTGGTCTTGATGCCAGCCTTGCGGACGTAGTCGACCGCCTTTTGCATGGCATCGACCGAGCCCGCGGTGTTGGTCTGCGTCTCCGGCGTCCACAGCGGCTTGACCTGGTGCTGGAAGCTTTCCAGACGATGTCCGATATAGGCCGCCTTCTCCGGTTGCCCCTTCGGATAGACGAAGACCGGCAGATATCGCGTGACGCCGCTCGCATCCATGTAGTCGAAGAAACTGGCGCGGTGTCCGCCGAGCAGGTACTGCACATTGTGCTTTGACGTCGCCAGCACCACGTCGATACCCGCCTCCTCCATCAAACGGTCGAGGCGCGCGTGGTCGAACGGGATAGCGAGGCCTTTGGCGGACTGGGTATTGACGTTCATGACATCGGCTCCGGCGGTGAACCGTGAGCCTAAGACCAGAGCTCCTTGCTCGCAAGCCGCGCGCCGGCGACCAGAGCCTCAAGTTTCGCCCACATGATCGAGGGATGAACGCGGCGGTGGAACGGCCCCTGCGCAAAGCCGCAGTCCGTGCCGGCAATGACGTTTTCACGGCCGACAATTTTCGCCAGACGAACAACACGTTCGGACACCAGTTCCGGATGCTCAACCACATTGGTGGCGTGGCTGATGACGCCTGGGATCAGAACCTGGCCGGGTCCGAGCTTGGCATTCTTCCACACGTGCCACTCGTGTTCGTGGCGCGGATTGGCGCCTTCGATCACGTAAGCGCCCACTTTCACCTTCAGGATCAGATCGACGATATCTTTCAGAGGTACATCGCTGACATGTGGCCCGGGCCAGGAGCCCCAGCACACGTGATACCGGATGCGGTCCTGCGGAAGTCCCTCGATCGCGTGATTGATGATATCGACCTGCTGCGCCAGCCAGCTCTTGTAGTCGGCGAAGGTGGCCGGCGGCACCATGCGATCATAAGTGACGGCATTGCGCGCATCGTCGAGCTGCACCAGGAAGCCCGCATCGATTATCATTTTGTATTCGGTGTGCATGGCGGCAGCGATCGCGGCCTGCAGCTCCTCTTCGCTCTTGTAGTATTCGTTCTTGCGATCCGGGATCACGCTCGCCGGCGCAGCCACCGGCAAAAATGCTTCTTCGACCTTTACCGTTTTGAGCGCGGCCTTGAAGTTGTCGATGTCGCGCTGCAATTCGGCTTGCCCGGTATATTTGATCGGGCCGACGCAAATGGCCTCGGTCGTTGTTGCGACGCCTTCGCGCGCGTCGAGCTCAGCGTAAAATTCCGCAAACCGCGTGTACGGTCGGCACCACGTTTGAACGGATTGGCGGTCTCGCCCTTGATCGCGCGTCGCTCAAAACCGGACAGCCGCTCCAACGCGTACTGCGACCAGCTGATCGACTTGCCGAATTCGCCGTCGCTGACGACATCGACGCCGGTCTTGGCCTGCTGGCTCACGACCTCGGCGACGGACTCCGTCAGGCACTTTTGATAGGCGGTCTCGTCGTAGGGCTTGCCGCTTTGGCGGGCGCGCAGGAACTCCTGCAAGGCCGCGGGACGGATCAGGCTGCCGACATGGGTGGTGAGGATGCGATTGCTGCTGCGTTTCATGGTGCGTTGCTAAGCGAGCCTGCAACGAAAGGCAACGTGTGGGCGGATGCCCGCCCTAGCCCGCCTGGTCATTCCGGCGCGCGGCGCCTTCGGCGTCGTCCCGGAATGACGACCTTAAATGGCTACGCCTTCACCACACCGATGAGTTGCTCAAGCTTGGCGGGATCGTTGCGCAAGGTTTCGCTCGGCCCGTCGTAAACGATCCGTCCGCGATCCATCACGACAGCGCGTGATGCAATATCGAGCGCAAGGCGCGAATTCTGCTCAACCAGGATCGTCGCCAGTCCACCGGCCTGCGTCAGCCGTTTGACCGCGCGCGCGAGTTCTTCGACGATCACCGGCGCGAGCCCCTCCGATGGCTCGTCCATCAACAGGACGGTCGGATTGCCGATCAGCGCGCGGCCGATAGCCAGCATCTGCTGCTCGCCGCCCGAGAGCTGATTGCCGCGATTGCCGGCGCGTTCGCCCAGCCGCGGAAAAAGCTCGAACACCTTGTCGATCGTCCAAGGGCCAGGCCGCGTTGCCACCTCAAGGTTCTCGCGCAAAGTGAGCGAGGGGAAAATCTCGCGCTCCTGCGGCACGTAGCCAAGCCCGGCAACCACCCGGCGATAAGTCGCGAGCGTCGAAATATCCTTGCCATGGAGCGCGAGGCGGCCGCCATGCAGCGCGGTGTGCCCCATGATGGTCGCGAGCAATGTTGTCTTCCCGACGCCATTGCGCCCGATGATCGAGACAGTCTCGCTCGCGCCGAGACTGAAGTGGATATCCTCCAGCACGACGGTTTCGCCATAACCGGCGCGGACATTGTCCAGGGTGAGCGCAGGCTCAGCCATGGTGGCCTCCCCGGTGGCCGTCCTGGCCGAGATAGACGTCCCTCACCTGCGCGTTGTTCATGATTTCAGCCGGCGTGCCGTGCGTCAGCACCGCACCTTGCACAAGCACTGTGATCTCCCTGGCGAAGCGGAAGACGACATCCATGTCATGCTCGATGATCAGCACAGCGATATCCGGATCGAGCGCAGCCACGACATCGAGAATGAGATGGCTTTCCGATGACGGCACGCCGGCCGCCGGTTCATCGAGCAACAGCACGCGCGGCTTCTGCGCCAGCGCAATGGCAATCTCCACCAGACGCTGGCGGCCATAAGGCAGCTCGCGCACCAGCTTGAGCGCGTCGTCGACCAGCCGTAACGATTCCAGATGGTCGATCGCCTCGTCGATCACCGAACGCTTGGCGCCGGCCGAGCGCCACAAATTGTTGCAGTTTCCATCGCGCTCGCCGATGGTCATGCAGAGATTTTCCAGCACCGTCAGCCCGCGAAACAGCTGGTTGATCTGGAAGGTGCGCGCCAGTCCGCGTCGCGCGCGCTCTGCCTGGCTCGATGTGGTGATGTCTTCGCCGTTGAGCAGAACCCGGCCCGAGTTCGGTTTCAGCGCGCCGGTGATCAAATTCACCAGCGTTGTCTTGCCGGCCCCGTTGGGGCCGATCAGCGCGCGCCGCGCGCCGCGCTCGAGCGTGAGATTGACGTCACGCGTGACCGGCAGCGCGCCGAATGCCCGATTCAACCCCTCAACTTGCAGCGCCGCGGTCACGACTTTTTCCTTTCGGCGAAATATTGTCCGGCGCTTTCAAACAGGCCAAGCACGCCGCGGCGCGCAAACAGCACCGCCAGCACCAGCATCAGCCCGATGCCGAACTGCCAGAAGGTCGGGCTCAGCTTCGAGAAGTAATCCTCCAGCACCATGTAGACGACCGCGCCGAGAAACGCGCCGTAAAGCCGTCCGGTGCCGCCGAGGATCAGCATCACCATCACCTTGGCGGAATTGTCGAAATCGAACACCGTCAGGGTGACGTAGGCATTCGTCTGCGTAAACAACGCACCGGCAACCCCGGCGATGGCTGCCGCGATGGTGTAGACGGTCACCAGCCGCCGGTGCACGGGCGAACCGATGGCGTGCATGCGCCGCACGTTCTCCCGGATGCCGGTCAGCGCCTGGCCAAACGGCGAATAGACGATGCGCCGGACGAAAAAGAACACGACCGCCAGCACGGCGAGCACATAAAGATAATATGTGTGGCCGTAGAGGTCGTAGTCGAATTTCCCGAACAGCGGATCAAAAGTCAGTCCCGGCAGACCGTCATAGCCGCCGGAAATATCGGAGCGCAGGTTTCCGGTCTCCTGCAGCATGATGGCCGTCGCCAGCGTCAGCATCAGTAGCGTCAGGCCGCGATAACGCAGCAGGAACCAGCCAGTGATGAAGCCGACAATGCCAGCAGCGATGGCGGCCGCGAACAATCCGCTGATCGGTTCATTCCATTGCAGACGCGCCGCCGCCAGCCCCACCGTGTAGGCGCCGATCCCGAAGAACGCCGCGTGTCCGAGCGTCACGATGCCGGCATAGCCGAGGATCAGGTCGAGCGAGAGCGCAAACATGACCATGATCAGCACCTGGCTGCCGAACGTCATGCGATCGGGAAAGATGAAGAAGGCAGCAATCGCGATCAGCCATGGCAAGGCTTCCGCCGGGCGAAACCGGTGCCGCCGCAGCAAATATTCGGCCGCACGCTCGCGCGCACGTTCGCGGCCCGTCGTGCCCATGGTGTCGCTCTTGGTCTCACTCGCGGCCATAGAACCCCGCAGGCTTGATCAGGAGGACCGCCACGGTGACGGCATAAATGAAAAAGCCGCCAGCGTCGGCGAGCAGATATTTTCCGCCGGTGTCGAACACGCCGAGCACCAGCGCCGCCAGAAGCGTACCCTTCAGGCTGCCCAGGCCACCAACCGCGACCACAATCAGGAACAACACGAGATAGATGACCGCAAAGCTGGGCGACAGGCCGAATAGCTGGATGGCAAGGCCCCCGCCCAGCGCGGCCAGGCCCGACCCGACCGCAAAGGTGAGCGTGAACAACAGATCAACATTAATGCCGACCGATTCCGCCATGCGCCGGTTGTCGACCGCGGCGCGGATCTTGGCGCCGATATTGGTGCGCTCGAACGCATACCAAAGCACCGCGATCAATACGGCGCCCAGCACGATCAGGAACGCCCGGTAACTCGGAAAGTAAGCGGAAGCCCAGATTGACGTCGCCCTGCAGCCACTCGGGCAGCGGCACCGATTTCGGAATCGGACCATAGAAATATGTGGCGGTTGCGATCGCCATGAATGCCAACCCGATCGTCAGCAGCACCTGCTCGAGATCGGTCGAGCGGTAAAGCCTGCGATAGAGAAGCCGTTCAAACGGAATGCTCACCACCCCGATCGTCACGGAGGCGATGGCGAGCGCCGGAACGAAATCGATACCGAGCGAGCGCGTGAGCGAAACGACGACGTAACCGCCGGCCATGGCGAACGCGCCATGCGCCAGGTTCACAAAGCCCATCAACCCCATGGTGACCGAAAGGCCAACCGAGGTGATGAACAGGAACATGGCGTAGGCCAAGCCGTCGAACAGAATGCTGACGGCTATGTTGGCAAAATGCGGCACGAGCCCCACCCCGTTATCGCGACAACGCCGCCGCGCCTTTATGCGCGGCGGCGCCGTTGAGTGTCAAATGTTCGCGCGGTCAGGAACCGCAACGCCCGACCTTGAGCTCCTTGCACTCGTCTTTCACCGCCTTGGTGGTGCCGAGAACCTTGACGCCAAGCTTGCCGTCCGGCTTGCGAATGACTTCCATCGCGCGCTCATCCTGCACGATGTCACGCGTGGCCGCGTCAATCGAGACCTTGCCGCGCGGACCATTGGTGGTCCACCCCTTCATCGCGTCGACCACCTTGGAACCGTCCTCGACCTTGCCATTGAGCTTTTTAATGGTGTCGAAAATGGCATGCATGGTGTCCCAGCCCGCCGCCGACATGAAGTCCGGATATGAATCCTTGCCGTACTCCTTGTGCCACGCGGCGTTGAACGCCTTGTTCTCGGCGTTGTCGAGATCGACCGCGTAGTTGCCCATCACGACGGTGCCGATGGCGGCATCACCCATGTCCTGCAGCTTGTTGTCGGGGATCAGGTCCATCGGACCAATGAGCTTGACGCCGGCCTTGCGCATGCCGAGTTCGCCATAAGCCTTCATTACGCCGGTCGCGTGTGCACCAGACGGAATGAAGACGTACATGCAATCGGGCTTGGCATCCTTCACCTTCGTGAAGAACGGCGTGAAGTCCGGCACCTGCACCGGGCTGCCCATCGGAATGGAATCGGTGATCTTGCCGCCGGCCTTTTCGAAACCGGTCTTGAAGGCTTCGGTCGAATCCTTGCCGGGCGGGAAATCGGTGTAGGCCAGAGCCGCTGTCTTGCAACCGATCTTGTCATGCGCATAGGCGCCCATCGGGTAGCCATGGTGCCACATGCTGAACGACAGCCGCGCGATATAGGGCGACAGGTTGGTGATCCAGGCCGTGCCGGCATTGGCAATGACCATCGGCACCTTCGCCTGCGTCACGACCGGTGCGAGCGCGATCGCCGACGGCGAAAACACGAAGCCGGTGAGGATCTGCACCTTGTCGTTGGTGATCAGTTCGGTTGCGACCGTCTTGGCCACCGCCCCGGTCGGCGGACCTTCGTCGCGCTTGATGATCTCGATCTTGTTCGGCGCGATGTCGTTGGCGTGAAGCTTGACGTACAGATCGAACGCCTTGTCGATCTGGTGACCGAGGTCCGCATTGGCGCCGCTGAACGGCAGCACGACACCGACCTTGACGGTCTCGGCCTGCGCGGCGCCGCCCACTGTGAAGGCCAGAGCCGCAAGGCCAAGCCATCCAATCATACGCATCGTAATCCTCCCTACATCCTTGAATTAGTTTGGAATCCCACTGATCCATGGGCCGGCATTGCGCTGCCCATTCGGCCTAAACTGGACTAAGTTGAAGCCCTTGGTCAATCGGCAATGGCGCGGCAACACGTCTCGCCGCGCCGTTCGCCCAAATTTACGGTGGTGTGGGTTGGTTCAGGCCGCGCTCTTGGCGGTGCGCTTGACGCCGATCGCGGCCGCAGCGTCGGCCGCCGTCGGGCGTTCGACCACCATCTCAAGCGAAGCAACCTCAACGCGGTTGCGGCCGCGCTCCTTGGCGCAATAGAGCGCCTGGTCGGCCTGCGCGAGCAGTTCCGGAAGGTCGAGCGCCAGCGCTTCGGTATGAACCAGCCCGATGCTGACGGTTGCACAAACCGCACGCCCGTCGACCTCCTGCGCCATCTGGGCAAAGCTCTCGCGGATCCGCTCGGCCACCTCAACCGCTTTATCGCGGTTGGTATCGATGAGCATGGCGGCAAACTCCTCGCCTCCGAGCCGGCCGATCAGATCGGATCCGCGTGTCGACTTGCGCGCCGCATCGGTGAAGATTTCCAGCACGCGGTCGCCGAGCGCGTGGCCAAAGCGGTCATTGATCGACTTGAAGCGATCGAGATCAATCAGCAGAACCGCGGTCGGCCGCGGATCGGCGATATGCTGCTTCGCCATCAGCGCGGCATCCTGCATGAACGAGCGACGGTTTGCGATGCCGGTGAGCGGGTCTACCATCGCCGCCGTGCGGTGACGCAACTCGCTGCGTTCCTTGGCCATCGCCAGCAGGATGAATGCGCTGGAGATCGTCAGCAGCAGAGATTCCGTGCTCAGCACCGTCATCCAGACGCTGGCGAACAAAGTGTCATTTGTCGTCGCCGATGGCAGCATCGCGATGAGCGGCGTACGCAATATGTAAAGTGCGCCATGGGCGAAGAACATAAATATGGCAGGCCAGCGCGACACCAAGGCTTCGCTACGTCCACGCCAGAATTCATAAGCGGTAAGCCAAGTGTAGGCCGTGATGATGCCCGAGGCGATCAGAGCCCGCGCATCGAGATTGTCGGAAAGGATCGGCAGGCGGCAGATGAGCAGCCAGAGTACGGCCCCCGTCACGAGATAGACCGGCTCGACCGGGCGGCTGTCGAAGACGCGGGCGCCTGTCCAGGTTGCCGCGAAGGCGGTGAAGAGCAACGCGTTGGCGAGATCGATGCTGACGACGTCCGGCACCTCCCCGTACATCCCGAACAAGCAGATCGAGACGAGACGGAGCAGATACGCGAAGCCCCACCAGCATACGGCGCGAAGCGCCATGTTCTGCGCCCAGACGAACAGCAGCATCAGGCCGAGGATCGCCTCGACATAAACCGTCACCAAGAACAGCGTGTGGACGTCGAGCGTCATGAGTCCGTAGCCAACCTGCGCCGTGAGCCGGTCCGTCGACCGATCCTTTCGGCCCTGTCCTAGGGCGCGGAATTCGTAGTTTTACGAATAGGCCGCCCTGGAAAAAAACTGGTGAATGCGGCGGCTCCGGCGCGGTCAAAGCACCGCTATGGTTTCGCGAATCTTTCCAAACTGGGGCGAAATGAATTCCCGATATCCCGGTTTTAGGCGAGAATGCCGCCAATTCCGCAGGCGGTCCCGCTCTTGTGGGGCGAATTGCCCTCCACTAGGTTCAAATGTCCCCACCAGCCTGGAACCGGGCATGCATATCCGCGACGGCGTTATCGAAGCTATCGGCCACACGCCGCTCATTAAACTTGAGCGTGCATCCGCGGCGACCGGTTGCACCATTCTCGGCAAGGCTGAATTCATGAATCCCGGTGGCTCGGTGAAGGACCGCGCCGGCCGCCAGATGATTCTGGAGGCCGAAAAACGCGGCGACTTGCGCCCCGGTGGCCTGGTGGTCGAGGCAACGGCCGGCAACACCGGCATCGGCCTCGCCCTCGTCGCCAATGCGCGCGGCTATCGCACGCTGATCGTCATCCCGGAAACCCAGAGCCAGGAAAAGAAAGATGTGCTGCGCTTGTATGGCGCGGAACTGGTCGAAGTACCTGCCGCCCCCTTTTCCAATCCGAACAATTATCAGCACGTGGGACGGCGGCTCGCCGAAGACTTGAAGAAGACTGAAAAGAACGGCGTCATCTTCGCCGACCAATGGAATAACCTCGACAACAGCAAGGCGCACTACGTCTCGACCGCGCCCGAAATCTGGGACGACATCGGCGGCAAGATCGACGGCTTCATCTGCGCGGTCGGCAGCGGCGGCACGCTCGCGGGCGTATCGCGCTATCTGAAAGAGAAGAACAAAGACATTGTCACCGGCGTCGCCGATCCGCGCGGCGCCGCCATGTACCATTTGTTCAAGGATGGCCAGGCGAAGGCGACCGAGGGCGGCTCGATCACCGAAGGCATCGGCCTCGGGCGCGTGACCGACATTGTCAAGCAGATGATCGTGGACAAGGCCTATCTCATTCCGGACGAGGAAGCCTTGCCGCTGATCTTCGACACCATGCTGCACGAGGGTCTCTGCCTCGGCGGCTCATCCGGCATCAACATGGCCGGCGCCATTCGGCTGGCAAAAGATCTCGGACCCGGGAAAACGATCGTAACGATCCTCGCCGATTACGGCTCACGCTACCAATCCAAGCTGTTCAACCCGGATTTCCTGCGCAGCAAGAATCTGCCCGTGCCGGATTGGCTGGAGCGAAAATCAACGATCAAGCCGCCGTTTGAAAAAGGGTGACAATGGCGACCGAGTGCCTGTTCCGTGACGATTCATATTTGCAGAGCTGTGACTCGTGCGTCGTTGCCATGACCGAGCAAGGCGGCATCGTGCTCGACCGCACAGTGTTCTATGCGACCTCCGGCGGGCAACCCGGTGACACCGGAACGATCACGACGGCCGACGGTGCGCGCATCCCGATTGAAACCGCCGTCTATACAGATGCCGCCAAGAGCGAAATCGCGCACGTCCCGGCCGCGGGCTCCACGGCTCCAAAAATCGGCGACGCTGTCACGGTGGCAATCGACTGGGACAAACGCTACGCGCGCATGCGCATGCATACGGCCCTGCATCTTTTATCTGCGGTACTACCTTATGCGGTCACCGGCGGCTCGGTCGGCGACCTTGAGAGCCGCCTCGACTTCGATATTCCGGAGGCCGGCCTCGACAAGGATGCCATCAGCGCGAAAGTCACCGAGATGATCGAGACCAATGCCGCCGTCAGCAGCCGGTGGATCACCGATGCCGAGCTCGAGGCCAATTCGGGTCTCGTCAAGACAATGTCGGTCAAACCGCCGATGGGGACCGGCCGCGTGCGGCTGATCGAAATTGCAGGCCTTGATCTGCAACCGTGCGGCGGCACTCATGTCCGCACCACCGGAGAAATCGGCGCCGTGCGCGTGACCCAGATCGAAAAGAAGGGCAAGCAGAACCGGCGCGTTCGGCTCGCTTTCGGCTAGTTGCCGTCAAGGAACGATTGAGCGATGGTGCGCATTGACTTGTTCCAATGGCAAAAATCATGAACGCAACAAATCCGGCAAACTCAAACTCCGCGAGCCCAAATTCGGCGAGCCAATGGCTCAAAACGCCGGAGTGGCTGGCAGGCCAAGTCGGCAAGACCGACGTCGTGATCGTCGACGGGTCTTATTACCTGCCCACGCAGAATCGCGATGCCCGCGCCGAATATCTCGCGGCCCATGTCCCGGGCGCGGTGTTTTTCGATATCAACGCGGTCGCGGATCATTCGACCGATCTCCCGCATATGCTGCCGGGCCCGGATCAGTTCGGCGCCGCGGCCGGCGCGCTTGGAATTTCAGAGAACGACACGATTGTCGTCTATGACGGGACCGGCCTCTATTCTGCACCGCGCGTGTGGTGGACGTTCCGCATCTTCGGCGCGCGCAAAGTCTATATTCTCGACGGCGGCCTGCCTGCCTGGAAAGCAGAGGGCCGGCCGACGGAAGCCGGCGAGGTCAAGCGGGACAAGCGCACATTCAACGCCAGCATGGATACCGGCGCGGTCGCGATGGTCAGCGACGTGCAGATGGCGCTGAACGACCCGAATACACAAGTTGTCGACGCGCGTTCGGCGGGCCGCTTCGCCGGACGCGAAAAGGAGCCGCGCGCCGGCCTTCGCTCCGGTCATATGCCGGGTGCGTTCAATGTCCCTTTCACCGAGATCGTCGAAAACGGCCGCCTGGTATCGCCGGAGCGCATCGCACAAGCCTTCAAGAAGGCAGGCGTCGATCTCGAGAAGCCCGTGATCACCAGTTGCGGCTCCGGTGTCACCGCCGCCATCCTCACGTTTGGCCTTGACGCCCTCGGCAAAAAACCGGCCCGCGTCTATGACGGTTCATGGGCCGAATGGGGCGCCCGCCCCGACCTGCAGGTCGCCAAGGACTAGGCAAGGACTGATCGAGGACCAATCCAGGACGAAGTCCTTTTGCTGCCGCGGTTGATCTGTAATATATAAATTATTGCATATAATCCGCATGACTTTGTGACCCTCGGCGACCGCGCAGGTACCCGATGATCTTTCGCCAGCTCTTCGACAGCGTTTCCGGCACGTACTCCTATCTGCTCGCCAGCCGCAGCGGCGGCGAAGCATTGATCATCGACCCCGTGCTGGAGAAGGTCGACCGGTACCTGCAATTGATCACCGAGCTCAACCTCAGGCTGGTCAAGGCCGTCGATACACACCTTCACGCCGACCACATCACGGGGCTCGGCGCACTGCGCGACCGCACGCATTGCATCACCGTGATGGGGGAAAACACCAAGGCCGACGTAGTGTCGATGCGGCTTGCCGAAGGCGACAAACTCACCATCGAGGGCGTGAGCATGGACGTGCTCTACACGCCCGGCCACACCGACGATTCCTACAGTTTTCTCATGCGCGACCGCGTGTTCACCGGCGATACGCTGCTGATCCGCGGCACGGGGCGCACCGATTTCCAGAACGGCGACGCCCGCGCGCAATATGAATCGCTCTTCGGGAAATTGCTGCGATTGCCCGACGAGACCATGGTGTTTCCCGCCCACGACTACAAAGGCGACACTGTCTCCACCATCGGCGAAGAGCGGCGTTACAATCCGCGCCTGCAAGTGAAATCGGCGGACGACTACGTCGCGCTGATGGCTAACCTGAAACTGCCAAATCCGAAAATGATGGATGTGGCGGTGCCCTCGAACATGAAGATAGGTCTCGCGCAGCAGGAAATCGCGCGGCGCGGCTGGGCGCTCGACGCCGCGCGCGCGATCAAGCTCATTGGCCGCCCCGACGTCGCCTTCGTCGATCTGCGGGAAACCGGCGAGCGCGAAAAGCATGGCAGCATTCCGGGCTCGCTGCATGCGCCCTATGGTGACCTGCAGAACAATATCCGCGCCGGCGGGATGTTGCGCGAGCTCGCGCGCGCGACCGATCGACGGATCGTTTTTTACTGTGCGTTTGGCGAGCGCTCAGCCATGGCGGTTCAGGCGGCGCAGGATGCCGGCGTGCTGTCCGCCATACACATCGAGGGCGGCATCGATGCCTGGAAGCGGGCGCAAGGCCCGTTAGCGCGCTAGCGCAAGATCTGGCCGAGGAACAGCTTGGTCCGCTCGTGCTGCGGATGGGCGAAAAATTCCTCTGGCACGTTGGCCTCGACGATCTGCCCTTCATCCATGAACACGATGCGGTTGGCGACCTGCCGCGCAAACCCCATTTCGTGGGTGACGACCAGCATGGTCATGCCGTCCTCCGCCAAGGCCACCATGGTTTCGAGCACTTCCTTGACCATTTCAGGGTCGAGCGCGGAGGTCGGCTCATCGAACAACATGATCTTCGGATTCATGCAGAGAGCGCGCGCGATCGCGACCCTCTGCTGCTGACCGCCTGACAGCTGTCCGGGATATTTCTGTGCCTGTTCCGGGATCTTCACCCGCTTGAGATAATGGAGTGCCACCTCCTCGGCCTGTTTCTTCGGCATCTTGCGCACCCAGATCGGCGCCAGCGTGCAATTGTCGAGCACCGAAAGATGCGGAAATAGATTGAAGTGCTGGAACACCATGCCGACTTCGCGCCGCACCTCGTCGATCTTCTTGAGGTCGGCGGTCAATTCGACGCCGTCAATAACAATGCGCCCGCTTTGGTGTTCCTCCAGGCGATTGATACAGCGAATCATCGTCGACTTGCCCGATCCGGACGGGCCGCAAATCACGATGCGCTCGCCGCCCATGACCTTGAGATCGATGTCGCGCAGGACGTGAAAATCCCCGTACCATTTGTTCACGCGCGCGAGCTCGACCGCCGTCGCCGTCTTGAGCTTGGCGGGCTTGAGCAATCCCGAGTTTGCGGCGTCGGTCATAGGGCCCCTCTCACAGTCGGTCGCTCTTGGCCAGGCGCGCTTCCATCGCATGTGCATAGCGTGACATGCCGTAGCAGAAGATCAGATAGAACATCGCCGCCACCGCATAGCCTGTCGTGCTGGTGACAGGTGTCGCCCACTTCGGATCGATGCGCGCCACCTCGATCGTGCGCAGCAAATCGAAGATGCCGACGATGAAAACGAGCGTCGTATCCTTGAACAAGCCAATGTAAGTGTTGACGATATTCGGGATGGTCACTTTCAGCGCTTGCGGCAGGATGATCAGCCGCATCATCTGCCAATAGCGCAGGCCCACCGCCATTGCGCCTTCATATTGGCCCTTTGGCACCGCCTGCAGGCCGGCGCGCACCACTTCCGCCATATAGGCCGACGCAAAGATCGCGATGCCGACCAGCGCCCGAACCAGTTTGTCCGGCGACAGCGACTCCGGCACGAACAGAGGCAACATCACGCCGGCCATGAACAGCACGGTCACCAACGGAACGCCGCGCACGAATTCGATGAAGATGACAGACAATGTTCGCACCGCGGGCATGCGCGAGCGGCGTCCGAGCGCCAGCAGGATTCCGAGCGGCAACGAGAAAACGATACCGACCGAGGCGACCACGATCGTCACCAGCACGCCGCCCCACAGCACGGTGTCCACCGGCTGCAAGCCGATTGCGCTCCAGCCCGTGAGCAGGATGAATGACGAGATCGGCATGATAACGAAGAAGTAGACGGCGCCCAGGTCGCGTCGTGGCGCGTTGAGCCACAACAACCAGACAATGCCGATTGCCAGCAGCACGAAGAAAACATCGACGCGCCAGCGTTCCGGAATCGGATAAGAGCCGTAAATGAAATACGGCAGCCGCTCCCACACGAACGGCCAGCACGCACCGATCTCGCGATGTTGTACGGATTCCAGGCAGGCGTCGCGGTCTGTGCCGGTCCACACCGCATCGACCAGCAGAAACTTGACCAAATCGGGAACGATCCAGGCGAACAACAGGGCGATAACAATCGTCAGCGCGATGTTGAACGGTGACGAAAACAGATTTTGGCGCAGCCAGCCAATGGGGCCACTCATCGCCAACGGCGGCGGCTGCGGCGCGATTGCGGAATGACGCACGAACGCAAGTTCGGTGACGGCGAGATCGCCTTCGGACATGGTCATGGGCGCTCCCTCACCGCTCAGCCAATGTCATGCGGCTGTTGTAAATGTTCATCAGCAACGACGTGCCAAGGCTGATGCACAGATACACAAGCATGGTGATCGCAACGACCTCCACCGCCTGGCCGGTCTGGTTGAGGACTGTCCCGGTAAAGACCTGCACCAGGTCGGGATAGCCGATCGCGACCGCCAGCGTAGAGTTCTTGGTCAGATTGAGATATTGGCTGGTCAGCGGCGGGATGATCACCCGCATCGCCTGCGGCACCACCACCAGCCGCAACGTCGGGCCCGGCTTCAGGCCCAGTGAAAAGGCCGCTTCGCTCTGGCCGCGCGACACCGCCAGGATGCCCGCGCGCACGACTTCGGCGATAAATGCCGCCGTATAGATCGAAAGACCGAACAAGAGCGCTGCGAATTCCGGCAGGATCTCGACACCGCCGGTTATGTTGAAGCGCCCGGCTTGCGGAAATTCGAATGCCAGCGGGCGTCCCGCAAGAAAATATGCGATCAGCGGCAAGCCGACGATCAGTGCAAGCGCGACCCGCAACACCGGCGCCTGCTGCCCGGTTCGCTCCTGCCGCCTGCGTGCCCAGATAGAGAAGCCAACCGCTCCAGCAACCCCGGCAAGCAAAGCGATCAGCACGGCGCCGAAGCCGTTCCCGAAAACCGGCTGCGGCAAAAACAGGCCGCGATTGTTGAGATAGAGACCGCCGCCAAGGACCATGCTGTCGCGGATATCCGGCAGCGTCTTGAGCACCGCATTGTACCAGAACAGCAATTGCAGCAGCAGCGGCAGATTGCGGATGCTTTCGACATAGCCGGCCGCAACTTTCGCGACCAGCCAGTTGCGCGACAGGCGCGCTATGCCGACGACAAAGCCGATGATGGTCGCGAAAACGATGCCGATCCCGGCTACAAGCAACGTGTTAAGCAGCCCAACCCAGAAGGCGCGCCCGTAGGTGGAACCGCGCGAGGAATATTCGATCAGCGTCTGGCTGATATCGAAGCCGGCGGTGTGCTCCCAGAACCCGAAGCCGGATGCGATGTGTGCGCGGGCGAGATTCTCAATGGCATTGCTGGCCGCGCCATAAACCAGATAGGCAACGGCCGCGCAAAGAGCGAGCTGATAGACAATGCTGCGGACCTTGGGGTCGTTGTAAAAAACGACCTTCGCAGGGTGCGCCGCGGCCGGAAGCTCACTCGACATTTTCCCCTCGTCGGGCCTGCGGCGCGGAGACGTCCTCCCGGCGGATTGCCGCGGGTCTTGATGCCCGCGGCTTTCTTCGATTTACGGCTAGCGGATGGGCGGCGCGTACTGGATGCCGCCTTTGTTCCACAATTTGTTCAAGCCGCGCTCGATCTTGAGCGGCGAGCCCTGCCCGACATTGCGCTCGAACAACTCCCCGTAGTTGCCCACCAGCTTGACGATGCGCACCGCCCAATCCTTGCTCAGTCCGAGCTGCTCGCCGTAGTTGCCTTCGGTCCCGACGAACCGCTTAACCTCCGGATTGGTGGATTTCACCGCTTCATCGATATTTTTTGAATTGACGTTCAGCTCCTCGGCGTCGAACATCGCAAACAGCGTCCACTTCACGACGTCGAACCACTGATCGTCGCCGTGACGCACCACCGGCCCGAGCGGCTCTTTCGAGATGATTTCCGGAAGAATGACGTGGTCGTTCGGGTTGGCGACACGCAAACGCTCGGCATAGAGCGCGGAAGCGTCAGTCGTGTACGCATCGCAGCGGCCGGCATCGTAGGCCTTCACCGCCTCATTGGCGGTTGCGAACGTCACGGTCTTGAGCTGCATCTTGTGAGCGCCGAAATAGTCCGCGAGGTTGAGCTCGGTGGTGGTGCCTTGCTGGACGCACACCGCCGCGCCGTTGAGCTCGAGCGCCGAATTGACCTTGAGCGTCTTGCGCACCATGAAGCCCTGGCCGTCATAATAATTGACGCCCACGAAATTGAGGCCGAGCGACGTATCGCGTGACGACGTCCACGTCGTGTTTCGCGCCAGCACGTCCACTTCGCCGGATTGCAGGGCCGTAAAACGGTCCTTGGTCGACAGCGGGACAAATTTGACCTTGCTCGCGTCGTTCAACACGGCAGCGGCAATCGCCCGGCAGAAATCCACATCGAGACCCGTCCAGTTTCCCTGGGCGTCGGGAAGGCCAAAGCCGGCGAGCGTGCCGTTGGCGCCGCAATTGAGCATACCGCGATCCTTGACCGCCTTGAGCGTTTGAGCGGACGCGCCTTGCGCGGCAACAGCGAGGGTGAGCGCTAGAACGGTGGCAAATCGCTTCATATGCGTTTCCTTCAATACGAACTATGACAGGGCGGCCCGGCAGGATTCTCGCAACACGTCCGCCGCCGAAACGACGCGCGGCAGCAATACTAGCCGTTTCCGGCCCCTTTTATCCCGAAGACCCCTCAACTTTTCATATCACAGAACGATCGGCTTGCTGGGTCAAGGGGTTGACGCTCACAGCTTAGGCAGACGTATATGTCGTCGCCGCAGCAGGCGCGGTTCTATCAGCGGTCTAAAGGCGCATGACGAAAAAAATCAAAGCCCCGATCAAACCGGCCACCCGCCTGGTCACGTCCGGCCGCGATCCACAGGCCTATCATGGCTTCGTCAATCCGCCCGTCTACCACGCCTCCACCCTGCTCTATCCCACTGCGGAAGATCAGGTTGCCCACCGGGCGCGCTACAGTTACGGGCGGCGCGGCACGCCCACCTCGGAAGCATTGGAAGATGCATTGCGCGGGCTGGATGGCGAGGCCTGCGCCGGCGTCGCATTGCTGCCGTCGGGGCTGGCGGCAATTTCGGCGGCGCTGCTCGCCACCGCGGGCGCCGGCGATCACATCCTTGTCACCGACAGCGTCTACCGGCCAACGCGCAATTTCTGCAATGGCGTGTTCAAGCGGATGGGCGTGGAAACGACGTACTACGATCCGCTGATCGGCGCCGGCATTGCGAAACTGTTCAAGCCGAATACGCGGGTCGTATTCACCGAGGCGCCCGGTTCACAAAGCTTCGAGATGCAGGATATCCCCGCCATCGCCAAGGTCGCCCACGAGAAGGGCGCGGTCGTGCTGATGGACAATACCTGGGCGACGCCACTTTATTTCCGCGCCTTTGAGAAAGGCGTCGATATGCAGATTCAGGCCGGCACCAAATATATCGGCGGACATTCCGACATCATGTTCGGCTGCGTATCAGCCAACGCGGCCACGGTCGCCCGGCTGAAAGATACGGTCTACACGATGGGCCTCTGTGTCGGGCCCGACGACATGTATCTCGCGCAGCGCGGCCTGCGCACGCTCGGCGTGCGGCTTGCCCGTCACTACGAAGCCGGGCTGCAGATTGCACGCTGGCTGGAGCAGCGGCCGGAGGTCCTGCGCGTGATGCACCCCGCGCTCGAGCGCGATCCAGGACACGCCATATGGAAACGGGATTTCACGGGCGCCTGCGGCCTGTTCAGCATCGTGTTCAAACCGACCAGCGAAAAGTCCGTGCACGCCTTCCTCAACGAGCTTTCGCTCTTCGGACTCGGCTATTCGTGGGGCGGCTTTGAGAGCCTGGCGATCCTGTTCGACTGCGCCGAATATCGCACCGCGACACAATGGGCGCCGGGCGGGCCGACCGTGCGGTTCCACATCGGGCTGGAGGATCCGGAAGACCTGATGGCCGACCTGGAGCGTGGCTTTTCAGCGCTCCGCCAGAATTCGTAAGCGACGCCCCTCCACGTGTGAATAGGAAAATCCCGTCGGGACGCCCCGACGGGATTTCCAACGCTAGTCGAAGAAATCTCTACTTCTCTTTTTTCTCGCCTTCGGCCGGCGATGCCGGGCTGGCATTCTTCTCCTGGGATTCCTTCATATTCGATCCCGGCGTCGGAGTGCTGGCACCGCTGGCGCCCATGCCGGTGGTTCCGGGCCGCGCGTTTGTCGTCCCGCGTGCCGGCACGCCCTTGGTGTTGCCGCTTTCAGACGCTGTCGACGGGTCGGTCGGCGCAGGCGTCGTCGCGCTCACACCACCGCCCGACTGGTTGGCCGGCGCGGGCGCGCTTTGCGCGAGCGCGAAGCCGGTTCCGGCCGCGACCATTGCGGTCGCAAGGATCAATTTCCGAATCGTCATGACATTCCCTTCCTTGGTTTCTGAGTTCCGTCAGACACACAAGGCGACAACGCCGACGATCAGAGTGAAGTTCCTAAATCCGCGCATTCACAACGTGGTGACTGGCAACAATCGTGCGATATTGCAACGCGATGCGCTACGCCGCCGCCGCTGTTCCGCCGCTGCGCATGACGAACTGCAGATTGCGCAGATAGACGAAGACGCCAAACGCCTGGCCGATGATGAACACCGGATCTTTGCGGTAGAGCGCATAGCCGAGCAGCATCAATCCGCCGCCGATCGAGAAAACCCAGAAGGCCGTCGGCACAACGCTCTTTCCGGCGCGCTCCGACGCGATCCACTGCACGACGAAACGCATGGCGAACATGATTTGCGCGACATAGCCGATCAGGATTCCCCAATCCGCGTTGCCGACAAATACGTCGTGCAGATAGCCGCCGACGGCGTGCGCGAGGTCGATCAGCATGAAATCTTACTCCTTCGATATTTCCGGAATTCGCTTCTTGCGGCGGATCAGCCACCACACTCCGGCGAGATCAAGGATGCCGACCCAGAGCCGATCCCACATCCCGTAATTGGAAACGCCGTGGGCGCGTGGCCGATCGACCACGTCGACATAGGCGATGTCGTAACCCTCCCGCCGTACCAGCGCCGGCAGGAAACGGTGCAGTCCATCGAAATATGGCAAGTTCAGAAACACATCGCGACGGAACGCTTTCAGTCCGCAGCCGGTGTCGCGCGTACCGTCCCGCAACACGGCACCGCGCACGGCATTGGCGATGCGCGACTGGAGTTTTTTGAACCCGCTCGCCTTGCGCCCGACGCGTTGCCCGGCAACCAGCCCAACCCGCGGCGCGCCCGTCTCCAACGCCCGCACAAGCGCCGGAATGAAAGCCGGATCGTTTTGCCCGTCGCCGTCCAGTGTTGCGACAAGGGGCGCGCGTGCCGCCGCCACGCCGCTGCGCACGGCTGACGATTGCCCACACGATTGCAGATGGCGCACGCGGCGCAACCACGGATGCTGCGTCATCAAGCGCGAAAGTTCGGCATCCGTACCATCGGTCGATCCGTCATTGACATAGACGACCTCAAAGGGCCATTGCCCATCAAGTGCCCTGGCAATCTCGGCCACCAGTGGCGCGATATTGCCGGCCTCATTGCGCACCGGCACTACGATGGAAATCGCCGGATCAATCGTGCTCATGGATCGTGCTCATGGCGCGATGTCTTATGGGGCCAGAAGCCCGCGGGCAACCGCTTTGATGCGTCGCAGCGAGGGGCCCTCATATTGATGAATGGTGCCGTCAGGGCCAATGGCAAAGCCCAGTCGGCGCTGCGCAAAATAATGGCGGACCAGGACCGCCCCGCCGATCCCGACGAGCGCTCCGGCCAGCACATCGCTGGGATAATGCGCGGTCACCACCACCCGGCTCATCGAGATGAGCAAGGCATAGACCAGCCAAATGGTGCGGGAGCGCGGCCACAGCGTTCCGAAAGCCACCAGCACGGCGAACGCCGTGGTCGCATGCCCCGACGGCATGCCGGCATAGTCGGCGCGCCATGCAAATGGACTGTAGAGAAACGGATCGAGGCTGCCGCCGACCAGCGGTCGCGCGCGCCCGATCAGCCGCTTTATGATCGTAACGAACAGGCTGGGCACCGCGATCGCGGTGAACAGGAAGCCGACTCGCACCATGATCGCTGCAAGCGCCCGTTGCGAAAAGGACGTCAACACCGGCGGCAAGGCAGCGAGCGCGAGGAATAACAAGGCCAAGCGGCCAGAGAAACCAGCCGGACTTGCCGTAGTCCGTAATGTCGTCGAACGCCGAAATAATCCAGCGCGGCAGATGATTGACGCCGCGGATGGCGGCCGCGTCGATCGTCACCATCAAGAACAACAGCACCGCAATTCCAACTCCAGCCGCGACGGCCAGCTGGCGCGGCGCCGACAGCCAGGGCCACACACCATGCAAACGCGCGGGCCGCGTTAGCACGGACAATGCGATCCTGACATTGGCCAGGCAACGGCGCAGTGCGACGGCGCCTTCGCCTTCGCTGCGATTGAACCCCTTGGCCAGGCTCATGGGTTTGCCTGCGAACGGAAGACAGTCAGCGCCACGGGTTTTCCGATACTGATATTGTAGCCCTCGATGCGTTGAGCGCGCGAATATAGCAGGCCGATCAATTCCGCGCGCTGGACGAAGCTGCGTTCACTGCGCGGGTCGATCAGCGCAAAATGGCAGGGTCCGGATCGCAGAAAATCGGCGGCGCCGGCGCCATCGGTAAATCGGGTATCGGTGCCGAGCAGGAATACCAGGCTCGGCTCCTGATAGGCGAACGTCGAGGCCACATGCGCATCCGGACAATCGGTGCCGCGGATCTCATCGGCGACAAGCGCACTCGGAAACAGCGCCGGCAATAATGGAAAGGTCACCGCGTAGACGGTGACCGCGACGAAGATGGACGCCAGCATGGCGCGCAGCAACGCGCGTTCCGGCCCGTCGACGTCATAAAGCCACCAGGCGAATAAACCGAAAATCAGCGCAACGGCGGCAGACGGCCACGCAATCAGACCGAGGTCACCACCAACCATGATGAAGCCAAACAGCACGGCCAGCGCGACCGCGCTGGGAAAAAGAAACCACCCGATTGTTCCGCGCACGATCCAGCGCGTTTTCGACAAGCCGCCGGCATCGAGGATGCCCGCGATCAGAATGGCGATGGCGGGATATAGCGGCAGCACGTAATGCGGCAACTTGGTCATCACCGCTTCGAAAATGATCCACGATGGAATGAGCCAGGCGAGCAGAAACCGGGCACCGGGCTCGCGCCGCGACCGCCACACCGCCGGCGCCGCCAGACCTGTCAGCAGGGAGCCCGGCCAGAACGTGATCCAGAACAGCACAAAATAAAGTCCCGGCGGTGCGCCGTGCGCTTCCTGGCCGCTGGTGACCTTGTCGAGCATGTCGTGGCCGATCGCCTCTGCAAAGAAACTGGTGCCTGATTTGGCGATGATCGCGATGAACCAGGGCAGCACGAGAAGTACCAGCCATACGAGACCGGCGAACGGCCGCAGCGACCATACCCAGCGCCCCGAGCGATCGGCGATCGACAGCGTCAGCGCCGTCAGCACCACGAACATCAGGATCAACGGCCCCTTGAGCAGGACGCCGCCAGCCAGCGCGGTCCACAGGATCGCGGGCTCTCTCCAGCCGATCCTCGTCTCGGGCGTTCGCCGGCTGGTGAGATAGATGCGCGCAAGCGCGCCCATGGCCGCAACCGCGGTGAGCAACAGCATCGCATCGGTCTTCGCAAGCCGCGCCTCAACGCCGAGCAGAACCGAGCTCGCCATCATCATCGCGGCAACAAGCGCGGCCCGGCGCGCAACGAAAGCAAGCGCCGCCCAATAGGTCAGGAGAACCGCGAATGTTGCGCCTGCAAGGGAGGGCAGCCGGTAGAGCCAGATCGTCGTGCGCGCCTGCGGCACGCCCAGCGCTTCGCCGGCCTTCACCGCTGCCGCTTGCAGCCAATAGATGCCGACCGGTTTCTTGTAGCGCACCTCATCCTGAAACCGGATATCGACGTATTCGCGCGCTTCCAGCATCTGCTTGGTCGCTTGCGCGAAACGCGCTTCGTCGCGGTCGACCGGCGGTATCTGGAAGAACCCAGGCAAAAAAGCGATCAGCGAGAACACCACGAGCAGCGCGGCGGCGCGCCGATGCGACCCGACCGCAAAGTCGAGCGCGGCGGCAAGCCCGCGCGCCGGAGCAAATCTGGGCCGTGCGCTGTCTGTGGTCGTGCTCACTTCTGTGCGCCTTGAATCCGCGGTTTTGCCGGACAATAAGCTCTAGGCCCTGCCCTGTCATTGGGCGCGCGTGATGCCAATTAGTCTGAGGCGGGATGCGGAATAAGCCGCGCCGGCGCGCGTTTTACTGCAATCGCACGGTCACGCTGTCGGTCACGCCGCGGGCGTCCATGACCGTCAGCCGCACAAAGCCGGGCCCGTCAGGCTGGAAGTACAGTACGCGACGCCCGTTCTGGGGGGTCAGCGGCACGCCATTTGCCATCACCGTCAGCGGGGCGCGTCCGCCCGCAATCTTGAGCGCAATTGCGTCGGGTTGGTTCATCGTTGCGAGCTCCAGGCGCGCGCCATCGGGCGGAAACATGATGCGCGGTGGTTCGGTCGCTTCTGCCGGTCCGGCGCCGGCGCCAAAGTGCTGCAGCGGCGGCGGCAGTTTGTTGCTGGCGGCGAATACGGCACCTTTCGGTGCGCGCTGCAACGGCGTGGGCGCAAAGCCCGAGCGCGCGAATGCATCAAACAAAATTGGAGCGGCCGATGCGCGGCCAACAAGGCCCGGCACTGGCGCACCGTCTGGCCGGCCGACCCAGACGCCAATGGTCATGCGTCCGTCAAAGCCAACGGCCCACGCATCGCGATAGCCGTAAGACGTCCCGGTCTTGAAGGCGATGCGGCCATGCGGCGCGTTTTCCGGAGGCGGCGCACCGATGAGAATATTGCCGACATACCAGGCCGCGACGGGGTCGAGCAGCCGGCGCGGACTTTCCGCTGACGCCCCGCTGCGCTCCACGAGCGGCACCGCGGCGCCGAGCCGCGCAAGACCGGTATAGAGCATGACCAGATCGGAAAGCCGGACGCCGACGCCGCCGAGACCCATGGCCAATCCCGGCTCTTCGCCTTTGGGCAGCACCAGCGCAGCTCCGGTTTGCGAAAGGCGCGCGCTCAATCGATTGACGCCGACTTTGCCAAGGACCGCGACCGCCGGAACGTTGAGTGACATTTGGAGCGCGCGCCTTACGGTCACCGTGCCCTGGAACGTCAGATCAAAATTTTCCGGCGTGTAGCTGCCGTAGCGCACGGGCTTATCGTCGATCAACGTGTCGGGATGGATGAGGCCATCCTCAAAGCCAAGCCCGTAAATGAACGGCTTCAAGGTCGAACCCGGCGAGCGCAAGGCCTGCGTCATATCCACCTGGCCGGCGCGGCGCGCATCGAAATAATCGGCGGACGCCACGCGCGCCCTCACCTCGCCGCTCGCATTGTCGACCGCAAGAATGGCAATCGACATATCCGGTCCGAGCGCCCGCGCGCGTTCGCGTGCGAGATCCTGGAGAGACTTCTGCAAATGCAGGTCGATGGTCAACCGATGCACGCGGCGATCCGGCTCCAGAGCGACGACCTGATCCGCCGCATGCGGCGCCAACATCGGCAATTGCTTGCGCTCGCGCGGAATTGGGTCGAGCTTGGCGCGCTCGCATTCGTCGCGCGGAACTGCGCCTGCCAGCAGAACCCGGTCGAGCACGCGGTTGCGCGCATCGCGCGCGGCGATGGGGAAACGATCCGGCCGACGCAATTCCGGCGATTGCGGCAAGGCAACGAGCAGCGCGGCCTCGGCGAGCGACAGCTTGAGCGGTTCCTTGCCGAAATAGGCCAGCGAAGCCGCGCGAATGCCCTCGAGATTGCCGCCGTAAGGCGCGAGCGTCAGATAGAGCGACAGAACGCCTTCTTTACCGAGCGCGTGTTCGAGCTCAAACGCGCGCACGATCTGCCGCAGCTTCGCGCCGAGACTGCGATGCTCGCGTGGCTCCAGCAAGCGCGCGACCTGCATGCTGATCGTCGACGCACCGGAGACGATATGGCCATTGGCCACGAACTGAAACGCGGCACGGCCGAGCGAGAGCGGATCAACACCGATATGCGCCGGGAAGCGCTTGTCTTCATAGGCAAAGAGCAACTTCAGAAAGCGAGGATCGACGTCCTTCCGCGTGGCCGGCAATCGCCAACGGCCTTCATTGGTCGCGTAGGCGCGCAACAATCTGCCGTCGCGGTCAAGCACGACGTGCGAATATTCGAGATTCTGGCCGAGCGGCGCCGGCCCGAGCGATTGCGCCCAGAGCGTGCCCGCAAGCAGCGCGACCGCCGCAGCGCCGCCCAGGCTCGCAAGTAAAATGTGCCTGCGCTTCATTTTGGCGCGATCTCGACGGTTCCTGTTGCGGTCCGGCCGAACCGGTCAGGCCGGTACATGTCTTCCACCTTCGCCTGCGGCAATACATAGGTGCCGGGCGATACGGCGCGCACGACGTAGGCAACGGTGAATACCGGGGAGGATTCCTGATTGCGGTCGAAGGCCGCGGTGAACCGATCATCGCGGAATTCGGTATTCACCGGGTCGGCGGCGTCCGTGATCCACGACAGCGTGCTGGTTTCGCCCGACGACACCAGCCGCGGATTGTCGATCTCGAACCCGCTGGGCAAATAGTCAGCGACAATGACGCGGCCAAATTGCGGTTTTGGCTCAGTCATCTTCAGCACCACGACGAAGCGCTGGTTCTGCCTGGCTTTGCTGGCGTCAACTTTGTCTCCGTCGAGCGTGTAATACGACCGTTCGATCTTGAAGCCTTGCTCGGCCGCCGGCTCCGGCGTCACGGGCGAACCGCTTACCGACACGACTGCCTGCACATTGCCATCACCGTTGTTGGTGACCGCGATCGGCGCGGCGAGATCGTCGGGGCGCAGATTGCGATAGAGCGCGCCCTTTCTTGCTTCGCCATTGACCGCAAGCGAGATCGCGTTGAGCTGCTTGCTCAGCGCGCGAGCGGCAAGAACGAGCCATGCATCTTCCTGCGTCGACGTGCTGGCGCTCAACGCCCGCGCGGCGTCGATGCGCACCACTGCATCATCGATGGTTTTCTGCGGGGCGCGGCCTTCCGAGGCCAACGTCACAAGTGCGGCCGCATCGCGCAGCGCCGAACCGAAGTCGGCGCGGCCAAGTTCGAGCTTGGGCTGCGGCGCAATGGCGTTGAGCGCGGCAAGATACACATTGTCGGCGCGCCCTTTGTCGCCGACCATGGCAAGGGCGGCGGCAATCTGCGCCTTCGCGATTGGCGTCGCCACGTCGGACAGCTTCACGTCGGCGATGTAACGCAAATCGCCGATGGGTGCGGCGCCGTTGCGCGCCAGCACATAGAGCGCATAGGCCAGTTCGCGCCCTCCGTCCTTGCCGGGCTCGGGAGCGGCGGCGACATAGTTGCGCAGGCGGTCGACCGCAAGCGTATAGGCCACGGTCGGAACCTCGAAGCCACGCTCGCGCGCGCGCGTCAGGAAGTCGGTGATGTAGGCGTCGAGCCACGCATCCTCACCGCCGACCGACCACAGGCCGAACGAACCGTTCGAGCCCTGCCGCGCCAGCAGCCGAGGAATGGCATCCTTGATGCGCTGCTCAATCTCGCCGTCGGGTGCAAGACGCGCCTGCGTCGCCAGCTCGTTGACATAGAGCATGGCCATGGCGCGGCTTGCGATCTGCTCCGAGCATCCGAACGGATAGCGATCAAGCGCGTTGAGCAACGTCGCGGCATCGAGCGACGTCGACACCGCGATCGAAAGACCCGCGCGTCCCGTGCCCGGCACGAAATCGGCAAAGAGATCGTTCGAGAGCGTCAGCGTCTCGCCTTTCGCGAGTGCCCGGACGGTCCGGCGCGTCAATATTTGGGTCGCCGGCCGCACATCCAGCGCATAGCTCCGCTCAAGCGAAAAGTTATCAGGCCCGCTCACTTTCACGGTGACTGTGCTTGGCCCCGCCCCGGCTGCGCCTACCGGCACAGAAAAGCGATCGCGCTGCTTGGCGGCGAGTTTCAAAGTCGACGGCTTGTCATTGTCGAGCTTGATCGAGCCGTCCGCGATAACGGCAACGTTGTAGTCGCCGGCAGCGCCCTCAACATTGTCGAGCTCGAGCTGTATGGAGCTTTTGTCGCCGGTGCGCAGAAAGCGCGGAAGCGTCGCGGTCAGCACGACCGGATCGCGCACCACCACGTCGCCGGACGCCTTGCCGACTTTGTCCTTGCTCCAGGCGACCGCCATCACGCGGACCGAGCCCGCAAAGGCCGGAATGTCGAATTCAACTTGCGCCGTGCCGTCGCGGCCGACCGTGACAATGCCGGAGTAAAGCGCAAGCGGCGCCTGCGTCGGCGGTGATCCGGACAAGTCCGCGCCGCCGGCATCGCCGCCGGAGCGGATCTGGCCGCGCGCGCCCTGCATGCCGTCGATCAATTGGCCATAAAGGTCGCGGATTTCCGCGGTCAGGCGGCGCTGACCGAGATAGTAATCGTCGGGCGCCGGCGGCTTGTAGTTCGTGAGATTAAGAATGCCGACGTCGACGGCCGCCACGACGACGCGCGCCTCTTCTCCCGAAGCCAGTCCCGCCAGCTTGATTGGCACGCTCAATCGCGAACTCGGCCGCATCGCCGCCGGCAACTTCATATCCAGAGCAAGCGTGTGCGCGGCCTTGTCGATCGAGAACCATTGCACGCCGATGGCGCGCCCCGGCATCCGCTGCGCCGGGGCATCGAGCGGACGTCGCAGCGTCGCGACCATATAGGCGCCGGTGCCCCAGTCGCGGCCGACGGTGAGGCTGACGCGAGCCGCGCCCGGCTTTACGTCTTGCGACTGGCTGGCGACGAGGCGATCAGTGAAGACATTGACCGTGAGTCGGCCCGCGGCGCGCGCCGTCACGGCGACATTCATGGTCTCGCCGGATTTGTAGTCGGGCTTGTCGAGCGCGACTTCCAGCAGGTCGGGCGTATCGGCGCTCGATTCCGCATAGAAGCCGGCATCGAAGCCCAGCGAGGTCACGGGCCCATTCGGCTCGCCGGTTGAAACCTCGAGGCGGTAGCGCCCCCATTTGACCGGTAACGAGAGACGGGCCGGCTTGTCGGCGGCGACATCGAGCGCGCCATTGGCAACACGTTCCGTTCGCTTGACCGGTTCGTACTGCCACTGACCGTTCTGCCGGTACCACTGGTAAGTCGTTTCGACCTTGAGCAGGTCGTAATGGAGTCCGGACTTGGCCAGCGTTTTGCCGTCGGGCGCGGCCAGCAACACGTCAAATTCGGCATTGGCGCCATCGCTCAGCGAGCGGCCTGAGAACATCGGCTTCACGCCGATCATTGCAGCATCGGGCGTTACCGGCAGCGTGACCTTTCGTTCGACGGCGCGGCCGCCCGATTCCGCCATGCTCACGGTCACCTGTGCTTCCAGCAATCCGCTGCTTGCGGGCACGTTGTCGAGCTTGAGCGGGAACGTCGCCTTGCCGGCAGCGTCGGTGTTCGGCAGGTCATCGAGTGTCTGCCGGACCGCGGTCACCTCGTCGTCGAACAGGCCGAACGCATAGCCGGGAAATCCGGCGCGCTCCTTGGCAGCGGCAATGGTGGCCGTGCCGGAAAGCTCCAGGTTGGAGGCCGGCGCGCCATAGAGGAAATGACCGTCGACGCTGAGTTGCGCGGGCGCGCTGCGCGAAATTTCCTTGGCCGCCGCGGTGAGATCAAACTCGATGCGGTCGGGCACGTAGTCCTCGACCATGAAGCTCGTCTCGCCGACCGGCGGGCGCTTGGGGTCGGTATAGGCCACCACGCGCCAGGTGCCGGTCGCTGCCGAGGCAACGAGCGGAACGCTCAAGGCGTGGCCGCCGAGACCCTGGTCGGCGACCACGGCTCGCCGGTATTCGACGCCATCGGGGCGCTCGACCACCACGGTGAGCGGCGCATTTGGTGCCGCAACCCCACGCGCATCGCGCAGCAAGGCGGTCACGGCAACTGTTTCACCGCTGCGATAGACCCCGCGCTCCGTATAAACGAAGGCATCAAGGCCGGCGGGAACGGGCCGCCCGGCAACGCCACGGTCGGACAAATCGAATGCCGGAGATTTCAGGCTGAGGAATGCATAGTCGGCCTTCTCGCTCGCCACGATGGCGGCGGGCGCGGCACCCCCTTCGCCCCGTGCAAGGCCGGCTTCGAAATGAATGAAGCCGTTGCGATCCGTCTGCCGAACGGCAAGCACCTCGTTGTTACGCGCCATCAAGCGGACGTCGACACTGCCGCGCGGCTCGGCGCTCGCCAGCGAATGGACAAAGACGTCGATCCCGTCGTGCGCGCTATAGGCGGTCAAACCGAGATCGGAAACGATGAACCATTGCGTCGCCTGCTGACCGTATTCATTGGACACCACATCCTTGGCTTCCGCCGTCATGGCGTAGACGCCGGGGCCGAGATCCTTGACGGCCTGGTCGAGCGGAAATGCGGTTGTCACCTCGGTGTTGAGCTTCGATTCGACGGCGAGCTCGCCGCTCCAGACCTTGGCGCCGCGCTCGTTTGCGAGCTGCTCAGCCTGGTAACGGCTCAGGTTGCGTTGAAAGTCGTATCCAAGAAGCGTGTCGACGAGATTGCGGTCGCCGATGCGGTAAATCGACAGCCCCACGGCCTTGGTGTTGACGCTCAGCACAGGAATGCCGCGCTGACCCGTGCGCGGCAGCACATAGGCCTTGCCGGAAAAGCGCGCGAACGGTTTGCGATCGCGCACGAAAATGGTGAAGTCCGCCGACTTCGCCAGCGTTTCCTTGACGACCGACGGCAGGCCGGCCCGCAGCGTGACCGAGTAACGTTCGCCGTGCTTGAGGCCTTCAACGCAAAGCTGTTTTTCATTCGCCGACGTCGCCGGCCGGTCCATGCCGGCAACCGAGACGAACGGCGAGAAATCGGTACGCCGCCCGGGCAGTTCCTCGGAAAACTGGAAACAGACGCGCGGAGAAATTGAGTCGGAATCAATCGTGTAATCGAGCAAGCGGAAACCGTGCTCGGCCGCGCAGCCGTTCATATTGGCCACGCAGCTCGGCGGTTTCATGCAATTCCAGCGACAGGCGTAATGAATCGAGCGCGGCGCGCCACTGTTGCCGATCGGCGAGCGATTTACCGAGCACCGACAGGCTGTCGGCTTCGAGCGTGCGGTCGCTCGCGCGTTGATAGGCGATATAGGCGGCAGTCGAGGCGCGATCGAGCAGCAAGGTCTTTTCGCGGTCGTCGCGCGGCTTGATCTGCTGGACCGTGCGCGCAAGGCGCAGCCAGCTCGCAGCGTCGGTCGGCGCAACGCTGACAAGCTGACCGAGCACCAGCATGCCGGTGCGGAAGTCATTTTTCTGGAAGGCGGCATCGGCGTCGCGCCGCAGCGTCGCCGCGGGCTTGGTCACCGTTCCGGCGTCGCTTTTGATCTGGGCCTCAAGCTTGATCGCGGAGTCGTCGAGTTCGCCTTGCTTGAATGCCTTGTCGGCTGCCATCGCCGGAAAAAAAACGAGGGCAACGAGCGCGGCGACTAGGCCGGCGCGAACGACGCAACGCATGGGGCGAGACCTCCGGAGGCAGCAGGCTTGGGCGACTATCAGTTCAGTCCTTGATGGTGTCGAGGACATGTCCATCCAGGTTCAAGACGTTCTCGAGCCAGTTTTGGCGCGGCAAGATTAGGCCGGAATAAGCCGGCTGATCAAAAACCTCCGCCAGTATCCTCAGAATTAACATGAGCCAGGCTAAGAAATTGCTTCAAGACATTAATCTAGCAGGGAAATCCCGGGGCAGGTGTCAGGCCGGGGCGCCGCTCGGGTGGCCATCTCCGGGCGCGGCCGGCCTGTGTAAGCCCGTCTTACGACTTTGCGCCGATAGTGTTGGACGCTAAACCAAGGACGCGCGGACCCCGTAGCTCAGCCGGATAGAGCATCAGCCTTCTAAGCTGAGGGTCGCTGGTTCGAATCCAGCCGGGGTCGCCAATCTGTTTTCTAAAAATGTCCGCTTTTAGCTCAGAAGCAGACATTCGGTCGTCTCTTGGCACTGTCCGCTTTGTGCCAATAGCGGACATGGCGGATTTTAGTACCGGGCGCGACTGCCGACATATCAAACAGCGCACCCTTGGCAATTAAAGCCAGAGTTCATTGGTGAAACGCCCGACCTCAGCCACCTCAGTCGGTGATAACGGCCGCAGCAATCTCTTGTCCTGCGTATCGATCAGGCAATCACGCGGGAAAACCGGCTTGGCTGTGCGCACTGTGCAGGCGCTGACATTAAACCGATCGAGACCTGAAACGGTTTCAAACTGCCGCTCATTGCCGCCAATGGCCGGAAGCTGTGGATGATCGATGACAGGTCGTACGTGCGGCCACCATAAATAGCGGCAGTATTCCTTGCCGAGCCAACGTGTGCTCGCGGGTTGCGATATGAAATTAAACGCGTGATCGAAGCTCTGGTCATCGACCGCATTGGGATATTGTTCGATCACCTTGCGCCATGCATTCAGCAGTGAGCGATCTTCCCCAAAATACAGAACAGCGCCACTGTTGATAAGCTGTCGCGGATCATAGAAATCAATACTGTGCGACGTCGCAAGATAGCGCGCGGGCTGCTTTGGATCATAGACGACAGGCGTGTAGGCGTCGGTTGCTTCTTCATCGCCAAGCCAGTTGTAACTAGCAAACTGAACGTCGTTTTGCACAAGTTCAGCAAGCATGATCGGATATTGCCGTACCACCAGATCGGCATCGAGATAGAGTACAGGCCGCGCAAATTCATCGAGCATGCGCAGAATAAACGAGGGCTTGCTGTATTCGAGATCATCGCTGCCTTTTGTGCTGATCGCGCGATGCACAGTGGGAACTTCACGCAGGGCATGCTCAAGCCCATGTGCATCGAGTGACGCCCTGAGCCGATCGGCATAGGCGCGCATGTCAGGCGTAAACATGGTTGCGATGATGTAAGGCTGCATCACTGCTTAATTGGTTTTCTTGTTGCGATATCAACTTCAGTGTAATCGCCTACTCCGCAACTTGAAGAGCACCACGGAGCCAGTCGCCACCGCAAGCCCCCGTCGCGCTGAGAATGTCCGCTTTGGGTCATTAGCGGACATACCGTCCCATTAGCGAGATGGGCGCTTTACCCTCAAAAGCGGACACGCGTCGGCGCCAACTATCTCGCCCAGTTTGACAGTGTGGGAAATACCGCAATGACCCCAATCGTCGAAAATTGATATGGAAATTGTTAAACCGACACAGATTGCCAATGAAACCGAGCTTCTAGGTTTTCAGCCGGGGTCGCCACCTGCTCCTTTAGTACCGCGAAATTGAGGTCGTCCCAGCGCAAAATTGACCCCCGTAACTGTTTGGGTTCGTTTTGCCAAATGATTTACCTCGACGGACCGCAAATGTGTGTAGGATCTTATTCCTACAGAAGATCACACCTTTCGTATTGTCGGTCGCAACAGGCGACGCGTTCAAAGGCGGTCGGCAGCCCCTTTTGGAGTCAAATTGCTTTACACCTCCTCATTGTGAAATGTCTTAAAAAACAAAACTGTTCTATTCGCCGGCCTTTTGTTTCTGCAAAACGTCAAATTCACGTACGGCAAATTTGCGACGCGACAGCGCTCGCCGTTCATAGCGGTCCATCGCGATGAGTTGGTTTGCTAACTGCACCTCATCAGTTGCGTGGATGTTATTGATCACGAGATCATACCGCGCCCGGCGAATTCGCAGCATGTCGATCTGCGCCTCAGCTATCCGACGCGCCACCTCGAGCGCTTCTGGGTTAGACAGAGCTGCCAGCAATTTCATGTGCCAGCATTTCCGCCTGCTCTGATAACACCGGAATGGAAGTAATTGGCAAACTCAGGCCGTGACGACGTGCATTCCGCGCAGCACGCGCCATCCCCTTAGCCGTTCGCGGGCCAGTGCTGGCCTGGGCATTAACGCGGTTTGCCCTGATTTTAAGTGGGCTGCTCATGCCGCCTTTTCGGCAACAGAATATACGTTCTCGTTTGCCGCTGCTGTCGTGATAATTTGAACCTTTTCAACTGGAGGTGATGCAGGCGCTGTCGCAGCGAGGTTGTAAGCTGCCTCGGTGTCTACCGTGGGTGCAGACACTGGTTGCCCTGCCTGTCCCAGCCGTAATATCGGCCTCGATGAACTTACATTCGGTTGCCTCAATCTTCGGAATTTCACGCCGCAGCTTTTCGGCAAAGCTAGAGCGACGACGATCGACTTCGCGCAGCACTGCATTTCGACGCCACTCTGCACTGGCAAGCAGACGATTGAAGCGTTCGATCTTCTCAAGTTCTTGCGCAACGGCGCGTGTAACCATGTCGTCTATCGTCAAGCCGGCTGCAGTCAGCAGCTCTTCGACACGTTTGAGTGCCGCTGCATCACCTGTGACCCATTCTGCCGCGAGCTTGGGGACTGCATTTTGCGCCTGCACCCGGGCCTGCATCTGGGCCACGAAGGATCCGACGGCTGGCACAGGGGTAGACGCAAGCGGTTTCAAAACTTTCTCAAGGACCTCAGGAATCGCTGCTTTAATCAAACTCGTCTGATAGCGGCGCCAACGCTGTGCCTCCCAGGTGAGGTCAACGATTTCGCGCATCCAAATCTCCTCGAAAATGTCACGGGGCTTGAGAGACGCGGACACGCGGGCCAGCAAATCGTCGTAGGCGGCAGCATCCTCGCCCGCGAGAAGTGGTGGCGCTCCAAAGATCGCGAGGCGGCTAAGCACGGGAGATGTCTGGGCAGCGACGGCGGTCGGTTCGTTGTTCATGGCACTCACTCCTATGTACACACGATGTATTGGCTAGCCCGATTTCAGTACGTCCCGGTTAAGGGAAGCTTAATCGCAGTAAATTCTGCTTAAAAAGCAGTTAAACGAAGGACTTAGCGCACCAAAAGCCTGCCTCTTGACCGCGATTTTGCGAGTTTCCTTCCCTCTCAACGCTCTAATCCTGGTCAGCGCCAAGCTGCCAAAGCCGCTGCCCGATTTCGCAGGGGTGTTCGCCGGACCGTCCGGCTAGCCCGAAGCCACATGTGGCGTCGGACCGTTGCCGACCGATCCTCGAAACTTTTTGGAGCGTTCGTCATGAGTATCGAATTTGCTGCCGTCACCTATCGTGCAATTCGCGACCGTATCCGCGAGCAAGACCCGCAAATCGACGAGCAAACCCTTGCCGATACGGTCGAGGGGCTGACCGACCTGCACGAGATGATCATCGCCATTGTGCGCTCAGCCCTGGTTGATGAGGCTCTCGCCAGCGGTCTCAAGTGCCGGATTGCCGATATGCAGGACCGGTTGGCGCGCCTGCAGGACCGGGCTTCCAAACGCCGCCAGATCGCCAAGGACGTCATGGCCGAACTCGATCTGAAGAAAATCACCGCGCCGGATTTCTCCGTTTCGATCCGCCCCGGCCTGCCGGCTTTGCAGATCCTCAACGAAAATGCCGTTCCAAGCATTTACTGGCAGCCGGGCGAGCCCAGGCTCCGGCGTCAGGTCCTGCTCCATGAGCTAAAAGAGGGCGCCGATATCGAAGGAGTTGCCCTCTCCAATCCGGAACCCGTGTTGAGCGTGAGGGCACGATAATGGGCTTCTCAGCAAAACAGACACAGGCCCTGCGGCGCGATTTGGATGGCCGCCATATCCGGACCCGCGAAGTCAACGGTCGAGAGCTCACGTATATCGAAGGCTGGTATGCGATTTCAGAAGCCAACCGGATTTTTGGATTCGATGGGTGGTGCCGAGAGACTGTTGAAACACGCTGCGTTCTAGCAAGAGAAAATCGCGGCACTTTCGTTGCCGTCTACACCGCAAAAGTCCGCATTACCGTGCAGACCGCGGACGCAGCCGTTGTGCGCGAGGGTCATGGATCCGGCGAAGGCCGCGGGACTTCCGCCGGCGAGGTGCACGACATAGCGGTTAAGGCCGCAGAAACCGACGCCACCAAACGGGCGCTCGCCACCTTCGGCAAACCATTTGGACTTGAGCTTTACCGCAAGGACAGAGTTTCTTCGTTGAGCAATTCGACAGCTGTGACGTCGGTGGTGGCAAGTTCACCCGCTCAATGGCGCGTCGGTTTTCACCCCGATGATACGACCCCGATACCTCGGCCCTCGCAGTATTACGGTCGGCGGCACCAAAACTCGATGACTGCCCTTCTCCGTTCGGACCGAGATCACACAACCACGCATTCTGCGACTCCGCCGCCACTGGCGCCGACTGCGCCCGTCGCCGGTCCAGGCAAAATCGACAAAAGCCAACTTGCGATCCCGGAACCAAAACGTCTGCGCGACAAGGCCCACCTCAAATACGTAGCATCACAACCATGCATGGTCTGCGGACGGCAGCCATCCGATCCCCACCATCTGCGTTTCGCACAGCCGCGCGCGATCGGGCTCAAGGTCAGCGATGAATTTACTGTGCCGCTCTGTCGCGGTCATCATCGGCAGCTTCATCAGGTTGGCGATGAGGGCGCCTGGTGGGAGAACCAAAAAATAGATGCATTGGAGGTCGCCAGGCGTCTTTGGGAACAAACACATCCGTTGGGCAAATCCCGGGTGCCGCAGGAAGGCAACATCCACCCATAAGTTCTTCGCGATTGGGGAGGCTCCGCCTGAACGGAACTCTACAGGGTTTCACTTTGAATAGGCACAAAACGAAAGACCGCCTCGCGGCGGTCTCTCCGATATTCAAGCTCAGGTGTCGCAATCAATAAGTTCCGCGCTCAACGCGCGAAAGCATAACTCGACCCTTCGTTGCCTGCGGTAAAGTTATATTGCGCCCGGAAGATGCCGGACCAATTGCTTTGATCGTCCATCGAGGTCAAAGTACGACCGCTGACGGAATAAATGAGCGGATTCGCATTGGTCGTGATGCCCTTATACGCGGTGTTCAGGTGTGTGTAGGTCACGTCCACGCCCATGTAGAAGTCCTTCGTAATGTTCCACTGGGTGCGCGAGCCGATCTGATAGAACGAAAAGTCCGGGCTACAGCTGTTGTTCCGCACCGCCATTCGTCATGCTTACCGGCGGCCATACCGCGCCAGCTACCGGTAGCGCCGCACTGCAGTGCCTCCCGCAGCGCCCGGCAAGTGGGTGTTTATGTCGTTAGTAATTTGACCGTCGTACCAAACCTTCGTGTAACCGCCATAGAGGCTGGTCCGCCAGCGTGAATTCCAGAAATGCTCATAAGCCGCGTTGGCGCTCCAAGCGTTGGTCAGATGGATCTCGGTGTTGGCCGAGAGAGGAATCCCCGGGCCATCATAGATCCCATCCGTAAGCCAGCCCAAGCCTGATGAACTGCCGTTTATGATCTGCCAGCTGCCGGCTTTGGTCGCGTATCCGACCGCGCCCTTGGTCCAGACAAAACTTGCTCCCACCGTATCGGCCCAAGGAAGATTGAGCTCTCCACCGATCTGCGCAGCCCAACCATATTTGTCATCGGGATGAGCCAGTTGCTGGCTACGGTCCGATGGCGTCCAAAATATCTGCCCGGCCACCTGATGCACGGCGCCGCTGATGCCGAGGTAGCCCCAGTTCTGGTCAATGCGCAGCTGACCGACGATGTCCGGCATATTGTGTCCGGCAGCCTCCGTCGCCGTTCGTCGCCTAGACAAAAGGCGCCGTTCAGTTCCGTCGACAACAGCGGACGTTGCCAGATAGTGCGGAGACTCGGCGGAAACCGAAGCTGACAGACCGTTTCCGAATTGGGCCGTGTAGCCAACCAGGTCGACGCCATAGTTGTACGTATCGCCGGAGGTCTTGGACTCGTTATAGTTGAACCGCTCCGTGGTGGTGAAAATGTCGAAGAACGACTGCGTGCGGCCGGCGGTGAAACCGGCAAACTGGATAAACGCGCGCTCAAAGAAGAAGGTCGGCGTCGTCTACTCCGTTCGAAATGCTCTGGCCGCCTAAACGGATGTAGCCGCGCACCGTTCCGTATTCAGATCTGGTTGCGCGCATCGACCGTGAGCACGCCGCGGCCGGTCATGTTGAAGTTGTTTGATCCGCGGTCAAATTGGCCGTTTGCAATCGTCCCGATCGCGCCGGACGAGGTGGAGGTGGCAAAGCCCGAGGGACCGTTGGTGCCTGGGGACACGCCGTTGACGGACCCCCACTCGGCTTGCGTCGCGCACATAGCCGCCAACCTTGATGCACATGTCGGTGCCGGGGATGTAATAGAATCCGAGCGCCGTACAGGCTACAGATCTTGACGTACTCAACCGGTTTCGCCTTGACCGGGAGATCGGCGGCTTGCGCGCCCGATACCGAAATAAATCCCGCTGCGGTCGCGAACAGAACACTCTTGCCCAAATTCATCTTGTTGCCCCCAAGACACTAATTTCAGACCGCCAGTCATTGGCGTTCCGACCGAAACTGAATAGTTAATCTAGCAGCCCAGCGGCCTGAGGCGACGTCGGCACTGTGCAAAACGCAACTAATCCCCGATCCTGTAGCAATGCAGCAACAGGACATAAAATACTGATATAGCTTGCATAATTGCCATTTTCTGAAAAAAACGGCATTTGGTCGCTGAATTTTTTCAATTGTGCCATTTCAAAACGCAATCGACGATGGAAAACGCATAATTAACAGGTTTGGCACACCAATAGGTGTTGGGGGACTGCTTCTATTCCCTCGGTTTGAGCGCGCCTGCACCGCATGACCGAGCCACCTGCCAAATCGTCGACCACAGCCGGCGAAACACCGGCCGTTGAGGCGCCGCCGCTCGCGCCGGACGGCGCCCCCATCTGCTATGTCGTCGATGAAGAGCCCAGCATCCGGCATTTCCTGTCGCTGATCCTGCACGGCGCGGGTGTCGACACGGTCGAATTTCCCGACGGCAGCTCGATGCGAAAGGCCGTCGAAGCCCGCCCTCCCGCATTGGTTTTTCACAACATCTCGCTTGAATCCACCGACGCAATTGAATCGGTGATTGCGCTCGGCCGGCTGAAGTATCGCGGCGCAGTGCAGTTGATGAGCGCGCGCGGCGCGGCCGTCCTCGAGCACGTCAAGGGAATCGGCGCGCAGCACAAGCTCAACATGATGCCGGTACTCAAGAAGCCGTTTGAAACCGACACGATCATCAAGATCATCCAGGAACTCAAACTTGGAATGCCGCCCGCTGTTGCAGCGCGCCTCGTGCTCGACGACTGCATCAAGAACAAGTGGATTGAATTCTGGTACCAGCCGAAAATAGCGCTTCGCAAGAAACAACTGGCCGGCGCGGAAGCCTATGCCCGGGTGCGCCACCCGCAACACGGGCTCGTTCTGGCGGGCGCGTTCACGGCCGATGCGTCTGACACCGCGACGCTCAAATTATCGGAGCTGGCGCTTGAAAGCGCGCTCAAGACCGGCGCCCACTTTTCAAAGCTCGGGGTCAACCTGCGGCTGGCCGTGAATATCCCAATGCCGGCGCTCGTCAAGCTTCCCATGGAAGACATCATCAAGGCCCACCACCCTGCCGGCGACAAATGGCCCGGGCTGATCATCGACGTTCCGGAAGACCAGATCGTCACCGACCTCGCGCTTGCGACCGAGCAGTGCAAGAAACTGGAACCGCTCAATGTGCGTATCGCGATCGACAATTTCGGCCGCGCCTATTCGGCGATGGCCAAGGTCGAGGAATTGCCCTTCGAAGAGCTCAAGCTCGACCGTGCATTCGTCGCCGACTGCGGCACCGACAAGGTGAACGCCCCGCTCTGCAAGACGGTGATCGACCTTGCTCACAATTTCGGCCGCAGCGTGGTTGCGGTCGGCATTGAAAAGGCGGCGGACGCCCTCGCCCTTGTCAGCATGGGCTGCGACTACGGCCAGGGCTTCTTGCTTGGACAGCCCATGCCTGAAGAGCGCTTTATTTCACTCCTGCGCCAGCGCGCGGCGACGCAAGGGCGCAACCTCGACGAAACCGCCCCCAAACTTGAGAAGCAGCCAGGCTGACCACAGCGCATTGCCGCGCAATAGCTTTTAGTGGGTCCAGGCGTCGCGACGTTTGAAGGAAAAATTATCGGAGTAGGACATCGTGCGTCGCATCTGCGGCGCCGTGTCGAACACGTGATAGGCAATGCCATGGCGCTCGCAGTAAGCGACCGCCTCTTCCTTGCTGTCGAACCGCAAACGCAACTGCTGGCGCATGTCGCCCGACGATGTCCAGCCCATAAGCGGCTCGACCTGGCGCGGAGCCTCGGGTTCAAAGTCGAGCACCCAGGCTTTTGTATTGGCAAGGCCGGACTGCATGGCAGTCTTGGAAGGCTTGTAAATGCGAGCAGGCATTGAGAAGACTCGCGTTGCGACAACGCCATCCGTATAGGGCGTTCCTCGCGGGCTGGCAAATATCATTCCACGACGCGAAAGGCTGATCCGGCGGGCGGCTCGGGGATATTGGTCGGCCGCAGTCATTGATGATAACTTGCTGTACCGCAACGAAAAAGCTCCAGGACTGAAAATTTCCGACATGCCTCATCGACCTGCGCCTCAGGAATATCCGGTCGGCAGCGAGGCGGCGCTACAGAAGGCGGCGCATGCCTTACAGAACGGCCGCGCCGAAGAAACCGAGCGCATTGCTGGCGAGGCACTGAAACAAAACCCCGATGACCCGCGCGCCACATATCTTTATTGCCACGCGCTCTATTTGCAGGGGCGCGGACCGGCGGCTATCGAGCAACTCGAGCGCGCATTGCAAAAAAATCGAAGTCCTATTCTCGAGACCCAAATCGGCATGATCCTGCGGCATGTGGGACGTCTGGACGACGCATTGAAACGGCTCGATAACGCGACCGCGTCACAGCCGCCGTTTCCGCCGGCATTCCTCGAATACGGCAGCTTGCTCCTGCAACTCAGCCGTCGCGATGATGCCATTGCCGTGTTGGAGCGTGGACTATCACTCGCGCCGAATTTTTCGGACATTCTTGTGCAGCTCGGCAGCGCGCATGCCGCGCGCGGTGATCGCAACATGGCGGCCGAGTTCTTTGCCCGCGCAATCGCGAGCATGCCAAATGACCCCTCCACGATATTCGACTATGCATGCTTGATGAAAAACAGCTGCTGCTTCCCGCAGGCCGCGGAATTGTTCAAGCGCGTGCTTGCGGCGGATCCCTCTGACAGCCTGGCACGACTGGCGCTGGGTATTTGCCTGATCGAAACCGGCCAGACCGGGCCCGGACTTGAAAACCTGTCCGCGGCAAGCAAGACGAACGCAAAAATGTTCGGCCAAACCGTCAATGCAATTGCTTCGGCGGGAAAAGGCCGCTTCTGGCTCAGGCCAAGCGCAGCCAGGCGATTTCTCACCGGCACCAGCGTCTAGGTGCCTGCCCTATCGCTTGTTCGCCCGATAATCGCGCCGGTAAATGCCGGTCTGCTTTTCGATTGAATTCACAAGATCCCGCATCCGCGTCGCTTGCTCGGTCGAGAGCGCATCGACGCGCGCAACCCAGCTTTCACGCTTGACCGGGATGCATTGCGCCACCGGCGTTCCCTTCTTCAGGACGCCGTTGAAATCATCGTCGTGCCAATGCGCGGGGAAATGAATCTGCACGTCGCGATAGGCGTCGGTGTCGACAAGGCCCGTCAGGGTGGTGAATGGCAGCTCCGGCCGGTTCACCGGATGCGTGAACAGCAGCGAATAGCCGGGTGGCGATTCAATCGTCCAGAAATTGTTGAACTTGATGATGAAGCGATCGTCATGGTGATAGGGCGTGCCGACGACCTGGCTCGGATCATGGAACGAGATTGGCGAGCGCATCAGCGTATTGGCAATATTGACCGGCAGGTCATAGTCCCACGAGAATTCGCCGTTTTCGACCTTGAGATCGCAGGGCAGCGGCATCAGGAAGCCGTAGGTCATGGCGTCTATAAAAGGCGGGCAGCGCTTGACGGTCTGGCTGTCTTCCTGGGCAATCTCATTGTAGGACTTCTGCGGCAGGGCCTTGAACCAGTCGGGCAGCCCCTCGACTGCCGGAAAAGGCGGCGGCAGGACCGACACCAGTTCGGGCGCGCAGCGGAACGTCAGCGTCATCGCATTTTCTTGTTTCATCGCGAATTTGGCCGCCGCTTCCTGTTGCGCGTCTGCTGTCTTGATTTCAAATCTATCGCATCCGCCTACGGGCCGACAGAGGTCCGCTCAGAAGCCGGCAATGCGGGCACCGAAATCGATGCAGGCGGCAGTCCCTGCTCATGACGCTCCCACATGGCGGCGTAAGCGGCCTCAATGTGGCGCGTGAAACGCTCGGTATTGAAAAGCGGGAAACGGTCACGGTGGGCCGCAAGCTTTGCCCTAAGCGCGGCAAGCATGGCTGGATCACGGGCAAGTCTGAGCGCGCGTTCCCGATAGTCCGGCAAACCGTCGGCAATAAGATCACCAAGACCAAGCGCCGAGAGAAGGCTTGCCGCGACACGCCCCCCGAACGTGGCGCCGGTATATGTAAGCACCAGCGTGCCGGCCCACAGGGCGTCGCAGGCCGTCGAATGGGCTCCAAGAGGCGCCGTATCAAGAAACAGGTCGGCGAGACGAAGCCGCGCCAGGTGATCGGCATTGAGCTCGACACGGCGGGCGAAAACGAGCCGCTCCGGCGCGACATTACGCATGCGCGCCTCACGACGCAGATTGTCCATGGCCGTCTCGTTGTAGCTGGAGAGCCAGAGAATACTGCCGTCGACGTCGCGCAGGAGACCCATCCAGGCATCGAAAATTTGCGGCGAGATCTTGTAGCTGTTGCTGAACGCACAAAACACGAGACCTGATTCCGGAAGCCCCTCCTCGGCCCGCGACGGCGTGGCAAGGCTGATCGCACGCTTCGAGTCGGTGCCCATGAAGCTGTCAGGCAAATAGACGACTTTTTCTCGATAGAGATCCTGCTCGGATTCCGGAATGACAATGCGGTCGGCGAGGATGTAATCGATATAGGGAGCGCCGCTGCTGCCGGCATAGCCGAGGTAGATCGCCTGAATCGGTGCGGGCCTGAACGAAAAGATAGCGGGACGCGCGCCCTGGGTTGGCCCCATTAAATCGATTGCGACATCTATCTCCGCTTCGCGCAGCAGGCGCGCAATTTCGGTGTCGCTCCTTTCGCCCGCATCGTGGAAACGATCGCATGCCTTCTCGATCCGGCGTCGCACCGGAGATGAATCGGAAGCGCCGAAGGACACGGCCGTGACTTCGAAACGGGATTTGTCGTGGCATTCGAACACGCCTGCGAGCAGGTGAGATACCGGGTGAGCGCGAAAATCGGCGGAGAGATAGGCAAGACGGATGCGGTCATGCCGGTAGTGTTGTCCGGTCCAGAGATTCGGCATTGCCGGAAATTCATGGTCGGCAAACAAATTGGCGCAGCGGGTTTGCATTGCCTGCGGTGCATCGGCCGCCAAAAAAATGAATGGGCGCGATACTGCCCGGCCGGAGGCGACGCCCGCCACGAGATGCTCGCTCTCTGCGGCGTGATCTGTCCAATCGCAAACCATCAGCTTGGCGAAAAACCGGTCACCCTCCACGTAGTCGAGTTGCGGGTCGCTTCGGAAGGCATCGTCATAGGCCGCGAAGGCCTCGGAAAACCGCTTGAGCTCGAACAGAATATTTCCACGATTGTATTGAAAGCCCGCGTTGGCGGGTTGCAGCGATAGCGCGACAGAAAGCTCGCCAAGTGCCTCGTCGAAGCGCTTCAAGCGGTGCAGAACGCTGGCGCGGCTGGCGTGGAATTCAGCGTTTTGCGGATTGATCGCCAACGCTGCGTCGCAGCTTGCGAGCGCTTCATTGTAGCGCCTAATCTCCTGGAGAGCGTGCCCACGATTGCAATGGGCTTCCGCGAAATTCCGGTTGATGCGAATAACCGCATCAAAACTGGCAATCGCCTCTTCGAAGCGTTTGCGCGACATCAGGATGCTGCCGCGGTTGAGCTCCGCGGCGGCCAGCGCCGGGTCGAGCGCCAGGGCCTTGCCGAAAGCCGCGAAGGCTTCGTCGAGGCGTTGCAGGCCGAGCAATACGTTGCCGTAGTTGAACTGGCCGCCTGCATCGTTCGGATTCAGCGATATCGCGGCATGCAGCTGGCGCTCGGCTTCCTGATAATTGCCGCGCTGGGCATGAAGGACGCCGAGCATTTGCAGGACGGGATACTGCTTCGCGTCGACGCTGAGGACGCTGCGGTAGAGAGATTCGGCCTCATCGAGTTTGCCGGCCTGGTGGGCCGCCATGGCCCGCCGCAATGCATCCATCGCCGCCGGCGGCAGTGGGCGGGTAGACCCGGCCAAGGGGCGTTTGGATGTCATGGTTGACACGGCGTCTCGCTCGCAGCAGCGAGGCCTCATACCAGAACGGCCGTCCGCCAGGAAATACTCCGCGACGAACAGCGATGGTGCCCGCGCCGGGTGGCGTGATGCAATTTCAGCAGCGAAGCAGGCCACTGAAAAGAAGAAACCCCCGGCAGTTTCCTGCCGAGGGCTTCTGACTAGATATCCAGGATCAACCGATCAGGGATAGAAGTCGCGATGCACGCGGAAGCGGAACATCAGGTTGTCCACGTCGGACGTCGTCTGCCCGAGCGCGAGCGCGGACGTAAAGCCCGGTCGAGACGGGTTGATGTCGGCCGTCATGATCTTCGAGTAGAGCACGTCCACGCCCATGTAGAAGTCCTTGGTGACATTCCACTGGGTGCGCGAACCGATCCACCAGGTCTGCCAATCGTTGTCGCAGCCCGGAAGAGCGACCGCCCCGTTGCCGAGACCGATGCCGGTGCCGTTCGCAGTGCCCTGGGTCGCGCAGATCATCGCATTGGCGCGATCACCGTAGCTCACAGCCGCGTAGCCGCCGTAGAGTGACGACCGCCAGCGCGGGTTCCAGAAGTGCTCGTAGGCCGCGTTGACGCCCCAAGCGGTGGTCAGCTCGACGTTGGTTCCCGTGGTGGAGCCACCGAGAGTCGTTCCGCCGTAGACGCCATCGCCAGCTGGCCGAACCCGACTTCTGATCCATCACGCTTGAACCAGTTCGAGGTCGGTGTCTGGAAGATGTACTTCAACGCGCCTTCGGTATAGTTGACCTGGGCTTGCAGGAAGTCGCCCTGGCCGATCATCGGAGCGTTCAGCTTGAGGCCTGCACCGACCACGAAGCCCAACTCATCATCGGCATGCGCGAGAATGCCGGAGCCGGTAGTAGTACAGCGGATTGACCTGGTGCAGGGCGCCCATGATCTGGGCAGAACCCCAAGCCTGGTCGACGCGCAGGTTGGCGACGAGGTCGGGGGCCTGGAAGCCACCGTAGGAGGCACCGGTCGTTCCGCCGATCACGCCATCAATGCCGATCGACGTCATGCGGCGCATTTCCGCGGCGAGAGTTGCCGAGAAACCGTTGCCGAACTGAGCGGTGTAACCGAGAACCATCCAACCCGGATCGCCGGTGTCGGAGGCCGGGAACGAACCCCAGTAAGAAGTCGCCGGTACGCTGTAGAAGTCATAGAACGACTGCGCGAGACCGAACGTGAAGCCCGCCCACTGAATGAAGGCGCGGTTTGCACTGAACGTGTTCGACGCACTGTCGGTACCGACGTTGCTGGTCGACAGACCAACAGCGAGGTAGCCGCGGACCGTGCCGTATTCAGTCTGGTTGCGGGCATCGGCCGTGATGTAGCCGCGCGCGCGCCAGGTGCTGTTGTTGGTGCCACGATCGTTGTTGTTGCCGTTGAACGGACCCCAGGTCATGTTGCCGTTATCGCCATAGGCGTATTCGGCGCGGACCCAGCCGCCGATCTTCAAGCACATGTCAGTGCCGGGGATGTAATAGAACCCGACCCCGTACAGGCTACAGATCTTCACGTACTGGACCGGTTTGGCCTTGACGGGAAGATCGGCTGCCTGCGCCCCAGCTACAGCAACGAGACCCGCCGCCGAACCAAGGAGAAGACTTTTCACCATCTTCATCTTGAACCTCCAAAACATTGTTTCTTGAGAGGGTTCCGTATCCGCCCAGTGCGACAGCACCTGTTGGAACTTCCCCTTGCTCCCCGCTGGCCAGGCCGAAACCCGAGCAGCACAACAGGGGGATGCCCCCCTCCGTCGCTTGATCACCTTAATGGATGAGCCCATCCAAGCAATGAAGAAGGGACCTTTTCACAGCCTCTCAGAGCGCTTTTCGACAAGGTGTTGCGCAAAAAACACGCACCCCCTAAGTGCCCGGATCGCCGATGATGTTAGCAGGCTATAGTTCATTATTTTCAATAGCTTACGGTGACAATGGCGCAGCAACCGGACGTCGATAATTCGGCAGAATTTCTTCTTTTTGGTGCATATCTACCGCCGCGTTTGGGGGCGCCTGCGGCGCTCAAGTCCTTAACGTGGGCGCCGCTGGCTTAATAATCAGGCAGCCGCCGAATACCGATTCGGGACACTTTGCGGATTGAAAGCTGGCGGAGCCGGAGGGATTCGAACCCTCGATACGCCTTTGGAGCGTATAACGGTTTAGCAAACCGCCGCCTTCAGCCACTCGGCCACAGCTCCGCAAGCTGGAAGGCGTATAGAATCCACAAACTGCGGTCAAACAGCGGATTTGAAAATTTTCGGCGCAGCTGATCATTGGCGATCAACTTCCGAGGAACTCACGGCCGATGAATCGAAAACAACGGCGTGCCACGCGGCCGGCCGGTTCCCTTCCCGCTGACTCCACCGGCGATCAAATAAAGCAACTGCTCGTCGACGCGGCCGCGTGCGAACGCCTGCGCAAGTTCGACGACGCCGTGCGTCATTACAAGCGCGTGTTGCAGCTCAAGCCGGATCACGCGGAGGTTTGCAACAATCTCGGCCGCGTATTGCTCGCGCAGGGCAAACCAAAAGATGCGTCCGCGTATTTCGCACGATCGCTCGCGCTGATGCCGCAGCTCCTGAAACAATATGCCGGCGTTTGTGCGACGCTGGTCGCCCTTTTGCCGCCGCTTGGAGAAGCACTGCGCAAACAGGCGGACGCCGTGGCCAAAACAACTGAGCGAGAGCGAGCTGTTCGGCGAAGGCGGGCTCACCACCATCGCGGACAATCCGCTGCTGCTCCAGGTCATGCAATCAATCCCGGTGCAGGACATCGCGTTCGAGCGGCTCCTCACATCGCTGCGCCGGTCGTTCTTGAGCGCCGCGCGCGCCCGGGAGGCAATCTCCGAGATAGTGTTCGGTTTCGCCTGCGCCCTCGCGCAACAATGCTTCATCAATGAATATGTTTTTGCGACATCGCCTGAAGAAGACGCACAGATCGATCATCTCAGGCGCGCACTCCACGACACACTGGTATCTGCTGCTGCCCTTGATCCGTTACAGATTGCCGTACTTGCGATGTACGAGCCTTTGCATGCGCTAGCCATCGCGCCCGCATTGCTCGACCGCAGCTGGACGGATTCAATCGACGATCTGCTGACGCAACAGGTGCGCGAGCCTGGGCGCGAGATCGAGCTGCGCGATACGATCCCGCAGCTGACCGCAATCGACGATGACGTCTCGCAAAAGGTGCGGCAGCAATACGAGGAAAACCCCTACCCGCGCTGGGTCCACCCCGCCGGGCAAGTTGCGCCGATCCCAATCGACCAGTACGTGCGCGAACAATGCCCCGCCGGCGCATACGCCCCGCTCGGCAAAACCGACGCGCTCGACATCCTTGTCGCCGGCTGCGGCACCGGCGAGATTGCCGTCGCCTCAGCGCAAAAATATCTGGGCGCGCGCGTGCTCGCCGTCGACTTGAGTCTGAGCGCCCTGTGTTACGCCAAACGCAATACGCCTGCGCCGCTGGCCGCGCAGATCGACTATGCGCAAGCCGATATCCTCAAGCTTGCAACGATCGGACGCAGCTTCGACGTCATCGATTGCAGCGGCGTATTGCATCACATGGCGGATCCGCTTGAAGGCTGGCGCGTCCTGCTGACGCTGCTGCGGCCCGACGGCCTCATGCATCTTGGATTTTACAGCGAGGCGGGACGCAAAGATGTGGTGGCCGCGCGTTCATTCATTGCCGACCGTGGCTTTGGCTCAACGCCGGCCGAGATCCGCCGTTGCCGGCAGGAGCTTTTGAAGACGCCGCTGGTCGGCGTGACCCGCTTCAGCGATTTTTTCAGCACGAGCGAATGCCGCGACCTTCTGTTTCATGTGCATGAAGCGCGCATGACAATTCCCGCTATCAACACATTTGTTGGCGAACATCGCCTGAAATTTCTCGGTTTTGAGTTCGATGTGCCGGTGTCGCATCAATTGCGCAATCATTTCACGGCGTCAGGCTGGTCGCTGACCGACCTCGGCCGCTGGCATGAATTCGAAACCAGGTTTCCCGACACATTTTCGGGCATGTACCAGTTCTGGGTGCAGAAGCCCTGAAACCGGCCAAAACTCGATACCGACGCATGAACTAAAGGGATGCGCCGGGGGTTATTCAACCAAGGAGACCATACAATGCGATTGGCAACCTTGGCTCTTATGGCGGTTTCCGTTCCGGCCGCGCTGATAGCCTCGCCCGCCGGTGCCTACGACATGCCTTATGATCCCTATCCGTGGTGCGCCATGTACTCGGGTGATGGCGGCGGCGGCACGAACTGCGGATTTCTGACACTCGAGCAATGCAGGGCGACAGTGAGCGGTGTCGGCGGGTCCTGTTCACGCAATCAGTTTTACAATCCGGGGCGGCCATCCTCCGCGCGCAAACCCGTCCAGCGCTAGGCCCACCCTGCTCAGTACAGGAGACTTTCAATGTCGATCCGAAACATCTTGCTGGTATCGATCCTGATGCCAGTGGCCCTCGCGCAAACGCCCGCCAGCGCGTACGAAATGCCTTACGATCCCTATCCGTGGTGCGCCGTGTACGGCGGCGACGCCGGCGGCGCATCGAACTGCGGATTCCTCACCATCGAGCAGTGCCGGGCGACGATAAGCGGGATGGGCGGTTTCTGTGAGCCCAATCAGTTCTACAATCCCCACCCGGCCGCGCGCGCGCGCAAGCACAAGTCGCAAGGTTAACCTGCTTGCATTGACTGCTTTTTACCGTCGTGCGCAATTGCGCCGCCGTGCAGTCAAAACCTTTCAATATTGCGCAGACATTGCAGGAAGCGGTGGGCCTGCACCAGCAGGGGCGCCTGCGCGATGCCGAGAAACTCTACACCCGTGCGCTCAAGGCCGCCCCTGATAATTTCGACGCGCTGCATCTGCTTGGACTGATCAAGGCGCAAAGCAACCAGATGGGCGAAGCCTATCGCCTGATGTCGGCAGCGCTGAAGATCAATCCGGGCGCCCCCGACGCGCTGATCAATATCGCCAACGTGTTGCATGCGCTCAAGCGCGACACCGAGGCGCTTGAGTGCCTCGACAAGGCGCTGGCCGCGCGTCCGGGCGATCTGGAGGCCCTGCTCTACCGCGCAAATGCGTTGAGCGCGCTCAATCGCCCGCAGGAGGCGCTTGCGGGCTTCGAGGCGGTGCTCGCGCGCAACCCCGGCCATGGCGACGCACGCCTCAGCCGCGGCACCGTGCTCGCGACCATGCGCCAGCACGCGCAGGCACTCACCGATTTCGATGCCGTGCTCGCGCAGGCGCCGAACCATAGCGAAGCCTTGTACAATCGCGGAACGGCGCTGCTCGAACTTGGCCGGCAGGCCGAGGCGCTGGCGGCCTTCGAACGCGCGCTGGCGCAAGCGCCAAAGCATGGGCGCGCTTGGAATAATCGTGGCCGCGCGCTGCAAATGCTGAACCGGCATGACGATGCTATCGAAAGTTTTGAAAAAGCGATCGCGCTCGACAAGGATTACGCCGACGCCCATTCCAATCTGGCGCTGTCACTGCTCACGGTCGGAGACCTGCGGCGCGGATTTGCAGAATATGAATGGCGTTGGAAGCGCGCCGGCATGTCCGACGGGCGGCGCGGCTACCGTGGCCGGCTTTGGCTCGGCGAATTTCCACTCGGCCAACGCACGATCCTGCTGTCATCCGAACAGGGCCTCGGCGACACGATCCAGTTCGCCCGCTACGCAACGCTGCTGGCGCGCGCCGGCGCAAATGTTGCGCTGGAGGTTCAGCCCGAACTCAAGACTTTGCTCGGTGGCATTGACGGTATCGTGTCGTGTCACGCGCGCGGCGAGGCCCTGCCGGCTTATGACGTCTATTGTCCGCTCGGCAGCCTACCGCTGGCGCTGAAGACCGAACCGTCATCAATTCCGGCCGACATCCCCTATCTGCGTGCCGATGACGCGCATATCGCGAAATGGCGGCCCGCCATTGAAGCGCTGCCCGGAAAGCGCGTCGCACTGGCCTGGGCCGGCCAGGCACGCCATCCCAATGATCGCAATCGCTCGATCGATCTGAAATCACTTGAATCGCTGTTCGGGATCGAAGGTGTTTCCTTCATCAGCATCCAGCGCGAGTTGCGCGACGACGATGCTGCATTGCTTGCGCGGCACGCCAACGTCACTCACCTTGGCGCCGGACTTGCCGACATGACCGATACCGCCGCGGTCATCGCGCTTGCCGACCTGACCATCGCCGTCGACACATCGGTGGTCCATCTCGCCGGCGCCATGGGCCGCGACGTGTGGGTCCTGCTCCCATTCTCGCCGGACTGGCGTTGGACGCTCACCGGCACGCACAGCCCCTGGTATCCGCTGGCGCGGCTGTTTCGTCAGCCCGCGCCAAACGATTGGCCAAGCGTCATTGCGGCAACGCGTGATGCGCTGCTGCGCATCACCAAAGCAGAATAGGCCTGCCGATCAGGCTGCGACGCGGATAGCCCGCACCGGAGCCGGCGCCTGCGGATGGGCCTTGAGCCAATCGCGTGCCGCGCGCTGTGCGCAGCCGATTTCGGCATCGCTCATCTGTTCGGCGATTTCACGGCGCAACTGCGCGGCATCCGTGTGGCCGCGCATGGCGGCGATGTTGAACCACTTGTGCGCCTGCACCAGGTCAACAGCCACGCCCGCGCCTGCGGAGAAGACCATGCCAAGGCCGAAACAGTCATCGGCGTTCGCAGGCTCTGCGCCCCCTGCAGCAATCTCCATGCTCGTCATCTTGCTCCCCGTTATTTTTCCGGCCGGTGCGCCCCAAGCGACCGGTCGTTACGTCCCTTGCGCGGACTCTTCGTCCGAGCGGGGTGATCATCGGGAGAAAATTTGAATGGCAGTTTAAATGATGCGATGAATCGAACATGAACGCGCGCACACGCGCGCGCCATTCATTGCGAGATTGTCGTAATACCGCCGCAAAGGGCCTGTTTCCGTGCCCGTTGAGAGATCGGTAACCGAGCTCGTTCAGCGGTAAATAACCACCAAACGATCTCGCCATGATCCGGCCACGCTTCGTCGGCGTTTCGTAGTGTCGTGCGTGCGCCCAAATGGATGGATGTTGAAATGAAGTCGCTGATTTTAGCCGCTACCGGAATGTTTCTTGTGTCGAATGCCGCATTGGCCGCCTCACCCGAAGGCAATTGGTTGTCCGAGGATGGCGGTACAAAAGTTCACATCGCGCCCTGTGCCGGCAACAAGCTGTGCGCCAGGCTGGTGTGGCTCGATCAACCGGTCGACCCTGCTACGGGCAAGCCGAAGACTGACAAGCTCAACCCGGATCCGGCCAAGCGCGACCGTCCGCTGATCGGTCTTGAGGTCGTACACGCGTTGGCGCCAAGCGGCCCCAACACCTGGTCAGGGCTCATCTATAATGCGGACGACGGTCACACCTACAGAGCAAATCTCAAGGTCGAAACTGAAGGCGTTGCGAAGGTCAAAGGCTGCGTTCTTGCCGTGCTGTGCAAGACCCACACGTGGAAGCGCGCGGCGAACTAAAGCGCCTCCGCATTCCGCCCCTCCGCTGTCATTGCCGGGCTTGACCCGGCAATCCATGAGGCCGCGCACTAAATTCGGAATATGTAAGGCTTCACTCGCTCATCTTCAACATGGATGCGCGGGTCAAGCCCGCGCATGACGCAGAATGCGCGGCGACGTGCTGCACAACAAGCAACGCGATAGTACCTCACCCCGCCCTTGCGCGCTGATTGAACAGAACCGACTGCACCTTCGGATCCTTCATATCGATGCCCTGGCGCAACTCGAGCCCAAGCGCCATGCCGCGTTTGACCGCGGGCCGTGCCTTCACGGCGTCGAGCCAGCGCTTCAGGTTCGGAAATTCATTCATGTCCTGCCCCTGCCGTTCCCAGCCGTTCACCCAACCCACCAGGGCCATGTCGGCGATGGAATATTTGCCGGCAATAAATGGCCGGTCCTTGAGGCGAATGTTCATCACGCCATAGAGCCGGTTCACTTCGTTGATGTAGCGGTTGATCGCGTAGGTCAGCGTCTCCACTGCATAGTTCCTGAAGTGGTGCACCTGGCCGGCCATCGGCCCGACGCCGCCCATTTGCCAGAACAGCCACTGATCCACCTCAACGCGCGCGCGCTCGTCCGCCGGATAGAACTTTCCGGTCTTGCGACCGAGATATTGAAGGATTGCGCCAGACTCAAAAATTGAGATGGGCCGGCCGCCCGGTCCCTGCGGATCGATGATCGCCGGCATGCGGTTGTTCGGCGCGATCTTCAGGAAGTCAGGATTAAACTGCTCTCCCTTGGAAATATTCACCGGCTTCAAGACATACGGCAGGCCGCATTCTTCCAGCATGATCGAGATTTTGAAGCCGTTCGGCGTCGGCCAGTAATAAAGCTCGATCGGCTTTGCAGCCCCGGCCACTTTCTTCCTCTTTTGTTTCGATTTGGCGGCCTTCGAGGCCGATCGTTTCTTCGCGCGCGCCATGCCCTGCTCCATTCCCAATTGTTTTTTCCGGACAACCAGCCAGACCTAGGCCTGACGCTCTTAATCCGCAACCGCCGCAATCCGCGCCGGACCTCATGCGATTGCAGGATGGAGCCTGCAACCTATGCGGGTTATTCTGCGCTGCAGGTTGCGGACTTCGGCCGATTGCCGGCCGCTGGCGCCCGCGCCTTTGGAAGCCACGAAGGAAATGACGTCATGTACAAAGTTGTGTTTTCTGCAGCGCTCGCCGTCGCACTGATCACGGCGCCAATGCCGCATCTCATTCCGGCCGCCGTTGCGCAACAGCAGGCGAGCGCACCGGCAAAGGATGCCAAAACAAAAAAAGAACCGAGCGCGGGCCAGATCGCCGCACGCGAGCGGCAAAAGAAATGTGCTGCTGATTGGAAGGAAGCAAAGGCCGGCGGAAAAGTTGAAAAAGATACGACCTGGCCGAAATATTGGAGCGCCTGTAACAAGCGCCTGAAGTCAGCAGCCAAATAGCACGCGCAAATTTCAAACTGCGTTGGACAACAGATTCTAAAATGATTGAGGGCGTCGGCGAGACTCGAGGTCTCGCCGACGCCCTCTATTGTCATCCGGAACCGGGGCGCCGCGGAACAACCGCGTAGCGCAGATTACTCCATGACGCACACCGGCCCGTATGACTCAATCTCCGACACGTAAGGCCGAAGATCGGGAAGCGGCGTCAGACTAGAGCTTCCGCTTCCGGCGCTTCGTCTTCTTCGCTGCTTTCGCCGCTGCCTTCTTCCTACGTTTAGCCATTGCTGCCCTCCTAGCCATGAAGTCATGGCGGGTGTCGCATCAGCACGCGTCGCGAATCGACACGCACTGCAATCCATTTACTACAGCACGACGGAAAAAAGAACGTTACCGCCTAACGAAACGTGTATGCGTGCACGACGCGACGCACTTCTGCACGATCGCGCGATCAGAATTGAAGTTGATTGCACGCATGAGCAACACGCGACATTCATTCGTGCGCGCGTCTGAATAATTTAAAAACATCCGATGAAATAAGGCTTTTTGCAACGACGGTAATTTTACGCGCGCGTGTTTTTGCGACAGATTTTCCGCGCGCCGCGCAATGTGTTGTGCGTTAACTCTGTTCGCTGCAAGTGCGTCGGTGTGCTGAAATTTTTTTGCACAGATGACGTTACGTAAGGCTCACTGACCGTCGAAATCGATCAAAATCGAGCGAATCAGTGCCAAGTGATTCGCAGTGATTCGTCCCTCCAACGCAGGAAACCTGTCGCCCGAACGAACGACTACAAGGAACGGCGACATCCTTTGACGCTATCGACGAGCGACGTCACCACGATGTGCGCGCGTCAAAGCCCAAGGTCACAGCCGTTACCCAAGCTTCTTTTTCAAAAGATCGTTGACTGCCTGAGGGCTTGCCTTGCCGCCGGACGACTTCATCACCTGGCCGACAAACCAGCCGATCGCCTTCGGATTGCTCCTGGCGTCGGCGACCTTGTCCGGGTTCATGGCGATGATTTCGTCGACGACCTTCTCGATTGCGCCCAGGTCGGTGACCTGTTTCATTCCGCGCTGCTCGACGATCGCGCGCGGGTTGCCGCCTTCGGTCCAGACGATCTCGAACAGATCCTTGGCGATCTTTCCCGAAATTGTACCGTCGGCGATCATGTCGAGCATCGCGCCAAGCTGATCGGCTGACACCGGCGAGGATGCGATGGTCCCGCCGTCCTTGTTCAGCCGCCCGAATAACTCATTGATCACCCAATTTGCAGCCAACTTTGCGTCGCGTCCTTTGGCGACGGCATCGAAGTAGTTCGCGGTTTCACGCTCAGCCACCAGCACATCGGCATCGTATGCCGACAGGGAAAAGTCGCGCATGAACCGCGCCTTCTTCTCGTCGGGGAGTTCGGGAAGCCTGGCCGCGAGCGCGTCGACATAGGCCTGATCGAATTCCAGCGGCAACAAATCCGGGTCGGGGAAATAACGATAGTCGTGCGCCTCCTCTTTGGTGCGCATCGGCCGTGTTTCTTTCCTGTTGGGGTCGTAGAGGCGCGTTTCCTGCTCAATCGCGCCCCCTTCTTCCAGGATTTCAATCTGACGCCGCGCTTCATGCTCAATGGCGTCGCCAATGAAACTGACTGAATTCATGTTTTTGATTTCACAGCGCGTGCCAAGCGGCTCGCCCGGACGGCGGACCGACACGTTGACGTCGGCGCGCAGGCTGCCCTTCTCCATGTCGCCGTCGCAGGTGCCGAGGTAGCGCAGGACCGACCGCAATTTGGAAACAAACGCCTTGGCCTCTTCGGCCGAGCGCAGGTCGGGCTTCGACACGATTTCCATCAAAGCAACGCCGGAGCGGTTGAGGTCGACGTAAGAGTACGTGGGATGACGGTCGTGCACGCTCTTGCCGGCGTCCTGCTCCAGATGCAGCCGCTCGATCCCCACGTTGACGCTCTCCCCGGAGTCGAGATCGATGGTGACCACGCCCTCGCCGACCACCGGCGATTTGTACTGGCTGATCTGGTAGCCCTGCGGCAGGTCGGGATAGAAATAATTCTTCCGGTCAAACACAGATTTGAGATTGATTTTAGCTTTCAGGCCGAGGCCGGTGCGGATCGCCTGGCGCACGCATTCCTCGTTGATCACCGGCAGCATGCCCGGCATGGCCGCATCGACCAGCGATACATGGCTGTTGGGAGCGCCGCCGAACTCCGTGGACGCTCCTGAGAACAGTTTCGACTGCGAGGTCACCTGCGCATGGACTTCCATGCCGATGACAACCTCCCAGTCGCCGGTCGTGCCTTTTAGAAGCTTTTTAGCGTTGGCATGAATAGCCATATCACCCTGTTTCATGTTTGAGGCTGCCGAGGGCCGCCGTTTGGTATTTCGTAGCGGCTCGCACCCGTCCGCCGCAAGCCGTCTTCGAGAACGCGGCGGGACAGACCAACAATCTCACGCTTTCGTTCCAGCCGGGAGTCATCACCATGGGTGACCACCAAGACCGTCCAGTCTTAGCGCTGCTGCTCGAAGCCCTCGTCGCCACCGCGTTGATCGGCACATTCTTCGTGTACGGATTTCCGAACACGGGCCCCGGCGGTGTTCCCGTGCCCGGCGAGGTGGCCGGGCTGAACCTTCCGGAATAGACCGGCGCAGCCCGGCCATTCGCGCAACGCTGCATTGTCCGCACCGCAAGTTCATGCGTGGGCATTTCCTCGAAATGGCCCCAATTCTGCGACGACTTTTGCCGAATTCGCAGCGCATGTCCGCGCGCAATCGGAACACGGTCGCGTCGCGGACGTTGGAATATTGTCATGGACAGAAACAGCAACGGCACATTCGGCATCATCGTTGGCGGCGTCGTCGCCGTCCTTGCGGCGGTCTTCATACTCAGCGGTGGGGAACTCGGCGGCAAAAAAACCATCCAGGGCGACCAGGACCTGCCTCCAGTCTCTTCATCGACCGAGTAAGGCCTGCGTTACCACCAGGATTGCGGACGATACGTCCCTGCGGCCTGCTCGATCACAGCGCCAAGCGAGAAGAGCGTCTCTTCATCGAACGGGCGGCCGATCAGCTGGAGGCCCAACGGCAGGCCCTGCCCGTCGAGGCCCGCTGGCACGGCAATGCCAGGCAGCCCCGCCATGTTCACTGTCACTGTGAACACGTCATTCAAATACATCTCGACCGGATCGGCGCCGCCCTTTTCGCCCAGCCCAAATGCGGCTGACGGGGTCGCGGGCGTCAGCATCGCGTGTACGCCGGCTTTGAAACAGTCCTCGAAATCCTTCTTGATCAACGTGCGCACTTTCTGCGCGCGCAGGTAATAAGCATCGTAATAACCGGCCGACAGGACGTAAGTGCCGATCATAACGCGCCGTCGCACCTCTTCGCCAAATCCGTCGCTGCGCGTCTTCTCGTACATGTCGATGATGTCCTGGCCCGGCACGCGCAGGCCGTAACGCACGCCGTCATAACGCGCGAGATTGGACGAGGCCTCCGCCGGCGCCACGACGTAATAAGCCGGCAGCGCATATTTCGTATGCGGCAGTGACACCTCGACCAGTTCGGCGCCGGCGTCTTTCAGCCAGCCACGCCCCTGCTCCCAGATTTTTTCGATCTCGGCGGGCATTCCATCCAGGCGATATTCCTTCGGGATACCGATGCGCAGCCCCTTCACCGATTTCCCGACCGCCGCTTCGTAATCAGGAACCGCGCCCTCGGCGCAGGTCGTGTCCTTCGGGTCCGGACCCGCCATCGAACGCAGGAGAACGGCCGCGTCGCGCACGCTGCGCGCAAACGGACCCGCCTGGTCCAGCGATGACGCAAAAGCGACGATGCCCCACCGTGAGCAACGGCCATAGGTGGGCTTGATGCCGACTGTGCCGGTAAACGCCGCGGGCTGGCGGATTGAGCCGCCGGTGTCGGTGCCGGTTGCGCCGAGACACAGTTGAGCAGCCACCGCGGCGGCCGACCCGCCCGACGAGCCGCCGGGCGTGAGCGGTGTGTTGGATCCTTTCCGCCGCCAGGGCGAATGAACCGGCCCGAAGTGAGAGGTCTCGTTCGACGAGCCCATGGCAAACTCGTCGCAATTGGTCTTGCCGAGCAACACCGCCCCGTCACGCCAGAGCTGCGATGTCACGGTCAACTCGTAGGTCGGCACGAAGTTATCGAGGATGTGCGAGCACGCGGTCGAACGCACACCGGCGGTGCAGAACAAATCTTTGATGGCAAGCGGGATGCCTTCCAGCGGACCGGCCTTGCCGCTCGCAATGCGCGCGTCGGAGGCTTTCGCCATCTCCGTGGCGCGATCCGGCGTTTCCAGCACGAAGGCGTTAAGCGCCCGCGCCTTCTCGATTGCGCTCAAGTGCGCAGCAGTCAATTCGAACGCGGAGAAGGATTTTTTCTTCAGCCCGTCGCGCGCATCGGTCAAACTGAGCGAAGTCAGTTCAGTCACGGCGTGGGCTCATCCGCGGCTTGCGGCGGCTGATCGCGCACGGCCGGTTCGGCGACTGGTTCGCAGGCAAACCGTGAGTCGGCGGGCGCGGCTTTTTCTTGTTCCCGCAACGCGTTTCGCTCCGCCTCAAGAGCGTCAACCATGGACCAGTATCCGAGCTCGCAGGCGATGCACATCACTCGACCACTTTGGGCACGAGGAAGAAATTGTCCTCGGTCATCGGCGCATTCTTGACGACATCCTTGGCAAGATCGCCGTCCGTCACCGCATCAACACGCTTTTTCATCGCCATCGGAGTCACCGATGTCATTGGCTCGACGTTCTCGACGTTGACCTCCGACAATTGCTCGACGAAAGCGAGCATGGTGTTGAGTTCACCCTTGAGGTGCTCGACCTCACTCTCGGCCACGGCGATCCGGGCGAGATGCGCGATGCGGCGGACGGTATCGGCGTCAACGGACATTGAGTTTCCAAACCGCGGGGTTCTCTTGGCGCCAGCCTATAGCAGACGCGCTTTCACGGCGACAACCGGCTCCTAACGGGGCCTTATGCCTTTATCCGGCGCAGCACGTCTTGCGTTTCCGATGCCAGTTTTGCGACCAGTTCACCTGCCGGCAGCTCGCGGCCGAGGGGAGCAGCCTGCCCCGCCAGCATGGGCGAAAAGTCTCCCGACCCTTGCGCCTGCGCCTTGGCGTGCAGGGGCGCCAGCGCGCCGCTGGCGAGCGGAAATTCAGGAACAACCGCGCTGATCGGCCCCAGTTCGCGGATCGCACGGTTGATCAAGCTGCGGGCCGGCCGGCCGCTCAGCACATTGGTCACGACGGTGCTGTCGTCACGCGCGGCCCGCAGCGCCGCACGATGGGGCGGCAGCGCCTTCGCCTCCGGGCAGAACAGGAACGCAGTACCGATCTGGACCCCGGCAGCTCCCAGCGCGAACGCCGCCACAATGGCGCGGGCATCCCCGATGCCGCCACTGGCGATCACCGGCACTTTCAGCGCGTCCGCAACCTGCGGCACCAGTGCGAACAGCCCCACCTGTGTGGCGAGATCGTCGCTGAGAAACATAGCGCGATGCCCACCTGCTTCGAGGCCTTGCGCAATCACAGCGTCGCAACCATGCGCCTCGAGAAAACGCGCTTCGGCAACCGTCGTGGCTGAACCAATCACCTTGCAGCCGGCAGCCTTCGTGCGCGCGACCAATGCCGGCTCCGGCAGGCCGTAGTGGAAGCTCACGACCTCCGGACTGAGCTCTTCGACGACCGCGCACATCGCCGCATCGAATGGCGCGCGGCTGGCTGCCGTCACGGGCGCGGCCGGATCAACGCCGAACTCGACGTAATAAGGCTTGAGTTTTTCGCGCCACGCATGCTCGCGCGCATTGTTCGGCACCGGCATCTTGTGCGCCAGGAAGTTGAGGTTGATCGGTTTGTTGCCGGTTGCGGCACGAAATTGCGCGACTTGCGCACGCACCTGCTCTGCGTTGAGCATGCCGGCGGGAAGAGCACCCAGACCGCCGGCCTTTGCGACCGCGATCGCAAGCTCGGCATCCATGACGCCCGCCATCGGCGCCTGCAGGATCGGGTGATCGATTTTGAACAGGTCGAGCAATCGGCGGTTTGGCCACATCGGCATGATCCCCGTGTCGAGAATGCCAGCCTAGCCCGTTCAGCATCGCCGATACATTCGCAATGGCTTTACCGAGCATGGCCGTCGCGGCGAAGGCCTCGTATGGCGGCGACGAAAATGGAAGCAAGCAGGCACGGAACCGGCTAACATTTCCCCATGTCGGCCCGCAGCCACAACCGCTATCCCTACTCCCCCATCGCCGCCCGCCCGGTCTACGACTGGCCTGGCCGCAAACAACTCGCCGTCTATGTTGCGCTCAATCTCGAATGGTTCTCATTCGGGGAAGGCCTGGGAGCCGAACTGGCGCCCGGCGGGCCGCAACCCGACGTGCTCAACTACGCCTGGCGCGACTATGGCAACCGCGTCGGGGTATTCCGTCTCGCCGACTTGTTCGCGGAATTGAAGCTACCGGTTTCGCTGCTCGTGAACGCGCAGATGTATGACCATGCGCCTGAAGCCGTGGCGGCATTTCCCGGCGCTGAAATTGTCGGGCACGGCCGCAGCAATTCGGAACGTCAGGGCGAACTCACCGAATACAAGGAGCAATTGCTGATCGAGGAAACGACCGCGGCGATCGAGAAACATTCCGGAAAACGCCCGCACGGGTGGCTCGGGCCCTGGATCTCGCAATCTCACCTCACGCCCGATCTCCTGCAGGAAGCCGGCTACACTTATTTGCTCGACTGGTGCCATGACGACCAACCGATCTGGATGAAGACCCGCAAAGGCCGCATCCTGTCATTGCCGTATCCGCAGGAGCTCAATGACATCCCGCAGATCGTCGCGCGTAAGCGCGAGGGCTCCGAATTTGCCGATATGATCGTTGATGCCTTCGAAGTCATGCATGAAGAATGCACCAGGCGTCCGCTGGTGATGGGCATCGCGCTTCATCCGTACATTGTCGGCTGGCCGCACCGCTTCAAGCACCTGGCGCGCGCCCTCAAGCACATCGTACACCGCGCCGACGATCGCGTATGGCTTGCCACCGCCGGCGACATCGCAGCCTGCGCCGGCACGCTTCCGCCAGGGACTGTGCCTTGAAGTGTGGTAGTGCTTGAGCATGCCCGTCATCCTGCCGCTCGTTGAAGCCGCCGCGCATTTTCCTTCGCGTGGAGCACTCATCGGCCTTGATCTCGGAACCAAGACGATCGGTGTCGCTGTCAGTGACCCCGATCGCAAACTCGCAACTGGCGTAGAGACGATCGCTCGAACCGCATTCACCGCCGATGCGCAACGCGTGCTTGCGCTCGCGGCCGAACGGTCTGTGGTCGGGTTCGTGCTAGGCCTGCCGCTGAACATGGACGGAAGCGAAGGGCCGCGCGCCCAATCCACGCGTGCGTTCGCGCGCAATCTTGCGAAACTGACCGAACTGCCGATTGCATTGTGGGACGAGCGACTCTCGACCGTTGCGGTCGAGCGCGAACTGATCGCTGCCGATGTCAGCCGCGCCAAACGCGCCGCTATTATCGACGAGCATGCCGCAATCTTTATCCTGCAAGGCGCGCTCGATCGGCTTGCAAACCTGTAAAAAAGAAGCCGCTCTTGCGAGCGGCCTCTTCTTCACAACTTGCCTGACTGGCTTAGCGCTGCGAGTCGATCGAGAAATTGTTCGTGTTGTGCTGGCCCGACCAGCGCCTGCCGTAATAACCGTAGGCGGGCGCCGGCTCGTACCCGTACGCATATGAACCATCAACCGGACCAGGCTCATACGCATAGCCTGGCGCATAGGCGTATCCGGGATCACCGTAATAGTAGCCGTTGTTGTAAGCGGAACTTGCGATCGCCGCCCCGGCTACAGCACCAACGCCAAATCCTATCGCGGCGGCATTGCGGCCGTAGCGCGCCTCACTCGGCGAAGCCACAGCCAGCGCAAGCGCGCCTGTCAGTGCCACAGTTGCGGCGTATTTTAAAAACGTCTTCATGGTTTAGTCTCCTTTTCCGTGCCGGCTTTCGAGTTATCGGGGTTCAACACGGGAACAGGCGCAACAGTTCCTTTTGAAAGACCGCTGCGCGGTTTTGAAGCCATCACGAACATGTGGTCGGAACCAAATGCGCTTGACGAGAAAGGGGCGGACCACCGTCCGCCCCCGCCACGTTGCGCGTGGCATCTTTATTCACCATGCAGCTCGCCATTATAGGTCGGGCTCAGCGATGGATCGTATGCCAACGGGTTGGCGCAAGAGCCCATGTATCCGTACGGACGGCTTGCGTCCGTCGCGATCCAGCATTGGTCGTGGCCGCGTCGGGCGATCATCGCGACGGTCTGCGGCTCATAGGCATAAGAAGATGCCGCCGACTGCAACTGATAGCTATTGTCCTGAACTGTATTTTTGACTTGGCGCGCGAAGCCGGGCGTTGCTGAGAGAGACACAAGGACGCCGACAATGCTGATCGCCGATGCGTACACGAAGTACGATTTCTTCCGCTGCATTGGTACTCTCCATATTGCCCAGCCCGAATGTCCGCATTGATGGAATTTCGGATTCCGCCACGATGGCGGGCCTTACGCAGTCTGGAAAAGCTGAGCTTTCCGGATCGGTCCCGCAATCCGGTAAACCACGTCCTCGGTTATGTAGTTAAAGAAGCGCAGGTCCTTCCCGGCGCGCTGTCGCTAAATTTGACTTGAACCCGACACAAATTCGGTCCGCCGCAACGTGCATCCACTATTAACGATCAAAATCATGGCCTTGTGGATCGACCGGCAAAACTCTTGCCGGACGAGCAAGTTGCCCCTATACGACTGGTTTTAATGACCATTGCGCCGAAACCCTCGTTCGTACTCAGCAGGCGGCATCTGTTGGGGATCGAAGGGCTTTCCCACGAGGATATTTCGGGCCTGCTCGACCTCGCCGAGGAATTCGTCGAGCTCAACCGGCAAGTCGAGAAAAAGCGCACCTCGCTGCGCGGCCGCACCCAGATCAACCTGTTCTTTGAAGTCTCAACCCGGACCCAGGCCTCGTTTGAGCTGGCGGGCAAGCGACTCGGCGCTGACGTCATGAACATGTCGACCAGCTCGTCCTCGATGCGCAAGGGCGAGACCCTGATCGATACTGCGATCACCTTGAATGCCATGCATCCCGATATCATCGTCGTCCGCCACCATGCGTCTGGCGCGGTCGAATTACTGGCACGCAAAGTCGACTGCTCGGTGATCAATGCCGGCGACGGCGCGCATGAGCACCCGACCCAGGCTTTGCTCGATGCTCTCACCATCCGTCGCAACAAGGGCCACATCGATGGCCTCCTGGTCGCAATCTGTGGCGATATCCTCCATTCGCGCGTCGCGCGCTCGAACATCATCCTGCTCAACGCCATGGGCGCGCGCGTGCGTGTTGTGGCCCCCTCCACGCTGCTGCCGCCCGGCATCGAACGCTTCGGCGTGGAAGTCGCCCGCGACATGCGCGAGGGGCTCGCCGATGCCGACATCGTCATGATGCTGCGCCTGCAACGCGAGCGCATGAACGGTTCCTACGTGCCGTCGATGTCGGAATATTTCCACTACTACGGCCTGGACGAAAAGAAGCTCGCTTATGCCAAACCGGGTGCGATGGTGATGCACCCCGGGCCGATGAACCGCGGCGTTGAAATCGACTCTCTCGTTGCGGACGGTGCTCAGTCCCTCATCCGCGAGCAAGTCGAAATGGGTGTCGCGGTGCGCATGGCGGTGCTGGAAGCGCTCTCCCGTAATTTACCGAACGCGTGACATGATGCTGTCCGAACGCCGCCCGATCCTGCTCGCCAATGCCCGGATCGTCGATCCGTCACGCGATCTCGATATTGTCGGCGACCTGCTGATCGCGGAAGGCGTGATCCGCGAGGCCAAGAAGGGCATCGGTGCGGCCGGTGTCCCCGAAGGCACCGACGTCATCGATTGCCGCGGCAAGGTGATTGCACCGGGCCTGATCGACATGCGCGCCTTTATTGGCGAACCGGGCGAAGCCAGCCGCGAAACCCTCGGCTCTGCGAGCCAGGCGGCAGCCGCCGGGGGCGTCACCACCATTGTCTGCCAGCCCGACACATCGCCTACCATCGACAACGCTGCGACCGTCGATTTCGTCCTGCGCCGCGCGCGCGACAATGCGATCGTCCACGTGCATCCGATGGCCGCGATCACCAAAGGACTCGAAGGCAAGGAGATGACGGAGATCGGTTTGCTCAAGGCAGCCGGCGCCGTTGCCTTCACCGACGGAGCAAAGAGCGTCGTCAACGCGCAGGTGATGCGCCGCGCACTGACCTACGCCGGCGATTTCGATGCGATGATCGTCCATCATACCGAGGACCCGAACTTGATCGGTGACGGCGTGATGAATGAAGGCGAATTCGCCACCCGCCTCGGGTTGCTTGGAATTCCCAAGGCCGCCGAAACTGTGATTCTCGAGCGCGACATCCGCCTCGTCGCATTGTCCGGCGGACGTTATCACGCCGCGTCGCTGACCTGTTCAGAGAGCCTTGATGTCCTGCGCCGCGCCAAAGATGCCGGGCTGGATGTCACAGCGTCAGCGTCGATCAATCACGTCACGCTCAATGAAATCGACATCGGGCCGTATCGCACCTTTCTGAAGGTGACGCCGCCGCTGCGCGCGGAAGATGATCGCAAAGCGCTCGTCGAAGCGGTGAGCGCCGGCCTCATCGATGTGATCATGTCGGATCACAATCCGCAGGACGTCGAAACCAAGCGCCTGCCTTTTGCCGAAGCAGCGCCGGGCGCGATCGGTCTCGAAACAATGCTCACCGCCGGCTTGCGCCTCGTCCACAGTGGCGAAATTGAGCTGGCGACGATGCTGCGCGCGATGTCGACGCGGCCTGCCGAATTGCTCGGGCTGCCCGGCGGCACGCTCAAGAGCGGCGCGCCTGCCGATGTCATCGTGATCGACATGGACCTGCCGTGGGTCCTCGACCCGAATGAACTGAAGTCGAAATGCAAGAACACGCCGTTCGATGAAGCCCGGCTCACCGGCCGCGTCGTGCGCACGATCGTGTCCGGGCGCACCGTCTACGAATACGTATGATCCTCGCGCTCGCCTTCGCATTTGGCTATTTGCTGGGCTCCATACCGTTCGGCGTGCTGCTCACGCGCGCGACCGGCGGCCCCGATTTGCGCACGATCGGTTCCGGCAATATCGGCGCGACCAACGTGTTGCGGACCGGCCGCAAGGGACTCGCCGTAACCACCCTGCTCTGTGACATGCTCAAGGGGACGGCCGCCGTACTCGCCGCAATGCATTATGGCCCCGACGCGGCGCTCGCCGCCGGCCTCGGCGCGTTCCTCGGCCACCTGTTTCCGGTCTGGCTGAAATTCAAGGGCGGCAAGGGCGTCGCCACCTACATCGGCCTTCTAATCGGCCTTCATTGGCCCGCTGCAGTCATCTTCTGTGCAATCTGGCTCGCGGTGGCGGCGGCAAGCCGCTACTCGTCGCTGGCCGCCTTGATCGCGAGCGCCCTCACCCCGTTCGGCCTCTGGCTCCTGGGCCAACCTGAGATCGCCGCCTTGTTTTTGCTGCTCACCGTTTTGCTGTGGGTCATGCACAGGGCCAACATCGCCCGCCTGCTCAATGGCAGCGAAGGCAAGATTGGCGCGAAAGCCGCCGACCCTCACTAAACTTATGGTTGTATTGCAGCACAATCGGTTGTAGTCCTCTGCGCCTGACCACGCAAAGCGGGTGGCGCGTTGAGCAACCGGACGAAACTCAGCGACGAGCAGCGGGTCGATTGGCTACGCCTCATTCGCAGCGACAATATCGGCCCGCGCACCTTCCATGACCTCGTCGAATATTACGGCGGCGTTCGCGCGGCCCTCACCGCCTTGCCGGACCTCGCAAAGCGCGGCGGCTCGGCGCGGTCGATCCGGATCTGCTCGCGCGAGCAGGCCGAGGCGGAATTGCAGGCCGCGCGCGCCACGGGAATTGAGTTTTTCGCGACTGGCGAGCCGGACTATCCCGCGCGATTGAAAATGATCGATGATGCGCCGCCGGTCATCGCAATGCGCGGCAAGCTCGACATTCTGCAGCGGCCGCTCGTTGCCATAGTCGGATCGCGCAATGCATCGGCGGCCGGCGCGAAATTTACCGAACGCATGGCGCGCGATCTCGGCGACGCCGGTTATGTGGTCGTGTCCGGGCTCGCGCGCGGCATCGACGCCGCAGCCCATCGGGCAAGTCTCGCGACCGGAACCGTGGCCGTGCTCGCCGGCGGGCACGACCGGATCTATCCGGCAGAACACGTTGGCTTGCTGGAAAAAATCCTGATTGATGGCGCGGCCGTATCGGAAATGCCCCTCGCATGGGAACCGCGCGCGCATGATTTTCCGCGCCGCAACCGCATCATCTCCGGGCTTTCCGTCGGCGTCATTGTGGTCGAAGCCGCGCGCCGCTCGGGTTCGCTGATCACGGCGCGTCTCGCCGGAGAACAAGGCCGCGAGGTGTTTGCGGTGCCGGGCTCTCCGCTCGATCCGCGCAACGAAGGCACCAACGCGCTACTCAAGCAAGGCGCGATACCAGTGACCGAGGCCGCCGACGTCATTGCTGTGATCGAGCCGATCCTCGGCCGTGCGCCCGAGCTGCCGTCGGTACAGGAGCCGCCGCAGGAACCGCTCGCGCCGACGGACAGCGAGCCGGGCGCCGATGAGCGTGCCCGCCTCATTTCGCTCCTTGGGCCGACACCGGTCTTGATCGACGACCTGGTGCGATTGTCACAAACCTCGCCAGCGATTGTGCGCACCGTGTTGCTGGAACTCGAGATCGCCGGTCGGCTCTCGCGCCATGGCGCGGGGTTGGTATCGCTTCTGTAACGTGCGATACGACCTCCTCCCTCCTCCACCCGGATTCTTGCAGAATTTTTCCATGGTCAGCCGCTCCCTCTTTATCTTCGCGCTCCTGCTGACATTCCAGGCCGCGCCATCGCATGCGCAGGACCAGTCCTTTGCAGCTTTTGTGACTGCGCTGTGGCCCGATGCGCAGGCGAAGGGCGTGACCCGCGTCAATTTCGACGCAGCCATGAAGAGCGTCACGCCCGACCAGCGCGTGATCGCCGCCACCAAACGGCAGCCTGAATATGGAAAGCCGGTCGGCGACTACGTGAACGCGATCGTCTCAAACCGCCGCATCGCCGATGCGCAACTCAAGGCGCGCGAATGGACGAAGACATTCGATGCCGTCGAAAAGAAATTTGGGGTCGAGCGCTGGGTACTCCTTGCCTTGTGGGGCATGGAGTCCGATTTCGGCACCGAGAAAGACCGCTGGGACGTGTTCCGGTCTCTCGCCACGCTGGCTTACGTGAAATACCGCGACCCCTATTTCCGAAACGAATTGATCGTCGCGATGCGCGTCATGCAAGACAATCACTTCGCGCGCGACAGGATGGTGAGCTCATGGGCGGGCGCGATGGGCCAGACGCAATTCATGCCGTCGAATTTCGTCGACTACGCCGTCGACTTTTCCGGTGATGGCCGCGCCGACATCTGGACCAATGTACCGGACGTGCTCGGTTCGACGGCAAATTATCTGCACAAATGGAAATGGAACCCGGATTTGCCCTGGGGCTTCGAAGTGACCGTGCCGAAAGATTTCGACTATATGCGCAGCCGCGCCACGTTCACCGAGTGGCAGAAGCTCGGCGTACGCCGTGCCGACGGCAAGACGTTTCCCGAGACCGGCCAGGGAATTCTTTTCTTCCCGAGTGGTGCCAACGGCCCCGGGTTTTTAGTCACCGAGAATTTCGCAGTGCTGAAGGAATACAACAACTCGGATGCCTACGCGATCGCGGTCGGCCACCTCGCCGATCGCATCCACGGCGGCGGGCTGATCAAGGCCGCCTGGCCGAAAGACGACCGTCAGCTTTCGCGCGACGCCCGCATTGCGCTCCAGAAAAAGCTATTGGCGCTCGGCTACAAGGTAGGCGACTTCGAAGGTCACATTGATTTCGATCTTCGCGACAACATCCGCGCCGAGCAAAAAAAGTTCGGCATGGTTCCGGACGGCAGTCCGACGGCCGCGCTTCTGGAAAAGCTCGGGATCAATGCCCGCTAGCGCGCCGAATGCCTGCGCCCGGCGCGGCGCACGCTAACTTTTTGATAGCGAAATTCTGCTATACACGCTAAGATTGCAGCGGGCAGTCGTCTCTTTCGTGCCCCATTTGGCTGGTCTGACACGGGTTCTTAACCCGCTCATTTGACACTAGGGGTCGCCTTCCCCATGTTCCGGGCCAATCATGCGGCCGATTCCGCCCTGATTCTTACGACTGCAGGCGGATAACCCACTGGATTTCAATGAATATTGTCGTAGTCGAGTTGCCGTCCAAGGCGAAGACGATCAATAAATACCTCGGCGCCGGCTACGAGGTTCTGGCCTCTTTTGGCCATATCCGCGACCTCCCCCCAAAGGATGGCTCGGTCGACCCGGACAATAATTTCCACATGCTCTGGGAGGTCGACGCCAGGTCGAACCAGCGCATGAACGACATCGCACGCGCGCTCAAAGGCGCCGACAAGCTGATCCTCGCCACCGACCCGGATCGCGAAGGTGAAGCGATCTCCTGGCACGTGCTCGAAGTGCTGAAGGAAAAGAAGGCGCTCAAGGATCACAAAATCGAGCGCGTCGTCTTCAACGCCATCACCAAGCAGGCCGTGACCGAAGCGATGCAGCATCCGCGCGAGATCGATGGCGCGCTCGTCGATGCCTATCTCGCCCGCCGCGCGCTGGATTACCTCGTCGGCTTCACGCTCTCGCCGGTACTCTGGCGCAAGCTACCGGGCGCACGCTCGGCCGGCCGCGTCCAGTCGGTAGCGCTGCGTCTGGTCTGCGATCGCGAGCTCGAAATCGAAAAATTTGTCGCCAAGGAATACTGGTCGATCGTTGCCAAACTCGCGACCCCGCGTAACGAAGTCTTCGAGGCACGCCTGGTCGGCGCCGACGGGCAGAAGATCCAGCGCCTCGACATCGGCTCGGGCGCCGAAGCCGAATCCTTTACGCGCGACCTCGAAACCGCAAACTTCAAGATTACCAGCGTCGAGGCAAAGCCGGCCCGTCGCAATCCGCCGCCGCCCTTCACTACCTCCACGATGCAGCAGGAGGCCAGCCGCAAGCTCGGCTTCGCCCCGGCGATCACCATGCGCCTCGCGCAGCGGCTCTATGAAGGCGTGGAGCTCGATGGCGAAACCACCGGCTTGATCACCTATATGCGTACCGACGGTATCGACATGGCGCCGGAGGCGATTGCCGACGTCCGCGCCATGCTCGGACGCAATTACGGCAAGGAGTACGTGCCGGCTTCGCCGCGCGAGTACCACAACAAGTCGAAGAACGCGCAGGAGGCGCACGAAGCGGTGCGCCCGACCAGCGCGAGCCGCACTCCTGCGGAAGTTGCCAAATATGTCGATCGCGATCAGGCGCGGCTCTACGAGTTGATCTGGAATCGCGCAATTGCGAGCCAGATGGAATCCGCTGAGCTTGAGCGCACGACAGTCGACATCGTTGCCAAGGCCGGCGCGCGCAATATCGAACTGCGCGCCTCGGGCCAGGTGATCAAGTTCAATGGGTTTTTGGCGCTCTACCAGGAAGGCCAGGACGAAACGTCCGAGGACGATGAATCGCGTCTCCTGCCCGTAATGTCGGAGGGCGAAACGCTCACCAAGCAGGCAATCGCGTCGTCACAGCATTTCACCGAGCCGCCGCCACGCTTCTCGGAAGCCGCGCTGGTCAAGCGCATGGAAGAACTCGGCATCGGCCGGCCGTCGACCTATGCCTCCATCCTTCAGGTATTGCAGGACCGCGGCTACGTCCGCATCGACAAGAAGCGCCTCATTCCGGAAGACAAAGGCCGCGTTGTCGTTGCCTTCCTGGAAAGTTTCTTCACGCGCTATGTCGAGTACGATTTCACGGCCAGCCTTGAAGAAAAGCTCGACGAGATTTCCGCCGGCACGATGGACTGGCGCGCTGTGCTTGCCGAGTTCTGGGGTCAGTTCATCGGCTCCGTCAACGAGATCAAGGAAGTGCGCAACCGCGTCGTGCTCGACGCGCTTAACGACCTGCTCGAACCGCATATTTTCCCCGAGCACGCCGACGGCACACCGCGCCGGCAATGCCCGCAGTGCAATACCGGCCAGCTTTCATTGAAGACCGGCCGTTTTGGGGCCTTCGTCGGCTGTTCGAATTATCCCGATTGCAGTTTCACGCGGCAGATCACACCCAATGCCGACGGGGTTCAGGGCAAGAAGGTGCTGGGCGAAGACCCGGTCTCCGGCCTTGAGGTGACGCTGCGTGGCGGACGCTTTGGGCCCTATTTGCAGCTCGGCGAGCAGATCAAGCCGCCGAAGCCGAAGAAGGGCGAAAAGAAACAGGAAGTCGAGAAACCAAAACGCGCCAGCGTTCCGAAAGGCGTATCGCCCGAAGATATCGATCTCGAAAAGGCACTCGGTCTGCTCGCGCTGCCGCGCGAAGTCGGATTGTCGCCGGAGGACGGCGAGCCGATCCTCGCGGGCATGGGCCGCTTTGGTCCCTACGTCAAACACGGCAAGACTTACGCAAGTCTGGAAGACGGCGATGATGTCCTCACTGTTGGTCTCAATCGCGCCGTCACTTTGATCGCCGAGAAGAAAGCTAATCCGAAGAAGGGACGGCGCTTCGGCGCGGATCCTGGCAAGGAATTGGGAGAGCACCCGGACAAAGGCGGCCCGGTCGTCGTCAAGAACGGACGCTATGGTCCCTACGTGAGCCACAATGGCATCAATGCCACCATCACCGGCGACAAGACGCCGGAGACGATTACTTTGACCGAAGCGATCGTGCTGCTCGACGCGCGTGCCGAACAGCTCGGCTCACAACCGCGACGCGCGGCCGGCCGCAAGAAGGCGGGCGCGCCTTCGGAAGCACCAAAAGGCCGCAAGAAGAAAGCAGCCGACGCGAGCGATACAGCCGAGAAAAGCGCCAAGCCGCGCAAGAAGCCGGCAAAAAAGGCCAGCAAAATCACCGCCGCCGAATAGCTGGCGAAGCCACGTTCCGGCCATTACATTTCATTCAATCGCGCCCCATTATGGGCGCATGACCTTGTCCGGAAACCGCCCGCCGGTTTTCGGGGTCATGCGCGCGGCGCAGGACTTTTATTTTGAAAACCCCATCCAAGAAAACACCCTCCCTTCCCTCCAAGGCCGACATCCTCGCCTTTATCGGCAACAAGCCGGGCAAAGTCGGCACGCGCGAAATCGCCCGCGCCTTCGGCCTCAAAAACTCCCTGCGTGCCGACCTCAAACGCATCCTGCGCGAGCTCGCCGACGAAGGCTCCATCGAGAAGCGGCGCAAGAAGTTGCATCATCCCGGCGTGCTGCCCTCCACCGTGCTCGCCGATGTAACGTCGCGCGACAGCGACGGCGACCTCATCGCCACTCCGGACGAATGGGATGAGGACGCCCACGGGCCCGCCCCGAAAATCCGCATAGAGGTGCCGCGCAAAATGCGGCCTGGTGAAGCCGCCGGCATCGGTGACCGAGTCCTTTTGCGCATCGAGGAGGCCCAGGAGGAAGACGGCATTCGTCACCGTGGCCGCGTCATCAGGATCATCGATCATCCCAAGCACCGCGTGCTCGGTATATTTCGCGGCAACCCTCAGGGCGGAGGACGGCTGGAGCCGGTCGACAAGAAGATGCTGGGCAAGGAACTCGCGATCCCGGCCGGCGCCACAGCCGATGCACAGGACGGCGATCTGATCGCGGTAGAGACTTCTCGTGCACCGCGCCTGGGATTGCCGACCGCCCGCGTGGTCGAGCGCCTCGGCTCGCTTCGATCCGAGCGCGCGGTCAGCCTGATCGCGATCCACGCGCACGGCATCCCGTCGGTATTCCGCCGCGAGACGCAACAGGAAGCGGAGGCGGCGAAACCCGCGACCTTGCAAGGCCGTGAGGATTGGCGGCACGTGCCGTTCGTCACCATTGATCCGCCCGACGCCAAGGATCATGACGACGCGGTTCAGGCCGAGCCTGATCCCACGCCGAACAACCATGGTGGATTTATCGTCAACGTCGCTATTGCCGACGTTGCGCACTACGTTAAACCCGGCTCGCCGCTCGACCGCGAAGCGTTGGTGCGCGGCAATTCGGTCTATTTTCCCGATCGCGTCGTGCCGATGCTGCCGGAGCGCATTTCAAATGATCTGTGCTCCCTGCGCGCACGCGAGGACCGCGCCGCGCTAGCGGTGCGCATGATCATCGGTGCCGACGGCCGCAAGCGTTCGCATACTTTTCATCGCATCATGATGCGGTCGGCAGCCAAGCTCTCCTACCAGCAGGCGCAGCTCGCGATCGGCGGACGCACCGACGAGGACACCGAAACGCTGGTCAAGCCGGTGCTCGCACCGCTCTATGCCGCGTACGAAACCATGGTGCGCGCACGGACTGAACGCCAGCCACTCGATCTCGATCTTCCCGAGCGCAAGATCCTGCTGAAAGGTGACGGCACTGTCGACCGCGTGACTACACCTGAGCGGCTGGAGGCACACCGGCTGATTGAAGAATTCATGATCATGGCCAACGTGGCCGCCGCCGAGACCCTCGAAAAGGCGCGCGTGCCGCTGATCTACCGCGTGCACGACGAGCCATCGATCGAGAAGGTCAACGCGCTACGCGAATTCCTCGCTACGCTCGATATCCCCTTCGCCAAAGGCGGCGTGCTCAAGCCGGAAGCGTTCAATCGCATTCTCGCGCGCGTCAAAGGCCGCGACGCAGAGCAGCTCGTCAACGATGTTGTGCTGCGCACGCAGGCGCAGGCGGAGTATGCCGCTGAGAATTACGGCCACTTTGGACTGAACCTGCGCCGCTACGCGCATTTCACGTCGCCGATCCGCCGCTACGCCGACCTGATCGTGCATCGCGGTCTCATTCGTGTGCTCAAACTGGGCGGTGACGGACTGCCCGAGGCGACCGACGTGAAGGCATTGGCGGAAGTTTCCGCGCAGATTTCCGCGACCGAACGCCGTGCGATGCTGGCCGAACGGGAAACCAACGACCGGCTCATCGCGCACTTCCTGTCCGACCGCATCGGCGCGACTTTCGATGGGCGCATTTCCGGAGTCCACCGCGCCGGCCTGTTCGTGAAGCTGCGTGAGACCGGCGCAGATGGATTCATCCCAGCCCGCACCATCGGTGACGAATATTTCCGTTATGACGAGAAAGGCCACGCGATGGTCGGGTCGCGTTCCGGCGAGAGCTATCGGCTGGGTGACCCGGTGACCGTCAAGCTGGTGGAAGCAGCACCGGTTGCCGGCGCGCTCCGTTTCGAGCTTCTGTCGGATGGTCGCGCGGGACGTCCCGGCCGGGGCCCTCCTCGTCACGCACGACCGAATGACCGCTATGTCCCAAACCGGCATCGCCGCAAGCAACGGAAGACATGATGACGAACGACTTCGGAAAACTTATGTCCGAGCGCATGACGACTGCCGAGCGTGACACGTCGTTTCCCGACAGTGAACCGCGCGATGCGGCGACTTTGATGCTGATCGACCGTTCCGGACCGAAGCCAAAAATTCTGCTCGGACGCCGGCACGCCGGCCACAAGTTCATGCCTGGCAAGTTTGTGTTCCCCGGCGGCCGTATCGAGCCGCTCGATCACAAGATGACTGCGGTGAGCGAGTTGCACCCCGACGCGCTCGGCAAGCTGATGGAACGAGTGGCGGAGCCAAGTGTGGAATTTGCACGCGCGTTTCCGCTCGCCGCGGTACGCGAGACCGCCGAGGAAACCGGACTTCTGCTTGGCGTGAAGTGCGATCAGCCGCCACGGGTACCGGGTGAAATCTGGGACGAATTTGCCAAGGCTAATGTCCATCCCGATCTGGGCCAAATCCATTTCATCGCGCGCGCCATCACGCCGCCGCGGCGGCCGCGGCGTTTCGATACGCGCTTTTTGACCGCCGATGCATCGGCGATCGCCCACACGATCGAAGGCGTTGTGGGGCCGGAATCCGAGCTAGTCGAGCTCACCTGGGTTCCGATCGAGGAAGCGACGCGGCTCGACATGCCGACCATCACAGGCGTCGTTCTCGAGGAACTGCTGGCGCGGGTGGAGGCCGGCTTGGGGCACGGCCTCCCGGTGCCCTTTTATTTCATGGTCGACCAGAAATTCCGCCGGGAACTGCTTTAAATGCCGGAAAGCAGCGCATTTCTTGACATTTGCCGCCTCGGCGCTAGGTTCCGCGCCAAAGACACCTTCGTCGCCGCACATTGAGTTTCAAGGAAAAATTCCATGGCCAAAGCCGCCAGTCTCAAGATCAAGCTCGTCTCCAGCGCCGGTACCGGCCACTACTACGTGACCCGGAAGAATTCGCGCACCCAGACCGACAAGATGAAGAAGCGGAAATACGATCCGATCGCCAAGAAGCACGTCGAATATTCCGAGTCCAAGATCAAGTAGACCCGGAAGGCATCTATGATGCTTCGGACCTCGCTCATCGCACTGGTATCGCTGCTGACGCTCGCGTTGACGCCCGCGAGCGCCCTCGAAAAACATCGGCTCGCGTTGCAGATCAGCGACGACGATGCGGCAAAGATGAACGCGGTGCTCAATGTCGCCGCGAACGTGTCGAAGTATTATTCCGATAAAGGCGAAGAAATCGAGATTCAGGTCGTCGCCTTCAATGCCGGCCTCAACATGCTGCGCCAGGACAAGTCGCCGGTGCTGACCAGGTTGCAGTCCTTCAAGCAGGGCATGCCTAACGTGGCGTTCAAGGCGTGCGAGAACACGCTCGAAGCCATGACCCGCAAGGAAGGTAAAGAGCCGCCGCTGGTCGAGAATGCCGAGCGCGTGAAGGCCGGCGTCGTCACCCTGATCGAACTTGGCGAGCAAGGCTGGACAATCGTCCGGCCGTAATGAGTTGATTGTTTTGAAATCTCAACTGTCATGGCCGGGCATAGCCGTCCAAAGGACGGCGTCGCTTCGCTCGCCTATGTCCCGGCCATCCCGCGTGGCGGGCGCGGCGTTGCTTTCCTAAGCGAGATCACCGGGACGAGCCCGGTGATGACGTAGGTGGCCGGCCGGAAGCCGCGGCGTGAGGCCACGCGCGCCACTCCCCGGCCGGCCGAACCCCACGGACCCAGGAGATGCGGCGGACCTGAGCACTCCGCAGGGTATTCCCATAGCGCGTCGAAGACGCGCGTAAACGCGCTTAGGGCGCGTCAAAGGCGCGCTTGAGGCACGCTGAAACTGGCGCTGGCCGCCCTTAGCGCCGAATCAGTTTGGTCATCGGCAAAAGTAGACCAGACGATCACGCCGGCCAAACCGCCCGCTCAAGCGCTGAAAAGACCGGATTGTTGGCGGAGCCCGGCGCACTTCGCCGGCCATTCAACGCGACCTCAGGCCGCGTCCGGCACCACGCGGTTGCGCCCGTCGCGTTTGGCGCGATAGAGCGCCTGGTCGGCCCGCTTGAGAACGGTCGCAGCGTTGTCGTCGACGCCGGACAACGCGGCGATTCCGATCGAAATCGTCACCTCAAGGTGACGCGCGCCTTTCTGGATCGCAAACGGCTCAGTCGCAATACGCCGGCGCAGCCGCTCGGCGACCGCCGTGGCAACCGCCATGTCGGTCTCCGGCATGACGATGACGAATTCCTCGCCGCCATAGCGGCATGCGAGATCGATATTGCGGGTTGCCTTGCGGATGCGCAGCGAAAATTCGCGAAGCACATCATCGCCGGCATCGTGGCCGTAGCTGTCGTTGATGGCCTTGAAATAATCGATGTCGAGCACAAGCACTGTAATCGGCTTGCCGCGAGCGGCTGACTGATCGACCAAAGTGCCGAGATGCGTCTCCATGTAGCGGCGGTTGAACAGGCCGGTGAGACCGTCAGTTATCGCGAGCTCGATCGACATCTGCATGTTGTCGCGCAGCCGCTCGGTGTACCGCTTCTTTTTGATCTGGGTCCGCACGCGGGCGAGCATTTCGTTTTTATCGATCGGCCGCACCAGATAGTCATTCACGCCGATCTCGAGACCGCGCGCAAGCTTCGCAGTACCGTCGGATTCTGCGAGCGCGAGAATAGGCAAATTGCGCGTCCGCTCAAGCGAGCGGATCTGGCTGCACAGACGCAAGCCGTCGAATTCCTGCAGATTGAGCGAAACGACCACAAGGTCGTAGTTCCCCTCCGCCGAACGGAACAAGGCCTCATTCGGATTTGGTTCGACATCGACGGTATGTTCCGCCGCAAGAGTCTTCACGATGCGCTCGTACGAGGTTGGACGATCATCGACGATGAGAACGCGGCCGCCGCGGCCGGTGTCCAGCATCGCCTCGCGGTCGGGACTTTGCAGCCCAATCTCCTTGGAGGTGACGGCGCGCATGCGCAATTCGTCCGTCACCATTTTTAACCGCGCGAGCGAGCGCACGCGCGAGATCAGCGCAATATCGGTCACGGGCTTGGTGAGAAAATCGTCGGCGCCGGCTTCCAGGCCGCGCACGCGATCGGAGGGTTGGTCGAGCGCCGTCACCATCACGACCGGAATATGGTGCGTGAGCGGATTGGACTTTAACTTGCGGCAGACCTCGAAGCCGTCCAGCTCCGGCATCATCACATCGAGCAAAATGATGTCGCACTCGGCCCGCTCGCACAGCGCTAGCGCCTCGATGCCGTTGCTCGCCGTTGTCACGTCGAAATATTCCGCCGACAGCCGCGCTTCGAGCAGCTTCACGTTCGCAGGGACGTCGTCGACAACCAGGATACGTGCGGTCATTGCTGCACCATCACGCGGCCCCGAGAAAATGACGTATGGTCTCGATAAATTTTCCCACCGAGATCGGCTTGGACAGATAGGCCTCGCAACCGCCCTCGCGGATGCGCTCCTCGTCGCCTTTCATGGCGAAGGCCGTCACGGCCACGACCGGAATGGCCTTGAGTTCGGGATCGTCTTTCAGCCACTTGGTCACTTCTAGTCCCGATACTTCCGGCAACTGGATGTCCATCAAAATCAGATCCGGTCGGTGCTTGCGGGCGAGATCAAGCGCTTCGATCCCGTTCCGCGTACCGACGGTTTGGTAACCATGCGCTTCGAGAAGATCGTGAAAGAGCTTCATGTTGAGCTCATTGTCTTCCACGATCAGGACGGTCTTCGGCATACCCCTCCCCGCCCATTTGTCCCCAATGATGCGCACAAAGCGCGCTTGTGGCGTCGCCAGGTCATGCGCGCTCGGGCATGATGCACGGTAGTGGGGATATGTTACGGAAAGGCAAATTTGACGGATGAAGCAGGCCCCGCAGCTGACGCAAGATCGAGCAGAAGCGCTTGCGATTCAGGCGCTTACGTTCATCGCCGGCGACGGCGAGCGGCTTGGGCGCTTCCTCGCGGTCACCGGGATCGGTCCGGCCGAGATTCGGGCGGCCGCGGGTGAGCCAGGGTTTCTGGCGGGCGTGCTCGAATACATGGCCTCCGACGAAAGCCTCATCCGCGCGTTCGCGGATGAAACCGGGATCGATCCCGCCGACCTCAGCAAAGCCCGCGCCGCGCTCGCGGGACACCCATGGGAACGCGAGTTGCCATGAGCTTTTGCCGCGATTGCCTGGCCGACACGCCGGAGACCGCTCCGCGCTGTCCAGCCTGCGGCTCGCCGCGGCTGGCACGGCATCCGGAACTCGACACGCTGACCATCGCCCACGTCGACTGCGATGCCTTCTACGCAACCATCGAAAAACGCGACGACCCTTCGCTGGTCGACAAGCCGGTCATTGTCGGCGGCGGCAAGCGTGGCGTCGTCGCCGCCGCATGTTATGTCGCGCGGACCTACGGTATTCGTTCGGCGATGCCGATGTTCGAGGCCAAGCGCCGCTGTCCGCATGCGGTCGTCGTCAAGCCGACGATGGCGAAATACGTCCAGGTCGGACGCGAAGTCCGCAAGGCCATGTTCGCACTCACGCCGCTGGTCGAACCGCTGTCGATTGACGAAGCCTTTCTCGATCTGTCGGGAACGGAACGCCTGCACGGCATGAGCCCGGCGAAAGCCCTTGCGCGCTTTGCCGGACGTGTCGAGCGCAGCCTCGGCATAACTGTGTCGATTGGCCTGTCCGCCAATAAATTCCTGGCAAAGATCGCATCGGACCTCGACAAGCCGCGCGGCTTCGCGGCGCTTGGGCAGACCGAAGCGGCGGCATTTCTCGCCGGAAAACCGGTCGGCTTTATCTATGGCGTTGGCGCCGTGAGCGCGGCCAAGCTCGCCAATGATGGTTTTCGCACGGTCGCCGATCTGCAGCGCGCCGACGAGCGCGACCTCATGCGACGCTACGGCGAGGAAGGCGCGCGGCTCTGGCGGCTCGCCCGCGGCATCGATTCCCGCACGGTCGATCCCGAACGCGACACCAAGAGCGTTTCGGCGGAAACCACGTTCGAGCAGGACATCGGCGAGTTTCGCCCGCTTGAGCAATATTTGTGGGATCTGACCGAACGCGTATCGACCCGGCTCAAGGCCAGCGCCCTTGCCGGCTCGACCGTGACACTCAAGCTCAAGAGCGCCGACTTCAAGACGCGAACGCGCGCCCGGTCTTTGGGAAGCCCGACCCAGCTGGCGGCCCGCATATTCGCCGCCGGCCGCGACCTGCTTGCGCACGAAGTGGGCACGACGCGCTATCGCCTGATCGGCATAGGCGTGAGCAATTTGGATGACGTCGAAGGCGACGAATTCGCCGATCTCATCGATCGCCGCGCGGCCGAAGCCGAGCACGCCGTCGACCGGCTACGGTCGAAGTTCGGCCGCGACGTGGTCGTAAAAGGCCTGGCGCTCGACGAGGAGCCGCCCGGACCTACGGACAAGGCTTCGCGTTTTTCAACTCGAGCGAAGTCATCTCGCCGCTAATCGTGAAATCTGTGTAGTCGAGGACGAGTGCGCGCGAGATACCGTTCTCGTACAGCTCAAAACCGATCGAATAGACCGGCGTTTGCTCGCCGCCCAGATCAGTCTTTTCGTCAGTTTTGTCGAAGTAGCTGATGGTCACCGGCCAGCGCGCCAGTTTTGCCAGCGCAGGCAGTTTTGCCGTTGCGTCCGTCGGTATTTTTTCGCCGGGAGGAATGGCACGGCCAATTACCGTGAGCGTGTTGTAAAGCTTCTCACCGGTTTCCGACCCGTCGTAGACCGGAAACTCCAGAACCGATTTTCCTTCGCGCGCGGCCGCAATGATGCGGCGCATGTGCTCGGTCGGGAATACGGCTCCGACAGGGACCGTAAAGCTTTTTTCTTTCGGCTTGCTGAGGCTTACCGCCACTGTCTTTGCACTGCGCTCGGCGTGCCCGTCCACGGCATCGGTCTTGCGCTCGTTGAACAGGTTTTCCGAGTTGAAACGAAACTTCTTGGCGTCGCCGTCTTCCCAGGTGTTGGACCGCAAGTCGCTCAGCGCCGCTTTGCCTTCGCCTGAATCGAGTTCGGAGACCTGGCGGAATTGCAGTTCGTAGCCGTCACAGGCATTGCCCGTAAAATCATAGAGGATACGTCCGCGCACCCCTTCGATGCCGCGGCTCCCGCGCGACTTGGATAGCTTGAGGTCGTAGATCGCCCGATGCGGCGCAAGGAGCACCTGATCGGCGGGCGGTGCCGCCAAAGCCAGGCCGTGAACCGCGGCACCGGCAATGCCGAGACCAAGAATGGACGCGGTCCATAGTCCGGCGCGATGGGTAAAGTCCATGGATTGAAGCCTCTCCGCCGCGGTCAACATGCGGCGCGCCACAGCAGAAAGATGCAAGATCTGGGCAAGATAGAGGCCGCGGCAGATTCCAGCAACTATGGCCGGAACCCAGCTTGCGCCATAGCATCCAATCGGCCAAAAACCTAGAACTTGGATCGCGCCGATTGTCACGCCGCGGAGGAAACTATGGCCGGTTCGGTCGAAAAAAATCTCGCAAGTCTGGGGGTCAGCCTACCGACCCCTGCCAGTCCGGTTGCCAACTATGTGCCGTTCGTTCGCAGCGGTAATACCCTCGTCGTCTCCGGCCAGCTTTGCTTCGGTGCCGACGGCAAGCTCGTCGCGAAAGGCCAGCTCGGCGGCGGGGTTTCCATTGAAGATGGACAAAAGGCCGCGCGCGCTTGCGCCATCAATTTGCTGGCCCAACTCAAGGCTGCGCTTGGCGATCTCGACAAGGTGGCGCGTGTGGTTCGCCTCGGCGGCTTCATCAATTCGGCGCCAGGTTTTACCGACGGCCCGAAGGTCATGAACGGTGCATCGGATCTGATGGTCGAAGCCTTCGGCGACAAAGGACGCCATGCGCGCAGCACGGTCGGCGTCGCGGCGCTGCCGGCCGATGCGGCTGTCGAAGTTGAAGGGCTGTTCGAGATATCGGGCGCATGATGTCCAGAATCTCTGTCCCGGCCACGAGCAGTCCAAATTAAGGCCCGATGTCTGATCTCGATTGGCTCACCGAGCGACCGTTCGCCCATCGTGGCCTGCACGACGCGTCGGCTGGCGTGGTCGAAAACACGGCCCCGGCCTTTGCGGCGGCGGTGGCCGCCGGATATGGCATCGAGACCGACCTGCAAATCAGCGCCGACGGCGAGGCTATGGTGCATCACGACGATGCCCTCGGCCGCCTGACCGATGGCACTGCCCGCCTGGCCGATATGAGCGCCACGGACATCAAGGCCGTGCGTTTCAAGGGCAGCACGGCGCGCATCCTGACCCTTGGCGAGTTGTGCGAGCTCGTGGCCGGGCGCTCTCCATTGCTCCTGGAACTCAAAAGCCGCTTTGACAACGACCTGCGGCTGGCAAAGCGCACCGCGGAACTGGTTGCGCGCTATTCCGGCCGCGCCGCGATCATGTCATTCGATCCGGACCTGATCGAGGCGGTCCGAAACGCCAGTCCGGACTTGACCCGGGGTATCGTGGCGGAGCGCCACTATTCCGATCCTGAATGGGATGGGTTGCCATTTTCGCGCAAGCAAAGTCTCGCCTGGCTTCTGCACGCCCGCCGTAGCCGGCCGCAATTTCTCGCTTATTCGGTCCAGGACCTGCCGGCAGCCCCCGCGCTGATCGCCCGCAGGCTGTTCGGGCTGCCGCTGCTGACCTGGACGGTACGTAGTGAAAACATGCAGCGGCGCGCGGCGCGTTGGGCCGATCAGATCATTTTCGAGGGCTGGCGGCCTTAGGCTGCGGCGAAAGACCGAGGAATTTCGAACGATTTCGGGCATAAAGTCCGGCTAGAAGCCAGCAAGCCGATGACTGAAATAGAACTCCGCATCCGCATCGTCCAATCACTCGCCGAGATCCCGGCCGTGGCTTGGAACGCCTGCGCAGCCAGTACCGGGACGCACGGATTTAATGCAAAACATGAAGTTAAACTAACATCTGAGGATAACTCGTCCCCGGATTTATGCACACAAGGACAAGCCGGTAACCCATTTGTTTCTCATGAATTTCTGTCCTCGTTGGAGGCGTCCGGATCGGTCGGTGGCCGCACAGGTTGGTTGCCGCGTCATCTGCTGGCGGAAGACGCCGACGGTGTCCTGTTCGGTGCAGCACCCTGTTACGCGAAGACCCATTCGCAGGGCGAGTACGTCTTCGACCATGGCTGGGCCGAAGCCTTCGAACGCGCCGGCGGCGACTACTACCCCAAGCTTCAGGTCGCGGTGCCGTTCACGCCGGTGACCGGCCCACGCCTTCTCGCCCGTCCCGGCCCCACCGTAGACGCGATACGCGGTGCACTTGCGGATGCGCTGGTCGAGCTGACTTCCACCAATGAATTGTCGTCCGCACACGTCACCTTTCTGACCGAGCCGGAGTGGCGCATCCTCGGCAGGCACAACTTCCTGCAGCGTACCGACCAGCAGTTCCACTGGGAGAACGGCGGATACGCGTCCTTCGACGATTTCCTGGCGGCACTTGCCTCGCGCAAACGCAAGACGATCCGGCGGGAGCGCAAGGAAGCGTTGAGTGCCGGTATAGAAATCCACTGGCTGACAGGCAGCGACCTGACGGAGGGCATCTGGGATGCTTTCTTCGCTTTCTACATGGAAACCGGCTCGCGCAAATGGGGCCGTCCCTATCTGACCCGCGAATTCTTTTCGATTGTCGGTGAAAGAATGCGCGAACGAATCCTGCTCGTGATGGCGCGCCGCGCCGGCCGCTGGATCGCAGGAGCCATTAATTTCATCGGCGCCGATACGCTTTACGGCCGGAATTGGGGTGCAATCGAGCATCACCCCTTCCTGCATTTCGAGGTTTGTTACTATCAGGCCATCGACTTCGCGATCGCAAACCGGCTGCAGAGGGTCGAGGCCGGGGCCCAGGGCGAGCACAAAATTGCGCGCGGTTACCTGCCCCACACCACCTATTCGGCGCACTATATTGCCAATCCGGCTCTGCGCAGGGCTGTCGCCGACTATCTCGCGCGCGAGCGCGCTTATGTGCAAGCCGCCGCCGAAGAGCTTGCGGCGGCCGCGCCATTCCGTAAGGATTTGGTCGAACAAGAGTGACCGGGGGAACCGATGCCGAGTTACGATCCCAACAACATCTTCGCCAAGATCCTGCGTGGCGAGCTGCCATGCTATAAGGTCTATGAGGACGATAAGACCCTTGCGTTCCTCGACATCATGCCGCGCGCGCCGGGTCACACTTTGGTGCTGCCGAAGGCCCCTGCCCGTAATATCCTCGATATTGGTACCGATGACCTCGCGCATGTCGCAACCGTCGCGCAAAAGGTCGCCAAGGGCGCGATCAAGGCATTTTCCGCTGACGGCATTACGATCCAGCAGTTCAACGAGGGCGCCGGCGGACAGGTCGTGTTCCACCTGCATCTTCACGTTATCCCGCGTAAGGCCGGCACGGCGATGAAACCGCCGGCGAGCGAGAAGGAAAAACCGGACGTGCTGGCCGAGAATGCCAAGAAGCTTACCGCCGCCATCGCCGATGGTTGATGTCTAGGAGGCGAACAGAAAGCCGCCGAGCAGCAGCGCGAGTTCGCCGGCCAGGACTCCGACAAAAACCGATCGCTTCCACGCGAGGAAGGCAAGGAAGCCGCACACCGCGGCCCCCACCCGCACCGATAATGGAATCGTATCGAGTGCACCGGTCGAAAACAGGATCAGCTTGGCAATGACGCCGGCAAGGATCGCGGTCGCCACCGCGCGCGACCACACGACGACCTCGGAATCTTCGTCGAGCCCGCGCGCCAGAACCAGACCGAGCACACGCCAGATCTCATTCGGCAGATAGCCGACGAGGATCAGCACGAAATACGGCCACAGCTCATTCCAGACGGCGCTCATGCGGCGGCCTCACGCAAGCGATGGACAATGTAGACAAACGTGCCGCCGCCGAAGCCCGTCCACATCAAATCGAACTGCACCTGCTTTGCGGCCAGCACGGTCCCGAGCACCAGGCCGACCACCAGAGCCAGCCGGTCCACCATCAGCCGCGCGTTGCGCGCAGTCGACATCAGGAACGACATCGGTGTCAGGAAGAGCAGCGCGCCGGCAAGCAGCGGTGGCAATTCGGCCGCAAGATGATAGCCGACGAAGCCGAAACCCGCGGCCGTGCTCATGTAGCCGACCGATAGGCCGTTGCAGTATGCGATGCGGCGCTCGCGCGGGACGGCCGGCAACAGCCGTAGCGATTCCACCCACATGCTGACCGATGTGAAATGCGTCGGCAGCAGGAGATCGCGAAGCCGCGTGCGCTCTCCGCGCAACAAAGGCAGCAACGCCACCACCATGGGGAATAGCCGGATTGCGCTCAGCGTCACTGCCAGCGCCACTTCGAGCAATGGCGCGCCACCACCGAGCGCGGAGATGAGGATCACCTGCGCCGGTGCGGCCCACACCAGCACGGTCGAGAGCGCGAACCACCACGCGCCGACCCCGAAACTATGCGCCAGGGCGCCGATGCCGATATAGGTGCCGGCCAGTACCAGGAAGAACGCCGATGTCCAGGCCGATTTGATGCCGCCAACGAAAGCTGCGGAATTGGAATCGAGGGAGGCGGACGCGGCCATGGCCTAAGGCTGTCCCATAGCGCGATCACCGCCGCAACTGGGTCGCGCGGCCGATGCATGCGCGCCCCGCAAAAATGTGAAGGCCGGGCACATGGCCCGGCCTTGGAGATATCGGATGCTTGCGCCGCCTAGACCTTTGCCAGCGGCACCTTCGGCACCGAACCACGCTTCGGCTTTGGCCTTGGCGGGCGCCGTTTGGCCTTCGGCCGCGCCGGCAGCTTTTCCGGTTTGGGCGTGATCGGGCCATCGAGGAACTGGAAGCCGAGCTTGTCGCGGCCTTCCTCGTCCTTGTCGACGATGACACGTACGTGCCCGCCATTCTTGAGGTGGCCGAACAGGACCTCGTCGGCCAACGGTTTCTTGATGTGCTCCTGGATCACGCGCGCCATCGGCCGCGCGCCCATCAACTCATCGTAGCCATTGGCGATCAGCCAGCGGCTCGCTTCGTCTGAAAGCTCGATCGTCACATTGCGATCGCCCAGCTGCGCCTCAAGCTGGAGCACGAATTTCTCGACCACCTTGGAGATCACATCCTGCGAAAGATGCGCAAAGGTAATTGTCGCGTCGAGCCGGTTGCGGAATTCAGGCGCGAACATCTTGTTGATCGCTTCCTGATCGTCCCCTTCCCGCTTTGTGCGCGTAAAGCCGTAGGCCTGCTTGGCGAGGTCCGACGCGCCTGCATTCGTGGTCATGATCAGGATCACGTTGCGAAAATCGACCGACTTGCCGTTGTGATCGGTGAGTTTGCCGTGATCCATGACCTGGAGCAGCACGTTGAACAGATCCGGATGCGCCTTCTCGATCTCGTCGAGCAGCAGCACGCAGTGCGGATGCTGGTCGACACCGTCGGTCAGCAGGCCGCCCTGGTCGAAGCCGACATAGCCCGGAGGCGCGCCGATAAGGCGCGACACCGTATGACGCTCCATGTATTCCGACATGTCGAAGCGGATCAACTCGACGCCGAGCGAAGCCGCAAGTTGTTTGGCAACCTCGGTCTTGCCGACGCCGGTCGGGCCGGAGAACAGATAACATCCGATCGGCTTTTCCGGCTCGCGCAAGCCTGCACGCGCCAGCTTGATCGACGCCGAGAGCGCATCGATCGCCTTGTCCTGACCATAGACCACGGTCTTCAAGGTGTGCTCGAGATGCTTGAGCACCTCGGCGTCGTCCTTGGACACAGTCTTTGGCGGAATTCGCGCCATGGTCGAAATCGTGGTCTCGATTTCCTTGATCCCGATGGTCTTCTTGCGGCGGCCTTCCGGCAGCAGCATCTGCGCCGCGCCCAACTCGTCAATCACGTCGATGGCCTTGTCGGGCAATTTGCGGTCGTGGATGTAGCGCGACGACAGCTCGACCGCGGCCTTGATCGCCTCGTTCGTATACTTGAGCTTGTGATATTCCTCGAAATACGGCTTGAGGCCTTTCAGGATTTCGATCGCGTCCGGCACCGACGGTTCATTGACGTCGATCTTCTGGAAGCGCCGTACCAGCGCACGGTCCTTCTCGAAGTACTGGCGATATTCCTTGTAGGTCGTCGAACCGATGCAGCGGATCGTGCCCGAAGCGAGTGCAGGCTTGAGCAGGTTCGACGCATCCATCGCGCCGCCTGACGTCGCGCCTGCACCGATCACGGTGTGAATCTCGTCGATGAACATGATCGCGCCGGGATAGGCCTCGATTTCCTTGATCACCTGCTTGAGGCGCTCTTCGAAATCGCCGCGATAGCGCGTGCCGGCCAGCAGCGTGCCCATGTCGAGCGCAAACACGGTCGCGCCCTTGAGCACGTCAGGCACTTCGCCGTGAATAATCCGGCGGGCCAATCCCTCCGCGATCGCGGTCTTGCCGACGCCGGCTTCGCCGACGAACAACGGATTGTTCTTTTGCCGCCGGCACAGCACCTGGATCGTGCGATTGATCTCGGCATCGCGGCCGATCAACGGATCGATCTTGCCGTCCTTGGCTTTCTTGTTGAGGTTGACGCAGTAGGCCTCGAGCGCATCGCCCTTCTTCTTGGGCTCGTCGCCACCTTTGGTGTCGGCTTCTTCCTCAACGCCACGCACGGGGCGCGACTCCGAAAGGCCTGGCCGCTTCGCGATACCGTGGCTGATATAGTTGACGGCGTCGTAGCGCGTCATGTCCTGCTCTTGCAGGAAATAAGCAGCGTGGCTTTCGCGCTCGGCGAAGATCGCCACCAGCACGTTGGCGCCAGTCACCTCTTCACGTCCCGATGACTGCACATGGATGACCGCGCGTTGAATCACGCGCTGGAAGCCGGCCGTCGGCTTTGAGTCTTCGGCGCCATCGGTGATCAGATTCTCGAGTTCCGATTCCAGATAAGCCGTCAGACTGCGCCGCAGCTTGTCGAGGTCCACGTTGCAGGCGCGCATGACGGCCGAGGCATCCTGATCGTCAATCAGCGCCAGAAGCAGATGCTCAAGCGTCGCGTATTCGTGGTGCCGCTCGTTGGCGAGCGCAAGCGCACGATGCAGCGATTGTTCGAGACTGCGGGAAAATGTCGGCATTCAGATCTTCCAGTTCATTTGTATTGAGCGCTTCCGAATCTCATTTCTTTTCCATCACGCATTGCAAAGGATGCTGATGTTTGCGCGCAAAGTCCATCACCTGTGTCACCTTGGTCTCTGCAACTTCGTAGGTATAGACGCCACATTCGCCGATCCCGTGGTGATGGACATGCAACATAATTCTTGTGGCGGCTTCGTGGTCCTTGCCGAAGAATCGCTCCAGAACATGCACGACGAATTCCATCGGCGTGTAGTCGTCATTGAGAATGAGCACTCGGTACAAGTTCGGCCGCTTGGTCTGCGGCTTGGTCTTTGTAATGACCGCGGTGCCCGGCCCGCCCGGCTCGTTCTTGCGCTTGCGATCATCGTCCGCCATCCGCGGCCCAGCGTCGCTCACCAAAGCCGAGAAGGTTGGACAGGTCTTGTGCTCTGGAGACTTCATGACGGGCCGTAGCAGTGATGACATTCCTTGACGTTGCACCATAGACGCGCCGGTGCTTGGCCATGCACCATCATAGAGACGCACGGACAACGATTCCAAGCCGACAATTCGCTTAAGGGTGCCCCGTTCCGGGACATGAGCCCACAGTTTCGCCGTTTTGCACGCCAAATCCAGATAGCTATTGCTTAAACGATCGCAACCCGTTTGCGGGCAAATTGAAGCGACTTTCCCCCAAATTCGCGCCGTCCTTCTCACGTTTTCTCAAGGCGGGTACCCCCATATGGAGGAACTCTGGTCGTAGGTAGTTTCCACAATATTGGGTGAATCCGCATGTTAGCCCGTTTTCTCGACAACACCCGGGGCGGTGTAGCCCCCCTGGCCGCCGTCGTAGCCCTCCCGTTGATGATCGGCGTCGGCGTCGCCATGGACTATTCGAAAGTGAACGCCGCTCGCTCGGCGTTCCAGGTCGCCCTCGATTCGACCGCTTTGATGCTCTCGAAGGATGCGGCGATCGTAACGAAGGATGAGCTTCAAACCGAAGCCACCACCAAGTTCAATGCACTATTCAGCCATCCGGACGTGGTCCCGGCATCCGTTCAAGTCACTCCGGTATACACGACGTCGGGCGGTTCAAAACTGACGATGACCGGCACGGCCACCGTCAACACGAGCTTCATCAGCGTCATTGCCAGCACGGTCAACATCTCGGCAACGTCGGTGTCGACCTGGGGCAACACGCGGCTGCGCGTCGCGCTCGTGCTCGACAACACCGGGTCGATGACGAGTGACGACAAAATCGGCGCACTCAAGACTGCGTCTCACACTCTGCTGAGCCAACTCAACGCGGCGGCCGTACATCCGGAAGACGTCTACGTTTCCATCGTTCCGTTCGTGAAGGACGTGAACGTGGGCCCGTCCAACTATAATCAACCCTGGATCCGCTGGGATCTCTGGGAAGAGGTCAACGGCAAATGCAGCAATACGACTTATAAAAACAAGACAAACTGTGTCTCGCACAGCAAGGTCTGGACGCCGGCCAACCACAACACCTGGAACGGCTGCGTCACCGACCGTGACCAGAATTTCGACACGACAAACGACGCTCCGGGCACAGGCGGCACGCTGTACCCGGCCGAGCAATATTCGTCCTGCCCGGCGGCAACAGTCATGGGGCTGAGCAATAATTGGGATGCCCTCAACGCCAAAATCGACACCATGACAGCGAACGGCAATACCAACCAGGCGATCGGATTGCAGCTCGGTTGGCAAACCCTGACGGCCTCGCCATTCACGGTGCCGCCGATCGATAGCGACTTTAAGTACCAAACGGTCATCATTCTGCTGACCGACGGTCTCAATACCGAAGACCGCTGGTACACGAGCGCTTCTTCGATCAACAACCGCCAGAAGAAGACCTGCGACAACATCAAGGCCGCGGGCATCACCCTCTACACGGTGCAGGTCAACACCGGCAGCGACCCGACTTCGACGTTGCTGCAGAACTGCGCCACCGATGCCGGCAAGTTCTTCCTGCTGACGGAGGCCGGGCAGATGGTGACCACCTTCGGTCAGATCGGCACGTCGCTCTCGAAGCTGCGCCTGGCGATGTAACAAGCAATGCCGCGGCGCCGAGGGGTCCCGACAGGGGATGCCTCGGCGCCGCTACTTTTTCGGGATGGTGAGATTCGCACGTTCGGCCAACCACACGTTAACGACGCGCATAATAAACTGCGTGGCATTCGCGGCATTCTCAGCAAATCACGTTTACCAACGAACCCGCTGAAATGACGCAATTAAGTGCGGAGAGACGCTGCAAACCCTTACTGCTGCTACCGGATTTGCCCCCTAACCGTACACCAGCCCTTTAACAACGGGGCCTATCACGTACCCCGGGTTCAACTCATTTCACGCTCGGTGAATCGCCATGATGGTCGCCTGGAAGAATCTTCGTCAGAAGTTGTCGGCCTTCGGAGCCGATCAGCGGGGCAACATCGCCCTCACCTTTCTTCTTGTTGCACTGCCTATCATCGCCTTCGTGGGTGCTGCCGTCGATTACAGCCGCGCCAATTCGGTCAAGGCCTCGATGCAGTCGGCGCTCGACGCGACCGCGCTTTTGATGTCGAAGGAAGCAGCAACCGACACCGATACTCAGCGCAGGGACAACGCGCTTAAATATTTCTCCAAGCTGTTCGATCCTCCCCAGGTGACCGGCGCCAAGCTCGATGCAAGCAACATCCACGTCGATGTGACGTTCGATCCGAGCAACAATTCCCAAATCCTCCTCAGTGCCTCGGCGCAGCTGCCGGCCGAGTTCGTGAAGGTTCTCGGCTTTGACACCTTCACGGTGAAGGCCAACTCCACCGCCAAGTGGGGTATCACGCGGCTGCGCGTCGCACTCGTGCTCGACAATACCGGGTCGATGGCCGACAACAGCAAAATGCCTGCCATGCAGACGGCCACCAAAAATCTCCTCACGCAGCTCCAGAGCGCGGTGACGGTCGCGGGCGACGTCTATGTCTCGATCGTTCCGTTCGTGAAGGACGTGAACGTCGGCGCCACGAACTACAACACGGACTGGGTCTACTGGGGCAACTCCAACGTTGACGACAATACCAACAATCCCAGTGCTACGATTCAGGATGCAACAGGCACCGACAACGTGTCGTGGAACGCCACAAACGGCACATGCTATGACTCCGGCGGGACGGCGCACAACACTCAGAATACGCGGAGCAAATGTTTTGCCAACGTAGGCGCGTGCAGCAACACGACCTACACGACGCAATCCCAGTGCACGGGCCACGGGAACTGCAGCGTGGGCGGCACGACGTCGCAGAGCACCTGTAACTCGTCCGGAACGTGCAGCATCTCGGGCCAAAATTCCCAGAGCAACTGCACGTCGGCGGGCACTTGCAGCCTCTCGGGCCACAATACGCAGAGCAGCTGCAACAGTGCCGGAACGTGCAGTATCTCTGGCCAGAATTCGCAGAGCAACTGCCAGAGCGCGCACGTCTGCACCAAGCCACAATATACGTCGAAGAATCCTTGTCAGAGCAATGGTGGCGTCTGGCAGGCCGGCGTCTGGACCTCAACGCCCGGCACATGGACGGCTGGCGTGTGGACACCCGCGACCTTCACGGCCTTCACCTGGACGCCCGGCAAGTGGACGGTCAAAAATCACAACACGTGGAATGGTTGCGTGATGGACCGCGGTTATCCCGCCTCGCCCAGCACTCTGGGCGGCCTTAGCGGGCCGGATGCGACTTACAACTACGATGAGAACGCCGTGTCGCCGGATCCGACGACACCGCGCTGGTCGTCGCTCTACCCCGCCGAGCAGTACAGCTCGTGCCCGCAGGCCGTGAAGGGCCTGAGCTACGACTGGTCGGCAATGGCTACGCTGGTCGACAACATGTCACCGGCCGGCAATACCAACCAGGCTATCGGCTTGCAGCTCGGTTGGATGTCGCTGGTCGGCGGCGGACCCTTCTCGGTGCCGCCATTGGATCAGCAGTTCCAGTACACGCAGGTCATCATTCTGCTCACTGACGGCTTGAACACGCAGAATCGCTGGTACACCGATCAGAACTCGATCGATACCCGCGAACAAGCAACTTGCGACGCCATCAAGGCGCAGCATATCGAGCTGTACACGATCCAGGTCAACACAGGCGGCGATCCAACGTCCACCCTGCTGCAGAACTGCGCCACCAGCCCCGATAAGTTTTATCTGCTGACATCGGCGGACCAGGTGACTGCAACGTTCAACACGATCGGCAGCAACCTGACCAAGTTGCGGGTCGCCTACTAAGCAAGAAAGCTACGACGACAGACGAGCGGGCAACAATTTGCCCGCTCGTTTCATTTCGATAGCACTCCCGCCTGCGGCAATAGCGCGCTGCGTATAATGGCTGGGAGGTATTCCGACATTACCATTAACCACATAGAGCTGCAGCGCCGTTGAGCATCCCACGCGATGCCGGCACCGTGGTTGATGGCGCACATCCCATTTTCGGCAATCGATTATCCGCCCGCTCAATTTCAGGTCGTACGAGAGCACGTGGGTCCAATTGCTGTCAGTCAAAACGAATGTGGAAAGTCATCAGACGCCCGAAACGCCGCACGCGCGCGTGGCTTCGGCTCATGCGCGCCCGGCGCGGCAATGTCGCCATTACCTTCGCGTTTTCGCTCATCCCGCTCCTCGCCCTTGTCGGCGCGGCCGTAGACTTAAGCCGAGCCAATTCGGTCAGAACGTCGCTGCAACTGGCGGTCGATTCGACTGCGCTGATGCTTTCGAAGAAGGCGTCAAGCGCCTCCAATGATGAAATAAAGGGACTGGCGGAAACTTATTTTGCCGGACTGTTCAAACGACCAGATGCGACCAACACCAAGGTCACCGCCACCTATTCCGCGACGGCTCGGCTCCCAAATCGTGATCTCCGCATCCGCCGATATGGACACGGAATTCATGCGCATGCTCGGCTTCAGGACGATAAACCTCACGGCGACATCGACCGCGAAATGGGGTGCGTCGCGGTTGCGCGTGGCGCTGGTGCTGGACACCACCGGATCGATGGCCAGCGACGGCAAGATCGGCGCACTCATAACCGCGACGAAAAATCTGCTGGGTCAGTTGCAATCCGCCGCCTCGGTCGACGGCGATGTGTATGTGTCCATCATCCCGTTCGCCAAGGATGTGAGGATCGAAAACAATTACGATTCGACCTGGGACGACTGGATCTACTGGGACAACCAGGCAAAGTCCGATCCTAATTCCTGGGATGCAACGCACGGCAAATGCAACACGTCAGGCAGCATCCTGGTCAGAAGCAGTTGCGTCAGCGCTTGCTCACTTTCGAACTTCACGACGCAGAGCACCTGCGCCGCCGCGGGCACTTGCTCGATATCCGGCAACTCCACGCAATCAAGTTGCACGAACGCCGGTACCTGCACGGTCTCGGGCAAGAACAGCCAGAGCGCATGCACGTCCGCAGGCACCTGCTCGATTTCAGGCAATTCATCCAAATCCGCGTGCAACTCGGCGGGGGTTTGCTCATTGTCGCAGTGGACGACCCAAAGCAAGTGTAGCCAGAAAGGGGGAATCTGGACTTTCGGCGTCTGGACCGCGGGCGTCTGGACCGCGGGTGTATGGACGTCAGGGGTATGGACCGTGGGCGTATGGACGCCCGATCTTCTGTCCCGGAAGAGCTGGTCAGGTTGCACAACCGACCGTGGGCCGCTTCCACCCACCAAGCCGCCTTCCGGCGGCAATGCGTTCGATCAAACCGTCAGGCCGCCGAGCTTAAGTGATGACACGTCCAGATTCCCGCCGGACGACAAGGTCACGTGTCCTCCGGCGATGATGGAGCTCAGTTATAACTGGACGGCAATGAAAGCGCTGGTCAGCGGCCTTGTCACCAACGGCAGCACCAATCAACCCATCGGACTGGTGTGGGGCTGGCAATCACTGGTCGGCGGTGGACCATTCACTGCGCCGGCGAAGGATGCGGCCTATCAGTATGTCGATGCAATTATTCTGCTGTCAGACGGTTTGAACACGCAGAATCGCTGGGATGGGGACGGATCGCATACCAGTACCGCGGTCGACGCACGCATGCGCGACTCAGGCGGCAATGGGACTTGCGCGAATATCAACGCCGCCAACATCAATCTCTACACCATCCAGGTCAACACGGGCGGCGACCCGACATCAACGCTTCTCAAGAATTGCGCGGGAACCGCGCCAACCGATACCGTTGCAAGGAAGTTTCCGGATCCGAACAAGTTTTCGCTTCTGACCTCGGCGGGCCAGATCATCACTACGTTCGACAAAATCGGAACCGAGCTGACGAAATTGCGCATCGCGCAGTAGCTGATCGCAAACAAAAAGCCCGGCCAAATGAGCCGGGCTTTGTATTCCAAACGCGTACGCAACTTTACGCTACGCTACAGATACCAACAAACAACGCCACGCAACGCAACGCGACTTATTTCGCCTTCGCGATGATGGATTCGAACGGCTTGTAGGTCTCTTTGGCGAGATCGGCATACAGTTCACCGATCTTGGACGCCTTCGCGACGAAACCTTCGTAGGCGGTCTTGGCGTACTCGGTCTGCACTTCGATCGCCTTATCGAGCGACTTGACGCCGAACAGCTTCTCAAGGGCTGCGCTGCCGTCTTCGAAGGCCTTTTTCGAATAATCCGCAACCTCGACCGCGATCGCCTGTGTGCCCTTCGACAGAGCGCCCATGGCTTTCAAGGTGACGTCAACGTTGTCTTTGCTGACCTGCTGGAGGTCCTCTAAATTCTTGACCATTGGATCCCTTCCCGGCCCGCTAAGCGGTGCCAATGTGCTGAAATTTGAACCCGGCCTCTCCCGGGAATGCAGTTAACTTATATTGCACTGCACAATAAGTCAAGAGATTTTATCGCAGTGCAAAAACCCCTTTAGAATCCGGGGGATTGCCTTAATTATTTGTAAACCGCGTTCTCCTACCGTCATAAATTGTCGCGACGCCGACTGGCTACAAAACGGCCACGATAACGGCCTAGGGGACCGCCACCACAAAACGGGGTTTGGGGAGAGCGAATGCCGCGTGGGGGAGTTTTTGGCCGTCGTGGCCTGCGCTGGGGCATCCTGGGCCTGATGGCCTGTGTCGCCGTCGCGTCCCTGACAGACAATGCAGACGCCCGCCGGCGATTTCGGCTGCGCTCGGATACGGGCGAAAGCTACAACCCCGCCTACGCATCGATCGTGGTCGACGTGAATTCCGGCGCGGTCATGCAGTCGAGTAATCCCGACAGCCCGCGCCATCCTGCTTCGCTCACCAAAATCATGACCCTCTACCTGCTGTTCGAGCGCCTCGAGCAGGGCAAGGTCACGCTCAACACCGACCTGCCGGTATCGGCCCATGCCGCCGTGCAGGCTCCGTCCAAGCTCGGACTAAAGCCCGGAGATTCAATCCGCGTCGAGACCGCGATCCGCGCGATCGTCACAAAGTCGGCCAACGATGTCGCCGTCATTGTGGCGGAAGCGCTCGGCGGCGACGAGCCGGGCTTTGCCAAAATGATGACCGCGAAAGCACGCGCGCTCGGTATGACGCAGACGGTCTACCGCAACGCCTCCGGCCTGCCCGACGACCAGCAGATCACCACCGCGCGCGATCAGGCGACGCTTGGCCGGGCGATCCAGGATCGCTTTCCGAATTACTATCGCTATTTCGCCACGCGCACGTTCGACTATCGCGGCAATTCGATCCGCAACCATAACCATCTGCTCGGCGCGGTCGACGGCGTCGACGGCATCAAGACCGGTTACATCCACGAGTCCGGGTTCAACATCGTCACGTCGGTACGCCGCGCCAACCATCACATCATTGCCGTGGTCTTCGGCGGCCGCACAGCCAGCGCTCGCGATGCGCGCGTGCTTGGCCTGATCGAAAGCAACATCAACGTCGCCGCGGTCAAACGGACCGCTCCGCAAGTGGTCGAAGGATGGGAAACCGCCCAAGCTGCTAAAGATATCGCGCGCAAGGACAGCAAGGAGGATGACCGCACAGGCTCGGCGCCCGTGCGTGTCGCCGCGGTGACGCCGACCGCTGTGGCTGCCGATGCACCTGCGCCGGGATCCACCGAACCGATCAAGCCCAACACGGTGAAAACAGTGACCGTGCATCCGGGCAGCATGCAGACGGCATCCCTGTCGCCGTTGCCATCCGACAACCGACAGCTTACTCCGGCGCCCGCGGTCGCCAATGCGGCGAACATCACCACGATCAACACCGTGAAGAGTGAATCAGCTCCCCCGCAATTGCCGCCGCCTCAGCTACCGCCACCGCAATCGCCGCCACCCCAAGCGTCTGCGGCCGCACCGCCACCAGGTGCGAAGCCCGGCATCCTCGGCACACTACCGGCGAAAGTTGCATCGGTGAGCAAGTCCATACCCGTGCCGGTCGCCGCGGCTGTAGAGCCCGCGGTCAAACGCAGCGGCTGGCTCGTGCAGGTCGGCGCCTTCGACGACGAGAAGGACGCCAAACAACGGCTGGACCTGGCTCAAAGCAAAGCCAAGGACCTGCTCGGCCGCGCTGAGCCTTTCACCGAAAAAACCAACAAGGGCGAAAAGACCATGTTCCGTGCCCGCTTTGCGGGGCTGGAAAAAGAACGGGCTGAAGCCGTTTGCAAGCAACTAAAACGCAACGAAATTCCGTGCATGTTTCTGAAGAATTGACGGACAAAATAATAATAGGGATGCGCCTACCAGGAGCCGCTGATGGTCAAGTTTGTGGAGTACCTCAGCGATGGTTGCGAAGAAGGATTTCTTTGGCCTCATTGATCCGGGTCGCGAGATACGTCGAGCCCCCCTGGTCGGGATGCATTTTCTTCATCAGCGTGCGATGCGCGCGGCCGATATCGTCGGCGCTCGCACCGGGCTGCAGGCCAAGGATTTGATAGGCCTCCTGTTCCGACATTTTTCCGGTGCTCGTGGCGTGCCGCCCCGCTGTCGCGTCCGCCTGCGCGTGCTCACTCCAACTGGGATCCCGGCGGTCAAGATAAGCCACAAGTAGCGCGCGGCTTTCCTCGTCGATCTCGTTCAGCATCGCGACCAGCGTCTTGACGTCGAGCTGGTCGAGCTCGGCGCCTTGATGGCGGCCGGCAAGCACGCGGCCGCGCATCGCGCCGCTGTCATGGTCGAGCTCCAGCTCGAAATAGGCCGAACGCACACGCGAGGTCTGCCCGCCGCTCTTCTGCGTGCGGGCGGAAAAGCCGGCCGGCCCGAATGGCACCCACCCGAGCAACCCTAGTCCGAACGCACCAAGCGGGACGGCAATGGCGAGTTCACCACGCAGTCCAAGGAATACCCCGAAGCCGAGCGCAAGCAGGCCGCCGCTGATTTTCGTGACGCGCGCGGCCACTTTCGGATCGACCTTGGAAATAACGCTGAGCGCCCACAGGGCGAGCACCAGTGCCAGTAGTCCGAAGATGAGTGCCGGCATGTCTATTTCAACTGGGCCAGTAAATGATGTGCGGCGGACGATCGCTTCGCAGACAGATCGGAAAGCGCCTTGATACCCCCCGCCGCATAGGCTGCGACAGCGCGCAGCAACTCGCCAAGTTGATGCGCCGATCCCGCGTCGAAACGGCAATAAGCGCCGTGCGACAGCCGCGCTATCTCGCGGTAAGCGTTTTCCGCGACGGGATCATTGCCTTCCTGAAACATAAAAGTCCGCACGCCCAGAAGTCCCAACTCGCCCGCAGCCTGGCAAAGATGGTCGATGGGCTCTTCCATGGCGTCCCCAACGAAAACCAGCGCCTGTACGGATTGGCGTCCGGTTTCTTGCCGGGCGTGACTCAAAACTTTTCCAATTTGTGTCTGCCCTCCCCGGCAATCGATGCGCGACATCAGCTCGGCTAACCGGTCGCTGCCGGCGACCCAACCGGAAGCGCGGCATTCGCTCAGGCCCCGGAAATATACAAGCTGGATGTCGAGCCCACCAACACTCGCAGCTTCCCGGAACATGTCGGCCTGCAACGCGCAGGCTGTATCCCACGTAGGCTGCCGGCTCATTGTGGCGTCGAGCGCAAAGATCAATCTGCCACGCGTCCCCGGGGCGGTCGCCGGCCCCAACGCACGAATGCGCTCGACGAACGCCTCGATTTCCGGCTTTGACGATACCGGCGCAGGCGTCTGCTGTGGGTCTTTACTCATGGGGGAAATTCTACACCGAAACGCCCTGGCGCGCGCGGCCTCCACGGCCACTCGGCATCAGGTGGCGACATTCGCGTCGGTATTCAAGCTTAATGGATTCTACAGGATGATATCGTGGACCTGCAGCGGCTGGTCCATGACGGAGTACCATTCCGCGCGCGCGGCAGCCCGCCGCTTACCGTTCTCGGATAGCGGAAGATTCAGCGTATTGAGCAACGTGATAACTTCTTCGCGCGCCGTCAGATGCGAGAGGTTCGGCCGCGTGCCGAGCGTTTCCTCATCGAGATCATCAAGAGCGGTCAGGCCGCGCGGAAAGAATTCGCGATAAACCACGCGTTCGGCAAAGCCTTCGATGCACCGGAAGCCCATGCGCTTCGACAATTCGTTGATTCCGTCGCCGACCAGACGTTTGTTGCGTGACGAAAGAGTGGAAAGTCGGTTACGCACCACGATCCAGTCAGTCAGGCGGCCGTCGACCAGGCGCCGTTGCCGACGTGCTTCGCGCACCATCTCCGCGTAGTGACTCTCACCGGTCACGCTGAAGTTGGTCGGGTCCAACGTTGCCAGCACATCAAAGTCGAGAAAGCTGTCATTGAGCGGTGTCACCAACGTGTCCGCCATCGAATGGGCAAGCCGCATCAAATATGTATCGGCGCCCGGCGTATCGATCACAACCACGTCGTGGCTATGTTCGATCGCGCTGATTGCAGCGGAGAAGTTGGCGAACTCTTCCGCTTCATTCGCTTCAAGCGAATTGCCTTCGGCGCGCGCGATACAATAGTGCGTCGGCAGTTCAAGTGTGATGCGCGCACGCGAAGCCCAGGCGCGCCGGTTGTCGATATAGTGTGTGAAGCTTTGCTGACGGGAGTCGAGGTCGATGGTGGCAACGCGCTGGCCGGCTTTCAGCAAGGCGACAGCGATGTGCAAAGCAGTGGTCGATTTGCCGGAGCCGCCTTTCTCGTTGCCGAGCACGACGACATGCGCAGATTGGACAGTTTCTGGGATTGGTTGGATCAGCATGCCGCCCCCCACGACCGCCAAATCTCAAGATATTAGTGTACTTTAGTCAAGTTAATCCCGACTTGATCACCAATTTGCTTGGCCCCCTTCGGCCTGCCTTGCTAGGTCGTAGTCCGGTTTTGCGACAACTCGCCGACAGGGCTCCGAATTATGGCAAGCCGCCTGAAAATTGTGCGAACGGTTTCTTCGCTGCGCCGGGCACTGGAACTCTGCCGTAAGTCCGGCGAACGGATTGCACTGGTGCCGACAATGGGCGCGTTGCACCGTGGCCACATGGCGCTGGTGCGTGAAGCGCGGCAGCGCGCGAAGCGCGTCGTCGTTTCAATCTTTGTCAATCCTACCCAATTTGCGCCGAATGAAGATTTTGCCAGCTACCCGCGCAACTTCGCAACCGATCTGAAGGCCTTGCGCGAAACCAATGTCGATCTCGTTTGGGCTCCGTCAGTGGAGGCCATGTACCCGGCCGGCTACGCGACACGGCTTGCCCCCGAAGGCGCCGCCAAAGTCGGCCTGGAGGATGAATTCAGGCCGCATTTTTTTGGCGGCGTCGCAACCGTCGTGGCCAAGCTGTTCACGCAGGTATCGCCCGATTTCGCGCTTTTCGGCCAAAAGGACTATCAGCAGCTCCGTGTAATCACCCAAATGGCGGCGGACCTCGATCTCGCAGTGAAGGTGATTGGAGTTCCAACCGTGCGTGAGTCGGACGGACTCGCGTTGTCCTCGCGCAATGTCTACCTCTCGGCCGGCGAGCGCGCGGTTGCGCCAATGCTCTATCGCGTGCTCAAGGATTGCGCTAGCCGCATCAAAAACGGCGAGAAGATTGACCGGGTGTTGAATGTTGGCCGGATAGAGATCGATCTTGCCGGCTTCACCCTGGATTACCTTGAAGCGCGCCATGCGCTGACGTTGATGCCAATTGAGTCACCCAAAGACGGCCCAATCCGGCTGCTGCTGGCCGCCAGGCTCGGAAAAACGCGACTGATCGATAATATCGGGGTCTAGAGCAGGCCCAATTCCTGCAACTCGCGCCGCATGGCCTCCGGCATCCTCGCCGCCCCCGGCGCAGCTCGCGAGAGGTCACGAGGCGCCTCTTTCGCCTCAAGATAGCGCCAGCCCTGGAACGCGCCTCGTGGTCTCGGCTCAACCAGCACGACTTTCCCATCGAGCACGACGCGGCAGCGGCCAATGCCGTCTTTGTCGATAAAAGGCCGGATATCGAGAATTCGCTCGCGGCACGCGACCTGGCCTCTGATGACCCAATAGAGCGAACCACCGTCTGTTAGTTCCGCGGCCCGCTTGGGCACCATTCGCGTCGTATGAATGTGCTCGGACTTTTGCCCCCGCCTCTTTTTTTCTTTCAGCTTTTGTTTGATCCAGTCCTCAAGGTCGGCGACAGAATCGCAGCCAACACACAATTTGATGAGATGAAGCGGCATATCGGTCTACTCGTTTGACGTCGCGGTGATGACCATCACCTTGCCGCCTTCGGCCACCTGTGCATCCGGTGCAACCGCGATCTCCGTGACCATGCCGTCAATCGGCGCAACCAATGTATGCTCCATCTTCATGGCTTCTATGACAGCAACCCGCTGGCCGCGGGCGACGCGCGCACCCTGGTCCACCAGGAGCGAAAGCACCTTGCCATGCATCGGCGCGCGTACAAGACCGCTTTTGTCCTGATCCCCAGCCTCGTCAAGCATTGCGTCGCGCAATGTGACCTTTGTCTGACGGCCATGGCGTAAGACATAGACCGAGTTTCCGTCTGCGACCGCCACGGCATCGGGAGCCGGCGGCACACCCTCCACCGAAAGCGCCGGCCCTTGTCGTCCGTAAATAATCTCAGCCACTAGGGTTTCGCCTTCAGCCGTAATCGGGAGGGCCAGGCGTCGGGTGCCTGACAGCTGGAACGCGTCAACTGCGTCCCAGGGTGAAACAGGCTCGTCGGCCTCGCGCTCCCACACATCGTTGAGGCGGGCCTGCTCCTGCGCCAAAAGTTCCTGCGCTCCGCGCGCCGCGGCGGCGCGGTCGAGTTCTTGCGGCGCTGCGCCGAGGCCGGGCAGGTTCTGGTCGATAAAGCCGGTATCGAAATCGCCTTTGCGGAAAGCGGCCGCCCGGCAGAGCTTCGCGAGAAAGCCAATATTGCTCCGCGGGCCTAGAATGATTGTCTCGTCGAGCGCATCCGCCAGACGATCGAGCGCCTCGCCGCGGGTTTTCCCGTGGGCGATCACCTTGGCGATCATCGGATCGTAATATGGCGTGACCTCCCCACCCGCTTCAACGCCGCTATCGACGCGCACGCCATCGGATTTGGGAAATTTCAGAGCAACCACCCGGCCGGTCGAGGGCAGAAAGCCGCGCTCCGGATCCTCCGCGTAAACCCGCGCCTCCACTGCATGACCGTCAAATTTCACTTGTTGCTGTGTCATTGGCAGCTTTTCGCCGGAGGCGATGCGGAATTGCCACTCAACCAGGTCGAGCCCCGTGACGGCCTCGGTGACCGGATGTTCGACCTGCAACCGGGTATTCATCTCCATGAACCAGTAGCCGCCGGTCTTGAGACCCCTCGAACCGTCGGCGATAAATTCAACAGTGCCTGCGCCGACATACCCAACCGCTTTCGCCGCAGCGACAGCGGCGGCGCCCATCGTGGCGCGCAATTCCGCGCTCATGCCCGGCGCGGGGACTCTTCGACAACTTTTTGGTGGCGGCGTTGCAACGAACAATCGCGCTCCCCAAGGTGGATGGCGTTGCCATGTCCATCGGCAAAAACCTGCAATTCGATGTGGCGCGGGCTCGCCACGAATTTCTCGATGAGGACGCGCCCATCGCCGAATGACGCATTGGCTTCGCGCTGGGCGCCTTCCAGCGCCGCATCGAAGTCGGCATGGCGATCAACGCGCCGCATGCCTTTGCCGCCCCCACCGGCGATCGCCTTGATCAGAACCGGGTACCCGATCTCATAGGCTTTCTGCTTGAGAAATTTTGGTTCCTGCATCTCCCCGTGATAGCCGGGCACGACTGGCACCCCGGCCTTTTCCATGATGGCCTTGGCGCGGTCTTTCAGACCCATGGCGCGGATCGCGTCGACAGGCGGGCCAACGAACGCAATTCCGGCATCGCGGCAGGCCTGGGCAAATTCGGCATTTTCCGAAAGGAAGCCGTAACCGGGATGAATACAATCGGCATGCGTAGCCTTGGCGCATGCGATGAGCTTTTCGATTGCCAGATAGCTTTGTGCGGCTGGAGCCGGGCCGATGGCATGGGCCTCATCACAGGCGCGCACATGGAGTGCGTGCCGATCGGCGTCCGAATAGACCGCAATGCTGCGCAGGCCCAACCGCCGCGCGGTTCGGGCAATACGGCACGCAATCTCACCGCGATTGGCGATCAGGACAGATTTGAACATGAGGGCCCGCGTTACGTCGGCCGGGATACTAGCGCGCGGGCGGCGTTGCCGCTTGGGCCTGTGGACGTTTCGGGGGTACCGGCGGGCTGCCGGCGGCAGCCTTGTCGGCGGCCGCGGGCGCCGGCGTGGCAGGCGCGACCACGTGATCTTTCGGGACCGGCGGTTCGGCATTCATAATACTGACCGGCGGGATCGAAGCCGCCGAGGGGAAGTCGTAACGGGGATCGACCGGATGACCGGTCGGGAGCGCTTCTGGGCCGGCACTGGCAACGGGCGACGGTGCCGGAACGCCCGCTTGCGGCTGTTTGTCGGCCAAGGGCTCCTTCTTGCCCCAGTCGCCGGCGTACCGGCCAACGTAAGTATCGAAAGCATGCACCTTCAGGTTGGCCTTGAGCGCGCCGGTGTCCTGGAACATGGCAAAGGCCCCGCAGCGATCGGCGGTACATCCATCGCGCTCAGCCAGGACATGGGCAGCGATGCCAAAGCGGTCGAGTTCGATGGCGCGGCGCGTGCTCGCAAGCACCGCCTGAAGATCTGGACTGCCGTGCTGGGTCGCGGCAAATACGTCGGACAGTAGAGACAAGCGTGCACCGGTATAGGCGACCGCGCTTGCCGCACTTTGCGCGTCGGCGAACACGGCTTTCTCGCATGCAGTCTCGATCTGCTCGCCTGCGGCGCCGTCGAGGCAGGCCAAAGCCGAACCAGGAGCCACGGCACTCAAACTGAGCTGCGTGTGACGCAACAGCAACGCGCGTTGCTCAGCCATCCGCTCATTGGTCGCCAGCCGCTCGAGCACGCCAATCACGGCAATTGCCGCAATCGCGATCCCGGTGAGCGGAACCAGCAGCCGCGCACCGGCGCCGGTCGCCGCACGCCGCACCGCGAACACGATGACCACGACGAACAACGCCGCCAGCGCACCCGCCACGGAGGCGGGCAGCACCAGCGGCGTAGACAGCAGGCCGTTTATGAATGCGCCATCGATGGTCGGCATCGGCTTTCGATATGTTTGCGCATGACCTTTTTCGAAGCCGATTATGGCTTTTCGAGACCGCGCGCTATTGGATCTTGGCTCCCGATACTTTTACCACATTGGCCCACTTTTCGATGTCCTTGCGCAGGTAGGCGTCGAATTCCTCAGGCGTCTTCACCAGCGGAATTGCACCCTGCTTGAGCCAGGCTTCCTTAACATCGGGCAGGTTGATCACCTTGTTGATGGCCGTGTTGAGGAAGGTGATGACCTCCTTCGGCGTTCCCTTCGGCGCCATCACGCCTAGCCAGATGGTCGCCTCATAGCCGGGGACGGTCTCAGCCACCGTCGGCAAGTCGGGTGTGAGTGGATTGCGTTTGTCACCCGTGGTGGCAAGCGCCCTCACCTGCCCGCCTTTGGCCAGGGCGGACATGGTGGTCACGGCGTCAAACATCATCTGAACCGTGCCTGCGACCGTGCTGTTGCGCGCATCACCGGAAGCCTTGTGCGGCACGTGCACGATATCTGTGTGACTCATCGCCTTAAACAGCTCTCCCGCCATGTGATAGGGCGTGCCCGGGCCGGAAGACGCGTAGTTGAGCTTGCCCGGTTCCTTCTGCGCCAATTCGATGAATTCCTTGACGGACTTGGCGGGAACGGACGGGTGAACCACCATAAGCAGATCGGAATAATTGAACGTCGCAACCGGCACAAAATCGCGCATCAACTGATACGGCTTGTTGGGCAGCAATGACTCATTGGTCGTATGGGTGTTCGACATCACCAGCAGCGTGTATCCATCGGGCGCCGACTTTGCGACTGCGTCGGTCCCGATGACAGAGCCCGCGCCAGGGCGGTCTTCAACGATAAAGGACTGCTTGGTCTCCTCAGTCAGATGCTGAGCAAGGACCCGGGCATAAACGTCAGCAGGCCCACCGGCCCCAAACGGAACAATCATTTTGACGGTACGGCTCGGGTAGGTCTGGGCCGCAGCTGGCCATGCCAGAAAAACCGGCAGTATAAATGTGGCCAGACGCAAGAACGCGCGCATGAATTCTCTCCCTTTTTTCGTTGGCTTCTGTTCAGGTTTCTATAACGCCCCAATTCTTTTGTTTATTCCATCCAGGTCGGGGCGCTAGGCCCCGCCGGCCGACTTGAAGCCGGGCGCGAGGTCGCTCGCGGCCGCAAAAGCCCCCTTTGCTTCAACCGAGGTCATGGCGACCGTCGTGCGCAAGTCTGTGACACCACCACCACTCCCCACCGCCAGCAAGGTAGCCGCCATTTGCACGTCATTGGGCGCTTCAGCGATAGTCAGGAAATCGTATTCGCCGAACGTGAGGTAGTAACCGAGCAATCGACCCCCTATTTTCGACAGGAGGCGCGCGATGGCGTCGGCGCGATCCTCCGGCTTGACAATCATGCCCTTGATTGCATCGCGCGTATAACGCCCCTGTGTGATGTAAATCGACATGCTCTGACCTCCTGCGACGCGATATCCGCGCGGTTCAGAGCATCTTAGGGAGCGGCCACGGCGAAATAGCGACAGCAATCCGACGTTGGTCAGGCCCGGTCGAGTTGGCTTTCCTTCGCAACGCGTTCGAAGGCCTCACCGGAACTCTTGATCCGATACTGGTAGTCGTCACCTTCCGACGGCAGCAACTTGACCACGATGTAGCTGCCGGTCGCGGCCGCACGACCAAAGGTCGGCGACGTATAATAAACCGTCTCGCCGACTTGGTATTTGTGCAAGCGCGCCGGAATTTCGTGAGCGGCCACCGGCTGCACCGGCGGGCTCGACGTACGGATCATTTTCATCGTCTTCGCCGCCGCAGCACCCGCCCGCGCCGCGCGGGTCGTCTTGCCAACCGGGAGACGGGCCGATTTCGATGCTTTTTTTGCCGCCACGCGCGAGGCTTTCTCGCTTTTCTTGGCGGTTCGCGTGGCGGTCTTGCCGGACCGTCCTGCGGGTTTTGTTGAATGTCTGCTCATATATTCAATATAGCAGCAAATTTTGTCGGCGGGCAAAGTTTTTCAGGCAACAATGGTAGTGTTTTCAATAAGTTATAACGCGTTTGGTAAGCGCACAAGGTTAACGCCAAGGTCCCGAAATGGCCGGGTCCGGGTCACAATCGGGCTCTAAAAGTCCCGCCCGGCCATGGAACAGCGTTCGCTCGATTGCGTTTTGAGCGCAGGGGGATGGAGAGTCATCATGCGCGTTCTTATCGGAATCATTCTTGGTGCCGTCCTGACCGTTGGCGGCGCTTACCTCAACGACTCCCATAACGCGCTCGTCGCGGCTGGAGCACAGCGTCCGATGGTTAATTGGGACGTCGTAAACAACAAGTGGGACCATCTTACCGAACGTGCCCGCGCGGAATGGACCCGGCTCACGAGCTGACATCCCATCTAGTCAGCAAGGTCGCCGATCTGCTCACGCTGGCCCACACGGAGCGCGTCGACAATTGCGCGGCAATTCATGCGCGTGCCGTCATCCCCCTCTATCCATAGAGGAATACGGCCCGTGCGTTCGACATACCGCGCCCAGGAAAGCGCCTCGTCGAGAGCGTTAAATTGCTTGAACAACAGCTGCGATTTCTCGATCGGTGCAACTTCGGCTGACCCTTTAGGGCCGCTATACACACGGTAGGTCATGTTGAGCCTCGTTTAACTGCCCCGCCGTGCCATGCCCATTCAAAAAACGCATCAAGACAACGTTTAAGGCTCTTTGTGGTTCGCGCCCAATTTGCTGACGGCGCCGGCATGCTATCGTCCGGTTCCGGAGGTGAGCCGTGCAAGCTGTCTACTATGAACGTAACGGAACCGCGCGCGACGTCTTGTGCGTCGGTGAAGTAGAAACGCCTCATGCTGGCGCCGGTGAAGTGCGCATCAAGCTTGCGGTCTCTGGCGTCAACCCTTCCGATGTGAAATCGCGCCAGGGAACGACCAGGAAAATTGCTTACCCTCGGGTGATCCCGCACAGCGATGGCGCTGGCGTCATCGATGAAGTCGGCGCTGGCGTCAGCAAAAGTCGAGTCGGCGAGCGCGTTTGGATCTGGAACGGCCAATGGAAGCGGCCATTCGGCACGGCGGCCGAGTTTATTGTGTTGCCGGCGGCACAGGCGGTACCTCTTCCCGACAAAGCGAGCTTCGAAGCTGGCGCCTGTCTGGGCATCCCGGCAATGACTGCTGTTCATGCCGTCACCCTGGCAAATGTCACAAAAGACATGACGTTGTTCGTGTCCGGCGGCGCGGGCGCGGTCAGCCAATACGTCATACAATTCGCGAAGGCCAAAGGCGCAAATATCATCACCACCGTTTCTTCGGCCGATAAGGCCAAGACCGCCCAAGAAGCCGGCGCCGACGCCACCATTGACTACAAGCGCGAGAACGTCGGCGAGCGGGTGATGGACATCACCGGAAAGCGCGGCGTCGACGCCATCATTGAATTGGATCTCACCGCCAACGCCAAACTCATCCCAGGCATCCTGCGGCCCAAGGGCAGCGTCACCATCTACGGTACGGGACCCGACGTCTCCTTGCCGGCGGCGTTCTGCCTGGTCAATTCGATCCGCCTGCAATTTTTCCTGGTCTATGAGCTCGACGCAGGTGAGCGCGAACGTGCCCTATCCGCGATCAATGATGCGATCCAGGCTGGCCAGTTACTCAACCGGGTCGCGCAGCCGACTTATGCCTTGGCTGATACCATGGCGGCGCACGAAGCGGTCGAGCGCGGCACGCTGGGCAATGTCATCGTAACGAACTAATGCTTGGCTGCCGGTGGTGCCACGACTGCGTCGGGAAAGCCGGCGGCGTCGAGTGCTCGGCGCACCAATCCCGAGCTCTTCGCAACCTCGATCAGCTCGCTCGCAATTTTCAAGGCGACCGGACGATCCTTTGGCACGGCGACAGCAATGCCGGTTTGCTGGAAATTACCGGACAGCACGCGCGCACCCGGCAATTTCGGCAACAAGCCGGTGAAAGAATCATGTGACAGGGCGAATGCATCGCCCTCCCCCTTGCCCGCCATCTCGGTCATCTGGTCAACACTCGGTACTTCCTCGACGCTCGCATTGGGCGCCGTTCGGCGCGCACTGCGCGCGGTCGTGGTGTTGGAAATCGCGACAATGCGACGGCCTGGGCGATTCACTTCTTCAATGCTTTTTATCGATGAGCCTGCCGGCACGAGGTACGTGCTCTCGATGAAGTAATAGGCCGGGCCGAAATCCACACGCTTCGCGCGCTCGGCATCCTGCGGCATAAACGCAATGTCGCATTCGCCCTTGGCGACCGCCTCGGTGACCTGACCCGAATTCTCGTAGACCTTCAACTCGAGTGGCAACTTCAGCGCCGCGGCAAATCCACGGACCAGGTCGACGGTCACGCCCTTTACGTCTCCATTTCCGCTTTTGATGGCGAAAAAGGCAGACGCTGCCGGCGCGGCAACAATGCCGCCGCGTAGTTTACCCGTGGGTGCAAGTTGTTTGAGATCGTCAGGGCTGGTCATAACGCATGCGTTTTAGCATGCGCCGATGACCCGGGCTACCGCGTCAGGCGAGACGGTCGAGCCGCGGCTGTTGGACGTTGTCTGCCGGATTGACAGCGCTGGTCGTTGCGAGTGCTCCGCCGAAAATGGTCGCCGACTGGCCCGCGAATGCCGAGCTCTTGTTTTTGCCCGACATGCCCTGCGGCGAGCCAGGTGGCGCGCTCGGGTCCTTGCCTTGTTTGGCACTCGCTACTTCACAGGACGTCGTGCAGACGTAGCCGTTGACGATGGAAATCATGAAGATGGGCCCCTACCTGGAACTGATAAGACCCACCGCGTAAACGGTTGATGAATCGGCCGATCACGCCCGCGTGACGCCGCTACTTGTGCGGCCGGTAGTCCTGGTTGGTGAACGCGGGCTGTGTCGGACGCTTGATCACGACGAAGCCGTTTTCCGTGCCCTGATGGCAGGCATTGCAGGCCTGCGTGAGCTTGTCGTAGCCCGCTGTGAAGCCTTTGTAGTCTTTCGCTTCTATTGATTTCTCAAGCGTCGCGATTTCCTTGGTGATAACCGCATCGAGCATGTCGGCGAGCGGAAGATTCTTGAAGGTTGGCACCAGATCCTGCACGTCACCCATGATCTCTTTGATCTCGCCTAGTTCGTAGCCGGCAAGCGCCCAATTACGCGCCTTCGCGGCAAACCAAAGCTTGTTATGTTCGATCAAGATCACGTTCATGAACTGCTCGAGGCCAGGCACGTAGGCCTTCGACACTTCCTTTCCGACCGGCTTTGGAGAGTCTTTCGGCGGCGCTGACTGCTGCCCGGCGGCACTGAAAGACAGCAAAGTTGCAATAAACAGAACAATTATCCGGTACATGGATCGGCCTCGCCTGACGACGCGTGCTAATCCATCAGTGTCACCACGGCCGGATCGGTGCAAGCCATCGATAAAACATTGGAATTTGTCTAATTCCAGATTCGCCTGTGGCAAATCTGCCCACGTCTATTTAGGGTTCGAAGTGCTGGAATAATTGCCGGGAGGCTTGCTCATGAGGTTTATCTTCGGTGTTTTTGTCGGCGCCGCACTGATGCTTGGCAGCGCTTTCCTCCACGACAAAGGCGTCCTGCGCGCAGGCCCCAAACAGCCCTTCGTGAATTGGGACACCGTCATGGGAATGTTGGCGCGTTAAACGGCGGCTAGAATTTTTCCACCCACGGCCGCAACTCGATTTCCCAAGACCACGCGCTGCGCGGCTGCTTGAGCACATCAAGATAGCTCTGCGCGATGGCGTCGGGATCCAGCAAAGAATCCGGCTGATCTGGCGGCTCGGCTCGACGCGCGCTGCGGATGCCCCCATCAATTACAAAATGAGCAATGTGAATTCCTTGCGGCGATAATTCCCGCGCCAAGCTTTGGGCCAGCCCACGCAACGCAAACTTGCCCATGGCGAATGGCGCCGATTGCGCATAGCCTTTTATGCTTGCAGAAGCGCCGGTAAATAAAATCGCGCCATGCTTCCGCGGCAGCATTCGCTTTGCCGCAGCCTGAGCCACCAGAAATCCCGCAAAGGCCGAAACCTGGATCGATTTCTCAACCTCGGATGGATCGAGGTCGATCAACGGCCCCCGCGTGCGATAGCTGGCGTTGTAAACGACGACGTCGGGCGTCGCTTCCGCACCATCGAGATCAGTGAATAGCTTTTCAACCTGATCGCGTCTGGTGGCGTCGCAGCCATAAAGTTTTGCACCGGTTTCTTGCGCCAGGACGGCCAACTTGTCGGGCGTACGCGCGGCGAGCGCAACTTTCATGCCGGCATTGGCGAAGCCCCGCGCGAGCGAGCCCGAAAGTCCTGAACCGGCGCCTACGATTAGAGCGGAAATGTAATTCATATGAGGTTTAGCACTTTTATACCGCTGCTGCCGTTACATCCTAAACACGCCGAACTTTGTTTCCGGTACCGGCGCGTTCAACGCAGCGGAAAACGCAAGCGCGAGTACGCGGCGCGTTTCGGACGGGACAATGATGCCGTCATCCCAAAGCCGCGCGGTCGCGTAATAAGGATTTCCCTCCGTTTCGAACTGGTCGCGCAGGGGCTGTTTGAACTGCTCCTCCTCGACGTCCGACCATTTGCCGCCACCAGACTCGATATTATCGCGCCGGACGGTCGCGAGCACGCTCGCAGCCTGCTCGCCGCCCATCACCGAGATGCGCGCGTTGGGCCAGGTAAACAAAAAGCGCGGGCCATAGGCGCGACCGCACATCCCGTAATTTCCGGCGCCGTAGGACCCACCAATGATTACAGTGATCTTCGGCACCTGTGCGCAAGCGACCGCCGTCACCATTTTTGCACCGTCCTTGGCAATCCCGCCGGCTTCGTAATCACGCCCGACCATGAAGCCGACGATATTCTGCAGGAACAGCAATGGAATTCGACGCTGGCAACACAACTCGATGAAGTGTGTTGCCTTCAGCGCGCTTTCTGAAAACAGAATTCCGTTATTGCCGAGAATCCCAACCGGTATGCCATGGATGTGCGCAAAACCGGTGATCAGCGTCGATCCGTAGAGCGCCTTGAACTCATCAAATTCGGACGCATCGACGATCCGCGCAATCACCTCACGCACATCGTATTGTTTCTTCATATCCACCGGAACGATTCCATCCAACTCCGCGGGGTCGAACACTGGCTCGCGCGGTCGGCGCAGTGAAACGTCCGCGTTCCTTGGCTTGTTCAGATTTGCTATGATACGGCGCGCCACGCTCAATGCATGATGGTCGTCCTGGGCATAATGGTCGACGACTCCCGACTTGCGCGCATGTACGTCGGCGCCACCTAACTCCTCCGCACTGACAACTTCGCCGGTCGCTGCCTTCACCAGCGGCGGCCCGCCGAGAAAAATGGTGCCTTGATTTTTGACAATGATCGTTTCATCCGACATCGCCGGCACATAGGCACCGCCCGCAGTGCACGAGCCCATCACAACCGCGATTTGGGGAATACCGAGCGAAGACAACGTCGCTTGATTGTAAAAGATGCGGCCGAAATGCTCCCGGTCGGGAAACACCTCGGTCTGGTGCGGCAGGTTCGCGCCGCCGGAATCCACCAGATAGATGCAGGGCAACCGGTTTTCGCGCGCGATTTCCTGCGCGCGCAGGTGCTTCTTAACCGTCATCGGGAAGTAGGTGCCGCCTTTGATCGTTGAGTCGTTGCACACGACCACGCATTCGCGGCCTTCGATGCGCCCAATACCTGTGATAATTCCCGCAGCATGGATAGCGTCGTCATACATGCCGTTTGCGGCGAGCGGCGATAGCTCAAGGAACGGCGAGCCGGAATCGATCAAATTCATCACCCGGTCGCGCGGCAACAACTTGCCACGCGCAACATGGCGCTCGCGCGCGCGTTCGGGCCCGCCCAATGCTGCTTCGCCGCGGTGCACTTGCAATTCGGTAACCAAGGCGCGCATGCGCTCCGCATTAGCGCGAAATTCGGAGGCATTTCGATCGATCGATGACGCCAGAATCGCCAAGGCTCCCTCCCCGATTGGCCCAAAAGGTGCCTTGGTGGAACCCGGAACGCAATGGCGGCTCCCTGACGTTACACTTCCTCAATGTGTGGAACCTACGGGTCTCACGGAACGTTTGTGGGTCACGAGGTCTCGACATCGTCGGGAATTCGGGGGCATCCAGAGGAGACGTTCCGTGAAGAAAGCGAAACTGTTGTCGACCGTAGCGGCCGTGTTGCTAATCAGCGCCGGCGCCGCATCGGCACAAGGCATGAACAAGGAAGCCCCGCAGCAGGCCCCCGCAGCGCAACAGAATGCGCCCGCGGAAAAGGTTGCGCCGTCCATCAAGGGTGGCGAGCATAAGGCGCCGCAGACGACCGGCCAGGCAACGCCGGATGCGAAGTCTGCCAAGCCGCACGAAACAACGGGGCAGTCACCGAAGTCGGATGCCGACGACAAGGCCTCGACCCAGAACCGCGCCATGGATAAGGACAAAGCCATGGACAAGGATAAGACCTCGGACCATGACAAATCGGGTGCCGCGGCCACCGGCAAGTCGGACGTCCGTTCGAAGAGCGAGGAAAACGGTGCTTCGTCGCGGTCAAGTCAGACGACGACTGAGCAGAACCGCACAACGACCGGCCAGGGCGCAGCCGCTGGCTCGGCGAAGCTGACAACCGAGCAGCGCACCAAGATCACGACGGTCATTCGGCAGCACAAGGTCGAACCGGTCCACCTCAATGTTTCGGTGAGCGTGGGAACGCGTATCCCGGCCAGCGTCCATGTGTATCCGCTGCCCGTTGAAGTGATCGCGGTCTATCCGGATTGGCGCGGCTACGACTACATTCTCGTGGGTGATCAGATCGTGATCATCAATCCGCGTACGCATGAGATCGTCGCAATCGTCGAGGCGTAAATTCTCAAATACGATGATCTTGAGCCGACGGCCGGGAACTTTCCCGGCCGTTTGCTTTTCCCGGCTCCGAATTGAAACATTTTCCCAAAAATCTGCAGGGTTCCGGGAACGTCATCCCCTGCCCTCCGTTGTTCCGAATGTCGCACACCGACATCCCCACCGAGGAGGCAGACAATGAAGACTTTTGACCACTCTTACCGCGTTACCGCACTGGTAGCGGGTATTTCCTTCGCTCAGGCTCAAGGCACGATGGGCTCGCCGTCATCGGGCAGCAGCATGCAAAAGTCGCAGACGATCGGAAGTTCACCGTTTTGCATCAATACGTCCGCGAGCGGCGCATTGAACTGCAAATACGCGAGCATGGCGGCCTGCGAGAAAGATGCGAAACCGCAGAACCTGAATTGTTCGCCGAATCCGAACAAGAGCACCACTGGTTCAAAGCAGTAACGCGTTAATACGAATGACGATGCCCCGCGCCGTTCAGATCGGCGCGGGGCTTTGACGCATTCGCCGGCATTCCCAGCCTGCACTGAATGCATCGCAGGTAATACGCTGCGTGGAACGTTGTTACGTGCCGTAGCGTTGAATCCTCAACGACCCCAACAATCAGAACAATGAGGACGCTATGAACAAAGATCGCATTCAAGGCAGCGCCGAGCAGGCCAAAGGCAAAGTAAAAGAGATCGCTGGTAAGGTCACCGGAGATGCCAAGCTCGAAAGCGAAGGCAAGGCGGAGAAAGCCGCAGGTAAGATCCAGAATATGGTCGGCGGGTTGAAAGATGCGGTTAAGGAAGCCGTCGACGATTGACGACCGCCACATTTCAATAAAAGAGCCCGGCGCTTGCGCCGGGCTTTTTCTTTGGTGCGCTTCACCTTGACGCCGATGTTGTACTAGGCTCCTGGTTCCACTGCGGAGAGGAATATGCAGACCGTCCTCGGCGACTACAAATCACTCAAGCTGCAACTCGACGGGATTGTGCCGCCAGGGCACGGTTTTCACCGGAATTTGCTTTTCGATACACTCTACGCGTCGCTCCCGCGCGATCCGCAAGTGAAGGTGCAGATTTACAACGCCGAGATTGTGCCGGGCGGCAATACAAACTGGCACTGCCACAACGGCGCAGCTTTTTTTGTGGCGCTGCAGGGCCTATTCGAGGCGCATTTTCAGGAGGGCGTCCTGGTCAAGGCAAAGGCCGGCGAATGCTATGCCGAGCCGATCGCCAAATTCCACCGGGGCCATAACCCCCACCCGGAGCTGCCTTACCTGTGCGTGGGCATCTGCCTGACATCGCCCGACCGTGAGCACGTTACAAACTCGGTCGAACGTCCCTGGTAGTCGTCGGTCGAATGCTATGAGACCGCGACGCCGCGCACCAGCGGCCAGTCCGGTTCATTTCCTTTCATGACCCACGGTTCCTTGAGTGCCGCCTCACGCCATTCGCTCCACGCCGGCAAACTCATGACCGCGTCCATATAGCTGCGCGTTGTTCCGTCGACACTTACGCCGTAAGCGTGCAGACGTGCGACGATGGGCGCATACATAGCATCGGCCGCGCCAAAGTTGCCGAACAGGAACGCTCCACCCTGACCGAAGCGCGTGCGGCAGTCGCTCCACAACATTTCGATGCGTCGCACATCCCTGATTGCCTCTTCAGGCAAAGGGCGCGACTTGACAGGTAACCAGAGATTCATCGGGCAGTTTTTACGCAATGCCTGAAAACCGCCGTGCATCTCGGTCGCCACGACGCGCGCATGGCTGCGCGCATGTGCGTCAGCAGGCCACAGTTTTGCGTGCGGAAATTTCTCTGCCAGATATTCAAGGATTGCCAGCGATTCCCAGATCCGCTGGTCGCCGTCAATCAGCACCGGCACCTTGCCCGCCGGCGAATGTTGCAGGACCTGCTCGCGGCTGCCCGCTTCGTAAAGCGGGATGAGCTTTTCGTCGAACGAGATACCGGCGACCTTCATCGCAATCCATGGCCGCATTGACCAGGACGAATAGTTCTTGTTGCCGATGACAAGTGTCAGTGCCATAGCCGAAACGTCATGCCTTCTTCGGCTGGCCTGGGGCAGCTTCCGGAGCATTGACCGGCCCCCCCGCATTTTTCCATGCGCCGAAGCCGCCTTCCACATGCGCAACTGGCTTTAGGCCCATCCGTTGCGCCGTCTGCGCCGCGAGCGCCGAGCGCAAACCGCCGGCACAGAAAAAGACGAACTTCTTATCCGCGGCGAAGATCGGCTTGTGATACGGGCTTTGCGGATCGATCCAGAATTCGAGCATGCCGCGCGGGCAATGGAAGGCGCCTGGTACACGCCCCTCGCGTTGCAATTCGCGAATGTCCCGGATGTCGACAAGCACGGCGTCATCACGGCCTGCCAGTTTAATGGCCTGGTCGACCGGCAAGGTCTCGATCTCCCGCTCGGCGGCCTCGCACAAGGCCTTATAACCGACGGTGATTGTCTGCGGCATTCCAAGTCTCCTTATGGCGGACATGCTGGCAGAGCCCCGCGCCGCACTCAAGTCGACCGGTTGAAGGCTGCCGCGCAAGCAGGCACCATGCCCGGCGCGGAGAATCGCGACGCCGATGACACCCCTCGCCTTGCCCGATCTCGCCGCTTTCGCCTGGTTTGCCGGCGCCTGGATTATTTATTCGATCGTGATCGAGAAGACCGCAAAGGGGCGCACCAGCCTCAACGCGCTGATGAATGCCTATCGCGACGAATGGATGGAGCAACTGCTCGTGCGCAACATGCGCATGGTCGACGCCCAGGTTACGGCCGCGTTGCAAAATGGCACGGCCTTCTTTGCCTCCACGAGTCTAATCGCCATCGGTGGCGCGCTGACATTGCTGCGCTCCGGCGATGAAATAATGACCGTGATGTCGCTGCTGCCGCTTGGCGCCACGCCCTCACGCGGACTTTGGGATCTGAAGATGATGGGACTGATCATCATCTTCGTCTACGCCTTCTTCAAATTTGCCTGGTCCTACCGGCTATTCAATTACTTTGCCATCATGGTGGGCGCCGCGCCTCCACCGAAGGAAAAAGACACCGCTGCCGCACAGGCTTTCGCGCATCGCGCGGCGAAACTCTGCGCCGATGCCGGCCGCCATTTCAACCGCGGGCAACGCGCGTTCTTTTTTGCTCTCGGTTATCTCGGATGGTTTCTCGGGCCGCTGCCGCTTGCGCTCACCACCACGGGAGTCGTGATCGTGATGTGGCGCCGGCAATTTTCCTCCGATGCGCGCAAAGCTTTTGAGGCAGCGCACGCGCCGGCGCCCCGTCCGGGAAAAACGATCAAGCCATTCCCATCAAGACGGCGATAGCCGCTACGATCATCACCCCAAGTGACGTCGCGAGGATGGTGATCAACTGCTCGTGCCGGCCGACTTGCTGCCCGACGTCCTGGAAGCCGAGCGGCTCCTGCGACGAATCCGACTGGGTGTTGAGTGCCATGGGCGCCCCCCTGAAAGGCATCGTTTCGATGGTGCGCGAGCACGCCAACGCGAACTCGGGCGCACGAATTGCCCTGACAGCTGATATTACACTAGTTTGACGGGTGAAATAATTGCGCGCCGATTAAGCGGCCGCCAGGTCAGCGATGCGGAATTGCACGCGCTCTTCGCCCTGCCACCGGTCAATCGCGATGTTGCCGGCCGCATGCACATTGCGGCCGCGGTTCTCCAGCAGCGCTTTCCCGAGCGGCTGACCCGCCGCCCGAAAGGCGATTGCGTTCACGAGCTTTCCATCGCCGGAACGAAAGCGTGCGCGGATATGATTCTCACCAACCGGATCGGCGTAAGCGAGCGTGTGCGCCGGCAGAGCAAGAACCGGTTCGGGGTTGCCCGCGCCGTATGGCCCGGCACGTGCCAGGAGTTCTGCGAGCGAAAGATTAAAGCCGCCAGCTGAAACAGCACCGTCAATCAGTAACGCACGATCTCGCCGCGCTTGCTCGACCGGCGCCGCCAAGGTGTTTTCGAGAAATGCGCGGAACGCGCTCAGTGCGTCCTTCTTGAGCGTCACGCCCGCGGCCATGGCGTGGCCCCCACCCTTGAGCAGCAGGCCATCGCGCACCGCCTGCCGCACCGCGCTGCCAAGATCGACGCCGGCAATCGAACGGCCAGAGCCGGTGCCGGTGCCGCCGGGCTCCAGCGCAATCGCAAAAGCCGGCCGGCCGTAACGCTCCTTGAGCCGCGCCGCAACCAACCCGACGACGCCGGGATGCCAGCCTTCTGATGCGGTGACGACAACCGCGCCTTTCTCCTCCAGACCGAGCGCAGCGAGCGCCTCGGCTTCAGCCTGTGCAAGCGTCGCCTGCTCAATCTGCTGACGTTCACGATTAAGCCTATCAAGCTCGGCAGCAATACGCGCCGCCTCGCTCGGATCTTCTTCTAAAAGAAGACGAACGCCGAGATCGGCGCGGCCTATGCGGCCACCGGCATTGATGCGGGGGCCCAGCAGGAATCCGAGGTGCCACGGTTCTGGTGGGCCGCTGAGGCGAGCCACATCCATCAGCGCGGTGGGTCCAAGATGCTCGCGCCGGCGCAACGCAATGAGACCCTTGGCGACGAAAGCGCGATTGAGGCCTTTGAGCGGTACCACGTCGGCGATCGTGCCGAGTGCAACGAGGTGCAATTGCGACAGCAGGTCAGGCTCATGCCGCGCACCAGTCCAGAAATCGCGCCGGCGCAACTCGCGCGTGACTGCAACGAGCGTGAGGAAGACCAGGCCGACCGCAGCCAGGTACCCGAGGCCGGATAAATCGTCGGCGCGGTTTGGATCGACGACTGCCACGGCGTCGGGGAGCTTCTCGTCGGTCTGGTGATGGTCAATGACTACAGTATCAAGACCGAGCTTCCTCGCTTCGCCCAGTGGTTCAAAGCTGGTAACGCCACAATCGACCGTGACAAGAAACTTCGCGCCGCGTTCGGCGAATGATCGGATGGCGTCAATATTGGGCCCGTAGCCTTCGAAGATGCGGTCCGGGATGTGAACGATTGGATCCAGCCCGCACTGCCTGAGGTAGCGGCAAAGCAGCGCTGAAGCGGTTGCACCATCGACGTCGTAATCGCCGAAAATAGCGACGCTCTCACCGCCGACCACCGCGTCGGCGATGCGGCGCGCCGCAGTCGCCATGTCGGTAACCGAATGAGGATCGGGCATAAGACGTTTGATGGTCGGGTCGAGAAAGCTTTCCACCTCGTCGGTATCAACATTCCGGCCGGCCAGAACCCGCGCGAGCAATTCATCCAGGCCATACCGCTGTGCGATTGCCAGCGCGCGCGCCGATCCGCGCTCGTCAAGGCGGTCCTTCCAGGCGCGACCGCTGAAAGAGCGTTCGACGCCAAGAAAAAAGCGCTCGCTTGAACTCAATGGGATTGCAGGCAGCGCCATTGCCAAAAGCCATTTCGCCGAGCCATTGCGGCTCCGGGGAATCAAATTGCGGAAGTCTTATATAGTGACGAAGCCCGCGCCGGCATGCCAGTCCAGTTTAACCGGCTGCATCCGCGTGAATACGCAGCAAATCAGGGATGGTCGCGGGGTCCCGCCGGCCAAATCCGCATTCGGTGGCAATCGAAAAGCGTTCTGCATGCCGTGCTGCCGTGGCCAACCGCTTTTGCGTTCCCGCAGAGCCGTCGGTGTAGTGCACCAGGCCTAAGCAAAGCTCGGTTTCCGGCTTTAACTGCAACCGCTTGAGAGGTGCAAAATAGGCATCATCGCTGCGATCGCGCGGCACCGGCATATGGATGAGCTGGATTGTACGCTTGACGTCCGCAGTAAGCCGATTCGCCACATCGACCATGTCACCCATGTCAGTCGGCTCAATCACATGCTTGTGGTTGGAATCCCCGTAGCAGAAATGAAACATCAGCTCGATATCGGCGGGAACATGATCCGCCAGGTCCGTCAGAATGCGCGAGAACGTCGCCAGCATCTCGCCTCGCGTCTTGCCGTAAGCATTCGGGTCGCCGCGCTGGAGCCGCGCGAATACCGCCGAGGCCACGTCAAACTGGATGGCAATCTGGTCGTGCGGAAGCGCAGCCGCAATCTTGTCGATTTCGCGCTTGAGCGCCGCGTTGAAGACAGGATCGAGGGGCTGATGTAGGTCATCCTGCAGGAAAAGCCAGATCACCGAATGCGCAGGCACGAGATCGATCTGAAACCGGCACGACTGCGGGATCACGCCCTGGCCCTTGAGTTCGGCAAAGTCAGCGTAAGACGTTTTCGCGATGTCGGCATAAAAAAGATTGTCGAAATGCACATCGCCAACACTTTTGCCGGCGCGCAGCCGATAGCGGATGCGCGCGGTGCCCGTCGCATGGATCCGGAACAGCTCGTCGGATTTCTCCAGCGCCGGGTTATTGGCGAAGGCCGGCTCCAGCCATGTAATCCAGTCGGAGCGCTCGCCGGTTTCCCCGTCGGGAATTCGCTTCAGGCGCCGCCCAAGCGCGGCGCTGACCGTCGTGAAGACGTCGCGCGCATCGCGAAGCGGCACGCTGCCGACAAGATGAACGTGGCGCATGATGAGCCTCCCGAATTAAGCAACAGCGCGGATTAAAGGCGCGGCGCCCGGAGGTGACAAGAGAACGCGACGAGATTTCGCCCCGCATAGCGGGACACATCGCGTGGGCGACTGCCCGTCTCTCTCAGTCGAGATGGAATTTTTCGAATTGCCGGTGTTCAGCCAAGACACGCCGCACGGTGCCGGTCACCGACCGCATCACCACCGTTTCGGTCTCGATCACATCCTTGCCGAATTTCACACCACTCAGCATGGCGCCGGTGGTGACACCGGTCGCTGCAAAGAGGCAATCGCCGCGCACCATGTCCTCTATCAGATATTTCTTCTTCGGATCCTTGATGCCCATCGTGCGCGTGCGTTCACGCAATTCCTCGGTATCGATGATCAGGCGCGTTTGCATCTGGCCGCCGATGCAACGCAATGCGGCGGCGGCCAGCACGCCTTCCGGTGCGCCGCCGATCCCGAGATAGATGTCGATGCCAGTTTTCGGTTCGGCACAGTGAATGACGCCCGCGACGTCGCCGTCGCTGATCAGGCTGACGGCCGCTCCGGTCTTGCGTACCGCGGCGATGATGTCGGCGTGGCGCGGCCGATCCAGCAGGATCGCGGTAATTTCACTCGGCTTCACGCCCTTGGCCTTGGCAAGGTTGCGAATATTCTCGTCCGGTTTGGCATCGAGATCGATGGTCCCTTTGGGATAACCGGGGCCGATTGCGATCTTGTCCATGTAGCAATCGGGCGCGTGCAATAAGGTGCCGTCATTCGCCATCGCGATGGTGGCAATGGCTCCCGGCATGTTCTTGGCGCAAAGCGTGGTGCCTTCGAGCGGATCGACCGCGATATCGACCTTCGGCCCCATCTTGGTGCCGACCTTCTCGCCGATGAACAGCATCGGCGCTTCGTCGATCTCCCCCTCGCCGATCACCACCGTGCCGTCAATCGGCAGCTTGTTGAGTTCGCGCCGCATGGCATCGACCGCAGCCTGATCGGAGGCCTTGTCCTTGCCGTGACCGCGCAGGCGCGCCGAGGAGACCGCCGCACGCTCAGTCACACGCACGATCTCAAGGCTGAGAATGCGCTCCAGCACCAATTCCGGCTGGACGGTAATGCTCGCCATTAGACGCTCCCCTCACAAACGCGGAACTCGCGACAGCGGGCCGCTTAGTTCTTTTCGATCCGTATCACCTGCGGCCGGCCTGAGATCACCCTATCGCGACCCACCGCCGCAAGGGCCTTGCGCACGGCATCCTCGCTGGTCGCATAGGTAATGAGGATAACGGGGACGGAACCCGCCTTGGTATCGCGGCCAAGGTGCGCGGGATCATGACGCTGCACAATCGACTCCAGGGAAATCTCCTGCTCCGCGAGACGCTTGGCGATCGTCGCCGCGGTTCCTGGCTTGTCCCGTGCGACGAGGCGGATGTAGTAGCCCCCTTCGTGACGCTGCATCGGTGCCTTGCGCACACTGACGAGCCGGGCCGTCGGTCGCCCGAATGGCGCAGTGCGCACGCCGCGGGCAATGTCACCGATATCCGAAAGAACGGCCGATGCGGTTGCCGCACCTCCCGCACCGGGACCGACCAAGGTGAGCGGGTTGATATCGGTAGCGTCAATTGTCACGGCGTTGGTGACACCCATCACCTGGGCAATTGCGGAGTCCTTGCGCACCATGGTCGGGTGGACGCGCTGTTCAATGCCTTTTGGCGTCTTGACCGCCACGCCCAGCAACTTCACGCGGTAGCCGAGCTCCTCCGCCGCGGTCAAATCGGCAGGAGTAATCGAGGTTATGCCCTCGACGTAAATTGCGCTTTGGTCGACCTTCGTGCCGAAGGCAAGGCTCGCCAGGATCGCAAGCTTCTGCGCACTGTCGTGACCCTCGATGTCGAAACTCGGATCCGCTTCCGCATAGCCAAGCCGCTGCGCTTCCTTCAGGCATTCAGCAAATGCCATCTTCTCCTGCTCCATCCGCGTGAGGATGTAGTTGCAGGTCCCGTTCAGGATGCCATAGATGCGTTCGAACGAATTGCCGGCCATTCCTTCGCGCAGGGTTTTCACGATTGGGATGGCGCCGCCCACCGCGGCCTCGAAGTTGAGCGCGACGTGGTTGCCTTCGGCAAGCGCCGCGAGCTTGCCACCATGCTTGGCGAGCAACGCCTTGTTGGCGGTAACAACCGACTTCCCGGAAGCGAGCGCGGCTTCGACCGCGCTTTTCGCCGGATCGCCCGCACCACCGATCAATTCGACGAAGACGTCGATGCCTGGATCGCGCGCGAGCGCAGCCGGGTCGGCGAACCATTTCAGTTTCCTGAGATCAACGCCACGGTCCTTGCCGCGCGACCGCGCGCAGACCGCTACGATTTCAATCGTTCGGCCACACCGTGCGGCCAACGCCTCGCGCTGACGCGTCACCTGCGCGACCAAGGCCGCGCCGACTGTGCCTAATCCGGCGACCCCCACTTTCAGCGCTGCGGCCATGAACGTGTACGTCCGTGGTTAGCGCCGTGTGGCGAGCGGAACGACGTTGTGCAGTTGTTCCGGCGCGTTGTCGAGGAAGCGCCGGACGTTGCGGGAGGCCTGACGGATGCGCTGCTCGTTTTCCACGAGCGCGATACGCACGAACCCTTCGCCGTATTCACCAAACCCGATGCCCGGCGACACCGCAATATCGGCTTTCTCGACCAGCAACTTTGAAAATTCCACGCTGCCGAGGCTCTTGAAGGGCTCGGGGATGGGCGCCCACGCAAACATCGACGCGCGCGGTGCCGGCACGTGCCATCCGGCACGTCCAAAACTTTCGACCAGAACGTCACGCCGGCGCTTGTAGGTCTCGCGCATCTCCTTGATGCAATCGTCAGGTCCGTTGAGCGCGGCGGTCGCCGCCACCTGCACCGGCGTAAAGGCGCCGTAGTCGAGATAGGACTTCACGCGGCCGAGCGCCGCAATGATGCGTTCGTTTCCGACGGCAAAGCCGATGCGCCAGCCGGGCATCGAGAACGTCTTCGACATCGACGTGAATTCGACGACGATATCGTTGGCGCCAGGCACCTGAAGCAGCGATGGCGGCGGATGGTCGTCAAAGTAGACCTCGGCATAAGCAAGATCGGAGAGCACGAGGATTTCATGCTTTTTCGCGAAGGCGACCAGATCCTTGTAGAAATCGAGCGTCGCAACATAGGCGGTCGGGTTTGCCGGATAGCAGACAACCACCGCGGTCGGCTTCGGAATAGAGTGTACGATCGCGCGTTCAAGTGTATGGAAAAAATTGGCTGTCGGTTCTGAGGGAACCGAGCGGATCGCGCCTCCCGCCATCAGAAAACCGAAGGCATGGATCGGGTAGCTCGGGTTCGGCACCAGCACGACGTCACCGGGCGCGGTAATGGCCTGCGCGACATTCGCGAAGCCCTCCTTCGACCCGAGCGTCGTGACGATTTGCGTGTCCGGGTTGAGCTTCACGCCGAAACGGCGTTCGTAATAAGCCGCCTGCGCGCGTCGCAATCCGGGAATGCCACGCGACGCCGAATAGCGATCGGTACGCGGCTTGCCGAGCGTCTCCTTGAGCTTCTCGATGACATGCGCGGGCGCCGGCAAATCCGGATTGCCCATGCCGAGATCAATGATGTCCGCTCCCGCGTTGCGGGCCTTCGCCTTGGCTTTGTTCACCTCTTCGAAGACGTAAGGTGGCAAACGGCGAATGCGGTAAAACTCTTCCATCGCTCAAACCCTAAAAGGCTACGGTCTGCCTGCGCATGGTCTTGTCCGAAAACCAAGCACTGACTGCCCTTTCCAGCCGGCAGACATTATCCCGGCTGGCTTTTATCACGGGTTCGCCTTGGCGCCAGTATTTTGCCCGGCTTCAGCGTCTTTGGGCGGCTTTTTGGCAGTCGAAGGGGGCTTTTTCGCGGGCGGCGGGCGACCTTCCTGCCGGTCGCGCTGGTTTGCCAAGTCCTTTTCGAGCTTGACCTGCTCTTCGTCGGACATGGGGACCGATGCACGATCCGGCGGCATGTCATGCACCGCGGGATAATTATATGGCGTGTCCGGCCGCGTTGGGGCGCCGGCCGGCAAGCCCATAATGTCCGTCGGGATCTTGTCGATCATCGGACCGGGCGAACAACCGCCAAGTCCGGCGGCAAGCCAGACGGAAGCCAAAAGTGTCCGCCCAAATACGCCCATGCGTCCGCGAGGCCCTGCCGGCTGAACGGGAAATCGATGTAGACTCAATGAATTGTAACATATTCCTGCTACCGGGCTAATATGGCCGCAGCAAGGTCACGCGGGACTAACCGCCTGGCTGAACACCGGCGAAACCATGCGCCGAAACGCGGCTTGCGATGGAACGCCGTCCGGGCCACTTCTGTTGGCAGGGATCGAGCGGACATTGGATGAATAAACCAACCAAAGACCCCGCCACAGTCGGCGAAGTCGATGTCGAGGTATTCTCGCGCAACCTTGCCCGTATGGTCGAGGAAGGCGGTAAGGCGCTCGCGGCCTATATGAAACCGCGCGAGCAAGGCGAAGTCTCCGGCGATCTTTCCGACGATGTCACCGATGCGGTGAAGTCGCTTGGGCGCGTTGCCGAATACTGGTTGTCCGACCCACGCCGTGCGCTCGAGGTCCAGACCAGCCTCGGTCGCGCCTACCTCGATCTGTGGGCCGGCGCAGTCAAACGCATGGCCGGCGAGCAAACGCAACCGGTCGTCAGCCCCGACCCAAAAGACAAACGTTTTGCCGACCCGGAATGGTCGCAGAACCAGTTCTTTGATTTTCTCAAGCAGGTTTATCTGCTGACCACACAGTGGGGAGACCGGCTGGTCAAGGACGCCGCGGGGGTCGACGAGCTCACGCGCAAGAAGGCGGAGTTCTACGTCAAGCAGATCGCCAATGCGATCTCGCCATCGAACTTCGTGCTGACAAATCCGGAATTGCTGCGTGAAACACTATCGTCAAACGCCGAAAATCTCGTGCGTGGCATGCACATGCTTTCGGAAGATATCACGGCCGGCCACGGCAATCTCAAGATCCGTCAATCCGATCCCTCGATGTTTGAGATCGGTCGCAACCTTGCGCTCACACCGGGCAAGGTTGTTTTCCAGAACGAATTGATGCAGCTCGTCCAGTACGACGCGACGACCAAGGAAGTCCTGAAGGTTCCTTTGCTGATCGTGCCGCCGTGGATCAATAAATTCTATATCCTCGATCTCACCCCGGAAAAATCCTTCATCAAATGGTGTGTCGATCAGGGCATCACGGTTTTCGTCGTGTCCTGGGTCAATCCTGACGCCAGGCTCGCGGAAAAAAACTTCGAAGAATACATGCAAGAAGGCGTGATCGCGGCCCTCGACGCGGTCGAAGCGGCAACGGGCGAAAAGCAGGTTAATGCCATCGGCTATTGCGTCGGCGGCACACTATTGTCGATCACCCTCGCCTACCTTGCGGCGAAGAAACAGAACCGCGTCAAGTCGGCGACCCTGTTCGCCGCGCAGGTCGACTTCAGCAACGCCGGCGATCTGATGGTGTTTGTCGATGAAGAGCGCGTCAAGCAACTCGAAGCGCATATGAAGAAGCAGGGCTACCTGGAAGCCTCGCGCATGGCGAACACGTTCAACATGCTGCGTTCGAACGATCTGATCTGGCCTTATATCGTGAACAACTATATGCGCGGCAAAATGCCATTGCCGTTTGATATTCTGTACTGGAACTCAGACGCCACGCGAATGCCAGCGGCCAATCATTCGTTTTATTTGCGCAACTGCTATCTCGATAACAAGCTCACCAAGGGCGAAATGGAAATTGCCGGGGTCACGCTCGATCTGCACAAAGTGAAGGTGCCGGTATACAATCTCGCAACCGTTGAGGATCACATCGCGCCGGCGAAATCGGTGCTGGTCGGCTCGCAATATTTTGGCGGCCCGGTGAAATACGTGCTGGCCGGCTCTGGGCATATCGCCGGCGTGATCAATCCGCCTGCGAAGCCAAAATATCAGTATTGGACTGGCGGAAAGCCGACTGGCTCAAGCGTCGAAAACTGGCGCAAGACGGCGGTCGAGCACCCGGGCTCCTGGTGGCCCGATTGGCTGGAGTGGCTCAGGAGCCAGGATTCCGAAACTGTGCCAGCGCGCAAGCCTGGCACTGGCAAGCTTAAGCCGCTCGAAGATGCGCCCGGCACTTACGTCAAGGTCAAAAGTTCGGAGTGATTGCGCGTCGTGAAGCTGGTCCGGCGTACCGCTGCTTCTTGACCATGGCGGGCGGGACATCGGCCGCCGCATCGCCTATGCTGCACACCCTTTAGTGTCACAAGACTGAGGAACGGCAATGTCCAAGGAACTGCTGTGGCTGACGCTAACCGTTATCCTGACCGGGCTGATGTGGGTTCCCTACATCCTCGATCGCATCATCGTGCGCGGACTGATGGGCGCCATGGGCAACCCGGCGCGCAACGACAAGCCACAATCGGGCTGGGCACAGCGGCTTTATTTCGCCCACACCAACGCCGTCGAAAACCTGATCATCTTTGCGCCGCTGGTGCTGATTCTTGATGCGCAAGGCTATTCGACGGAAGGCACTGTGATCGCCTGCGCGGTCTATTTCTGGGCTCGGCTGGCACATGCGGTCGTCTACACCATGGGCGTGCCGGTCCTGCGCACCCTCGCCTTTGCCGTCGGTTTCGCGGCACAAGCAGCGCTCGCATTGGCGGTGTTCGGAAAATTCTAACTGGCGGGCGCTGCGCGTTCGGTGATCGCGTGGAGATCGGTCCCTCGCGGCAAAAGGCCGAAGACCGAGCCACCCTCGCCGTCGAGGCGGGACGCGCAAAACGCGTCTGCCACCGCAGCCGGCGCGTGCCTGATCAGCAGTGCCGCCTGCAACGCCAACACCAGCGCGCGCACCAGCGCGCGTGCCTGAGACTCGTCGTTACAGTCGGGCGCGGCAAGCCGTTTTGACAAGCGATCGGCGACGTTTTTCAGGCGAGAGTCCACACCAAGTTCGCTGCGCACGACATCGGCGATATTCGCGGTGCGGCCGATTGCACGCAGCACATCGAGGCACATGACGTTTCCCGATCCTTCCCAGATCGAGTTGACCGGCGCCTCGCGATAGAGCCGCGGCATGATGCTTTCCTCGATGTAACCGGAACCGCCCAGCACCTCCATCGCCTCATAGGTGACGAGTGGCGTGCGCTTGCAGATCCAGAATTTCGCCGCCGGTGTCACCACGCGGCGTATCACCTGCGACGTATCATCGTTCTCATCGTAGGCGCGGGCAAGACGCATCGTCAGCGTGAGCGCAGCCTCGGCCTCGATCGCGAGATCGGCCAACACGTTCGTCATCAGCGGCTGATCGATCAGCTTTTTCTGGAACGCCGTCCGATGGCGGGCGTGGTGGACAGCTTGCGCAACCGCCTGACGCATCAGGGCTGAAGACCCAATGCAGCAGTCGAGCCGCGTGTAATTTCCCATCTCGATAATGGTCGGAATTCCGCGTCCTTCTTCGCCAACGAGTTGCGCATAGGCGCCAAGGAACTCGACCTCGCTTGATGCGTTCGAGCGGTTCCCAAGCTTGTCCTTGAGACGAACGATCTGGATGCCGTTGCGCTCGCCTTCGGGCGTCCAGCGCGGCATAAGAAAACAGCTCAGGCCCTTTGGTGACTGGGCAAGAACCAGAAAGGCGTCGCACATCGGCGCCGACATGAACCACTTATGGCCGTACAAGCGGAATGTCCCGTCGCCCGCGGGCTCCGCCCGCGTGGTGTTGGTGCGCAGATCCGACCCACCCTGGTTTTCGGTCATGCCCATGCCGACGAGCGCGGCGCTCTTGAGCCGAGCCGGGCGGAATCTGCGGTCGTAGTCGCGCGAAAAAATTCGCGGCAACCATTCTGCGGCGATTGCCGGCGCATGACGCAGGGTCGGCACCGAGCCGTAGGTCATCGCGATCGGGCAATAAACGCCGCTTTCGATCTGCCCGAGCATGTAGGTGCCGGCCGCGCGCGCCACATGCGCGCCGGGCTTCGGCTCGGCCCATGGACTGGAATGAAGACCTGCTTTGAGAGCGAGTTCGAGCAGCTCATGCCAGGCCGGATGAAATTCGACCTCGTCGATACGGTGACCATAACGATCGAGCGTGCGCAGCTGTGGTGTGAATCTGTTGGCGTCAAAGCCAAGCTGGATCGTTTCCGGCTTGCCGAGCGTTGCGCCAAGCGCACTCAGTTCGCCCTCGGCCCAGCCCGCCGCTTCACGCCCCACGGCTTCGCGTAGCGCGCGGTCGCTCAAGAACAGATTGTAGGGCTCAAGCGGCGGTGGCTGGTTCTGGACCTCGAACATGGCTCCCTCGTCATCCGGGGCGCGAGCCATAAGCGAGTGTTCGCGCGTCTTCGACGCACTATGGCGAGCGAACCCGGAATCCAGAAACAAGGGCAGCAATTGTATCTGGATTCCGGGCCCGGCCCTATCGGGCCGTCCCGGAATGACACTTACGGGAACAGGGCCACCTGCTCCAGGCCCATGGTTTCGGCCCAACCCATGACGAGATTCATGTTCTGAACGGCCTGTCCGGAGGCGCCTTTCACCAGGTTGTCCAGGGCCGAGATGACGATGGCGCGCCCAGGAACGCGATCTTTGGCAACGCCGATGAAGGTCATGTTCGAGCCGCGGACATGCCGGGTTTGCGGTGTTTCGCCGAACGGCAGCACATGCACGAACGGCTCCTTCAAGTACGACTTTAAAAGTATCGCATGAAGATCTTCGGGCGTCCGGCCACGCCGCCCCCGCACATAAATGGTTGAAAGAATACCCCGGTTCATCGGCACCAGATGCGGCGTGAAGGTCACGACGACCTCCCGTTCGGCCGCCAGCGAAAATTCCTGGTCGAGCTCGGCCATGTGCCGGTGATGCCCCACGCCATAGGCGTGGAAGCCTTCGGAAACTTCCGAAAACAGCATGGCCTCTTTCGCCGCCCGCCCTGCTCCCGTCATGCCGGACTTGGCGTCGACGACAATCTCGTCGAGTTCGATCGCCTTGTTCTTGATCAGCGGAATGAGCGGCAGCTGCGCGCAAGTGGTGTAGCAGCCGGGATTGGCGACGAGACGCGCCTTCTTGATCTCGCGCCGATGAATTTCCGAAAGACCGTAAACCGCTTCTTTTTGGAGTTCAGGCGCGTGATGTTCGTGGCCATACCATTTCGCGTAGGCGGCTGTATCCGCGAGCCGAAAGTCAGCCGACAGGTCGACAACCTTCGTTGCTGGGGACTGCTTGAGCAGATCCTTCACGACCTTCTGGGTGGTCGCGTGCGGCAGGGCGCAGAACGCCACATCGAGCGCGATCTTGCCCCAGTCGAGACCATCGACCGCGACCAGCTGCGGCAATGGAAACGGCGAGAACTGCGGAAAGACATCGCGCATCGCCTTGCCGGCGCTGCGCTCGGCCGTCAGCAGGGCGATCTCGGCGCGCGGGTGGCGCAGCAACACGCGCACCAGCTCGCCCCCGGTATAACCCGAGGCTCCCAAGACGCCGATCTTCGCTTTCGTGGCCATGACTCGATCCTTATCCAGAAGTCTTAAAGAACTACCGGAAGAAGGCCAACAGCGGTTTTAGTCTGGGGATTGTGCCGCGGCCTCAAATCCGGCGGCACGGGAAACGACGATGCTACGCCCGTGCCGTGGTGACACGGCGGCGGCGAAGCGTCTTTGCTGCAAAAAGCATCGTCATGGACGGGGCATATAGTCCGCGCCCTTCCCCCGGTCAAGCCGCTGCCCAACCAGGGGCAATGGCTGTTCATTCAGCATCGCCTTAATGACCACCGAACGCGCCATCGCCGGGTCGATCCGGTAAGCCTCCATCATATCCTTGCAGTCGGCCACGATCGCATCCGCGTCCTGCATAATTTTCAGACGCTTGAAATTGTCATCGTGGTGCAGGCCCATACTGGCGCCGACGATGTCCAGAATATTGATGATGCGGAATGGCCAATCCCGCTCGTGCGCGCAGAGTTCACGATGGTCGACATGATAAATCGCCACCAGCGCGTCGACGCCGGCAGCCTCGGCGGCTTCCAGTTCCGCAAGCTGTAGACCGCGTTTGTAGTCCGGAAGCGCGTTCAGCGCGTTGCTCATGAGCCCGACCGCAGGCTGATGCAGATCAACGATCTCGATGCCGGGCACCATGCGCAACAGTTCGGTGCCGGCCTCGACCACGCCCTTGACCCCGGGATGCTTGTGCAAGGCGATCCGCATCGGCACGGGATTTTTCAGCATCGGCCGAAGGTCTTCGAACCTGGTCTTCAGGAACAACATGAATGGCGTCATTTCGAACGGCCGCGATCCCCTTACCTTCTCGACGGTCGGGATCGTTGTCTCGGTGAACTGCACATGGCAGCTCGCACACCACGAGATGACGCCCGTCTTTCCTTCGGCAAGTTTGTCGAGCGAACTGGTGGCGACGCGGCCCGACACGTCTGTATCGCCGGCCCGTAATTGAATGACGCCGCAGCAATGGGTCGGCCCGCCCATGACCCGGTAGGTCACCCCGAGGGCGTCCATCATATCAAGCGCGATCAGCGCCATATGCGGTGTCTTGAGCACATTGCAGCCCGTATAAAATACAAAATCCGGCCGCTCTCCGGGCTTTGCAGTCGACCCATTTTCCAGCCGCTCATTGACCTGCTGCCCGAGCCGCGCGAGTTCATCCCCATCGAGCTGCATGCGCGCCAGCACGTTGACGCCGTCCGCGATCAGCCGGAAATTCTCGATGCCTTGCTTGCGCCGGTCGCGCGGCTCGGTTGACTGTTTTGCGAGCGCCACCCGCGCCATCGCCAGCAAGAACCGCGGATTGACGCCATCGCCGCAGGCCGTAATGCAGTCGCCGGTCAACGCGCACCCTTTGGCCCAGGCTTTCGACGCAGCCGGGCCCTCGCCCGTGCGAACGATATCGAGCACACCGGCAATTACGCTTTCGGGCGTGGCGTCGCCGACACCGGCGGGCTGCGCCATCGGGCAGACCTCGACACATTTCCCGCAGCGCGTGCAGGCATCAAGCATGTCTGCGGTGCGCGCCGAGAGCGCAACTTCGAAAGCGGTTTCGGTCATGGCGGCCGCGCAATAACCCCTGATGTCCGGCCATATTCCTTATCCGGAATACGGCAAACCATATAGGCGAAGGCCCAACGGTTGGCTAAGCTGCCCGCGGGGATAGTCCTGCGATACCCATGTCAGGACAAGAGCCCAGCCGGGTCACCGGGATAATCAATCACTTGGGAGGGAGTAAATATGCGTCGTTTGACTGTGTTGGCGGGTGCCTTGGGCGCCGCGCTGCTGATGAGTTCGGCCGCTTTTGCGCAAGTGCCGGCCGATCCGAATAATCCGAACGAGGCCATACCTGAAGCGTCGAATCTGCCGGCCTATGGCGAACCGATCAATATCGAGAACGCGAAAAAGGCTGCCGCTGCCGCAATCGCGGAATCAAAGAAACGTAATTGGAACACGATGTGTGTCGCGGTCGTGGATACCCACGGCGAACTCGTCTATTTCGAAAAACAAGACAACTGCGCCCACGCGTCCACTGCGATCTCTCAGCACAAGGCACGCACTGCGGCGCGCTATCGCCGCCCGACATTGGTGTTCGAGCGCTTGCTCGGCAAGGGCCCCTTCTTCGCCTATCTGACGACGCTCGACGACGTAATCGCGTCGCGCGGCGGCAATCCAATAATGGTCGACGGCAAGGTGATCGGCGCCATTGGCGCCAGCGGCGGCACCGGTTCGCAGGACGATGCGGTCTCGCAAGCTGGAGCAGCGGCGTTCAAGTAGGATTCACCTCTTTGATATGAATTCCGCCGGGACGAAAATCCCGGCGGATGCTCTACGATCTTTCCGGGGAACAATCATGAACAAAATAATTTCTGTTGCGGCGCTGTTGGGCGCTTTCGCGGTGCTTCAATTGGCCTCTGAATCCGGCGCCTTGGCAAAAGACCTGAAAGTGCTGTCGGACAAAACCATCACCGGCTTCGGTCACATCGAATCCGTCGGTTATGATCCAAGAGGCAAGGCATTATATGCAAGCGACTTTGGGCCCGAACTCAAGTCTGCCGACAAGGATGGCAAAGGCAAGATCACCAAGCTGTCACTCGACGGAAAGGTCCTGGAAGACAAGTTTCTTCCGGTTAACGGCCAGGTGCTCAACAAACCGAAGGGAATCTGGATCCGCGGCAACCGGCTATGGGTGACCGACATCGACTCGGTCTGGGTTTTCGACCTCAAGACGAAGGAAGGCAAGAAACTGGAATTGCCGGGAGTAACGTTTGCCAATGACGTGACCTGGATGAAAGGCGTGCTCTATGTGAGCGACAACCGCACCGACCAGTTGGTGAGCGTGGAGCCCGCGGATTTCCTGAAATCAAAAACGGCGCCGAAGATCAGCGTGCTGTTCAAGGACAAGGCGATCAATCCGAACGGAGTTTTCCCGGGTAAAGGCGGCGCGCTGCTGATGGTCGGTCTCAAGGACAAGGACAATCCGCGAGCGATCTATTCGATGGCGAAGGGCAAAGACCCGGTCGCACAGACGGATAATTTCGGCCTGCTCGACGGCCTCTACCAGATGCGGAATGGCGACATTCTGTTTACCGACTGGAAGACCGGCTCACTCACGCGCTGGAACAAGAAGGACGGCATGCAGAAGCTTGCCGGTGACTTCAAAGGTCCCGCGGATTTCTGTGCCTTCCCGAATGAGCAAGGAACGTTCGTCGCTGTGCCTGACCTCGTCAAAGGCGAGATCCGCCTGATCCAGCTCAGCCGGTAACAATTTGAACCGACCATCCGCCGGGCCAAAAGCCCGGCGGATTTTTTTGTCCAGCTACCACCAGATCCATCGCACCGCCTTGGATATGCCGTCGCCGATGGTGAGCAGCACAGCGGCCCAGACAAAGGCCGAGCTGAAATTGGCAAGTTGAAAGCGCCAGAACGGCATTTCGAAAATCCCGGCAATCAGCGGCACCGACGCACGCAACGGCCCAAAGAATCGGCCAATAAAGATGCCGGGCATGCCCCATTTTTTCATGAAGGCCTCCCCGCGCGGAATGAGATCGGGGTGTCGTGACAATGGCCACACATGCGCGACGGTATGTTCGAGCTTGAGCCCGATCCAATATGACAGCCAGTCGCCGAAAGCGGCGCCGAGCGAGGCCGAAACCCAGATCGGCCAGAATTTGATTCCACTTGACCCGATCAATGCGCCGATCGCGACCAGCGCGCCCCACGCAGGAATCAAGAGCGAGATGAAGGCGAGCGACTCGCCGAACGCCAGAGCAAAGACGACCGGCACCGCCCAAGCCTGGTTGGTGCGGACAAAGTCGACGGTATCTTGGACGATTGCGTGAATATCCATCGGGGGGATCGAGCGGAGCGCGGTCCCCAGTGTCTAGCCCGCCCGCGTCCGCCACGCTAGGCCGGCAATTCTCGCCCTTCTTCGGGAAACAGGTGATCAATCACCACCAGTGCCATAATGAGCAGCGGCACGGCCAGGAAGGCGCCGATCGGGCCCCACAACCACGTCCAGAATATGAGAGACAAAAAGACAGTGAGCGGATTGAGCGTCAACCTGCGGCCCATGATGCTCGGCGTGACAAAATGTCCTTCCAGCGTTGCCAGCGCGAGGAATATGAGCGGCGCGATCAGCGCTTGCGTGAGTGTCGGAAACGTCACCAAACCGACCATGAACAGAGCGGCCTCCATGATCAGCGCACCGATATAAGGAATGAAATTGAGGATAAAACCGAGGACGGCCCAGGCGACCGGATCCGGCAACCCGGCGACCCACGCGGCCGCGCCGCCACAAAGGCCGACCGCAACGTTGATGATAGCGACGATGCTCAGATAGCCCGTCAGATTGTGCTCGATGTCATTCATGATCTTGAGCGTGCGCAATCGCGCGTCGCGCTGGTCGAAAAATATCACCAGCACGCGCCGTAGATGAGAGCGGCCTAGCAACATGAAGAACAGCGTCCCGAAGAAGATAAAGGTCTGACCGATTGCCGGCGTAACGACCAATACGGCCGGTTGAACAAAAGTCATGATGTCGACGCCGAGGCTGCCTTTCTTGTCGGACGGCAAAAGTGCATCGCGCATCTCCTGAAGCGCCGCGAGGGGCCGATCGAGCACGTGCAATTTTTCCTGGATGTTGCGGCCGATATCGGGCGCCTTACCGATCCAATCCACCACCGGCGCCGCCAGAAGCACAATGACGCCGTAGAACACCGCGATCACCAGCAGCCACAGCACGATTGCCGACAGCAACGACGGGATGCGATAGCGCTCCGCGTGCGCCGACAGCGGCCCAAGCATCATGGCCACAACGAAAGCCGATGCCACTGGCAGCAGGATGGGGCGCGCGAGATAGAGCGCCCCGACCAGAACAATAATGAACATACCAATGGTCGCCGACTGGGCCGCGGTCCGCCAAATTCGCGCGACGTCCGCTACAGGTTGTGGATCGCTGACCGCGAGCGCAAACCGTGCCGCACGAGCGCGGCGGTCCTCATCGGGCCGTTCCGCGCGCCGTTGTACTGCCTTGGGGTTGCTTTGATCCATGGCCTTGATAACGGGCGAAGTTCCATTTGGTTGCCATGTAAATTGCGGCGCTCCTCACCGCCCCGCGAATGCCTTCAGAAATGGCGTCATGGAGTTCTTGCCCGATGCCGGGCCATCAATTTGCCTTGCCCAGGACCGCCCTCACGGTGGGATGCGCCAGCAATGTATCCGTGCCTGCCTGAGCGACCAGATCGACTTCTTCTTCCGGCAAATGAAAACTGGTCGGCACCTGGTCAAGCCTTGCGGCGCGCGCCGGATCCATTTGGGCGAAGGAGATCTCAACCACATCAAAACTGATGTTGCTGCAGCGCCAATCGCCCGTAGCACCCAGCTTTGCCGCCTCGGCCCGGGACAAGCGGCAGCGCCACTTGCGCGTATCGTCTTCCCAGTTCTTCACCGTCAATCTGAATGCATCGAAGCCGCTGCGAACTGCCGAATTGATCGCCGTGTCGGTGAGCGCGCCGATCATCTCTTTTCCAGATGGCCCTTGCACGGTCTGCGCCCATTCTCCCTGCGGCGCCAAACCGGAATTGACCACAACGAAAACGAGATGGCGCAATTGCACGGCCCTGTCGCGAGTCAGCGGCGCATAAGGTAACCCTGCGGCCTCGCGTGCGATGGTCACCCCGGACAGCCCGAAATTATCGGTGATGCCACCGTCGGCCAACTTGACGAAGCGGATTTGTCCGGGATCCCGATAGCGCTTGAGGGCCTGCGCAAATGCGCGAACCTGGGCGCCGGCATTCCGGTCAGCCAGGACGCGATCGACCCATGGCGGTAACGGCGCGCTGCACGATTCTGAGAAACTGGCGAGCACGATCGGAACGAAGGCCACTGGAACGGCAGCTGAAGCAGCTACCGCTTGAGAAATCGGATATTTGCGCGGGTCGCTGCACAAGGCCTCGAAGGTGACCGGAGAAAACAGAAATGGCGTTCGATTGTAGAGATCCGAAGCATTGAGCCAGATAATTGGTTTCCCTGGTTGATAGAGGTCCGCAAGCGTTGCTCCCCCATACAGGTTTTGATCGAGCCAACCGGCGAACCGTGAAGCATCATTGACGCCGCCGCCAAAACCTTTGGCCAGGTTCACGACATTAATGCTTGTATTGAGTTCTTCCTCGGCGTTCCGCAGCAGAAATCGTTCACGAAAGTCTCCGAGCGCCGCTCTCCCCTTCAGGCCGAAGTAGCCGGCGGCAACTGATCCGCCCGACACGCCGGAAATGAAAATGACACGGTCGAAATATGTGCCGTGTCCCTTGGCCGGCAGGCGGTCGAGACCGCGCATCGCACCATAGGCAAAGGCCGCCGCGCGTGTACCGCCGCCGGAAAACGCCAGCGCCACCACGGTATCGCCCGCGACGTTGGGTGGCGTCAGAGGCGGCACGATTGCCGCGTTGGAAGCCACTGGCAAATTGATCGGCTCGTTGAATGTGGCGGCGCACGCTGCAAGCAGCAGCGCGAATGCAGTAATCAACGCGCGATACGCCATTTTACGCATTAACAAATGCCTTCGAGCGGAATCCATCGCGATCACGGACCGAGCGGCGGCAAAGCGCCACGCATTTGCGCGCTGGGGATTCGCATCATCCCGTCAAATGGTCTGTTCATGTCCAGAATCAGGAAAATCGAACCCGACACCGACACCGCGCACAGCAACATAATGACGGCGACCAGGACGTTAAGCCGCGTCAGCAGACCAAAGATGCCGAATATCACGGTAAGCCAGAACACCAATATTGTCAGAAACGGCATGGAAATCGTATCGCGGCCCTGCACGAAGAGCGACAGTCGGCCTTTCGCGATTTCGTTGGCGATGTTCACAATTTCTGTTTTCAGCGCGCGTTGGAAATCCGTCGCTGCCGGCAGATTGACGAGGCTCTGGATGAATAAGTCAGCCGCGCCCGTCATCTGGAACGGGCTCGATCCCCGCGCTGCCGAATTGTTTTCGTTCCATATCCGGTCGACCATCAAATTGAAGGTCCGACGAAGCTCAACACGGGCATTTGCGGCTTCATTCCCATATTGCGCGAGGGTTTGATCCAGCAGGACGGCGTTGGCCGCAATCTGCCTGACTTGCGTGACTCTTGCATCGAAGGACGTTTTACCGGTTGCGATCAGCAATCCGAGAACGAGAGCCGACAGGGTTGCGATCAGCCCGACAGACATCTTGATGACATCTTTGGTCTCGGCGTTCAGATGCTCTTCCGTCAGAAATGTCCGCGCAAACGCGCCGAGCAGCGCGCCTGCGATGATCAGCGCCAGAGCAATCGATGAAATGACAGCAGTGTGCACGGCCTGATTGTCCGCTATTTGCCGCTGAATTCGCGCGCGTCCCCGATCAGCGCAGCATATATCAGGCCGCGGCAATCCAGAAACGCGCCGGCGCCCATTGATGCATATGGCGCATTTTGGAAGGAATTCGTTGAAGTGTCGGGATCGGCAATAATTCGCTAGGCTGCCACAATGGCACAACGCCGTTCAAAGATGAAAATTGCGCTTGTCGTCATTGCCGCAATTCTCGGCAGCTACGGTATTCTCGCCTACATATTGCTTCCGCTGGCGTGGACGCATTACGAGCATCAAAAGGGCCTCGCGGGCCTGCCCATGGTGACACGGACGGCCCAGGGCATTCCCGGTGACGCGATCAATGTCGGATTGGTCGGATCAAAAGAGGATGTGTTGTGTGCCATGCACGCGGCCAGCTGGTATCCCGCCGATCCAATTACACTGCGATCGAGTCTAGCGATTGTTGGGAGCGTCGTGCTCGACCGTCCGTACCGGGACGCCCCGGTGAGCAGCCTTTACTATCAAGGAAGAGCGGAAGACCTGGCTTTCGAAAAACCCGACGGAAAAAGCGCCGACCGCCGCCAGCACGTACGGTTCTGGGAGGTGCTGAAACGGGGCGACGAAGGCAGGCCCGTGTGGCTTGGCTCCGCGACGTTTGATCGCGGCGTGGGCCTGAGCCACCTGACGGCGCAGGTCACCCATCACATCGCGCCCGATATTGATGCCGAGCGAGACCAGCTCACTGCTGACCTGAAAGCCGCGAAGGTTGTAGAGGCAATCTATGAAGTCTCCGGCGTCGGCCCCACGCTCAATGGCCGGAACGGCGAAGGCGACCGCTATTACACGGATGGCGAAATCAAGATTTCACGGCTTGTCGAAGGCTGCAACGTGAAAGCCGAGACAACGGCGGAACTCGACAACCCGCCGCTCGTCGACTTGAAAAACGTCGCGTGGGAGGCGATCGCCGCCCTTCTCTCGCCCGGGCCGCAAGCCACCAATTCGAAGTAACGCTCGACTGTTTAATTTCGGCTATGCAGAAATGACTCTGCATCGCAGAATGCCCGTTGAACTCCCATAGCAAGTATCAAGACGCGCTCGCCCCCGCCGCTGGAATAACAACGCGGAAGATGCATCCTCTCGGCCTGGCCGCAACGACCGAGATACGACCATTGTGACGTTCGACAATCGTCTGGCAAATCGCCAATCCAAGACCCATCCCGTGCGCCTTTGTCGTATTGAAGGCGTCAAAAATCTTGTTTGTTGCGAGCGAGTCGATGCCCGGGCCGGTGTCTTCCACCTCCAGCCCTATCGTACCGTCCGCGTGATCGTTCGTCCGCACGGTCAATTTGCGTCGATCATCCTTGGAATTTGCGAGCGCATCAATTGCGTTTTGAATGATGTTGTCGATTACTTCCTGCAGCTGGCCTCTATGACCGATGACGGTCGGCAATGCAGGCGTCAGTTCTACCTGCGTTGATATGGCGCCATCGATCAACGCCGCCCGGAAATGACGTAACGATCCGAGCGCCAGTTCATTCACATCGATTGTTTCGTCCCGCTTATCATCCCTTCCGAACACCGAGCGAATGCCGTGTAAAAGCTGGCTTGCACGATGGCCGTCGGAAATAATATCGGATAACAGCGTTTTCACCTTTTCGACGTGGCCCGGAGACTTGCCGAGGTAAAGCAGCGCGGTTTCGCTATTCATCGTCATCGCGCCAAGCGGTTGTCGGACCTCATGACTAATCGACACCGCGACAGCTTCCAGGCTCATAAGCTTGTTGTTCCGCTCGCGCTCGAGCAGAACATTTGAACGCGCGAGGCGTGCGTGAAGGCGCGCCATCTCTGTCAGCAAAAGGCCAAGCACAAGCATTGAGGTGACAAGCGTAAACCCGCGCGAAGCATAGAACCCGAGCGTGTACCGGCCGGTAGCGAGAAAGCCGCCGTAGATGTGCTGTAACATGAGAGCAAAAATCGCGAGCATGAGCCAATAGTCGAGAACCGACCGCCTTCCTGTCCACAGAAGCGCGATTGCGATAGCCATGCTGAAGATTGCCAAGGGGCTCGCGACATAGGCCACGGCGTTGACGTAGTGATCACCGCTGCCCACGATGGTCGGAAGAATCTGATTTTCCATTGTGGTGACCCAAACAATTGCCAACACAAGGCAGATCACAAACACGACGCACCGCATGATGGCAGATTTCGTCCCTGCCTGGCTTGGGCTGATCACCTGATCGCTTTTACGCAGGCACGCGTAAGCGATCGCGCCCAACGGCGGTCCCGCGCCCCAGAAATAATACAACCATGCGCTCGTCTGCGGACCCGCGCCAAGAAGCCCGGTCGGGGTAAACGAGCCCGGGAAAGTCAGGATGTGCGGGATGACAATGAGCGCGGTGTACAGATAGCCGCTCGCAAGTGCCAGAACGGCGCGTGAGGGCGTTATCGAGTAATGGGAGAACAACAAGATCGCGGTGATAAAGTCGTTGACGAAAACAATTGATTCGATTGCGGGCAAATAACCGCTGTACTGCGGCAATTTCGCGCCCGCGAATGGCGCGGAAATCGCAAAAATAACGAAGAGAGCTCCCGCAACGACGAAGGCAATGCGACGCTGGTGCGCCGTCGCCGGACTATCCGACAGCGCAAGTAACGGGCTCTGGGATGTCTCGGACGCGATCGTCGTTACCCCCGTGCTATTTGATTAAATGTCGGGCATTGCCGCAATGCCTACTCAACGCGGTGCAGCGATATTCATAGCTGGCAGCAGGACTTCCTGTGAGGCAAGTTATTACGGAATAGGCAAAATTAACTGGGGTGCGGCGTTATCTCTGACATCGTCGCAAAAACGTGATTATGGCCACTTGGTCATGAAATGGTGACGGGGGTAAGCTAAAAATTGACGTCCGAGGGCGTTCCATGACCAAGCCCTCATCAATAGTGCACGCAGGCGACGACCGGTAAAATTCAACGTGGCCTAACCGTTCAAATGGCGCCAAGCCCGCCACTATCGGTGGCCACCAAGTAGGAAGGACGACAAATGATCGCTCCTGCTTATCTACGGATCGGACAAATCGCCGCTTTGACGCTCGCTTTCAGCGCGACCGCGATATTTGAGGTCGCTGCACAAGAAACGGCGAAAGAATTACTCGCAATTCAAATCCGCGACCAGGGCCAGCGCTGTGAAAAACCAGTCAGCGCAAAGCGAGATGCAAAGCGTTCAAAACCGGACGCAGCGGTGTGGGTCCTGCGCTGCGAACATCGTTCCTACCGGATGACACTGTCCCCTGATATGGCCGCACGCGTGCAGCGGCTGAACTAGGATGCAAGTTTTCGGATAACAAGCCGGTTGCGTGGATCACTCATGAACCAAAGCCGGCATTCGCGGTAAACTTTGCCGGCAGTGCACATGCCCCTTGGGGCAATACTGTTGTCCCGGCCCTTGTCATAAAATTGTCCTGTCTATCGGCCCAGCAGGCCGAGCGACCCGGCTCGAATCGGGGGCACCGTGAAAATATTCCTTCTGGCAGGCATCGCGGCTCTAGGATTATTCGGCGCATCCGCTCGCGCATCGGATTTACCCACAAAGGCCCCGGTCGACAAAACGCTGTCCGCGCCCTCGCCCTACAACTGGTCCGGATTTTATGTCGGCGCGAATTTTGGCGGAGGCTGGACGAATGGCAGCCTGAACATTCCCGGCAACAACATCTATGGCGGCACCACCGAGCTCATCGGCGGCGTTCAGGCCGGTTATAATTTTCAGGCCGGTCACATTCTGCTTGGGGCCGAAGCCGACGTCGATTGGGCAAGCTTCAATCATCCGACGCTTCCTGCTCCAACGTTAGGCTCCGTCAGCAACCACTGGATGAGCACGGTGGCGGGCCGCATTGGCCTCGTGAACGACCGCTGGCTTGTTTTCGCCAAGCTGGGCGGCGGCTGGGTGGGAAGCGAAGCTATCGTGAACATTCCGGGCTCGCCGGGCTGGAGCGGCTCGAGCACCAATGGTGGCTGGCTGCTTGGCGGAGGCATCGAATACGGCTTCAAGCCGCATTGGACCGTCAAGCTCGAATACGACTATCTCGCGCTCTCAAGCTGGAATTCGGCCACAACCCCGGTGGTGGCGCTGAGCCACGACGTTCAGATGGTCAAGTTTGGTGCCAACTATAAATTCGAGAGCGGTGTCACCGCTGCGGCTGAGCCGCCGCGCGCCGGTCATCCAGGTGCATCGGCAAAAGACGAAGAGCTGCAGAAGCAATCGCAGAACCCGATCGCGGATCTTGTGAGCTTGCCATTCCAGAGCAACACGAATTTTAATTCGGGGCCTTTCAACCGTACGCAGGAAATACTCAATATCCAGCCGGTCGTTCCAATGCACCTGAACGAGGACTGGAACGTCATCTCGCGCACCATCATTCCGCTGGTCAGCCAGCCTGATCCGGCGAAAGACAGCAGCACCAACGGTATTGGCGATATCACCCAATCGCTGTTCCTGTCGCCGACGAAGCCGGGCAAACTGATCTGGGGCGTGGGCCCTGTCTTCACCGTTCCGTCCGCCAGCGATCCTATTCTCGGGACGGGCAAAGTCCTGTTCGGCCCGACAGCCGTGTTCCTGACGACGCCGGGACATTGGGTGCTCGGCGTGTTGCTCAACAATCAATGGTCGATCGGGGGCAATTCGTTGCGGCCAGCGGTAAATACCGGCCTCGCCCAGCCATTCGTCAACTACAACATGGAGCACGGCTGGTACTTGACCACGTCGCCGATCATCACGGTGAACTGGCTTGCAGCGGGAGGAGAGCAATGGACCGTGCCGGTCGGCGGTGGCTTTGGCCGCGTCTTCAGGGTGGGCGATCAACCGATAAACGCATCGATAGCCGCATACTACAACGCAATACGCCCGACCGGCGCATCTGACTGGCAATTGCGGACTTCGATCGCTCTTCTTTTCCCGGTGAAGTAGCGAACTTTGGAGCCTGCCTGGGCCGCGCTGCGCAAGATTTCGGTCCACGCCCATTCGTGGCGCAACCGGCTCCACTCGATCAATTCATGATGTGGGCGATAGCGTATCGCTGCGCCCACGAAGATTGTGACGGAGCCAGGGACAGGCTTGAGGCCTGCCCCTGGTGTCGTCCCGCCGGTCCGAGCGCCGAATGCCGGAGGAACGCCCTAGCCCCGGTCAGTGCGAGCGATCGGGATCGCGACGAACTTCATCGCGTTATCAGACTTCAATCGCATCAGCACACTGCGCTTGCCATCTTTTTGTGCGCCACTGATGGCATTGCGCACGTCGACCGGGGTAGCAACCGGCTTGCCGCCCACGTCAAGAATGACGTCGCCGGCCTTGAAGCCGTGCTCGGAGGCAAGTCCGTTTGGATCAACGTTGGTCACGACGACCCCTTCGGTGCCACTGGCGGCGGCCTTGCCGGCGGGGGCAAGCATCAAGCCAAGCTTTGGTATATCGCTGCCGTTCGGTACGACATCCGAAGACGTTGCGCTGGCCGCACGCTCTTGTGGCAACTCGGCGAGCGCCAGCGAGATCGTTTTCACCTCACCCTTGCGCAATACCGTGAGCTTGGCTGTATTGCCAGGCACCATGGCGCCGATTTGTTTGGCAAGCTCACGCGCATCCTTGATCGTCTGACCGTTGACCTCAGTGATGACGTCGCCGGAAAGAATTCCGGCTTTGGCCGCAGGGCTGCCGACCTGCGGTTCGGCGACAAGGGCGCCTTCACTTCGCTTCATGCCGAGGCTTTCGGCGATCTCAGTCGTGACCGGCTGGATCTGCACGCCGATCCAGCCGCGAGTGACTGAGCCTTTATCCTTGAGCTGAGCGACCACCGACTTGACGGTGTCCGACGGAATATCAAAAGCGATGCCGACTGAACCGCCCGAGGGCGAAAAGATTGCGGTGTTGACCCCGATGACATTGCCGTCCATGTCGAAAGTCGGGCCGCCGGAATTGCCTTTGTTGACGGATGCATCAATCTGGATGAAGTCGTCATAAGGGCCAGCTCCGATGTCGCGGCCACGTGCCGAGACGATGCCATTGGTGACGGTGCCGCCAAGCCCGAACGGATTGCCGACAGCAAGGACCAGGTCGCCAATGCGCGGGGCTTTGTCTGCGAGTTTGACGAACGGGAAATCGCTGCGCCCGTCGACTTTGATCAGCGCAATATCCGTGCGCTCGTCGGCGCCAACGACTTTGGCGGCATATGTTTTTCCGTCATCGGCTGTGATCTCGACGGTTTGCGCCTTGTCGACCACATGGTTGTTGGTCACGGCATATCCGTCGGCACTGATGAAAAATCCTGAACCTTGGCCGGTCACTGCGTGATTCGGCGATTGTCCCTGACTATCAGGAGAGCCGTGCCCGCCAGGCATTCCAAAGCGGCGAAAAAATTGTTCCATTGGCGAGTTTTGGGGGAATGGCGAACCGCCATCGAGACCCGTCGATTTGGCGGCGGAATCCATTTTAACGCGGACCGCAACCACGGCCGGCTTCACCTTTTCCACGATATCGGCGAAGCCGACGGGTCGCGCGTTTTCGGCGGCACCGGCCACGGAAACGGTGAAGGCGTCATACCGAGACAATTCAAAACCGGCCACCAGGGTGGCGGCGGCAAGGCTGGTTGTGGTCGCAAGAAGGATAAGGCGTTGCCTGGAAAGGTTTCGCCCTTTGCTCGATAAATTCATGGTTGTCGCGTCTCCGTTGAACGGGTTGCTCCACATCGGTGGAGTGCTGGGCCGCTGAATAGAGAGCGCCGGATTGCCGCGAGATGACGATGAAATTAACGATTGGCAATTATCGCTCATTTCCAATGCCCGGCATCGGGACATTGCGGACATTTCCGGCACGCCGTGCCTATGCCCCTTGAGGCAGTACTGCCGTCTCATTCCTTGCAATAAAATTGCGTTGTGCAGTCGCGGCCACACGAGTGTCGTGAGCCGCTACCCAGAAGGAGATGGTCAATGCGTTTGTCGCTCATTCTCGTTATCAGCGCCGCTTTCCTTTTCAGTGTGTCCGGCGGCGTATCCCTCGCCCAGACAATGTCGCAACCATCCGACTGAACTGGCGGCAAAGAAGGGTAAGTCTGAAAAGGCCTGCTATAAGTGCTGTCGCAACAATCAGATCAAGATGGGGTTGCCGGCGGACCAGGTCGAGCTGTGCACCCAAAGGTGTATGATCGGAACAGCACGCAACTGCTGACAACTTTTTGGGGGCGAAGTCATGAACCGTCGCAAGCGATTATTTTCTGTCTTAACAACCTTTGCAGTGCTTCTGTCGGCAAGTCAGGAAACGCTCCACGCACAGGACGCCGACATCGCACCGTTTACCTTGGCCGCGGCTCAGACCGCAAAACAGCAATGCATAAATGCCTGTCGCGCCCGATATCGCGACTGCCGGTCGCTGAAGCAAATATCAACGTCCGAGTGCCGGGGCGTTTATCAGGATTGCACCCGCTTCCAGTGTAGCGCTGTGAAGGGATGACGGTCGTGCCAATTGCCGGGATCAGCGGGCCGCCAGTCGTGCGGAATTTTCCCTGGTCCGCACCTGTCGAGGCGTTTTTCCCGACCATCGTTTGAACGCGTGTGTGAAGGAGCTGACCTCCTGATAGCCGAGCAGCCACGCAATTTGCGAAACCGTCAAATCATTGTCGGCCAGATAGTGCTTGGCGAGATCAGCCTTCAGGTCTTCTAAAACGGCGGAATAATTCTGGCCTTCCGCGGCAAGCCGCCGGGCCAGCGTGCGTTGGCTGACGCCGATTCGATTTGCAACCGCGTCGAGATTGGCGTGGCCGTGCGGCAACAAGGACACGATGGCATTTTCAACGCTTGCACGAAACGCGCCCCGATGTTGTCGCCGCCGGCTAAGCGCATCCTCACAACATGTGATCAGCATTTTGTTCAGATGATGATCGGCGCTGATCACTGGCGCAACCTTTATCGCCGGCGCAAACGAAAGCTCATCAACGGGCGCGCCAAACTCGACATTCCCGCCGAAGAATTCAATCAATTCAGGGCTTCGACCGCGACGGTGGGCGAGCCGGACGCGCGCCGGTACCAACCGGGTTCCTGTCAACTGGCGGCACAGGCGGACCAGTAACGTTATAAAAAATTCAATCTGATGCCGATCCAGGTGCCGGCTGACCCCGACGTATTCGAATCTTATTCGGACATCCCCACCGTCACTATACGACAACGACACGCCTTCATTTGCGATCGTGCTGTAGCGCGCGATTTTCTGTAACGCATCACCCAATGTTTCCGACGAGGCCGCGACATAATAGAGAAACCCGAACTCCCTGAGATCGTGCGCCTGGGCAAGATGGAATCCGAACAGGTCGTCCTTCATTGCTCCGGCAACAAGATTCAAAAAATGTATTTGATCGCGAACTCTGAGCTTGAGGTTTGCATTGTTGATTTGCTTGACGGTAATATGCGAGTCCGCGAGCAGAGCCCGTGTTTCGACCCCGTTGGATTTTGCTTGGGCGTAGGCGAGCCGCGTTAATGTCCCGATCGCGTTCGGGAGCGTGCCGAGACGCCTGGCATTAGAACCGCCCATAACAGCGCCCCCCGCCATACGGCGGCAGCCGACAGTCAATCGTATTCCTGATTGCCTGGCGTACGACGACAAAGCTTTGGCAGATAATAACAAGACACCAACGAAATGTCGCGGCTATCAAGCGCGCGTGCCGCAGGTGGATGCCTGGGCCAGACCCCTCATCGTCATACGGCCAATCAGTAGCGGCCTCAACGTCGCGCTGAAGCACCGCGTGGCGGGGCGCCGCTTTAGGAGAATTGATGTCAAATCCAGAGGAGATTGTCGCCGTCATTGATGACGACCCGGAAATGCGCGCCGCGATGGCCGCGCTTGTCTCGGCATATGGATACAACGTCCATACCTTTGACTCAGCTGAAACGTTCCTCGCCTGTGCTTCGACATGCAACGCGCGTTGCCTCCTTGTCGATATTGAACTTGGCGACCTTTCCGGCGTGGAATTGGCGCGCCAGCTGGCAGCAGACGGCTACAAGTTTCCCGTTATTTTCATGACCGGACACGACAATGCCGCGGTCGAAAGCCAGGCCATCGCCGCAGGCGCCATTGCGTATCTACGCAAGCCCTTTCCGGGAACGATATTGATTGATGCGCTCAAAAAGGCTGTCCGGGCGAATTAATGCTGTACTCATTGCTGGGCGTGATTCTCATCACATTGCTTGCCGCATTTGCGGGTGTTGTCTGGTTCCTGTTGCGCTCCAGTATTCAGGATGGATGAAAATAACCCACCTTTGTGATGAGGCCGTCGCGGTGCGGGCTATGTTTTGCTTTGCTCAAAAATCCGGCTGCAAAATACTGTCCATGCTTGGACCGATATTTGCCGGTATGTACGGCGCGGTGACGTCACTATCGATCGCTTGCAGGGCATTGTTGGTGCCGCCGGCGTTCGGATCAAACGGCCCGTTCTGATAGGCTGCGTAGGCCTGCGCGGTCCCGACATAGGCGCAATTGCAACGCGCCGCATCGGCGTACACATAATAGACTATTCCATCCTTTGTGCGCTTGACGAGCTTGTCGGGCGGCAAAGAATTCAGGAGCGCGCGCTTTTCCGGCGTGGTCGCGTACTTCACCATGAAGCCGGCGGCCGTAAATAAATTATTCGGGATGACAAAAATCTGTTGTTGCTGCGCGGCCGCAAGCGAGGGGCTCAGGACCAGCAGCACTAACCCGATGAGCGCGCGATTGATCGGCATCCTTCGCTCCATCATAGACCGCACCGACGACACGCTATGGCGGAGGCCCCGGCCCTGCCGAGCCGCCAAGCCCGGGCGGCGGACCAGGACTCTCCAACTGGAGGGGCAACAACCCCTGTGCGTTTCCTGAGGACGGCGGGTTTGCCGGCATTTGCTGGCTATTGCCGGCCGGATTGCGCACGCATTCTCCGCCGATGCCGCTTATTGTCTGCAGGCATTGCTGCTCATTGTAGTAGGCACAACTGAGATTGCCGTCATTGTCCATAATCGCGCACCAGGGAAGATTGTAATTCTGCGCACGGGCAGAACCGGCAACGAGAACGGTTGCCAGAACGAGAAGCCCAATCGCACCGCAGACACTTCGCATTGCGCGTTGCTTTCAGCGAAAGGTGACTATTTCGCGATGATGATGCCGCGCTCGGCTCGCCATTTCTTGAAGACGATGTCGATCGCTTCGATGATCTTCACCTGCGGGTTTGCCTTACAGTACACGATCACTTCGTGCTCTGTTTCCTTGGATCGGCCAATATTGAGGTAGTGCTTCTTCGCAAGCCCGTTGTACCAGCCGCTGTACCAGGTGGTGAGCAAATCAGCCTGGTCCTGCCACGTTCCGGCGAGTTGCGCGCAGGTCAACGTCTGGACGTCCAGATATCCTTCGGCGTCCGCATAGGTGCTCAGATCAACCTGGGCGTTGGCATTTGTATTGGCGATAGACAGCGCGACTCCCGACACAGCCACAATCAACATTTTTCGCATTCGATTTCTCCAGAAATTTCGCTGAAGCGGCGTCCCGCGCGCAGCGTCGTGCGCCTACAATCCGCCGAACCGATAATTCAGGCCGGCGCGTATTTCGCTGTGATGCGAGATGTCGAGTGAAGCCGCCGTGATGTACAGGTATTCAAGCTTCGCGCTGACATTTTGCGTAATGCCGTATTCAACGCCAGCGCCAAGCACCGCGCCGACTTGTTTGTTCGTGCCCGAGCAGTTGATGATCCCAAATGTGCCGCAGGAAATGCCTGCCGCCGGAACGAAGGTGGATTTCGCGCCTAGCACGGCAAGTCCGCCGGTCGCGTAGAAAAGCCAGTTTTCCTGGGCGTAGCCAACGCGCATCCTGGCCGTTGCTTCCCAGTCGATCTTGGTGCTCGCGCTGACGGCAGACGACGTAAGAGGCAGGCCACCCGCGCTCGGAATGAACGTACCGGACCCCTTCAAGTTGGCCCAATCGAGATCGGCCTCAAAGCCTAACACGACGTGACCCGACTGAATTTGGGCGCCCGCCGTTCCGCCGAACACGCCGCCGGAAAAATCAACGGACTGGCCATCGAACCGGTTGGTGATCAGATTGAGCGGGTCCTGTCGCCCCCAGCCGCCTCCGCCGTTCAAGCCAAGGTAAATTCCGGTCCAGTTGTAGACTGGCGTGGGTGACAGCAGCGGGGCCGGCGCAGGCCGGCGCGGCAAGTCGGCGGCTGACGCGGTTTGCGCGAGCCCGACCGCCAATGCTGCGGCAATGAAAAGTGCTGATCTGTTGTTAAGCATCGTGTCCCCCATTTCAATCTGTAGATCTGTCCTAACTTAGCTCGACGAATGAAAGTGCCTCAGCGCTCAGGGCAGTGGCCGCAACTTAAGCGCGGCGACTCCGACAGCAACATTGAGGGCAACCGAGCCCTCTACCGAGATTGGCTGAAGTGCAATCGTGCGTCCGGATCCGCCGACCAGGACATTGGCGCCGACGCCGAGACCAAGGGCGGCGTCCGCGGTCGCTCCCACATAGTCACCGGCGAGTGCACCGAACGGCACGCCGACCGTTGGGGAAAGAACGGCCCAGGCGAGCACACCGCCCGCCGAGATGCCGATATCGATGCCCACAGTGTTGATTGCGCCGGCATAGGGCTGCGGCGGGACCTGCGCGTTCTGCGTGAACTGGCACTCCATCGACTGATGGCCGGCGATGATGAACCCGATGCTCGGGTTGAGCCGGCAACGCAGCATGCCCGCTTGCGTCCAGTTGGGTGATTGCGCCTCGGCAGACGCGGCCGTCATTGCGATCAGAGCGAGTGCCAGCAGTGCTGAATATGTTCGTGACATCGGATGAAATTCTCCCGTGGGATGTGATCGCGCTGTATCGGGCGCCTCAGTAACAAGGCGGGTAAGGATAATAACCGCATGCAGGACGCGCGTAGTAAGGCGGCGGATATCCGTACGCGCCGGCGCCGTAAGCGGCAGCGGCGCCATAGGCGGCCGCCGCGCCAAGCCCGACAGCTCCTGCGTAGTACGCGCCACGATAGGCGCTACGGCGCGCGACGCCCGCAAATGACAGCGGGGTCAACGGCCGGCCAATAATGTCGATAAAGACAGCGGCTGCGCCGTCCGCGCCGCTCAGGTTTCCCTCGAGCACCTCGACGTCGAACGTAAGCCGGTCACCCTCGAGCTTCGGCGTCTTGAGAACGACCACCGCATCCCGAATTGTCGAGCTGTTTTTGCTGAACGCCGACACGGTCGCATTGGGCGGATCTTTCGCGAAGTTGTCGCTGCCGGTCGCCCAATCTTCGATGATATGACTTGTAAGGTCATGCCCGGCCGCACGGACCGGCCTGTCGGCGAATACAATCGAATTCGGCGACACGCCGGTCAGCACCAGTTTGTTGCCCTGGAGACTGACGCCTTGCGAATTCAGAACGATGAGCGACGGAACGACCTCCGTCTTGGGAGCACCGCCGATCGTTTTTTGAAGGGGCACATGGGCTGGCGGAGTTGGCGCGGTCTGTGCCCGCGCCAACCCTGGCACGCAAAGCCCGCTGACGATGACCGCTGTTAGCGCTGCGATGCGTACCATCTTATGTGCCTCCCCTGTCCGCGCGGTTTGTTTTGGCTACTCGCTCTGGTGCCCGGCGGCCTGCATGGCCTTGAGGATGCCGTCGAGGTTGTAGGTTTCCGGCGCCTGCATTGGCGGGAATTCCTTGTAGGACATCAGCTCCTTCGTCCACAGCAGCTGGCCGATCGGCAGGATATTCCAATCATAGAGGTAGGCCGTGCTTGGTGAGCCGATCGAACCGGCATAGCCGAGCAACGACTTGGCATCGGCGCCGACTGTCTGCTCGAACGGATCGCGCTTGATGTTGGCGATCTGGGTCCAGTGATAGGTTGTGGCCCCGTACAGACCGCCGGTGCCGGTGTCGGGCACCATCGTGTAGTAGAACTTCCAGTTCTTGTAGCGCACGGCCGACGGTTGCGAACCTGTGTAGTAGAAGAAGACCTCGCGCGCCGATTTTTCCGACGTGCCTTCGAGATAAGCGCGCTGGTCAACACCATCGAGCGTGGTCTTGACGATTCCGGGGTAGGTGCCGGCCTCGATCTGCTTCTTCAACGCATCGCCTTTCGGTCCCCCGGCGATGTTGACCAGTGTCGGCAGCCAATCGAGGGCTGAGAACATCTCGTTCTTGACCGTGCCCGGCTTGATGTGTCCGGGCCAGCGCACGACCAACGGAGCGCGCATGCCGCCTTCCCACGTGGTCAGTTTGCCGCCTTTGAACGGCGTCGTGCCACCGTCGGGGAATGTGATGTTTTCCGCGCCGTTGTCCGTGGTGAATACGACGATCGTGTTATCGAGCTGGCCCATGTCCTCAAGCTTCTTGAGAACGTAACCGATGTTGTCGTCCATCTGCTTCATGCCGGCTTCGTTGAGACCCCAATCCTTGCCACCGGGCTCACCGATCATCGCCTCGTACTTCGGCGGCAGCACGGTCGTGATGTGCATGCGCGCGGGGTTGTACCAGACGAAGAATGGCTTGCTGGTCTTCTTCGGGTCGTTGCGGTCGAGGAAGTCGATGACCTTGGCCGAAATCTCCTCGTCCACTGTGCGCGAGCGATCGAGTGTCAGCGGGCCTTCGTCCTTGCAGGTCTGATTCTTCTGTGACCCGTCGGAGGATTTGCACGCAAGCACCGGTCGCGGCGGCGTCAGGCACGTCGCAGTTCTGGGATCGACGGCTCCGGGGACCTCAGCGAGGCCAGGGACCGGCGAATTCTTGCACGGCGGTGCAATGCCCTGCACGGTTGGCGACTTGTTGATGTCGGGGAAGCTTACCCCCTGCATCGCGTCGAGGTGATACAGATAACCCCAAAATTCCTGGAATCCATGCGCGGTCGGTAGCGCTTCGACGTTGTCGCCCAGGTGGTTCTTGCCGAACTCGCCGGTGTTGTAACCTTGATCAAGCAAAAACTTGGCGACCGCCGGGGTGCCGGGCCGTAGCCAGGACGGGCTGCCGGGAAGCTGTGGCGGGATCATGCCGGTGCGCAACGGATGCATGCCGGTAAAGAATGCATTGCGTCCGGCGGTGCAGCTTTGCTCTGCGTAATACGTCATAAAGATCGCACCCTCATTGCCGATGCGATCGATGTTGGGAGTTTCCCCCACCATCAAACCCCGGTGATAGATGCTCGGCTGCATGATGCCGATGTCATCGCCCATGATGAACAAGACGTTGGGCTTCTGAGGGAGCTGCGCGGACGCCGGCATACATGCGGCGATCGCTGTGACAACGAATGTAAGCAGGCCGAAACAAACTTTCCTCATGGCAGACCTCTCCGAGCTGTCGTTGTTCGCATTGCCTTCAGGTCGCGCAGCAGAATTGTTCGGGAGTACGCGCTCCCTCCAGTATCAACCTGCCGAAAAAGAGCGCTGTCCGAAACTTCCCTTTGAGGCAGCCCCGGTCCGTCACATGTTCGTGATTAGTTCGTGGTATTCGGCTCGCAGCCGCCCTGATTCAAGGCAATAACGCACACTTGTGCCTTTTGTTGTGGGAGCGATTTGCGTCGAAGACGCTCCGAATACACTCGCGTTGCTAGTAAGGTGGTCGGGGTTGCTTTTGGTGCAACTTGGGGCAAATTTTCAGTGAATACTCTCGCCGTCAGGCAGACGTATACGGCGCTTTTTCAGTGTGTAGCCTTTTTGAAAGCGAGCTGGATGCGCGCGGGTTTGACATCCTTCGCCCTTCTGATCGCGGCCACGATTGGTGTTTCGGCGGCCGAGACGCAGCTGCGACGAATCTATTTTCTGGAAAGTCTTTCACCCAACCAGCCGGCCGCTATGCGCACGATCGAGGCATTCAAACAGCGCCTCAGCGAAAAGACGACGGAGCGCTTCGAGATATTTATCGACTACATGGAGCTGGTGCGGCTTCCAAGCCAAAGGCATATCGATCAAACGGCTGAATATCTTGCCGGAAAGTATGCGGAAGCCCCGCCCGATATATTGATCGCACTGGGCCGCGCCGCAATTCCGTTCTTGGCCAAGAACCGCAATGCTCTCGCGCCGAACGTCCCAACCATCATTGCCAATGTGCCCGCAAGGGAGGTCACAAAGACAGACCACTTCGACAACCTTTTTTTTGTCTCTACAGAATACAGTTTTGCGAGGACTTTGGAGCTGGCACGGCAGCTCCAACCGAAAGCCCGCAATGTTGCCGTCATTGGTGGAGCGGGTGACTACGACCGACAATGGTTGGATGATGCTCGCCGCGAGCTGCAACCATATAGCGACCGCTATACAATCAAATACATTGAAGGCCTTCCATACGATGAGATGCTAAAACAAGTCTCGCAGTTGCCGAAAGATTCGATTGCAATCATGTCGTATGTCTTCGTCGATGGCTCCGGGCGAGCGCGTGTCCCGCCCGAAGTAGTTGCAAGTGTCGCAACGATTTCGCCCGCGCCCGTTTATTCGCCAATCAGTAGCTATTTGGGTGTGGGAATCGTAGGCGGATATATGGACAGTTGGGAACAGCAGGGTGCAGCGACGGCCGATCTCGCATTGAAACTTCTGTCGAGCAATAATCTTGCTACAGTTCCTCGACAAACAATTCCCACTCAGATGTATCGAGTCGACGAACGACCGATCAAGCGGTGGGGGTTGAGCACGTCCCGGCTGCCGGCGGACAGCGATATCCAATTTCATCAATTTGATCTCTGGGAACAGTACCGTTGGCAGATAATTTCGATTGCGATCATCGTCCTCGCGCAGGCCGCCGTGATCGGAGGATTGATTATTGAGCGACGCCGCCGCCAGGCCGCAGAATTAGAGTTGCGCGACCGGCTACTGGAAGTCATTCATTTGAACCGCACAGCCGTCGCCGGGACTTTGTCGGCCTCCATCGCGCACGAGTTAAATCAACCTCTCGGTGCCATCCAGAGCTACGCTGAGGCCGCGATGCTTTATCTCGGCGCTGATCCCCCGAACGTCGCAAGGGCCGAACAGATACTTTCCAATATTCTTCGGGACAATGAGCGTGCCGCGCAGATCATCAGCCACCTGCGTGCGCTGCTGAAGAAAAAAAGCGAAGATGAGCTGGAGGAAATCGATCTTGGCGAGGTCGTTCACGACACCCTTCAGATCGTGGGGCCCGAGGCGTTGAAGAAAGGAATCGGGCTCGTCGCGGATCAGGAGATCGGCCGCTTTGTCGTCTGCGGCGATCGCATCCATCTCCAGCAGGTCATTTTGAACCTTGCGATGAACGCAATCGATGCCATGCAGACCTGCGAACCCGGCGCGGGAAAAATGTCGATCAGCGCCGCGCTGAATGGCGATTCCGCGGTCAAAGTATGGGTCGAGGATTCCGGAATGGGTATTCCTCCCGACAAGTTGGGCAAGATTTTTGACGCATTTTATACGACAAAAAAACAAGGCACCGGGCTCGGGCTGTCCATCGCACGCACGATCATTGAGACGTATGGCGGCAAGATCTGGGCTGAAAACCGGCTCGGGGGTGGTGCGATGTTTTGCTTTACGGTACCGTTGTTGAAGGTGGTAACCACATGACGATGCCGTCACCGGTCATCCATATTGTCGACGACGATGCATCGTTCCGTGCAGCAGTCGGCGAATTGCTGGGCGCCTGTGGCTATCGCGTTTCTCTCTATGAAACAGCGAAACAACTTCTTGCAGCGCCATTGAACGGCGGACCCGCCTGCATCCTGCTCGATGTGCAAATGGCCGGCATGACCGGTCCGCAATTGCAGGCCCAGCTGGCGGACCTGGGATGTCAGCTACCCATCATCTTTCTCAGCGCGCATGGCGATATTCCGACAACCGTCAGCACCATCAAGGCCGGCGCAGAAGATTTCCTGACCAAGCCGGCGACCAAAGAACAATTGCTTGAGGCTATCCGGCGCGCTTTCGCCCGCTACGAGGCGATACTGGCGCGGGAAAATCATACTGCCGTTCTTCAATCACTTTTTGCCAAGCTGACCCCTCGCGAACAGGAAGTGTTTGCCTTGCTGGTGCGCGGAAAGCCCCACAAGCAAATTGCATTTGAGCTGGGCATATCGGACCGGACGGTCAAATTGCATCGCCACCAGTTGATACAGAAACTCCAGGTCCGCTCACTGGCGGAGGCTGCGGTCATCGCGGAACGTCTCGGATTGTTGCCGCATGGCGGGACAGTCGTGGACGCTATAGCAGCACACGCCGAACGCAGCGCCCCCAATACACCGCGATAATACCGCGCCTGCGGAATTTTATTCCTATTTTACGGGTCTCCCAAAGAGGCAGGTTTGCCCAGCCGGCATTTCTGTCACAATGGAAGCAACATGGAGATGGCTTTCCGACCCGGTTTGGCTGGACCCGATGGTCATCAGAAAACTATGCAAGCGCGGCGCAAGGTCGTGGCCATCGTCGATGACGACCCGAGCATGCTCAGGGCCACCAAGGATCTGTTGGACGCGCAGGGTTTTCTGACCGCGGTCTTTCCGTCAGCCGAAGAATTCCTGGCAAGCAACCTTGTACCTGATGCCGACTATCTCCTTCTGGACATCCATCTTCCGGGCATATCCGGCATTGAATTGCAGCGGCAGCTTAAGGCCTCTCACTCCACCGTTCCGGTCATCTTCATGACCGCGCTGGATGACGATGCCATTCGCCGGCAGGCCGTTGAAAGCGGGGGCATCGATTGCCTGCGCAAGCCCTTCCCGGCACGCCAGTTGTTTGATGCGATCGAGAAGGCCGGGGCACTTTAAGGGGTGGCCGTTCGTCTGGTCACCCGGTGACAAACTGCTGCTTCACGCAATTTAATTTGACTCAAATCACCGCACTGCCCGGTAACACGCGCCTCTCTCGGCAAAGCATTTCGCGGCCTTCCCCTTTGGGCAGTTTAACTTGCCCGACCACGATGTGAGGATGATTTTGGGCGCGAAGTCACTGATATCGCGCCGCAACCTGATACTGCCGTTCAACTTCATCAGTTTCATCAGTGGAGGACGTCGACATGGCGGTCAATCGAAAATCATGGCTCGGCTTATGTGCAGTCCTCGCCGCAGCAACAATTTCGACTGGTCCTGCAGCCGCGCAACAGCAGCAGAAGCCCAATATCCTCGTCATCATGGGTGACGACATCGGCATGTGGAATATCGGCGCCTACCACCGCGGCATGATGGCTGGCCGCACGCCGAATCTCGACAAGATCGCCAAGGAAGGCATGTTGTTCACTGACTATTACGCCGAGGCGAGTTGCACCGCCGGCCGCGCGAACTTCATCACAGGTCAGCTACCGATCCGCACCGGCATGACCACGGTCGGCCAGGCCGGCGCGGCGATCGGCATACCGGCCGAAGCCGTGACCATTGCAACGATCCTGAAATCCATGGGCTATGCCACCGGCCAGTTCGGTAAGAACCATCTTGGCGACAAGAACGAGTTTCTGCCGACGGTGCACGGCTTCGATGAATTCTTCGGCTATTTATATCATCTCGATGCGATGGAAGATCCGGCGCATCCCAACTACCCGCAGAACCTGCTGAACGTCGTCGGGCCGCGCAACATGGTTCATAGCTGGGCTACCGACAGGGACGATCCCACCGACATGCCGCGCTGGGGCAAGGTCGGCAAACAAAGGATCGAAGACGCGGGCACGCTCTATCCCAAACGGATGGAAACCGTGGACGACGAGATCCGTGATTTTGCCCTCAAGTTCATGGACAAGGCCAAGGCCGACAACAAGCCGTTCTTCGTCTGGCTCAACCCGACGCGCATGCACATTGTCACGCATCTCTCCCCCAAATACGAAGCGATGCGCAATGCGGAGAATGGCTGGTCGGAAGAGGAAGCCGGCATGGCCCAGCTCGACGACGATATCGGGATCGTCATGAAGAAGCTGAAGGACATGGGTGTCGACAACAACACCATCGTCGTCTTCACCACCGACAACGGCACCGAAGTGTTTACCTGGCCGGATGGCGGCCAGACCCCGTTTGCGCAGTCCAAGGGGACGGTGCTCGAGGGCGGCTTCCGCGTGCCCGCGCTCCTTCGCTGGCCGGGCCATGTTCCGGCCGATTCGGTGCAGAACGGCATCTTCTCCGGCATGGACTGGTTGCCGACATTCGTGGCCGCAGCGGGTAATCCGAACGTCACGGACGAATTGCTGAAGGGCAAAGCGATCGGCGACCGGACCTACAAGAACCATCTGGATGGCTACAACCAAATGGATGCCATCACAGGCAAAGGACCATCCGCGCGCCACGAAATCTTCTACCTCGGTGAAAGCACGGTCGGTGCGGTGCGCATCGATGATTACAAGTTCCGGTTCATCGATCAGCCCAACGGCTGGTTGGGCGAAAAAACCCATCCAGACGTGCCTTACATCACCAACCTGCGCCTGGATCCGTTCGAGCGCACGGGCTGGCCGAACAACGGAACGAAAGAAGGCGGCCAGCAGTACTTCGACTGGTTCAAGTACCAGTTCTGGCGCTTCGTGTTCGTCCAGCAATTGATGGCCAAGGAAATCCAGACCTTCCTCGATTACCCGCCGATGCAGCGCGGCGCGAGCTTCAATCTCGACGCGCTCAAGGCGGAAATGGGAAAACGGATGGAGGAGGCGCAGAAAGCCGCCAAAGGCCCCGGCCAGTAATAAAATTGACCTTCGCAACGGGTGGCTCGCACGGGCCGCCCGTCATTGCGACTTCCGTACCCGTCTACGATCTTGTCGCTGAAAGGCAAAATCCATGACACACACTTCGTTCATTGCCAGTGTCAGCCGCCGCCGGCTGATTTCTGCCCTGGCTGTGCTTACGGTGTTGCCGAAGACGCTCTTGCCCGCAGCGGCGCAAACCGCGACCGGCGACCCCCTTCCCTCCTGGAACGATGGTGCCGCCAAGCAGTCGATCGTCAATTTTGTCACCGCGGTGACGCGGGAGGGTTCGCCGGATTTCGTTCCGGTGCCGCAGCGCATCGCGACGTTCGACAATGATGGCACGCTGTGGTGTGAACATCCCATGTATGTCCAGTTTGCCTTCGCGCTCGATCGCGTGAAGGCAATGGCGCCGCTGCATCCGGAGTGGAAGACGAAGCAACCGTTCAAGGCCGTCCTCGACGGCGACATGAAGGCCCTGGCGAAGTCCGGCGAACGTGGCCTCGTTGAGCTGATCATGGCCACGCATTCTGGCATGACCAACGATGAATTCTCGAAGATCGTCACCGACTGGCTCGCCACCGCGCGCGATCCGCGCTTCAAGCGGCCCTATACTGAACTTGTCTACCAGCCGATGCTGGAAGTGCTTGCGTACCTGCGTGCCAATGGCTTCAAGACCTACATCGTTTCGGGCGGCGGCATCGAGTTCATGCGGCCGTGGACGGAACGCGTCTATGGCGTTCCACCCGAACAGGTGGTGGGTTCGTCAATCAAGACCAGATTTGAGACGCGCCAGGGCCGGCCAGAATTGTTCCGTCTGCCAGACGTCAACTTCATCGATGACAAGGCAGGCAAGCCGGTCGGCATCAATCAATTCATCGGCCGCCGGCCAATCGCGGCGTTCGGCAATTCAGATGGCGACCTCGAAATGCTGCAATGGACGACGATGTCAGGAGGCCTCCGCCTTGGGCTGATCGTCCACCACACCGACGCCGAGCGGGAATACGCCTATGATCGTAAAACTGACATCGGAAAACTCGACAAGGCATTGGATGCAGCAGCCGTGAACAAATGGACGGTTGTGGATATGAAGAACGACTGGAAGGTTATTTTCCCGCCAGGGAAATAGGGCTCCTGCGTCTCGCGGACCTATCGTATTTGTGTCACGCTGCGCACGGGAGACATGCTTATCGATGGCCAGTTCGAATCGCGAGCCACGGCAAAGATTCAAAGCAAATAAAAGCGAAGGCACGCCGTCCGGCGACGGCCCTCCCCGGCGTACGCCCAGACGCATCGTGTGGATCCTCGCTGCAATCGTTCTGGTGTGCGTGGGCGCCGCGCCCTGGTTGATTGGTGGCGGTATTCCCTGGTCGGCGCTCATTGCGGCAAAACCCGGCACGCCGGCAGCCGCAGCCTATGTCGGCAGCGAGACCTGCGCCGGTTGCCATCAAACCGAAGCGAAACTCTGGCAAACCTCGCAGCACAAGAAGGCAATGGCCCACGCCACAGATCGAACAGTGCTGGGCGATTTTTCCGGCGCGACGTTCGACTACCACGGGGTGACGTCGCGCTTCTTCCGCAAGGATGGAAAGTTTCTCGTTGAGACCGACGGCCCTGACGGCAAGCTCGCAACGTTCGAGATCAAATACACGTTCGGCGTCGATCCCTTGCAGCAGTACCTGATCGAATTCCCGGACGGGCGCATCCAGGCGCTATCGATTGCCTGGGACTCTCGGCCGAAGGATCAAGGCGGCCAGCGCTGGTTTCATCTCTATCCGAACGAAGACATACGCCACGACGACGTGCTGCACTGGACCAAGCTGAACCAGAACTGGAATTTCATGTGCGCCGAGTGCCATTCAACCGGCGTGCGCAAGAATTACGATGCGGCAACGGATCATTTCGCGACCACCTGGAGCGAGATCAGCGTCGGTTGCGAGACCTGTCACGGAACCGGATCGGACCATGTGACATGGGCGCGCAACCAGCAGAGTTGGTGGCCGTTCGGCAAGCGTGAAGACCGCAACAAGGGCCTCGCGGTTCGCTTCGACGAACGCGCAAACGTCACGTGGATGGCAAACCCGCAGACCGGCAAGCCGCAGCGCAGCATTCCACCGGCACTCCTGCGCACCGAGGTCGAGACTTGCGGCTTCTGCCATGCACGGGGCGGCGCATTTTCTGAGGAATGGGTGCCGGGGCGTTGGCTATCCAATACGCATCGTGTGTCGCCATTCGAACGCCGGATCTTTTTATGCCGACGGCCAGACACGCGACGTCGAGGAACCCTATAACTATCAACCGTTCAAGCAGAGTGCGATGTTCGCGGCGGGCGTGACCTGCAGCGATTGTCACGAGCCGCATAGCGCCGCTCTGCGCGCGCCCGGAAACGGTGTCTGCGTGCAATGCCACGCGGCCGATAAATTTGACACTGTCGCCCACCGCCATCATGACGATGTGAAGCCGGCGATTGCGTGCACGTCCTGTCACATGCAGGCGCGCGATTATATGATCGTCGATCCGCGGCACGACCACAGCTTCCGCGTCCCGCGGCCGGATTTGTCGGCAAAGCTCGGCACGCCCAATGCCTGCAACAATTGTCATCGCGACCAGTCACCGCAATGGGCGGCGGCGGCCGTCGAACGCTGGCATGGGCCAAACCGGAAAGGTTTCCAGAACTACGCGGAGGCCTTCCACGCTGCATGGACGGAACAGCCAGACGCCGAAAAGCTGCTCGCCGCAGTCGCCTCCAACGGTAATACGCCGGCCTATGTGCGCGCCGGCGCATTGGCTGAGCTGAACGCCTTCGTATCTCCGGCCAATCTCGACCTGGCAAGAAAAGGTCTCGCCGACCCCGATCCGATGGTGCGTATCGGGGCCCTCGACATGCTGGAAGGGATCCAGGTTGAAGGTCTCTGGCCCCTGCTCTCGCCGCTGTTGTCTGATTCCGTCCGTGGCGTTCGTCTGCGAGCTGTGTCCTTGCTGGCCGCGGTGCCGACATCAAGGCAGCCGGCGGCGGATCGCGATCGCTTCGACCGCGCGGCAGCCGAGTTTATTGCCGCGCAGCGTTTTAACGCCGATCGTCCCGAAGCGCGCACGGCGCTCGGATCGTTCTATGCCCATCGCGGACAAACCACCGAAGCGGAAACCGAATTCTCCGCGGCCTTGCGGCTGAGCCCGCAATTCGCCCCCGCGGCGATCAATCTTGCCGATCTTTATCGGCAACGAGGGCGAGACGCCGAAAGCATCAAGATTTTGGAAGAATCCATCCTGGCTGCGCCGCGCGACGCAGGCCTTCATCACGCGCTCGGCCTGGCGCTCGTGCGCCTCAAGCGCAACGACGCGGCGCTTGCCGAATTGAACAAATCCAGCGAGCTCGACCCCGAACGCGCGCGATATGCCTATGTCTATGCCGTTGCGTTGCACTCGGCCGGTCGGGTTCAAGATGCGCTGACCGTTCTGAAAAGCAATCTCGCGCGTCACCCGAATGATCGCGATACGCTGTTGGCACTGATCAGCTTCAGCCGCGATAGCGGTGATGCGAAATCCGCCCTCGACTATGCGCAGCGGCTGGCCCAGATCGTTCCTGCGGATCAGGGGCTTACCACCCTGATCGATACTCTGAAGCGCCAGGTTGATTCCGCGCCGGGGTCACCGCCCCCTTAAACCTTCCCTTAAGCGACGGGGCGCAGGCTGCGGCGGTCAAATTCGCACAACCGTGGCATATTGGCTGGTAACTGATTCGCCGCATTCCTATCTGAAGGGCTCAATGGCCAAGTCAGCGACCAAGAAAAAACCCGCAAAACAACCCGATCTGTTTGATTCGGCGCGGAACCCGAAATCGTCAGCCCGCAAGGCGCCGAAGGCGTCGGCGCGCGCCAAGACCAGTGCGCGGGGAAAACCTGCGGGACGCGCATCAAGCGCCGAGGCCGGCTATACCGCCAAGCACATTGAGGTGCTGGAAGGTCTCGAGCCGGTCCGCCGCCGCCCCGGAATGTATATCGGCGGCACCGACGAAAAGGCGCTGCATCATTTGTTTGCCGAAGTGATCGACAACGCTATGGACGAGGCGCTCGCCGGTCACGCCGACTGGATTGAAGTCGAGATGGAAGCGAACGGCTTTGTCTCCGTCACCGACAATGGCCGCGGCATTCCCGTCGACCCGCACCCGAAGTTCAAGAGCAAGTCGGCGCTCGAAGTCATCATGTGCACGCTGCACGCCGGCGGAAAATTCGACTCGAAGGTCTATGAGACGTCGGGTGGCCTGCACGGCGTCGGTGTCTCGGTCGCCAATGCGTTGTCCGAACGCATGGAAGTCGAGGTCGCGCGCGAACAGCAGCTTTACCGGATGGCGTTCGAGCGCGGCAAGCCGAAGGGCAAGCTGGAAAAGGCCGGCCGTGCGCCCAACCGGCGCGGCACCAAGGTCCGCTTCAGGCCGGACCCGCAGATCTTCGGACCGAAGGCTGCCTTCAAGGCCGACCGCGTATTCAAGATGACGCGGTCGAAGGCTTATCTGTTCGGCGGCGTCGAAATTCGCTGGCATTGCGACAAGGCCCTGCTCAAGGGCCTCGAGGACGTGCCCGAAAAGGCGACCTTCCATTTTGAACAGGGCCTCAAGGATTATCTTTCCGAGCAGCTCAAGGACGCCACGCTGGTGCATCCGGAGATTTTCTCCGGCACGCACGGAAAAGTCGGCGCGCATGGCGCGGCACAATGGGCCGTCGCCTGGACCGCCGACATAGACGGCTTTCTCAATTCCTACTGCAATACCATTCCGACGCCCGATGGCGGCACCCACGAATCCGGCCTGCGTTCAGCGCTCCTGCGCGGCTTGAAGGATCATGCCGCCCGCATCGGGCAGGAAAAGCGCGCTGCACCCATTACCAGCGACGACATTATGACCGGCGCCGGCTGCATGCTGTCGGTGTTCGTGCGCGAGCCGGAATTCCAGGGGCAGACCAAGGACCGTCTTGCCACCGCCGAAGCGCAACGCATTGTCGAGCAGGCGATCAAGGATCCATTCGATCACTGGCTCGCCGGCAACCCGCTACAAGCGAACAAGTTGCTCGATTTCGTCATCGAGCGCGCCGAAGAACGCCTGCGCCGCCGCCAGGAAAAAGACATCGCGCGCAAGTCCGCGGTGCGCAAATTGCGCCTGCCCGGCAAGCTTGCGGACTGCTCGTCGTCCGCCTCGGAAGGCTCGGAGATTTTCATCGTCGAAGGCGACAGCGCCGGCGGCTCCGCAAAGCAGGCGCGCGATCGCCGTACGCAAGCGGTGCTGCCGTTGCGCGGGAAAATTCTCAACGTTGCCTCCGCCGGCAAGGACAAATTGGCGCAGAATGCGCAGCTTGCCGACCTGATCCAGGCGCTCGGCTGCGGCACCGGCACGCATTATCACGAGAAGGATCTGCGCTACGAGAAGGTCATCATCATGACCGATGCCGACGTGGACGGCGCGCATATTGCATCGCTGCTGATCACTTTCTTCTATCGGCAAATGCAGAAGCTGGTTGAAGGCGGCCGGCTCTACCTCGCGGTGCCGCCGCTGTTCCGGCTTCAGCATGGCGGCAAGATCGTCTACGCGCGCGACGACAAGCACAAGGATGCGCTGCTCAAGAAGGAATTCCACGCCAACGCCAAGGTCGAGGTCAGCCGCTTCAAGGGCCTGGGCGAGATGATGGCGGCGCAGCTCAAGGAAACCACCATGGACCCCGGCAAGCGCACATTGCTGCGCGTGGTCCTGGCGGAAAAAGAGATGAAGCCAACCGCCAGGGCGGTTGAACGCCTGATGGGCACCAAAGCCGAGGCGCGCTTTGAATTCATCCAGGAAAAGGCCGAATTCGCCAGCGCGGAATTGCTGGACGTCTAAAATTTCTGCCACGCGCAACAATGCTTAGTGGGTGACCGCGCCCTCCTCGCACTTCCGCAGCAGCGGCGTCTTGCTGCCGCGCGCGAGCGCGATGCCGTCCTTTACGCGCACCGTTCCACCATCACCCTGGTTGAACATCGTGCGGCGCGTGTTGTCGCGCACCGAGAATACAAGCTTTTGCCGCTCCTCGACCTCCGTGCCGGGCTGAAAAATCACCTCAACAGATATGGTGCTCGCCGAAACACGATCGGCCGACAACACGCTGTAGCGGTTGACCGAAAAATCGGGGCCGAGATCGTGATCTTCGAGGACCAATCCAGCACTCGGTGTCGTAATGCTGACGCGCGGGTTGGATGGCGTGGCTGGTCTGTTGCAATCGGCGGCCCAGGTTCCAAACAGGCCGAATTGCTGGAACAGTTCGTCGACCGACGTCGCATTCGCACTTGGGGACACGACGAAAGACGCCACAACCGCAGAAATTGCCAGCAAGCGCATAGTACCACTATCCCACTTTTGGATAACAATAGCAGTGGCTGGCGCGCCGGCAATTGATTTAGGCCAATGAACGGCGCGCGCAGCGGCGTTCATTGGTTACAACGTTGATGACTACTTAAAGGTCAGTTTGGCGGCTTTCACGACCTCACCAAAGCTTTTGATGTCGGCATCGATACGCTTCTTGAACGCATCCCCCGTCGGGCCGCCTGGTGTTACGGCCATCTTCTTTAGCCCCTCCTGCACGCCGTGATCGGCGAGCGCCTTCCCGAGTTCCGCGGTGAGCTTGGCGACGACCGGCGCAGGAGTGCCCGTCGGCACGAAGAATCCGCTCCAGAGTTGGGTGTCGACCTCCGGAAAGCCAGCCTCGGCCATGCTCGGAACGTCGGGCAGCTCGGGCGAGCGCACGGATCCGGTGACCGCGAGCGCGCGGGTCTTGCCGCCCGTGACCAATGGAATCACCGGCGGACCGTCGGAAATTGTGAACAGACACTGCCCGGAAACGACGCTCAAATTCAACTCGTTGCTGCTCTTGTACGGAATTGCAACCGCCGGCATTCCGGTTTTGAGCTTGAGCAGTTCACTCGCAATGGTGAAGGCCGGCGACGACGTCCCGTAGTTCGACTTATCCGGATTGGCCTTTGCCCATGCAACAAGCTCCTTCACACTCTTGACAGGATGATCCGCGGGCACGACCAGCACCAGCGGGAACGACGCGATCATGTTGAGCGGAATGAAACTGGTGCTGGCGTTGTAGCTGAGATCGGGAAAGATCGCGGTCGCGATCGACATTTGCCCGGTGGCGCCGACCAACACGGTATAGCCGTCGGCCGGCGCGCGCGCCGCGAATTCGGCAGCAATGCGCCCGCCTGCACCGACTTTATTCTCGATGACGGCGGTCGCGCCGGTATTTTCCTGGAACTTTTGCACGACCAACCGGGCGAACAAATCATTGCCGCCGCCGGCCGCAAAGCCAACGATGAAATGGATCGGGCGGTTCGGAAAGTCGGATTGGGCGCGCACCGGTGCCGTGGAAAAAACAGCGAGCGCCGCCGTCAGCGCGCAGATTATCGTTTTATGGACCTTCGTCATTGCATCCCCCGTTGTGCGCGCCGTCCCCCTCGGCCACGCTTGCGAAAAGCGTACACCGGGCACGGCAATTCGAAAACGCTTTTGTCGAATGTGCTATTGGTTGCCCATCGGCAGTCCCTCCGGGCATGAATATGTGCGCGACCCGCGCAATTCCCCAGTACAACCGAGGCGAGAAGGCCGACATTTTCGGCCATCCGCGCGGCCTGTCCTACCTGTTCGCGACCGAAATGTGGGAGCGTTTTTCCTACTACGGCATGCGGGCGCTCCTCGTCCTCTACATGGTCAAATTCCTGCTTGATCCTCAAAGAGCCGGCACAGTCATCGGCCTCGCCTCATTCAGGACCGCGCTCGAAACGATTTTCGGGCCGCTTGGTACGCAGCCCCTCGCCTCGCAGATCTATGGTTTCTATACCGGGCTGGTCTATTTGACGCCGATTTTCGGTGGGCTGCTGGCCGACCGCGTGCTCGGCCAACGCCGCACTGTCATTATCGGTGCGACCCTGATGGCCATCGGGCATTTCATGATGGCCTTCGAACAATTGTTTCTGTTTGCGCTCGGTTTTCTCATTCTGGGTAACGGCGCCTTCAAACCGAACATCTCGACCCAGGTGGGATCGCTCTACCCGCCGGGCGACCGGCGCCGCGACCGCGCCTTTTCTATTTTCTATGTCGGTATCAATCTTGGCGCCTTCCTCGCGCCGCTTGTATGCGGCACGCTCGGCGAAGAGATCGGCTGGCACTACGGGTTTGCCGCCGCCGGCGTCGGCATGACGCTTGGCCTTGTCATCTATCTGCTGGGCGCGCCTTACCTGCCCGAAGATGCGCTTGCAAAACGTGCATCTCTGCAGCAACCGCTTGACCGCGCCGCCTGGCAATCAATCATTGCTCTGCTGTTGCTGTTTGCGCCCGTCAGCCTGTTCTGGGCCACCTATGAACAGCAAGGCAACACCATTGCCCTCTGGGCCGATCAATATACCGACCGCCATTTCCTCGGCGGAGAAATCCCGGTCACCTGGTTCCAGGCCTTCAATCCGTTCATGATTTTTGCATTCACGCCGCTCATCGTCGCGTTCTGGCGATGGCAGGGCCATCGCGAACACTCAACTGTTGCGAAACTCGCTATCGGCTGCCTGCTGAACGCACTGGCTTACCTGGTCATGGTCGCGGCCGCCTGGAGTGCGGGTGGCGGAAAGGCGGACTGGCTGTGGCTGCTTGCCTATTTCGTCGTCCTCACCGTTGGTGAAATATATCTCTCGCCAACGAGCCTCTCGCTGGTCACGAAGGTTGCCCCGGTTCCTTTGCTGTCGATGATGATGGGCGTCTGGCTTTCGACCAGCTTCATTGGCGGGTTTCTCGCCGGTTACCTCGGAAGCTTCTGGTCGAGCATGGGCAAGGAAAGTTTCTTCCTGATGCTCGCGCTACTGTCATTCGCGGCCGGAGTTATAATTATCCTGCTGCATCGCCCTCTCCGCTCGGTGCTGAGCGACTAGTCCAGCGGCAACCCGACATATTGTTCGGCCAGCGAGGTCGCCGCAGCAGTCGAGCTCGTAATGTAGTCAAGGTCAGAGAGCTGGCGGCGATGATCGAAAGCTGTTTCATCGGGGAAGCGGTGCATGATCTGGGTCATCCACCACGAAAACCGTTGCGCATACCAGACGCGACGCAGACACTTTGCGGAGTAGTTCTCCAGCAATTCATTTCGTTTGTTTTTATAGAAAGCTTCAAGCGCGCGCGACAGCTGCACGACATCGGCAAAAGCCAGGTTCATGCCCTTCGCGCCGGTTGGCGGCACAATATGCGCGCTGTCGCCGGCAAGGAACAATCGCCCGTATTGCATGGGCTCGACCACAAAACTGCGCATCGGCGTGATGCCCTTTTGCAGCATCTTGCCTTCTTCCAGTTTGCGAGCGCCGCCAAGACGCTTGTGCAGTTCGTCCCAAATACGGTTGTCCGGCCAGTTGTTGATGTCTTCATTGTGATCGCATTGCAGATAGAGCCGCGCCAGCGTGGGCGAGCGCATCGTATACAACGCAAATCCGCGATCGGTGTTGGAGTAGACCAATTCGTGATCGGGTGGCGGGCTTTCCGACAGGATGCCGAGCCAGCCGAACGGATAATCGCGCTCGAACACACTCAGTACGCCATCGGGAATGCTTGGCCTGCAAATCCCGTGAAAGCCGTCACAGCCGGCGATGAAATCACAATCGATCTCGTGCGGCCGCCCGTCATGCGTGAAGCGGATCTTCGGTCGCGCGCCCGTCAGCTCATGAATGCTGACATCGTCAACCTCGAACAACAGTGAACCACCGTCTTCAAGCCGCTGCGCAACCAGGTCCTTCACGACCTCCTGCTGTCCATAGATCGTCACCCGCTTGTTCACGAGCGCCTTGAAATCGATGCGGTGAAGCTCGCCGTTGATGCCGATATTGATGCCCCAGTGCAGCATGCTTTCACGCTGCATGCGCGCACCGGCACCCACGTCCACCAGAAGATCGGCCGCCCAATGTTCGATGAGACCGGCACGAATGCGGTTCTCAATGTAGTCGCGGCTGCGGTTTTCGATAACGATCAACTCAATGCCCTGCATACGCAGCAGCCGCGCGAGCATAAGACCGGCCGGTCCCGCGCCGATAATTCCGACCTGGGTGCGCATGAGGTATGTCCCGGCGAATAGGTTCAGCGTTCCCTATAAACACCCAGCTCCGCCGAGGCAAAGGGACGAAGGCCGGAAAGGCTTGCACATTTACTTGGTTTAGAACGGCAAGCCGTAGCGCGGCACGGTGCCCATATAGCTGCGATAGGCGTCGCCAAATTTGGCCTCGAGATAGCGCTCTTCTCGTTTGACGACACCGAAGTGGACCAGCGGCGCAGCGGCCACAAGCATCACCAGTGTCCAATCCGACGCCAGGGCGACGCCAATCCCTGCAACCAGAAGTGCGAGGCCGACATACATTGGATTGCGCACATAAGCAAAGATACCGGTCGTCACAAGCACATTCGACGGCCTGTACGGATTAACGTTGGTCCCAAAACGTACAAATATTCCCCGGCCGGCAAGCCCGATGGCGATGCCCGCTGCGATCAGCAATACGCCAATTATGATCCGCCCGTTCCGCGTCAGCAGCGCAGACAACACATAGGCCGGAAACAGCCAATCGAGCGCGAGGCCGACGATAACTGCACCCAGCGCAACCAACGGCGGCGGTACGACCACGCCAGCGGTGTTTCGGGCTTCCGTCATGATTGCTCCGTGACTTCCGTGCGGGTTGCCCGCCGCCGATTCAGGTCGAAAGCCACTCGGCCAGCGCGGCGTTGACTGCATCGGGTTTTTCGATGGTGGATAAATGCCCGCATTCGGGCACGACGACAAGACGCGCGCCGGAAATTCCGGTGCAAATTTCTCTCGCCAGCTCCGGTGGCGTGAGTTCGTCTCCATCACCGACGACAATCAAGGTCGGACAGCGAATGCTCGCAAGCAATGGCCGTGAATCAGGCCGCGACATGATCGCCCTTTGCTGGCGCACGAAGGCTTCCGCGCCGGTATCGGCCGCCATGTCACGAACCACCCGCTTGAGCGCTTCATTGCTTTGGTGCTTGCGATGCAGAAAGCGCGGGGTAAGCGCTTCGACAATGTCGTTCAGCTTGCCGGCCTCGGCCATGCCGATAAATTTTTCGCGTCCTGCGGATTGCTCGAGAGTGTCAGGCCGCGCCGAAGTATCCAGAAGCGCGAGCTTGGCGATCCGGTCAGGCGCCTGCCGCAACATTGCGAAGGCGATGTACCCGCCCATCGACAGGCCGGCGAGCGCAAAACGCGGCGGCGCGTCGGCAAGAATGCGTGCCGCGATCGCGGCCATCTCGCTGTCGCGCCGGTGGTCTGCAACGGTCATCGAACCGTGCGGCCAAAGTGCCGCAAGCTGCGACGCGTAAAGCCGGGCACTGCAAAGCAGGCCGGGCACCAGAACGAGCGGTAAAACGGGGGCCATATGTACTCCAAGTGCGCTGCAAGAATGCTCCAACTGGCGAAAAGATTAAGAATTAATATGACTTATCGCGTTGCGAAGCATTGACTTTAGCCCTTTGCCCCCTATGTTCCCACACAACCGGTCAGACATGAAGATTCGGCCGTCCCCCGCGCAAAGCAACTGGTTTTTATTAGTCCGGCGCGATCTGGGCGGCTTCTGAGGATATATGGCTTTTTCCCATCTCGGCTTATCCGCCAAAGTTCTCGCCGCCATCGAAACGGCGGGTTACAAAACCCCCACTCCCATTCAGGACCAGGCCATCCCGCACGTGCTTGCACGTCGCGATGTGCTGGGCATTGCGCAGACGGGCACCGGCAAGACAGCTGCGTTCGTGTTGCCGATGCTCACCATGCTCGAACAGGGCCGCGCGCGTGCGCGGATGCCGCGCACGCTTATCCTTGAGCCGACGCGCGAACTAGCTGCGCAGGTCGCCGACCATTTCGAGAAATACGGCAAGAACCACAAGCTCAATGTCGCACTGATCATCGGCGGCGTTTCGTTCGACAACCAGGATGCCAAACTGGTTCGCGGCGTCGACGTTTTGATCGCGACACCGGGCCGCCTGCTCGACCATTCCGAACGCGGACGTCTTCTGCTCTCCGGTGTCGAATTGCTGGTGATCGACGAAGCCGACCGCATGCTCGACATGGGCTTCATTCCCGACATCGAGCGCATCGGCAAACTGGTCCCGTTTACCCGGCAGACCTTGTTTTTCACCGCGACCATGCCGCCGGAAATCCAGCGCATTGCCGATAAATTCCTGCACAATCCTGTGCGCGTGGAAGTTTCGAAGCCGGCGACCGCAGCAATCACCATCACACAATTGCTCGTTGCGACCGGCCGCGATCCGCACGAAAAGCGCGAAACATTGCGCCGCCTCATTCGATCGGCCGCGGGTTACAAGAACGCCATCGTGTTTTGCAATCGCAAGCGCGAAGTCGCGCAGCTCCACCGTTCGCTGCTGCGCCACAAGTTTAACGCGGTTGCACTCCACGGCGACATGGACCAGTCCGCCCGTACAGCGGCACTCGAGCAATTCCGCAAGGGCGAGGTCACGGTGCTTGTCGCGTCCGATGTCGCGGCGCGCGGTCTCGATATTCCGGAAGTAAGCCACGTTTTCAATTTCGACGTGCCGCATCACGCTGATGACTACGTCCACCGCATCGGCCGAACCGGCCGCGCCGGCCGCAGCGGGACTGCAATTACGATTGTTGCGCCAATCGATGGCAAGGCAGTCGGCGCCATCGAGCGGCTGATTGGCGAGACCATTCCCTGGATGAAGGGCGAGCCCGCACCTGTCGCGGCGCAAGAAGCAAGCCCCGCGCAAGAGAGCGAGCGGCCCGCCCGCTCCGAACGCCCGCGCGATCGACATCGCGACCGCCAGCCCGGTGCGCGGCGGCCAAAAAAAGAGGCGGCCCACAAGGCACCGTCGGCGCCGTCACACCAGGCGCCAGCGCACAAGGCGCCAGCCCATCAGCCGCCGGCGCCCGTTGAGGACACCGAAGGCGGTCACTTGCCGGCCTTTCTCTTGCGGCCGGTGTCGGTCAAGGCCTGAAGGCACGATGCGGCGCAACCTTGCGCTGCGCCCATAAGTTCCAAATTTACCCCTGATTCATCTCCCTCGAATACCGTTTCGGGGAGAGACGCCATACGTGCCGTCCTCCGCGGGGCCTCGCCCCGCAACTGGGGGTCCTATCAATGACCGGGCGTGCCGAGGATTTCGAACGCACGATCGCGTTCGCGGACATCGCTCTCGGGCAGATGAAGGCGCTGCACCAGGCCGCCACCCCGCGCAATTACGAGATCTGGTACACCTACGCGACCGGCTTCCATCCTGCGCTCAATCAGCAGGTCAACGCGATCATCAAAGCCAAAGGCACAATTTCCGAAGCCGACCTCGCCAAGATCTATGAGAACCATCTGACGCCGGCGCGACTGACCGAGCGTATCGATGAAGTCGGCAGCCAGGTGAAGGGTGAGATCGATCAGGTCATGGCGATGATCGACGCCGCGGTCGGCTCGGCAAGCAGCTATTCGGAAAGCCTCGCCGGCGCCACGGAACAACTCGACCTGTCAAAGGATCGCGAAGGCCTGCGCGCGATCGTCGAGAGCCTGGTGCAAACCACCAAGGTCATGGAGCTTTCCAACCAGAAGCTGGAAGAACGCCTTCTTGCCTCCAAGCGGGAAATCAATGAGCTGCAGGAAGACCTGGAGGTCGTACGTACCGAAAGCCTCACCGATCCGCTCACCCAGTTGGCCAACCGGAAATTCTTCGACAGCACGCTGGAAAAGGCAATCGCGGATGCCGTCGAAACCAACGAGCCCCTCTCGTTGCTGCTGACGGACATCGATCATTTCAAGACATTCAACGATAATTTCGGTCACCTGACAGGCGACCAGGTGCTGCGCCTGGTGGGCATGTCGGTGAAGCACAACGTCAAAGGAAAGGACACCGCGGCGCGCTACGGCGGCGAGGAATTTGCAATCATTTTGCCGGCTACCGGGCTGCGCGCGGCCATCACGGTTGCGGAACACATCCGAAGCGCCGTGATGACCAAGGAACTGATGAAGCGCTCTACCGGCGAGCATCTCGGCCGCATAACGATCTCAGTCGGCGTCGCCACCCTGCGCAACGACGACAGCGCGCAATCTCTCGTCGAACGCGCCGACTCATGTCTTTATGCCGCCAAACGAAATGGCCGCAATCGCGTGATGTGCGAAACTGATCCGGAAGTTTCAGCGGCCGGCGCCACGTCGCAAGTAGCTTGAAGTGGCCTGACGGGCTTACTCGGCGCTCTTCGCAGGCGTCAGTTGCACCGATTCGCCGCAGCCGCAGGCGCTCGTCTGGTTCGGATTGTTGAAGATGAATTGAGCCGACAACTTTTCGGTCTTGTAGTCCATCTCGGTTCCGAGCAGGAACAAAACGGCCTTGGGGTCGACCAGGATCTTGACGCCCTTGTCCTCGACCACCTCATCAGTCGGCTTGATATCGACGGCGTATTCCATGGTGTATTCCATGCCGGCGCAGCCGCCGTTCTTGACGCCGACGCGCACGCCGGCGACTGGCTTATCGGCCCGAGCCATCACATCCTTGATGCGCAGCGCCGCGGCGTCCGTAAGCCGCATCACCTGGGGTCTCGGTCGTGCAGTAGCCATGGCAGTCCTCTCGATCATCGCCTTTATCTAGTGCTTAATTCTAAAAATTCATCTCACCACATATTCAACACGAGTCGGGCCTCGTCCGACATCCGGCTCGGGTCCCAGGGCGGATCCCACACCACGGCCACCTTGGTTTCCTTCACCCCGCCGACGCTCGAGACCGCGTTTTCCACCATGATCGGCAATTCCTGCGCCGCGGGACAGTTGGGTGAAGTCAACGACATGTCGATCTTCACGCCGCGGTCGTCGCCGATATCGATCTTGTAGATGAGACCCAGTTCGTAGATGTCAGCCGGAATTTCCGGGTCATAAACCGTCTTGAGCGCGGCAACGATATCGTCAGTGAGCTTGTTGAGCTCATCCGGGGGCACTGCCGGCGAGCCGATGACGGCGGCATTTTCCGGCGGCTTCTCGGCGGCCGGCGCGGTTTCGGCTTCGGGCGTGTTGTCGGTCATGCGAAAAACTCCTGCGCCTTGACGAGGGAAGCGGCAAGCGTCTCCACCTCATCCTTGGTATTGTACATGCCAAACGATGCGCGACAGGTGGCGGTCAGGCCATAGCGCGCCAAAAGCGGCATCACGCAATGCGTCCCGGCGCGCACCGCAACGCCGGCACGGTCGATGATGGTCGCCACGTCGTGCGGGTGTGCACCCTTTATTTCGAACGAAACGATCGGCCCCTTGCCCGGCGCATTGCCGATGATGCGCAGCGAGTTGATCTGGCCGAGCCGTTCCTGCGCGTATTTGACCAGCGCGCCCTCATGCGCCCGGATACGCGCCTTGCCGACCGAATTGACATAGTCGATCGCGGCGCCAAGCCCGATCGCCTGCACGATCGCCGGCGTACCCGCCTCGAACTTGTAAGGCGGGTCGCCATACGTAATCCGGTCTTCGAACACGTCGCGAATCATTTCGCCGCCGCCGTTGAACGGCGGCATCGCCGCAAGGTGCTGGTATTTTCCGTAGAGCGCGCCGATCCCGGTCGGCCCGTACAGCTTGTGCCCCGTGAACACGTAGAAATCGCAATCGAGGTCGCGCACGTCCACATCCAGGTGGACGGCTGCCTGTGCACCATCGACCAGCACCGGAATGCCGCGCGCATGCGCAAGTTTCACGACCTCCTTGACGGGCACGACGGTTCCGAGCGCATTCGACATTTGCGTTATGGCAACCATCTTGGTGCGGGGGCCAAGCAGCTTCTCGAATTCGTCGAGGAGAAAGTTGCCGTCCTCGTCGATCGGCGCCCACTTGATGACGGCACCCTGGCGCTCGCGAAGAAAATGCCACGGAACGATATTGGAGTGGTGCTCCATGATCGAGAGCACGATCTCGTCGCCCGGCTTGATGCGTTCACGCCCGAACGTATAAGCCACGAGGTTTATTGCCTCGGTCGCATTGCGGGTGAAGACGATTTCTTCCTTGCGCTCGGCGTTCAAGAACGCGCGCACCGTTTCGCGAGCGCCTTCATAGGCTTCGGTGGCCTCGTTCGCGAGATAATGCAGCCCGCGATGCACGTTGGCGTATTGTTCGGTATAGGCTTTCTGAATCCGGTCAAGCACCTGCTTCGGCTTCTGCGCCGACGCGGCGTTGTCGAGGTAAACCAGCGGCTTGCCGTACACCTGCATCGCCAGCGCCGGGAAATCGGCCCTGATCTTGGCGACGTCGTAGGCGTCGGCGGCGTGAATATTCATTTTCCGACCTGAGTCCAGTATCCGCACGTCCCCGCGCAAGTGGGGACCCAGCTCCTGGCCCTGGATTCCCGCTCTCGCGGGAACGAACGGAGTGTGTTGTTGCGCTTGACCATCTCTCAAGCTCTCGATCCGAGCCACTTCAGGGCCGCAATCATCAGCGCCTCGCGAATGCTGTCATTGGCGATTTCCTCGAGCGTTTCGCCGATGAAGGCCTGGATCAGCAGTGCCTCGGCTTCCTTTTCGTGGATGCCGCGCGACATCAGGTAGAATTTAAGGCCCGGGTCGAGCGCACCGGCAGTGGCGCCGTGGCCGCAAACCACATCGTCGGCAAAGATCTCAAGCTCCGGCTTGTTGTCGGCTTCAGCTTCATCGGACAGCAACAGCGCGCGCGTCATCATCTTGGCATCGGTCTTCTGCGCATGTTGCTTAACGACGATCTTGCCCTGGAACACGCCGTGACTCTGGCCGTCCAGCACCGCCTTGAACTGTTCGCGGCTCTCGCAATGGCCGGCGGCGTGCTCGATCAGCAAGGTGGTGTCGACATGATCCTTGCCGCGCAAAAGGCTGACGCCGCGAATCCCGGCCTTGGTCCCTTCGCCGGCAAAACGGATAAAGCCTTGATTGCGCACAAGCTGTGAATCGGCAGTGAAGGCAAAACTATTGAATTGCGCACGCGCACCGATCGTTGCGAGCAGCGTCGCGACGTGAACGGCACGCGCGTGCGTGATCTTGATGTAGTCGACTTGAGCCTCATCGCCGACCACCAGCTCAAGCGCCGCATTGACCTGCGCATCGCCGCTCTCATGAGTCTCTATGATGGTGGCTTTCGCGCCTTTCTCCACCACGACCAGTGAGCGCACGAAAGCGGAGCTGGGCTTTTCGCTGCCAGTCGCAAAAACCAGATTGATCGGCCGTTTCGTCGCGGCACCGGCCGAAACGCGGATCACGGCGCCGTCACCCATCAAAGCGGTGTTGATCGCCACCGCCGCATCATCAGTCACGAAAGTCCGACCTACATGAGCGGTCACCAGCGGATCGCTCTTGCCAAGCGCCTCGGCCATTGAACCGACGGTGACGCCCTGCTCCGGAGAAAGGTCCGACAAGTCGGGCGCGAAAGCCCCGTCAACAAAGACGAGGCGGCGGCAATCGACGCCGCCCAGCAGCTTGCCGGCGTTCTTTGCCCGTGCGCGTGCGGCCGTGTCCGGCGCCTCGGCCAGCGGGTAAAGATTGCGCATCAGTGCGCGCAAATCGGTGTATTTCCATTCCTCAACACGCCGGTGCGGCAGCCCGCTGACGTCGAATTTGCGGAATGCATCCTCGCGCAGCGCCGCAAGCGCGCCCTTGCCAGGTAGCGAGCCGCGCGCGGCAGCATAGGCCGCGCTCAATGCCTGCTCAGCGTCAGTCTTCAGATTGCGGACATCAGCGTTCATCGCTCAGGCCGCCTCGCCGGCAAATTGCGCATAGCCCTTGGCTTCAAGCTCAAGCGCCAGTTCCTTGCCGCCGGTTTTCACGACTTTGCCTTTGGCCAACACATGCACCACATCCGGGACGATGAATTCGAGCAAGCGTTGATAGTGGGTGATCACTATCATTGAACGTTCGGGCGATCGCAGGCGATTGACGCCCTCGGCCACGATCTTGAGCGCGTCGATATCGAGGCCGGAATCGGTCTCGTCGAGCACCGCGAGCCGCGGCTGCAGGATTGCCATTTGCAGGATCTCGTTGCGCTTCTTCTCGCCGCCGGAAAATCCGACATTGACCGCGCGGCGCAGCATCTCCTGGCTGACGCCAAGTTGGCCGGCTGTGTCCCGCACCAGCTTCATGAAGTCGGGCGTCGAGAATTCCTTTTCGCCCCGTGTCTTGCGCTGGGCGTTGAGCGCGGTGCGCAGGAAGGTCATGGTGGCAACACCCGGCACTTCCACCGGATACTGGAACGCGAGGAACACACCCTTTGCGGCGCGCTCATCGGGCGGCATGTCGAGAATGCTCTCGCCGTTCAGCAGCACATCGCCCTCGGTGACCTTGTAGTTATCCTTGCCGGCCAGGACATAGGCGAGCGTCGATTTGCCGGAGCCATTCGGCCCCATGATTGCCGCGACCTGCCCTTTCTCGACGGACAAAGTCAGGCCGTTGAGGATCTTCTTGTCCTCGACCTCGACATGCAGATTTTTAACTTCCAGAAACGCCATTTTTCTTTTCCTCTTCCTCGTCCTGAGGAGCCGGCGAAGCCGGCGTCTCGAAGGACGAGGTCGTTAGCTTTGCGCCCCCATCCTTCGAGACGCGCCCTTCAGGCGCTCCTCAGGATGAGGGCAATTAATCACCCGACTGACCCTTCCAAACTTATCGAGATCAGCTTTTGCGCCTCGACCGCGAATTCCATCGGCAACTGCTGCAAAACGTCCTTGACGAAACCATTGACGACCAAGGCGGTCGCTTCTTCAGCCGACATGCCGCGCTGCCGGCAGTAGAACAGCATGTCCTCTGAGATCTTCGAGGTCGTGGCCTCGTGCTCGAACACGGCGGACGAATTCTTCGCCTCAATGTAAGGCACGGTGTGCGCACCGCAGTCGTGGCCGATCAGCAGCGAGTCGCAATTGGTGAAAGTTGCGCGCGTTCGTTGCCTTGCGATGCGCCGTCACCAGGCCGCGATAGGTGTTGTTGGATTTTCCGGCGGCGATGCCCTTGGAGATGATGCGGCTGGTCGTGTTCTTGCCGAGATGCAGCATCTTGGTGCCGCTATCCACCTGCTGGCGGCCATTGGAAATGGCGATCGAGTAAAACTCGCCGCGCGAATTGTCGCCGCGCAGGATGCAGCTTGGATATTTCCAGGTGATCGCCGAACCGGTCTCGACTTGCGTCCAGGAAATCTTCGAGCGCGCACCGCGACAGTCACCACGCTTGGTCACGAAATTGAAGATACCGCCCTTGCCGTCGGCATCGCCGGGATACCAGTTTTGTACCGTCGAGTATTTGATCTCGGCGTCGTCGAGCGTCACCAGCTCGACCACGGCCGCGTGCAACTGGTTCTCGTCGCGCATCGGCGCGGTGCAGCCTTCCAGATAGCTGACGTAGGCGCCCTTGTCGGCGATGATCAGCGTGCGCTCGAACTGGCCGGTGTTGGCCTCGTTGATGCGGAAGTAGGTCGACAGCTCCATCGGGCAACGCACGCCCGGCGGCACGTAGACGAACGAGCCATCGGAGAACACCGCCGAATTGAGCGTCGCGAAGAAATTGTCCGACGTCGGCACCACGGTGCCAAGATATTTTTTCACAAGCTCGGGATGCTCGCGGATCGCCTCCGACATCGGCATGAAGATGACGCCGGCTTTCTTCAGCTCTTCCTTGAACGTTGTAGCGACCGATACGGAATCGAACACCGCATCGACAGCGACGCGCCGCTCGCCTTCCGGACGCACGACGCCGGCAAGGATTTCCTGCTCGCGCAGCGGAATGCCGAGCTTCTCGTAAGTCCTGAGAATTTCCGGATCGACTTCGTCGAGCGAAGCCAGAGCCTTCCTCTTCGGCGCCGAATAATAATAGGCGTTCTGATAATCGATCTTGGGATAGTCGACGCGCGCCCAGGTCGGCTCGCGCATTGTGAGCCAGCGCTTGTAGGCTTCCAGCCGCCACGCCAGCATCCATTCCGGCTCGCCCTTTTTGGCCGAGATGAAACGGACGGTATCTTCCGACAGGCCCTTCGGGGCCTTCTCGGATTCGATATCGGTGACGAACCCGTATTTATATTGGTCAACGTCGATACGGCGGACCTGTTCGACGGTCTCTTGTACGGCCGGCATTCTTCCCTCCGCTCACGGTTGCAAGGACCGCGGGTTGGATTTGTCGGTTATGGTCGTTCGCTTATCGCGTTGCGATCATCCCAGGTGATGCCGCGTCAGGCGGCTTGCTTGTTAAGTAATGACGAAACCACTGTATTCCAAGCATTTAACAGTCGTTCGATATCCGCTTCGGTCGTGCTCCAGCCGAGGCTGATGCGCACCGCGCCGCGCGCAAGTTCGGGTTCCACGCCCATCGCCGCCAGCACATGCGAAGGCTGCACCTTGCCGGACGAGCATGCGGAACCGGACGATACCGCTATCCCATTGAGGTCGAATGCAATTATCGCGGTTTCCGCCTTCAACCCGGGAACCGTGAAAAGGCTCGAATTTGGCAGACGGGGCGCATCGGCGCCGAAAAACACGGCTTGCGGCGCCACGGCTTTAATTCCCGCTTCCGCCTTATCCCGCAACGCGGCCATGCGTCCGCTGTCCATCTGCTTTGCCACTATCGCGGCCGCGCCAAAGCCGGCAATCGCGGCAATGTTTTCGGTTCCCGCGCGTTGGCCGCGCTCCTGCCCGCCGCCCTTGATCAGGGCATCGGTGATGTGGATGTCGCCGCGACGAATGAGTGCGCCCGCGCCTTGCGGACCGCCAAGCTTGTGCGAGGAAATCGACAGCAGGTCGGCGCCAAGCGCCACGATGTCGCAAGGAATTCGTCCCGGGGCCTGCACGGCGTCAACGTGCAGGACGCCGGACGCGGCATGCACGATGTCGGCAATTTCCGCGATCGGTTGAATCACTCCGGTTTCGTTGTTGGCGAGCATCACGGAGACCAGAGGCCGTTCGGCGCCGCCGAGCGCGCGCTTGAGCCCGACGAGATCAACAAGCCCGCGCGCGGTCACCGGCAATTCTTCAACCTGATTGGCGGCGAAGCGGCCACCGCTTCGGACCGACGGATGCTCGATCGCCGAGACCAACAGCCGGCCGCGCGGGACCTTGCGGCCGCCGACTTCGATCGCCGGCGTCAGCGCCAACATGTTGGCTTCTGTGGCCCCACTCGTGAATGTGACGTTTTTGGCTTCAGCCCCGACCAGATCGGCAACGCGGCTGCGCGCCTCTTCCACCAGGCGGCGGGCGGCACGGCCCTCAGCATGCACGGAAGATGCGTTCCCGGTCAGGCTCAGCACCGCCGTTACAGCGTCGCGCGCCTCGTCGCGCAGCGGGGCTGTCGCATTCCAGTCAAAATAAGCCCGTTCGACCATAGCCTTCGCCAATACCTAATTACCGTTTTTCGCCTAGACCCCGCAAAAAGCTTGCTTTTTGCCCTGGGGATCGTGGTAGAAGCCCGAAATTACCTGGCCCTTATAGCGTGTGTGGCGGTTGGGAACAGCGGAAATCACATAATTAGAGTAATTCTAAACTACCCGCCGGATCCTGTTAAGTTCCGCCGGGCACACAACAAATCCCGTTGCTGCCGGTTACGGCATGCGCGGTCCGAGGTCGACAGCAATGCCTGAGATTATCTTCACCGGCCCCGCCGGACGCATCGAGGGGCGCTATCACCCCGCGCGCCAGAAGAACGCCCCGATCGCCATCATTCTGCATCCACACCCGCAGTTCGGCGGGACGATGAACCACCCGATCATCTACCAACTCTACTACGCCTTCGTGCACCGCGGTTTCTCAGCGTTGCGGTTCAATTTCCGTGGTGTCGGCCGCAGTCAGGGCAACTTCGATCATGGCACCGGCGAATTGTCGGATGCCGCAGCGGCGCTGGACTGGGCGCAAACCATCAATCCGGAGGCGAAAAGCTGCTGGATCGCCGGCTTCTCTTTCGGCGCCTGGATCGGCATGCAACTCCTGATGCGCCGCCCCGAAATCGAGGGCTTCATCTCGATCTGCCCGCCCGCGAATCTCTATGACTTTTCGTTCCTGGCACCCTGCCCGTCGTCCGGCCTGATCATTCATGGCGACAAGGACGCCGTCGTCCCACACAAGGACGTCACCACTTTGGTGGACAAGCTGAAGACCCAAAAAGGCATCGTGATCGAGCAAAAAGTTGTGCAAGGCGCCAATCATTTCTTTGACGGCAAGGTGGAAGCGTTGCTCACTTCGATCAGCGCTTACCTCGACAAGCGCCTGAAGACCGAACGCAAGCCGGCGGCCTAGCTCTCCGTCGCCGGCTGGCGGCATGTTCGGCCAGCGAACGGTGACGCGCGGATGCCCGTCCGCGATGATTGATCATGTTGCTTGTCAAAACTTATCTCGACAGAAGCCCGATTCACGGGCTCGGCGTTTATGCCGACGAATTCATTCGCAAAGGCGCCAAGGTCTGGCGATTTGTCGAGAGTTTCGACCGGGTCTATTCGCCACAAGAATTCGCCAAACTGCCCAAGCCGGCGCGCGACTACATCAGGAATTACGGCTACCGGGTCGATGGCGAAGTGCTGCTGACCATCGACCATGATCACCACATGAACCATTCGGAAGACGCCAATACCCATTGGCGCAACGGCCACATCGTTGCCAGCCGCGATATCCGCAAGGGTGAAGAGATCACCAACAATTATCGCCTGTTCGACGCAGCGTTTTGTGCGGCATTTTTGAAGCCGAAACGCCGATTGCCCAAAACAAGCTGACGACACGCTAAAGGCGCGCGCTAGGGCCGCGCAACGACCCCGCCCGTCAATGGCGCTGCGACCCCGGTCGTTTTCGGAAATGTAATCGGCAGATCGTTGAGCGTTCGCACCGCGAGATAGGCGAATGCCTGCGCCTCTAGTGCATCGGAAGACCAGCCCGCCTGGTCCGCCGTTTCTACTGTCGCCGGCGCAAGCCGCTGCTGAAGCATCTTCATCAGCGTCCGATTGCGTGCGCCGCCGCCGGCAACGATCCAGGCCCTCGGCACCGCCGGGAGGTGGGGCAGAATGCGGCCGACCGCCTGCACCGTAAGCGCGGAAAGGGTTGCCGCGCCGTCGGCAACCGAATGATCCGGCAGTCCGATGTTACCGAATGCGAAGGCATTGCGGTCGAGTGACTTCGGCGTCTTGAGTTCAAAAAACGGGTCGGCAAGCACGCGGTCGATGAATGACTGATCCGCTTTTCCATCCGCAGCCGCATCGCCGTGATTGTCATAGGGCGCGCCTACTCGCGCGCGCATGAAGTCGTCGATCAGGGCATTGCCGGGCCCGGTATCACAGGCGACGGGATCACCTCCGTCGACAAAGGTGACATTTGCAACACCGCCCAAATTCAACACCGCCATCGGGTGCGGCCGGTCAAGGTCACGCGCCAACGCCTGGTGGAACACCGGCACCAACGGTGCGCCCTGCCCGCCGGCGGCAACATCAGCCGCCCTGAAATCATGAGCGACTGGCAGCTTGAGCCGCGCGGCCAACTGTTCGCCATTACCGATCTGCACCGTCAGCCGGGCGGCCGGACGGTGCAGTACCGTCTGCCCATGGAAACCGACAATATCGACATCCGATTTCTTGATGTGTTCGGTTTTAAGGAAGGTCTCGACCGTTTCGGCGTGGACCCGCGTCACGAACGCGTCGGCTTCCGCCAGCACGCCCGGTCTCTGCCAGCGGTCCGACAACGCCACACCAGCCGCAAGCGCCTGCCGCAGGAGGTCGCGTTCCGATTCGGAATACGGCCGGTAGCCTGTCGGCCCTAAGGCTTCAATGCGTTCGCCGTCGGTTTCGATCAACGCCACATCGACGCCGTCGAGCGAGGTCCCGCTCATCAGGCCGATCGCCCTCACTAACCCCAACACCCACCTCTTTTGTCCGCGCACGTTGGTTGAATCCAACGCCGGACCTGTTACACCACCCGCCGACGCAAGCGACAAGGCCGCGGCCGAGATAGCAGCAATGAGCGCCTATAAATCCGATTTTCTTAATATTCTGGCCGAGCGCGGTTTCATCCACCAGGTCTCGGAGCCCGAGGCGCTGGATGCACGCGCCAAAACGGGGGCAATTACCGCCTATATCGGATTCGATTGCACGGCGGCCTCGCTGCACGTCGGCTCATTGCTGCCGATCATGATGCTGTATTGGCTGCAACAGACGGGCCATCGGCCGATCGCGCTGATGGGCGGGGGCACCACGCGCGTCGGCGACCCCTCCGGCAAGGACGAAAGCCGGCGTGTTCTCACCGATGATGCGATCAACGAAAATCTCAAGGGCATCCGCGCGATCTTTTCGAAGTTTCTGAAATTCGAAGACGCCGGCGGCAATGCCATCATGAGCAATAACGCCGACTGGCTCAACAAGCTCAACTACATCGACTTCTTGCGCGATGTCGGTCGCCATTTTTCCGTCAACCGCATGCTCGCATTCGATTCAGTCAAGTTGCGGCTCGATCGCCAGCAGGAACTGTCATTCCTCGAATTCAATTACATGGTGTTGCAGGCTTACGACTTCGTCGAGCTCAACAAGCGCCACGATTGCATTCTGCAAATGGGCGGCTCCGATCAGTGGGGCAACATTGTCAGCGGTATCGATCTCGGACGGCGCATGCGCAATGCACAACTGTTCGCGCTCACCGCGCCCCTGATCACCACGTCATCGGGCGCCAAGATGGGCAAGACCGCGGCCGGTGCCGTCTGGCTCAATGCCGACCTGGTGAGCCCCTATGACTACTGGCAGTACTGGCGCAATACCGAGGACGATGACGTTGTGCGCTTCCTCAAGCTGTTCACCATCCTGCCATTGCCCGAGGTAACCAAGCTGGCCGCGCTCAAGGACAACGAGATCAACGAGGCGAAGAAAATCCTCGCCACGGAAGCAACAGCGCTCGTGCACGGTCGCGCCGCAGCCGATCAAGCAGCCGAGACAGCACGCAAGACCTTTGAAGAGGGTACCTTAGCAGAAACATTGCCAACCTTTACCATCAGCCGAGCAGATCTCGACAAAGATGGCTTGGGAATTCTCAGCACTGCGGTCTCAACAGGGCTCGTCTCGTCAACGGGCGATGCGCGGAGGCAAATTAAAGGCGGCGGACTAAAGATAAATGATGTGACGGTAACCGACGAAAAAATGAAACTCACTCCGCACAACCTAACGTCCGAAGGCTTCATCAAGCTCTCGCTTGGTAAAAAGAAGCACGTATTGTTAAAGCCTACCGCTACCGGCAAAAGCGAATAGATACGCCCTTCAGCTTCGTAGGGTGGGCTAAGCGAAGCGAGCCCACCATCTACGCCGCTCTCACCGCAACGGCGGCGCAAAGTTCGGATCGAACGTGCCGGGCGACGGAATGAATTTGCGCAGCAGCCCAGGCGCAATCGCACTGACCGGGTTGACGGAGATACGCGGCGCCCCCGGCGGACCGACCGCCTCGTAGTTGATGCCGACCAATCCCTCTTTGTTGCCGCCGCCGAGAAACAGTCCGACGATCGGGATCTGGCCGAACATGTTGTTAAGGCCGTAGAACGGCACGAAAGTGCCGCGCAAGTGAACGTCGTCGCGCGTGTAGTCGATGTTGCCTTCGACCGTTGCGCCCACCAGCGGTCCACGCACGATGCCGTCGCGGACCGACATCTTGCCCGGGAAGCGCGTGAAATCAGCACGCATTTCGCTGAAATCAACTCCATTCGCCCCCGGCGTACCCGGGGCACCCGAGACCACCCTCTCAAGCGCGGGCTCGCCACGCACCACGAAACTGCGGATGAAGAGCGTCCCGACCTGCGGCGACTGCTCCTGCGTCGGTGGATCCATCGCGACCCACATCTGCCCGCCGAACATGCGTGGATACATGTCGGTGAACCGGAACAGGGCCCCGGCGTCATCGGTCTCGAAATAAATAACCTGATGGTTGTCGCGCGCGCGCACGCGCAAGTCGCCATTGAGCGGCGTGTCGCGCCCGATTTTGCTTATCAAATTGAAGGTGCGAATGCGGCCGCCACGGCGCGATAATTTCAGATCAAGGCCGCGCAGCGTTTCGCCGTTGTGACCAGCCACGGTTCCGACCTTGACCTCGAGATCGAGATCCTCCTGCTTCTGCTTGGCCTTGTCGGTATTTGCGAGCGACGATTTGACGAAATTACGTCCGTCGTAAACATCGCCGCGCATTGCCACCCGCAGCGCGCCGTCAGGACCACGATCCGCCTTCAACGTAAGCTTGTCGCCGTCGGACAAGGCAAAGACCGGGAAATTTGCCGAGACAATTTCGTTCGTGCCGTCGAGTTCGACCGAGCCGCGGACGGTCGCGCCGGAGCCATCAATGCTCAGGTCGTCGATCCGCGTCAATTTACCGTTTTTGAGCAAGGTGTACGTCGCGCGCGCGGGTCGCCCGGCCGGCTTCACCCAGCCAGGCAACAGATTGTCGATTTTTATGGGAGTGAGATCGGCCTCCACGCTCATTCCGTCATCGGTCGAAGTGTCACTGACCCGGCCGACGACCTTGATAGGAATGGCACCGGTGACGGTGGAGCCGAAATCCATCCCGAGCCTGCGACGCGCCGCCTCGTCGATGGTCGACTGCATGTGCAATTCAGCGTCGGCCTGGCCTTTCTGCTTGCGCAGATCGATCGACGCGGGCGTGCCGTTGATCTTGACGTCGCCTTTGATCTGGAAGCCGTCGCCTGTTGCCACGGCCTTCAGTGTTGAAGCTTCCACTTTCTGGCCCAGCAGCATCTTGTCGGCGGCGAAATTCGTGAGGTCTGCACTGATCAGATAGCTCGAGGCGTCCTCGGGCATCGGCTGGGCGATGGCCAGCTTGACCGCGACCTGGGCGGAAATCGTGCCGCGCGTCGTGGCTGGATCGAGCGTGATGCCGACTTCGTCGCGCAATCCATCGCTTGCAAGCAACGCAGCCGCAGCCGGCACGCCGCCGTCCATGCGGAAACTTGCCCGCGCCGGCGCTGGTTTGGGATGGGTATCCGGCACTTCGAACACGCCACCCGCAATGTTGAGCTTTCGCCCCGGCGCTGCCTCGACGGTGCCGCGGCCGAGATTGACGACGGCGTTCCGACCGGTGATGCGGACCGTGAGATCGGCATCGCGAATGGGCGGTAAACTCGAGATCGGACGCAACGTTGTACCGCTGGTCTCGATGTCGACCGACAGACCGTCCTCTGGCACGGGCGGGCCGTTGTGCTTGAAGTCTTCCAGCGGAGCGTTGCCGGCGACCACAACGCGCTCAACCATCCCGCCGGAAATATGCTCCTCGACCCAATTTCGGACGGCGACGGCGGCAAACAATGGCCAAAGCCGCTTCAATGCCGACATGGGCATGCGGGTGCCGGCGACCCCAAAAGCGATATGCGGCTCGGCGCCCGCGTAGTCCAGGCTGCCCGTCACGGCTATCCCGATATTGTGCGAGGGGCGCGTATCAATGCGACTGAAATCCCCCTGCTCGAGCTCAATGCGCTTGCGGTTCGTATCGATGCGCGCCCGAACGGCAACCCTGTTAATCGCGATGCCTTCGTCGTCGGCCGTCGCCCCGGGCGCAACGATGATCGGGTCAATCACCGAATCGCCACGCGTCACGCCCAGCAACCAAGTGCCGTTCTGTTCCGGCGAACCTTCCAGTGTTGCGCGCATCGTAAACTGGTTGCCGCCCGAATGAACCTGAAACGGCACGACCAGGCTGCGCCGCCGGGCATCCCAGTTAAATCGAAAATCCGCGCGATCGATGTTCAGGCTTACTCTCTCGTTGTCGCGATCCGCGATCGTGCCGGCATCGACGATCAATTGCCCCTGCACCAATTGCGGCGTGCCGTCAGCCGCGACATCCGCTCGAATGCTTGCGGATAGTGGCAGGTCGATGTCGACATCGCCCGCGTTAAGTCGCATTGCCAGCATGATATCGCGCGTGGAAACCTTGCGCGCTTCGATGCCGATCGCACGCATGCCGTCGGTCATTGGGCGCATCGCCGCACTGATGACCCAGGGACGCTGGGGATTGTCGGATTCCAGCCGAAACACGACACCGCCCTGGCGAGGGCGAGTCAAACTCGCGTTGATCCCGTCAAATGTCCACCGCTTCCCGTTGCGCCGGTCATCGACGACAAGGTTTCCGTTTTTGAGACCGAGCTCGCGCAAATCATGTCCGTCGAGACCTGTCTCACCGACAGCGTCGAGCCGGGCCATCATGCCCGCAATATTGTCGAACTCCGCGCTGAACGCCCCTTGCGGCGCCGCGTCCGTGCCCGGCCCGCCTGGTCGCACCGGCCTGACGGTCGGCGCGGCCGTCGCGATCGGCCGGGTGTCGGCGCCAGCGAAAACGGTCAGCCGTCCGTCGGGCTCAATTCTTACAGACATCTCCGCGCCGACAAGATTGAGGCTTTGAGCGCGCAACTGTCCCATCAGCAAACTTCGGCCCGACAAGCCAACTTCCGCCTTGGGCGCGCTCGCCACGATTGTCCCGTCGGCATCGCGTACGACGATGTCGCGCAAGCGAAGCGACGTGCGGCCTCGCTCGTCGCGCTCAAGCTGAGTACCGCCGACCTCGACACTGTGGTGGCCGCCGAAATTTTCCTCGATTGCCGCCTTCAGCCACGGCGTGGCTACGTCAAGTGCAATGGGTCCGCTGGACAGCCGCCACCAGAGGCCGAGCACGACCACGGTTGCAAATGCCCCGCAGATCGCAAGACCCCAAAACAGGCGCCGCATGAATGACGAACGGAGCCAGCCGATCGCCCGGTACCGCAGGTTGTTCCAGCGTCGGCCGCCGAGGGTGCGCGCTACCCGCCGGCGATGCGGCGGGTGGCCCACAGCAACGGCTTGGGCGCGATGACCGTGCTCGTGCTCGCTCCCTGTCATGCGTTTGGCCGCGCCCCTCGTCTGACGCTGTCTACGTATCGCGCCGGCCGCCCAACGAGTACACGGCGCGGCTCACGGCACATATCTGTGGAACCCGTTGCGCCCCTCCGACGCAAATGGCATGTGCGACATGACCGCTCGAAAACGACGAAAGGAAGGCATATGGGGCGCGAACTGGTTGCGGGTGCGAAGGCTCCGGCCTTCACCCTGCCGCGCGACGGCGGCGGCAAAGTCTCGCTGAAGGACTTCAAGGGCGGCAAGCTCGTCCTTTATTTCTATCCGAAGGCAGACACGCCCGGTTGCACCAAAGAGGCTATCGCATTCTCGCGGCTCCGCGCTGACTTCTCCAAGGCCGGCACGGCGATTCTCGGGGTCTCGGCGGACCCGGTGGCAGCCCAGGACAAGTTCAAAGCCAAGCATAAATTCGCGATTGCGCTCGCTTCCGACGAGACCAGAGCTGTGTTGTCAGCGTATGGGGCCTGGGGCGAGAAATCGATGTACGGGCGCAAATTCATGGGGGTCATCCGAAAGACTTTTCTGATCGATGGGACCGGGCGAATTGTCCGGATCTGGCCGAAAGTGCGCGTACCTGGTCACGCCGAAGAGGTTTTGGCAGCCGCCCGGAGCTAATTCCCGGCAAACGCTGGAGAATTACGAACATACTCCGGGGCATTTACCGGTTTCTTAACCATATCGGATTGATATCGCCCTGTTGGCCGGCACCTCGGTGATTGCCGCGCCGGCGCGGAGCGTCGATGCTGCATTCGTCCCCTTCCTATTATCCGGCAAGCAAACAGACCGCCCGTCCTGCGCACCCTCCGGCGCGATCGGCCGGGACGATGTCGCGTCATCTGCACCGGAGCCATGAGGGCTACACGCTTACGCATGCCGGACACCAAATCCGCATTGGCCCGGTCGCGTTCTGGATTGTCGTGGGTACGCTGGTCATCATGGCCGTGTGGTCGATCGGGACCGGCACCTATTTCGCATTCCGCGACAACGTTCTTACGCGCCTGATTGGTCGGCAGGCCGAGATGCAATTTGCGTATGAGGACCGGATCGCCGAATTGCGCGCGCAAGTCGACCGCATCATGAGCCGACAACTGCTTGACCAGGAGCAGTTCGAGAAAAAACTTAACGTCTTGCTGCAACGCCAGTCGACGCTCGAACAACGATCTGCCTCGCTCGGTGGCGATGTTTCAAGCACGGGCTCGATCAAGCCGGCGCGGATTTCACCGCCAACGGTGACGCCGGCCGAAAAGACGCTGCGGCCCTCGCCGATCAACGACACAATCATTTTCGTGGCGCCGCCTGATCGCGAGGCGCGCTTGCAGTCACGCGAACTGCAGGCGGAAGCGACCCGTGTTGCCGAACGGACGACGACGGGCGGCCTCAATGGTATGCTCGCGCGTGTTTCGCTCTCGCTCGACAAGGTCGAACAAAAGCAATCGGCGGCTCTCACCGATCTTGAAGAACGCATCGATGTAAAAGCGCGCAGCATGCGTAGCGTGCTCGCCGACCTCGGCGTCGACACGGCCAGGATGCCCGCAGACGCGCCCGTCGGCGGACCATTTGTCCCTCTGCGACCACCACAATCCGGCGCCAGCGCGTTCGAGCGGCAACTTTATCGTATCAACGTCGCGCGCGCGCAGATCGACCGTTTTAGCCATGCACTGATCGCCGTACCGGTACGCAAGCCAGTCATCGGCGAAGTGGATATGAGTTCGCCCTTTGGCATGCGGATGGACCCGTTTTTGGGACGCCCTGCGGTTCACACCGGCATCGACCTGCGTGGCGAAATTGGCGAGCCAGTGCGTGCGACGGCCACGGGCCGCGTATCCATCGCCGGCCGCGAAGGCGGTTACGGGAACATGGTGGAAATCAATCACGGCAATGGCCTCGCAACGCGGTACGGTCATCTGTCCCAGATTGACGTGAAGGTCGGGCAGACCGTGCGAATCGGCGAGGTCATCGGCCGGATTGGATCGACCGGGCGCTCCACAGGGCCGCATTTGCATTATGAGACGCGGGTCAACGGCGAGGCGATCGACCCGCAGAAATTCCTGCGCGCCGGGCTTCGGCTAGGCAATATTTGAACCGCGAGAGCGGACCCATTGCCATTCGTCCCGCCAGATACCAAAACTCCTAGATCGGCAGCTTAGCCCGGGAACGAAATTAATATGCGGAACAAGCCACGCCATTCCTGGCTTGGGGCTGCCGGCTTCAAGGTCGCCTTGGCGTTGTTTGATCCGTTTTTTCGGCGCCGGAATATTTTTCGTGCCGACAGCGCATTCGCGCGAGCGCGCTTTTCAGCCATCGGGAAAAAGATCGAGCGCGGCGAGCCCGCCTACATTGCCGGCGTGTCCGCCGTCGGGATCCACAATTCCGGAATCGCACTCATCGAAGTCACGCGCGAACGCGGACCTCGATTGATCTACAACAACGAGGAAGAACGCTTCTCGGGCGAGAAGCATACCAACGCCTATCCACGTCATTCGATCGACGCCATGCTTTCGGACATGGCCCGGATGGGCCTCAATGTGCGGCATATTGATGCCTGGGTCGCCTCGTGGGACTACGCTGCGCTGTGGTCGACGCTGATCCGCATCACGCTCGACGAGGCGCCAGCAAGTCTCAGTCTGATCCGGGAACAGGATACGCCGGCATTTCATTTGCGCGCTGTCGACCGCGGTATGCGCGCGTCGCGTCACATCACCGAACATCTGGGCCTGAGCGAGCCGGTCTCACTGATCGGCACGCCGCATCACGATAATCACGCGTGGTTTTCGTTCGCCGCATCGCCGTTTGCGCGCGACAAAGACACCACGATGGTGGCGGTGCTCGATGGCTTCGGTGACATGGGCGCCGTCTCACTGTACGTCTGCCAAGACGGCCACATGCGGCGCGTCTACTGCAACAACAGCATTTTCGACTCACTGGGCGTTTTCTATTCGGTGATCAGCTCGACGCAAGGCGGCTGGACCTGGCTTTCCAGCGAGGGGCGCTACATGGGCGCCACCGCCTACGGCAACAATGACCGCAGAACAAACCCTTATTATGCGGCCTTGAAGCCAATCTTTGATCTCGCCGCAGACGGCCAGGTTTTTCTCAATCGCGACCTTGCGAATTGGCAGCGCAATATCCGGGACAAACCCTATACCGAAGCGCTCATTGGTGTTCTGGGGGAACCGATTGCACAAGAGGATATGTGGAACCCGGATGCGGTCCTTCGCGTCGAAGACATTCGTCACAAGGAGAATACGAAGGAGCGCCTCGACAAGGCAGCGGCAACGCAAATGGTGTTCGAGGATGCGCTCTTCCACGTGATCACTCATTTTATCCGCACCACCAAGAGTGAGCGACTGGTGCTCACCGGCGGCACAGCGCTCAATGCGCTCGCCAATATGCGGCTGCTCGAGCATTTCGACGAAGACTTCTATCGGCGCGAGCTGGGGCGCAGCGGCCGGCTGCATCTTTGGGTACCGCCCGTACCGAGTGACGCCGGCGTGACCGCTGGCGCCGCTTATATGGCCGCCTACCTTGCCGGTTATGGAACTGGCGCACCAATCGAGCACGCCTTCTATTGCGGTTCGCCGCCCTCCGAGCGCGACATCCGCGCGGCGCTTGGCGCAAGCCCCGACCTCGAATGGATCGAGTTTAAGCCCGCCACAGGCGCCGACGCGCAAGCGCAGTTCGCGGATTTCATGGCCTATATGATCGCACAGGACGCGATTTTTGCGCTTTATCAAGGCGCCGCCGAAACCGGACCGCGCGCGCTTGGCCATCGCTCGATCCTGGCCAACCCATGCAACCCAAAAACCCGGGAAAATCTCAACGCGCGAGTCAAATACCGCGAGGCCATTCGACCGCTGGCGCCAATGATGACGCTCGACGCGGCGAAACAGTTCTTTGAACTGTCGGAAGGCGCGAGCGACGCCGACTACAACGCCTACAATTACATGGTGCTCACCGCGCACGCGAAGCCGGACGCGCGCGCGCGTATTCCATCCGTCGTGCATGCAGACGGGACCGGGCGTATCCAGATCGTGCGTGAAGAGACGGACCGCCTCACGTTTATGTTCTTGAAGGCACTCGGCCGGCGGATCGGCGTCGAAGTCGCGGTCAACACCTCGTTCAATGTCGCCGGCCCGATTGCGCAGACCCCTGCTCAGGCACTCGACACGTTGCGCCGCTCCAAGGCGCTCGATGCCGTGCTCATGTTTTCCGAAGAAGGTCCGGTGTTTGCCGCACTGCACGGCGGCGCGGCGCAAACCGGCGGCGAGCGCTTTCGTCAGTGGCTTGCAGGCTGGCAGAACGAAACCGGACAGCGCCTCGAACGCTAGTCACGTTCCGCTCGCTTCCGCGGGAATGAGCGGATCTCCCTTATTCCACGTCCTCGACCTGTTCCGGTCCGCCGCCAAAGGCCTTTTGCGCCAGGGCTGCCTGCATGAATTCGTCGAGATCGCCGTCGAGCACGCCGGCCGTATTCGACGTCGACACGCCGGTGCGCAGATCCTTCACCATCTGATAGGGCTGCAGCACATAGGAACGGATCTGATGGCCCCAGCCGATGTCGGTCTTGGCGGCCTGCTCGGCCTCCGCTTTCGCTTCGCGCTTTTTAACTTCTCTTTCGAACAGTTTAGCGCGCAGCATGTCCCATGCCATGGCACGGTTGCGGTGTTGCGAGCGGTCCTGCTGGCATTTAACGACAATGTTGGTCGGAATGTGCGTTAACCGCACGGCGGATTCGGTCTTGTTGACGTGCTGACCGCCGGCGCCACCCGACCTCATGACATCGGTGCGGACGTCATTCTCGTTGATGTCGATCTTGATTCGGTCATCGACGACCGGGAAAACGACGACGCTGGCAAAAGAAGTGTGGCGCCGCGCATTGGAATCGAACGGCGAGATGCGGACCAGACGATGCACCCCATTCTCGCTCTTGAGCCAGCCATAGGCGTTGTGGCCCTTGATCATGACGGTCGCCGACTTGATTCCGGCACCCTCCCCCTCGCTCTCCTCGATCCAGTCAACCTTGTAACCGTGCTGCTCGGCCCAGCGCACGTACATGCGCATGAGCATGCTGGCCCAATCCTGACTTTCGGTGCCGCCCGCCCCGGCGTGCACTTCGAGATAACAATCGTTGGCATCGGCCTCGCCCGAGAGCAGCGCTTCGAGCTCGCGTCGCGCGACCTCCGCTTTCAGCCGCTTCAGAGCGGCTTCTGCTTCCGCGACTGTCTTGTCATCTTTTTCGCTATCGCCGAGTTCAATCAGCGTGACCTGATCGTCGAGTTCCTGCTCAATGCGGCCGATGGCCTTGAGCTGATCGTCGAGCGCGTCGCGCTCACGCATCACGCGTTGCGCGCGCGCCTGATCGTTCCACAGGTTGGGGTCTTCCAACTCTTTGTTCAGCTCGGCGAGGCGCTGCGTCGCGGTGTCGACGTCAAAGATGCCTCCTCAGCAGCCGCACGGACTGCTTGATTTCCTCGACAAGATTTTGGGTTTCCGCGCGCATATCGAATTCCAATGCCGCCCTGGCGGCGCTTTGAGTCGTGTGCTGGGGATTTAACGTCGCAACAGCGCCGGCGCAACACTCGAGGTTTCAGGCCTCAATAAAGTCCGCCGGTGCCCGACCGAACGGCACGATCGGCATCAGGGCTCACCCCGACACCCCAGGAGCGCCTGAAGTCCCGACCGTCACCGCTATCGCCGTCGCTACCGACGACGGAGTAGTTGTCAGGCGGTGCGGTGCCCGGCTTGAACGCCTCCAGAATCGCGCGTTCTGTGCCGGGACCGGCGCGCATCCCGGATTTCAGATCGACTCGAATGAGCTTGATGCCCGGCGGCACGCGGAACGGCACTGCTGGCTTGTCGGCGAGCGCAACCTTCATAAAGTCCTTGACGATCGGCGCGGAGAGATGGCCGCCGGTCGCGCCCCGGCCGAGATGGCGCGGTTTGTCGTAACCCATATAGACGCCAACAACGAGATCCGGCGTAAAACCGATGAACCAGGCATCTTTCTCGTCGTTGGTGGTGCCGGTCTTGCCGGCCACTGGCTTCCCAACTTCTTTCTGGAAACCCGCGCCGGCCGCCGTGCCGCGCAGGACGACACCTTCCATCATCGACGTGATCTGGTAAGCCGTCATCGGATCGAGCACCTGCTGGCGCCGATCGATGAGCGAGGGTTCGGGCTGGTCGCTCCATTTTTTGGCGTCGCAGCCGACACATTCGCGTTCGTCGTGCTTGTAGACCGTGTGGCCATAGCGATCCTGGATCCGGTCGATCAGGGTCGGCTTCACTTTCCGTCCACCATTGTCGAACATCGCGTAGGCGGTGGTCATGCGCAGCAACGTGGTCTCGCCCGCGCCAAGCGCGAAGGACAGGTAAGGCGGCAGGTCGTCATAAATACCGAAGCGCTTGGCATATTCGGCAATCAAAGGCATGCCGATATCCTGCGCCAGCCGCACCGTCATCACGTTGCGTGAATGTTCGATGCCGTAACGCAATGTGGAAGGGCCAGCAAAACTGCCTTCGTAGTTTTCAGGTCTCCAAACGCCGGCGCCAGGCCCTTGGTCTATCTCGACCGGCGCGTCGAGGACGATCGTGGACGGCGTGTATCCGTTATCGAGCGCGGCGGCGTAGACGAGCGGCTTGAAGGATGAGCCCGGCTGCCGTAGCGCCTGGGTGGCCCGGTTAAACTGGCTTTGGTCGTATGAGAAACCACCGACCATCGCGAGCACGCGGCCGGTCAACGGATCTTCCACCACCATTGCGCCTGAAACTTCCGGCACCTGGTGCAGAACGAATTGGCCGTCGGATTTCGCCGGCTCCACGTAAACGACATCACCAGGTGAGACCACCTGACTGACTTTTCCGGGCGCCTTGCCACTGGTCTTGGCCCACTTCATCCCTTCGAGGGGAAGAATGCCGATTGTGCGCTCTTTGCTGACGAAACCACCCGGCTCACGTCCCGGCTGCAAGCCGATGCGAGCAGATTGATCGCCTACTTCCAGCACGACCGCGAGCCGCCACGGCGCTATATCGCTCAAGGCTTTCACTTCGGCGAGCTTGACGCCCCAGTCGCCGGCAATATCGATCTTGGTGACGGGCCCGCGCCAGCCTTGCGCCTCGTCGAAACGCACCAGGCCATCCGTGAGGACCTTGCGCGCGAGGACCTGGTACTTGGTGTCGAGCGAGGTGCGAACCGAGAGACCACCCTCGTAAAGCTTCTTCTCGCCGTAACGCTCATAAAGTTCTCGTCGCACCTCTTCGGTGAAATATTCGGCGTTGAAAATATGCCCGCCAGTCCCCTTTGTCGTCACGCCGAGCGCCGTACGCTTCGCCTTCTCGGCATCAGCGGACTTGATGAACCCCGCCTCTGCCATGCGGTCGATGACCCAGTTGCGCCGCTCAAGGCCGCGTTCCCGCTGACGGAATGGATGAAAAAGATTTGGACCTTTTGGCAGCGCGGCAAGATACGCGGCTTCCGGGATCGTGATTTCGTTAACCGCCTTGTCAAAGTAGACGAGCGAGGCGGCGGCAATGCCATAGGCACCAAGGCCAAGATAGATTTCGTTCAAGTAAAGCTCGAGGATCTTGTCCTTGCTGTAAGTGCGTTCGATTTTGAGCGCGAGCAACGCTTCCTTGACCTTGCGGGCCATGGAAACTTCATTTGTCAGCAAGAAGTTCTTGGCGACTTGTTGCGTGATGGTTGAGGCGCCTTGCGGGCGGCGGCTCGACCCGTAGTTCTGGAGATAGACAAAGCCGGCGCGGGCGATACCGGTGAAATCAAGCCCGCCATGCTCGTAGAAATTCTTGTCCTCGGCCGCGAGGAACGCGTTGATGACCAGCTTCGGCACGGCCTGTATCGGGATGTAAAGCCGCCGCTCACGCGCGTATTCGGCAGCCAGCGACCCGTCGGCCGCGTGCACGCGCGTCATGACCGGCGGCTCATAGTCCTGAAGCTGCGAATAGTCCGGCAGGTCCTTGGAGAAATGCCACAGCAGGCCGGCGGCGGCGCCCACACCCACTACGAAGAGGATGGTGCCTGCCGCGAACAGGAAGCCTAAAAAGCGCAGCATGAGCTTCATGATCGAATGGTCCCGTCTTGGGCCCGGTTAAAGGCTTCGTCCGCCGTTGCAGCGAGCCGCAAGACTGGCAGGAACCTTACCACCGCCAAGCTGCCGTAGTCCTTAACAAAGGCTGCGGCGAAGTCCTGTGTTTGCCGGGTTTTATGTTGAAACTGAGGCCAGCGGCTCATGTCAGTTGCGCCCCCCTCCGGCTCCGGCAACCCGCGGCGTAAAGAAGGTGTCGACGGCCTGGACCAGCGCCTGGGCTGTACGGGCGCGCCAGGCAGCTGAATTGAGCTGCTTGAGGTCGTCCTTGGTCGACATGTAGCCCAATTCCACCAGGACGGACGGCACGTCCGGCGCCAACAAAACCTTGAAGCCGGCCGATTTGAGCGGGTGCTTATGCAGCCGCGCGGCGGTCTTGAGTTCGCCAACCGCGGTGCGGGCGAATTGCATCGAGAACGTCTTGGTTTCACGCTGGGCGAGATCGACGAGGATATTGGCAACGTCATCGGGCTCGGCAGTCAAATCGACACCGGCAATGACGTCGGCCTTGTTCTCCGCCTCGGCCAGCCGCGCCGCTTCCGCGTCGGAGCCATTCTCCGACAGCGTATAGACGGTTGCACCTTCGGCCTGACCTTCATTGCGCGGCAACGAGTCAGCGTGGATTGAAATGAAGAGCGCTGCGCTGCGCGCGCGTGCGAAACGCACCCGCTCCGCGAGCGGGATGAAAGTGTCGTCCGAGCGCGTCATCGCCACCCGGTATTTGCCGCCACCCTCAAGTTTTTCGCGCAAGGTTTGCGCAAAGGCGAGCACGATATCCTTTTCGTTTTCGCCACCCGAGCCCCTGGTGCCATTGTCGATTCCACCGTGCCCGGGATCGAGGACGACCAGCGGCCGAACATCGCCATCCGGTTTCGGCGGCACTTCGACCGGCTTGTTCGCCGCGTTGTGCACCGGCCGATTCTCAAGTGCGATGGTACGCAGAAAGCTCGCGCGATCCGTCACCGCCATGTCGAGGACGAGCCGGGCCGGCTGGCCCTCCGCCGCATCGAGCACAAAGGCCTTGTCGAGGTGCACGGGCCCCTTGGTGTCAATGACGATGCGGGAGCCGCCCTGCATGATCACCCCGTAGCGAAACGCCTTCACCAGCCCCCGGCTTTGTTCGGCGGCTTTCGCTGGCAAATTGAAGGTGACCTGCGGCAGGTCGATCACGACGCGATAGGGGTCTGCAAGGGTGAATGCGGCCACTTCGATCTTGCGATTCAAATCGACGACAAAGCGCGTCTGCTTGTCGTCCCCGCCGATACGCATATCGGTTGCGACCACCAACTGCTCCTTAGGAGCGGCCGGCGCATGAGCGCCCACATTGCTATCGGCGGCCATGCCAGCCGAGTCGCAAAGCAGCGCACATGCCAGTGTGCCAATGATCGCCGTCGCGCGGGCTGTCACGAATCCGGACCCTTTAAAGCCCCTTTTTAACCCATTAAGGCCCGCTTCGGTTAACGGAACTTGAGCGTTAGGGCTATTCCGTGTGCGGGTGTGGCCGAACTGCAAAGCTTCGCTTGCCAGAGGTGGTTCAGGGCCGTATGTAAGGTGTGCTTATGGTTAGAGTTCCGGTTGTGCCGCGTTCGGGCCCCGGCCGCTTAGGTCCTGTACCGCCCCCCTCGAGGAGGTCGGCGGACGGCCAAGCGAAACGAGCCGAAACCCTTGTGAAGGACACCCGGATCAGCGCGCGGCCAGAGGGCCGTTCGCGACCTAACCGTGAGTGATGAGAAACCTCGGCTCGCGCCTTTGAGGCGCGACCGCAGCGCTACGGGTCGCAAGTTTCATGCTGCCACTGACGCAGCAAAGGTATTTTGAGATCTATCGCCCACGCACCGCCATAATGACGGTGCGCGCCGGCGGAGCTCTCGGCCACGCGGCCCTTCCCTTCCACACCAATCAGGCCTGCCTCCCCTTCAATCGCCTTGCGCTGTCTTCATCGCGCGGGCGCACGGGGATTCCGGGCCCAGTGAGATTTACCAATGGCCGACAAAATGTTGATCGACGCGACCCACCCGGAGGAGACCCGGGTCGTCGTGCTACGCGGCAATCGCGTCGAAGAATTCGATTTCGAGAGCGCCAACCGCAAACAGCTTCGCGGTAATATCTATCTCGCCAAAGTCACACGCGTTGAGCCGTCCTTGCAGGCGGCATTCGTCGACTACGGCGGCAACCGCCACGGCTTCCTGGCTTTCTCGGAAATCCACCCGGACTACTATCAGATCCCGGTCGCCGACCGGCAGGCACTGATCGCGCAGGAAGAGCACGACCAGCGTGCAGCCGACGTTGAAGCCGACAATCGCGCCGGCCGGCGCGGCCGAAACCGGCATCGGAGCGCGGGCCGCCATCGGGACCGCGATGTCATGAAGAGCGAGCCGCTTGCGGCGGAGGGATCCGTGCCCGAGGCGGCGGAGATACCGGCCGGAGACACGCCTTTCGGCGAGTCTTCTCCGGAGCCCTTCGCGGAAACGACGGATCGCATACCGGAAGCCGACGCGGCACCGGCGGAGTTCTCCTCCGAAGAGGAGCACGCCCACGAACAGCACGACCATCAGTTTGCCGAGGACTCCAGCACACCGCCTGCCACAGCGGAGTCAAGCGAAGAGCCCCTGGAAACCATCGCGGAGGGCGAGCAGCCATCGGCTGCCGCCGAAGGTGCGCTGACCGCCGAAGGCGCCGCTCCGGAAGCGGCCGACGGCAACGGTAACGGCGAAGAGCATCACGACGAAGAAGCTGTCGAGTCCGTCGGCGGCGCCGACGCGCTCGAGGAAGCACAGGAGCGGATGCCGCGCTTCCGGCGTCAGTACAAGATTCAGGAAGTCATCAAACGCCGGCAGGTCATGCTGGTGCAGGTCGTCAAGGAAGAGCGCGGCACCAAAGGCGCGGCGCTGACGACATACCTCTCGCTTGCCGGCCGCTATTCGGTCCTGATGCCCAACACCCCGCGCGGCGGCGGAATTTCACGCAAGATCACCAGCGCCGAGGATCGCGGCCGCCTGAAGGAAATTGCGCAAGAACTCGAAGTGCCCGAAGGCATGGGCGTGATCCTGCGCACCGCAGGCGCAAGCCGCACGAAGATCGAGGTCAAACGCGACTTCGAATACCTGCTGAGGCTCTGGGAGACCGTGCGCGATCTTACGCTCAAGTCGACCGCACCCAAGCTGGTCTACGAAGAAGGCTCGCTCACCAAACGGTCAATCCGCGACCTTTACGGCAAGGATATCGAGGAGATCGTCGTTTCGGGCGAACAAGGCTACCAGGAAGCGCGCGAGTTCATGCGCATGCTGATGCCGAGTCACGCCAAGCATGTGAAGCACTACAAGGACACGCAGCCGCTCTTCACCCGCTACGGCATCGAAAGCCAGCTCGACGCCATGTTCTCGCCGGTGGTGCAGTTGCGCTCGGGCGGCTACATCGTGATCAACCAGGCGGAAGCCCTGGTCGCCATCGACGTCAACTCAGGCCGTGCCACGCGCGAGCATCACATCGAGGACACCGCGCTCAAGACCAATTGCGAAGCCGCCGAGGAAATTGCCCGGCAGCTTCGCCTGCGCGACCTTGCCGGCCTCATCGTCATCGACTTCATCGATATGGATGAGGGCCGCAACAACCGCACGGTCGAACGCCGGCTGAAAGAAGCGCTCAGGCACGATCGCGCCCGCATCCAGGTCGGCCGCATTTCGCATTTCGGCCTGCTCGAAATGTCCCGCCAGCGCATCCGCACCTCGGTGCTGGAGAGTTCGACCGAGAAATGTCCATTGTGCGGCGGTTCCGGTCATGTCCGATCGGTGTCGTCGGTCGCGCTGCAATTGCTGCGTGCCATCGAGGAAATGCTGAACAAAGGCGCGACCCACAACTTGATCGTGCGCACGCGCGCCGAAGTCGCGCTCTATGTTCTAAACCACAAACGCGCCCACCTGCGGGCGCTCGAAGAACGCTTCCGCGTCGCGCTCACGGTCTCGGCCGATCCAACTGTGACCGGCCAGCAATCTTACGTGGTCGATCGCGGCGAACAGGTCCACACGGTCGAAGCCGCGAAAAGCATTGCGGCCTCCCAACCGGTGCCGCTCCCCACTATCGAGGAAGACGATTTCATAGCCGACGAGACCGAGGAAGACGTCGTCGAGACGCAAGAGGGCGAGCACGCACAAGAAGCTGTCGCGCCTGCGCAAACGGCGGATGAGGAAGCGCCACGTCGCGATGGCGAGCGAGAAGGTGGTCCACGGCGGCGGCGGCGGCGCGGTCGCGGCGGCCGAGGCCGCGGTAGCGAACCGCGCGAAGGCGCGCCAGCGTTCACGCATGACACTGTTCCGGAGCATGCGGTCGCGCACGAAGACCATGACGCGGGCTCACCCGAAGAAGAAGGCTTCAGCCCACCGCAGCCCCGTCCGGAAGGCGGCCAGCCCGGCGAAAGCGAACGCGACGGCGTGCGGCGCCGGCGCCGACGCGGCCGACGCGGTGGCCGACGCAACCGTCCACACAATGGCGAGGCGCCTTTCCGCTCCGCCGAAAATGGTGCGGAACCGGAATTGCAACATGCCGTCGAAGACATGGATCGTCCGTCGAGTTATGACGCTGCACCGCCCACGCCCTATGCTCAGCCGATCGAGCAGCATCCGGCGCCAACGGCAATGGAGTCTCCGGCAGCAACTGCAAACACGCAGGAGTCGCCGCGCCGGCGCTCGACCATTCGCGAGCCCGCGCCTTTTGCCAGCGAGCGAGTGCCAACGCCGCCCTCGCCCGCTGCGCCATCGACGCCGGTGATATCCAGCACCGGGCCTGAGGAGCCAGCAACGCCGAAGCGTGGCTGGTGGGGCAAACGTCTCCTCGGCGACAAGAGCTAACCACTGCAAAAGGAGCGACAATAATGCGAACTCTGGCTATCGCCCTTGTCACCGTTGTGCTGGCGGCAGCGCCGGCACTCGCCATCACCGCGCAGGAAAAAATGGAAACCTGCAAAGTCGGCGCGGAAAGCCAGCAGCTCGAAGGCGCAAAGCGCTCCACCTTCATCAAGAAGTGCATGGCGCAAGGAAATTACGAGCCGGCGGCCCGGAAGAACGCGAAAAAAATGACGGCGCCCGCGCCGAAGCCGCAGTAGCGAGCGCTCCCGGATAGACGCGGGCGTCACGCCGCCGACTGTTTAGCGGGGCGCTCGAATGGCTTCACGGTGAATGTCCGCAGCTGGCCGCGGCGCAGCACGTCGATCGTTACGTCACGCCCGATCCGCTCCCGGTTGAGCAGCCGGATTAAGTCATCAACGCCGGTCACCGGTTCGCCGTCGGCGCGAACGATCGTGTCGAGACTCATCAGACCGGCGAGTGCAGCAGGACCATTCGGCTCAGCCGCGGTGATCATCGCACCGGAATTGTTCTCGATCTGCGCCTCACGTGCATGCCTGCGCGGCACTGCTGTTGTCTGTGCCGACACGCCGATATAGCCACGGCGCACGCGGCCGTGCTGGATCAACTCGCTCAGCACGAATTGCGCGGTGTTGCTGGCAACCGCAAAGCAGATGCCCTGCGCGCCCATGATGACGGCAGTATTGATGCCGATCACCTCGCCGCGCGAGGATACCAACGGCCCACCGGAATTGCCGGGATTGAGCGCCGCGTCGGTCTGGATCACGTCCTCGATCAGCCGCCCATTGCGCGAGCGCAATGAGCGGCCGAGTGCCGAGATCACTCCGGCCGTCACGGTGGATTCGAATCCGAGCGGATTGCCGATGGCGACGACAAGTTGTCCGCGTTTGAGCGTTTTGGAATCGCCAAGCGCTGCACAAGGCAGGTCGCGCGCCGAACCCGCGCGCAGAAGCGCGAGATCGGTGTCGGGATCCTCCCCCAGGCTGCGCGCCTCCATCACGCGGCCCTCGGCGTCCTGCAGCTGGATGTGCTTGGCGCCTTCCACCACGTGACAATTGGTCAGCACAAGGCCGTCCGGCGCGATGATCACGCCAGACCCAACGCCGCCGCTGCGGCCGTTTCCTTTGCCGACCTCCACGCGCACCACCGCCGGACCAACGCTGTCGGCCACGGTGGTTACGGCGTGCGAGTAGGCATCGAGGATTTCGCTGTCGGAGGCGGATGGCGATGCGGGCTCGCCGATGTCCCCGACATCGGTCGATGAAGCTAATTCAAGCATGGTGGTTTCGGAGTTTTGAGAGATGTCACGAGATGTAGGTATTGGCCAGCATGAATAAAAGATAGCGCGTCGATTGCTGCATTTCGTTCAAATTGAAATGATTTCTTCAGGCTTCCTCAAACCGCAGATGGTAAATATTCAAGCAAACTGAAGGCCTTAATTACGGACCGCGTCATGGCCATCGCCGCTGAAAAAGACAAAAACCGCCGCGCCAAAAACGGCGTTTCGGCTGGCGAAGGCTTGCGCGCCGTGATCGTAACGGCGGCGTTTGCCGTCATCCTCATTCTTGCGATTTTTGTGGCAGCCGGTTCCTACTTGTCTCCCGACCGCACGGACAGCAAAGCGCGCGCAAAGATGACGCCGCTGCCACCGTCGGTCGAGCAAAGCGCAGCCGCCCACAGGGCCGCAGCCATCGTGGTCGAGACCGACAAGAAAGGCCGCTGCGAAGAGCGGCGCTTCGACAATCGAACCGGTAAAATCGTCTCGTCAAATTTCGTGGATTGTGACGCGCGGTTGGAACGCGACACGACATCGTCGGAAACCATCAACAGCGAGCGCATACGCACCATCCTCGGCGCGTTCAAGCGATAGCGGGTCAGTCGCTCTGCAAAATAGTATTCTTCACCATCGGGTAGATCTGGTTTTGCCAGGTTCGTCCGGAAAAGACGCCATAGTGACCGACGCCGGCCTGCATGTGGTGGCGCTTGCGGTACGGACGCAATGACGAACAAAGGTCGTGCGCGGCAAGCGTCTGGCCCACGGCGCAGATGTCGTCCTTTTCGCCTTCCACCGTGAACAGCGCGGTGCGCCTGATCGCCTGGGGCTCAACCTTTCTATTTTGGTAGGTCAGGCCGCCCAGCGGCAGCGCATGTTCCTGGAACACCAATCGCACCGTTTCCAGGTAAAACTCGGCGGTCAGGTCAAGCACCGCGAAATACTCGTCATAGAAAGCCTTGGTCTGCGCGGCTTTCTCGGCCTCGCCTTTCGCCAGGTTCTCGTAAAGCTCGTGATGGGCCTTTAGATGCCGCTCGATATTCATGCTCATGAACGCCGCGAGTTGCACAAAGCCTGGATAGACGTGGCGTCCGCCGCCGCCATAGCGGTAAGGCACACGCGCGATCAAGTGCCGCTCGAACCAGTCGATGGGCTTTGATTTCGCAAGGTCGTTGACCTTGGTCGGGTTGACGCGCGTGTCGATCGGCCCCGCCATCAAGGTCATCGAGCGCGGTTGCGCCGGATTATCGCTTTGCGCCATCACACTCGCCGCCACCAGCGCGGCGACGCAGGGTTGGCATACCGCGACTATGTGCGCACCAGGACCGATCGTCTCGACGAAGCGTATGAGATGTCCGATGTATTCGTCGAATCCAAAGCGCCCGTGCTCGGGCGCAACGTCGCGCGCATTGTGCCAGTCAGTGATGAACACATCATGCTCCGGCAGCATTGTCCTGACCGTCGTCCGCAGCAGCGTTGCAAAATGTCCCGACAGCGGCGCGATCAGCAGCACGCGCGGCTGCGCCAGGACGACGTCTTTTCTGAAATGCAGCAGCGTGCCGAAGGGGGTCACATCGGCCGCTTCTTCCGTGACCGCCACTTCGCGGTCGCCGACCATGACGCTCTCGATCCCGTAAGGCGGGCGCACGTGCGTGAGCCCAGCGCGGGCAATCAGTTCGTAGGCGGCGGTCAAATTGCTCAAGACGGTCGGACGGGCCGAACCGTTAAGCCTCACCCCCACCGTTCGCGCGGCCATGTCGGCCAGCCGACGCACCGGCCCCATGATGTCCGTATGGGCCTGATAGGCCTGATAAAGCATCCAGTCCCCGGCGGTCCCGGCGAACCGCACTGAAAGGCTAGAGCATTTTATGTTGCACTGCGAGATAAAATTCGTGGTCTGCGGGGGAGCGCCTGTAAATTGGGGACAATTCGCCTGCACGATAATTTTGCACTACGGGAAGGTATTGAAAGAGCAACGCTTTCGTCTAAGCTGCCGATTGCCGGGTCGTGATGAACAAGGGACATTCGCGCCCCATGGCAAAGGCTACTCTCACAATCGCCAGCAAGAATTACGGGGCCTGGTCGCTTCGCGGCTGGCTGCTTTGCAAGCTGGCGGGCCTCGATTTCGCGGAGCAGATCGTCGCCAGTGACGACCCTTCAACGCGTGCCGAACTGCTTCTGCTCTCGCCGTCTTTCCTGGTGCCCTGCCTCACGCATGACGGCATCAAGATTTGGGACACGCTCGCGATCGCCGAATATCTCAACGAGATCATGCCGGCGGCGGGCTTGCTGCCGAACTCGCTCACTGCGCGCGCGCACTGCCGCTCGATTTCCGGCGAGATGCATTCAGGCTTTTCCAATTTGCGTTCGGCGTTGCCGATGAACCTGAAGGCGCATCATCCCGGGTTCAAGGTTTGGGCCGGCGCCCAGGCCGATATCGAACGCATCTTCAGTATCTGGCGCGAATGCCTTGCAACCGACAAGGGCCCGTTTCTTTTCGGCGCGGCGCCCTGCATGGCGGACGCCATGTTCGCGCCGGTCGTCACGCGCTTCCTGAGCTACGACGTGAAGCTCGACAGCGATTGTGCTGCCTATTGCGCGACGATCATGGAAATGCCGCCGATGCGCGAATGGATCGCGGGCGCGAAGGCCGAACCGGATGAGGTTGTCGAGCTCGACGTCGAATTTTGACGTCGGTCATTCCGGGACGGCGCGTTAGCGCCGGACCCGGAATGACGGTTACCTCTTCAACCAGTTGCCGATCCGCTCGACGGCCTCGCGCATATCCGCCGCGGAACCCGCGTAGCAGAAACGCAGAAAGTGCTTGCCGTCGATGGGGTCGAAATCGATGCCGGGCGTCGCCGCAACGCCCGCTTCGTTCAGCATGCGCTTTGCGAAATCCAGGCTGTCGTCGGAAAAGCGCGCGATGTTCGCGTAGAGATAAAACGCACCGTCCACCGGCAGAAATTTGTCGAGCCCTGTTTTCGGCAAGCCTTCGGTCAGAATCCTGCGGTTCTCTTCATAACTGTGTTTGACCGTTTCCATTTCTTCACGGCCGTCGAAAGCGGCTTCGGCCGCGAATTGCGCCAGCGTCGGTACGGAAATCGCGAGATTGCCCTGAAGACGCTCGATCGGACGGACGAAGCTGTCCGGAACAACCATCCAGCCGACGCGCCATCCGGTCATGCAGAAGTACTTCGAGAACGAGTTGATGACGAGCGCACGTTCGGACACGTTCGCCGCCGTCTCCGCTGCTAAGGCATAGTCGAGCCCGTGGTAGATCTCGTCGGAGATCACGCGGATGCCCTCGGCCTCGGCGACCGCGATCAGCCGCGACAGCGTGTCCGCATCCATCATCGTGCCAGTTGGATTGGCCGGGCTCGCAACCACCACGCCTTGCAATGGCTTGCGCCGGTGTTCTGCGATCAGCGCTTTCGCCGACAGCGCCCAGCGCGTTTCTTCGGATGTCTGGACGAGAACCGGTTCGCACCCGAGTGCGGACAGAATGTGCCGATAAGGCGGATAGCCGGGATTTGCCAGCGCCACCCGGTCGCCCGGTTCGAACAACGCAAGAAACGCCAGGACGAATCCTCCGGACGAGCCGGTCGTGACAACGACACGTGCAGGATCGAGAACGAGGTCGTAAGTATCCTTGTAATGACGTGCAATCCGCGCCCGCAGTGACGGGATGCCGAGCGTTTCGGTGTAACCGATGCGGCCATGTGCCAGCGCGGCCTGAGCCGCCTTGATCGCCGTCGACGGCGCGGGCGCCGCCGGCTGGCCTACTTCCATATGGATGACGCGGGCACCCAGCGCCTCGCGCTGCGCCGCTGCCGCCATCACGTCCATAACGATGAACGGCGGAACATCGCTGCGTTTCGATGGCTTCAAGAGCTGCTTTGCCGCCTCAAGCATCTTTTCCGGCCCATTGGGCCTCAACTCCCCGCCCCGCTCCTGCCGTATTCGCCGGATTGTTTGCGATCGGCACGATCATGACCCAGTCGTGATGGCGTGCCGCGTTGACCGCCCCCTAGGGCGTCACTAGTTTCACGCCAAACCGGTAGTTACATGGCCATTTGGGGCCAAAACAACGCATGTCCTTGAGCGGCACACCTATCAGGACGCGGCGCGCGGCGCCAGCAGCTCGCGCGGTTGCATTGCTGACCGCAATTGCCGTCGGTGCCGCTGCCGGACCGGCGGCGATCCCCGCGCGCGCGCAAGACAGCACGACGCGCGGCATGCCGGTCATCCGCGACGCCGAAATCGAACAGTTGCTGCGCGATTATGCCCAGCCGATCCTGCGCGCCGCCGGGCTAGCCAAGCAGAACGTGCGCGTCGTCGTTCTCGGCGATCGCTCGTTCAACGCCTTTGTCATGGACGGCCGCCACATCTTCGTAAACGCCGGTGCGCTGTTCGATGCCAAGACCCCGAACGAAATCATCGGCGTGTTCGCGCACGAAACCGGGCATCTCGCGGGCGGTCATCTGCAACGTCTGCGCGAGCAACTTGCGTCGGCGCAAACCGCATCGATCATCGCTCTTATGGCTGGCATCGGCGCCGCGGTTGCCGGCGCGCGCAGCGGCGCCGGCGGCGATGTTGCTGCCGCCGCGATCATGGCGCCGCAGTCTGCGATCATGCGGTCGTTGCTGGCTTATGTGCGGACGCAGGAAGACCAGGCCGATCACGCCGGTGTGAAATTTCTTAACGCCACAGGCCAGTCGCCGCGCGGTATGGTCGAATTGTTCAAGCGCCTGAGCAACGAAGTTTTGTTCAATTCCAAATATATCGACCCGTATATGCAGAGCCATCCCATGCCGGCCGACCGTGTCGCGGCGCTCGAGACTCTCGCGCGGGCAAGCCCCTATTGGGACCGCAAGGACCCACCCGAGCTGCAATTGCGACATGACCTGATGCGCGCCAAGCTTTCCGGCTTCCTTGAACGGCCGGAATCGGTCGCAAACCGTTATCCGCCGACCGACCACGGCCTGCCGGCGCGTTATGCACGCGCCATCTCGACCTATCGCCACGGCGACTTGCGTCAGGCGCTCGTGCAGATCGACGGATTGATCCAGGCGGAGCCGCACAATCCCTATTTCTACGAGCTCAAGGGTCAGGCCCTGCTCGAGGCTGGCAAGCCGGCGGATGCAATCGCTCCGCTGCGGCAGGCCGTCGGGCTCGCGCACAACACGCCACTGATCGAGATTCTGCTCGCGCAGGCGCTCAACGCCACCGGCAGTCCGAAGTTCGCCGAAGAGTCGGTCGGCCTGCTGCGCACGGCGATCTCCCGCGAACCTGAAGCGCCGGAGGCTTATTCGCAGCTGGCCATGGCCTATGGCCGCAAGGGCGACCTTGCCAATGCCGACCTCGCATCGGCGCAGGCTGCCTTTGCGCGCGGCGATCTCAAGACCGCCCGCCAGCTTGCGACCCGCGCCAAGACCAGGCTACCCATCGGCTCACCCGCCTGGGTGCGCGCCGACGACATCGTCAACGTCAAACCACCAAACGCAAACGCCAATAATTAATAGTGACAAGGACAAAACTGATGACCTCGTTTTCACGCTTCCTCACGACCGCCAGTGTGGCGTTGCTGGCGTTCGCCGCACCGCAACTTTCACGCGCCGATGAATTCTCCACGCCACAGCGTGGCGAAATCGAGCGCATCGTGCGCGAATATCTCGTCGCACATCCGGAAGTGCTTCAGGAGGCGATGGCCGAGCTCGAAAAACGCCAGAGTGCCGCTGAATCCGAAAAGCACAAGGCCGCGGTCAAGCAATACTCGCAAGCTCTGTTCAGCTCGCCGCGTCAGGTGGTGCTCGGCAATCCGGCCGGCAACGTCACCTTTGTTGAATTCTTCGATTACAACTGCGGCTACTGCAAGCGCGCCATGGACGACATGCTCACGCTCATGAAGAACGATCCCAAGCTCAAGGTCGTGCTCAAGGAATTCCCGGTGCTTGGTCCCGGCTCAGTCGAAGCGGCCCGCGTCGCAGTAGCCGTGCGCATGCAGGACAAGACCGGCAAGAAATATCTCGAATTCCACCAGAAGCTGCTCGGCGGCCGCGGCCAGGCCGACAAAGCGCACGCACTCGCGGTCGCCAAGGACATCGGTCTCGACATGGGCCGGCTCGACAAGGACCTGGAGAGCCCCGAAGTGAAGGCCACCCTGGAAGAAAGCTTCAAGCTCGCCGAAGCGCTCGGTCTCAACGGAACGCCGAGCTACGTGATCGGCGATGATGTCGTGATCGGCGCGGTCGGCATCGACGCACTCAAGGAAAAGGTCAACAACTCGCGTTGCGGCAAGCCAAGCTGCTAAACCTCGCGCCGTCATCGACGTTTGAAAACTAATTTCGCCGCGTCCCTAGGGGGCGCGGCGAATTTTATAAAGAACGAAGCGCCGCGCGACGACGAGTTCCTCCAGCAGATTTGGCAACGGATTGTCGACATGCGGACCGAGCAAATAGAGATAATCGAAGTCGCGCGGCCATGACCGGATATAGACCGGCAGCGCGTCCGAGGTCTTTCCCGATGCGATTGCGGTCAGGATGAAGAGCGGCACCGGGCCCGCCGCGCCGTCATCAATACGTTCGAAGGCCGGACGTGGCCGGATCGGCTGCTTGCCTGCTGACGTAAAGAGATCCGTCACGAAAGCATCGGCGTAGTGGACGGCGAGCGTCGGTCCATGGCTGATCGGGTAAGTGGTCAGGTCGTCGAGCGGCGGATCGTCGCCCACCCTGCTGCCGCCGACCAGCACCCGCGAGCCCTTCTTGAGCTTGTCGAAGGACTGGATCATGTCCGCATAGTCCGCACGGTATGACAGCCAGACCTTGTAGACGACGGCCAGATTCGGAAGCGTCACGGCGACGACGCAAGCAAGCGCCGCGAGCTTCCATTGCCGGTCCGGCAAGGAAAGCGAGCAATAGGCGGGCACGATCAGTGCTGCCGCAACGATCATGCGCAGATCGACGAAGGCCGTGCCAAGAAGCTGCGACGGGATCGCGAGATAGAGCGCAAAAAATCCGGCGGCGAGACAAATTCCCGCCGGCTGGATCCTGAGCAGGCCGCGCTTGCCGGCAATGTAGAGAAAACCGATCAGCAGTACGGTCGTCACCGCCGACACCACCGTGCTGTACCCGTTCATGATGATGTAGGGCCACAGCGCCTTGAACTGGAAATGCCAGTCATTCTCGCCGCCGCCGACCGCGCCGCCGGTCAGTTTCATGACGGCGAGCAGGATAACCGCAGGGATCGCGAGGACGACCAGGCGCATCGCCGTTTCGCCGTAAGGCACCTTCTTCTCCCAGGCCCGCCACAGTTCAAGAATGCCAAGGGTCAGCCCATAGACGCCGAGCGCAAAGAAATGCGACGCAAACAGTACGGCAACAAAGATCGTGTTGACGGCGAGACGGCTCGCCCATGACCGTTCGAACACCGAAATACCGAAGGCGATGCCCCAAAGCGCCACGGCAAGACCGAATTCAAAATTCAGGAATCCCCAGGTGAACGGCAGCGCGTACAGGAACATGAGTGCCGCTGCGGCGGAGAGCTGGATGCGCCCCTTCACCACCCACTCGATTGCCATGGTGCCGCCCACGAGCAATATTTCGCTCAGCAGCAGAAACAGCCGGGTCGCGTTTTCGACGCCGGTCACTTTCGCGATCTCCGGGATCACGAGATCCATCGCCAAATTCGGGTAAAGGGCCCATGCCGTCTGGTAAAATGGATTGGCCGCGGGCGTTCCCGCGCTTGCGAGCAGATACATGCGCGCGAGATGGTTGGGATAGTCGACCATGGCCGGAATCGCCACGAACAGCAGCGGGCTGAGCGAGACGGCGAGCAAAATCGCGAAGACGATTTTTGCGATCAGATTTTCGGAGCGGTCCAATGACATTCCGCGCACGGCATGTGAATTGAGGAAAGCCATTTCACGAGCGGTATTGGGGGCGATTCTTCACATGCTGCGCAAGGGGTGTGCGCGCGACTTGCGGCTGGATTCCATAGCAAACTGTAAAATAATCCCTTAATAGTCGGGGCCGCCTGCCTTTTCTCCACGGTCGGCCGAACGACGCGCCGCGCTTTGCTGAATGCCGAGAGACACCGTTAGGGAACCGGGGACCGCTCCAGAGGTTGTTGCGCGCATGTATACGCTGGGCATGGAAGAAGAATATTTCGTGTTCGACGCGAAGACGCGCCATGCGGTGCGCCGCGCGAGCAAGAAATTCCTCGCACGCGCACAAAAGCAGCTGGGCGACCGCGTGATGACCGAAATGCTGCAATCGCAGCTCGAGGTCGCGACGCCGCCCTGCGCCAGCATGAAGGAAGCGCGCGCGCATCTCGCGCATTATCGCAGCACGCTCGCGCAGGAGGCGGCCGAGCACAAGCTCGGCATTGCGGCCATGGGGACATTTCCGCTCGCCTACTGGCCCGAGCAGATGATGACGCGCAAGGCGCGCTACGGCCCTATCATGGATGACCTTCAGATGATCGGCTACCGCAACATGCTCTGCGGAATGCACGTGCACGTCGCGGTGCCGGATATCGACACCCGCATCAACTTGATCATGCGGCTGACGCCCTTTCTTCCGCTGCTGCTCGCGCTGTCGACTTCCTCGCCGTTCTGGCAGGGGCACCTGACCGGACTCGTCGGCTACCGGCTTGCGGCATACGACGAGCTGCCGCGCACGGGACTGCCCGAACTTTTCCGCACCAATGACGACTATCGCGAATTTGTCGCCGCACTGACCTGGGCGAAAATCATTCCGGACGCGAGTTACATCTGGTGGGCGGTGCGGCCTTCCCTGAACAATCCCACCATCGAGCTGCGGGTTGCCGACAGTTGCACGCGGCTCGACGACGCCGTGGGCATCGCCGCGCTGTTCCGATGCCTCGTGCGCGCGCTCGATCGCGATCGCGCGCTCAATGCCGGTTTCGACCGCGTCGGCCGCGCCATCACGCAGGAAAACAAATGGCATGCCCAGCGCTACGGCATCGCCGCGACCTTTGTCGAGCCGTTTTCGCGCTCGCCGCTCACGCTCGTGCAGTGGCTCGACCAAGTCATTGATTTTATCGCCGAAGACATCGAAGCACTCGAATGCGCAGGCGAGATCAGACATCTCCACGTCATCGCCGCGCAAGGCACGAGCGCCGACCGCCAGATCGAAATCTTCGGCAAGGGCCGCGAAGCCGGCCGTAGAAGGTTAACGGCGCTCAAGGAGGTGGTGGATTGGGCGGCCACCGAAACTCAGGCTTTGGGCGGTGCCAAAACCTGAATGCGATCCGGGCTTCCCCTAAACGCCGGGGCCACCTATAAAGCGCGACAGTTCCACGCGCTCGCAAGCGCGCTCCGGACGGGGACCCATGGCCAAGACAATTTACGTCCTCAATGGACCTAATATGAACCTGCTCGGCACGCGCGAGCCGGAAAAATACGGCCACGCGACCCTTGCCGATGTCGAAAAGCTTTGCCGCGACACCGCCGCGCGCGTCGGCCTCGAGGTCGTCTGCCGCCAGTCGAACAAGGAAGGCGAGCTCGTCGATTACATCCAGGAAGCGCACGCCAAGAAGGCGGTTGGCATCGTCATGAACCCTGCCGGTTACACCACCACATCGATTGCCATCATGGACGCGTTGCTCGCCGTGCAGGCTACCGTACCGACGGTCGAAATCCACATGACCAACATCCACCAGCGCGAAGCCTTCCGGCATAATTCATATGTCTCGAAAGCCGCGAAGGCGGTTATCGCCGGCTTCGGGATCGACGGCTATGCGCTCGCAATCACCGGGCTCGCCGGCCTGACTGGCGCCAAGGCAAAAGATTGAGCGCCAGCCGATGGCAAAACCCACCAAAACCATTGTCGACCGCGAGTTGATCGAGGAGCTGACCAAGCTTCTGGACGAAACCGGATTGACCGAAATTGAAATCGAGCAGGACGGCAAGCGTGTGCGCGTCGCGCGCGCCGCGGCCGTTGCCGCAGCGCCCGCCGCTGTGCGCGTCGAAGTGGCCCCGAAGGCATCGGTCGAAGCCGCCGCCGTGCCGCTCGATTTGTCCAAGCATCCCGGCGTCGTCATCTCGCCGATGGTTGGCACTGCTTACGGCGCGCCCGAACCCGGCGCCAAGCCCTTCATCGATATCGGCAGCAAGGTCAAAGCCGGCGATACGTTGCTGATCATCGAAGCAATGAAAACCATGAACCAGATTCCGGCACCGCGCGCCGGCACTGTGATCCAGATCCTGTTTGAAGACGGCCAGCCGGTCGAGTTCGGCGAGCCGCTGGTGATTATTGAGTAGTAGCCGACAAGACCTCTCATTTGTCATGCCCGGCCTTGTGCCGGGCATCCCGCTTAGGCTGGCACCACCTTGCCTCCATAAGCGAGATGGCCGGGACAAGCCCGGCCATGACAAGTTCTAAATTCGCGCATCCGCATCAGAGTTCGTGGCCGGTCAATGTTCGATAAAATCCTGATCGCCAATCGCGGTGAGATCGCCCTGCGCGTGCTGCGCGCGTGCAAGGAGCTCGGCATTCCCACAGTGGCGGTGCATTCAACCGCCGATGCGGACGCCATGCACGTCCGATTTGCCGACGAGAGCGTGTGCATCGGCCCGCCCGCCGCGAAGGATAGCTACCTCAACATTCCAGCCATTCTGTCGGCCTGCGAAATCACCGGCGCCGATGCGGTGCATCCGGGCTACGGGTTCCTGTCGGAAAACGCACGCTTTGCCGAGATCCTCACCGACCACGGCGTGCAGTTCATCGGCCCCAAGGCCGAACACATTCGCCTGATGGGCGACAAGATCGAAGCCAAGCGCACTGCGAAAAAACTTGGCATTCCGGTCGTGCCGGGATCGGAAGGCGGCGTTACGTCCGACGCAGAGGCGACCAAAATTGCCGCTGGTATCGGCTATCCGGTGCTGATCAAGGCCGCGGCAGGCGGCGGCGGGCGCGGCATGAAGGTCGCGCGCTCCGCCGGCGAACTTTCGACCGCGCTATCGACGGCACGTTCCGAGGCCAAGGCGGCCTTCGGCGACGACGCCGTCTATATCGAGAAATATCTGGAACGCCCGCGCCATATCGAAATCCAGGTGCTCGGCGACGGCAAGGGCCACGCCATCCATCTCGGCGAGCGCGACTGCTCGCTGCAGCGCCGACACCAGAAGGTGCTCGAGGAAAGCCCCTCGCCCGCCCTGAATTCCGCCGCGCGCGATGTCATCGGCGAGACGGTGGCGAAAGCGATGCGCGAGATTTCCTATCTTGGCGTCGGCACCGTCGAATTCCTGTACGAAGACGGCAAGTTCTATTTCATCGAGATGAACACGCGCATCCAGGTCGAGCATCCGGTGACCGAAATGATCACCGACATCGACCTGATCTTCGAGCAGATCCGCGTCGCGGCCGGCTCGGAGCTTTCGCTCAAGCAATCCGACGTGCGCTTCCACGGCCATGCCATCGAATGCCGCATCAACGCGGAGAACCCGGTTTCCTTCCGGCCCTCGCCCGGCAAGATCCTGCATTATCATCCGCCGGGCGGCCTCGGCGTGCGGATCGATAGCGCCGTCTATCAGGGCTATTCGATCCCGCCTTATTACGATTCACTCGTCGGCAAGCTGATCGTGCACGGCAAGACCCGCACCGAATGCCTGATGCGGCTGAAACGCGCGCTGGATGAAGTGGTGGTCGACGGCATCGAAACGACGCTGCCGCTGTTCCGCGCACTGGTGCGCGAAAAGGACATCATCGACGGCAATTACCACATTCACTGGCTGGAACAGTTCCTCGCCCGCGGCGGCATGGAACCTTAAGAGCGAAGCCTTAGCGCGAACTCTTAATTGCGCGGGCCCGCCGCCGTGAGCCGCGTCAGCAACGCGCAGACATCGGCCGGGTCATAGGGCTTGGCCATAAACAATGAGCGCGGCACCAGCGGCGCGATGTCCGACAGCTTGAAGCGCCCCGAGGCATACACGATTGGCATTTCGGGGCGACGTTCGCGCGCCCGTGTTGCCAATTCAGCACCATCCATGCCGCCGGGCAAATTCACGTCGGTGAAGAGCACATCGATGTTGGCGCCGGAATCGATGTAGCGCAGCGCTTCATCGGCGGTCGTTACTTCATGGACCGCAAAACCGGATGCAGTCAGGCAATCCGCGACGAGATTGCTGATCAGCACTTCATCTTCGACCAGCAAAACAGAAATCGGCACCATGGTCTCGCCCATGCATCCTTCTCCCCCGTTTTGCCATTGTCCCCCGCAAACCAACGCGAAGGGCCGTCACACTTTCAGAAATTTGCTGCAATTATGGTATTCAAAGGGTTAACAAACGACTGACACGGCTGTTCCTCGCTCGTCAAACCGGGAGCAACGGCCTAATTTTTGGTCATTGTTGGTGCGAGCGCAATGGCAAACCGCGAGAACACGTTCATCGAAATCACGCCGGAAGTGCTGCTCAAGGCCTATGCCTGCGGCATTTTTCCAATGGCGGAAAGCGCGGACGATCCGGCGCTCTACTGGATCGAGCCGGACATGCGCGGGATCATTCCCCTGGAAGGTTTCCATGTCCCGGCGCGACTCGCCCGCACCTTGCGCACGACGCCATGGACGGTCTGGGTCGATCGCGACTTCGATGCCGTGATCGAGGGCTGCGCTGAACCGAAACAAGATCGCGCGCGCACCTGGATCAATACGCGCATCCGGCGCATTTACCGCGCACTTTACGAACGTGGTCACTGCCACACCGTCGAGGTTTATGACGGCGACGAACTCATCGGCGGACTTTACGGTGTCTCGCTCGGCCGCGCGTTTTTCGGCGAGAGCATGTTTCATCGCGCGCGTGATGCATCCAAGGTCGCGTTGGCGCATCTGGTCGCGCGGCTCAAGGCTGGCGGCTATCGCCTGCTCGACACGCAATATGTCACCGCGCATCTGTCGACCTTCGGCGCCGTCGAGGTGCCCAAGCGGCGCTATCATCGCATGCTGGAAGAGGCGCTGACCGGCGAAGGTGATTTCGCCGCGCTGCCGTTGGACCGCGCCATCGCGGGCGGCGAAGCGCTGGCGATCATTGAGGACGGGCAATAAGTCCGGCACTAACTCGGTCATTCCGGGGCGCGTGCCCTTTGCACGCGAACCCGGAATCCAGAAGCATAGACTGAGCTTGCTTCTGGATTCCGGATCGCGCGCTACGCGCGCGTCCGGAATGACGGGAAAAATTATCGCAGCCAGTAAACCAAAATTACCGCGGCGGCGGCAGGAAGCCCGGCGGCTGTCCGCGCGGTGGCGGCGGCGGTTGCCGCCGTTGTGGCGGCTGCTGCGGCGTGCGCGCCGGCGGCTTGGACGCCGCATCGGGTGGCGCTTCGGCGACGTTCGGATTCTTCCCGCCTTTGCAGTCGGTGACCCATACGTCGTAGATCGGATGCTCGACGGCGTGCAGGCCGGGGCTTGCGGCAAACATCCAGCCACTGAAAATACGCTTGATCTCGCCCTGCAACGTCACCTCGTCGACTTCGACAAAAGCATCGGTGTTCGGCGTCTCGGTCGGCGGGCGCGAATAGCAGACGCGCGGCGTCACTTGCAGCGCGCCGAACTGCACCGTCTCGTTGATGGCAACGTCGAATGAAATGATGCGGCCGGTAATCTTGTCGAGGCCTGAGAACACCGCGGTCGGGTTGGCGATACGCTGCGGCGGCGGCGCCACCACGACTTCATCGCTCGGCTGCGGCGCGGTGTTGGCTTGTTGCGGAGCATTGCGCGGTGAACCAGGACCGGGCGGCAAGGCGGCCGGGGGCGGCGGCGCGGCACTTTGCGGCGGAGGCGGCGCCGATTGCGCGCCGGGCGGTGGCGCCAACGGCTGCGACTGGATTGTGCCGCCACCCGGCCGGTTCGACGGCGGCAGGCTCATCGGCGCCGGCAGCGGCTGCTGCGGCGGACTGTCGGCGCGGCCCGGATAATACGGTTGTTGATCGGGCGGCGGGCGCGATGGCCGTGCATTGGGCACATCAGCCGGCGGGCGCGGCGGACCGTCGCTGAAGATCGAGCCAAACTGCGCGGCAGCGGGGCTCGCCACGAGCAGCGTGGCGACCGCAAGAAACGCGACTGGACGGATGCAACGCGCCATTAAAATCCGGCTTTTTGCGCCTGGCCGGCGTGGATTTGCCTGACGCCGGTAGCAATGCCCGGTTAACACGGGGAATACGGCGTTGGAAGGGCGGCCCCCGGGCACCACGCGCCAATGGCCTTAGCCCCGGCTGTCGGGGCTCCAGGCCTTGTAGTCGCCGGTTGCCTTGGGGCGGCGGCCGGCCGCCAGCGTCGAGCCGGAGGGCCGCAGCGCGCCGGGCGTGCCGGTCATATTCGGCCGGTGCGGCTTCTGCCACGGGCGCGCCGTGTAGCTTTCCTGTGTCGGCGGCGTGTCGACGGTGTGGTGCAGCCAGCCGTGCCATGACGGCGGCACTGTCGATGCTTCGGCATAACCGTTGTAGATCACCCAGCGCCGCTCGAAGCCGAGTGTTTTGTCGATTTTGCCGCCGACGGTGCGGTAATAGCGATTGCCGAATTCGTCGTCACCGACGGGTTCGCCATACATCCAGGTCCAGAACTGGGTGCCGAATGTCTGGGAATTCCACCAGGTAAAGACTTTGAGGAAGAAACTTTTCATTGCCGCCGCGCATTGAAAACGATTGGATTGCAGGCGTTTTGCCACCTCACCGGGACCTTGTCCAGCCGCGCGGGATTTCATCCGGAATCGGCGGCGATATAATCGCTCTCCCTCCTCTCAACGCATCATGGTCACATGGAATCCCTCAGAGCCGCGCTGATCTGGATCAAGGATCTGCTCAACTGGCTGCCCGACCCAGTCGTCGCGCTGCTGATCCTCGCCATCGCGGTGCTCGTTGCGCTCGCACTACACCGCTGGGCGCGCAAGATCGTGCGCACGACGCTCGCCGGCCGCTATCCTTATGTGTTTTCCACCTTCACGCAGACCCGCGGGCTGTCGCGGCTGGCGCTGCTGATTTTGGCGATGATCATCGCCATTCCGGTTGCACCGCTACCGCCCGGCACAGCGGAGATGCTCGCGCGATTGCTGGCGGTCGCGGTGATCGGCCTGATTGGCTGGGCCTCCATCATCGCGCTCCACATTGCCGCTGATCTCTACCTGCGGCGCTTCCGTCTCGACGTCGACGACAATCTGCTGGCGCGCAAGCACAACACCCAGGTGCGCGTACTGTCGCGCACGATCGACGTGCTGCTCGCCATGATCACACTAGGCGCCGCGCTGATGACCTTTCCCGCCGTGCGGCAATACGGCATCAGCCTTTTCGCCTCCGCCGGTGTCGCGGGCATCGTCGCCGGCTTCGCCGCACGGCCGGTGCTGAGCAATCTTATGGCGGGCGTGCAGCTCGCAATGACGCAGCCGATCCGCCTCTATGATGCGGTGACCGTGGAAAACGAGCACGGCACGATCGAGGAAATCACGTCGACTTACGTCGTCGTGAAACTATGGGACTGGCGGCGCTTGGTCGTGCCGCTCACTTACTTCATCGAAAAGCCGTTCCAGAACTGGACGCGCGAGGGCTCGGCCCTCATCGGCAACGTCATGATCTACGTGGACTACCGCGCGCCCGTCGAACTGATCCGTGCGAAGTTCAACGAGATCCTCAAGCAATCTAACAAATGGGACGGCAATGTCGCGGCATTGCAGGTGACCGATTTCAAGGAAGGCACCATGGAACTGCGCTGCCTGATGAGCGCGCGCTCGGGCGGTATCGTTTTCGACTTGCGTTGCGAGGTGCGCGAAAAGCTCATCGCCTTCCTGCAAAGGGAGCACCCGGAAGCGCTGCCACATTCCCGGCAGATCAGCATTGATGGCAACGAGGACTCCGCGGAATCACCGCGACCGAAGGCTGCGGCCCGCAAGCGTGGCGGGCGGCGGACGTCGTAATTAGGCGACCTATGTTGCAGCGCATGTTGCGCGGGGCGGCAGGGTGCGGCTATGGTGCCTAGGAATTCATCAGAGCGGGACCTGAGTCGCCCAAGATTTGGCTCGCCCGCACTGAGATTCGAAATGACAGTGCCGGTAAAAAAGGCGGACGCCATTCGGGTCCGCCTTTTTTCATGCACGCGGCGAACAAGACCGCATAAGTGGCTGAATGCACGTGCCTACGACTTGGAGCTGCGCTTCATGTTGCAGTTCGCCACGCATTTCTGCATGCAAAAATTTTTACTGGCCGCCATTTTACAATAATTCTCGAGACAAACCTCCTGACACGATTTCTTCTGCGCGTAGGCGGGCGCGGACACGATCAGGATGCCAAGCGCCGCAACGACCGATATGACCTTTATCATGCGTGTTTCCCCCAAAAAGACGACGGCAAAGCCTAACGCGCTACCGCAATGCGGGCCACGTCCGAACCGGGACTGGCGTCGTTTTTTATGCCGCCGCAATACCGATATAGACCGAAAATTTGAATTCACAGGCGTGCGTATCGTTTCTGTGCGCAACTTCACGCAGTGCGACCCGCGTAAGGCACTGACCTCGTTTCGAGAATCAGAAACTCCAGGCCGCGCTCGGGGCGATTTTTCCCGCCTTTGTCCCCGTCGGTCCTTGCGCGCGGTTTCACCGGCGCCGCGCATGGAAGTCCCATTTTTCCGTCATTTTTCTGTCATGCCGGGAGGCATAAAAACCTACTCCGCAACCCCAAGAAAAAAACTTTTCGGACGGCCGTGATGGCCCAATACTGGCTGTGTTCTTGCGGTCCTTTGTCCCCGCAGTTCACCGGGTGGACACAAGATTTAGTGTTTGATTCAGATTTGACCTCTATCTCTTGTTGACGCGTAGGCAGAGTCCACTTAGCTTTGGTGTGTTCGGTGGCGTTGAGTTTCAGGTTCCCTCCGGACCCTCAGAACGGCTTTTCAGTCGCGAGCTCAACCCACGCCAGGACAATGGCGTTTGGGAAAGGGACTTGCTTGTGCCCGGGGGTAAAAAACCCCGGATCGAACCGGTGCCGGATCAGAGCATCGGGCCTAAATGAGGTGGGACGGGTCGGACGAGTAAGAGCAACGGCGGCGGACCGGGACAGGTCCGCCAGAAACAAAAGGGCGGTGTTAACCGCCCGGAATTTGGGGCTAGAGACACATGCGAATTGAACGGCGCTACACCAAGGATGGCAAAGGAAGCCAGGATGCGGCTTACGCGGGTATTGAGTTCCGCCTCACCACCAGCGAGATCCGCAATCCGGACGGCTCCGTGGTGTTCAAACTCGACAATGTCGAGGTGCCGGAATTCTGGTCGCAGGTCGCCTCCGACGTGCTGGCGCAAAAATACTTCCGCAAGGCCGGTGTCCCCGCCCGCCTGAAGAAGGTCGAAGAGAATTCAGTTCCCTCCTTCCTCTGGCGCTCGGTCGCCGACGAGGATGCGCTCGCGGCGCTCCCCGAAAAGGAACGCTACATCGGCGAGCATTCTTCCAAGCAGGTGTTCGACCGTCTCGCCGGCACCTGGACCTATTGGGGCTGGAAGGGCGGCTATTTCGAATCTGAAGAGGATGCGCGGCCTACTTCGACGAGCTGCGCTACATGCTGGCCGCGCAGGTCTGCGCGCCAAATTCACCGCAATGGTTCAACACCGGCCTGCACTGGGCCTATGGCATCGATGGTCCCGGCCAGGGCCACTATTACGTCGATCCGTTCACCGGCAAGCTGACGCGCTCGAAATCGGCTTACGAGCATCCGCAGCCGCACGCCTGCTTCATCCAGTCGGTCAGTGACGACCTGGTGAACGAAGGCGGCATCATGGATTTGTGGGTGCGCGAGGCGCGCCTGTTCAAATACGGCTCCGGCACCGGCTCGAATTTCTCCAAGCTGCGCGGCGAAGGCGAGAAGCTTTCCGGCGGCGGCAAGTCATCCGGCCTGATGTCATTCCTGAAAATCGGCGACCGCGCCGCGGGCGCGATCAAGTCGGGCGGCACCACGCGGCGCGCGGCCAAGATGGTGATCGTCGATGTCGATCACCCGGATATCGAGACCTACATCAACTGGAAGGTGATGGAAGAGCAGAAGGTGGCGGCGCTCGTCACCGGCTCCAAGATCAACCAGAAGCACCTCAAGGCTGTGCTCAAGGCCTGCGTGAACTGCGAAGGCTCGGGTGACGATTGCTTCTCGCCGGAAAAAAACCCCGCGCTCAAGCGCGAGATCAAGCTCGCGCGCCGCTCAATGGTGCCGGACAACTACATCAAGCGCGTGATCCAGTTCGCCAAGCAGGGCTACAAGGACATCGACTTCCCGACCTACGACACCGATTGGGACAGCGAAGCCTATCTCACGGTTGCGGGGCAGAACTCGAACAATTCGGTGCGCGTCACCGACGGCTTCCTGAAAGCTGTTGAATCCGACGCCAAGTGGGATCTCACGTACCGCAAGAACGGCAAGATCGCGAAGACCCTCGATGCCCGCGACCTGTGGGAGAAGATCGGCCACGCCGCCTGGGCCTCGGCCGATCCGGGCCTGCAATACCACACCACCGTCAACGACTGGCACACCTGCCCGGCCTCCGGCGAAATCCGCGCCAGCAATCCGTGCTCGGAATACATGTTCCTCGACGACACGGCCTGTAATCTCGCCTCGCTGAATTTGCTCACCTTCCGCGACGAGAAGACCGGCCAATTCCAGGTCGAGAGCTACGAGCACGCCGTCCGCCTGTGGACCGTGGTTCTGGAAATCTCGGTGATGATGGCGCAGTTTCCCTCGCGCGAGATCGCGGAGCGCTCGTTCGAATTCCGCACGCTCGGGTTGGGCTACGCGAATATCGGCGGCCTGCTGATGACCTCCGGCATCCCGTATGATTCCGATGCCGGCCGTGCCATCTGCGGCGCGCTCAGCGCGATCATGACCGGTATCTGCTACGCCACCTCGGCCGAAATGGCCGAAAAGCTCGGGCCCTTCCCCGGCTACAAGAAAAACCGCGAGCACATGTTGCGCGTGATGCGCAATCACCGCCGCGCCGCCTATAACGAGCGCACCGGCTACGAGAAGGTGTCGCAGCCGCCGGTGCCGCTCGACCATGCCGCCTGCCCCGAGCAGACGCTGATCGCGCATGCCAAGGCCGCCTGGGACCGCGCCATCGAACTCGGCGAGAAGCACGGCTACCGCAATGCGCAGTCGACCGTGATCGCGCCCACCGGCACCATCGGCCTGGTGATGGATTGTGACACTACCGGCATCGAGCCCGATTTCGCGCTGGTGAAGTTCAAGAAGCTCGCCGGCGGCGGCTATTTCAAGATCATCAACCGCGCCGTTCCGGAAGCGCTGCGCACGCTCGGCTATTCGGAAAGCGATATTGCCGAGATCGAGGCTTACGCTGTCGGCCATGGCAACCTGGCGCAGGCGCCCGCGATCAACCATACGACGCTGAAGGCCAAGGGCTTTACCGACGAAGCAATCGCGAAAGTCGAGAAGGCGCTGCCGACCGCATTCGACGTCAAGTTCGCCTTCAACAAATGGACGCTCGGCGAGGAATTCTGCCGCGACAAGCTCGGTATCTCCGCCGAGGATCTTGCCACCCCGTCCTTCGACCTCCTCGCCGCGATCGGCTTCGGCAAGCGCGAGATCGAGGCCGCCAATATCCATGTCTGCGGCGCCATGACGGTGGAAGGCGCGCCGCACCTGAAGGCCGAGCACTATCCGGTGTTCGATTGCGCCAATCCGTGCGGTCGCACGGGCAAGCGCTATCTTTCGGTCGAAAGCCACATCCGCATGATGGCCGCGGCGCAGCCCTTCATTTGCGGCGCCATCTCCAAGACCATCAACATGCCGAACGAAGCGACGGTCGAGGATTGCAAGGCAGCCTACCTGCTCTCCTGGAAGCTCGCACTCAAGGCCAACGCGCTCTACCGCGATGGCAGCAAGCTCAGCCAGCCGCTCAATTCGCAACTGATTGCGGATGAAGAAGACGAAGACGACGCGATCGAGGCCTTCATCGAGCGCCCCGCCGCGGCGCGCGCCGCGGGGCTCGCCGAGAAGGTCGTCGAGAAGATCGTCGAGCGCATCACCGTGCTGCGCGAGCGTGAGCGCATGCCCGACCGCCGCAAGGGTTACACCCAGAAGGCGGTTGTGGGCGGGCACAAGGTCTATCTGCGCACCGGCGAATACGATGACGGCCGCCTCGGCGAGATCTTCATCGACATGCACAAGGAAGGCGCGGCGCTCCGCTCCATCATCAACAACTTCGCCATCGCGATCTCGCTCGGCCTGCAATACGGCGTGCCGCTCGAGGAATATGTCGACGCCTTCACCTTCACGCGCTTCGAGCCGCAAGGCCCGGTGCAAGGCAACGACTCGATCAAATACGCCACCTCGATCCTCGATTACGTGTTCCGCGAGCTGGCGGTCTCTTATCTGGAGCGCTTCGACCTCGCCCACGTCGATCCGAGCGAGGCCGGCGGCTTCGACGCGCTCGGCAAGGGCGTTGAGGAAGGCAAGCCCACGCACAATTACGTCTCCAAGGGCCTGACACGTTCACGCACCGACCGCCTGTCGGTGGTGAGCAGCGACACGCAGGTCGTGGCGGCGGGCGGCTCCAACGTGACGGCGTTCTCGGGGGCTGCCACCGCGCTCAAGGTCGAGCCGGAAGCCAAGCTTTCCCCGGCGCAGCAGCTCGAGCAGATCAACACGACGGACGCGCGCGTGCATGCCAAGCATGCGGCGTCCGAGAAGCGTGCGGAAGCCCGCGCCAAAGGCTACGAAGGCGAAGCCTGCGGCGAGTGCGGAAATTTCACCTTGGTCAGAAACGGTACCTGCATGAAGTGCGACACGTGCGGGTCAACGACGGGATGCTCGTGAGTACACCGAAGAACACGAAGGACATGGAACGCGCACAAGCCGCGTTCCATAAGAAGGAAGCCCAGGCCCGCGAAGGCGCAACCGCCATGGCGGAATACAAAGCTGCGGGCAATGCCGAGCGCATTAAAACCGAACGCCTGCGCGCGCTCCGGCTCGCCAAGGAAGCGGCCGAGCGCGAGGCCGCGCTCAACGCGCCGCCACCCCCGCCCAAGCCGGCGAAGGGCGCGAAGGCTCCGAAGATGAAGATCGTGTCGAAAGCAAAGGCGCCGGCGAAGAAGAAAAAGTGAGGGCGGCGGGACGCACAACGGCGCTAAATATTAAAAATAGTAGACTGCCTCGCTGCGGTCTCTCCGAAGTTTAATTGCTTATTTGCCGTCGCTTGCCGTTCTTACAACCAATTCAAATCGCCCCGACCACGCAAAGCCAGAGAAACGCGAGCGACGCCATTGTCAGTTGCATGTCGGCAACGACAATCCGCCTGCCGTTTTGCTTGTAAAATCGCCTTATGCCGGCGTATCGCGGTGACAGCGGCGTGAGCGCTGCCAGCGCAAAGCCCAGGCCGTTGATGCAGAAGATGACAAGCGTGATGTACAGCGCGGAGGACGGCGACCGGGCGCCGGGAACCGCCAGCATAACAATGGCAGCGTATCCAAGAGCAAGAACTGTTCCCACGGCCGCGGAAAGATACGTTTCCCATAGCCGTAACAAGCCCAGGCCATCGGTACACATTGCAATCAGGACGGACCCGAACAGCAGCGATGCGGGCAAAAGAAAGTAGAGCACAGAGGCCAGGCGTCCAAATCCATTGGCCTCGAGCAACGGCAGCAGCGCAAACCACGATAGAAAGACCGTGCGATATTCAATCGTCGAAGCAAGGCTGAAATGCACCCGCGGCACCAGCTCGCCGCTCGTCTCGTCGTGCGGAATGTAAGAAATCAGGAAGGCGTTGCCGACCCACCAGAGGAAGGCGACCAGAAACATCACGATGACCGTGTCGAGCGAATTCGCCATGGTGCCGGGCCGGTCGTGTGCGAGAGTCACGACCAGCACGACCCCGGTAAAAGCAACGCCGGCAAGACCGCCCATGATCCCGACGTGCATATTCGCCGTGGCGTAGAGCTGCCATGGATAGGTTTTGCTTCGCGCCAGGCCGTGACGGCCAATAACGAGCACCACCACCAGGCCGATTGCGGCCGCAAGCACGAAGCCCATGATCGTCCACATCTTTGCTAGCCCCCAGAGAAGAGCAAGTAAATCGCTGCAATGGACAGTCAGTTTATCCTCTTACGCCGACAGTGGCCCTCTCGAGGATGCCGGCAATCGATATGCGATCGACCGATCCCTCCTGGTCGTTCGTTTTAAAGGCCTGCATGGCGAGCCTTCAATCGCCCTATAATGCTCGGCATCGTCGAGTCGGCGTGATCGACGTGCAAAAGCGCAATGCCCGAAACTACGGACAGCAGCCGCACGCATGGGCCCGCAGACCTCACCGCTCGCACAAAAAGACCAGGCCTCCTCAACGCTGGACAAATTCCGGCAAGGCGTCACCCTGCATCAGCAGGGCCGCTTTGCCGAGGCCGAGCAGATCTATCGCGACGTCCTCGCAGCAGGAGCCCGCCTGCTTCGAGACGATGCACCTGCTGGGCGTCATCGCGCTCCAAACTCGAAAGACGCAGCATGCCGTCGAGCTGATCGGTAAGAACATCACGCTCAATCCATTAAGGGGGAAATTCAATGCCTATAAAGGTCAATCTTGAACTGATTATCGTCTGGTTTTGCGTGGGATTTTTCACAGGCGCAGGCTGGGCCGTTGCTACATGGCTTGTCGGCCGTATCCTTGGCCTAACTCATCTATAAATTCTGACGCTGCATCCGCGTCCACGTTCGATTGGCAATCGATACCGCCCGCTCACCGGTTGGGTGTCTTGGGCTACCGAGCACCATCGAAAGGCGGAAATTAGGACTGCTTATTTGATCGTGATGGTGATCTTCTTTGAGACGACTGGCGGCTTGAACGGATAGTGTTTGCCATCGCCTAGCACAAGCTGGAGCGTGTGCTTGCCGGGTGGCAATTCAATATGCGCCTCCGTCTGCCCAGCACCGAAGTGAAGATGATTCTTATCCTGCGGAATGGGATCGTTTGGCTCCAGGGGTGTATTCACATCAATGAGCAGATGATGGTGGCCACTGTTGGCAAAATCATCCCCCGCATGAGTCACGCCCATGTTACGGAGACCGAAGCGACACCAGAATGGGCTTTTGATCTTCGAGCCATCCTGCGGCCACACAAAATAAAGGTACGCTTCCTTGGCTGCCGGCGTGCCTTGAGCGTGCGCCGCTGCCGGGAGCAGCATCAGCGCCACCGCCAGGAACAGAATTCGCCTGATGTTCATGACATGCCTCTAGAGTGAGTGGGCGACGCGGAACCCGTGCGTCGGATAGCGTACGTTTGTATCGTAGCGATCACGGCTCGCAGCCCGAACATAACTCGGGTCGTTCTTCCATGAACCGGAGCGGATTACGTGTGACGCGCACTCAACATCCAGCCAGGCGGAACCGTCGACAGGGTGCTGCCTGATAGCTTTTGTGCCAACAATCCGTCACCCATTGGTCAACGCCGCCGCCCATATCATAGAGACCAAAAGGATTTGGTTTGAAGCTGCCCACTTTCATCGGCTGCGTGGCATCGTAAGCTTCACTACAACCGTTGCAGTTGGCCATACCGAGCTTGAGCTGGTCACCCCACGAGTATTTCGTCTGCACGCCTCCTCGGGCCGCGTACTCCCATTCGGCTTCACTCGGAAGCCGGTATTTCTTTTGAGTGACCCGGGAAAGCCACTCTGTAAACCGTTGGGTGTCACTCCAGCTCACGTTGGTAACCGGGGCATCATCTTTTCCGGTTGCTTTAAAGGCACATGCGTTAGCCGTCACGCATTGGTTCCACTCGCGGACTGTGATCGGAAACTTTCCGATGGCAAAGGGTTTAACGTCGACTTGATGGATCGGCTTCTCCGAAGAATCGTCATTGCTGCCCATTGCGAATTTTCCACCGGGTAGTGTCACCATTTCAGGTTCTATGATTGGCGGCAAAGCGGGCGGCTCTGTCGCAACGACCTGTGGTGTCATGGGAGCTGTAACAGATGGCGACGTCGTCTCTGGCTTAGTCGCTGTGACCTGTGGCGTCGTGGGGGCTGTGACCGATGGCGACGTCGTCTCTGGCTTAGTCGGCGGTACCGTCTGCGGTGCGGCAGCTGTGGGTTTGGTCGCGTTGACCGTCGGCGCCGGGGCATGGTCCAACACGGCGGCCAACTGCTTCGGATGCCACACAAAGAAATACCAGGTTGCGGCAGCAGCGGCCACGCTCGCAATCACGCCCACACTGGTAACAACGACCGCGGTAAGCGCCGCCGTAGGCCTCGCCCGAATAAGGGCGCCAGGGTCGGGCAGCACCCGGTAAACGCTGATGGGCTCCGTGATATTCTTGACTCGACGATCGCCAAGCGACTGATAGCCGCAAACCAGTTTATTTTTGATCTGTTCGTAGACCCCGCCTGAAATGTACAGATCGCCCGGATTGGCAATTCCCTCAAGCCGCGCTGCAATGTTGACGCCATCACCATAGATGTCGTCAGCCAGGACAAATTCCGGCAAGGCGTCGCCCTGCATCAGCAGGGCCGCTTTGCCGAAGCCGAGCAGATTTATCGTGACGTCCTCGCGCAGGACCCTAAATCCTTCGAAGCGATGCACCTGTTGGGCGTCATCGCGCTCCAGACTCGCAAGATGCAGCAAGCCGTCGAACTGATCGGCAAGGCCATCGCGCTCAACCCAGCCGTCCCCACCGCGCACTGCAATCTTGGCTCTGCGCTCACAGCCTTGCAGCGCCACGCCGAGGCGCTGGCGAGCTTCGACAAGGCCATTGCGCTGAAGGTGGATCTCGCCGATGCCCACGGCAATCGCGCCGCGGCCTTGATCGCCCTGAAGCAATACGAGCACGCGCTTGCGAGTTGCGACACGGCTATTGCGCTCAAGCCCGATTATGCCGAGGCGCATAACAATCGCGCCTATGCCTTGAACGCGCTCAAGTGGCACGAGGAAGCAATTGCGAGCTGCGACCAGGCGATCGCGTTGCGGGCCAATTACCCCGAGGCGCACAATAACCGGGGCAACGCGCTCAATGCGCTGGGGCGCCATACCGACGCCGTCGCGAGCTACGACAAGGCGATCGGCTTCGCGCCGAAATATGCCGAGGCCTACAACAACCGCGGCAATGCGCTCTATCACTTGGGCCGCGCGGAGGAGGCAGCGTCCAGCTACGAACTGGCTATCGCCGGCCAGCCCGACTACGCGGAAGCCCACAACAATCGCGGCAACGCCTTGGGTTCGCTGCAACGCTGCGAGCCGGCGCTGGCGAGCTATGACCGGGCGATCGCGCTTAAGCCGGATTATGCCGAGGCCCTGTTCAACAAGAGCATGCTGCTGCTGCTGATGGGACGCTTCACGGAAGGCTGGCGCCTATATGAATGGCGGAAGAAGAAAGCCACCCCGATCGCGGCTCGCAAGTATCCGCAGCCGCTTTGGCTGGGCGACGCTGATATCGCCGGCAAGACAATCTTGCTTTACGAGGAACAAGGCCTCGGCGACACGATTCAATTCTGCCGCTACGCGCCGCTTGTCGCGCAACGCGGCGCACGCGTCATTCTGGAGGTGCCACCGCAGCTCACGCGTCTCGCGGCCAGCCTCACCGGTGTCGCGCAGGTCATTGAAACAGCGCGTCCCCTGCCCGCGTTCGACTTTCATTGCCCGCTGTTGAGCCTGCCGCTCGCCTTCAAGACCGAGCTGACGACGATTCCGGCGGGAATGCCCTACCTGAAAGCCGACCCCGGCCAATCAAAGGCCTGGCACGACAGGCTCGGGGCAAAAACAAAACTGCGCGTGGGCCTGGTGTGGTCGGGCGGCATCCGCCCCAACCAGCCGGTGTCGGTCAATCAGCGGCGGAATATTCCGCTCGCCAAATTTGCCGTGCTGCAAAATCCGGCTGTCGCATTCTACAGCCTGCAAAAGGGCCAGGCCGGCGAAGCCGAGCTCGCCGATCTCAAGCACAATCGCTGGAGCGGCCCCGATATCGTCGACCTGACCGGCGCGATCGGCGATTTCGCCGACACCGCTGCCTTCATCGACAATCTGGATCTGGTCATCACCGTCGATACAGCCACGGCGCATCTTGCCGGCGCTTTGGGCAAGCCGGTGTGGATCCTCAACCGCTTCGATACTGACTGGCGTTGGCTGCTCGGCCGCTCCGATAGTCCCTGGTATCCGACCGCCAGACTATTCCGGCAAGAAAAGCCCGGCGATTGGGAGGGCGTGATTCAGCGCGTCAAGGCGGAGCTCGATCGATTGGCGGCGTCGGCCGCCTGAGGTCTTCCCGTCAAAGCGCCTGAACCGCCTTGCGGCACGCGGGCGGCAAACGCTTCACATGCTCCTTCAGGCAGTTGAGTGACTCGATGCCTCCGGTCGGCACGTTCTTGCAATAGCGCTTGTACGCGCCGCCGCAATATTTACGAGCTGCGTCAGCGGCATTGTACGGCTCGGCGTCCTTCGCCAGCGCGGGCGCGGCCATCGCGCAAAGAGCCAGCGCCAATGTGAATGCCGTCAATCGACTGGAAAAGACCATCTAATCCTCGTTTCTTTAAAATTGTTCTGAAGCCAATTGTGGATAAGGGGGCCAGCGAAGACGCCGTAGCGCTGACCCCCGACGAAGTCAATTCGAACGATACGCGACCGCGCCAGTGAAACTCCGACGACGATCACAATCCAGGCCCAACGTGAGCCAACTCACATCCGGCCTGCCGCCACGGTCCTAGGCTCTCATCAAGTCCCCAACCGGATTTGTGAGGGAAGCCATGCTCAGGACAGCGCTTGTAATTGCGATAGTCTGCGCAACCGGCATCGTCATTTATTCACCGAGCGTCAGAGCGCAATGTGCAGCACGCGATGCTCTCAACACGACCCCGCCAAAAGCCTTTTCGGTTGTTGCGCCCGCGGCCGCGCACAAAGCGACGGCCATTCAGAACGTGTGGAAGACTGTGGCATTGGGGGAATTTGTAAATTCGTTTGCACTTCGCAATGCATTGGATGCCGCGGACTGCGGCATCGGAGACCTCGCCGGGGAAGCCCTCGCGCGACCGGCATTTAAGCTGGCCTCGATCAAAACTGAAGTCGATCTCGTCGTTCTCTCACCCGCTGAACTTGGCCTTACGGCTGAGTTCGTATCGCTGAGAGATATTTATGACCGCGCAGAAAAACTTGGATTGCTCCTTGCACCCGCCGAAGTTGGGCCCGCACTGAGGCTTCAATATCGGGATCAACCAATTGGAGAATTTCTACACATCGGAATGAAACCGATCGTGACATGGCAAGGTGACCCAGTCATCTTCGTCGTTGTGAATGGCGGCGCTGGACTCATCCTGATCGGCAAAAATGTCAGTGTTGACGCGCAAATGCCCGCTACGTCCGCTTTTCTGTTTGTGCGACCCCGAGCACTGCAAAAGGTCGCGACGGACCAGGATCCCGCCGGCAGATGAATTTTAGTGCAGCAAATTTGAGATGCTGTGGGTGGGCCCGGCGATGCCCGGCCCACCCAGCAATGAACGCCGCCGGCGTTTACGCGCCGCGCGGATTCACAATCATGTAGCCGCTGATCGACACCACGTGTTCGCGGGTCAGGCCGCCACCCGAATTGCCGTCGTGCACCAGCCAGTTGCTGCCTTCGACATGGCTCATCAGCACCATCACGTGGTGATTGCGCACAGCGGCCATGCCCGGCGCCGGTGACGTATGCGGAAACTTCCGGGCCCAGTTCGACGCCAGATTGAGATCGGCGCGGATGGCGCCAAACAAATAGAGCGATGCTTCGCAACCGCAGAAGGCGTGCGGGCAGCCATCCGGCCGGCGGCTGATGACCGTAGGCCCTGGATTGCCGTTGGCATCCATTGCAAATGAAGCCGCCGCAACATTCGTCTGCGCGCCGTGGTCCGAACAGCCGCGCTCATTGCAAACAACCGGGCTATGCCCGCGCGGATGCGCATGCCGCGGCTTTGCGTCTGCCGTTGCAACAACAATGGTCGAAAGAAGAAGCGCCCCGAGAATCATCGTAACGTTTTTCAACATCCATACTCCGTCAAAAGCGGCGCGACCGAATGATCGGTTTTCCGCCTGTGGTCCATTCTGTGGATGCGGGCTTCTAACGGCGCACGCAGCGCGCCGCGAGCGGTTCCGTCCGGTAAGCTCACCAAGTAAGGTTAAAGCCCCGCGGAAATGCGCTTAAAGTGACGAGTTCGGCAGAAATTGCGACAGCACGCCGCAGCAGACAAAATTTATCGGCACCGCGCGCCGCTAAGGCGCAGCCGCGCGGAACTCACGCATGCCGTATAGATGCAGCGCTAGCGCGCCTTCTGCTCCGGCTCGACCTGGATGATGCGAGCGAACGGACCGTACCCGGTCAGCGGAAATATTTGCCCGAGATACATAACCGTCTGTTCCGGCTCCGACCAAGCCCACAGCGCGCCATTGCGCTTGTCCAGAATGATCACCCTGCTGGTCGCATTCCAATGACCGGGATATCTGCGGTGATGTGCGGTGCTCGTTCCGAATGACGCATTTTCGTACTGATGCGTGGTGACCATCTCATAGGCGCCCTGCTCGCGCATCTGGGCGGATGCCGGTGCTGCAACGCCTGCAAGCAATCCGGCGAGAACCAGCGCGGACATTTTTTTCATGGAATTTTCCCCTGCTCCCCGAGTCGTCACGAAACGCCACGCCGATAAGCAAGCGCAAATCACTCAGCCGCGCAAGCGGTTACCACCGACGCCAGGTGCGGCACCGGCACTGACCAGCGGCGGCAAGTGCAGCACCGACACTGACCCATTGACCCACGTCAATGCAAGCGGCAGCAAGCGGGCCTTTGCTTCGCGAACGGTGGAATGGCGCTTTATGGGGGCTGACTGCTTCACCACCGCGCAGAGACCCAATCCGGCAAACGTATTGCCGGAAAATGTCTCGCAGCCGGAAAGGCGGAATCCGTCCCCCGTCCCCTCCCGCCTTTCGGCTTTGACCTTCGACGGCGTATGCCCCCGATTGTACGCCGCCGTTTTTTTCACAATGCGCGCTTGAAAAATAAATCGTCATCTTGTGACTCACGTCACAGCCGGGCTGGGAATGGCGCACTAGCGTCGTCATGTTTTTCGAAGCAAAAGTTTCAGCTTCGAAAAAAGGGGCCGCTCGTCCACAGACGGCGGCCCCAAGATGAGGCCACCGGCGGGTGATGACGCCGGTGGCCAACTATTACCAAAAGAGCATTGCCTCGTTCTTTTTATGGCAAAATTGAAGATGTCCCCAACATTGCGCATCCGCGATGCGTGCGCGGTATCATAATCCCATTCGTCGCCGTGGATTCGTCAATCTGGTATTTATGCAGGCGTGTTCGGTGGAGCCGCCCGCACGCCACACGTGCGTGGCGCCTTTGATCGATCTAGCGCCTGGTGCAGTTGCGCACAAACTGGCGGCGCTTGAGATAACTCAGTTTCTGCGCGCGTGCTTCGCGCTGGCAAGCGGCGCGCTTCTCCGCCTTGTCCTTGTCGATCGCAGCCATCTCGCCCGGGCTTGTCGGCTTCGGCGCCGGATATTGTGCGAACGCGGAAACAGTGACGAACGACAGCAGCACCGCACACATAGCAACACGTAAGAGTCGTGGCATCGGATCAAACCCCTATCCCCAAAATTAAACGAAGAACCTGGCGCGCCCCGCGCGCCATCTACGCTTTCTGCCGATCGTTATCAATCGGGATCACCTGGCCCGAGATTGACTTCGCAGCATCCGAGGCAAGGAACACCGCAAGCTGCGCGATGTCTTTCGGATCGATCATCGTCTTGATCGACGATGCCGCCAGCGCATCCGCCTTCACCTCCTCGAGCGAACGGCCGCTGATCTGGGCCCGCCCCTGGAACACCCGCACGATACGATCACCCTCCACTGCGCCGGGCGCGATCGCGTTGGCGCGAATGCCCCACTCACCCAACTCCATCGCCAAGGTTTTGGTCAGCCCGATCACGCCCCACTTGGTCGCGGCATACGGACTGCGGTTGGGAAACCCATAACGCCCCGCGATCGATGACATATTTATGACACAGCCGGCCTTCGATTTCTTGAGATGCGGAATGGCAAGCCGCGACACGTCGAACATCGCCGTGAGATTGACGGCGACGACCTTGTCCCAGTCATCCGGCGGGTAGTCAGCGATGGGCAAAGTCAGGCCCGCGATGCCGGCATTGTTGATGAGGACGTCAAGCCCGCCCAGCGCCGCAACCGCCTCGGGCACCATGCGCTCGATCTCGGCGCGGCTCGCCATGTCGCAGCGGCGCGCGATCAGGCCGGGGATCTCTTTTGCAACAGCTGCGAGCTCCTTGTCGTCGATATCGCAGACGAAGACTTTGGCCCCGATCGCCGTGAAGGCGCGCGCAAATTCGCGGCCGATGCCGGAGGCGCCGGCGGTGATCAGCACACGTTGCGGCATTGTTTTCTCCCTTTCCCGTTTTTTCCTTGCTATGGGTCGCTCAGGCGCGTCTCAGTTTTACCACGAAATAGGCAGCCAACTCGCCCGCCGCGCTTTATCGCAAAAGGTCCGCAATGCCGCGCTCGATATCAGGGCTGATCGCCATCGCCGCGTGTCTGCTTCTGGTCACGGCCGCCACAGCCGCGCCTGAGCAGGCGGCGCCCGCCCCCAAGAAACGGCAAGTGACCCATCAAGTGACCCGCCGCGACCCGTCACGTGAGCCGCCATTGGCACGGTTACGGCTTCTTGCCGGGCTACCGGCCGCCGGAGGTGATCGAGCGTGAACGCGAGGAGCAATATTACCGGACGCACGGGCCGCAATATTACGGCCCGGCCTGGCCAGGCTTTTACCGCGGACGCTGGAATGGCGGCGGCTTTGGCCCCTGCTACACGCAGACGCCGATCGGACCGATGTGGAATTGCGGCCGCTGACGACGTCGAGTGGCGCTGCGTGTCCGGATTCACCCATCGCAGGCGCGAATTGGCTAATGTCCATGCAGTGATTCGGTTTTCGATATTGCGCGCCGGGGCGGTTCGGTTCCGGGGCTGGTTTGTTTTGAAATCAGTGCTTCCGGAATAACTGAATTGCGGTGCAGTGCCATGAGTAGGCCACACCATCGAGGGAGCTCCACGACATGGCGAAGAAGCGAAAGGCTGCGGCCAGGAAACGCGCGTCACGCAAACCGGCTGCGCGTAGACGGCGCGCCAACAACCCGGATGCGACCATCAATGCACTGGTCATCCTGGTGGTGATCGTGATGGTGCTCGGGGGACTATATTTCTACGTGCAGAACAAGAAGCAGGCCGCGCTGTTGCCCACGCTGGGCCATGCGGTCGCCAGCCTCGTCGCACCCGTGCTCGCGCCTTTGTCGGCGATGATCACACCGACGCCAACAGCGGTTATCGCGCAAGCACCGCAGGCCGCTGCGCAAACAGTTGAGCCAGCGGCGGGAGCCGATGCGCCCCGGCCGGTGGCCGTGGCAGAACCTCGGTAAGGCAACGCACGCAAATCTGACGCGCCCGCGAGCGCGTCACGATCAGCTGGAAGTGACCGTCGGCCGAGTGCGCGCAATCGCGCGCGCTTTGCCTGCCTGCATTTCATAATTTCACTGGCAACACCGCCGCCGCGCCGGTCGACCCAGGTAACGTTAGCTTTTGCGAAACCATCCACAGGCGAGGCGCACTATTCTTTTTCTCGTAACGATGTGCCGAGAATAAGCGCCTCAATTGACCGCCTAAATACCATTAGTGGTAGTCGGTTACGACTTTCCGCAGGTGAGTAACGGTCCTTAAGGACATCTCTATTAGTTACTGCCCCGCAATCAGAGCGCGCGTTTTGCGTTGCGTAACTGAAACGGGGAGACATTACGATGCGCCGAACAGCAACGGTATTCCTGACAGCAGCCTTACTTGCGGTTGTCGCCAGTCAGTTTGCAGCGGCGGCTGACTTGCCGCGCAGGCAACCTGCCTACATGCCGCCGCCGCTTCCGGTCTACAACTGGACCGGCTGCTACGTCGGCGTAAACATCGGCGGAGCATGGGGCAATATCAACGCGACTGACGTCACCACCGGCGCGAGCATCTCACCCAGGAACAGTGGCTTTGCCGGTGGCGGCCAGATCGGCTGCGACTACCAAATGGACCAGTGGGTTGTTGGCTTTCGCAATGTCTTCGACGGAACAAGCATCAGCAACGGCGCAACGATTTCAGACCCGCTGATTTCGGGCACCGTCAACGGTCACCTGCACTGGTTTGATGCCCTGACCGCGCGCGCCGGCTATCTCGTGCAGCCTAATGTGCTGCTGTACGGACAGGGTGGCGCAGCGTGGACGTCATGGGACATCACCGCATTCAACGGCGCAGGCGTGCAAGTCGGCCAGATATCAGGCGGCAACCGGACTGGCTGGACGGCCGGCGCCGGCGTCGAATGGATGTTCGCGCCGCACTGGTCGGTGTTCGTCGAATACAACTTTATGGGCTTCGGCACTCGAAGTGCCGCCACCACAGCCTGTGTTGGCGCGTCGTGTGCGCTCATCAGTGCTAAAGCCGATCTGCAGAACGCGCTGGTCGGTGTGAACTACAAGTTCTAAGACCGACTTCGCAAAAGAAAGGGCGCCGTCACGGCGCCCTTTTTCTTTTGCAGCGTCTACCACAAACTCTGAATTTGTCGACGCACGTCAGCCTTACTGGCAACGCGTCACGGTAACCTGCCGGGTGCCACCCTCTTCAGAAGGGACGGTCATGGCCTCCTGCACCTTGTGGCAGCTCGCCACGCGGACCGGCACATACATGACGCGCACCGAAGAGGTCACGTCACCATCGCCCGAGGTGGACGCCGGAAGCGTGTAATATCCATATCCACCGTACCACCACAGGTTCTGGTTCTGATTGCGGTTATTGCGCGCGAAATGCCCGTTACGGTGAAACGCCCGGAAATGACCGCCGACATGAATCCCATGGCCACCCATCCCGCCGCCACGCGCGTACGCCGCGCCATGCGGCTGCGCAAAAAACAACAGCGCGAAAGCCAGTAATCCCGTCCAAATCCTGCCCATAGCGCAATCATTCAATAAACGCGGTGCGAGATCAAGCGCCGTCGGTCACCCCGATCAATGGATCATGCGTCAGGCCGGCGGCCCCAAAGCTTGGCATCAAGGCTCCACGGGCCCCCGCCGGCGAACGCAAAATAGAGGAAGATGAAGCAATACAAGATTGCCGCATCGCCGCGATTGAGGATCGGGAAAAAACTGTGGGGCGCGTGGCTGAGGAAATAGCCGATCGCCATCTCGCCGGACATGATGAAGGCCGCGGCACGCGAAAACAGGCCGATGGCCAGAAGGCCACCGCCAACGAACTCAATCGCGCCCGAGAACCAGGCCAGCGAAAATAGTGCGGGCGTCGGCATCGGTTGTGGGAAGCCGAACAACTTCGAGAGGCCATGCTCGAAGAAAAGGAGCGCCACAACAATACGCACGATGCTCAGGACGTATGGCGACCAGTGCGACCAGGCTGTCGATTGCTGTGTCGGTGATGTCAGTTCGGATTGGGTCATATCGTACTCTCAAGTCGCCCCGATTGATGTGATCGGATCAGCGAAGGTTAGAGTTTCGTGACGGAACGAGTTCCAAAACTGTCGCCAAATTTGGCGCCAATAAGGACCAAACACCGGAATCCGCTCAGGCGTCCCAGTGTTGCGATCACAACGACGTGTACGATTTGTCGCGTGCGTCCCACCGCCCGACGCGATGAGCGGCGCACGCAGATGTCGTGCGTCAGTTACAAGCGATCCAGCACGACCCGAAACGATTGCACGCGAGATGCGTCCCGCGACCATTGCAGAATCCCCCGCGGCCAAACCCAACGTAATATTGATTGTAAGGGCTTCGGCGAGCGCCGGTAAAATTGCCGTCATAGACCGTTTCGCACCTGTCGAAAGGTCCACGATGCACGCCAAGCCCGCATCCGCTTGCAACAAGGATGCTCAGGGCCGGGGTAGCGATTGGTATTGCGACCGGCATGGCCTGCGCATCACCAGCACCCATCGTCAGACAGGCGACGAACGGAAGAAAAAAATAGCGTTTCATTGCTCCTCCCTACTCTTCCTTCTCGGTCGTGAAATATAGCGGATAGCCTTTCGAGCGACCCATGTCGGTTGCCTCCTTCGCCTTGGTCTCGGCAACGTCGCGGGTATAGACCGCGATCACGCAGGCGCCTTTCTGGTGGGCAGTCATCATCACCTTGTAGGCATGGCTCTCGTTCATCCGAAAGACGGCCTTGAGGACGAGCACGACGAACTCACGCGGCGTGAAGTCATCGTTGAGCAGGATGACCTTCCACAGCGGCGGCCGCTGTGTTTTCGGTTTCGCCTTGGTACGCGGTTTTGCGAGCGTCTTCTGGCTCATGGAAGCCCGACACCGTTATGCGTGGCCTATTTCAGCGCCCCACGGGCACCTTGTCTACCGAGGCGATGGTTGTCCGGCGTGTGGCAATGTAACCTCCTGGCCTTGAAATTGAAGTCATTCCATCCGCCCTGGAGCGCTCCCCCATGCTCTATCTCACCGTCAAAGCCGCGCTGTCCGGCATTATTATCGCGATCGTATCGGAGGTGGCGCGTCGTTCGCCGACGCTCGGCGCGCTTATCGTCTCGCTGCCGCTGGTCTCGATTCTCGGAATCCTCTGGCTGTGGCACGACACCAGCGACGCCGAGCGCATCGCCGCGCACGCGCAATCGACGTTCTGGTATGTGCTCCCAACCTTGCCGATGTTCCTGGTCATGCCAGCCATGTTACGTCAGGGAGCCGGCTTCTGGACAACACTTGCCGCCTGCTGCGTGCTCACCTTCGTGCTGTATCTCGGCACGATCTGGCTGCTCGGAAAATTCGGCGTAACGCTGTGATGCGACGTGAAGATTTGTCGGACGGATAAAACAACATAAAGTTTTCGGAACTGCCGCGAAAACTTTTGAATTCATTTTGATCGTTCTGACGCAATAACTTCATGCAGCCGCGATAGGGTTATGTCAGTGCTGCTGCTTTATTCGCGCCTCGCCCCTGCACTAAAGTTGAACGTGACGGACAACCCGAGGGAACGGGGCCAAACAAGAGTACCGGGAGGAGCCCCATGGAGCTATCGCCTGAGGTCACAAGGTTTGCGCGCTCACGTCCCGTAATTGAATGTGCGCAGTGTGGCGAGCGCATCTACATTCCCGAGTGGTCGGAATGTCTCGACGGTTGCCGCGTGCGGCACCTGTGGCAATGCGACGCTTGTGGCACGTCCTTTGAAACCACGGTGCGCTTCGCGGCCTAGCTTCGCGCTCCGGTTCTTCCATTGGCAAAATAGCGGGCGCGCATTGGTGCGCGGCTGCCCTTCACGTAATTTTGCGCACCAGGCGGTGATCGGCCGGGCTATAATACCGGCCATGATTGACCGCCGATATTTCATGATTCTGGGCGCCGCAACGCTGTCTGGCCTCGCCCCCCGTTTGGCAAAGGCGGCAGCCATGAGCCGCATTACGGCCTATGCATTCACCTTCAAGGGCCTGGATGGCGGAGAAATCCTGCTCTCGTCGTATGCCGGCCATCCATTGCTGGTGGTCAACACGGCCTCGCAGTGCGGCTACACCCCGCAATATGCCGGCCTCCAGGAGCTATGGACGCGATATCACGACAAAGGGTTGGTCGTCCTCGGGGTGCCCTCCAATGATTTCGGCGGGCAAGAGCCGGGCGGCGCGATAGATATTCACGCCACAGCGCAGGGCGAATACCACGTCACCTTCCCGATCACCGAAAAAGTGACCGTGAAAGGCCGCGATGCTCATCCCTTCTACCGATGGGCGGCTGCAGAGCGGCCGCTCGAGGCACCGCGCTGGAATTTCCACAAATATCTGATCGGGCGCGATGGATACCTGAAGGCGGGCTTCACTTCGGCAATCGAGCCGACGGATCCGCGTGTGATCGCCGCCATCGAGACAGAGCTGGCCGCGGAATAAAGCGCGCATCGCAAGTTTTTGCGGGCACTGTCACATCACTGAAAAATTCGATTGACGAATCAGCGGGCACATGACGGATTGTGCTCAAGATACAGTCACGTGGGCCGGCGGTCTTTCTCAGCCGACCCGTTACGAGGTTCCTCCCGCGTGGCGTTTAGACTGGGCGGCCGCAAGGCCGCCCATTTTCATGTGCGCCGGCGGCGCCTTTTCACTAGCAATAGCGGCGCGACACGCTGTGATAGCTGCCATCGCGATAACGCACCCAGCAGCGGTCATCGTACCAATAATAGCCATTCGGGCGCGGCTCGAGCTGCGAGCCGATCATCGCGCCCGCTGCGGCGCCAATGATCCCACCGGCAACGGCGCCCCCGGCCCTGCCGGTCGCCGCGCCGCCGATGATGGCGCCGGCCGCACCGCCGAGAATCGCGCCGCCCATCGTGTTGTCCTGTGCCGCCGCCTGCCGCTCCGGGACGAGCCCAGACAGAACAAGCGCAATCGCCACTGTCGCACCTCGAATCATGGCCTAGCCCTCCGTCTCCCCGTTCTCAGGCTCTTTAGGAGAAATACGGGCCCCAATCAAACCGGCCGCCGCCGCTCAGGCGGACACGACGCGCAGGCGCTCGTTTGCGGCAGGTGCGGAGGTATCGGACGTCGGCTGCTGTAACGGCGCTATCGCCTCGACCAGTTGCAGGAAGGAACTGCCCGGCAGGGCCGGTGCAAAAACGTAGCCTTGCGCGAGCCGCACTCCGAGCGCGCGCAAATGCATCACCTGTTCGAAGTTCTCCACGCCTTCCGCCACCACATCCATGCGCATGTTGCGCGCCAGATCGACCAGCGTCTCGACGATCGTGGTCGAGTTGCGGTCGGTGCCGATCGCATCGACGAACATCTTGTCGATCTTGATGATGTCGACGCCGAGCTTGAGCATGTAGGAAAGCCCACTGTGGCCGGTGCCGACATCGTCGATGGCGATGCGCACGCCGAGTCCCTGCAGGGCCGCAATGATCTGGCGCGTTTCGGTGAAATTCTCGATCGGATCACGCTCCGTCACTTCCAGCACAACCTGCGAGAACTTGATCGGCGAACCGGAAAAGATATTTTGCACGTCCTTCACGATCGTCGGCTCGCTGAAGAGCTTGCCGGCAAAGTTGAAAGAGATCTTCAGGTCCGGCCGGCGACCGATGGTCGGGCCGGCCTCGACGCAGACCTTCTGCATCAGGTTGCGCGTAAGCCTGTGAATGAGTCCGCCGGATTCCATCAGCGGGATAAACGCGCCCGGCGACACCAGCGTGCCGTCGGGCTTGCGCCAGCGCACCAGCACTTCGGCGCCGCACAGCTGGCCGGAGCGGATGTCGACGATCGGCTGATAGTAAGGAACGAACTCGCCGGCATCGAGCGCCTGCTCGATCTCGGCGAGGGGGTTGCGCGGCGCGCGGCGAGGGATCAGCGCGACGAACGCCGCAAAGGCAACCATGATGATGCCGGCACCCACAAATCCGATCCATTTGAGGTCGGCGTGTTCGGCGGCAATACGGGCACGCGCCGTCAGGATTTCGACGTCAAAACCGAATTTGTCCGATTTGACGCTGGCGACAAAATTCGGCCCCGCCTCCCCGCGCGACCGGTCGCCGACCTCCCCGATGACCGCGCCCTGCCGCGTCATGATACGCGCATAGCCGCTGAACGGGCCGCCTTGCGTCGACACCTGCGGGAGAAACAATGTCGCCGGCACCAGTGCTGCAACACCATTCGGCCCGGCGCCAACCTGACGGCGGAGCCGGACCATGCGCTCGCCACCCGGCAATACAATGATGTCGAACGAGTAGCCGGTCGCACCAACCAGTAATTCCGAAGACAAAGTCGTGCGCTGTCCGGGCGGCAGGCCGAGATCGGTACATAATGTCTCGCCGTCCGGACCGACGACGGCGATTTCCTTGACAGGAATTGTGCTGAAGGTTGCGCGCCGCATCGTGTCGATCTGGCCTGGCTCGCAGGCATCGACGCCGCGCGCAGCCAGCGCGTCCAGCGCGCCGACTGTATCCCTGATGCGCGCTTCGGCGAGCGCGATCGCGCGCCGTGCGGAGGTACCCACCTCCGCCTCGCCCTGCCGGTCAATCAATCCATCAAGCCAGAAATTAAATGCGACCAGTGGAACGCCGGCCAGAATCGCGCCGACGATGACCGCAAAAACATTCCGGCGCGTGAAAGCGCGCACTAACGACCTCATTCCGGCCCCGAGACGGGCCACCCATCCTGGTGCCAGGGTAGTGAGCCACGGCGCCGTAAAGACCGCCTTAAGCTTGAGTCCGCGCAGCCCAACCAACGCGCGCGGGCCGCCATCCAGGCAGCTATGGTTAGCAATGAGTTAACGGTCGCGGACCCACAGGCTCCCGTACTAAAGTGAGGACGGGCGCGGCACAGGAGCAAGGTGATGAGTTTCTTCCCCGGCAAGGACCCGGCCGCAGGCGATACCTTTCAGTGCGACGCTATCGACCAAGTGATCGTGCCGCGCACGGTCGATCTCGGCGATTTCGCCGTGCGGCGCGCGCTGCCGTCAGCGCGCACGCGGATGGTCGGTCCCTTCATTTTCTTCGACCATTTCGGCCCGGCCGAATTCCGCGCAGGCAACGGTCTTGATGTCCGCCCGCACCCGCATATTGGCCTCGCCACCGTTACATATCTGTTCGACGGCGAGATCATGCACCGCGACAGCCTCGGTACCGCGGTCGCGATCAGACCGGGCGAAGTCAACTGGATGACGGCCGGGCGCGGCATCGTCCATTCCGAGCGCACGCGGCCCGAACGACGCGTCGACGGCGAGCCGATCCACGGCTTGCAGATGTGGGTAGCGCTCCCGGCCGCCAAGGAGGAAATGGAGGCCGGTTTTGCGCACCACGCGACCGCCGAATTTCCGGTGGTCAGCGACAATGGAAAAAACGTGCGCGTGGTGGTCGGCTCGCTTTATGGCGCCGCTTCACCGGTGCCGACTGTGCACGAGACCATCTTCGGCGACGTACATCTCAAGGCGGGCGCGACGCTGCCGCTCGACGCCGATCACGAGGAACGCGCCGTCTATATCGTCGACGGCGTGCTCGATATTTCGGACGACAAATTCGAAGCCGGGCGTTTGCTGGTCTTTCGCCCCGGCGACACGGTGACGATCACCGCCGCGACCGATACGCATTTTGTAATCGTCGGGGGCGCACCGATGGATGGCCCGCGCCATATCTGGTGGAATTTCGTATCGTCGCGCAAGGAGCGCATCGAGCAGGCCAAGGCCGAATGGAAAGCCGGCCATTTTGGCAAAGTCCCGGGCGACGAGATCGAATTCATCCCGCTGCCGGAAAAGTGACGCTCTTGCGTCATCACCGGGCCGCGCGAAGCGCGTGACCCGGTGATCCCGGTTAGGGACGCACAATGCCCGCCTAAGCGAGGTCACCGGGACAAGCCCGGTGACGACAAGAAAACTATTTCTTCGGCAAATCCAGCCGGATGTGCAGCTCCTTGAGCTGCTTCGGTGTCGCCTCCGAGGGAGCACCCATCATCAGGTCCTCGGCGCGCTGGTTCATCGGGAACAGCACGACCTCGCGCAGGTTTTCCTCGCCAGCGAGCAGCATGACGATGCGGTCGATGCCGGGGGCGATGCCGCCGTGCGGCGGCGCACCGAGCGACAGCGCGTGCAGCATGCCGCCGAATTTCTGCTCCAGCACCGTTTCGTCGTAACCGGCAATCGCAAAGGCCTTTTTCATCACCTCGGGCCGATGGTTCCGGATCGCACCGGACGACAACTCCACGCCGTTGCAGACGATGTCGTATTGGATGGCCTTGATCGACAACAGCTTCTCATTGTCTTTTGGATCGAGCGCGAGAAATTCCTCGACCGGCATGTTCGGCATCGAGAACGGGTTGTGCGAGAAGTCGATCTTCTTCTCTTCCTCGTTCCATTCGTACATCGGAAAGTCGACGATCCAGCAGAACTCGAAACCACCCTTGGCGATGAGGTTGAGCTCTTCGCCGACCTTCGTACGGGCGGGACCGGCAAATTTCACGAAATCCTTCGGCTTGCCGGCAACGAAGAAACAGGCATCGCCAACACCGATCTTGAGTTGATCGGCAATCTGCTTGGTCCGCTCGGGCCCGATGTTCTTGGCCAGCGGGCCGGCGCCACTTTCTTCGCCCTCGCGCCAGAAGATGTAGCCAAGGCCCGGCTGGCCCTCACCTTGCGCCCATGAGTTCATGCGGTCGCAGAAGGCGCGATTGCCGCCCTTCGGGGCCGGAATAGCCCATACCTGCGCGGCCGGATCGTTCGCCAGGATATTGGCGAAGATTTTGAAGCCAGAACCGCGGAACGCTTCGCTCACATCCTGCATCACGATCGGATTGCGCAAATCCGGCTTGTCGCTGCCGTATTTGCGCAGCGCTTCCGCGTAAGGGATCATCGGAAACTTTTTCGTCACCGGTTTGCCGTTGGCAAATTCCTCGAACACACCGCGGATCACCGGCTCGACCGCATCAAACACGTCCTGTTGGGTGACGAAGCTCATTTCCAGGTCAAGCTGATAGAATTCGCCGGGCGAGCGGTCGGCGCGCGCATCCTCGTCGCGGAAGCATGGCGCGATCTGGAAATAGCGATCGAACCCAGCGATCATGATCAGCTGCTTGAACTGCTGCGGCGCCTGCGGCAGCGCGTAGAATTTTCCTGGATGGATGCGCGAGGGCACCAGATAGTCGCGCGCGCCTTCGGGCGACGACGCGGTGAGGATCGGCGTCTGGAATTCGAAGAAGCCGCCTTCCTTCATGCGGCGGCGTATCGAGTCGATCACCTTGCCGCGCAGCATGATGTTGGCATGCAGATGATCGCGGCGCAGGTCGAGAAACCGGTATTTGAGACGAATCTCTTCCGGATAGTCCTGCTCGCCGAACACCGGCATCGGCAATTCGCCGGCGGGTCCGAGCACCTCGATTTCGTCGATATAGATTTCGATCTGGCCGGTCGGCAGCTCCGGGTTCTCGGTCCCCGCCGGGCGCCGACGGACCTTGCCGTCAATGCGGATCACCCACTCCGCGCGCAGCGTCTCGGCGAGCTTGAACGCCTTGCTGTCGGGATCGGCCACGACCTGCGTGAGCCCATAGTGATCGCGCAGATCGATGAACAGGACCCCGCCATGGTCGCGGATGCGATGGCACCAGCCCGATAGCCGGACGGCGGTGCCGATATTGCTGTCGCGAAGCGCGCCGCAGGTATGTGAGCGATAGCGATGCATAGTGATTCTTCAGGTATATCCGCGACGATTCAGGGACTGGATGTGAGGCGGGCGAAAAGCGCATGGGGTGCCGGCTTTGTCAAGCATCGGCGGCCTCACCCCACCCCCGTCCGGGACAGGGCCAAACGTGATACGATTCTTTCTCGTGCAATCGATACCGCAGCCAATGGCGAACCTCGCATTTCCAACTTTGTGCACGATGCTGGTTGCGGCCGCATTCCTCGTGCTCGAGCGCCTGATGCCGGGCCGCGAGTTGCCGCACGCGCCGGGCTGGTACGCGCGCGCGATCCTGATCAACCTTGTCCAGGCCGTCATTACCTTCGGCACCAATCGCCTCTGGATTGATCTGCTGTCCGGCGTGTCGCTGTTTCACCTGGCCGCGCTTCCCCATCCAGTGCTGCAAGGTTTCGTCGGCTGGCTCACCGGCACGTTTTTTTTCTACTGGTGGCATCGCATACGTCATGTCCAGGGTTTCTGGCTGGTCTTTCACCAGGTGCACCATTCCCCGGCGCGCATCGAAGCGATCACCGCGTTCTACAAGCATCCGATCGAGATCCTGGCGGACAGCGCGCTGGCGGCAGTCATTCTCTATCCGCTGCTCGGCAGCACGCTCGAAGGCGCGCTCTGGTTCAACTTCTTCGCCGCATCGGGCGAGCTTTTCTATCATTCCAATATCAAGACGCCGCGCTGGATAAGATATTTTATCCAGACGCCAGAACTGCATTCGATCCATCACGAGCTCGATGTGCATCGCTTTAATTTCGCGGATCTGCCGGTTTGGGACCGTTTGTTCGGCACCTACCGCGACACCGAAACATTCGCCGCGCATTGCGGATTCCCGCGCCACAATGAGCGCAAGCTTGGCCGCATGCTGTTGTTCCGCGATGTCTACAAGGACTAGCGCGCGGAATTGCGCTGCCCTCGACAGGACGCCGGCAATCTGCACATTGGACGCCTCATAGCCGGAAACCGCCATGCGCAAGACCAGAGCCAAACCCAGGAAGAGGCCTAACAAAAAACCCGGGGGCCTTGCGACCGACATGACCACCGGCGAGGCCGCCGTTGCGACGCTGCTCGCGCATGGCCTCGACACTGTCTACGCCCTGCCCGGCGTCCACAACGATCACCTGTTTGACGCATTGCAGCGCGCAGGCGACAATCTTCGCGTCGTTCACGCCCGCCATGAACAAGGCGCGGCTTATATGGCGCTCGGCGCCGCGCTGGCGACTGGCAAACCGCAAGCCTATGCCGTCGTGCCGGGACCGGGCCTGCTCAATTCCGGCGCGGCACTGCTCACTGCCTTTGGAATGAATGCGCCGGTACTCGCAATCATCGGGCAAATTCCGTCGGCCGCCATCGGCAAGAGCCATGGGCATTTGCACGAAATCCGCGACCAGGCCGGCATCATCGCGCGGCTGGTCGATCACTATTCGCACGTCAATGGGCCGGGGGACGCGTCGGCAAAAGTCGCCAAGGCGATTCAATCAATGCACCAGGGCCGTCCCGGTCCGGCCGCGCTCGAATGCGCGATTGACGTGTGGGGCAAACGTGGACCGGTCGAGGCGATCATACGGCCTTCGCCGGCGCGGGCTCCAAACATCAACGGCGACAAAGTTCGCGCCGCTGCGAAGCTGCTGGGCAAGGCGAAGCGCGTCCTGATCGTGGCTGGTGGCGGCGCGCAAGATGCATCGCTCGAAGTAACGCTACTCTCAAGTATGCTGCAGGCACCCGTGCTTGCCTATCGCCGCGGACGCGGTGTGCTCGACGGCCACAGCCCATTCAGCGTTACCCTGCCGCTGGGACACGAGCTTTGGAAAGAAGCGGATGCTGTGCTGGCGGTCGGCACCAAGCTTAATCCAGCGACGGCGTGGGGTATCGACGGCAAGTTAGGCGTTGTTTACGTCGATGCCGACAAAGACGAACCGGCGCGTAGCCATAAACCGAAAGTGGCGCTGATTGGCGATGCTGCGCCGATCTTGCGATCGCTTATCGACGAACTTGCCAAGTCGAACATTCGCAGGCCGTCGCGACAAGACGAAATGCAGGAACGACAGACGAAACTCCGGCAACGGCTTAACAAAATAGCACCGCAGCTCGCGTTTCTCGATGCGATCCGCGCCGAGTTGCCGGAGGACGGCATCTATGTCGACGAAGTCACCCAGATCGGCTTTGCCGCCCGCCTCGCCTTACCTGTCTACAAGCCACGCACCTTTCTCTCGCCCGGCTATCAGGACAATCTGGGCTGGGGCTATGCCACCGCGCTCGGCGCCCAGCACGCAAGGCTCGACGTGCCCGTGCTCTCGATCAATGGCGATGGCGGCTTCCTCTACACCGGCAATGAACTTGCCACCGCGATGCGGCACAGCATACCACTGGTCGCTGTGATCTTCGCCGATGGCGCTTTCGGAAATGTACGCCGCATCCAGCAGGAACAATTCGGCAACCGCCTGATCGCCTGTGACCTTGCGAATCCCGATTTCGTGAAATACGCCGAAAGCTTCGGCGCCGCTGGCCGGCGCGCAACCGGCCCCGACGAGCTGCGTCTGGCATTGCGCGAAGCTTTTGCGCGGCGCGAGCCGACGCTGATCGAGGTACCCGTTCCAGCCATGCCTAGCCCCTGGGAATTCATCCACATGCCGCGCGTCCGAGGCCTCTGAACATGATGCATGATCCGTTGCCCACCCTTTGGGGCCATGCGCAAGACGAATTGCCATGACGGACCCGGATCGGGTTAGGCTCGCCCCCGCAATGGACCTGATCAGCACCACCGAGGAGCTCGCCGCGGTTTGCGCGCGCATGGCGCGGCATCCGTTCGTGACCGTCGATACCGAGTTTTTGCGCGAGACGACCTACTACCCCTTGCTGTGCGTGGCGCAGATGGCGTCGCCCGACGAAGCGGTCGTTATTGACGCTCTGGCAACTGGTATCGATCTCGCGCCGTTTTTCGCCCTGATGGAAAACGAAAGCGTGACCAAGGTTTTTCACGCCGCACGCCAGGACATCGAAATCGTTTGGAATATGGCTCAGACGATCCCCCATCCGATCGTCGACACCCAGGTCGCCGCCATGGTCCTCGGCTATGGCGATTCCATATCGTATGACCAACTGGTCCAGCGCATCACCGGGGACACACTCGACAAGTCGCACCGTTTCACCGACTGGACGCGGCGGCCTCTGAGCGACGCGCAAGTCACTTACGCTTTGTCTGATGTGACCCATCTGCGCGATGTTTATCTGGCGCTTGCCGCCGATCTTGATAAGCGTGGGCGCAGCAGCTGGGTCGAGGCAGAAATGGATATCCTCACATCACCCGAGACCTATCGCGCCGACCCGGAGCGTGCATGGGAGCGGCTCAAGAGCCGCGTGCGCAAGCCGAAGGAATTGGCGGTGTTGATCGAAGTTGCCGCCTGGCGGGAACGCGAAGCGCAGACACGCGACGTCCCGCGTGGCCGCGTGATCAAGGACGAGGTGATTGGCGACATTGCGGTGCAGGCCCCGACCACGATCGAGCGCCTGAGCCACCTGCGCTCACTTCCGAAAGGATTCGAGCGCTCGCGCTGGGGCGAACAGATCATCGAGGCGGTCAAACGCGGACTCGATCGCGACCAGAAGACATTGCCACGGCTCGATCGCTTCCGGCCGGCGCCGAACGGTGCAGCGACCGTCGAATTGCTCAAAGTGCTCCTGCGCATGACGGCTGAACGGCACGGCGTCGCTGCGAAGGTCATCGCGACGATCGATGACCTTGACCGCATCGCTGCCGACGACGAAGCCGACATCCCGGCGCTAAAAGGGTGGCGCCGCGAATTGTTCGGTGAAAAGGCGCTGGCGCTCAAGCACGGCCATCTGGCTCTCGCGGTCGACAAAGGCCGCGTGGTGACGGTCGAAAAGAATTAGCTCTCGATCAAGGGGTCGCGGCCGATGAGCCGCGCCAACTGGCGGAGCCGGCCGGCCAGGCGGTCACTCGTCAGCTTGCGATAGGCACCGGGCAGCTTGAGTATCAGCTTGCCACGCTTGACCTGCATCGGCGTCTTCGGCAGCACGCCGCTCTGTCCGGCGGTGAGAATATACGCGACCCGCATTGCCGCTCCGAGGACGCGCGCGCGATCCAGCATTCGCGTGGTGGCGAGCTCGCGCAAACGCGGTGAAAGATCCTCTTCGCTCAAGCCGGCATGTCGAAAGTAGACCGACAGCGCCAGGTAGGCGCGACCCGGGTGATCGATGGCGACGAAGGACCCATGTGCAATGATGTTCATCGATTGCTCGCCGCGGTAGTCGGGGTGTGCGCGCCAGCCGATATCACCGAGCAGACAGGCCGCGTGACGCAGGCGACGTTCGTCGGCGGTCTCTTCCAGCCCGGACGACGTCATTAAACGGTCGGTCCAGGCGATCAACTCTTCGCCGTGGTGAGGCGATCGCGAGCGCAATACGTTGAGATCGGCTGCCGCCGAAATCAGGGGATCGCGCGCCCGCTCGCGCGAGTTAAGTAGCGAATAAAGCAGGCCTTCGCGTACGCCGAGCACCGAGATCACGACCTGCTTCGGCTTGATCGTGCGCACCAGGTTTTCCATGACCAGCGCGGCGTAAGCGAGCAATGGGCGGCGGGCCGCGTTCACCACTTCGATTTTGGACAGCGTCTCGGTATCGACGTGATGCACGAGCCGGGAAAATTCCTGGGCTTCGCGTGCCGAGATCCGGTAGTTGTGCATAACGTGAAACGGATACCCGGTCTGCCACATGTGCAGCCGCGCAAGGGCGCGCCAGGTGCCGCCGACCGCATAGAATGTACGGTCCTCACCGTCGTGCAACATGTCCAGCTCTTCGAATGCTTCCTCGACGAACTTCTCCGCCCTCTTGAGCGATTTGCCGGTAATATCCTGGAGTGCAAGACCGCCGAGCGGCAACGTGACGCCGCCGCGCACGCGTGAGCCATGCACGTCGACAAGCTCTAGTGAGCCGCCGCCGAGATCACCAACGATGCCGTCTGGTTTGTGAATCCCGGAGACAATGCCGAGTGCCGTCAGATGGGCCTCGCGCTTGCCCGAAAGAATCGTGATGCTGGCACGGCAAATGCGCTCGGCTTCGGCGATGAATGCGCGGCCATTGCGTGCGTCGCGGCAGGCGGCGGTCGCAATCGCCCAGATACGGCGCACATGCAGGATATCGCACAGGGCACGAAAACGGCGCAGCGCATCGAGTGCCGTGTCGATCGCGTCGGACGGCAGCAGCCCGGTCGACTGCACTTGCCGTCCCAAGCCTGCCAATACCTTTTCGTTGAAGATCGGCGTTGGCGAACGTGTAAGCCCCTCGTAAATCACGAGGCGAATCGAGTTCGAGCCGATGTCGATAACGGCAACGGGTGGCCCGTGATCAAGACGGCCTTTGGCGGACGGGGTAATTGCGGGCGAGCGTTTACGCGCCTTCGATGAGGCGGCGTATAAGGCTGCGCGGCGACAATTCCTTGAGCGATTTTCCACGGCCCGACAAACTCGGATTGGTCATGAAATACTTGTGGGCGTTGAAGGGTTCCTCGCCCGGGGCGGCCTTTATGCGCGTGGAACTTCCATCCGGCAAGAGCTTCCAGCTTTGCTCGTTATCCTTGAAGTTCGCGACCATAATCTGGCCAAGAACCTGCTCGTGCACCGTTGCATTGAGAATCGGACACAGAACCTCGACCCTACGGTCGAGATTGCGCGGCATCATGTCGGCCGAAGAAATGTAGATCGCCGCTTTCGGATGCGGTAGCGGATGACCTGCCCCAAAGCAGTAAATGCGGCCATGCTCGAGGAAGCGTCCCACGATCGATTTAACGCGGATATTTTCCGAAAGTCCCGGCACCCCCGGCCGCAGACAGCAGATGCCACGTACCACGAGGTCGACAGAAACGCCGGCAGCCGATGCATCGTAAAGCGCATCGATAATTCCCGGATCAACGAGCGAATTCATCTTCATCCATATGGACGCGGGTTTCCCTGCCTTGGCGTGGGCAATTTCCTGCGCAATGTGATCGAGGATCCGCTTTCGCAGGTTAATGGGCGAGATTGCCATGCGCTCAAGCTCGGCTGGCTCTGCGTAGCCGGTGATGTAGTTGAAGACGCGCGCGACGTCGCGTCCGATGACAGGTTCGGCGGTAAAAAACGACAGATCGGTATAGCTGCGCGCGGTGACCGGATGATAGTTGCCGGTTCCGACATGAACGTAGGTCGCCAGTTCCCCAGCCTCACGGCGCACGACCAGTGACAGCTTGGCGTGAGTTTTCAGCTCAATAAATCCATAGACGACCTGGGCGCCAGCGCGCTCGAGATCGCGGGCCCAGCGGATATTGGCCTCCTCGTCGAAACGCGCCTTGAGTTCGACCAGCGCCGTGACCGACTTGCCTGCCTCAGCCGCTTCGACCAACTGCTTCACGATCGGTGATTCCGCCGACGTGCGGTAGAGCGTCTGCTTGATCGCCACGACGTTCGGATCGCGGGCGGCCTGCTGCAGGAACTGAACCACCACGTCGAAGAACTCGTAGGGATGGTGGACAACTAGATCCTTCTGGCGGATCGCCGCAAAACAGTCGCCGCCATGGTCACGTATGCGCTCGGGATAGCGCGGATTGTAGGGCACGAATTCAAGATCGGGCCGGTCGAGCCTGGTGAGCTGCGATAAATCGTTCAGCGCCAGCACGCCGTCAACCAGGAAGACTTCGTCGTCGGCGACCGCGAGCGCACGCTGCACAAAGCTGCGCAGCTCGACCGGCATGGTGGCGTTGAGCTCGAGCCTGATCACCGAACCGCGGCGGCGTTGCTTCAGCGCGGTCTCGTAGAGCCGCACGAGATCTTCGGCCTCTTCTTCGATTTCAACTTCCGAGTCTCGGATGGCGCGGAAAGCGCCCTGTCCTTTCACCGTATAGCCGGGAAAAAGCCGGCCAATGTGCAACGCAGTCGCTTCCTCAAGCGTAATCAGCCTAACAGCATGATCGCCGCTACCTGGCAGCCGGATGAACCGTTCGATCTTCTGCGGCATGCGGATGAGCGCGTTCATCGCCTTGCCGTCTTTCACGCGCGCGAGCTGCAACGCTATGGAGAAGGCAAGATTGGGAATGAACGGGAACGGATGCGCGGGATCAATGGCCAACGGTGTCAGCAATGGAAATACGTGCGTGAGGAAATGCTCCTCCAGCCAATGGCGTTCCGACTTCTTGAGGTCGCTTCCGTCAATCAGCACAACATTGGCTGCTGCGAGCGCCGGACGAATCTCGAGCCAGCGCTTTTGCTGATCGCTGGCGAGTTGAGAAACGGCTTCGCCGATCCGCGTCAGCTGTTCAGAAGGTGTGAGCCCGTCCGGGCTCTGGGTCGTGATGCCCTGGCGCTGCTGGCCCTTGAGGCCGGCAACGCGCACCATGAAAAACTCGTCGAGGTTATTGGCGGAGATCGAGAGGAAGCGCACACGCTCGAGCAAAGGGTGCTGTTCGTTGGCTGCTTCTTCCAGCACGCGCCGGTTAAAGTGCAGCCATGACAATTCGCGGTTTATGAAACGTTCCGGGCTCGACGCCAGGCCTTGGATAGGGGTCACAGCCCCGGTCAGTTCCACGGCGGGGACAATTTCCTCAACCTGGGCAATAGCTTGGGCTCGATCCGCCATTGTAAACAATGCCTGAAAGACTGAAGCTTTAGCCGACAAAAATGGCCGGTGGATGACAGTTCGCGCCCGAACTGGCGGTCCCGTCAAGGATGATGGCACAGCTGCGTTAAGGAGTGCGAAACAGCTCTGCGGCCAGCGCCCGCGTCACCGGCCGGTGCTGACGCATGGCCTCCTCGTCCAGCCGATGGACTGCGGCTCGCGCAGCCGCAAATGACCGTTCAATACGGTTGGCAAGATAATTGACCAGCGTTTCGTCCAATACAATTTGCCGGTCGGCGGCGAGCTTGACCATCAATGCGCGCAGCAAGGCGTCGTCCGGCGACGTCAACGTAACGCTCGGCAGTACGCGCATCCGTGAAGCGAGGTCTCGGATCGTCACAGGAAATGTGGAGAGCGGGGAGCGCGATGTGATGAGAACAAATGCCCGCTGTTCGCGCGCAAGGTTCAGAAAATGAAACAATGAGCGTTCGTCCAGGCCTGCGAATTCCAGGTCTTCCAGCACGAGCGCACCAGTCACGAAAGCCGCAGGCAGATCGGTGATCGATAATAATTTAGCCGACAATATGCGCGCACCGGTGACCTCAGCCCATATCGAGGCAAGATGACTTTTGCCCGATCCTTCCGGGCCGATCATGGCGACGGTACGATCCGGCCAATCTGGCCAGCGCTCGATGAGAGTAAGAGCCGCCACGTTCGAAGGACCCTGCAGAAAGTCCTCAGCCGCGAAGCTGACGGAATGATCCAGCGCGAGCACAAGCTGACGCGGAGCCAATGAGCTGTCCATCTCGCTCAACTCGATTCCTCGCCGGTGTAAAATGAACTTTGCAGGTAGCGGCGAAGTGCGAACCGGCAAAGCACGCCGATTGTGGCAGCAAGCGGGACGGCTACCAACAAGCCGACGAACCCGAACAGATAACCGAATGCGAGCAGCGCAAAGATCACCCACACCGGATGCAGGCCTACACTTTCGCCCACCAGCTTCGGGGACAGCACATAGCCTTCGACGAATTGACCCACCAGGAAAATGCCAAGCACGGCCAGAACCGGTCCATAACTTGGCCAGAACTGCGCGATCGCTACGCCGAGGGACAACACAAGGCCGGTCATCGATCCGACGTAGGGAATGAAAGTTATGAGGCCGGAAATCAGCCCGATCAGCAGACCGAAATTGAGGCCGGTCAGTGTCAGGGCTAATGCGTAGAATGAGCCGAGGATCAGACACACCCCGGTTTGTCCCCGCACAAAGCCCGAAATCGCCGCATCGATTTCGACCGCCAGCACGCGCGCAGTATGCCGCTGCGCAAGCGGAATCCAACCATCAACGGTGCGGATCATGCGATGCCAGTCGTAGATGAGATAAAACGCAACGACCGGCGTGACAACGATCAGCGAGAACAGCGACACCAGCGCACGGCCACCCGACCACAACGAGTGCAGAAATGAGGTGAGCCAACCGACACCTTGCGTCACCAGATCGCCAATTGATTTGTCTGCGCTGAAACTGGCGCCCAATAGTTTTTGAATCCAGGGTCGGCTTGGATCGCTTAGCAGCGCCTGCAATTTGGTCACATTGCCGGGAACGCTCTCGATAAAGGACGACAGTTGCGCGCCGAGGATCGGTGCAACAAGCAAGATGAGATAGACCAGCGCCAGCAGGACCAAGGTTATGATGAGCAGCGCCGCGACCAGTCGATTGACTCCGTGGCGCTCAAGACGATCGGTGAGCGGCGTAAGCAAATAGGCGATCGCAAGACCCGCAACGAATGGCAAAAGAATTTCGCTGAGCAACCACAGAGCCAACACGATCACGACAAGCGCGCCCAGCCAGAAAATGACCTGGCGCTGGATGGCATCGCGGCCACCTGCGGCAATTTCGCGGCGTCGGCGCGATGGTGCGCGAGGACTCATGGTTTGGCAGCGGTGGAATTCATGTGGCGCACCCACTCAGCCACGTAGGCTGCCACCGACAACAGCGTGAGGGCCGCGACCAGCACCATGAGCGCAAGCGTGACTCTCGGAAGTTCGTAGTCAAAGCCAAGCGTGCCCAGCACCACGCAGGCAAAGACAATCTGTGCCGCGGTATTGAGCTTGGAAACGACCAATGGTTTGACCTTGAGTGGGCTGCCGATGAGCCAGGACAGCATGAACGCACCGACGATCATGATATCGCGCGAAACCACCAAAATGACGAGCCAGCGCGGGATATCCCCGTTGATCCCAAGGGTCATGTAGATCGATACGATCAGCGCCTTGTCGGCCAGCGGATCGAGATAGGCGCCGAGTTCGGTGGTCATGGCGAAGCGCTTGGCCAGGAATCCGTCGACCGCGTCGCTGACCCCGGCCGCCACGAACAGCACAAATGCAATCCACATGGCACCGGGCGTCGAGATCGCCCAGACCACGATCGGCACCAGCAGAATACGCCCCAGCGTAATGAGGTTCGGAATACTCAAGGCAATCCCGGCTCGTGGACGCCGACCAGCCCAACGGACCGGAACAGCACCCATCCCATCCGTGGAGTATAACGATCGTTGGACCATTGCGCGACTTGCGATTCCAACGTACGACCCGGCGCGGACGAGGATTTATAATGGCAGAAAAACCGCGCGGTCTCACTTACGCGCAGGCCGGGGTTGATATCGACGCCGGCAACCGGATGGTCGACCTGATCAAGCCACTGGTGCGCGCGACCGCCCGCCCCGGCGCCGACGCCGAAATTGGCGGCTTCGGCGGACTCTTCGACCTGAAACGGGTGGGCTACCGCGACCCGATCCTCGTGGCGGCAACAGACGGCGTCGGCACCAAGCTCAAAGTCGCGGTCGACACCGGCCGCCACGACACGATCGGCATCGACCTGGTGGCGATGAGCGTGAACGACCTGGTGGTGCAAGGCGCCGAGCCGCTCTTCTTCCTGGACTACTATGCCTGCGGCAAGCTCGAGCCCGAAATTGGCGCCGCCGTGGTCGCCGGGATCAGTCTCGGCTGTCGCGAATCCGGTTGCGCGCTGATCGGCGGCGAGACCGCCGAGATGCCGGGCGTCTATCAAGGCGACGACTATGACCTCGCTGGCTTTGCTGTCGGCGTTGTCGAGCGTGATTGCATCTTGCCACGCAACGACATCGCGGAAGGCGATGTAATCCTTGGGCTTGCCTCGACCGGCGTACACTCCAACGGTTATTCGCTGGTGCGCAAGGTCGTTGAAAAAACCGGGCTTCCGTGGACCGCGGCAGCCCCCTTCATGTCGGGGCAAAGTCTCGGCGAAGCGATCCTGACGCCAACTCGGATTTACGTGAAGTCGTGCCTTGCCGCGATCCGCGACACAAAGGCCGTCAAAGGTCTCGCGCACATCACGGGCGGCGGATTTCCCGACAACATTCCGCGCGTATTACCCGCCGGACTCGGCGCTCGCATCAATCTCGCGGCGGTACCGGTGCCGCCGGTGTTTCAGTGGCTCGCCAGCGAAGGCGGCATTGCGGAAAATGAAATGTTGCGGACCTTCAACTGCGGCATCGGAATGATCGTTGTCGTCGCGCCGAAGGATGCAGACACGGTCGCGCAAGCCTTTACGCGCGGCGGAGAAACGACCGTGACGCTCGGCAAGATTATCAAGACAACCGGCGATGCGCGTGTCGTTTACGACGGCAAACTCAAACTCGGGTGATGCATGAGCCGCAAGCGCGTCGCCGTCCTTATTTCCGGCCGCGGCTCCAATATGGCGGCGCTCATCGAAGCCGCGAATGACAAGGACTATCCCGCCGAAATTGCGCTCGTGCTTTCAAACCGCGTTGATGCGGGTGGGCTACTCGTGGCACACGCGGCGGGCATTACCACCGAGGTCGTCGAACACACGCAGTTCGGCAAGGATCGCGCGGGTTTCGAGCGGGCCTTGCAGGCGACGCTCGATAAGCACCGCATCGAAATTGTGTGTCTTGCCGGTTTCATGCGTCTGCTCAGCGCCGACTTCGTCTGGCATTGGCAGGGACGCATGCTGAATATCCACCCGGCCCTGCTGCCCGCCTTCAAGGGCCTCGACACCCATAAACGCGCCCTCGAAGCCGGCGCGAAGGTCCACGGCGCCACCGTACATTTTGTCGTGCCGGAAATGGATTCCGGGCCGATCGTTGCGCAAGGCGCGGTCAACGTGCTAGCGGGCGACAGCGAAGAGGTTCTCGCCGCGCGCGTGCTCAAGGTCGAGCACCGAATTTATCCATTGGCCCTCAAATTGGTTGCGGAAGGTCGGGTGCCGGTACCGAAAATGACCGTTGTCTGGTTGACGGCAAACCGGTTCAGGACTCCATCCATTTGGTACCTGAATTCTGATGTAAATTTTTTCGCGCTGCAGCAACGCGGCGAATTGAATATGTGCCGTCAGGTTCGGTGTTATAGACTTCTACAGTGTACGGGCGATGCCGCCACCGAGGTGGCACGAAAAAGCAAAGGGGAGCGCTATGAGCGGTAAAGGCGAGACGAAACTGATTTATCCAGGCCTCGCGAACTTTTACGCGTCGGTCGGTCCGATCGCGTATGCGCTGGTTCGCGTGGTCGTCGGCATCATGTTCTTGATGCATGTGTCGGGGAAATTCAAAGTCGGCGCGGCCGCGGTCGCGGCCAACGTCATGGCCAAGAACGGCCTCGAGCCGTCGCTTGTCTTTGCTTATGCCGCCATAGTTCTCGAAACAGTCGGCGGCGCCTGTCTCGTTATTGGCCTATTTACGCGCCCCGTTGCCGCAGCGCTTGCTATTGAGATGGCCATCGCCTTGTTGTTCGTCCACCTTTCGAAGGGTTACGCCGCCGGCGGCGGTGGGTACGAATTCGTTCTGCTGATCGGCATGGCGCTGTTCGCAATCGCGATGTACGGGGGCGGCAGATATTCTGCCGACCGCATGATCGGTAAAGAAGTGTAAGTTAATGGTTCGCGCGGCGGCTCACTTGCTGAGCCGCCGCTACCCACACCTTATTATCGTGGACGGCGGCTCCGCCGTAAGGCGCGATTGAATCGGCGCCGACGAGTGTATTGATGCCACACCCGTCGGCGTACGCCGCATTCGGCCAGATCGATTCCGCGATCAGCACGCCCCGGCGCACGCCCGGATAAATCTTGGCGTGAAGCCGGACCTCGCCGCGCGTGTTGCCAAGCACCACATAATCTCCATCGACGATCCCGCTCGCCTCGGCATCGTCGGGGTGGATCATCACCGTCGGCCGTTGCTCCTGCGCAAGTGATGTGGGTGTCTCGTTGAATGTCGAATTGAGGAACCCGCGTGCCGGCGAAGTTCCGAGTCGGAATGGATGTTCCTCATCCGCCTGTTCGATCGAGGCCCAGTGATCAGGCAAAGGCGGCATCTCATTCACCGGCCCGCTCCTGTAGGGGCTGCGGAACGGCACATTGGGCCAGTCCGGCTTGAAGCGAAACTTGCCGTCCGGCCACGGAAAACCATCGAGAAAATGCGATTGGCGAAACGGCGGCTGGCAATCAAGCCAGCGGTTGGCTTCAAGCTCGGCAAGTGTCCCGCGCTTTGACACCTGCAGCATCTGGTCGATCAGTTCGCGCGGGCTCATTGTAAAGCCGCGATGGTCGGCACCGAGCCGCGCCGCCAGCCCACAAATCACCTCATGATTGTTGCGGCATTCTCCCGGGGGCTCAACCAGCTTCGGACCCAATATGAGATATTGGTGGCCGCCACCGCGATAGATATCGTCGTGTTCAAGAAATGTCGTTGCAGGCAGAACGACGTCGGCCATGCGCGCCGTTTCGGTCATGAATTGCTCGTGCACGCAGACAAACAGGTCGTCGCGTGCAAACCCGCGTTTAACCTGCGTCTGATCGGGGCAAACCGAAACCGGATTGGTGTTCTGGATGATCATCGCGTTGACCGGCGGCCCGCCACGCAGAGCTTCGCTGTCGCCGGTCAGGATGGCGCCAATGCGCGACTGGTCGAGCATGCGCACCGACCGATCCCAGACATCGAGGCCTTCGATCAATGTCTTGTCGAGCTTGAAAATATCAGCGCTGATATGGAAGGCACCGCCGCCTTCCAATTGCCACGCACCCGTGACCGCCGGGATGCAGCTCGCCGCGTGCATGTTCGCGGGACCATTGCGCGAGCGCGAGAATCCGTAACCCAACCGGAAAAAGGCGCGTTTGCGCTCGCCGATCAGCTCGGCAAACGCCTCAATCGTTTCGACGGGAGCACCGGTTATTGCCGAGGCCCAGACCGGATCGCGCGTGCGCAAATGCGCTTCCAGCTCACGCGGCGCATCGGTGTATTTGTCGAGATAGTCCCAGTCGGCTTTGCCGTCGCGGAACAGGCAATGCATGACCGCACACGCCAAAGCGCCATCAGTGCCGGGTTTCACCAGCACCGGCAGGTCGGCCTGCTCCATGGTGCCGTTCATGTAGATATCGACCGCTGCGATTTTGGCGCCGCGTTCTTTGCGCGCGCGCACCGCATGCGTCATCACATTCACCTGGGTGTTCACCGCGTTGGTGCCCCAGATCACCACCAGATCGGATTTCGCCATTTCGCGCGGATCCACGCCGGCAATGCGCCCTACTCCGGCGGCGTAACCGGCGTAGGCGGGATTGACGCAAATCGTTGAGTGAAAGCCCGAGTATTTTTTGACATGGCGCAGGCGATGGATGCCGTCGCGCATCACAAGGCCCATTGTGCCCGCGTAGTAATAGGGCCACACACTTTCGGCGCCCGAGCGCTGCTCGGCCTGTTGGAATTTTTCAGCAACGAGATCGAGCGCGTCGTCCCAGGAGATGCGCTCGAATTCGTCCGCGCCCTTGCTCCCTTTGCGCCGCAATGGGTGCATCAGGCGATTGGCGTGGTGCTCGCGTTCGGCATAGCGGGCAACCTTGGCGCAGATCACACCGGCTGTGTAATCGTTGTCTTTCGAACCGCGGACACGCCCGATGGTCCGTTCGTCGAGCAGTTCGACCTCAAGCGCGCAAGTTGACGGACAATCATGCGGGCACGCGGTTGCCCCGATGCGAACCGCCGGACCGACGCCTCGCATCGCTTTGTTCATTGCGCGATCGCCTTTCCGGCTGTGGAGGATCGCCTATACCGGCTCTTCCCGCAGGCGTCGTGACTTGACCAGATAGAGACCCATCAGCACCACGAAGATGGCGCCGGCAATCCCGCAAACAACGTCCAGGATTTCCGCTGTCGCTTCCGAAAAATATTGCGCAATCACCGGATCCTCCGGCAGCAATCCGCCGGCAATCCAACCCAGCAAGGCGCCGCCGCCCCACACGACGATTGGGAAGCGCTCGATGATCGCGAGGAACAGAGCGCTCCCCGCAATGACGACAGGTATGCTGACGGCAAGTCCGAGCCCGAGCAGAAAGTAATTTCCCTTGGCAGCTGCCGCGACCGCAATCACGTTGTCGAGACTCATCACGATGTTGGCGACAACGACAACGCGAACGGCGCGCCACAGATCCTCGACCGCTTCTGGCGTGTCTTCGGCGTCATGCGCCTGCGGCGTAACAAGTTTGACGGCGACCCAGAACAGCGCAAGCCCGCCCGCGAGCTTGAGATAGGGTAGCTGCATCAATGTCGCGACGATGCCGGTAAACAGAATAAGCAATACAGCGGCCGCGCCGGCACCGAGGACCATGCCCCAGAACCTTTCCTTCGGCGGAAGCGCACGGACGGCGAGCGCAATGACGACCGCATTGTCGCCGGACAGGAGAATATTGATTCCCATGATTTGCACCGCGGCCAGCCAGAATGCCGGGCGCATCACTTCGGTCATCAAAGCATCCACGTTTCCGTCCCCTTGGTTCCGTCGTCGATTTTCGTCGCCAAACGGCGGCGACGACGTGTTTTATCGGTTTGTTATCAGCCAATAAAGCCCAAAGGGGGGTCCCGATAGCGAAAGTGCGGCGCAATGCCGCCGGACACCCTAACCGACGAGCTCGTTTTCCGAGAAAAATTGGGCGATTTCCCGGGCCGCGGTCTCAGGCGCATCGGAACCATGGACCGAATTTTCGCCAATCGATTTGGCGTGGGTCTTCCGGATCGTGCCGGCGGCGGCCTTGGCCGGGTCGGTTGCACCCATCACCTCGCGGTATTTCGTGATTGCGTTGTCCCCTTCGAGAACCTGCACCACGACAGGGCCGGAAATCATGAAATCGACCAACTCGCTAAAGAACGGCCGCTCGCGGTGCACTGCGTAGAACTTTTCCGCCTGTTCGCGGGAAATGCGGACCCGTTTCTGCGCGACGATACGCAGTCCCGCCTTCTCGATGATGGCGTTGATCGCGCCGGTGATATTGCGCTCTGTCGCGTCGGGTTTCAGGATCGAAAAAGTGCGCTCGAGCGCCATCGTATATTCCTTCACTAGGACTGATCTGAGAGTTAACGCAGTTTCATTGGAGTAGCGGGGCCGCGCGGCTTATACCGGGGTGCTTTTCGGGCGGCAAGGTCACTTGCCTGAAGCCCCAAAATCACCTGCAGGAGCACAACATGCTGGCCCGCTACCTGATGTTTGCCGGCTACAATACCTGGTGCAATGAGCGCCTCTACGATGCTGCCGCGCTGGCTCCCGACGCCGACTATCGCGCGAACCGTGGCGCCTTCTTCAAGTCGCTGCACGGCACCCTCAACCATCTCCTCGTTGGCGACCGCATCTGGATGCGGCGGTTTACTGGCCGGGGCGACGTCCCGCCAAGTCTCGATGCAGTTCTCTACGACGACTTCGCCCAATTGCGCGCGGCGCGGTGCGTCGAAGACCAACTCATCAGCGCCTACGTTGGCAACTTGCGGGAGGACGATCTCACCAAGGCGATTCGATACCGGACCGTCGTAAATCCGCAAGACATTGAACAGACACTCTCCCCCGCCCTCGACCATTTTTTCAATCACCAGACGCATCACCGCGGGCAGGCTCATGCGCTGCTATCGGCCGCGATCGGTAACGACCGGACGCCAAGCTTTGATCTGATCATCTATCAGCGCGAAACCGGGCAAGGCGGCCTGCGCAAGATCGGCTAGATATCATGACCGTCATTCCGGGGCGCGGGCTTTCGCCCGCGAACCCGGAATCCAGAAGCAGGCTCGGAGATTGCTGCTGGATTCCGGATCGACGCTCCGCGTCGTCCGGAATGACGGTACGAAGGGGTTGCGTCGAACCGCGCGGTCGGCCAAAAGGCGCGGGTCATGCTCAACATTGACGATCTTACTGTCCGCATTGCCGGTCGCGTGCTGCTGGAAGGCGCCACCGCGCGTATTCCCACGGGTGCACGGGTCGGATTGGTAGGCCGCAATGGAACCGGCAAGTCCACCTTGTTCAATGTAATTGCCGGCGACCTCTCGGCCGAGCAAGGCAATGTCGAAATCCCGCCGCGGTGGCGAATTGGACGCCTGGCGCAGGAAGCCCCGAACGGACCGGAAAGCCTGCTCGACGTCGTGCTAAGAGCGCATCGCGAACGCGACGCGTTGCTGGCGGAAGCCGAAACCGCGCAGGACCCGCACCGCATCGCCGAAATCCAGACGAGGCTCGCCGATATCGGCGCACACGCGGCCCCTGCCCGCGCGGCATCGATCCTTGCCGGCCTGGGGTTTTCCGCCGCCGATCAGCAGCGCCCCTGCGCGGAATTTTCCGGCGGCTGGCGTATGCGCGTGGCGCTCGCCGCAACGCTATTTGCAGAACCGGATCTGTTGCTGCTCGACGAGCCGACCAACTATCTCGACCTCGAAGGGACACTCTGGCTGCAAGATCATCTGGCGCGTTATCCCGCGACGCTGATCGTGATCAGCCATGACCGCGATCTGCTCGACAACGCCGTCGACCAGATTTTGTCGCTGGAAAGTCGCAAGCTCACGCTCTATCGCGGCGGCTACACCGACTTCGAACGCCTGCGCAGCGAACGCATGGTGCTCGACCAGAAAATGATCAAGAAACAGGACGCGCAGCGCAAGCATTTGCAGGCCTTCGTCGATCGCTTCCGTGCCAAAGCGAGCAAGGCGCGACAGGCGCAATCGCGCATCAAGATGCTCGCCAAAATGCAGCCGATCAATGCGCTGGTCCTGGACGAGGTGCGCCCGATCCACTTTCCGGCACCAGACAAGCTGTTATCGCCGCCAATTATCGCGACCGATGACGTGGATATTGGTTACGAGCCCGGCCATCCGGTCCTGTCAGGACTGTCGCTGCGCATCGATAATGATGACCGCATTGCGCTGCTCGGCTCCAACGGCAACGGCAAGTCCACATTAGTCAAATTGCTGGCGGGCCGGCTCGCGCCTGAACACGGCACTGTAACGCGCGCGGCAACGCTCAAGGTCGGCTACTTCGCCCAGCATCAACTCGATGAGCTCGACGAAGATCGAAGCCCCTATGATCACGTCCGCGACCTCATGCCGGATCAGCCTGAAGCGAAAGTACGCGGCAAGGCCGGCGCGATCGGATTTTCCGGTCTTGCTGCCAACAATGCCGTGAAAACGTTGTCCGGTGGGGAAAAGGCACGGCTGCTGCTTGGCCTGGCGACATTTAATGCGCCGCACCTTGTCATCCTTGACGAGCCGACCAACCATCTCGACATCGACAGCCGCGCCGCGTTGATCGAGGCAATCAACGATTATCCTGGTGCCGTGATCGTCGTCTCGCACGACCGGTATCTGCTGGAAGCCTGCGCTGACCGGCTGTGGCTGGTGCAAGGCGGCAAGGTGAAACCGTTCGACGGCGATCTCGATGACTACCGGCGCCAGGTTCTGTCCGGAGAGAGCCAGGGAATTACGGTCGGCGCAAAATCTCCGGCACGGGATCCGGTACAGGCGCGCCGTGCTGCGGCGGAAAAGCGCGCGGAGACCGCACCGCTGCGCAAGCGTATTTCGCAGGCCGAAGTTGCGATCGTGCAACTCACCCGCCAGCTTCAGAAACTTGACACGACGCTGGCCGACGGCGGCCTGTTTGCACGCGAGCCGGCCCGTGCAGCTGACCTGTCGAAGACGCGCGCCAATGTCGTTGCCGCACTGGCCAAGGCGGAAGAAGAATGGCTCGCCGCCAGCGCCGCGCTGGAAACGGCGTAAGGCGCTAGCGCACGACCGCGCGTTCGATTTCGTGGCTGGCGGTCTTCGGCTTTGTGGGCTTCTTCTTTGGCGCGGCTTTCGCCGGCTTCGGTTGCTCGGGCGCGCGCTCAATGACTTTCAGACGGCCGTCATTGAAAGTGTAAATGCCGGGCCAAGGCCCGCTCAGATAAGTCAGCACCACTTTGCGGTCTCCCCGATCACCGGCGCTGATCGCCACGTTGTTCGGTGAACCCGCGCGCTGAACCGCCTGGCATTCAGTCATACCCAGCGCAATACCGCCGGCCACGACTGGGCCCGACGTGGCCGGCTCCAATCGCTGCAACCCGGGATCGGCGGACGCTTTTGTCGCAGCCGGCATTGGTGCGCCAGCAAGATCGCCCGCGACCGAGCCGACTGGCCGATCGGCGGGCGCCGGCGGTGCGATCGGAGCTGCTTCGGGCGCCTGCGCGAGCGCGGCCGCTGGCGTTGCGCAAACTCCGTCGGCGCTAACCATGTCTTCGGGCGCGGCCGGGCCTTGCGGACCGAGGTTCACACCGGTGTTTGCCGGCCGGGCCCAATCGGGCTTGGCCAGCATATTGACTGGCTTGGCAAACCAGCCGCCTTCATTCTGGTCCTCAAACATTGCCGTCGAGTTCTTGCAGCCAGCCGCCGCAAGCGCGGTGACGCAGGCAATCGCAATACCGACGATGGCGCGATGACGCGGCAAGTGGTTGTCCCCGACGGGTTTATCTATTTGTCCCTTAAGCCGTATTTTGCGTCATCACCATGGCAGCCGGCAAGCCTTGCTCGCCCAGAGGGTTACCAGCCAGATCGGCCATTGGCCGGTCGTTCATTGGCCTAGTCGGCCCCGGCAGGACCGGTCAGGCCTTCTTCGCCCAGCGCCCCTGTTCGTCCGTCTGCCAATAAGTCGCATCAAGACCCTTTTCCTTGACCGCGGACCAGTGCGCGCGGGCCGCAGCCACCGCATCTTCATCCTCGCCGTCGAACAGCAGGACGACGCGCTGATAGCTCTGCAAATCGGCGGGCATCGGTGCACCGTCGATCAGAAACCGAACCGTTGCGGCATTGGAGTTGCTGTCGGTGACTGTCAGTAACACCGGCTGTTGTGCAGCCTCCGGCTCACGCCAGGTGCCATGCGGCAGGAACCCGTCATCGCGGTAAGTCCACAAATGCGCATCGAGCGCATCGATGCGTTCCTCGGACGATCCTTGCACCGCGACTTTCCAGCCACGCTCGAGGGATTTTTCAAGCAGCGCAGGCAACACGTTTTCGAGCTTTTGTCTTTGTAGGTGATAAAAAAGAACCTCGGTCATGTGCGAGTACCTGCCGCCAAATCCGCAATTACTTTTCGTAGTAATCCGCCACCAATCTGTCGAGCAAGCGAACGCCCCAGCCGGAGCCCCAGCTCTTGTTGATATCGTTCTGACGCGAGTCAAATCCGGTACCCGCAATATCAAGATGCGCCCAGGGCGTCTTGTCATCGACGAAGCGCTTGATGAACTGTGCCGCCGTGATCGCCCCGCCCCAACGGCTGCCACCGGTATTTTTCATGTCAGCGAATTTTGAATCGATCATCTTGTCGTATTCCGGCGCGAGCGGCATGCGCCAGACCAACTCTCCAGTCTCGGTGCCGGCCTTGGTCAGACGTTCGGCAAGCTGATCGTTATTGCAGAACATGCCGGCATATTCCTGACCGAGCGCAACGATGATCGCGCCGGTCAGCGTCGCAAGATCGACCATGAATTTCGGCTTGAAACGCTGTGCCGTGTACCAGATGACGTCGGCGAGTACGAGCCGGCCCTCGGCGTCGGTATTGATGATTTCGATCGTTTGGCCCGACATCGATTTGACGATATCGCCGGGGCGCTGCGCATTGCCGTCCGGCATGTTCTCGACGACGCCAATGACGCCAACGGCATTGATCCGTGCCTTTCGTGCAGCGAGCGCATGCATCAAGCCGACGACACAAGCCGCGCCCGCCATATCGCCCTTCATGTCCTCCATGCCGGAAGCCGGCTTGATTGAAATGCCGCCGGTGTCGAAACATACGCCTTTGCCGATGAACGCAACCGGAGCGTCGCCCGCCTTGCCGCCGTTCCAGCGCATCACCACAACCCGACTGTCCCGCGCCGAACCCTGGCCAACGCCGAGCAGCGCATTCATGCCAAGCTTCCTCATGGCCTTGATGTCGAGCACCTCGACCGAGACACGAAGCTTCCTGAGCGCACTCGCACGGCGCGCGAATTCCTCCGGATAGAGAACATTGGCCGGTTCGTTGACCAGGTCGCGCGCCAACAAGACCCCGTCCGAAATCGCCGCTCGCGGAGCGTAGGCCTTGCGCGCGCCCGCAACGTCTGCGGTTGCGATGGTGACGCTACGCATCGCCGGCGGCTTTTCTTCGTCCTTGCGCTTGGTCTTGTAACGGTCGAACGCGTAGGCGCGAAGGCGCACGCCTTGCGCAAGATCCGCGACCTGATCGGATTTCATGGCCCCGCCCGGCAATTCAGCAAAGATTGTCGCGCTGCTGGCTGCGTTCGGCAGCTTGCCCAGCGCGAGACCGCCAAGCCTGAGGACATCCTGCGGCTTCAGCTCGCTGGCCTTGCCGACCCCGATGACGACCAGCCGCCCGACCTTGAGACCCTCGGGGACGACCAGCTGAAGCACCGTGTTTTTCTTGCCGGTGAAACGTTCGGCCTTGGCGGCGCGAGCGACCAGTTCGGCAGTCGAGGCCAGCGTCTTGCGGGTGGCGGGGCCTAATTTGAGGGCGTCGTCGCAGAACACCACCAGGACGCCCGATGGACCGGATTTGGCCGGGGCGACAAAGTTGCCAAATCCGAGCTTGAGGGCGTCGGTCATCGATTGAGGTCCTTTGTCCTGATGGGCTGGCTCATGGAAGGCCTTCCGAAACCCATATGGCCCGCCGCCTGAGCCGCTGCAAAGCCCCGATTGGGCGAATTCAGGGCTTTTCCATGCGTCCGGCACAAGAAACTGCGGAAACGAGGCCGATTTAACGGTACCTGGGTGCCTAGACCAGGTGGGCGAACCGGCGATTTGAGGGGGGACCCGGGCCTGCCACATTTACATTTTGTTGTGCATGTTCAACGGCTTTGCCTTTGCCCGGCCACTTTGTCAGGCGATCAAGGTAAGTCTGACGGGGGTTGGGTTTTAAGCTGGAAACGCTTCGCGTCCGGTGGGGATGCCGCACGCGGGGTCCGGCTTGTGCCGGATCAGGGGACGATGCTGCGGATGGGGTCTATCAATCGATATATCTTCCGCGCCACGTTAGGCGCGTTCCTGGTCGTGCTGGTCAGCCTGACCGCAGTGATCTGGGTCACCCAGGCACTGCGCGACATCGACATCATGACCAACCAGGGCCAGACCATTCTTGTATTCGTCGGCATCACGGGGCTGATCATACCCCTGCTCGTCCTCGTGATCGCGCCGATCGCGCTGCTGATCGCGGTCGCGCACGTGCTCAACAAAATGTCCAACGATTCCGAAATAATCGTGATGAACGCGGCCGGCATGTCGCCGTGGATACTGTTTCGCGCGTTCGTGGCGGCGGCGCTCGTGGTGTCGCTGCTGGTCGGCGCAATCAGTGCTTATTTCGCGCCCAAGGGACTGCGCATGTTACGCGACTGGTTGACCGAAGTGCGCGCCAACGTGGTGAGCAGCATCGTGCAACCAGGCCGTTTCACTGCCATTGAAAGCGGCGTTACCATTCACATACGCGAGCGACGCCCGAACGGACAGCTCGCGGGCATTTTTCTTGACGACCGGCGCAATCCGAACGAACGCATCACCGTTCTTTCCGAAATCGGCGAGCTGCTCGACAACAACAGCGGAACGTTCCTGGTTCTCCAGAAAGGGGTCGTGCAGCGGCACGAAACCGGCCAGCGCGATCCGGCCATGGTCGCCTTCGACCGATACGCATTTGATCTTTCGCAGTTCGCTGGCGGCGCCCAAGCCGTGAAGTATTCGATCCGCGAGCGCTATCTCTGGCAATTGCTGTTTCCCGACCCGAAAGATCAGTTCTACCTCGAGCAACCCGATCAGTTCCGCGCCGAATTGCACGACCGGCTGATGGCCCCGTTTTATCCGCTCGCGGTCGTAGTAATCGCCTATGCCTATCTCGGCGCCCCGCGTACGACGCGACAAAGCCGCACGCTCTCGATGTTCGGAGCGGTCGGCGGCGTGGCGATATTGCGCTTGATCGGCTTTGCATCAACCGTATTCGGCGCCGCAGTGCCATGGCTGCTGTCGTTGCAATATCTGGCGATGGCCGCTGCGTTCGGTTTCGGATTGTACGTAATTCGCCGCGGCCTGATTCTGGAGCCGCCGGCCTTCATCACCGACTGGCTGACGGCGCTCACCGAGCGCATCAACCGGCGCTTCGCAACGTCATGATGTAACGCCATGCCGATCTTTTTTGGAACATTGGCGAGATATTTCGGACTGCGCTTTCTTGCAGCGGTGCTGGTGGTGTTTGCCGGCATCTTCGCGTTGGTCGCGTTGATCGATTACATCGAGCTGATGCGTCGTGCCGGCGATATCCCCAACGTGTCAGCGGCGCTCGTGGCTAAGACCTCGTTCTATCGCGTGCCGCAGGTGGTCGAGCGCATCCTGCCGTTCTGCGTCCTGATCGGCGCCATGTCGTGCTATCTCAATCTGTCGCGGCGCCTGGAGTTGGTAGTCGCCCGCTCTGCCGGCGTGTCGGCCTGGCAATTCGTGACTCCGGCCCTGTTGGTGGCCTTTGCATTCGGCATCCTTGCGACCGCCATCTACAACCCGATCTCCGCGGTACTCCAGGAGCGCTCCAAGCGTTTCGAAGCTGAACTGTTTGGGCAGACCGCAAACGCTCCCAACCGGAGAAGCGGCACCTCCTGGGTCAGTCAACGCACAGACGACGGCCAGGCGATCATCAACGCTGTCAGCAGCCGGGACCAGGGCATCAACCTCAATGGCGTGTCGGTCTTTACCTTCGACACCGAAGGCCGCTTCAAACAGCGGATTGAGGCGCGTGCGGCGGTCCTCGAACCCGGCGTGTGGCGGCTGCGCGACGCCAGAGTCTACGCGGTGGGCGTTTTGCCGGCCAATCAAAAGGAATACCTGCTCAAGACGAGCCTGACGCCCGAACAGGTCCGGGAAAGCTTTGCTACGCCGGAAACTGTCCCTTTCTGGGAACTTCCGTCGTATATCCAGATCGCGGAACACGCAGGTCTCGTAGCCTCAGGCTATAGATTACAATTCCAGAAGCTTTTGGCGCGTCCATTTTTGTTGGCCGCAATGGTTCTTCTTGCGGCATCAGTCAGTCTACGGTTCTTCCGCTTTGGCGGGGTCCAAAAAATGGTTTTAAGTGGCGTGGCCGCCGGGTTTCTGCTTTACGTTTTATCGAAAGTGACTGAGGATTTGAGCAAAGCTGAGCTGATGCAACCTGTTGCAGCGGCCTGGCTGCCTGTGCTCGTCGGCGGCGTGACGGGGTTTGTTGCTTTGTTATACCAGGAGGACGGGTGATGGCGGGGCTCGTTAGCGCTCGTCCATCAGCGCCGCGGCCACAGTGCCGTGGCGCCGCAATGCTTGCGGCCGTCCTCAGCCTGCTGGTTTGGGGCGGATTGATCGCGCCTGTCTCGGCGCCCGCGCAGGAATTGCAATTCCCGCAGCGCCCGCCGCCGCCGAAAAAATCCAAGATTGCCATCGACCGTGAGAAGTCCGGTCAGAAGCAGATGCTCGTGCAGGCAGCCGAGATCAACTATGACTACGCCAATAATCGCGTGGCCGCCGTGGGCAACGTCCAGATCTATTTCGGCGACTCCACGCTCGAGGCCGACCGGGTCATCTACGATCAGAAGACCAAGCGATTGCACGCCGAAGGCAATGTCCGCCTGACCGAACAGGACGGCAAGGTGACCTACGGCGAAATCATGGATTTGTCCGACGACTATCGTGACGGGTTTGTCGATTCCCTGCGGCTCGATTCCCCCGATCAGACCCGCATGGCGGCGACGCGCGCCGAGCGCTCGAGCGGCAACTTCACTGTGCTTCATAACGGCGTCTACACCGCGTGCGCACCTTGCAAGGACGATCCGCGAAAGCCGCCGCTGTGGCAGGTCAAGGCCGCGCGTATCATTCACGACCAGGGCGAGAAGATGATGTACTTCGAGGACGCGCGCCTCGAATTTTTTGGCCAGCCGCTTGCCTGGCTACCGTACTTCTCTGCGCCGGATCCGACCGTCAAGCGCAAGACTGGCGTATTAACGCCGGCGATCTCGACGAGTTCAGTCTACGGCGCCGCCTTCGAGGTGCCGTACTATTGGGCGCTGGCGCCCGACTATGACGCGACCTTCGCGCCAATGATCACGACCAAGCAAGGCCCGCTGCTGGAAGGTGAATTCCGCCAGCGCCTGATCAACGGCGCCTATTCGATCCGGGCCGCCGGCATACGTCAGCTCGACAAGGATTATTTCATACGCAGCGACGGCTCGACGACGCCGGGCTATCGCGATTTCCGCGGCAGCCTGGAAAGCTCGGGCATGTTCGCGCTCAACAATAAATGGGTGTGGGGCTGGGAAGGCACCCTGCTCTCCGACCGCACCTTTTTTCAGGACTACAACCCGCGTCTGTCGCGATACCGTACGTATGATCCGTTCCAAAATCCGGCAAGCGAAGCCATCTCGCAGCTCTACCTCGCAGGCAAAGGCAATCGGAGCTACTTCGACGCACGCACCATCTACTATCTCGGTTTCTCGGAAGCCGATGTGCAAAGCCAGATCCCGGTCATCCATCCTGTCGTCGATTACAACTATGTCTTCGATCGTCCGATTCTGGGCGGCGAGCTCGGCTACAAGATCAACTTCACCAGCCTGACCCGCAATGAAGCTAACTTCGACCCGATCACCCAGAGCGCGCTGAACGACGGCACCTGTACACAAACCGCCAACCCCGCGATCAAAAATACGGCGAACTGCCTGCTACGCGGCGTCCCGGGTACCTACAGCCGTTTCTCGGCCGAGACACAGTGGCGCCGCAGCATCACCGATCAGTTCGGCCAGGTCTTCACGCCGTTCGCGACGGTCCGCGTCGATGCCGCTTCCATGCAAATCAAGAACGATCCCGCCGTTAACAACTACATGGATACAGGCGACAGCAACCTGGTCCGCGGCATGCCGACGATTGGTTTGGAATACCGCTATCCCTTCATCAACGTGCAATCCTGGGGCACACAAACAATCGAACCGATTGCGCAGATTATCGTGCGACCCAATGAAACTCAGATTGGACGCTTTCCGAACGAGGACGCGCAAAGCCTGACCTTCGACGATAGCAACCTGTTCCGGGTCGACAAATTCTCCGGCTGGGACCGTGTCGAAGGCGGCGGTCGCGCCAACTATGGCCTGCAATATACCGCGCAGATCAACCAGGGCGGCTTCGTCAACGCGCTGTTTGGCCAGTCCTACAGCCTGTTCGGCCAGAATTCCTTCGCGTACGGCGGTCCCACGAACACCGGCCTCGACAGCGGTCTCGACACGACCCAGTCCGACTACGTGGCGCGTGTATCGTATCAGCCGAACAGCACGTACATGTTCACGTCGCGTTTCCGCTTCGGCAATGACACGTTCGATGTAAAACGGACGGAACTCGAAGCGCGCGCCAGCTTCGACCGCTGGAGCGGTAGCCTGCTTTACGGCGACTATGCCGCCCAACCGGAATTGGGCATTCTCGATCGGCAACAAGGCATATTGGGAACCGGGCAGGTCAAGCTCGACGCCAATTGGGTGCTGATCGGCGCCGCCCGCTACGACATCAATGCCGGCAAGTTTGATCAAACCCGCATCGGACTGGGCTATGTCGACGATTGCCTCATATTGGGTCTGAACTACATTACGAACTATACGTATAGCGGAAACGTCTCCGCCAACCATACGATCATGCTGCAGTTGAGCTTGCGCACTTTGGGTGGCACGTCGGTCGGCCAGGGCGTTGGGCGGTCGACACAGTAGCTGGACCACCATCGGAAAACTCTGAGGCAGTGGACACTATGATGCCGGGAACAAGCGTGAGGTGCCGTCGATGGTTGGCAGGCGCTCTTGTCGCCTTTGCCTTCGCCGCGCCGTCAGTCGCGCAGGCGCAAGTCGTTGTCATTGCGAATGGTTCGCCCATCACCGAATTCGACATCCAACAGCGCACAAAGCTTGTGGCTGTTTCCACCCACAAGCCGCCAACGCGCCAGGAAATCATCAACGATCTGATCGATGACCGGCTCAAAATCAGTCGCGCGAAAGTCTATGGGTTGGAAGTGGGCGAAACCGAGGTCAACAGCGCCTTCGAGGGCATGGCGACCCGCCAGCACATTACGCCGGAGCAATTCGGTCAGGTCCTGGAGCGCGCCGGAGTATCACCAAATACGGTGAAGGCACGCATCCGCGCCGAACTGACCTGGCAGCAGCTCATCCGCGGCAAATACAGCTCCTCGCTTCAGGTCGGCGATAGCGACATCGCCAGTGCCCTTAAGGACCGCAATGAAAGCGAAACAGCCGCGGTCGGCTACGTTTACACCCTCTACCCGGTTATGATCGTCGTCCCGCGCGGATCGAACGAAGCCACGATGGCGGCCAAGCGCAGTGAGGCCGAAAACCTTCGCGGCCGTTTCGTCTCCTGCAACGAAGGCCTTGCAATGGCGCGCGGGTTACGCGACGTCGCCGTGCGCGAACCGGTCACGCGCAGCTCCGCCGACCTCTCACCCCAGCTCCGGGATCTGCTCGGCAACATGCAGGTTGGCCGTTTGACGACACCCGAAGTGACGGCGCAGGGACTACAAATGTTTGCGGTCTGCAACAAGAAAGAAAGCACCACAGAATCTCCGCTCAAGCGCGAACTGCGGGAGCAGATTTTCACCAAACGTTTCGAGTCCGAATCCAAGAAGTATCTGGACGAAATCCGAAAATCGGCAATGATCGAATACAAGAACAAACAATGAGCGAACCCGCCGCCCTTCCTCTCGCCCTGACGCTGGGCGAACCTGCGGGAATCGGCCCCGATCTGACAATCCATCTCTGGCGCCACCGCGCCGAACTCCGACCGCCGCCATTTTATCTCATAGGGCAGCCGGAATTCATTCAACTCCGCGCGAACCAGCTCGGCGTCGATATAACAACAAGCATCGTCGCGCCGTCGCAAGCCATTAAATGCTTCCAGCGTGCGCTGCCGATCGTGCCGCTCGATGCGGCTATCACCGCAACTCCCGGCAAGCCCGACGCATCGAGTGCTCCGGCCGCCATCGCCTCCATCCGCCGCGCGGTAGACGATGTGCTGGCAGGCCGCGCTGCGGCGATCGTGACAAACCCGATCGCCAAGAATGTACTTTATCGCTCCGGCTTTGCCGAACCTGGCCATACCGAGTTCCTGGCCAAGCTGGCGCAAGAGGCCACCGGCCATGCCACTCGACCGGTCATGATGCTGTGGTCTCCCGAGCTCGCTGTCGTCCCGGTGACAATCCATCTGCCGCTCAAGGACGTCGCAACGCAGCTCACAACCGAATTGATCGTGGAGACGGCGCGCATTACCGCGCGTGACCTGACCCGGCGCTTTGGAATATCGCGGCCCCGACTTGCAATTGCGGGTCTCAATCCACATGCCGGCGAGGAAGGCGCGCTTGGGGCGGAGGATGCCGCGATTGTGGCTCCCGCAGTGAAACGCCTGCAGGACGAAGGCATCGACGCGGTGGGCCCAATGCCGGCCGACACCATGTTTCACGCGCGGGCACGAGCAACCTACGATGTCGCGCTGTGCATGTACCACGACCAGGCACTGATCCCGATCAAGACACTGGCTTTCGATCACGCCGTGAACGTGACGCTGGGCTTGCCGTTCGTTCGCACATCGCCGGACCACGGCACCGCGTTCGACATCGCCGGCAAAGGCACGGCCGACCCCTCAAGCCTGATCGCAGCCCTCACACTTGCTGCACGGCTTTCGGCGACCGCACCGGCACTCGTGCCTGCGAAATAGATGGCACAGATCGATGACTTGCCGCCGCTGCGCGACGTCATCCGCCGCCATGGCCTCACGCCCAAAAAGTCTCTTGGCCAGAATTTTCTGTTCGATCTCAATCTGACCACGCGCATCGCGCGCGCGGCAGAGCCACTTGAGAATATCACCGTCGTTGAAATTGGACCGGGTCCGGGCGGCCTCACGCGCGCATTACTCGCGCTCGGCGCCCGCCGCGTCATCGCTATCGAACGGGATCAGCGTGCGATAGCTGCGCTGGAGGAAATCGCCGGACGTTATCCGGGACGGCTCGATATCGTGGCAGGCGACGCTCTTGCCGTCGATCTCCTTGAGCAACTGGGTCCGGAACGGGCCCGCATCGTAGCAAACCTGCCTTACAATATCGCGACAGCTCTCCTTGTAGGCTGGCTCACGGTCGAACCATGGCCGCCCTGGTATGACTCGCTGATACTGATGTTCCAGCGCGAGGTGGCCGAACGCATTGTCGCCGCGCCGGGCGGCAAATCCTACGGACGGTTGTCGGTACTTGCAGGGTGGCGGACGGAAGCCAGGATCCTGTTCGATGTGGCGCCCTCCGCCTTCGTTCCGCCGCCCAAGGTGACGTCATCCGTGGTGCGGTTGACGCCACGACAAGTGCCGCTCGCCTGTGACTCAGCGGCACTGCAGCGGGTCACCGAGGCCGCCTTTGGCCAGCGTCGCAAAATGTTGCGGCAAAGCCTGAAAACGCTCGGGATCGATACCGCTGCCTTGCTCGCCGGAGCGGGCATTGAGCCGACAGCACGGGCCGAAGAGATTCCGGTCGAGGGTTTCGTCGCTCTGGCCCGAATTTTCGCTGCGCAGCCGAAAAACCGGGTGTGATAGATTGCGCGCGATGAAAATGCACCGCCAATCATTGACGGCCTACGGCGCACCTTTGTGCGAGACGGTGGTCGACACGCCTCGCCCGCAAGGCAGCGAAGTACTGGTGCGGGTTGCGCGGTGCGGCGTCTGCCATTCCGATCTGCACATGCAGGACGGATTTTTTAAATTGGGCGACGGCAAAACGCTCGACGTACGCGCCGGTCGCACTTTGCCCTTTACGCTCGGACACGAAATCGCCGGCGTGATTGAACAGACGGGACCGGATGCAAAAGCCAAAGTCGGCGCGCAGGTCGCGGTTTATCCCTGGATCGGTTGCGGACAATGCTCCGCCTGCAAGGCGGGCGATGAAAACATCTGCAAGGCGCCGCGGCATCTCGGCACGACTGTTGACGGCGGCTTTGCAACACATGTGCTCGTGCCCCATCCACGCTACCTGATCGACTTCGCGCCACTATCCCCGTCTTATGCTGGCGCACTGATGTGCTCGGGGCTTACCGCCTATTCTGCGCTTAAGCGGCTCTCGGATCGTGCGGCACGCGCACCACTTCTGCTGGTCGGGCTTGGAGGTGTCGGCCTCATGGGCCTGGCAATCGCGCGGGCGATGTTTCATGAGGCGCCGTTCGTCGCCGATATCGATGTCAAAAAGCGCGAAACGGCTCTCGCTGCCGGTGCGCGCGAGGCCTTTGATCCGTCCGACCCGGATGCTCGCAAGGCACTGCTGAAAGCCAGCGGCGGCATTTACGCCGCCTGCGATTTCGCGGGCTCCGACGCGTCATTGAACTTCGCGACCGGCGTGTTGGCCAAAGGCGGCAAAGTCGTGGTCACCGGCCTGATCGGCGGCGGCTATGCGACAGCCGTCGCGATGTTTCCACTTAAGGCGATGACAATCGAAGGCACAATGACCGGAACGCCGGCAGAAGCGCGCGAACTGGTGGACCTCGTTCGAGCCAGAAATATTCCACCGCCGCCAATCGCCGAGCGGCCGCTCGACCAGGGGTCAAAGACGCTCGATGATTTACGCGCCGGGAAGATTGTGGGCCGGGTCGTATTGACGGCCTAGAGCTTTGCCTGAAGTCCGCGGACGAAGTCAGAGAGGCCAATCTGCCGGTCACGCTTGACGCGTTCGGCGGCAAGGATCGCGAGCACGTCGGCGAAGGTATCGTCGAGATCATGATTGATCACGACATAGTCATACTCCTGCCAGTGGCTCATCTCGTCGGCGGCTTTCGCCATACGCCGATGAATTGTCTCGTAGTCGTCTTGCGCGCGCTTGTGCAATCGACGCTCGAGTTCGGGGATCGATGGTGGCAGAACGAAGATGCTGACGAGATCATTGGGCGCTTTGTCGCGCAATTGCTGTGTGCCCTGCCAGTCCACGTCGAACAAAACATCACGGCCGGCCGCAAGCGAATCCATCACCGCCTTTTTCGGTGTGCCGTAATAATTGTCAAATACCTCGGCCCATTCCAGCAATTCGTTCTTTTCAACCATCGCATCGAATTGCCTGCGATTGACGAAATGATAGTCGCGACCATCCTTTTCGCCGGGACGCATCTTGCGCGTCGTGACCGACACTGACAGAGCGACACCCTTGTCCTCGTCGAGCAATTTCCGGGTCAGCGTGGTTTTGCCCGCGCCGGAGGGCGACGACAGGACCAGCATCAGGCCGCGTCTTGTCACGGCCGTGTCCGGTTGCCGCTTATGCGCCATCTTGCATCACTCCAGGTTTTGCACCTGCTCGCGGAATTGTTCGACCACGCTCTTGAGCTCGAGGCCTATATTGGTCAGTTCGACATCGTTTGCCTTGGCGGTCAGCGTATTCGATTCGCGATGCAGTTCCTGCGCCAGAAAATCGAGTTTGCGGCCGATTGAGCCGCCCTCGGCGAGCAGTTTTTTGGCCTGTGCCACGTGCGAGGCAAGTCGATCAAGTTCTTCGCGTATATCGGCTTTGGTGGCGAGCATGATCGCCTCCTGGTGCAGGCGGTCGGAATCGAAGCGTTCGGAGGACGACAGCAGCGTCGTAATCTGGTCTGCCAGCCGCGCCTTGATCGCCTCCGGCTTGCGGCCGGGCGCAGCCTCGGCGCGTGCCGCAAGAGCTGCGATTTCGTCAAGCTTGGCCGATAGCAGACGCCCGAGCGTATCGCCCTCGGCACGGCGCATGGCGATCAACGCGGCCAGCGCCTGGTCGAAGCCCGCAATGATCGCGCTTTCGGCGGCGCGATGAGCATCCTCGCGTTCGTCTTCCTCGGTGATTTCGATCACGCCTTTCAGTGAAAGAATCCCGTCAAGACTCGGTGGTGCAGCGTCGATTTTTCCGGCAAGGCCTTTGAGAGTTGAAAGGACTGCGTCGAGCACCGGCTCGTTGACCTTCACCGTCGGCAGTACGCCTTTGCGCTCGACGGCAAGATTGGCATAGACGGTGCCACGCGAAAGCTTTTCGTTGGCGCGGGTACGCGCCGGTACCTCGATTGCGTCCCAGCCCTGGGGCAGGCGAAAGCGCAAGTCGAGCCCTTTCGCGTTCACCGATTTGATTTCCCAACTCCAGGCGTAGGCATCCGCGACGCCGTGGCCGCGAGCAAAGCCGGTCATGCTCGACAGAGCCATGGAGTTGATCTCGCGTTGCTGTTTGTCCGAAAGCGCGGCGACCTTAGCCGTGAGAACGTAACGTCACAAGTCTCGGACCTGTTTAAGGCCTAGCGCCGCTTGGGACGCCATTTTGACTGCCGGTGGCCGGCACGGCGGGCGCAGGCGGCGCACCGTTGCCGTGCTCGATGCCGCGCAGGCGCGCAACGTTCTTCTGGTGCTCAGCATAACTATCCGAAAATACATGACCGCCGGTTCCGTCGGCAACGAAGTAGAGTTCCTTGGTGCGCGCCGGATTGGCGGCGGCCTCCAGCGACGCGCGGCCAGGATTAGCGATCGGCCCCGGCGGCAGGCCATCAATCGCATAAGTATTGTAAGGTGTCGGCTGTTCAATCTCGCTCTTGAGGATCGGCCGGCCCAGCGACCCCTTGCCGCCAGTCAACCCGTAAATGATCGTCGGGTCCGACTGCAGCCGCATCTTGCTCTTGAGGCGATTGACGAATACCGCTGCAACACGGGTGCGCTCCTCCGGCCGGCCGGTTTCTTTTTCGATGATCGAGGCCAGTATGACCAGTTGCTCGGGAGTCTTGACCGGCAAGTCGGCCATCCGGTGTTCCCAGACTTCCTGCAATATATGGCGGTGTGACTGCTGCATGCGCTGGATGATCTGCTCGCGCGTCATGCCGCGCGTAAATTTGTAGGTCTCCGGCAGCAGGGTCCCTTCGCGCGGAATTTCCTTGATCTGGCCGGCAAGCGCGTCGTTGTCCAAAAGCCGCGCGACAATCTGTTCTGACGTTAATCCCTCGGGCACAGTGAAGGTGTGCTGGACGACCTTGTTTTCGACGATCGTGTCGACGACATCGGCAAGGCTCGCGTGCTTGGTGAACTGGTATTCGCCGGATTTAAGGTCGCCACGGGCCTTGAGCACGATGACGCCGCCCATGAAGACATAGGGTTGATCGATCACGCCCTCGCGCTGCAGCAGATCGGCTATGTCGCGGATGCCCGCGCCGCGCGGGATATTCACCACTTTATCCGCGGCCAGCGGACCGGGCGCTTCGAAGCGCTGCTTTCCGAAGAACAATGCGGCGCCCACCGCGATTGAAACCACGACCAGCAGCGTGAAAACGGCATTTCCGATGACAACGAGCGGGTGCCGCACGCGCTGCGAACGGCGATTCGGGACCGGCACGCGCTCCGGTTCGAGCGCCGCACGCGGGCTGCGCGGCACAGGCGGCTTGCCGGCCGGCGGAGCGTTGGTGTCACTGCCCGGCGGTAGGTTTGAATTCACTAAGGTTCGCTCCCGCTATCAGTATCGGCACTCGGCCTGTTTCGCTTCATCGTCCCGTCGCGCGGCCGAAACATCAACCGCTTGCGCAAGTTAGAAACAATTATGGCGAAAGCTTGGGAGACCGCCGCCGTGAACTCCTAGGCCGCGTATCGACGAAAGATCAAAGAGGCATTGGTCCCGCCGAAACCGAACGAATTGGACAGGACGGTGTCGACATCCCGCTTGCGTGCCTGGTGGGGGACCAGATCAATGGGTGTTTCGACCGAGGGATTGTCAAGATTGATGGTCGGCGGAACAATTCCGTCGCGGATCGCCAGAATAGAGAATATGGCCTCGATTGCGCCGGCCGCACCGAGCAAATGTCCGACGCAGGACTTTGTCGATGACATCGATATGTTGCCGGCGGAATTGCCAACCAGCTTTTGCACTGCGCCCAGCTCGATTTCGTCGCCGAGCGGCGTCGATGTGCCATGCGCATTAATGTAATCGAGATCACCAGCCGTTATTCCAGCGCGGCGGATGGCTGCGTTCATGCAGCGCAGCGCGCCGTCGCCGTCCGGCGCCGGCGCCGTAATGTGATAAGCATCGCCCGACATGCCATAACCGATCACTTCGGCATAAATCTTGGCGCCGCGCGCCTTCGCGTGCTCAATCGTCTCCAAGACCACGACGCCAGCGCCTTCGCCCATCACGAAACCATCGCGGTCTTTATCGTACGGACGGGACGCGCGTGCCGGATCGTCATTAAAATTGGTCGAGAGCGCACGCAGCGCAGCGAAGCCTGCAAGCGAAATGCGATTGACCGGCGACTCGGCTCCCCCGGCCACCATCACTTCCGCATCACCTAATGCCACCAGCCGCGCTGCGTCGCCGATTGCGTGCGCGCCGGTCGAACAGGCGGTGACGACCGCGTGGTTCGGCCCCTTCAGCCCGTGCGCGATGGACACAAAGCCCGAGGCGAGATTGATGATGCGGCCCGGAATGAAGAACGGCGACACACGGCGCGGGCCCTTTTCATGCAGCGCCATCGCGGTTTCGGCAATTCCCTCAATGCCACCGATACCGGAGCCGATAAGCACGCCGGTGCTGGTCTGCTCGTCATAACTTTTCGGATGCCACCCTGCATCATCGAGAGCCTGACGTGCAGCGCACATGGCATAGACGATGAACTGGTCGACTTTGCGTTGTTCCTTCGGCTCCATCCACTGGTCGGGATTGTAGGTGCCATTCGACCCGTCGCCGCGCGGGATTACGCACGCGATCTGGCAGGAAATATCGGACACATCGAATGTATCGATCTTCTTGGCGCCGCTATCGCCCTGGAGCAGTCGTGCCCAGGTCGGTTCAACACCGCAGCCAAGCGGCGTGAGCATTCCCAATCCGGTGACGACGACACGTCTCATGGCCGGCTCCGAGCGAAATTATTCGCGCACGCAGTCAGGTCCGCGCAAACTGCGTGAACGTGTCTGCCGCCGTAGTGCGCACAGCTCATTGGCCAATGGCAAGCGAAGCGAAAGCAGCCGCGCAGGGCGCTTGCTCAGCTTTTTGCGTTCTTTTCGAGAAACTTGACCGCGTCACCCACGGTCAGGATGGTTTCGGCGGCATCGTCGGGGATTTCGCAGCCGAATTCCTCTTCGAAAGCCATCACGAGTTCGACGGTGTCGAGGCTGTCGGCGCCAAGATCGTCGATGAAGCTTGCCTGATCGGTTACCTTGTCGGGCTCTACGCCAAGGTGTTCCACGACGATCTTTTTCACCCGCTCGCCAATGTCACTCATCGTTCCAACCTCGTGCTTTTTAAATTGGGCTGCGATCCAAATTTAGATCGCAACCATCGCGGTATGGCCTCGTCGTGGTTGACGGTGATGGGACGATCCCCAATCGCGGAACATCGCTTTTGACGTCAGCTATTGGCCGCCCCAGCCGGGCCGAAGCTCGGTTACCATACTTCAAATACGTTGACTAGCGTGTGGAGGCGGGGCGAGCAAGCCCTGAAAACACGGCATTTCTACCTCCCGTTTGCACGTGCTCTAGCCCGAAAACCGGCGGCCAGTTTGACGGACCATGCGCTAGATCATGGCCATCCCGCCATTGACGTGGATGGTTTGTCCGTTGACGTAAGCGGCCTCATTCGACGCCAGGTACACCGCAGCAGCAGCCACGTCCTCGGGCGTGCCGAGTTTCGCGGCCGGGATGCGCGCGAGAATAGTCTCCCGCTGCTTTTCGTTGAGCTTGTCGGTCATGGCCGAAGCGATCAGGCCGGGCGCAATGCAGTTGGCCGTAATATTGCGCTTGGCATATTCGGCAGCTACCGACTTGATCATGCCGACCATACCGGCCTTGGACGCCGTGTAGTTGCCCTGCCCTGGATTGCCGGTAAAGCCAACCACCGAGGAAATGCCGATCACGCGGCCCCACCGCCGACGCATCATGCGCGAGACGGCCGCGCGAGCGAGGCGAAACGTCGCGGTCAGATTAACGGCGATCACCTTGTCCCAGTCCTCGTCGCGCAACTGCACGAACAGGTTGTCCCGATTGAGACCTGCATTGGCGACCAAAATATCGAGCTTCTCCATTTTTTCTTCCGCAGCCGGCACGAGCGCTTCAACGGCATCTTTGTCGGCAAGATCGCAAGGCAAGATGTGGACACGGCTGCCAAGAGCGGCCGCCACTGCATCGAGCGCGTCCTTGCGGGTCCCCGAGAGCGCCACCGTTGCGCCCTGCGCGTGCAGCGCGCGGGCAATCGCACCACCGATCGCACCGCTCGCGCCCGTCACGAGCGCGGTCTTGCCGTTCAAATCGAACATCATGTGTTCCTCCCCGCCTTGAAGGCGGCGATATCGTCAGGGCTGCCGATCGCACTGGCCGAAGCACCTTCCGCAAGTCGCTTGATGAGCCCGCTCAAGACTTTGCCGGCGCCCACCTCATAAAACCTCGTGACGCCTGCCTTTGCCATAAATTCAACCGACTCGCGCCAGCGCACTGTACCAGTGACTTGAGCAACCAGCGCCCGCACAATTTCAGCCGGCTCGCTGATCGGCTTGGCCAATACGTTGGCGACCACCGGCACGACCGGCGGCTGCACTGATACCTTTGCCAGCGCGTCCGCCATGACATCAGCCGCAGGCTGCATCAATGCACAATGGAATGGCGCAGACACAGGCAAGAGCATTGCACGTTTTGCACCTTTCGTTTTGGCGATTTCGACGGCACGCTCGACGGCCGATTTGTTGCCGGAGACAACCACCTGCCCGGCGCCGTTGTCATTGCCGGCCTGGCACACTTCACCTTGGGCGGCTTCAGCCGCTACTGCTGACGCCGCGTCAAACTCGAGACCGATCAACGCCGCCATCGCGCCGACGCCGACCGGAACGGCCTTTTGCATGGCCTGTCCCCGCGTACGCAGAAGCCGCGCTGCGTCGGCAATCGTGAAAGCACCAGCTGCCGCCAGCGCCGAATATTCGCCGAGCGAATGGCCGGCGACGAATTGCGCCTCGCGGGCAAGATCGAGCCCTGCCTCAGCTTGCAACACGCGCGTGGCCGCAAGTGAAACGGCCATCAATGCCGGCTGCGCATTTTCTGTCAGCGTCAGTGTATCGGCTGGCCCTTCGAAGATGATGGTGCTGAGCTTTGCATCGAGGGCGGAATCCACTTCCTCGAACACTTCACGTGCGGCGGCGAAATTTGCCGCCAAAGTCTTGCCCATTCCAACCGTCTGACTGCCCTGCCCCGGAAAAACGAACGCAACCGCCATGACTTGCCCGCTAATTTTAGGTCCCACACCGAAATCGGGCCGAAAGACACCCCGCTATCGCTTCTGTCAAGTTTCGCCGCCGCGGTAACCGGGCGAAAACGCTCTTCGTTGTATGGTTATTGCGGATCTTTCACGGACCAGACGATGAGCACTTTGGTTACCGAGGACGATATCGCGCGAGCGCGCAGCGATCCGGCGTTCCGCCAGCAATTTCTTGCGCAAAACCTCGACCGATTGCTCGAAGCGCTCGAAATGTTGCGACGCGCCAGCAATCAGGATGCCGATACCACTCGCCTGATCAAAGAAGGCGCCGATCTTGCGGTTAAACTCGCGGATCGACTGCAAAGCGGTGGTTCAGGTCCGCAAGCCGCCTGAATCAATGCGTCGGCACGCTCAAAGCCGGCATTTTGCCTTGCATTTCCGCAGAAAAACCCTATAAACCGCGCGTTCCGTCGATCCTGGTTGGGAGCTGAACGGACGGCCGGATGAAAATCCGGTAGGGCCGATGTGCCCGGCGTCCCGTGCTTCCGCCTTCTGAGCATTCGAGCCTTTCCCGAAGGGCTCGAGGGGCTAGGCGCCAGGGTCACGGCCATGGGACTAACCAGGGAAAGGCATTTCATGCCGCTGTACGAACACGTCTACCTCGCGCGCCAGGACCTGAGCGCGCAGCAGGTCGAGGAGTTGACCACGCAACTGTCCGGAGTGATCGGGCAATTGGGCGGCAAGGTCACGAAGAATGAATACTGGGGCTTGAAGTCCCTCACCTATCGCATTCGCAAGAACCGCAAGGCGCACATGACGTTGCTCAACGTTGAAGCGCCGGCGGCTGCGCTCAACGAGATCGAGCGCCAGGAACGCCTCAACGAAGACGTGCTGCGCTACCTGACCATCCGCGTAGAAGCGCTCGAGGAAGGTCCGTCGGCGATGATGCGCAAATCGGATCGGGACCGCGATGACCGCGGCGATCGCGGAGACCGCGGAGATCGGGGCGGCCGCCGGCCGCGCCGTGACGAAGGCGGTGATGATGCCGACGTTCCCGATGTCGTCGCAGCGGTGGAGGAATAGGCCATGGCATTCGGTTCGCAAGCCGGTGGCGCCCGCCGTCCGTTCTTCCGCCGTCGCAAGACCTGTCCGTTCTCCGGCGCCAATGCGCCGAAGATCGACTACAAGGACGTGAAACTTTTGCAGCGTTACGTGTCGGAGCGCGGCAAGATCGTGCCAAGCCGCATCACCGCCGTGTCCGCTAAGAAGCAACGCGAGCTCGCACAGGCGATCAAACGTGCGCGGTTCCTGGGGCTGCTGCCGTACGTGATTCAGTAATTTAACAACGAGGCTTCCGGAAGACTCCGGGGGCCGATGGTTGGGGCGGGTTCTCATTCCGTCTCTAACCGCTCAGTGAGGAGCGGGACAGCTTGTGATGATGCAGATCGTAATCATTGGGATCGGTGCCGGCGTCGCGGCAGCTTTGCTGTTTGCTTCGGTGACGTCGGGCATATGGCTGTCCATTCCCCTCTTCTATCTCGCGCCGCTGCCAATCATGATTGCCGGCCTTGGCTGGAGCCACTGGGCCGCACTCATTGCATCGCTCACGGGCGCACTGACCTTGGGTGGCGTCTTCGGCGTCGTTTTCCTGTTTGCATTTCTTGCCGGTGCCGGCGTTCCCGCCTGGTGGCTCGGCTACCTCGCGATGCTCGCGCGTCCCGTTCCGGCCAACGGCGGCATTGGCCAGCCAGCGCCGCTCGAATGGTATCCACCCGGCCGCCTGGTGATCTGGGCGGCGGTTCTTGCCGCGCTGGTGGTGATCGTCGCCATTCCCAATTTCGGAACCGACGCCGAAAGTTTTCGTGCCGGATTGCGCAGCGCGCTCAACGCCGTCTTGCGCGCAGAGATCGCAACGCAGGCCGATGTCCCATCGGGTATGCCAGCCAGGGCCGACCGGCTGATTGAATTTCTGGTGAGCGCAATACCATTGGCGGCAGCCATTCTTGCGACCATCACCAATCTGTTCAACCTTTGGCTCGCCGCGCGCATTGTAAAGTTTTCCGGCCGGCTGGCGCGGCCTTGGCCGCAACTTTCGGACCTGAGGTTTCCGCCTCTCCTGATGGCGGCCCTGGCCCTTGCCGTCGCCTTGAGTTTCGTGGACGGAATGCTCGGCATCGTGGCCGGTATCGCGTCGGCAGCCCTGTTGCTCGCCTATGGCGTGCTCGGCTTTGCGGTCCTGCACGCCATGACACAAGGCCTGCAAATGCGTCCCTTCTTGCTCGGCCTGGCCTATGCCGCAGTGTTTCTGATCGGCTGGCCGATCCTGGCGCTCTGCCTGCTCGGCCTCATCGACACAGCATTTGATTTGCGCGGACGCGTTGCACGCAAGCGTGGTCCGCCTGCCATTTCGTGACATTAACCCAACCACAATCGAAGTTCAGATCGAGGAGATAAGACAATGGAAGTGATCCTGTTAGAGCGCATCGGCAAACTCGGCCAGATGGGCGAAATCGTGCGGGTGAAAGATGGCTTTGCCCGAAATTTCCTGCTGCCGCGCGGAAAGGCGTTGCGCGCCACCGCCGACAACAAGAAACGTTTCGAGGGAATGAAGGTCGAACTGGAGGCCAAGAATCTCGAATTAAAGGGCGAAGCGGGCAAGCTCGCCAGCACGCTCAACGGCAAGACCTACGTCGTGCTGCGGCAAGCGAGCGAAACCGGACAATTGTTCGGATCGGTGTCGACCCGCGACATCGCCAGCCTGATCAAGGCCGGTGGCGCCGATGTCGGCCGCTCGCAGATTGTGCTCAATGCCCCGATCAAGACGATCGGTCAGTACAAAGTGCCGTTGGCCCTGCATTCGGAGGTCGAAATATCGATCACCGTGACGGTCGCCCGCAGCCAAGACGAAGCAGCGCGCATTGCGCGTGGTGAAGATGTCACCGTGCGCCGGACCGAAGCGGAAGAGGAAGCCGCCGCGGCGGCGGCAGCTGCTGAAGCAATGTTCGACCCCGAGGCAAAAGCGCTCAAGGATCGTGAGCAAGCCGAAGGCGATGCGTCCGCCAAGGCGGCCGATACTGAATCCGCCGAGCCGGCGCCCAAGGCCGCAAAAGGCAAAAAGAAGAAGGCGGCAGAAGAGTCAGAAGAGTAAGTCGCCTTCGGCTGCTAGTCTGACTTACCGGATTTTCCGCCCTCTGCCGGTTTTGCTTCACCGGCGGCGGGCGGACTTGGTTTGGCGTCCCCGGACTTTGGCTCGGGCGCCACGATGTCGGCGGGCCTTCCATCGGAAGGCTTGGCGTCGGCGGGTTTTGACTCCGGTTTTGACTCTGATTTTGATTCGGACGCTTTGGGCTCCACGCCCGTGTCCGGCTTCTTCTCCGTCCCCTTCTGGTCGCCTGCCTTGTCGCTTGCCTTGTCGCCTGCCTTGGCACCCGATTTCTTCTTCTCGTCGGCTTTCGACTTTTCGTCGCCCTTGGCAGTCCGCTTTGCTCCGCGTGCCGGGGCGGCAGGGGTGTCCATCGATTTGAGGTAGGCGGCGAGCGCGCCAGCCGATTCCTTGCTCGCCGTGTAGTGTTCACGCAGGAAACTATCGAGGCCGAGGATTCCGCCGGCCTTGGCCAACCCCTGCGGCGATTTGTGGCAAGCCGAGCAATTCGAGGCGAATAGCTGCGCCGCGCTTTTGCCCTGATCCAGATTTTCCTGCGCGATGGCCACTCCGGCACTGCATAGCAACGCCACGCTGACCGCCGCGCCGACGCCGCAACGTAAAGCTCTCATAGTCCGCCAACCCTTTCGCCCCGCACCTAACCCACCAAGCCCAACAAAGCAGCGTCTTGATAGCGCATTATTCCGGATTTGTGACCCGTGACCCCGCGAATGGCGACGCTGCGCTTTTGCGGGATTGCTGGCGCACCGGAACTTTGATTATATACCTAGGTCTCGGAAACATTATTGCGCCCTCTGCGTTGATGGGGCGGCAAGGGGAATCCATAGCCAGTAGCGCATTGTCCCATGAGTGATGGAGGCGGCCGATGGACCGGTTGCTTCAGTTCCTGCTTAAGACATTTATCCGGCGGGGCACATTCAGAGTTACGACCTCGCGCGGCACAGTTTGCATATTCGGCGATGGGACCGGCCGCCCGGTTTCGGTTCGTTTTACCTCACGCAGCGCCGAATGGGGCATTCTCCTCGATCCCGAACTTAAGTTCGGCGAATCCTACATGAACGGCACGTTTGTGGTCGAGGAAGGCACGATCGCCGATGTGCTCGCCATTGCTCTCGGTCAAAAATCCGAAGTCCCTTATTGGGCACGACCGCAAGCGCTGTTGCGCTACCTGCGGCGCCGGCTGAGCCAGTTCAATCCGCGCCCGCGGGCGCGCCGGAACGTCGCCCATCACTACGATCTCGATGGCCGGCTCTACTCTTTATTCCTGGACGCCGACCGGCAATACAGCTGCGCATATTTCGAGCGGCCCGATCAGTCGCTCGACGATGCCCAGCTTGCAAAGAAGCGGCATTTGGCTGCCAAGCTGCGGCTCGGGCCGAACAAAAATGGTCATGATTTGCGCCTGCTCGACATCGGCTGCGGCTGGGGCGGGCTCGGTCTCTATCTCGCCGAAATTGGCGGCGCCGACGTAACCGGCGTCACGCTGTCAGAAGAGCAGCATGCGATCGCCAATGAGCGGGCGGCCGAAAAAAGCCTCAGCGATCACGCACGCTTCCAGCTACAGGACTATCGCGATGTCATCGGCCCGTTTGACCGCATCGTGTCGGTTGGAATGTTCGAGCACGTCGGGGTCAATCATTTCGACACCTTCTTCGAAAAGAGCGCGCAACTACTCGCCGGCAACGGCGTGATGGTGTTGCATTCGATCGGTCGCTCGGAAGGGCCCGGCGCCACGAATCCCTGGATTGCGAAATATATTTTCCCCGGCGGATACATCCCTGCCCTTTCGGAAGTCCTGCCGAGAATTGAGAAGGCCGGCCTGCTTGTCACCGATATCGAAATCCTTCGGCTTCACTATGCCGAGACCCTCAGGCATTGGCGGGAGCGCTTCCTGGCACACCGCGAGGAAGCGGAGCGCATTTACGACCAGCGCTTCGTGCGGATGTGGGAATTCTATCTCGCCGCCTCCGAAATGTCGTTCCGCGAGCAGAACATGCATGTGATGCAGATCCAGCTCACCAAGCGGCAGGGCGTCGTGCCGATCACGCGCGACTACATTACCGACGAGGAGCGGCGCCTCGCCGCAATCGAAAGCGCCCGGCGCCCGCAGCTACGCCTGGCCGGGGAATAATCTGGAGTCCGTTCGCGCGCGCACGAACAGGGTCAAGAAGAAACCGGCCTTTCCCACCGATCAATACAGCTTGTGAATTGTGGGATAACCGCACGCGACAACCGCTTCCACCACAAAACGCGTGCTATGCCACATTTTCCGGGTAACCACTGACATCCATGGCCCTCGCTGATTCGACAGCCCGCAAGCAGGTCGAAGAACCTGCCCCGCTCTACCGTTCCGCTCCGCACAACATCGAGGCGGAGCAGGCGCTATTGGGCGCTATCCTCGTCAACAACGAGGCTTTCTACCGGGTTTCGGATTTCCTCAATCCCGAGCACTTCTTCGAGCCTATTCACCAGAAGGTTTATCAACTTGCGCGCGATTTGATCCGTGCCGGCAAGCTGGCCACGCCCATTACGCTCAAGACGTTCCTCGACGCCAATGTCGACATCGGCGGGCTCACGGTCAGCCAGTACCTCGCGCGGCTTGCCGCCGAGGCAACCACGATCATCAATGCCGAGGACTACGGCCATACGGTCTATGACCTGTCGATCCGCCGCGCGCTGATCCAGGTCGGCGAGGACATGGTCAATGTCGCCTTTGATGCACCGGTCGATTTTTCTCCGCGCAACCAGATCGAGGATGCCGAGCGCCGGCTTTACGAATTAGCCGAGACGGGTCGCTACGACGGTGGCTTCCAGCGCTTTGCACAGGCGCTCACGACCGCGATCGACATGGCGGCGCATGCATTCCAGCGCGACGGGAAACTGTCCGGGGTCGCCACCGGCCTCGACGATCTCGACCGCATGATGGGCGGATTGCAGCAGTCGGACCTGATTATCCTCGCCGGGCGTCCCGGCATGGGCAAAACCGCCCTCGCCACCAACATCGGCTACAACATCGCCAAGGCCTGGCGCGGTGAGGTCAAGCCGGATGGTCACACCGTCACCGTCAATGGCGGCATTGTCGGCTTCTTCTCGCTGGAAATGTCGGCCGAGCAACTCGCCACCCGTATCATCGCCGAGCAGACCGGAATTCCGTCCAACCAGATCCGGCGCGGCGGTATCAGCGAGAGCGACTTCGAGAAGATCAAGGACTACTCGATCGAGTTGCAGCACATCCCACTTTATGTGGATGAGACCGGCGGCCTGTCGGTGGCCCAACTCGCCGCCCGCGCGCGCAGGCTTAAACGCCAGCGTGGCCTCGACGTGCTGGTGATTGACTATCTGCAGTTGTTGCAGGGCTCGACCCGCCGCAGCCAGGAAAACCGCGTGCAGGAGATCACGGAAATCACCACCAAGCTCAAGGCGTTGGCCAAAGAGCTCAATGTTCCGATCCTGGCTTTGTCCCAATTATCGCGTCAGGTGGAAAGCCGCGATGACAAGCGGCCGCAGCTTTCGGACTTGCGTGAATCCGGCTCGATCGAACAGGACGCCGACGTGGTGCTGTTCGTCTACCGCGAGGAATACTACCACCAGATGCGCAAGCCGCTGGAATCCAACCGCGAGAAGTTTGCCGAATGGCTCGCCGAGGCCGACAAAGTGCATGGCAAGGCGGAAGTCATCATCGGCAAACAACGTCACGGCCCGACCGGAACCGTGGAAATGCAGTTCGACGCCGCCGTTACCCGCTTCTCCTCGCTCGCGCGCGAAAACCACCTGCCCGAACGGACCTAAACCGATCGCCGGGTGCGCATAGACTGGCGGCGCCGGGGCGGCTAAACCGACACGTCATGTCCGAAACCGCATTACAACCTGACTTGCATCCAGAGGCCACGCCGGCAGGTGCCGCGACCGAGACAGGCCCCTCTGCGGCCGAGGCCGGCGGCATTTTGACCATCAGCCTGCCTGCCATCGAAGCCAACTGGAAAGAGCTTGGCCGTCGCGCCATGCCGTCCGAGTGCGCGGCCGTGATCAAGGCCGATGGCTATGGCTGCGGCCTCGAGCCGGTCGCCCGCACGCTCGTTGATGCCGGCTGCAAGACGTTTTTCGTCGCCGATCTTGGCGAGGCCCGTCGCGTGCGCAGCATTGCGCAGGAACCGGCGGTCTATGTGCTCAACGGCCTGTTGCCCGGCACCGCATCGGCCTACGCCAACATCAATGCGCGTCCGGTGATCGGGAGCCTCGTCGAGCTCGCCGAGTGGGACGCGTTCTGTGCCACCAACCAGTGGCATGGCGGAGCAGCATTGCACGTCGACACCGGCATGAACCGTCTCGGCATATCAGCCGACGAGGCGGCGGCGCTGGCGCCGCGCATCCGGGCAGAAAATCATGGCATTACCCTGCTGATGAGCCACCTCGTTTGTTCTGAACAGCCGGGGCATCCGCTCAACGAAAAACAGATCCAGCTCTTCCGAGACGTCCGTCTGCTTTACCGCGGCATTCCCGGCTCGCTTGCGAATTCATCGGGCATCTTCCTTGGCAGCGGCGCCCATTGCGACGTTGTGCGACCCGGCGCAGCTCTCTTCGGCGTCAATCCCACGCCAGGCCACGACAACCCGATGCGACCGGCTGTCGAATTGCACGCACATGTCGTACTTGTGCGCACGGTGCCAAAGGGCGAGACCATCGGATACAACGCCACCTGGACCGCCAAACACGCGACCCGCGTTGCTATTGTTACAGCCGGCTATGCCGACGGCTATCCGCGGGCCGCGAGCGCCACCGATGCCGCGCCGGGCGCCGATGCGATCGTTGCCGGAACGCGCTGTCCGCTCGCCGGCCGCGTTTCGATGGATCTTCTGGCGATCGACATTACCGCTCTGCCCGACCATACGGTCCGGCGCGGAGACCTGGTGACGCTCATCGGCGGTGGCATCGGCGTCGACGATCTCGCGGCGGCTGCCGGGACCATCGGCTACGAGGTGCTCACAAGCCTCGGCAAGCGCTATCACCGGCTCTACCGGGCGGACTGATCGGCCAGCGGCCAATCTCCTGAAAATTAGCGACTTTTTAAAAAATGTTCTTGTATTGTTCTTTTGGGCGCACTAGCGTCCAAATGCAACTTTTCGGGCGATTCCGCTATGTCCAAGCGCAGCTTGAGCTTCATTTGCCAGAACTGTGGCGCTGCTTTCAGCCGCTGGCAGGGCAAATGCGAGGCTTGCGGCGAATGGAACACGCTGAGCGAGGAAGGCGCCGAGCGGCCCACCGGGCCGGGCCGTAAGCCCGGCAAAGGCCGTTTGTTTGCGCTCGAGCCGCTCGCCGGCGACGCGCATGACGCCCCCCGCTTGCCCTCCGGCATCGCCGAATTCGACCGCGTCACCGGCGGCGGCTTTGTGCGCGGTTCCGTCCTGCTGGTGGGCGGCGATCCCGGGATCGGCAAATCAACCCTCCTGATTCAGGCCACCGCGGCGCTGGCCCGCGCCGGCCATCGCACCGTCTACATCTCGGGTGAAGAAGCCGTGGCCCAGGTACGCCTGCGCGCCGAGCGGTTAGGCTTGCGCGACAGCCCCGTCGAGCTCGCAGCAGAAACCTCCGTCGAAGACATCATCGCAACATTGTCGGAAGGCAAGACGCCACGGCTGATCGTTATCGATTTAATCCAGACCATGTGGACCGACATGGTTGAATCCGCGCCCGGCACGGTGACCCAGGTGCGCGGCAGCGCCCAGGCGCTGATCCGCTTCGCCAAGAAATCCGGCGCCGCGATCATTCTGGTTGGCCATGTCACAAAGGACGGGCAGATCGCTGGGCCGCGCGTTGTCGAACATATGGTCGATGCGGTGCTCTCGTTCGAGGGCGAAGGTTCGCACCAGTTCCGCATCCTGCGCGCCGTCAAGAATTGTTTCGGTCCGACCGATGAAATCGGCGTGTTCGAAATGACCGGTTCGGGCTTATGCGAAATTGCCAACCCGTCCGAGCTATTTTTGTCGGAACGCGATCTTGGTCAGCCCGGCACCGCGGTATTTGCCGGCATCGAAGGCACGCGGCCGTTGCTCGTGGAAATTCAGGCGTTGGTTGCGCCAACCTCGCTGGGCACGCCGAGACGAGCGGTCGTCGGCTGGGACCCAAGCCGTCTGTCGATGGTGCTGGCGGTGCTGGAAGCGCACTGCGGCGTGCGGCTCGGCGGTCATGATGTCTACCTCAATGTGGCGGGCGGCATGCGTATTCAGGAGCCGGCGGGTGATCTCGCCGCAGCGGCGGCGCTGGTGTCGTCGCTTGCCAATGCGCCATTGCCGGCCGATGCGGTCTACTTCGGCGAAGTGTCCCTTTCCGGCGCCGTTCGCCCTGTCGCCCAGAGCGCATCCCGTCTCAAGGAAGCCGCCAAGCTCGGCTTTACGCGCGCGGTGGTACCGGAAACTGCGCGCACCGAGACGGCCGAGCCAGGACTTAAGGTTACCGACGTCGGAAGCCTCGCCAGCCTGGTGGCCGACATCGCCGCGCGCGGAAAAGCGGGCAAGCATGCCAAAAGTGGTGGACAAGACCCGTGACGGCACGGTGACCTGCCGCTATATACGGGGCGCGTCAAAACCGCCTTCCGCGGCCTCATCGAGCGACGGCCAATAGCGCAGAAATGGGCTTAAAATTAAGCACTTAAGGTCGACATTGCCGCGCCGGTCCGAAGCCGCTATGGCTGGCCCGGAATTGCCGCGCCGGCCAGCCGCCACGCGCACCATGGACCGCCGAAACCTGCGGAGTGCATGAGCCCCGATGCCGATCACGTTGCTCGACATCATCCTGCTAGCGGTCATGCTGATTTCCGGGCTGCTCGCCCTGATACGCGGCTTCATGCGCGAGATCCTTTCGATCGGCGCCTGGGGCGTCGCCGCCGTCGTCACACTTTACTCTTACAGCCGCGTGCTGCCGATGGCGAAGCAGTACTTCAACAGCGACATGGTCGCGGCTGGCGTTTCGGCGGGCGGCATATTTCTCGGCACCCTGCTCATCGTGTCGATCATTACAGCACGTGTCTCCGATATGGTGCTCGACAGCCGCGTCGGCGCGCTCGATCGCACGCTTGGCTTCCTGTTCGGGCTGGGTCGCGGCTTGATCATTGTCGTTGTCGCCTTCCTGTTTTTTGCATGGCTGGTACCCGATCGCAGCCAGCCGGAATGGGTGCGCGGCGCCAAGTCCAAAGTTGTTCTGCAAAACACCGGGCAATGGTTGATGTCGATGTTGCCGGATGACCCCGAAAGCACCATCTTGAAGAGGTTGAAGAAGCCGAAACCGGAAGATCAGGACACGCCGGATTCGGGTCCGGACCAACGTTCAGAATTGCCATTGACGCAACCCAAGGCCAGCGGAACACGATAGCCAATGCATAAACATCCTCAGGATCTCGTGCCGATGGCCGACGTGGAGTTCGATCCAGACGCCGACCGCCTGCGCGAGGAATGTGGAGTGTTTGGCATTTTCGGCCATCCGGATGCGGCCGCCATCACGGCGCTCGGCCTGCATGCTCTCCAGCACCGCGGTCAGGAAGCCGCCGGTATCGTCTCGTTTGACGGCAAGCGTTTTCATTCCGAGCGCCGCCTCGGACTCGTCGGCGATGCCTTTGCGCGTCGCGAGGTAATCGATCGCCTGCCCGGCACGTCTGCCATTGGTCACGTACGCTATTCGACCACCGGCGAAACCATTCTTCGCAATGTGCAGCCGCTGTTCGCCGAACTCGAAGGCGGCGGCTTCGCGATCGGCCACAATGGCAATCTCACGAATGGCATCAAGCTGCGGCGCGATCTCGTGCACGAGGGCGCCATGATGCAGTCGACCACCGACACGGAGGTGATCCTCCATCTGGTGGCGCGTGCCCGCCGCAACCGTTTTGTCGACCGTTTTATCGAGGGACTGCGTCAGCTCGAGGGCGCCTACGCCTTTGTCGGCCTGACCAACAAAAAACTTGTCGGCGCACGCGATCCGCTCGGCATCCGGCCGCTGGTGATCGGCAAACTCGATGGCTGTCCGATCCTTGCTTCCGAAACCTGCGCGCTCGACATCATCGGCGCCCAATATGTGCGCGACGTGGAAAACGGCGAGGTCGTCATCTTTGATGAAGATGGCGCCCAGTCGCATAAGCCGTTTCCGCCGATGCCCGCACGCCCCTGCATCTTCGAATACATCTATTTCTCGCGACCTGACTCCATCGTCGGCGGCCGCCACGTCTATGACGTGCGCAAAACCATGGGCGCGGAGCTGGCGCGCGAGGCACCGGCCAACGCCGACGTCATCGTACCGGTACCGGATTCCGGCGTGCCGGCAGCGATCGGTTTCGCGCAAGAAGCCAACGTGCCGTACGAACTTGGGATCATACGCAACCACTATGTCGGCCGCACCTTCATCCAACCGACCCAACAGATCCGCGACCAGGGCGTGAGGCTCAAGCATTCCGCCAACCGCGCCGTGGTTGCCGGCAAACGCATTGTGCTGGTGGATGATTCAATCGTGCGTGGCACGACGTCGCGCAAGATCGTACAAATGATGCGCGACGCCGGCGCCAAGGAAGTGCATTTCCGCATCGCTTCGCCGCCGATTACCCATCCCGACTATTACGGGATCGACACACCCGAGCGCGACAAGCTGTTGGCCGCGACCCATGATCTCGAGGGCATGCGCAAGTTCATCGGCGCAGACTCCCTGGCCTTCCTGTCGGTCGATGGCATCTATCGCGCCATGGGCTTGCCAGGCCGCGATGCGGCACGGCCGCAATTCACCGATCATTGCTTCACCGGCGACTATCCGACCGCGCTCACGGACCTCGGCGCACAAGAGGCGAGCCCGCGGCAATTGTCGTTGCTGGCAGAAGCGATCTGAATTCAAATTGACGTCATGGCCGGGCTTGTCCCGGCCATCCACGTCTTTTAAAGCCTCCAGTGAAAGAAAGACATGGATGCCCGGCACATAGGCGAGCAAAGCGACGCCGTTCTTCGAACGGCTATGGCCGGGCATGACAGCTGAATGGCCAATTCTTCTAAACCCCTCGCCGATCGCGTAGCGCTGGTCACCGGCGCCTCACGCGGCATTGGCGCAGCCCTGGCGCTCTCGCTGGCGCAGGCCGGCGCGCACGTCGTCGCCGTTGCGCGCACGGTCGGCGGGCTCGAGGAGCTCGACGACAAGATCAAGGCAGCCGGTGGCTCGGCCACGCTGGTGCCGCTGGACGTCAAGGACAGCGACGGCATTGCGCGGCTGGCGCTTGCGCTTAACGAGCGCTACCAGCGGCTTGATGTGCTGGTCGGCAACGCCGGCATCCTCGGTCCGCTGTCGCCGCTTTCCCACATCGAACCGAAGGATTGGGACAATCTGGTTGCGGTCAATATCACCGCCAACTGGCAGCTCGTCCGTTGCCTGGATGCGCTGCTGCAGCGGTCTGCGGCCGGGCGCGCCGTCTTCCTCACGTCCGGCGTGGCGCACGCGGGGCGGGCTTATTGGGGCCCTTACGCTGCCTCGAAAGCTGCGCTTGAGGCGCTCGTTCGCACGTATGCTGCGGAATGCGCCACTACGTCGGTGCGTGCCAACCTCTTCGCGCCTGGTCCAACTCGAACCCGCATGTACACGGGCGCCTTCCCCGGCATCGATCCACTGACGCTACCGACACCGGAGGAGGTCGCCGAGGCAATCGTGCCGCTTTGCCTGCCTGAATGTGCCGAGACCGGGAAAATCTACAATTACCGCGAGAAAAAATTCTTGGACTTCCGGGCACCTGCGTGAGCAAAGCAGCGGTCAGTGCTTTCGCTTCGCCCGCCCTTTGAATGGGTTGGCCTTCTCACGCAACGCGAGCCGGATTGGCGTTCCGGGCAAGTCAAATGTCTCTCGCAGCGAATTCAGCAAATATCGCTTGTAGGCATCCGGCACCGCATCGGCACGCGTGCAAAATATGACAAAGCTCGGTGGGCGGCTTTTGGCTTGCGTAATGTAATTTAGCCGCAGCGATCGCCCCGACACTGCCGGCGGCGGATGTGCACTGGTGGCGTGCTCAAACCAGCGATTGAGCGCGCTAGTGGGGACACGCTTGTTCCACACGTCGTAGGCATCCACGATGGCCTGCATCAACCGTTCAAGACCCTCGCCCGTGAGCCCCGAGACCGCCACCAGCGGCACGCCCTTGAGCTGGGTAAGCTTCTCATCCGCTTGCGCGCGCAGCTTGCCAATCGCGCCAGCTGTTTTTTCCTTCAGATCCCATTTGTTGACCGCGATCACGATCGCGCGCCCTTCCTGCTCGACCAGGTCAGCAATCCGCTGGTCTTGCTCCTCGAAGGCGTTGTCGACATCGAGGAGCACCACGACAACTTCTGCGAAGCGCACCGCGTTGAGCGCATCGGCGACCGAAAGCTTTTCCAGTTTCTCCTCGACGCGCGAACGGCGGCGTATCCCCGCGGTGTCGTAAAGCCTGAACTTGCGATCATTCCAACTGTATTCGACCGCGATAGCATCACGCGTAATGCCGGCTTCGGGGCCCGTGAGCAGCCTGTCTTGGCCAATCAGCCGGTTGATCAACGTGGACTTGCCGGCATTGGGCCGGCCGACGATGGCCACGCGAATTGGGCGCGCCTCATCCGGCGGGTCTTCCGTCACTTGCTGCGCGGTTTTTTCCGGCAACGCGGCACGCAACGCGTCGTAGAGATCGGATAGACCCTCATTGTGTTCCGCCGAAATCGCCACGGGTTCGCCGAGTCCGAGCGAATAAGCGTCCAGCCGGCCTGCCTCGCCGGCCGTGCCTTCGCTTTTGTTCGCGACCAGTACGATCGGCTTGCCGGATTTGCGGGCAATTTCAGCAAAGGCGTGATCCGCCGGAATTGCCCCGGCGCGCGCGTCGATCATGAAGAAAATGGCGTCGGCCTGGCTGATGGCGGCCTCAGTCTGCGCGCGCATCCGGCCGGACAGGCTTTCAGGCGCCGACTCCTCGAATCCGGCCGTGTCGATTACGGTGAATTCTATGTCGCCGAGCCGGCCCTCGCCTTCCCGGCGATCGCGCGTGACGCCGGGCCGGTCATCGACCAAAGCCAGACGGCGGCCCACAAGCCGGTTGAACAAGGTCGATTTGCCAACGTTGGGCCGGCCGACAACGGCAATCGTGAAGTTCATCAGCTGTCATTACCGGAGCTAGAGCCGGCAATCCATCAAGAGAAATTCAAAGATGTGTTTGCCAGATGGTTGCGCGGGTCATAGGCGGGCGAAAGAGCACCGTCCACCGGACGTCTTTGCGCGCGCGTCCAATCAGCGCGCAACCGTGCCGGGCGGTGAAGATGGCCACGGGTCGCTTGCATTGCTCTGACCCTGGCTCTGCGCCTGCCCCGGCCAAGGCGCCTGGGCCTGCTGCGGCGCCGGCTGTTGGCTCTGCTGCGGCCACGGGGCCGCTTGCTGCTGTGCGGCGCCCTGTGGCGCGCTCTGCGCGGGAGGCTGCGAAACGGTATGCGGCTTCGGCTTGCGCTTCGGTTTTGGCTGCGGCTCGGGTTCGACCGCAGCCGTTTTCTTGCCGGGCTCCGCAGCGGCCGCCGGGTTACCCTGTTCGGCTGCCGGCGTCTGCGCGACATCCGGGGGCGGCTGATTGCCCTTCATGTATTCGGGTGGAATGCCCTGCGTTACGCCCGGCACGCCGCCGGGGAACATCTCCTTACGCTCACCCGGAAGCTTTTTCTTCTCATTGAGCCCAAAGACGTCAAGCTTGTCGGGGTCGAAATTCGAGCACGCCGTCAGCGACGAAACAAAGGCTGCGAGCGCGGCCAGAAGAACAACACGGTGCATCGCTCGCATGTCTCGATCCTCAGCTCTTGCTGTCGGCGGCGATCAGCCCCGACAGGACTTCAGCGCGTGCGCGTGTGCCCGCTGGCGTTTCAACATCAGTCGCAATCATGTCGAGATACCGCCGCGCTGCGGCGAGATCATGGTTGCGCCAGGCGGACAAGGCCAGCAGTTCACGCGCGGTGTGGCGGAAACTGCGCGAGGGTTCCGCGAGAGGCGCAAGCCGCCGCTGCATTTCAGCCAGCGCCGTCGTATCGACCAGAAGCATGCCCGCGCGTACGGCGGCAAGATCCTGCCAGGTCGCATCAATCGAAGCATCCGCGGAGAGCTCATCGTAAGCCTTTATTGCGTCGGCCGGCTTCACTTGTGCGAGCGCACCGGCGGCGCGCAAGCGCGCGAGCACGCGATAGCCAGACGGGGCGTCGGCCGCCACTTTCGCGAAGGCCGTTTCCGCCTCGGCGTATTTGCCTTGCTCGTTCAAAGCCACAGCCGCTTCAAAAGCAGCACCCGCCGACGCCGCTTTCTTGGCCTCCCAATATTCGTAGCCGCGCCAGCCCGACACGCCGGCGACGATCAGTACGGCAAGTGCGATCAGGTAGATGCTGTAGCGATCCCACAGCTTTTTGAGCTGCTCGCGCCGGACTTCCTCATCAACTTCGTGAAAAATATCGGCCACAAATGGCTCCAGACCCGCCCATAGGCCCACCCCGGGCCGAATTGCGCCGTAACCTAACGATGTGGCGTGCCTAAGGCAAAGCCAAAGCCCACAATCGTTAATATTTCAGGGCCTTAGCCCTTCTTGCTTTTCATTGCATAGACGTGGTCGGAACCGGGGAACGCGCGCGATCGCACTTCGGCGGCATAGCTGGCGATAGCTTTTTCAATCCCGGGGCCAAGTTCGCCATAGCGCTTCACAAATTTCGGCACACGTGGAGACAGGCCGAGCATGTCCTCCAGCACGAGGATCTGCCCGTCGCAGGCAGCGCTCGCCCCGATACCTATGGTGGGAATTGGAACCGCAGCGGTGAGCTTACGCGCAAGCGGTTCCGCCACAGCCTCGATCACGACTGAGAAGGCTCCCGCCTGAGACACTGCAATCGTATCGTCCTCGATGCGCGCCCAGTCGCTCTCGTCACGTCCTTGCGCCCGAAAAGATCCAATGGTGTTGATCGCCTGCGGCGTCAGTCCGACGTGCGCCATGACCGGCACGCCGCGTTCGGCGAGAAAGCGAATGGTTTCCGCCATGCGCTTTCCGCCTTCGACCTTGATCGCGCCGCAACCAGTTTCCTTCAGCACGCGCGCGGCGTTCATGAAGGCCTGCTCTTTCGAGGCCTCGTAAGACCCGAACGGCATATCGACAACTACCAGCGCGCGCCTGGAGCCGCGCATCACGGCATGACCCTGCAGGATCATCATGTCGAGCGTCACCGGCACGGTTGTCTCGAGCCCATGCATCACCATGCCGAGGGAATCGCCGACAAGAATGACATCGCAATGCTTGTCGACAATACGCGCGGTATGGGCGTGATAGGATGTCAGGCAGACGACCGGCTCTCCGCCCTTGCGCGCGTGAATGTCCGGGGCGGTCAACCGCCGAATTTCGTCCTGGATCGACATCTTTATTGTCCGAACACGGGTACGCCGATCACCACAGGATGGAAGGCGTAACCCAGGGCGAGATAGACCACGACACCGATTGCAATAACCAGCGCATCATTGAACCAGCCCGCGGGCGCGCCCTTCGGCCCAACGTCGCCGCGCCGCTTGGCCGCAATGCGGGCATAGACGCCCCACGCAAGAAATCCGCCAAACAACAGGATCGACCCGAGATCGCCATTCGACAGCAGATGCGCCAAAGCCCAGGTCTTGATGCTGGCGAGCATCGGATGCTTCAGGCGAGTCTTGATATGACTTGGGATAAAGGCGGCAACCGCGAATATCACTGCGAACAGCATCAAGCCGACAGTAACATGTCGCATGAACGCAGGCGGCGACCACAGCTGTATCAATTCATGCGCACGGTACTGACCGTAGCCCCAGACGATCAATGCAAGGCCGGCGAGCGAGACCAGACCGAAAAGCACGCGATATGGATGCAGGCCTAACCGCGCGATGGCATTGGCGCGCGCGCCGCGGAACGACACGAATACGTGCGTCGCAAGAAAAACGGCCAAGCCGAGAACGAGAATACCTAAGCCCATGTTACACTCGCTCCGTTATCGTGGCCGCAGTAGAGGATAGCGGCCATCAATGCAAGCCGCGTTCGTTGGAGCATACCCTGGATGGACCTCACCACAGCAAACCGATTGTTCAAATGCGCCATTGTGGCCCATTCGCTGCTGCTGGGAGCAGCCACACCTGCACCAGCGCAGACATTAGCGCAGACCTGGCCTCCGAAAACCGTCCGGATCGTGGTCCCCTTCGGCCCGGGATCGACCCCGGATATTGTGGCGCGCCTGGTTTCCGACGGATTGCAACAGAAATATCCAGCCAGTGCATTTGTCATCGAGAACAAACCCGGCGCCAGCGGCAATATCGGAACCGACGTGGTCGCAAAGGCGACACCTGATGGCTCCACTCTGGGTGTGAGCATCGGCGGCCCGCTCGCCATCAACACCCTGCTGTTTGCGAACCTGCCGTACGATCCTCGCAAGGACATCGCGCCCATCACCCAGCTTGTCACCCAGCCGAGCGTGCTCGCGGTCAATACGGACCTTGGGGTCAATTCAGTCGATGAACTGGTCGCGCTGCTGAAGAAAAATCCCGGAAAGTACAACTTCGCATCGATTGGCAACGGCTCGCTGTCACAGCTTGCGATGGAGGCCATTGCCATCAAGGCGGGCGCCACACTTGTGCATGTGCCCTATTCGAGCTCGCCACAAGCCATTACGGCAGTTATCCGCAATGACGCCCAAATAACCTGTCTGCCAGCGATATCGGTGGTGCCGCAGGCGGCGGCCGGCAAAGTGAAAATTCTCGCGGTCTCGACCGCCCGGCGCTCGCCCTATTTGCCGGACGTACCGACCTTGAAGGAATCCGGCATCGACGTGGAGGCCGACGCATGGAACGGCCTGATCGCGCCCGGTGCTACGCCAAAGCCGATCATCGACAAAATCAGCAAGGATGTTGCCGAGATCATTATGCAGACCGGGCTACGCGAAAAATTGGCGGCTCAGCTGATGGAGCCTGTTGGTTCGTCGCCCGACCAACTGCGCGCACGCATGGACGGCGAAATCGCACGCTGGGCACCGGTGATCAAAGCGGCAAATGTGAAAGTGAACTAAGCCGCCTTGTCCTTCACGTCCTTGATGTCTGTGAATTCGATTCCCGGCGCGCGCTCGCGCGTATAATCAAGCACGAATTGATTGCGCGCCATGAACACTTTGTCCTTGTCGAGATCTTCCGCACAACTCGAATAATTTGCCTGCACGAACTCGTCCAGCTTCTTACTTTCGGCGGATGCGATCCAGCGCGCGAGCTGGAATTCCGGCTGCTCGAAGCCAATCTCGAGGCCATATTCTTCGGCGAGCCGCACTTTCAGCACATCGAGTTGCAACGGGCCGACCACGCCGACGAGCGCAGGCGCACCGTCCAGCGGACGAAACACCTGCACGACCCCCTCTTCCGCCATTTGCTGCAGCGCTTCTTTCAGCTTCTTGGCCTTCATCGGGTCGCCCAGTTTCACGCGCCTGAGAATTTCCGGCGCGAAATTCGGCACACCCAGGAAGGCGATCTCTTCACCTTCCGTGAGACTGTCGCCGATGCGCAAGGTGCCGTGGTTGGGAATCCCCACCACATCACCGGCATAGGCTTCATCAGCCACCGAACGATCCTGCGCAAAGAAGAATTGCGGCGCTGACAGAGTCATTGGCTTGCCGGTGCGCACCAGCGTGGCCTTCATGCCGCGGCGCAATTTGCCAGAACAAAGTCGTGCAAAAGCGATGCGATCGCGATGGTTCGGGTCCATGTTGGCCTGGATCTTGAAGACAAAGGCCGTCATGGAGTTCTCGTGGGCATCAACAATACGCGCGTTGGAGACTTGTGCCCGCGGCGCTGGCGCAAACGAAGCCAGCGCGTCGAGCAAGTCCTTGACGCCAAAATTCTTCAACGCCGAACCGAAGAAAACCGGCGTGAGATGTCCTTCGCGGAATGAAGCAAAATCAAACGGCTTGCAGGCATCCTTGACGAGCGCCAGCTCCTCGGCAATCGCCTTGATGTCGAGCATCGTGTTTTTTGCACCGAGTGCGGCCAGGTCAAGCGACTGCCGTTCAACTGTCTTGCCGTCGTCGCTGATCAGCCGCATCTCTCCGGACGCCAGGTCGTAAGTTCCCGCGAAATCGCGACCCCTGCCGATTGGCCAGGTCATCGGCGTAGTGTCGAGCGCGAGGGTCTTTTCGATCTCGTCGAGCAATTCGAATGGATCACGGCTCTCGCGATCCATTTTGTTGATGAAAGTGACGATGGGAATGTCGCGCAGGCGGCAGACCTCGAAAAGCTTGCGCGTGCGCGCCTCAATACCCTTGGCAGCATCGATGACCATGACCGCGGAATCGACCGCCGTCAGCGTGCGATAGGTGTCTTCGGAAAAGTCTTCGTGGCCCGGCGTGTCCAGCAGGTTAAAGACGCGGCCGTCGTAGTCGAACGTCATGACCGAAGTGACGACAGAAATGCCGCGTTCCCGCTCGATTGCCATCCAATCCGATCGCGTGGAGCGCCGGTCACGCTTGGCCTTCACCTGGCCGGCAAGATTGATGGCACCGCCAAACAGCAAGAGCTTTTCCGTCAACGTGGTCTTGCCGGCATCCGGGTGCGAAATAATCGCAAAAGTGCGCCGTCGCTCGACTTCCGCGGCAATTGGCGTGACGGGGATCGAATCGGAGGTATTCAGCGCCCTGTTCATTGCCTGCATGTGGCTGCAAAAACCCGCAAAATCAAGCCAATTTACATTGTTCGCGCATGTGGGGGCGCACGCGCCGACCCTGCCGCCGCTCCGTAACAATACTTAGGAACAATACGGAGCAAATACCGCCGATTTTTCCAGAACCGCACAGGCAAAAGTAAATGTTTGGATTTTAACAATGCTCGCGCACACCCGCAGTTTTGCTAACGCGGGCAATCAACGAGTCGCAAATGCTTCGCTTTGTGGTGCGCGCTGTTGTCACCTTGTTCGTCCTGATGCCACGCATTGCCGCGGCCGAACCAATCACGCTCAAGCTTTCGTTCTTCAGTTCAAACCTGTCGATGAGCTATCGCGCCGCGGTGAAGCCATTCGTCGATGCCGTCAATGCCGAAGCTAAAGGCCTGCTCGAAATCAAAGTCTACTTCAGCGGCGCACTTGGCAAAGATATCGCTCTACAGCCACAGCTCGTGATCGACGGCGCGTTTGATATCGCATTTGTCGTTCCAGGATATACACCGGATCAATTCCCCGACAATACCGTCATCGAACTGCCCGGTATTTTTCGCGACATCCGCGACGGCACTCTTGTCTATACCCAGCTGGTCGCATCCCACGCACTTCGTGGATACGACGATTTCTTTGTGATCGGCGCTTACGTCACCGACCCGGAAACCATCCATGGCAAGGTCGCGATTAATTCAATCGACGACCTGAAGGGAAAGAGAATTCGCGTCAACAATCGAAGCGAGACCATTGCCTTTCGAAAAGCTTGGCGCCATTCCGGTCCCGTTGCCGATCAACCAGATCGCCGATGCGATCAGCAGCAATAAAATTGACGCCGCGGCAGTATCTCTGACGCCGCTGTCCGACTACGGCATCAAACGTGTTGCCACTCACCACTTTCTCCTGGGGATCAACGGGGCGCCGCTTGCGCTGTTAATGAGCCGAAAGAGCTTCGAAGCTCTTCCGCTGGCTGCTCAGGACATCATCCGCAGGCACAGCGGAGAATGGGCAGCCAAGCGCTTCATGGATACCTATGCGATCTCCGAGCGAACTGTATTGGCGATGCTGGAATCCGATCCCCAACGAACGATCGTAACGCCATCGCCGCGGGACCGCGATATTGCCCACAACGCCTTCACGGCCCTCATCGCGGAATGGGAGGCATCGAACCCACATAACCACGAACTTATGAACATGGTCAGTGCGCAACTTGCGAAACTTCATACAGCCGATTGAGGACCAGCTATGACGACTAAAAAGCGATCTGTACTCGCGATTTTAGCCACACGTCCGACGGTCGTCGCCGTTGCACGGATCGCGGCAATGGTAAGTTCGTTGCTTCTGCCGCTCGCGGCGACTGCCGAGCCGGTCACGCTGAAGCTTTCGTTTTTCACGTCCGATCGCTCGATCGCGTATCAGGCCGCGGTCAAGCCATTTGTCGATGCCATCAATGCAGATGGCCAAGGCCCGCTCAAAATTGACGTCTATCCCAGTGGTGCGCTTGGCAAAGTTCAGAGCGAGTTGCCTAAGCAAGTCCTCGATGGCACTGCCGATATCGCATTCATCGTTCCCGGGCAGAATCCGGAGCTGTTTCAGGATAACGCCGTTGTCGAATTGCCCGGCCTGTTTCGAGACTCGCGCGAGGCAAGCCTGACTTATACTCGCCTCGTGGCTTCGAATTCGCTCGCCGGCTATCAGGACTATTTCGTCATTGGCGCGTTTGCCACCCAGCCCGAGACGATTCACAGCCGCAAGCCGCTGCGTTCGCTCGCCGATCTCAAGGGCCAAAGGATCCGGGTAAATAACGCGACCCAGGCGATCGCACTGGCCAAACTGGGCGCCCTCCCCGCCGTACTGGCATTCAACGCGACTGCACCGGCGCTAAGCGGAGGCGTTCTCGACGGCGCCACCGTTCCGGTCACACAGCTCTTCGATGTCGGCATCGGACGGCTGGCTGGCAACCACTACCTTCTCGGCACGAGCGTTGCACCGCTTGCGCTTGTGATGAACCGCAAGGTTTTCGATCGCTTGCCTGACGATGCCAAGGCACAGATCCGCAAATATAGCGGCGAATGGTCAGCTGAGCGTTTCGCTGAAGCCTATGAAGCGGCTGGAAAAAAGGTACTGGACGACATAAGGGCGGATAACCGCCGCACCATCATCGCCCCTTCGACGCAAGACCAACTGACCGCACAACGCGCCTTCAAATCAATCACGCAGGAATGGGCCGCCGCAAGCGCCCACAATAGTGAGCTTCTCAAATTGGCCGAGAAAACCCTGGCAAATGTCCGCGAAACCGACTTGTCAAAAGTCCGCGCGGAAGCTCCCAAGGAGTAACGATGGCTTATCTCGCAAACATCTCATTCCGGCGTGCCATCGGCCTCTTCGTTGCGGTGCTGCTGACCCTCGCGGCCGGAACCTGGTTCACCGTAAAGGTAACAACCGAACATTTGATCGATACTGATGCGACGACCAATGCACGCGACTGGGCCAATTTTGTCGCCGCCAATGTCAAAGATCTCGAGCAAATTGCTAACGGCGAGCAGCCATCAAGTTCCAGCCTCGCTTTTTTCGAGGCAACGCGCAAAGCCGGGCAAGTTTATCGCTACCTGATTTTCAACCGCGAGGGTTACTCGCAGTTGGTCGCAGACAACGACCACATCGCGCTGGTTGATCTTTCAGAGTTCAACTCCGATGCCGCCCGGGCGGGCGAGCGCGGCCAGCCGCAAGTCAATATCAAAACCGGCGCCGCCGACAATCAACCGGCGCATTTCGCCGAAGCCTATGTGCCTGTGATGGTCAACGGCCGGCCAGTTGCGATCGTTGCAGCTTTCGTCAACGAAACCGAGCAGCGCAGCAATTTCTTCTACGACTTCATGGTTGCGGCGATTTCCCTCTGCCTCCTGACCGGAGCCGCCTTCGGCATTCCGGCAGTTGCCTGGTATTTCCGCACATTGGAAAAGCAGCAAGCCGATCGCCGCATCCGCTTTCTTGCGCATCACGATCCGCTGACCGGCCTTGCGAACCGTGGCCGCCTCATCGAGCGGCTTGAGCGTGTGCTGGCTGTGTTGCCATCAGTTGGCGGTCAAATTGCTGTTCATTTCATTGACCTCGACCACTTCAAGGAGGTGAACGACTCCTTCGGCCATGATGGCGGCGACTTCCTTCTCAATACAATCGGCCAAAGGCTGAGTGTACTGACGCGAATGGAGGATCTCGTTGCCCGGCTAGGCGGCGATGAATTCGTTGTTGTCCAGACGGCCGTTAGCCAAAACACCGAGGCCGAAGCGTTTGCGCAACGCATCGCATCAATGTTGCAGGAACCAATGTACTTCAAAGAACAGGAGATAAAGACCAACGTCACCATAGGGGTCGCGCTTGCCCCATCCGATGGACACACCTCGGAACGACTGCTCAAGAGCGCGGATCTTGCGCTCTATAGCGGCAAGGCAACCGGCCGCAATTGCATCCGCTTTTTCACTCCGGAAATGGACGAAGCGCTGCGGGCTCGGCTGACCCTTGAAAAACTTCTGCGTGACGCCGTCGCGAATAATCGGTTTGAGCTGCATTACCAGCCCATGTACGAAATCAGCGGCAACAAATTGATCGGATTCGAGGCACTGGTCCGACTTCCCGGCCCGGACGGTACGCTCATTCCGCCCACCACATTTATACCGATCGCCGAAGAGATGCGCCTCATCGACCGGATCGGGAAATGGGTCCTGCGTGAAGCCTGTCAAACCGCGACGACGTGGCCGAACGACCTGACTGTGGCAGTGAATCTATCACCCGCCGAGTTCGAATCGGGTGCGATCGTCGACAGCGTCGCAGCCGCGCTGAAAGAATCCGGCCTCAATCCGCACCGACTTGAACTTGAGATTACGGAAACGCTGCTGCTTGGCAATAGCGAGAAGACAATGCACGACCTTCAGAAACTCAAGGCCATGGGAATCTCAATTGTGATGGACGATTTCGGCACGGGATATTCGAGCCTGAGCTACCTTTGGAAATTCCCCTTCGACAAGATCAAGATTGACCGCAGCTTCATGGAGAGCTTCGAAAAATCGGGCGGCAACGTTGAAACCGTGGTGAAATCGATCATTGCGCTGGGTCGCGAAATGCACATGCGAGTCACTGTCGAAGGCGTGGAAACTCTCGACCAGGTCGATTTCCTTAACAAGGCCGATGCCGATCAAGTTCAGGGCTTCTATTTCGGCCGGCCAGTGCCAGCCGCTGAAGTCAGCGCGGATATTTTCGCCGATTATCGCAATTCCGCAGCGATGCGCATGCATCCTGCAAAGCGCCACATTGTGGCAAGAACGTCAAATGGCTAGCGCTGCTGCCGGCGCGCGCTAAGCAAACGCCGCCTTGTAGGATTCCGGTGCAAACCCGATCAGAAGCTTGCCCGCGCCGAGCTCGATCACCGGCCGCTTGATCATCGATGGCTGCTTCACCATCAGCGCAATGGCGTTTTTCTCGGTCAACGCGTCTTTGGCCTTGTCGGGCAACTTCCTGAAGGTCGTTCCGGCCCGGTTGAGCAAAGTTTCCCAGCCCGCTTTTGATGCCCAACGCTCAAGTTTTTCGCGTTCGATTCCGTCGACCTTGTAGTCGTGGAAGACGTAGTCGACACGGTGCTTGTCGAGCCAGGCGCGCGCCTTCTTCATCGTGTCGCAGTTCTTGATGCCGTAGATGATAATCGCCACGATTATTCCCACTCGATCGTTCCGGGCGGCTTGCTCGTCACATCGTAGACGACGCGATTGACGCCCTTCACTTCGTTAATGATGCGCGTTGCGACCGCGCCCAGGAAATTCATGTCAAAGGGATAGAAGTCGGCCGTCATACCGTCAGTTGACGTCACCGCGCGCAAGCCCACCACGAAGTCGTAGGTACGGCCATCGCCCATGACGCCCACGGTCTTGACCGGCAACAGAACAGCGAAGGCCTGCCAAATATCGTCGTATTGCCCGCTGCGGCGGATTTCCTCGATATAGATTTCGTCGGCAAGGCGCAGGATGTCGAGTTTTTCGCGCGTAATCGCTCCCGGACAGCGGATCGCCAGGCCTGGCCCCGGGAACGGATGACGCCCGACGAAGGCCTCCGGCAGGCCGAGTTCGCGTCCGAGCGCCCTCACTTCGTCCTTGAACAGTTCGCGCAGCGGCTCGACCAGCTTCATATGCATGCGCTCAGGCAAACCGCCGACATTATGGTGCGACTTGATGGTCACCGAAGGTCCACCGGTGAACGAAACGCTTTCAATTACGTCCGGATAAAGCGTGCCTTGCGCGAGGAACTCCGCGCCGCCGACTTTTTTCGCTTCAGCTTCGAAGACGTCGATAAACAATTTTCCGATCGTTTTGCGTTTCTGCTCAGGATCTTCGACGCCAGCGAGCGACTTCAGGAATGTTTCCGACGCATCCACATGCACCAGCGGGATGTTGTAGCTGTCGCGGAACATCGTCATGACTTTCTGCGCTTCGGCGAGCCGCATGAGCCCGTGATCGACAAGCACGCAGGTCAACTGGTCCCCGATTGCCTCATGAATCAAGACAGCGGCCACCGCGGAATTGACGCCGCCCGACAAACCGCAGATCACCCGGCTTTTGCCGACCTGCTTCCGTATTTTTTCAATTGCCTCATCCTTGAAGGCGCGCATTGTCCAATCGCCGGTCAGACTGGCAATCTTGCGCACGAAATTACGCAACAGCGCGGCGCCGTGCGGCGTATGCATAACTTCGAGATGGAATTGCGTCGCGTAGAACTTGCGCTTTTCATCGCCGATGATTGCGATCGGAGCATTGGGTGATGTGCCGAGCACCTTGAAGCCCTGCGGCAACACGGTGACGCGGTCGCCGTGACTTATCCACACCGGATATTTTTCGCCCTTACGCCACACGCCATCGAACAGTGGCGTGTCTTCCGTGACCGTCACTTCGGCGCGGCCAAATTCGCGATGGTGGCCGCCTTCGACCTTTCCGCCCAGCTGGTGCGCCATCGCCTGCTCGCCGTAGCAAATCCCGAGCACCGGCACGCCGGAGTCATAGATGGACTTGGGCGCCAGCGGCGCGTTCTTGTCGAGGACGGAGGCAGGCCCGCCGGACAGGATTACTGCCTTCGGCTTCATCTCGCGAAACGCCGCCTCGGCCTTCTGATAAGGCACGATTTCGCTATAGACCTTCTCCTCCCGGACCCGGCGCGCAATGAGCTGGGTGACCTGGGAACCGAAATCGACGATCAGAATTTTTTCGTGCATGGACGGCGACGTGTCCCGAACGTGTCCGGAATCGGGCGCGCAAAGGCCGTTCGGGGCCGCTTTTTGCGGGCTTTGCGCCGCCGGGTCAAGCCTTTAGGCGTTCACAGTAACGCAATGTTAGCCCCGAACGTGCTTAGAAAACTCTCCCCATCCGGTTTGTTCACAGCCGGGAGCGCGGGAGCCGCCCATGGTCTTCGAAACCGAACGCATGAGACTGCCGGTAGCCGCCCGTGGGCGCGCCACCCGCCGGGCTGCGCTGTTTCGAGAGAGCCTTCCGGAGATAGCCGAGCGTTGGGTCCTTGGTTTCGCCTGGGCAATGAGTCCGAAGCGCATCCGCGGCATGCCGAACCTCCTGCGCCTCTGCTTCGATGAGTTTCTTGCGCCGGACTACGCACTCCCTGACCCTCAAAGTGCCGCCGAAGAGCCACCCGGACTTGCCGGAATCGTCCACGACCTGAGCTTGCCAACACTTATGGCCGCCTACCGACGCGGACTTTACCCGTTTGCGCACGTTGCACCATTGAAGTGGTGGTCACCGCCAAAGCGATCGGTTCTGTTCTTCAACGAGTTGCACATTGCCAAACGGCTCCGCCGGCAAATGCGTAACGACAAATACACAGTAACTTTCGACCAGGCCTTCGATGACGTCATCGTCGCATGCGCCGGTCACCGCCAGGATCGCTGGCACCTGACATGGATTACGCCGCAGATCATGCGCGCTTATGCCGAGTTGTTTGATGCCGGTTACGCGCATTCCTTCGAAGTCTGGAACGAGCGCGGCGATCTGGCCGGTGGCGGCTACGGCGTTGCGGTCGACGGCGTCTTTGTCACTGAATTGCAGTTCTCGCGCGAGGCGAATACGTCAAAGATCGGCTTTACCGTGCTCAACTGGCATCTTGCGCGCTGGGGCTTTGCGTTCAACGACGGCAAGCTGATGACGCCGACCTGTCACGACATGGGATTCCGGGAAATTCCCCGCAGCGACTATCTCGGCCAGTTGGCTCACGCAGCGCGGCGGCCCGACAAGGCGGGCCGCTGGCAAGCGGAAGCAGACATGGCGACCGTCGCCGACTGGCAGCCTGCTTGACCGGCTATTGCCGCCCGTTTTCGACCACTGAACCCAACAGCGGGATTTCTGAAATCCATTTCCTGACGCGAGATTGGCCATGCTCGTCGGGCTTGGCCGCATCGGCCTTTTCGGTGGGTGGCATCGAATCTGGGATGGCTCCCGGCGGCACAGGGTGATCGACGTCGGCCTGTTGCGCCGGCGGGGGCGGCGCAATTGAAATGGGCGCCGGTAGCGCGGGTGCCACGGGCGGCGCTGGCGTCACGACCGGCGCGGGAGACACCGCCGTAGGCGCTGGAGGAGCCACCGCAGGCGTCGGTAAGGCGGCCTCGTGCGGCATTGGCTTTGCCGTCGGTTCCGTTGCGGGCGGGACCTTCGCGAGTTCGGGCGGGTGGATTTCCTGTTTATGCGTTACGAGCGCCTGGCGGACGGCGTCTAGCCACTGCGCATCCGACACCGCCGGATCGCGACGAGCGGGCTCCGCCTCTACGGTCGCAACACTAGTCGACGGACTTGCCGCCGGTTGTTTGGCCACCGGCTGCGGACGCGGCTCGACCTTGCGAACCGGCTCTTTGGCCAACGTCTCGACGCGCTGCACCTTCGGTGCCGTTGGCGTCGTCGCGACGACGGCCGCATGCGATGCCTTGTCGTCGTTGAGCAGAGTCTTGAACGCAGCCGTCGCGTCCGGATCGACCGTCCCGCAGGTCTTTTCAAATGCCTCGACGTCGCGCCGAACGAGAATGCGCCGGGTCGCCGCGTCCACGCTCTTGTCGAGCATCGCGATAATGCCGCTTCGCAAATTCTGACAGGTCGTGTCGGGCGAGAAATTCGCGCGATAGAACGAATAGGCGCTGGCAATGCCGATCGGAACGGCCAACAGCGAGCCCACCAGCTGGATGGCGGTCACAAACCGCGTCAGCTTCGACGCTTTAGCGGCTGCGTAGACGCCGGGGTCGACGGGTCCCGGGTTGTGCGGATCCGCATGAAAAGGCGGCTCTCGCCTGGCCACCAGCATTGGAAATACCCCAAATCAAAGACTTTCCGGGTTCCACAGACACGCGATCATCGCGGATAAATTTGGCCCGGATTGGGGCGCAATAGAGGAATTCCGTTTGCATTTCATTACCAGGCGGCGGCCAGCCGTCTTACCGGCCATGCCTGAGGATCGAGACGAAGAAGCCGTCAGTCTCGGTCGTGCGCGGAGTCATCAATATACCCTCCGCGGACAGCCTGGCCGCCTTGCCAAACATAAAGGCGCGTTCGCCGAGCGCCTGAATGACCTCAGCCGGCGCCTGCACTGAAAAGTCCGGGTGCCGGGCGAGAAAACCCTGAACCTGGACGCCATTTTCGTCGTCCAGCACCGAGCAGGTTGCGTAGCCGATGCGCCCGCCGCCCTTCAGCAGCGGCACCGCGCGGTCGAGGATCTCCGCCTGTTCCTTCATGCGCTGTTCCAGAGCACCCGGCCGCATACGCCATTTGGCGTCCGGATTGCGCCGCCAGGAACCTGTTCCAGTGCACGGCGCGTCGATCAGGACCAGGTCCATGCGGCCGGTCAGGTCGGCGATTTCGCCGCCGATCGACTTCGGCGTCCGTACTTGCACATTGCGTGCGCCCGAACGTTTGAGACGGTCATGAATGGGCGCAAGCCGGCGCTTGTCGTCGTCCGTTGCAAAAATCTGGCCTTTGTTCTGCATCATTGCGGCAAGCGCCAGGGTCTTGCCGCCTGCGCCGGCACACAGATCGATAACCTGCTCGCCGGGTTTCGCGCTGGTCAGCAACGCCGCGAGTTGCGAGCCCTCGTCCTGCACCTCGATGAAGCCTTTCAGGAATGCCGGTTCGGCATGGATCGCCGGGCTCTTGGCGTCTGCGGGCAGACGTATGCGCAATCCGTTCGGTGACCACCGTGTGGGCTCGGGCTTGAGATCGGCAAGCATCGCCGCCACCGCATCGCGCTCGCCCTTGAGCAAATTAACCCGCAGATCGAGCGGAGCGCGCGAGGCCAAGGCAGCGCCTTCTTCAGCCCGAACTTCGCCGAACGCGCGCGCGAGATGTCCGTCGAGCCACTCCGGATAGTCCCCCGCGATGTATGGTGGCGCGGTGCTAATGCCGTCACCATCGAGTTGTTTGCGTTCGTCGGGCGTCAATTCCGCCGGGGCGTATTGCCCACCATCAGCCAGCTTGGCGATGGCGTCCGTGCCAAGGCCACGCTCACGCTTGAGCATTCCCAAAAGAACCGCGCGTGGCGTATCCGCGCCCATGAGAAAGGAGCTCGACGCGCGCCGGCGCAACCCGTCGTACACAAGGCCCGCGATGCCGGCACGATCGCCGGACCCGGCAAAGCGATGCGTGAGCCCCCACGCCTTGAGCACATCTGCAGCCGGACGACGTTCGCTTTCGATCGCGGCAAATACTTCTATCGCGGCGGCAAGCCGTGCGGCCGGCGTCATGGCAATGCGAGCAGGATACGGACGATGTAAATCATCCACATGATGAACAGCACAATTGCACCCACCCCATAGAACGCACCGCGGAAACGAACATTGTTGTTCGTGACATGGACCCACGCCTGCAACACGCGCATGATGACGAAAATCCACGCCAGCATGACGAACAGCAAGTCAGCATGGTGAGTCACGATCACCAGGATCGTCAGCACATAGAACAAGACCGGCAATTCAAATTGATTGGCAAATGCGTATGCATACTGCGTGGCGCGCGTTGGCCAATTTGGCTCACGCAACGCAATGTCGGAAAGGCGTGTTTCACCGCGCTGAAGCGACGACGTCCGGTAATACATCATGCCGAACATCACGCCGAAGGTGAGCAGAACTTCGACAAACAGCGGCAATAGAACGAACTGAATAGACATGGCACAACCTCATCCTTTCCAAATCAGGAAAGGTATAACTAGACGCGGCTCGGATAGTTCGGGCTTTCACGCGTGATCGTCACGTCGTGAACGTGGCTTTCACGGAGCCCCGCCCCCGTTATGCGGACGAATTCGGCCTTGGCGTGCAGTTCGTCGAGGTTTTTCGCGCCGACATAGCCCATGGCGGCGCGCAAGCCCCCCGTCAGTTGATGCAAGACGGTTGCCGCCGCGCCCTTATAGGGCACCTGCCCTTCAACCCCCTCGGGCACCAGCTTGAGCGTGTCCTTGATGTCCTGCTGGAAATACCGGTCGGCCGAGCCGCGCGACATGGCACCGACCGAGCCCATCCCGCGGTAGGTCTTGTACGAACGGCCCTGATAAAGAAAAACCTCACCCGGCGTCTCGTCGGTGCCGGCGAGCAGCGAGCCAACCATAACGCAGTCGGCGCCGGCGGACATCGCCTTCGCCAGGTCGCCGGAATATTTGATCCCGCCGTCGGCGATCACCGGAGTGCCGGTCGCCTTTGCCGCATCCACGCAATCCATGATCGCGGTCAGTTGCGGCACACCGACACCGGCGACAATGCGCGTCGTGCAAATCGAGCCGGGGCCGATGCCAACCTTGATCGCATCGGCGCCGCAGTCGATCAGCGCCTTGGCGCCATCCGCGGTCGCGACATTACCGGCAACGACCTGAACTTTGTTCGATTGCCGTTTGATGCGCGTGACTGCGTCGAGAACATATTTGGAATGTCCATGCGCGGTGTCAACAACGACAAGGTCCACTCCGGCCGCGATCAACGCCTCCGTCCGCGCGAAGCCTTTATCACCGACCGTGGTGGCGGCGGCGACGCGGAGCCGGCCCTGCTCGTCCTTGCAAGAATTCGGATTGGCAACCGCTTTTTCGATGTCCTTCACGGTGATCAAGCCAACGCAGCGATACTGCGCATCGACCACCAGGAGTTTCTCGATGCGATGCTGGTGCAGAAGACGCTTGGCCTCGTCCTGACTCACGCCTTCGCGCACGGTGATGAGCTTTTTTGTCATCAAATCTGAAATTCTCTGCCGCGGGTCAGTGGCGAAACGAACGTCGCGGTTGGTCAGAATCCCCACCAGCTTGCCGGGCTGTCCGTTCCCGGCTGCTTCAACTACCGGAATTCCGGAAATATGGTTGTCCTTCATCAGATCGAGCGCCTGCTGAAGACTCGCCCCGGGCTCGATCGTGAGCGGGTTCACCACCATGCCGGATTCAAATTTCTTCACCTGGCGGACCTGCGCGGCCTGCTCGTCGGGTTCCATGTTGCGGTGGAGCACGCCGATGCCCCCGGCTTGCGCCATGGCGATCGCCATCTGTGCCTCGGTCACGGTATCCATCGCCGAAGCGATGATCGGAATATTGACGGCGATCGTGCGGGTGACGTGAGACCGGATATCGACGTCCGAGGGCAACACTTCCGACAGGCCAGGCCTGATCAGCACGTCGTCGAATGTGAGGCCCTCGCGCGGGCTTGAATTGTTTTTTGCGGCCATCGCCAACTCCGTCTCGCCCGAAAAGGCACCGGACCGGCTGGCAAGGGGTTGTAAAAACCCGTCGCGAGGGGGGTCCCTCGCCTTACGTCGCGGCCCGCTTTTGGGTTGGCGTCGGTCGATAGCACGGGATGGCAACAATTCCTAGCGCAATCGCGGATGGCTGTTATGAAGTCGTAAACGCGAAGGAGCCTTCCTTCCGCCACCGCTTTAAGCTTGAAGACGTGGACACAAACCAAGTCCCGCCGGGATGACCCTTCTATGCCTCGTGACCGCATTGTCCCGCTGATCATCGCGGTTGCCCTGTTTATGGAAAACATGGATTCGACGGTGATCGCCACCTCGTTGCCGGCGATCGCGACCGATATCGGCACCAACCCGTTGGCGCTCAAGCTCGCCGTCACCTCGTACCTGCTGTCGCTGGCGATCTTCATCCCGGCCAGCGGCTGGACCGCCGACCGCTTCGGCGCCCGTACGGTTTTTCGCGCAGCGATCGCGGTTTTCGTTTTGGGGTCGATCGGCTGCGCATTGTCGAGTTCGCTCACGGATTTTGTCATCGCCCGCATCGTGCAAGGCATGGGCGGCGCGATGATGACGCCCGTCGGGCGCATGGTGCTGGTGCGAACCATCAGCAAGCGCGAGCTCGTCGGCGCGATGGTCTGGGTGACAACGCCGGCGCTGATCGGTCCGGTTCTTGGTCCACCGGTCGGCGGCCTCATTACAACCTATGCGACCTGGCATTGGATCTTCATCATCAACGTCCCGATCGGCCTGCTCGGTATCGCGCTGGCAACGCGTTTCATCCCCGATGTCCGCGCGGAAGAGCACGAGCGTTTCGATGTCGTCGGAATGGTGCTTGCCGGCCTTGGCATCGGCGGCATGGCGTTTGGACTCTCGGTGCTCGGACTGAACTTCCTGCCGTGGTACGTCGTCGCCGGGCTGGTGTTCGGCGGAGCCTGTTTCATCGCGGCCTATCTGGCGCACGCCCGACACACAGACAATCCCGCGCTCGATCTCTCGCTGTTCCGGATCCCGACTTTTTTCGCCAGCGTCGTCGGCGGCTTTATCTTCCGTCTTGGTCTCGGCGCCCTTCCCTTTCTGCTGCCACTGATGTTGCAGATCGGCTTCGGCATGACGCCGTTTCAGTCGGGCATGATCACGTTCGCGACCGCACTTGGCGCCATGGGAATGAAATGGGCGACAGCCACCATCCTCCACCGCTTCGGCTTCCGCACCATCCTGGTTGTCAATTCGATTATCAGCGCGGCATTCCTCGCCGTCTGCGCCGGCTTTACCGCGACGACGCCAATTCTATTGATGGTAATCCTGCTGCTGGTCGGCGGTTTCTTCCGCTCATTGCAGTTCACCAGCATCAACACCATCGCCTATGCCGATATCGACACGCACCGCATCGGCCGCGCGACCGCATTGGTGAGCGTCGCGCAGCAACTGGCCGTCTCATCTGGCGTGGCGATCGGTGCAATGGCCGTCGAACTCACCGTTTACTTTAAAGGAAGTGGCCCGCTGCAAGCTGCCGACTTTCCACCCGCATTTCTGGTGGTCGCCGCAATTTCTGCGCTTTCGGTGTTGATTTTTATTCGGCTGTCACCGGAGGCCGGAGCGGAAATGGCCGACAGACTGCCGACGCCGGCGGAAACCTCGGACCAACGCGCCGGCTAAGCCTTGACGTTTCCACCGCCGCGAAACCCCGTCGCCAGCAGATAGAGCTCTGCTGAATCCGAACGGCTGGCTGACGGCTTCACATGCTTGACGCTCAGATAATCTCGCTTGAGCGCCGCCAGAAGCGCAGCTTCGGTGCCGCCTTGCAGCACCTTCGCCAGAAAAGTGCCGCCGGGCGCAAGCACCTCGCGGGCAAATGCCGCGGCAGACTCCACGAGGGCCATGATTTTCAGGTGATCGGTGCGAGCGTGGCCGGTGGCATTGGCAGCCATATCGGACAGCACCACGTTAGCGGGTCCGCCGATCATTGTCTTAAGTCGCTCGGGCGCGGCGTGATCGAGAAAATCGAGGAGCAAAAAATCGACGCCGCGGACCTGCTCCATCGGTAAGACGTCGATGGCAATCACCCGTCCCGATTCAGGTGCGTCCACACGCTTGGCTGCGATCTGGCTCCAGCCGCCGGGAGCCGCGCCAAGATCGACCACCCGCGCACCTTTTTTGAGGAATCGCGCCTTGTCGTCGATCTCCATCAACTTGTACGCGGCACGCGAGCGCATGCCTTCGCGCTTGGCGCGGGCGACGTAGGGGTCGTTCAGCTGACGCTCCAGCCACTGGCGGGAGGATTGCGATCGGTTGCGGCTTTTTTTGACGCGAACTTTCTCGCGCGAACCGCCGCCGCTCTTGCCACGCACCGTCACGGCGCCGCCTGGCCGCTGCTGTCCCATGCACCGTCTTCGCGCATCATTTGAACCAGCATGCCTTCGCGCAGTCCGCGATCGGCGACGCGCAGACGCGGACACGGAAATGCACGCCGGATCGCCTCGAGGATTGCGCAACCCGCGAGCACAAGGTCGGCGCGCTCGGCGCCAATGCAGGGGCTCGCTATCCTTTCATCATAGGACATCGCCAGGAGCCGCTCGACGACAACGCTGATCTCCTCTGCGCTCATCCAGCAGCCGTCGACGCGATTGCGGTCATAGCGTTTGAGATTGAGGTGCAGGCCGGCAATCGTGGTGACGGTTCCCGAAGTACCAAGCATGTGGGTCGTGCTGGTCATCTGTCCGCCATGCTCGCGCACAAATGGCGCGATCAGGTTTGTCACCTCTTGCACCATGGCTTCGTAGCTTTCCCGCGTGACCGTAATTCCCCCGTAACGTTCGGCCAGCGTTACGACGCCGTGCGGCACCGAAATCCATCCGCAAATCTGCGGCAGCGGCGGCCCTCCGCTTGTCTCTTGGGAGCGAGACAGACGTACAAGTTCTGACGAGCCGCCCCCGATGTCGAACAGGATCGCGCCTTCCGCCTGCGGGTCGACCAAGGGAGTACAGCCAGTTGCGGCAAGGCAGGCTTCGGTCTCGCGATCGATCACTTCCAGCACGAGGCCCAGTTCTTCGGAGACGCGCGCAAGAAATTCCGCGCCGTTTTGCGCGGCCCGGCAGGCTTCGGTCGCAATCAGCCGTGCCCGCGTCACGCCTTTATTCTTCATCTTGCTTCGGCAAATCGCCAAAGCTGCAATCGCGCGGTCGACGGCCGCATCGCTGAGGCGGCCGGACAGCGACACCCCTTCACCTAAACGTACGATGCGGGAAAAAGCATCGACCACGCGGAAGCCATCACCGGAGGGTCGTGCCACGAGCAATCGGCAATTGTTGGTTCCGAGATCAAGCGCTGCATAGGTCGCGCCGCCCCGGTCATTGCCGAAGCCAGCATCTGCCCGTCCAGGCGACCGCCGACCCCACCGGGCCCGCGCCGGCGGCGCCCGACTCAATAGCGGGGTCGAGGCCCGGGATGTCCCCGGCCTCGCCGCTCATGCTGTAAACCTTCCTGCCACCCCCGTAAGCCGCCACTTCCTGGGCGCGTCACGGTTGCGGCAATGTTCTTTCGATCACGAAAAGTGTAACAGCGCCTGAGCCTCGCGCAACCCTCCGTCCCAAAAGCTATTCTTGTCGAAGCCGCCGGGCTGCTCTATTTGACAGCACACCAGCCCCAAACCCAAGACTTCGTGATGGATGATCGAACCACAGAAGCCGCGCTTTCGCTGACCAAATTCGGTGTCGGTCAGCCGGTCCGTCGCAGCGAAGACCCCAAGCTGGTGCGTGGCGAGGGTTCATATACCGACGACGTCAGCCGCGCCCGGCCAGGCCTATGCGGTGATGGTGCGCAGCCGCGAGGCCCACGGGATTATCCGGTCCATCGATACTGCCGCTGCTAAAGCCATGCCCGGCGTGCTCGCAGTTTATACAGCCAGCGATCTGACAGCTTATGGCCCGCTCAAGTGCGGACTGCCGCTGAAGAACCGGGATGGCTCACCGATCCGCTACACGCCGCGGCCTGCGCTAGCGGCAGACAAAGTCCGTTTCGTCGGAGATCCCGTCGCCTGCGTCGTTGCGGAAACGGTCGCACAGGCGAAAGACGCAGCCGAAGCGGTGGCGCTCGATATCGAGCCGCTGCCCGTTGTGCTCAAGCCGGCGGACGCGGTGAAGCCCGGCGCGCCGCTGGTGTTCGATGCCGTGCCGAACAACATCGCGCTCGACTATCACTTTGGCGACGCGGCCAAAGTCGCCGAGGCCTTTGCCAAGGCAAAACACGTTACCCGTCTCGAGACATCCAATCAGCGCATGGTGGTCAATGCCATGGAGCCGCGCTCGGCCATCGGGGAATACGATAGCGACGAGCAGCAAGTGGACGCTCTATTCGTCGAGCCAGGGCGTACACGGCATGAAGACCACGCTGATGGAGGTGCTGGGTGCGCCTGCCGACAAAGTGCGCGTGCTCACCGGTCAGGTCGGCGGCTCATTCGGGATGAAGGCAGCTGTCTATCCTGAGTACATCTGTATCCTGCACGGCGCGCGTCAGCTGGGACGGCCGGTGAAATGGACCGACGAGCGTTCCGGCAGCTTCGTGTCGGATCATCATGGCCGCGCGCAGGACATGGTGATCGAGATGGCCTTCGACGAGGATGCCCGCATCCTCGCGCTGCGCCAAACCGGCTATGGCGACATGGGCGGCTATCTTGCGCAATTCGGCCCGTTGTTGCCGACGGGCAACCAGGTCAAGAACCTCGCGAGCATTTACCGCACACCGGTGATGGAAGTGGCGACAAAGTGCGTGTTCACCAACACGACGTTCGTATCTGCCTATCGAGGTGCCGGCCGGCCTGAAGGCAATTACTACGTCGAACGCGTGCTCGACCTTGCTGCTGCCGAGATGGGCATCGATCGCATCGAGCTGCGCAAGCGCAACATGATCCGCAAGAGCGATCTGCCGTTCAAGGCAGCCTCGGACATGACCTACGACTGCGGCGATTTTCTCGGCGTCCTCAAGCAGGCGCTGGAAGCAGCCGACTATGCCGGCTTCAAAAAGCGCAAGCGCGAAAGCAAGAAGCGCGGTCTGCTGCGCGGTTTTGGCATTGGGTGCTACCTCGAAGTGACCGCCGCCCCCGGCAAGGAATTGGGCGCAATCCATTTCGAAGCGGACGGTACGGTGACCATTATCACCGGAACGCTGGATTTCGGCATGGGGCACGCAACGACCTATGCGCAAATCCTGAGCGACCAGCTCGGCATTCCATTCGATTGCATTCGCATGATCGAGGGCGACAGCGACCGCATGAGCTTCGGCGGCGGCAGCGGTGGCTCACGCTCAGTGATGTTTGTCGGCGCCGCGCTCTCTGAATCGTCCAAGATCGTGATCGAGCGTGGCAAGCAGATCGCCTCACACGTTTTGGAGGCCTCCGCGAGCGACATCGAATATAAGGCGGGCCGCTTTGTCATTGCCGGAACCGACCGTTCGATCGGCCTTCTGGAACTGGCTGCGCGCTTGCGCGGTAGCCTCAAGCTGCCGGAGGGCGTTCCAACTTCACTCGACGTCGATCATATCGTGACGAACCCCGTCCCCTCCGCTTTCCCCAATGGTTGTCACATCGCCGAGGTGGAAGTGGATCCGGAAACCGGCGCGACGCAGGTCGTGCGCTATTCCGCGGTCAATGATCTCGGCACCATCGTCAACCCGCTCCTGGTCGAGGGCCAGATCCAGGGCGGTGTGGTGCAGGGCCTCGGACAAGTGCTGCTGGAACAGGCCGTCTACGATGCCGACGGCCAGCTGGTGACGGGATCGTTCATGGACTACGCCATGCCACGCGCCCATGACGCGCCGATGATCAATGTCGCCAGCCATCCCGTGCCGACCAAGAGCAATCCCCTCGGCGCCAAAGGTTGCGGCGAAGCCGGCACATCCGGCGGTTTGCCGTCCGTCGCCAACGCAGTCATCGATGCATTGTCGGATTACGGAATTCGTCATCTGGAAATGCCGATGACGCCCGCGCGTATCTGGCACGCCATCCGCGACGCCAAGGCCAAACAAGCATCCTGAAAATGCGGCGGGGCCACCGTTTCCGATGGCCCCGTTTGATATTTGCTGGCTGCGGTCAGACAGGGCCGGCGAGCTTGGCGTTTTTCAGAGGCATAGAGCGCACGCGGGTGCCGGTGGCCGCGAAGACCGCGTTGGCGATTGCGGGCGCGGTCGCGGCCGTTCCAGGCTCGCCGATGCCCCCCCATTTCTTGCCGCCGGAGAGCGCCAGGTAGACCTCGATCTTCGGCGTATCGGCGAGGCGTACGACCTCGTAGCTGTCGAAGTTGCTCTGCTCAACCTGGCCGTCCTTGATCGTTATTTCACCGTACAGCGCGGCTGACAGCCCGTAGATCACGCCGCCCTGGATTTGCGCCTCCACGATGCCGGGATTGACCACATGACCGCAATCGACGCCCGCGACGACGCGGTCGACGCGCACCTGCCCCTTCTGGCTGACGGTGACTTCGGCGACCTGGCCGATAATGGTGTCATAGCATTCGAAAATCGCGATGCCGCGGCCACGTCCTGCCGGGAGCGGTTTTCCCCAATCGCTCTTCTCGGCGATTTTATCGAGCACGCCAATGAAGTCCGGGCGATGCGCCAGCAGCGCGCGCCGAAACTTGTATGCATCTTGTCCGGCCGCGTGTGCCAATTCGTCGACGTAGCCTTCCATGAAGAAGGCGTTCTGCGAGGAGCCCACCGAGCGCCAGAACATGACCGGCACATGTGTGTTCTTGAGCATGCAGCCGACGCGCAGGTTTGGGATCTTGTAGGATGTGTTCGCAAAACCTTCCACGGCCTGCGCCTCGATACCGTTTTCAACCTTGTTGATACCGGTGGATCGCAGAATCGACCCGACTGCGATTTTTGCATCGAACGCCGTCGGCATGCCGTCCGGCCCAAGCGCGGCCTTCATCCTTATTGCGGCCTGCGGCCGGTAGCGGTCGTGCGTCATGTCTTCTTCGCGCGTCCACACCAGCTTCACCGGCTTGCCGACCTGCTTGGCGACAAGGATCGCCTGACGCATTTCGTCGTTGATCGACCGGCGCCCAAAGCCCCCGCCGAGGAAGCAGTTGTGGACTGCGATCTGTTCGGGCTTGAGGCCGGAAGCAGCCGCGGCCTGACGTATCGTGCCCATCGGCGTCTGCGAGCCGAGCCAGACATCAAGCTTGTCCGCCTGTAGATGCACCGTGGCGTTCAGTGGCTCCATTGTGGCGTGGGCGAGATGCGGGGCTTCGTAGATTGCCTCCACGATCTTTCCACCCTGCGCGAAAGCATCGTCAACATTGCCGTCATTTCGCGCGGTCACCATCGGTCCGTCGAGCGCGTCGCGATAAAGCTTGGCAAATTGCGCGCTGTCGGTTTTGCCGGCTTCGCCCGCATCCCATTCCGGCTTCAGCAGCGCAAGCGCTTCCTTGGCGCGCCAAAAGCGATCGGCGATGACTGCAACGGCATTGTCGAGCTTGACCACCTGCTGCACGCCACGCCGACCTTTGACCGGCGTTTCGTCGACACTCTTGAGCTTGCCGCCAAACACCGGGCAGGAAGCAATGGCCGCATAGACCATGTCGGGAAGCCGAGTATCGATCGCGAATTTGGCGGAGCCGTTGATCTTCATCGGCGTGTCCAGGCGGGCGACAGACTTGCCGATGAATTTGAACTGATCCGGCGTCCGGATTGCCGGCTCTTTTTCGAGCTTGATCTTGGCGGCATCCGCCGCGATCGCCCCATAGTCGAAGCTGCGTCCGGACGGCTTGTGCGTAACCTTGCTGTTCGCCGCCTCGCATTCGCTCTCCGGCACGTTCCAGCGCTGGGCCGCGGCTGCAATCAACCGGACACGCGCACTCGCGCCTGCCTGCAACAGCATTTGCCACGAGGTCCTTACGCCACGGCTGCCGACCGTGGTCATCGAGCCATAGACGTCCTTTTCCTTCAGGTTTCTGGCCGGCGAAGCGTGTTCGACTTTCACTTTCGACCAGTCGCATTCGAGCTCTTCGGCAACAATCATCGGCAGCGCGGTAATCGCGCCCTGCCCCATCTCTTGATGCGGAGAGCGAATAAGAATGGTGCCGTCGGGATCGATGGCAAGAAATGCGTTGATTTCGTTGGACGCACTGTCCGCGCCCCACGCTTGCGCTAGGGCGCCGGATGCATCCGCCGAGCTTGCGAATGAGACGCTGATCATCAAGCCGCCGGCGGCCGAGGCCGACGCGACAATGAACTGGCGCCGAGTAACCGATGTCTGCACGATTTTATTCATGATGCCCTCCCCGCTCAGGTCTTCATCAACGCGGCGGCGCGATGAATTGCACTACGGATGCGGACATAAGTTCCGCAGCGGCAGATATTGGTAAGGTTGGCATCGATATCAGCGTCGGTCGGTTGCGGGTGCTCCTTCAGAAATGCCACCGCCGCCATGATCTGACCGGATTGGCAGTAGCCGCATTGCGGGACATCCTCTGCAAGCCAGGCTTGTTGCACGGGATGCCTGCTGTCGGGCGACAGGCCTTCGATGGTGGTGATTTTCTTATCGACGACATCACCGACCTGGACACCGCATGAGCGGACGGCCTCTCCGTCCACGTGTACGGTGCATGCGCCGCATTGTGCGATGCCGCAGCCGAATTTTGTGCCGGTCATTCCGAGCTCATCGCGGATGACCCAGAGAAGCGGCGTTTCCGGCTCGATATCCAGCGAATACGCCTTTCCGTTCACGGTAAGTGCAATCATGGAGCCCTCGCTCGTCCCTGCATGACCAGGAGCCCATCAGTTCCCGGTCTGATGACCGATGAAAGGCTAACACCGCGGATGGCAGCTTCAATACACAGATGTGTGCTTGTCGGATTTTTCATGCGCTTTTAAGACCGTGCCCATATACCTCATGGGCATGGGAAACCCACTGGAAACGCATTGGATTGAATCGGCCCACTGGGCGATAGTCCGCCCCTTTGCCGGAGCATCTGCGCCATGAGCCAAGCGGCTGACATCCTGAGCACGAGCCGCACGCCCTACGTTCGCGTGGTCGGTGCCGTCAGCGCGGCGCATTTCGTTTCGCACTACTACATAATCCTGCTTGCGCCGCTATTGCCCCTGGTGCGGGCGGAGTATGGCGTCAGCTACACGGAAATCGGACTTGCCTTTGCAGCGTTTAATATCGTGACAGCAGCATTGCAGACGCCCGCCGGATTTCTCGTCGATCGGTTGGGTGCGCGTGTGCTGCTGGTCGCCGGCCTCGCGGTCGGGGCAAGCGCCTTTGTGATTACCGGCCTCGTCGATTCATTCTGGGTGCTGGTCGCGATGTTCGCGCTCGCCGGCATCGGCAACACCGTCTACCACCCGGCCGACTATGCGCTGCTGTCGCAACATGTTCCGTCGGACCGGATTGGTCAGGCCTTTTCAATTCACACATTTGCCGGCATGCTCGGTTCGGCGGTTGCGCCAGTGACGTTGCTCATGATGCAAAGCATTTGGGGCTGGCGCGGTGCATTCATCGGAGCAGGCTTGCTGGGCTTCACTGTCGCGGCGATCCTTCTCGCGATCCGCGATCAAGGCGCCGCTGCGGCAACGCCCGCGCCGACACGCGCCGGATCCGACAAAACCACGGCAAGTTGGCAGCTGCTGTTGTCTGCACCGATCCTGCTCAATCTTATTTTTTTCGTGCTGCTCGCGATGATCAGTAGTGGCATTTACAATTACTCCGTCGTTGCACTCGGCGCCCTCTATGGAACACCGGCAACCATTGCGAACACCGCGCTGTCCGGCAATCTTCTGTGGTCGGCGATCGGCGTGCTGGTCGGCGGCGTGCTTGTCAGCCGGACGACCCGCCATGGCAGTGTCGCGGCGATCGGGCTGACAGCCATGGCGGTGTTTACCGCACTGATCGCCCAAATCGATTTCGGAGCGCTCGCGCTGGTCGCAGTTATGTCACTCAGCGGCTTCTTCTCCGGGATCATCATGCCATCCCGCGACATGATTGTGCGCGAGGTCACGCCGCCCGGTTCATTCGGCAAAGTGTTCGGTTTCGTGACCACGGGCTTCAATATTGGCGGTATCATTTCCCCGCTGATTTTCGGCGCTATCATGGACCACAACAGCCCGCGCATGGTGTTCCTGGTGGTGGCTGCATTGAGCCTGATCGCCATCGTGACGGTCGCAACGCGCCCTCGGCAGGCGGCGTAATCGACGCCGGCGGGGCTTATGGACTTGTCAAATCAGCCGAATTGCCGCATGTCAGGGGCCTCCGACAATGGCGGCGAGCCTCTAAGGCCGCGATCCTGTTGGGGGATCGTCCAACGGTAGGACTCCAAACTCTGACTCTGGCTATCTAGGTTCGAATCCTAGTCCCCCAGCCAATCATCCTGTTTTCACTTATCGAAATTGAAAAGGCCTATCCAAGAATGGGTTGGCCGCGTCGCGCGCAATTGGACTGGCCAATAATCAATTTGTGGCTCATCCTGATGGCGGCTGCAGGGTACTTAATTAGAAACGGAAATCAGGGAGGCAATAGCCGTGGCTCAAACCATAGAGGGATTCGTCGGCAACGCACTGGACGACGCGAAAATTTCGCCGCTCCACGTCAAGGTGGTCGCACTGATCGCCGCTGGTTACTTCTTCGACGTCATTGACCTGATTGTGCTCGGGTCACTGATCCCCGACATGATTCAATCCAAATTCGCCACCGGTGCCGAGGCGGGCCTGGTTGGCAGCGCGACCGTGTTCGGAATGTTCATCGGCGCGGCTGGCCAAGGCGAGTTCAGCGACCGCTGGGGACGCAAAACGGTCTACCAATTCAATCTATTGCTGTTCGGCGTTTTCACAATTCTTGGCGCGCTCTCGCCATCCGTGTTCTGGCTGATGGTTTGCCGCTTCGTTGCGGGCCTTGGCCTCGGCGGCGAGCAGCCACTTGCCTTCGCTTATGCCGGCGAATATTCGCCGAAAGCGATCCGCGGCCGCATTCTTGCAATTGTGCACTTCATTGGCGGCGCATGCGTGTGGCCTATTGCCTCGCTGTTCACGCTCTTCTTCCGTGATTCAATCGGCTGGCGTGGCGTCTGGATCGTGATTGGCATCGGTGCGCTCATCGTCTGGGTGTTCCGCTTTGCGCTGCCGGAGTCGCCTCGCTATCTGGCGACGCATGGTCGTGGCAAGGAAGCCCTTGATGTGCTCGCCCGCCTGGGCATTGCGGGTCCAAAAGAGCAACTTGCGACCAGCGCGGCCAGCGACAGCAAGTCCGATCCGTTTGGAATCGTGTTCAAGATGTTCCCGAAGCGCGTGATCGCCGGGATGATCTGCTTCTCGGCGTTCTTCGGGGTCGCGATCGGCCTTGGTACCTGGCTGCCCAATATCATGACCGCGAAAGGCTTCACGATTACGAAGTCGCTCACTTATACCTTCGGCATGACGTTGGCCGTGCCCTGCGCGAGCTTGTTCATGATGTATGCGCTCGACAAGTTCGGACGGAAGATCACTTCTGTCTGCGCCTTCATCGCGGCAGGCTTGATGGCGATCGTGTTTGCGAACGCGGCAACCGACACCCAACTTCTGGTCGCCGGGTTTGTGATGATCTTCTTCATCCAGGTCGCCGGAAACTCGATGCAGATCTTCGCGTCGGAGGTGTTCCCCACCAACGCGCGCGCATCGGGCTTTGGCTGGGCAGCCGGCGTAGGGCGACTCGCTACCGCCTTCATCGTGCCGACGATCCTCTGGATCCAGAACGGCTATGGCCTCACGACAGTCTTCGCGTGCCTGGCCGTCGTCCTGCTGATTGCCGCGTTCTCGGTGACCCAAATGGGTCCTGAGGCGAGGCAAAAGGGTCTTGACGAGGTCGCTCCCCCGACCGGTTAGCGGTCACGGAGATCAGCTAGTACGGGGCCCGGTTCGGCATCACGCCGGCCGGGCCTCGCCGCTTCAAATTGATGACGAGTCAGAAGATGAGTTCCGCAGCGTCGGCCAGGAACGTCCGCTTCATCTCGCGCTGCGATCAGGGTGGAAGGCCCGACGGCGTGCAGGTCATCCTGCATAAGGGCCACGCATTTATCGGGCACATGTTCAGCGACGGCTATTCGGTCGTCGACGTGCGAGACCCGCGCAACCCCAAAACAGTGGCATTCGTTGCCGCCCCAAAAAATACCCGGTCACACCATCTGCAAGTCCACGGCGACATCCTTCTCGCCGTCAACGGTCCGAATATCTGGGCCATGCAGCAATATGCGAGCCAGGCCGACTACTACGGAAAATCGCTCGCGGATTCCGTCCAGACCGAACAACCGTTCGGCGCCGGCATCCGCGCGTTCGATGTATCGCAGCCGGCCAAACCGCGCGAGATCGGATTTTTGAACACCGCCGGCCTCGGCGCCCATCGCATCTGGTGGGTCGGTGGCCGCTTTGCCTATGTGTCCGTGCATTTCGAGGGATTCATCGACCACGTCCTGGCGGTGGTCGATGTGTCAAATCCGGAGAAGCCGGTGCTGGCCGGACGCTGGTGGCTGCCCGGCATGAACCGTGCCGGCGGCGAAACCCCGCCCGCATCATTCGGCAAACGAACGGCCCTGCATCATCTGATCAGCTCAGGAAACATCGGCTATGCGGCGTGGCGCGATGGCGGCTATACGATCCATGATCTGAGCGATCCGGCGAACCCGAAGCTGCTGAGCCATCGCAATTACGCCCCGCCCTTCGGCGGTGGTGCGCATACGCCACTGCCGCTGCCGAACCGCAAGTTGCTGGTGCTCGCCGACGAGGCGACTTCGGCGAACTGCGCCAATGGCCTGGCATATACCTGGGTCATCGACGTGCGCGAGCCGTCAAACCCGGTGTCGATCGCCACGTTGCCGACGCCGGAGGAGGAGAATTTCTGCGCCAAGGGCGCGAAATTCGGGCCGCACAATCTGCATGAAAACCGGCCGGGCGCGATGCAAACCGAAGACCTCGTCTTTGCCACCTACCACAATGCGGGCTTGCGCATTTATGATGTACGGGACGCCTTCCAGCCGAAGCAGGTCGGCTATTTCGTGCCGCCTGCGCCGGAGAAAATTGTCGATCAGCGGCCGAACCCGGCCAAGGTCATCCAGTCTTGCGACGTCTTTGTCGACAAAGACGGACTGATGTATCTCACCGACACCAATGCGGGCCTCTACATCCTGCAATACGAAGGACATTGAGTAATCATGGCTGAAAAGTTCGGGCGCCTTGCCCTGCATATGTGGACGATCGACACCACGCCGCTTGAAACGGCGCTCGATGCCGCCAAACAGGCGGGCTATGACGCGGTCGAGTTACGCCGCACGGATTTCAAGCGCTGCTTCGATGCCGGCATGAGCAATGCGCAGGTTTTGGATCTGATCAAAAAAAGCGGCATCCCCTGCGGCGTTCTCGGCGTCGAATACGGCTGGCTGTTTGCCACCGGCGAGGAAAGCAAGCGGCTGTTCAAAGTGTTCCGCGAATCCTGCGAGAACGCGGTGGCGCTTGGCTGCAACATGCTGATGAGCGCGCCTGGCCAGGTGCAGGGGCCGATCAAGGATGCAATCAAATATCTCAAAGACGCCGGAGACATCGCTGCCGAGTACAAGCTCAAGCTCGCTATAGAATACAATTCGCAGCACGACGTTCTGAACAGCCTGCCCGTGCTGACTGAGCTTATCACCGGTGCCGACAAGAAAAACTGCGGTTACCTGGTCGATGCCTACCATTTCACGCGCAGCGGGTTCGGCGGGCGCGGGTTCGAGCCGATCCCGGCCGACCAGATCTTCTGCTTTCAATACAGTGATCTGTCGCCCAATCCGGTGACTGGCGTGCGGCGGCCGACCGACCGACTGCCGCCCGGCAAGGGCGTCGTCAAATGGCGCGAGATGCTCGGGCTATTGGCCGAAAAGGGCTATACCGGGTATCTCAGCTACGAAGCGCCCAACCCCGAGCAATGGGCGCGCTCGCCCTATGACGTCGCACGCGAGGGCGTCGAACTCACTAAACAATTATTGCGGGACGCAGTCCCCACTTATGTAGGTTGAGGTCCATCATGGCAGAAGAACTTCCGCTCTTTCTCGGTCTGAACGACAAGACCGTCACCGACATTCCCAAGACGGTCGAGAAGCAACGCTATATGACCAGCGTCGCGCCGATGGCCGCCAATCCCGGAAAATGGGTGCCGCAGCCGCGCATGCCGATCCCGACCGGCGAGCACGCCGTGATCGAATGCCAAGGCAAAATCCACTCGATCGCCGGCTATGCCAAGCATCGCGTCGATCAGCCGTTTCACCAGGTGTTCGACCCGAAAGGCGGCACCTGGTCACTGAAGGCACCGTTCCCGCACCCGTGCAACCACGTTGCGGGCACGTCCATCGGCACTAAAATCTACACATTCGGCGGCTTTGTCGAACAGAACCGCTGCCCGCATTCCAAATGTTTTGTCTACGACACGGCAACCGACCAATGGGCCTCTATCGCACCGATCTCGCGGCCGCGCGGCGCTGTGTCGGCGATCGTGCTCGACGGCAAGATTCACCTGCTCGGCGGCCGCGACGTACGCTCGGTCGAATGGCATGAGGTCTATGATCCCGCGACCGATAAATATTCCGACCGCGCGAGCATGCGCGGCTCGACCGGCACGCAACCTTTCGTAGGACAGCGCGACCATATGGGCGTCGCCGTCGTCGATGGGAAAATTCACGCCATCGCCGGCCGTATGGATTCCTACGATTTCAACACCAGCCTGAACGCCGTCTACGATCCCAAGGCCGACACTTGGTCGTTCCGCGCGCCCCTGCCGACCGCGCGCAGCGGCCCCTCGTGCGTCTACATCAATGGCAAGATCGTGGTGTTCGGCGGTGAAGCCACCGGCAAGGTGTTCGGCACCAACGAGGCCTACGATCCGACGACCGATACGTGGGAGCAACTCACGCCGATGGCCATTCCACGCCACGGCCTCCACGGCGCAACATGTGCCGTGATCGGCAACATGGTGCACGTGCCCGGCGGTGGTCCTGTGCCAGGCGGACAGGTGCAAGGCGCCTACCACGACGCCTTCACCTTCGGCTAGCAACAAGTGCCGAAACGGCCGCCCCTGCGGGGCGGCCGTACGCATTTTGCTATCGACAATGCGGCCGTCTTTAGCGCGCTGGGCGCAGCGTCAGCTCGGCAACTCCGGCCGCCACGTTCAGGCCGGCCTGCCCTTGCACCGAAAGCGGCTGGAGGGCGACGGTCCGATCCGAGCCACCGACCAGTACGTTCGCACCGAGACCGGCGCCGACGGTCGCCTCGGCACTCGCCCCGCCATAGTTGCCGGCAAGAGCACCAAAGCGCCGGGTCGTCGGCGCATAGACAGACCACACCATCTCGCCGCCAGCGGTCGCGCCCAGATCGAGGCCGAATTTATTGATCCCGCCGACGTAGACCTCGCGCGGTCCCGGCTGGGCGGGCGTGAACATGCAGGTCACATCCTTGTGCGACGTGATGATCAGCCCGATACCGCCGGAGATATCGCAGGTCAGCGTACCGACTTTTGTGCGCTCGCGCTGCGCCATCGCCGGAACAGGCAATGCCATCGCCGCGACGACCACGAGGGCGGCGAAGGCACTCAATGGCCTATGCATGTGAAGCTCCTCTTTCAATTGAATGACGCCTAACAACGTCGGCTGAAACAACAAGTTCCTTCTGCCCGAAAAATCGCCGATAACGCGTTCAAATTAGGGCCGTCAGGCAACGCAGCGGCCGGCATAATTCGCGCGTGCGCCTGATGAGAGCGCACTGAACACGGGTTCGCAGCCGACCAGCATCGCCGGTTTGCCGGGTGGTGTGTTCCGCCGCTCGTTCGCGACCGGCAAATGCAATCTGTCGCCTTTGTGGGTGCGATCGACAATTTGCGACCGGGCGTTTCTGTCAACGGATGGCCGCGCACCGACCGCGAGGCCGAAACCGGCCGGCGGCGCGATGATGTCCATCACCAGCACAACCAATGCAGCCGCAAAAATATATGAAACAACACTGCGCACCGCCGCTCTCCCTCGCCCAGAAAACACGCCAGGTTCGCAAGCGCGTCGATGAGCGTGACAGGAAACGGCGGACAGCGACTAATGTTCCCCGCGTTAACGGCCTGCCAGTATCTGGCTGGCAGGGATGACAATGTGACAGCGCAGTCCGTTTGGATCAAACTCCAGATCCACTTTGGCATCGAGTGCACGTGCCAGGTTGCGCTCGATAACCATGCTCCCGAAGCCCTTCTTCCGCCTGATCTTCACCTTGGGTCCGAGTTGCTCGCGCCAATCAAATTCAATTGCGCCGCCCTCTGGATTCTCGCTTCGGCTCCAGGTGATGGATACACGGCCACCAGGGACCGATAGGGCACCGAACTTTCCCGCATTAACGGCCAGTTCATGCAGAGCAAGACCGAGATTCTGGGCCGCTTCGGGCTTGATTGCGATAGCCGGCCCTTCCATCGAAACCTGGCTTGAGCCGTCGAGATACGCGCCAAGCTGTGAGCGGACGAGTTCGCTCAGTGATGCGCCATACCAACTCTCCCGCACGAGAAGATCGTGCGATGCGGCCAGCGCTTGCAGCCGCGCGCCAAATTGCGTGAGGAACGCATCGACCGAGCCGGTATGGCGCGCTGTCTGGCGTGCCATTGCTTGAATGACTGCCAGCAGGTTTTTGGAGCGATGCGTTAGTTCACGCAACAATAGCCGTAGATGCGCCTCGCCCTCTTTGCGCTCGGTCACGTCGACCGACGCACAGGTCAAGCCAATAACATCACCGGAATCATTGCGCAGAGGCTCTATGTGGAGATCATGCCAGCGTACGCCAGTAGCCTCTTCAACTGGAATTTCCACGCGCTTGGCTTCGCCGTTGTCGAGTACTTCGCGTTTAACGGCGATCATGGCAGCAGCGCCATCCGACGGAAGTACTTCGACATCGGTGCGGCCAAGCACGTCCTCAACCGAACGACCGTGCATGGAATTGCTAAGCGACGTGTACCGAAGATCACGGTCCTGTGTGTAGACGGTCACTTTGGAACCACGGAGCGCTGTCTCGTAGCGAGCGAAACGAACTCGTAGTTGACTTAACTCCCAGGCTTGCGCGCTAACCTGATCCTGCAGCTGCCGCTGTTCCGCCTGAAGCCTGGCCAACTCTGGATTTTGCGCCGTAGACATATTGCGTACCACTGCGGTCGTTTCGTTAAATTCCAGCGCTTGTCTCCATTACGAGCAGGCACCGAACTCGGTGGCATTTGAATTGAGGGCTCCTATGAATACGTTCATGATCCGACCTGTCAACGAATGAGCCTATATTGATACTTTCTGTTCTTAAGCTGAAGACGTTTGTTCTTTGTTGCGAACTTGCTCGGCTGCAAACGGACTCAACGCCGCTATGTGCAAACTGTTGCGTCTCCATGCCCGTTGATACGAGGGAACCGCCCACGCGCTTGTAAAATAGCCAGTGAGCCAATGCCACCCCACACTGACCACCGGTGGCCAGAGCGAATTGCAACCAGTCATTGTTCGAAAACCGTAACGCACGGCCGTTGGAGATAGAAACACGCGGGCTAGCTAGCTCGCCCGACGCTCCCGTCGTTTGGCATTCCGCTCGAAGAACAAGGCCTGGCTCAGCACAGCCGACACTGTCGAGGGCTGAAACGGCTTGGCGATGAGGAAGGCGGGTTCCGGCCGCTCGCCGGTCAGGAAGCGCTCGGGATACGCCGTGATGAAGATGACCGGCACCTCGAACGTGCGCAGCATTTCATTCACCGCATCGAGGCCAGAGCTCCCGTCGGCAAGCTGGATATCAGCCAGGATAATTCCCGGCCGCTTCGCCTTGGCAAGCGCCACAGCCTCGGCATGGGTACGCGCGACACCAAGGACGCGATGGCCGAGACTTTCGACGAGTCCTTCCAGATCGAGGGCAATGAAGGTCTCGTCTTCGATGATCAGCACATCAGTCGCAATCTCTGCCGCAAGCTCGCGTCCGGAATCTTCAACCAGATCGCGCAGCGTAGGCGCATCGATATCGAGTACCTTTGCCGCATCATCCTCCGACAGGCCCTCGAGGGCGACGAGCAAAAATGCCTGCCGCGGCATTGGTGGAATTTGCGCAAGATGGCGCTCAACCGGCTGGCTCGCGGCCGCTGTTGTTGGCTTTCCGTTGATCCCTACCGAATTCCATATTTTTGTGAATAGCCGATAGAGGGCGATCCGGGTGGAAACGTCGGTGTCGAGCACTTTCGGGTCCTGAACCAGGGCCTCAAGCGTCGCCGCCACGTAGGCGTCGCCGGAAGCCTGGCTACCTGAAAGGGCCCGCGCGTAGCGGCGGAGATAAGGCAAATGCTGCGCAACTGCTTGAGATGTCGGCAAAAATCCCTCCCGAATCAAGTCGTCTGGTGGCCGATCGGGGTTATGCCCCCCACACGCCTATCAGCCTGTAGCGCGCCAACGCCAGTGCCGTAAAAAAGTTCCGTTCGAGAGGAACCATCTGCCCGGTCAAGGGTTTTGACTGAAACCAAGGGGGCAACCGGTGCCCAACCCAGGGCCTCGGAAGTTGGGGTTGAACAATGAACGAAAGAAAGCCCGTGGGACAGCAAAATCCAATGGAAACCGCGGCAGCTCGTAACAAGAAGCCCAGCGCGAAACCGGCCAAATTGGGCCGGGACGTACAAGCTCGTCTCGGCCAGCAGTTACGCGCCATGTACGACGACGTCGTCAACCAGGGCGTCCCTGACCGGTTCAACGAACTGATCAATCGCCTCGAAGGTGATGAAAAAAAGGATAGGCAGTGATGCCGATGGACGAGTCGGTCCGCAAAGCCGTTCTCGCAGCGGTGCCAAGCCTCCGCGCATTTGCGATTTCCCTGTGTGGAAACGTCGATCGCGCGGACGACCTGGTGCAGGAGACACTCCTGCGTGCGCTCGCCAATATCAACTCCTTCCAACCCGGCACCAACATGTCGGCATGGCTGTTCACCATCCTGCGCAACCATTTCCGCTCGGAATATCGCAAACGCCGGCGCGAGGTCGAAGACAGCGACGGCCATCACGCGGAATCCCTGAAATCGCAGCCTGAACAATATGGGCACGTAGAATTTCGTGAGTTCCGTGAAGCTCTGGCGCAACTCCCATCCGATCAACGTGAAGCATTGATCCTCGTCGGTGCATCGGGATTTTCCTATGAGGAAGCGGCGGGCATCTGCGGCTGCGCAGTCGGCACCATCAAATCGCGCGTCAACCGCGCTCGAACCCGCTTGGCCGAATTACTCAATGTTAATAGCGCCGAGGATTTCGGTCCCGACGAGACCACGCGTGCTGTCCTCGCGAGCGGCGGAGAATAACGGCGACCTCATCGTGCCGCCGGCTGCTACCGGATGGACCTTTCATAAACAAACCCCGCGCGACAGAAGCCGCGCGGGGTTTTTTCACTCGTGCGACGGAGCTAGGGTACTGTCGGCCGGCCGCGCACCAGGCCGGCAATGGCCGAGATTGCAAACAGAAGGATCGCGACGAAGAACACAATCTTCGCGGCTTCAATTGCGACACCGGCGATCATGCCAAAGCCAAGCAAGGCCGCGATCAGTGCGATGACAAGAAACGTAACTGCCCAACCCAACATGGCGGTCCCTTTCCTCAGTTGATGGCAAAAGTGCCATTTGCGAAAGCAACGTCAGCTTCGCGCAATAGTTCCGGCCACCAAGTCGCTCGCGATTGCGCATATTGAAATCATTGAAATTTCAGCAATTTGTCGCGGCCAATGCTACCGACCCACGGAACCGGTTCGATGATAGAATTGTTCACGGAGTAGCTTTGTAAAAGGAGTAGCCTCCATGGCACCGCGTCCGAATTGGAAGGGGTTCCTAAAACTGTCCTTGGTGTCATGCGCGGTTGCGCTTTATCCGGCAACCACAACGAGCCAACGAATTCGTTTCAACATCATCAACCGGAATACAGGAAACCGTATTCGGAACGAGGTCGTGGATGTCGACACCGGTGAACCGGTAGAGCCAGAAGACCGCGTGAAGGGCTACCAATTCGAAAAGGGCCAATACGTACTGGTCGAGGAAGATGAGCTCGACAACGTTGCCCTGGAAAGCACGCATACCATCGAAATCGAAGAATTTGTCCCGATGGCAGATGTGGACCGCATATTTCTTGACGAGTCCTTTTATCTCGTTCCGCAGGACGAGATCGCGCAGGAGGCATTTGCGGTCATCCGCGAGGCCATGCGTAAGGAAGAGCTGGCAGGCCTCGCCCGTGTCGTGATCTACCGGCGCGAACATTTGCTGCTGCTGCAGCCGCGCGGCAAAGGATTATTGGCGACGGCCCTGCGCTATAAAAATGAAGTACGCAACGAGAAAGACTACTTCGACGATATCGAGAACATCAAAGTGCCGGCGGACATGCTCAAGCTCGCAGTCCATATCCTCGAGACAAAGAAAGGGCATTTTAACCCAGGTAAGTTCGAGGATCGATATGAGAGCGCATTGCAGGATCTGATCAAGGCCAAACGCGCCGGCAAGGCGCCGCCTGTGGTGTCCGAGCCCCAACCTAGCAACGTGATCAATTTGATGGATGCGCTGCGCCGCAGCGCGCAAGGCGAACGCTACCGACCGGGGGCGACACGCCGAAATGGTGCGCGGAGCAAGCGATCGGCGCCACGGCGGAAGGTTCGTCGAGCGAGTTAGTGCGTGATCCGGAACGGGGATAACCAGGATCATGCGCGGTCGAAAAAAATCCGGACTAAACACTTATCGGGCAAAGCGCCGTTTCGGCGTCACGGCCGAACCAAAAGGCAAGGTGGCACGCAAGCGCGGCCATGCTTTTGTCATTCAAAAGCACGCCGCACGGCGCCTCCACTACGATCTTCGGCTCGAACTCGACGGCGTCATGAAGAGCTGGGCGGTGACGCGTGGCCCGAGCCTCGTTCCCGGTGAAAAGCGGCTGGCCGTTCAGGTCGAAGACCATCCGATTGCCTACAACAAATTCGAAGGCACGATCCCGCAAGGCGAATACGGTGGTGGCACGGTCATGATCTGGGACCGTGGACGCTGGGAACCGGAAAATGACGCACACAAGGGTTTGGCCAAGGGCCATCTGGCATTTCGGCTGGATGGCGAAAAGCTCAGCGGCGGTTGGCATTTGGTCCGCATGCACCGGCGGCGCGGCGAAAAGCGGGACAACTGGCTTCTGATCAAGCAGCACGACGCGGCCGAGCGCTCGGCAAAAGAGGATGACATCCTTGAGGCGGAGCCCCATTCAGTCACAACCGGGCGCTCCATGGACGAGATTGCCAAGGGACCAAAAAAGGAATGGCGCAGCAATCGCACGCGATCGGTGAAAGCAACGAAATCTTCACGCACGCGCGTACGTGCAGCCGCCGTGCGCCCGATCCGCAGGTCTACAAAGCGCAACAACATCGATCTACAGTCCGCCCCGAAGACCGCGCTCCCCGCTTTTGTCGCGCCGTGCCTGGCAACGCTTGCCGACAAGGCGCCCGACAGCAATAACTGGGTGCATGAAATCAAATTCGACGGTTACCGCATCCAGGCCCGTCTCGACCGCGGCAAGGTAAAATTGCTTACGCGCAAGGGCCTCAATTGGACAAAAAACTTTCCGACCATCGCCGCAGCGATCGCAAAGTTGCCGGCCAGTACAGCACTAATCGACGGCGAATTGGTTGCCGAAGGGCCCGACGGCCGATCCAGCTTCTCGTTGCTACAACAGGATCTCAAGGCAAGCCGGCATGACCGCATGGCCTTCTATGCGTTCGATCTCCTGCATCTCGACGGCGCCGACTTGAAGCCGTTGCCGCTCGTCACACGCAAAGAGGCGCTTGCCGCGTTAGTGAACGGTCGCAGCGGCCGCGAGACGGTACGACTCAGCGAGTCCTTGACCGAACCGGGAACAACTCTTCTCCATCACGCCTGCAAGATGGGACTGGAAGGTATTGTGTCAAAGCGCGCCGACGCGCCGTACCGATCAGGGCGCGGCCGCGACTGGATCAAGACCAAATGCTCGGACCGACAAGAGCTGGTAGTGGCTGGGTTCGTTCCTTCGAGCGCGGACGCGCATGCGGTTGGGGCCCTGGTGCTGGGTTTCTATCAACGCAACAGACTCCACTATGCCGGGCGCACGGGCACCGGTTTTACCCATGAAACGGCACGCTCGCTGTATCGCAAGCTCAAGGCGATCGCGGTCGACCGGACGCCTTTCGAAGCTGTGCCGGCAGAAGAACGTGGCGTGCGCAAACCAGTCTGGGTTAGGCCGAAGCTGGTGGCCGAAGTCGATTTCCACGGCTGGACCCATGGCGGCCGCGTGCGGCAGGCTTCCTTTCAGGGCTTGCGTGAAGATAAATCAGAAAAAGACGCGGTGCGCGAGGTGAAGAGAACCATTGGCGCGGTCAATACTACCGTCGCGGCCAGGCGACGCAGCGCACCGATCGTCAAGCAAAAGCAATTGCCAAAGGTCGGGTCGGTGACGCTCACACATCCCGACCGCGTCTATTGGGACGATGCTGGCATCACCAAGCAGGATCTTGCGGAGTACTACAGCAAGGTCTGGAAATGGATGCGGCCGCACGTCGTTGGCCGGCCGATTGCGCTTGTACGCTGCCCTGAAGGCGCGTCGGGCCAATGCTTCTTCCAGAAACATGCCACCATGGGCATTGCGACCGAGCATCTCCATCTCGTGCCCGAGAAGGGCGACAAGATTATCTCTATCGACGACCTCGACGGATTGGTTGCGCTGGTGCAGGCCGGCGTACTCGAAATTCATACTCGCGGCACAACCATCAACGACCGCGAACGCGCCGACCGATTGGTTTTCGATCTTGATCCGGGGCCTGGCACCGGTTGGAAGGATATTGTTGCGGCAGCGCGCGAGGTGCGTGAACGGCTGTCCGCGTTGAAGCTCAAGAGCTTCCTGAAGACATCGGGCGGCAAAGGCTTGCACGTCGTATTGCCGATCAAGCCTGCCCCATGGGATGCGGCGAAAGATTTCGCGCATGCTATCGCAGCGTCGATGGCGGAAGATACACCCGACCGTTACGTGGCAACGGCGACCAAAAACCGCCGCTCAAACCGTATATTCATCGATTATTTGCGCAATAGTCGCGAAGCAACCGCGGTTACGCCCTACTCGACCCGCGCGCGCGCTGGCGCACCGGTGTCGGCGCCAATCGATTGGTCCGAACTGGCCAGCCTGCAGGCTGCCAATCAATACAACGTTAAAAACTTGGCACAGCGGCTTTCGCGCGTCCGGTCGGACCCTTGGGCTGCAATTGGCCGCACTAAACAATCACTGCCGAAGTTCAAATAGCCAGTTGGGAGTCCTGTCTACCGAATGGAACTTCGGAACGCTACAGCGCGTTGGCGGTCGCTACTATTGCCTCGGACCGGTCAGACAGATCCAACATGAAGAACAAGAACAACGGACAGAATCACAGCACGCCCGCATCTCGTTCGTCGGCGCTCGCACACCAGTTTTCCGAATTTTCCCGCGCCATCTCGTTGTGGACGGGCAATTCGAGCGCGTTCCTTCTCGCGGTGGCGGTCGTCCTCGCCTGGGTCGTCACCGGACCGCTGTTCGACTACAGCGATACATGGCAATTGGTCATCAATACCGGCACCACCATCGTCACGTTCCTGATGGTGTTTCTGATTCAAAATACGCAGAACCGCGACACTTTGGCGATTCAGCTCAAGCTGTCCGAACTGGTTCTTGCCATGAAGGGGGCCGAGAACAAATTCGCCGCGATCGAGGATCTCACTGACGAAGAACTCGAAGATTTACACGAGGATTGCCGCAGCCGCGCCGAAGTCGCCCTCAAGCACATTCAGACTAGAAAATCGGCATCACGAAGCAGCAAGCGTAAATCCCAGTCCTCGACGCCGCTATCCAAGACACCTGCCCGAGCCTCTTCATAATTTCTGAATCTTTTCGTGGAACTTTCGTTCTCGGCCATTGTTCGCTGAGCAGGTGCGCCGTCACTATTTCGACAGAACTTTGCCACAGCCGGCTGATTGGTAGCCGACAGAGGACGGACAGCCGATGAGCTTCAACCCCTGGACAATAGCCGGAGCGGCCCTGTTGTGTTGGCTGTTGCCCTGTATCGCTTCTGCGCAAAATGCCAGGCAATTTTCTGGGGTCGCCGCCTATTACAGTACCGACTACTCAGGCCCCACCGCGTGCGGCCAGAAATACGACCCGAATAAATTTACTGCCGCCCACCGTACTTTGCCATTCGGGACGCACCTTCGTGTAACCGACCCACAATCGCACCGTAGCGTGGTTGTTGTCGTCAATGACCGGGGGCCTTTCACAAAGGGCCGGGTACTCGACCTATCGCTGGCCGCAGCCAAAGCCCTGCGCATGACCGGCCGAGGACTGATGAAAGTAACGGCGGCAGTTGAGCCGGCGGCCGCATTTACCACGGCAACGGTACCGGCAAAGCCTTAGTCGTAGTTCGACGGCTTACAGTCCCCTCGCCCGGGTCGCGCTCCGGCTCCCTTCCACGATTTCCACGCGTCAATCGTTCCACTTTGCGGTGATGCAGCTGCGCGAGGCCCTTTCCGAGCGCTGGGACTGTGTAATATCTAGACCTAATCGATCCCTTCCCCTCCTCCACCGCCGCAAGGACACCCCACATGCCCGCCAAGCGCCCGGCGCCACGCCTCGCCGTTATCGACGAGCCACGGATGAACGATGCTCAACGCGCCTTGCTTGACAGCCTGCGCGCCGGTCCGCGCGGCTCCACAATCACACCGCGTGGTCCATTCGCGGTATGGATGCACGCCCCCGAATTCGGTGAACTTGCCCAGAAACTTGGCGCACATTGTCGCTACGGGACCGCTTTGCCGCCAAGGCTTTCGGAATTCGCCATACTGTGCACGGCCCGCCTGTGGCGCGCGCAATACGAATGGTTCGCGCACGCGCCCATGGCCGAAAAAGGCGGCGTGAAGCCAAAAACAATTGACGACTTGCGCCGCGGTCGCGCACCAAAATCAGCGCCAAAGGACGAGCGCGCAATCTACGATTTTATCCAGGAGCTGTATAAGACGAAGCGCGTAAGCGACCGCAACTACAAACGCGTGCAGTCTTTGCTCGGCGATAAGGCCATCGTCGAGCTGGTTGGCATACTTGGCTACTATTCGCTCATTTCGATGACGCTCAACGTCTTTCGCATGCTGCCACCCGAAAGCGAGAAGCTGGCGTTCCCTGAATAGCGAACACGATTGCAATTAGTCCCGGCGCACGGCGCCGGGACTTCAATTCTCGGGACATCATTTCGCTGAACTTAGCCCGCTTAGCAGCTGCGGCGAGTTTTGACGATCACGTTGCCATTCGGCAATTGCGTACGCACCCGGACGGTACGACACTCTGCATGGTGCCTCTCCCAGCCGTAGTGATGGCCGCGATCCACGTGTTCGCGAACCACAACGTTGTCGTGATCGCGATCGCGGACGATAACTTCTGCAGACGCCGGAATGACGCCCGCAAGAATTCCGCCAACAGCCGCGCACAGAACGACCATTCTCATTTCAGCCTCCTTTGTTTCCCCCGGGATCAGGGAACGTTGGAGGTGTGCAATGGTTTCAAAGAGAATTTATTTTGAAACTAAGCGACGTGTTCTGCGTTGTCGCTTGGCAGTCGATCCGGTGCAGCGGGCTTATTCATGTGCTTGCGCAACGCATCGAGGAAACGATCCTTGGGCATCGCCGGTGCAACCAGCGCGCCTTGGCCAAAATCGCAGCCCATCACCATTAAAGCCTGGAGGTCGGCGATCGCGTCGATTCCCTTGGCGACCGCCAGGCTTCCGAACCGATGCGCCAGATCGATTGCCGTCTGGCAGATCGCGGCATTGGTCAAATCAACAGCGCAGTTCCTGATAAAAGAGCTATGAATTTTTAACTCGGCAAACGGCAATCCACGAAGACTTGAAAGCGAGGAGTAGCCGGCGCCGAAATCATCGATGGCGACGGCCACTCCACAGGCTTTTAGATCTTCGGCAATCTTTTGCGTCAATGCGATATCGCGGACGAGTTGATCTTCGGTCACATCCAGAACAATGCCCGGCCAATTGTCCGACGCGGGACGATGGGCGGCAACGAGTGCGCTGATCGGCAAGTGAGGCAGCAAGGCTGCCGGCACATTGATGGCAAGGCGCAAATTGAAGCCTGCGTCGGCAAACACGGTCCAGTGGCGCAAAGTCGTGACCATTGTGTGCTCGACAAGCTTTGTCAGCCCATCGCTGTCGAGCAGATCGATGTATTCTTCCGGCCAAAGAAATCCAGCCTGCGGATGTTGCATACGCACGAGGGCCTCGGCGCCTGCGAGGCATTTGCGCCGAAGGTCAATCTTGGGCTGGTACCAGATATCCAGCCAATTATTCTCCAACGCTTCATCGATCGAAACCCGGGGCAAAGCGGATTCGTGCGGACCGGAAAATCGTGCTGCGTCGTCGCCCTGGTCTTGTGCAGCCATCTGTTCACCTCGCCCTCAACGGCAAGCGATGAACGATAGCCGCGCAGCCTTAACTATTTGTATGAAGCAGCAATGTCCTTATTTTATGCAGCAATCCCCGCTCGCAAGCCGTCAATGGCCACGCTGCATCTGCATCCCGCCGCTTTGTGCGCCAATTCCTTCGACCGTAAAATCAACCGGGACTTCGCCAGCTTTCTCAAATTTCAGGGTCGCCCTGACATGATTGCCCTGTTCAAAAGGTTTCTTCAAACCGACGAACATGACGTGATACCCACCAGGTTTCAATTCGACGGTTTGCCCCGGTTTGATTTCAATACCGGCCGCAACCGGCCGCATCTTCATCACGCCGCCGTCCATGGTCATATTATGGATCTCAAAGCGCGTTGACGTGTCGGACGAACCGCCGATCAAACGATCGGGAGCGGTGCCGTTATTGGTAATGGTCAAATAGCCGCCCCCGACAGGCGCGCCTTTCGGTGTGGCGCGTGTCCAGGCGGCGGAAATTTTCAAGCCGCCCGCCGTGACATCCTCAGCGTGGCCCCATGTGACGCCGTACGCAAAGAACGCTACCGCAACGGCAAATGCCGGGCGAACCATCAAGTCAAAAACTGTTTTGGACTTCATATCCATCCATACAATGACAAACAGGCAAACTCAAAGCCTCGCACCTGAAGTTCCGTATCGAGACAATTTCAAAATTACACGCTGTTTATACGCTAACCATCACAGCTCGACATGAGTCGAAAGGCAAACGGAGGCGTGTTAATATGCGTGATGGCCGAACAGAAACCTTTCTCATCCGAGGGCGAACCGCGAGTCGTCAATTTTAGATCGCGCACGGCGGCGACACGGCCCCCAGCGACGCCGCCGGTCGAGGACCTGGCAAAATATGAGCGCGGCAAGGATCCCGACGACTATCGCCACCGCATGATTGTGAATGCCGCCGCATTTCTGGCCATTGTCGCGCTGATCGGTGTCGGAATTTGGCTTGCTGACACAATGGCGGCCATGCGCAAAAATCAGGATTGCGTGCTATCCGGACGCCGCGGTTGCTCGCCGGTCGAAGTGACCAAGGAACGCTGGTAGGTCCTTTCACCTTGCAGTTCCAGAGGCCTGGAAGCCATAGAGGGCCGGTTTCGCGCTAAGTGGCCGTCACCATTGAACTTGTCGCGCTGCTTCGCTATACGGGCAGCCAATCGCTTGCCACGGAAAATGCTGATGGAGGGGGCTACGGCGCGGGCCTTGGGCGCGTTGGCCGCCTGCTTGCCAGAATCCCAGATCAACCAGAGAGTTACCGATGTCTTCTACGTTCGACACCATCGCCAATATCATCGCCGAAACCTGTGATATTCCGCGCGACTCCATCACACCGGAAAGCCACGCCATCAATGACCTCGGCATCGATAGTCTGGATTTCCTGGATATCGCATTTGCCATCGACAAGGCCTTCGGAATCAAGCTCCCGCTCGAGCAGTGGACGCAGGAAGTGAACGACGGCAAGGCCACGACCGACCAGTATTTCGTGCTTAAGAATTTGAGCGCCCGCATCGACGAACTCGTCGCTGCCAAGGGGGCCTAAAGCGCGGATCACATGCGTCTTGAGTACTTCCAGCTGATCGACCGCATCGTCGACCTCAGGCTTGCCGAGCGCAAGATCAGCACCGAGGCGACGGTCCCCACGACAAACACGATTTTCGAGGGACACTTTCCCGGCTTCCCGCTTATGCCCGGCGTGTTACTGATCGAGGCCATGGCGCAAACCTCGGGATGGCTGGTCGTGGCGGTGAACAAATTCGAACGCATGGCATTCCTCGCAGCGGTCAAGGATGCAAAATTCCGCATGTTTGTCCGGCCTGGCCAGCGGTTGGCCGTCAACGCAATGCTCGAGCACGAAGGCTCCGGTTACGCGATCACCAAAACCACTATTGCGCTTGACGGTAAGTCCATCTGCGATGCCACATTGACGCTACGCGTTCTCGATTTTCCAAACGAAGAGATGAAGCTGCGTATGCGAGAGACCGCTGCGCGAGTTGGCTTCCCGTCCGTGGTGCCGGCCGATGGCTGAGGGCACCCGGGAAGTCTGGGTCACCGGCATTGGAATTGTATCGTGTCTCGGTGAAGGCCCCGACGCGCATTGGCAAAAATTGACGGAAGCAAAGCCAGCCGCCGACACCACGACATTCGCGCCATTTATCGTCCATCCGCTGGCACCGATCAATTTCGACGCGCAGATCCCGAAAAAAGGCGATCAACGCCAGATGGAAAACTGGCAGCGCATCGGCACCTATGCCGCCGGGCTAGCGCTAGATTCCGCCGGGGTCAAAGGCAAGACCGACATTCTCTCGCATATGGACATGATCGTCGCCGCCGGCGGCGGCGAACGCGATCTCACTGTCGATTCAAACATTCTCAGCGGCATCGCGCGGGCCGCAAATCCGGCGGCATTCCTCAACGAGCGACTGATGAGCGATCTGCGCCCCACTTTGTTCCTGGCGCAGCTTTCCAATTTGCTCGCCGGAAATATTTCAATCGTGCATGGTGTGACCGGCTCCTCGCGTACATTCATGGGTGAGGAATTGGCCGGCTTCGATTCGGTTCGTATTGCGCATTCGCGCATTGGCGCGGGCCAAAGCGAAATTGCATTGGTCGGCGGCTCCCATAACGGCGAGCGTCCCGATATGTTGATGCTCTATGAATTTGGCGCGCTGACGCTGAAGAACAAATTCTCGCCCGTATGGGAGCGCGGCAGCGACAGTGGCGGCTTCGCACTGGGCTCGCTTGGCGCATTCCTCGTCATCGAGGCACGCGATCACGCAGAAAAGCGTGGCGCAAAACCCTTGGGCCGCCTTTCCGCCGTCATCTCCGACCGCGCCAACCGGCAGCCAGGCACGATCACGAAGACGCTCTCCGGCCTTTGGGACCGCCTGAAGGGGCAGATAAATACCGGCCATGCCGCCGTGTTGTCGGGCGCCACCGGTGCCGCCCCTGCGACCGCCGAAGAGCGCGCGTTTTTCGAGGCACATCCCGACCTTGCCGTTCGCGCCACCGGCTCATATCTCGGCCATGGGATGGAGCCGCAATTCGCCATGAACATCGCCCTGGCCACGGTCGCATTGGGCCATGGTAGTCTGTTTCCGCCCTGTGACTCATCGGGGTTGGAACGGCCGACGACCGGAAAATTGGACCAGGTGTTGGTGACCGGTGTCGGGCACTGGCGAGGCGAAGGTCTTGCGTTAGTCGAACGCATCGGTTGAGGAGCAGCGAACGATGGCAGCAGGCAAAGACAAGTTGGGACGGCCAATCGTTGTGGTCACCGGCCTCGGCGTAGTCACCTCGCTGGGAGCCGGGAAAACCGATAATTGGTCAAAACTTACAGCCGGTGAATCCGGCATCAGGACCATCACCCGTTTCCCCACCGACGGCCTCAAGACCCGCATCGCCGGCACGATCGACTATCTGCCGCCACAGCCTTGTGCCGCTGCACTGACAAAGTCCTTTGCGGCGCTTGCGGCTGAGGAGGCGATCGCACAATCCGGGCTCGGGGGGGCCGGCCATTTCCCTGGCCCGCTCTTCCTGGCGGTGCCGCCAATCGAAATGGAATGGCCGCAACGGCTCGAGATAGGCGCGAAATCCGGCGCCAACGACAAAATCACGTACGCCGACATGCTGCGAGTAAGCGCGCAATTTCCCGAATATCACCGGCGCTTCCTGTTCGGTTCCGCGGCCGACAATCTGGCGGAGAAATTCGGCACCCAGGGTTCGCCGATTTCGCTATCTACAGCCTGCGCCTCAGGCGCAACAGCGATCCAGCTCGGCGTTGAGGCCATTCGCCGCGGCGAAACGAACTCCGCCCTTTGCATCGGAACGGACGGCTCGATCAATCCCGAAGCGGTGATCCGGTTCTCCCTGCTGTCCGCACTATCCACCAGCAATGACGTCCCGGAGACTGCGGCAAAGCCTTTCTCCAAGAACCGTGACGGATTCGTCATGGCGGAAGGCGGCGGCGCTTTGGTGCTTGAGAGCTACGACTCCGCAAAAGCACGAGGCGCAAAGATTCTCGGCGTCCTCGCAGGTTGTGGAGAGATGACCGACGCATTCCACCGAACCCGTTCGAGCCCTGACGGAAAGCCGATCATTGGATGCATCGCAAACGCGATCAGCGACGCCGGCCTCACGCCAAATGACATTGACTATGTCAACGCGCACGGCACCAGCACTCCCGAGAACGACAAGATGGAATATCTTGGTTGTGCGACGGTGTTCGGCGACCGGATTCGAAGTTTGCCGATTTCCTCGAATAAATCCATGATCGGCCACACGCTCTCGGCAGCCGGCGCGGTGGAAGCGGTATTCACTTTGCTTACATTGCAGCATCAACTCATTCCCCCCACCATCAACTACACAGTTCCGGATCCTGCGATCCCGCTCGACGTGGTGCCCAACAAGGCGCGCGAAGCGAGCTTGCGCCACGCCATTTCGAATTCATTCGGATTTGGCGGCCAAAACGTTTCGCTGGTGATGGGGCTCGAGCCGGCCTGACGGCCACGCGAGCCAACCATCATGCGTGCGCTCAGACTGATCGCCGACCGCAAGCTTGAGCTTGCCGACGTGCCCCCTCCTCCGCCGCCCGGCGAAGGGGAGGTGCAAATCCGCATTAAAGCCGTCGCCCTCAACCATCTCGATTTATGGGGCTTCCGCGGCATGGCTTTCGCCAAGCGGCAATTGCCGCTCGTGGTCGGCGCAGAAGCCTCCGGCGAGATCGCAGCAATTGGCGGCGCCGTTGCCGGATTTAAGCCCGGCGACAAGGTCGTGATGTACGGCGCCAAGACCTGCGGTCACTGCGCCGCCTGCAAAGAAGGCCGCGACAATCTCTGCGAGAACGTCGCGGGCATCATGGGCTTTCACATTGACGGCTTCGCGCGCGATCTGATCAATCTGCCAGCGCGGCTGGTGATCCCAGTTCCGGCGAGTGTCTCGCTGCGCGATGCCGCTTGCGCACCCATCGCCTTCGGTACCACCGAACACATGCTGTTCGACAATGCCAAGCTCAAACCCGGCGAAACCATTCTGGTGCACGCCGGTGGCTCCGGTATCGGCTCTGTCGCAATCAAGATGGCGAAAGCGCTCGGCTGCACGGTCATCACCACGGTGGGTGACGATGCCAAGGCCGAAAAGGCCAAGGCGCTCGGTGCAGATCATGTCATCAACTACAAGACCGAACGCTTCGAGGGCGTAACCCGCAAGCTCACCTCGAAAAAGGGCGTCGACGTGGTTTTCGAACACGTCGGGGGCGAGGGATTCAACGCCTCCCTGCTCTGCCTCAAGCGCGGCGGACGGCTCGTCACGTGCGGCTCGACCGCGGGGCCGACCGTGACGATCAATTTGATGCAACTGTTCCAGCAGCAATACAAAATCCTTGCCTCATTTGGCGCCTCCATGCGCAATATCCGGGATAGCCTGTCGAAGATCGCAGCGGGCATGTCGCCGATCATCGATTCCGAATTTGCGCTCGCCGACTTCGAACTTGGCCTGGCGCGGATCGAAAGCCGGCAGGTGTTTGGTAAAGTCATCGTAACGTTTTGAGGCGCCAGCCATGGCAGGGATGATGCGGCGCCTGAGCCGCGGCACGAAGCGCGCCGGCAATACGGTCGTGGGAACGATCGCGATCGGGCTGATCCAGCTTCTGCGCCTCATCAATCCGGACGTCATGGCGAACGTCGCCGGCTCATTCATGCGGCGCATTGGCCCGCTATTGCCGGAACACCAGATCGGCCGCGCCAATCTGACGGCTGCGTTCCCGGAGAAATCGTCCGCTGAAATCGACGCCATTTTGCGCGGCGTCTGGGACAACGTCGGGCGCGTCGCGGCAGAATTCACTCATCTCGACCATCTGTCGGATTTCGATCCTTGGCATCCCGAACGGCCAGCACGCATCGAAGCGCCGGCCGCCGATATCAAGCGGTTTCTCGGTATGATCGACGATGGAAAGCCGGCGCTCGTTTTTGGCGCGCACTATGCCAATTGGGAATTGCCCGCCGTTTGCGCCACCGCGTGTAATGTCGATACCGCAGTGCTTTACCGGCGGCCGAATATTCCTGCCATCGACAAATGGCTTCACACCACCCGCACAGCCAATATGGGCAAGTTGATTTCGACGGGGCTTGATGCGCCGGTCAAGATTGCCGAAGCGCTCGAAGCGGGCGTGCACGTTGGCATGTTGGTCGACCAACACTATGGGCGTGGCGTCGACGTCACGTTTTTTGGCAGGCGCACCAAGGCCAACCCGCTGCTGGCCCGCCTCGCCCGCCACTTCGACTGCCCGATCCACGGAACCCGCGTGGTGCGCCTGCCGAACCATCGATTTCGCGCCGAGTTGACAGAAGAAATACGTCCCGCGCGCGATGCCGATGGCAAGATCGACATTGCGGGAACAATGCAGATCATCATGTCGGTCATCGAAGGCTGGATTCGCGAACATCCCGAGCAATGGCTCTGGCTGCACCGCCGCTGGCGCCCGGAAGATCAGGTCAGCGGCCAGTCTTGATTTTGGTCCATAGCCGGTTGAGAAGCCGCTGCGATTTCAGATCGCGCGCGCTGACCGTATAAAGCCGGATCATGGTCGCGGCATCCGGGTAAACGCTCCTGTCGTCGAGCACTGACCTGTCGATCAGCTTCTGGCTCGCCAGGTTGCCGTTGGCGTAAGCAACCAGATTGCTGTTCTTCGCCGCAACGTCCGGGCGCAACAAGTAGTCAATGAAGGCGTGCGCCTCGACGACATGACTTGCGTCCTTGGGAATGGCGAGATTGTCAAAAAACATCTGCGCACCTTCCTTCGGGATCGCATAGCCGATCTCAATTCCGCTTTTGGTCTCGATCGCGCGCTTTTGCGCCTGCTTGATATCGCCCGACCAGCCGACCACCAGGCAGATTTCCCCGCCGGCCAGTGCGTTCAGGTACTCCGACGAATGGAATTTTCGCACCGATGATCTGATTTTCATCAGCAACTCGGCCGCCTTGTCCAGCTCGCCCGCATCGGTCGAATTTGGATTGAGGCCGAGATAATGAAGGGCCGCCGGCATGATATCGTCGGCGGAATCAAGCATGTGCACGCCGCAATCCTTGAACTTGGCCAGATTGTCCGGCTTGAACACAATGTCCCAACTGTCGATCTGGCCATTCGCGCCGAGCCGCTCACGCATCGCCTTGACGTTGTAACCAATACCGGTTGTTCCCCACATGTAATTGACGGCGTACTGATTGCCCGGGTCGTAAATTGCCAGCCTCTTCGCAATATCCGGCCAGGCGTTGTTGAGATTCTTGAGCTTGGTTTTGTCGAGCTTTTGGAAGACGCCGGCCTTGATCTGCCGTTCCAAAAAATATGCGGTCGGCACCACGACATCGTAACCGGATTTACCGGCAAGCAACTTGGTCTCGAGCGTTTCATTGGCATCAAAGGTGTCGTATTGGACCTTGATGCCGGTTTCTTTTGTGAAATCTTCGAGGACTTTGGGATCGATATAGTCCGACCAGTTATAGACATTCACCACACGTCCACTTTGGGCCACCGCCGCATCAACGAAAACGGCGCAAAAGCTGAGCGCCATCGCGACGATCGTCAAAGCACGGTGCATGGAGTGCCCCAGGCCGGTGTGATTCAAGCCTTGGTCGGAAGACCAGCGGCCTTCCACGCAATGATACCGCCGGCAAGGTGCGCGCTATATGGATAGCCGGCATCCTGCGCGGCAACCGAGGCCGTGATGGATCGCCTGCCAGAACGGCAGGCAAACACCACCTGCTTTCCCTGCGGGTCGGGGATCGCAGCCGGATCGAAGCACGAGAGCGGGACGATGACGGCCTCGGGGTAACTTTCCACCGCCGTTTCGTTAGGTTCGCGCACATCAACGAGCAGAATACGCCCCTCGCGTAGTCCGGCAGCAACTTGCTCGGCCGAAAGATTTGTTACCTCGTCCGCGCGCGGCATTTCGTCGGCCATAAAGAAACTCCGTTACCTGTCGCGGCCGGATTTTACCCGGAATCCCTGAGTGCCGCATCATTCTTTTGTTTTCGCGTCCTAGATCGTGACCTGGGTCCCGACCTCGACCACCCGCCCCGTCGGGATCTGGAAATAGTCGGTGGCGTCATTGGCAGCGCGCGTGAGGCCGATGAACAACCGGTCCTGCCAGCGCGGCATGCCGGAATGGGCTGCGGGCTTGAGCGCGCGCCGCGACAGGAAAAACGAGGTCGACATGATATCGAACTGCCAGCCGTGCTTGCGTGCGATTGCCAGCGCCCTCGGTACATTCGGCGTTTCCATGAAACCGAACCGCAGGACCACACGCGAAAATGTTTTTCCAACCGGCTCGATGCGAACACGCTCGGTGGGGTCGACACGCGGTGTGTCTGCTGTCTCGATAGTGAGAATTACATTCTTCTCGTGCAGCACCTTGTAGTGCTTGAGACTGTGCAGCAATGCGGTAGGCGCGCTGACCGGGTCGCTGGTGAGAAAAACTGCTGTCCCCGGCACACGCGCCGGCGGTTTCTTTTCAAGACTTTTTACAAGCGATTCCAGCGGTGTCTCGAGGCGCCTGGTTTTCTCAGAGAGAAGCCTCGTACCGCGACGCCAGGTGTACATGACCGCCATCACCAGGGCTCCGAGCGCCAACGGCATCCAGCCGCCCTCAACGATCTTGAGCATATTGGCGGAAAGAAACGTCAGATCGATAAACAAGAAGGGCACAATCAGCGCCGCCGCTGCATAGAGCGGCCAGTGCCATACACGCCAGATCACGACCAGCGCCATCATCGCCGTCACGACCATGGTGCCGGTCACTGCGATACCGTAGGCGGAAGCAAGCGCACTTGATGATCGGAATAGTGCCACCAGCAACAGCACGCCAATCAAAAGCAGCGTATTGACGCGGGGCATGTAGATCTGCCCGAACAGCGCCTCCGAAGTATGGCGGATTTCGAGGCGCGGCAGCAGGCCAAGCTGAATCGCTTGTCGGGTTAAGGAATACGCACCCGTAATTACTGCCTGACTCGCAATTACAGTCGCGGCGGTAGCGAGCAACACCATCGGGAGCAGCGCCCACTCAGGATAGAGCAGAAAGAACGGGTTCTCGACCGCTTTCGGATCGGCAATTACAAGCGCGCCCTGCCCGAGGTAATTAAGCAAGAGTGCCGGCAGCACGACGACCAACCATGCAAGCCGGATTGGCCCTCGGCCAAAGTGGCCAAGGTCTGCGTAGAGCGCTTCAGCGCCAGTCACGACGAGGAAGACGGCGCCAAGCGTGTAAAACCCGACGATACCGTGGTGAAGCAGGAAACTTACGCCGTACCACGGGTTGAATGCGAGCAGCACGGACAAGTTTTGTCCAACGTGCCAGATACCCGCGGCCGCAATGGTGGCAAACCAGAATAACGTGACCGGTCCAAAGAACGATGCGACACGTGCGGTGCCGCGCGACTGCACCGCAAAAAGAATGACGAGAACGAGCACTGTGAGCGGCACCACGTAGGCATCGAATGCCGGCGTCACCACTTTGATGCCCTCGATAGCCGAGAGGACCGACAGCGCCGGCGTAATAATCGCGTCGCCATAGAACAACGCGCCGCTAATCACACCGAGGAGGACGACAATGCTGCCGCCGCGTACGAGCGAGCGAGACGCAAGCGCCATCAGAGCAAGTGTGCCGCCCTCGCCTTTGTTGTCCGCGCGCAACAGGATCAACACGTATTTGGCGGTCACGACAAACAGCAGCGCCCAGATGATCAGCGACAGGATTCCAAGCACGACCGGCTCGCTGGCTGGATTGCCTGCACCCGTTGCCGCCAAGACCGCCTCGCGCAGCGCGTAAAGTGGGCTGGTACCGATATCGCCGTAGACCACACCGATGCTGCCAAGCGTGAGAGCCCAGAAGCCGACCCTGGCCGGTGCTTCGCTCACCTCATGAGCGGTAACTCCACCGCCGTTGGCGGTGGCAATGCTTTGAGACATGTGATTTGGCCTGGAATTGCTGCAGTGCAAAAATCCGTGGGACGCGGCTTATAACGCCGCAGACAGTTCCTGAGCACCGCCGTTTCCGCAATGCGCCAGATCAAGCCATGCAGAAAATGCAATGTGCACCGAAGGATTCAATAGATTTATCATATGCTTACAAATGGGCGGATTTAGGAAGCCGCCGTCAGACCGTAACCTGCGTGCCGACTTCCACGACCCGCCCGGTCGGAATCTGGAAGAAGTCCGTGGCGTCGCTGGCTGAACGCGCCAACGCGATAAACAAGTGATCCTGCCACGACGGCATGCCGGATTTCGCCGACGGCTTGAGCGCGCGCCGCGACAGGAAGAACGACGTCGACATGATGTCGAAATGCCAGCCGTGCTTGCGCGCAATCGCCAACGCTTTGGGAACGTTGGGCTGCTCCATGTAGCCGAACTTCAAAGACACCCGCGAGAAATGTTTCGACAGCGGCGTAATCCGCACGCGGTCATCCTCCGACACGCGCGGCATGTCGGCTGTGATGATAGTCAAGATAACGTTGTTCTCGTGCAGCACCTTGTTGTGCTTGAGATTGTGCAGCAACGCCGTTGGCGCAAACTCGGGATCGCTGGTGAGAAACACCGCAGTCCCCGGCACGATGTGCGGCGGCTTCTTTTCCATGCTGCGGAACAAAGTGTCGAGCGGCACTTCCGTGCGCCTTGTCTTGTTGATCAGGATCCCGGTGCCGCGCCGCCATGTGAGGATCAGGAGCACCATGCTTGCACCAAACAGCAAGGGCGCCCATGCACCCTCGAACAATTTGAGGAAATTCGCGGAGAAGAAAACCACGTCGACGACAACAAACGGCGCGATCAACAGCAGCGTCTTCCAGAGCGGCCACTGCCATCCTCTCCAGATCACGACGAATGCAAGAATCCCATCCACGACCATCGTGGTCGCGACCGCGATGCCATAGGCCGAGGCGAGCGCGCTAGAAGTCCTGAACAATCCGACGAGCAATAGAACGCCAATCATCAACGACATCGTCACGCGCGGAATGTAGATCTGGCCGACCTGCGATGCGGACGTATGCAGGATCGTCAATCGCGGCAATAAACCCAATTGGATTGCCTGATGAACCAGTGAATATGCGCCGGTGATAACCGCCTGGCTCGCGATCACCGTCGCAGCTGTCGCCAAAACGACCATCGGCAGCAGGAAAGTATCCGGTACCAGCCGATAGAACGGATTCTCGATCGCCGCGGGATCGGCAAGGACCTTTGCGCCCTGACCAAAATAATTGATCAGTAAAGCCGGCAGCACGAGAGACAGCCAGGCGGTCTGAATTGGCTTGCGGCCGAAGTGGCCGAGATCGGCGTAAAGCGCTTCGCCGCCCGTCACGACGAGGAAAACCGCGCCGAGCGTGACCAAGCCAATCGCGCCATGTTGAAGAAGGAATCCAATTCCATAAAGAGGATTGATTGCAGCGAGCACTGTCGGGTCGTCGCGGATGTGCAACCCGCCCGCGATTGCAATCGAGATGAACCAGACCACCATGATGGGACCAAACATGGCGGCCACTTTTGCAGTGCCGCGGCTTTGCGCCGCGAACAACGCGATCAGAACGATGACGGTCAGCGGCACTACAAATTCGGTGAAGGCTGGACTGGCGAGCTTGAGCCCCTCAATCGCCGAAAGTACCGAAATTGCCGGCGTGATGACCGAGTCGCCGAGAAACATCGAAGCGCCAATGACCCCAACAATGGAAACGAACGCGGTGCGCCGCCCAAGCGCACGCGTCGCTAGAGCAGTCAATGACAACGTTCCTCCCTCGCCGTTATTGTCGGCCCGGAGCAGAATCAGAACATATTTCAGCGTGACAGTTATGATGAGCGCCCATACGATCAACGAGAGGACGCCGAGAACGATTTCTCGCGTCACCATCTGATTGTTGCTTGCGGCGATCGCGGCTTCGCGGAAGGCGTAAAGCGGGCTGGTTCCGATGTCGCCGTAGACCACGCCAACGCTACCGAGCGCCAATGCCAGGAGACTTGGCGGCGCATCCCGGCCTGTATGAGCGGCTGCGGACCCGACGGCGGTCGTTTCGTTGGTATTACTCATTTCAATTAAACGCGGTCCGCCGAGGAACGTTGAAGGCGGGCGTTATATCATCGCAAAGGCCGAGAGAATATGGGCTTTTCCCCGATCAATCGTCGGGACGGACCGTGGCCTAGCCGCTCAAGGGGTCAAATCAGCAGGCAAAGGCGGCTCTTCCCGCATCAGCGTAATGGTGACGCGCCGGTTTGGCGACATATAGGGGTCATCGGGGAAAAGCGGCTCTGTGTCGGACTTTCCCGCCACCATAAAGACGTTGCCGGACGGCACACCTTCGGCTTCCAAAATCTGGCGCACCGCATTGGCGCGGTCGGCGGACAATTCCCAAGGTCCGTAGCCGGGCTTCGGCGGTACTTTGCTTGAAGCGGTGTGGCCAACGATAGAGAGACGGTACGGCATCGCCTTGAGTTGCGGCGCAATCTTCTGAAGGATCTTGCGCGTGCGTTCGTTCGGCTCTTTCGCGCCGTCCTGGAACATCGAGCGGCCATCCTGGTCAACAATCTCGATATTGAGGCCCTGCTTGGTTTCTTCAAGCATGATGTGCTTGGACGCTTCGGTAATCTCCGGCATTTCCTGCAGTGCCTGGCGTAACGAGGCCGACGCAAGCGAAAATTTTCGGTCTTCTTTGAAGCGTGCGCCATAGGCGCGCTGGCGATCGTTCTCCTCCGGCGATGGGGTCGCAGAAGCTTCCGACGGATCGATATGCGCCGAATTTTTTAGTCGGGGACGTGTCGGCAACCCGAGAATTTCAATGATGCCGGAATAGCGCACGCGATCCTGGACACCGAAGGCATCGCGCATCGAGCCGGCGACGACCTGGAGCTTGGCTTGATCCTGCGTGGAAAATGCAACCAGCATCACGAAGAAGCTGACCAGCAGCCCCATCAGATCGGCAAAGGTGACGAACCACCCGTGACCGCCGCCGTGAGCTTCCTTGCGCCTGGCCATTGTCTATCGCTCGAAATCGAACGGCCTCACGCGGCCACCGGCTCCGCCTCTTCTTCTTCCGCGTCTGCCGCGGTGTGGCGGTGCTTTTCGGGCAGGTAGGCGAGCAACATCTCGCGCACCAAAGTCGGGCTTTTTGCTTCGCGGATCATCAGAATGCCATCGATGATCAGCGTGCGATTGATCTCCTCATCGACCAGCTTGAGGTGAAGCTTGTCGGCAATCGGCAGACAGAACATGTTGGCAAGGGCGGCGCCGTAAAAGGTCGCCAGAAGTGCACCGGCCATGAATGGACCGAGCTTAGACGGATCGGTCATGTTGGCGAACATCTGCACCATGCCGATCAAGGTGCCTATCATGCCGAAGGCCGGTGCGCAGTCGCCGACCGCGCGGTAGATTTTCTGGCCTTCGTCGAGATGGGTCAGGAAGTTGTCGCGGTCGCGCTCAAGATTGTCGCGGATAAAATTTCCGTCGTAACCGTCGGCGACAAAACGCACGCCTTTTGCAAGGAACGGGTCCTCTATCTCGACCTTTTCAAGACCGATCGGCCCCGACTTGCGCGCGACTTCGGCCAGGCCTGCGATTTCATCGACCAGCTCGCGCTGGCTCATGCGCCGTAGGGTGAAGGCGAACCTGGCGCCAAGCGGCAAGCCGTGGAAAATCGAGCTGAGCGGGAAGCGGATCAGTGTTGCGGCAAAGGATCCACCGAAAATGACGATGAACGCATGTTCGCTGACGAACATGTGCAGATCGCCGCCCATCAGGATCACGAGGGTAACGACGCCAATGCCGCTCAGCAGACCCAGACTGGTCGCAATATCCATAACCTACCCACCCAACGCGCACTGACGACGCCAACACGGTTCCCGTCACGACCCTAGACTGGCCCTGTTAAGGAGCGGTAAAGGCTAACTGTTGGTGAAAGAAAAACGCCCGAGGAAGGCCGCCAACTCGTGACCGGCCGCAGAAAAACTGCAAAAATCATGGAAAAACAACGCCAAACAACCAGGCGGCCAACCCGGAAGCCGCCGTCGAACTGGAGGAGTGCGACCCATGCGTGAGATCGGCCATTTCATCGGCGGCAAAGCCGTCAAAGGGACCTCCGGCCGGTTCGGCGACGTTTTCGACCCCAACACCGGCGACGTTCAGGCCAAGGTCGCTCTCGCCAAGCATGCGGAGGTCGAGCACGCCATTGCCAATGCCCAGGCGGCGCAGCCGGGTTGGGCAGCGACCAATCCCCAGCGGCGCGCGCGCGTGATGTTCAAGTTTCTCGAGCTTGTGCAGAAGGAATACGACAGCCTCGCCAAACTACTCTCGTCCGAGCACGGCAAGACTGTTCCGGACGCGCGCGGCGACATTCAGCGCGGGCTTGAGGTAGTGGAATTTGCATGCGGCATTCCGCATTTGCTCAAAGGCGACTATACCGAAGGCGCCGGTCCCGGCATCGATCTTTATTCCGTGCGCCAGCCGCTTGGCGTCGTGGCCGGTATCACGCCATTTAATTTCCCGGCGATGATCCCGCTTTGGAAAGCTGCACCTGCGATCGCCTGCGGCAATGCCTTCATCCTCAAGCCATCCGAACGCGATCCATCCGTGCCCATGCGGATTGCCGAATTGTTTGTTGAAGCCGGCTTGCCGGAAGGCATTCTGAACGTCATCAACGGCGACAAGGAAGCCGTCGACACGTTGCTCACCGACCCCCGCATTATGGCAATCGGCTTCGTGGGGTCATCAGCGATCGCGGAATATATCTATTCAACGGGCTGCGCCCACGGCAAACGCGTGCAGTGTTTCGGCGGCGCCAAGAACCACATGATTGTGATGCCTGACGCCGATATGGATCAGGCGGTGGATGCGCTGGTCGGCGCCGGTTATGGGTCCGCTGGTGAGCGCTGCATGGCGGTGTCGGTGGCGGTGCCGGTCGGCAAGAAGACCGCCGACATTCTGGTCGAGAAACTGATCCCGCGCGTGGAAAACCTGAAGATCGGACCCTCCTCCGATCCGCAAGCCGATTACGGTCCGCTGGTGACGAAGGCGGCGCTCAATCGCGTGAAGGACTACGTCGAACTCGGCGTCAAGGAAGGCGCCAAACTGGTCGTCGACGGCCGCGGCTTCAAGCTTCAGGGTTACGAGAACGGCAACTTCATGGGCGGTTGTTTGTTCGATGACGTAAAGCCTGACATGCGGATTTATAAGGAAGAAATTTTTGGCCCGGTGCTCTCGGTTGTGCGCGCGCACGACTACGAGGAGGCGGTGCGGCTCCCATCCGAGCACGAATACGGCAACGGCGTTGCCATCTTCACGCGTGATGGCGATACCGCGCGCGACTTCGTAAATCGTGTTCAGGTCGGCATGGTCGGTGTGAACTTCGCCATTCCGGTGCCGCTCGCCTACCACACGTTCGGCGGATGGAAGCGATCGGGCTTTGGCGATCTCAATCAGCACGGACCAGACTCGATCCGCTTCTATACGAAAACCAAAACTATTACGTCACGCTGGCCGACCGGTACCAAGGAAGGCGCCGAATTCGTCATCCCTACGATGAAATAAGGCACGCCCAAGAATGACCGCCGTCAGGGTCGCGACAGGTGTCCTTGTCGTCTTCACCCTGACGGGCTGTGCGGGGGACCAGGTTTCCGTAGGATCATCGGCACCCGCGCCCGCACCAATTGATGCATCTATGACCGGCCGTTGGATTTTGGCCGCGCCGAACTCGCCGTCTTGCGGTCTGGAATTCGGCGGTGCCGCGGGCGCCCGTAACGGCGCCGTCTCACCCGATGGTGGCTGCCCCGGTGGTTTCTACATGAGCCGGCGCTGGGCAATGGAAGGAAGCGTTCTTACAATTGCGGACGACGAAAACCAACCGCTGGCGCAACTCCGGCCCGGCGGCACGCGCTTTGAGGGTCAGTCAACCAACGGCATTCCTGTCACTCTGGAACGCTAGATCAACGAGAAGTCCCATGGCCGAATTTCAGCTTTATTGTTTTGCGCAATCGGGCAATGCCTACCGAGCCGCACTGATGCTCAACCTGATTGGTGCCGATTGGGAGCCGGTTTGGGTGGATTTCTTCAGTGCCATGGTTCAGCGCACGCCGGAATTTCGAAATGACGTGAACGAAATGGGCGAAGCACCGGTGCTCGTGCACGGCCAGAAAAAGTTCACGCAGTCTGGCGTGATCCTGACCTATCTCGCCCGGCGTACGGGGAAGTTCAAACCCGAGGGCGAAGACGAAGAGCTCGAGGCCTTGCGCTGGATCATTTTCGACAATCAGAAAGTGAATGGATTCCTGGGTCCATTTCGATTTCTCAAGAACTTCGCCAAGCCACCCGGAGACCCCGCCGTCCTTGCATTCCTTAAGGGCCGGATCGACGGAAATCTTGCGATCGTCAACAAGCGCCTGACCGGCCGGAAATTCCTCGTCAGCGACAAGCCGACCATCGCCGACGTTTCGATGACCGCCTATTTCTATTATCCAGCCGAAGAATTCGGTTTCGACATCGCGAAGGATTACCCGGCAATTGCGGCTTGGCTGGAGCGCATGAAGGCGCTGCCGGGGTGGAAGCATCCGTACGAATTAATGCCAGGCTACCCGTTGAAACAAAGCTGAAATCAGTTCAGCCGCGTCGGCCGCTCATGATCCGGTTCGCCCTCGGGCGGGCTGGCAGGGAATGCCGCGCTGCCGGCGCTTGCCGCGGCAGCTGCGGCCGCGTCCTTGCGCTGATATTCCTGGTAGGACAGCCAGCCCAGCGGCAGGCAGGCAAGATACGCGAGCGTGCCGATCGTAAGCACTTGCCACGGGTAGCTGACCAGCAATGCAAAGAACAACACGACAAAAACGAATACCGGCAACACCATTTCTGGCGGCACACGCTTGCCCACGCGTTTTCCGGAGAACACCGGCAGTCGAGAGACCATCAATAGCGCAATGGCAAGCGTGTAAATGAAAGTCAGCCATATCGTGATCAGGCCGGCCGACACGCCGAGGAAATTCAGATAGATCGGCAGCAGCACGGTAATGGCGCCGGCCGGCGCCGGAATACCGGTAAAGAAATTTCCAGCCCAGACGGGCTTGTTCGGATCGTCGATCATCACGTTGAAACGCGCAAGGCGAAGTCCTGCGCAAATTGCGAAAACGAGCGCGGCAATCCAACCGGCCGATTTAAGTTCGTGCAGGCCCCAGAAATATAAAATCAATGCCGGCGCCACGCCGAAATTGACAAAGTCTGCGAGGCTGTCGAGCTCAGCGCCGAACCGCGACGTGCCCTTGAGCATGCGTGCGATGCGGCCATCGATGCCGTCGAGCAATGCGGCAAACACGATCGCCGCCAACGCCCAATCGAGTTTCTCTTCGATCGCCAAACGAATTGCGGTGAGGCCCGCACACAACGCAAGCAAGGTGATCAGGTTCGGCAGTAGCGTGCGAACCGGAATCGCCTTGAAGCGGCGCCTGAATGGCGGCGGTGCAGGATCAAACGGCGGAAATACCATGGCTCAAATATATACGTTTGCCCGCTGCCCCGCAGCAAAGCCCGCCGACATAGTAAGCGGATTTTCGCGCCGAAATTATGGGCAACGGCTCCCTTATCCGGCAGCAGCAGCGCCAGCCCCTCCGGCCTGCCAGTTTTTCGATGTAGTTTCAATGGCATCACCTGCGACTTTTCCCTGGTCCGCATCTTGCCTTGGATGATCCATTCAGATGCAATTAGCCGTTCAGGGACAGGGAGCCAAAAAATGAGCGCGATTTCGCAACCGGTGGCAGCGCCGGCGACGGCATCAACACGCTGGATCCAGCTGGTGTTGGGCCTCATCGCCATGATGTCGATTTCCAGCCCGCAATACGTCTGGACGCTTTTCACAAAATCGTTTCAGGACGGCCTCGGCGGGACGCTGGCTGACATCCAATGGACATTCTCGATCTTGATCATCCTGCAAACCTGGCTGTCGCCAATCCAGGGCTACCTCGTCGATAAATTCGGTCCGCGGCTGCTGATTGCGGTCGGCTGCCTGATGTCGGGCGCGGGCTGGATTACTTCCGCCTATGCCACTGGCCTGATGGGCCTCTATTTGACGTATGGCCTCTTCTGCGGTGTCGGTACCGGCATCGTCTATATCGGCATCATCGGATTGATGGTGCGCTGGTTCCCCGACCGGCGCGGGTTCGCGACCGGCATGGTCGCCGCCGGCTATGGTTTCGGTGCCATTCTCACCACCTTCCCGATCGATACGATGCTGAAGAGCTCCGGTTACCAGCACACCCTGGTCGTGTTCGGAATCATTCTTGGCATCGTCGGCGCCGTCGCGGCCCTGGCGATGCGTATGCCTACATCGACAGACAGGTTGCCAGCGCCCACCGTTGCTTCGGCAGTGAAGGACGTCATGCCGGCCGAGATGCTGAAGACGAAAGTCTTCTGGTTGATGTTCATCATGATGACCATGATGTCGACCGGCGGGCTGATGATCATCTCGCAATTCGCCTCCTTCTCGCGCGACTTCGGCGTCACCAAAGTGATGGTCTTTGGTCTTGCGGCATTGCCATTGGCATTGACGATTGACCGCATCACCAATGGTCTTACGCGACCGTTCTTCGGTTGGGTGTCGGACCACATTGGCCGGGAGAACACGATGGCCATCGCGTTCCTGATGGAAGCTTGCGCCGTCGCGGCCATGGTGCTGTTGCGCGACAACACGCTGTTGTTCGTCCTGCTGTCGGGCGTTGTGTTCTTCGGCTGGGGCGAGATCTTCTCGTTGTTTCCGGCTACACTGACGGATACATTCGGCACAAAATCGGCCACCACCAATTATGGCTTCCTGTATATGGCGCAGGGTGTCGGATCGGTCTTGGGTGCGCCGGTGGCTGCGCTGATCTATGCCAAGGCTGGCAGCTGGCTGCCGGTGTTCGCCATCATTATCACGATGGATGCGCTGACCGGCATCCTCGCGTTGGTCGCGCTTAAACCGATGCGGAAGAACTACCTGGCCGGAAAATAACGACCTCGGGCGCAACCGGGCGGGATCAGCCCGCCCGGTATGCTCTGGCTTCACCGGCGCCGCGCAAATCGGCCAGCACGGTTTCGCCTGCGACCGAGGTCTGCCCCACCGCCACCAATGGCGGAGTCCCCTCGGGCAGATAAACGTCGAGCCGCGATCCAAACCGGATCATCCCGAAGCGCTCACCGGTGTTTATGGCTTGCCCGACCTGCACGAAGCAGACGATACGTCTGGCAATAAGACCGGCGATTTGCACGACGGCGACACGCCCACCGGCCGTCGCAATCACCACTGAATTGCGCTCGTTGTCGGCACTGGCCTTGTCGAGGTCGGCATTGAGGAACTTGCCGGGCTGATAGATGATTTTTTCGATCTTGCCGGCCACCGGACTGCGATTCACGTGACAGTCAAACACGCTCATGAAAATTGAGATACGCGGCAGCGCCTTGTTGCCGATACTCAGTTCCTGTGGCGGGACCGCGCTGGTGACCTGGCTCACCCGTCCGTCGGCAGGCGCGATGACCAACCCATCGCGCACCGGGGTGACTCTTGGCGGGTCGCGGAAGAAATAGGCGCACCAGAGCGTCGCCAGCGTGCCGAGCCAGCCCAGCGGCGGCCAAAGCCAAAACAGGATGATACTGACGAACGCAAAGGCGCCAATGAACGGGTAGCCCTCTGGCGTAACCGGGACAAATTGCGCGCGAATCGAATCATAGATCGACATGGCCCACCTTACTCTGCCGCGTCAGCAGGCGCTTCGATCGGGGCAGCTGCCGCCGCGCTGATAACATCGTCCACCGGTGGCGGATTGCGATTGGGAGCGGCGTCTTCCTCTCCCGCGCGTGCCAGCTTTTCGCGCGCCTCTTCCGCCTCACGTTGTCGGTTCCACATGCTGGCATAGAGGCCGTTCTTGGCGAGCAGCGCGTAGTGTGTCCCGCGCTCGACGATTTCGCCTTGATCAAGCACGATGATCTCGTCGGCGCCGACGATGGTCGAGAGCCGATGCGCGATCACGAGCGTCGTGCGGTTGCGGGAAACGCGTTCGAGCGCGTCCTGGATTTCCTTTTCGGTATGGCTGTCGAGCGCGGATGTCGCCTCATCGAGCACCAGAATTGGTGGACCTTTCAGGATCGTGCGGGCGATCGCAACGCGCTGCTTTTCGCCACCCGAGAGTTTCAGGCCGCGCTCCCCGACCTCGGTCTCGTAGCCCTTGGGCGCGATCCGGATCAGCGGGTCGATCTGCGCCAGGCGGGCCGCTTCTTCGACCTCGGCATCAGTCGCCTCCCAACGGCCATAACGAATGTTGTAGCGGATCGTGTCGTTGAACAGCACGGTGTCCTGCGGAACCATGCCGATCACCTGCCGCAGCGATTTTTGCGTTACCTTCGCGATGTCCTGGCCGTCGATCGTAATTCGTCCACCCAGAAGGTCGTAGAAGCGGAATAGCAGCCGGGAAATCGTCGACTTGCCGGCACCGGATGGGCCCACCACGGCCACCGTCTTGCCGGCCGGCACCTCAAAGCTGATGCCTTTCAAGATACGGCGCGTCGGCTCATAGGCAAAACTGACATTCTCGAAGCGAATGGTGCCGGTGCCCACTTTCAACGGCGGGGCGTTTGTTACATCCTTGATTTCCGGGTCACGCGCCAGGATCGAGAACATAAGTTCGATATCGGTAATGGCCTGCTTGATTTCGCGATAGACCATACCCATGAAATTGAGCGGCTGGTAAAGCTGGATCATCATGGCGTTTATCAGCACGAAATCTCCGACCGTCTTGCTGCCGGCACGGATTTCGAATGCGCACATCACCATGACGGCCGCCAATCCGCAGGTGAAGATGGCCGCCTGGCCGGCATTGAGAACCGCGAGCGAGGTATAGGCGCGGACGCTGGCGTCCTCGTAGCGCTCCATGGCGCGGTCGTAGCGAGCGGCTTCGCGTTCTTCGGCGGAGAAATATTTGACGGTTTCGTAATTGAGCAGCGAGTTGATCGCCTTGATGTTCGCGTCTGTATCGCTGTCATTCATTTTTCGGCGAATGCCGATGCGCCATTCGGTGGCGTGATAGGTGTAGGTCATATACACGGCAACCGTTGCCATGATCACCGCGACATATCGCCAGTCGAATTGCCACAACAGGACGACGACAATGAATGCAAGCTCGATGATCGTCGGGGACAATTGCAGAATCACCATCCGCACAATCGTCTCAATGCCATTGCGGCCACGCTCAAGCACGCGCGTGAGGCCGCCGGTTTTGCGCTCGAGATGGAAGCGCAGAGACAATTCGTGCATGTGGATGAAAGTACGATAGGCAAGCCGGCGCACGGCGTGCATCGCGACTTTTGCGAACAGGCCGTCGCGCAATTGGGTCAGTGCCGCCATCAGGATGCGCATGCCGCCGTACGCAATGGTCATGGCGATTGGCGCGGCCACTGCCCAAAGCAGCCAGTCTGACGCGGCGACCGGCGCGGTACCGTGACCAGCGAGCGCATCGGTCGCCCACTTGAACGTGAAAGGCACCGCCATGGTCGCGAGCTTGGCGGCCAGCAGCAGCACCATGGAGCCAATTACGCGCAGCTTCAGATCGCGGCGGTCAGCCGGCCAGATATAGGGCCATAGATGGATAATGGTCGCGAGCAACGCACCGCGGTCGGCGGATACGTTTGCAGGTTGGGCAGACGCTCGATGGTGGTGGTCGCTCATTCAGGGCCCGAAAGGACGGGCCGCAAGGCGCCGTCAATGCCTTCATATAGGGGGATTCTTGGCAGTAATCACCCCGCGCGCGCGAAACGCCTGCACCTTATGCGAATTATCTGGCGCGCCTTGACGCTGCCGCAAGCCGGATGCACATGCATGCCCATGAATAGAATCGAAAAAGCCAACAAAATCCGCAAAATCTGCGTCTATTGCGGGTCCGGGCCGGGCACCGACCCGGCTTTCGTGGAAAGCGCCCGCGCCTTCGGCGCCATCCTCGCCGAAAACGGCATTGGCCTGGTTTTCGGTGGCGGCTCCGTTGGCATGATGGGTGAGATTGCCAAATCGGTGCTCAAACATGGCGGGCACGCGACCGGCATCATCCCGGAATTTCTTGTCGCCCGTGAACTCGCCTTAAAGGGCGTCGACGATCTGGTCGTGACCCGCGACATGCACGAACGCAAGCGCAAGATGTTCGAGATGGCGGACGCGTTCGTGGCCATGCCCGGTGGCATCGGCACTCTCGAAGAAATCGTCGAGCAAGTGACGTGGGTACAGCTTGGCCGTCACCGCAAGCCAATCCTGCTTGCCAATATCAAGAATTTCTGGGATCCGCTGTGCGCGCTCATCGAGCACATGAAAAAACTTGAGTTTATTCGTGGTGATCTCAATTTCGAATTGCTGGTCGCCGACAAGGTGGCAGACATTCTGCCGATGCTGCAAAAAGCTGCAGCGGCCGTCCCGGAGGGCGAGGAAGAAATGCCGGCAGTCCTTGCCGACCGGCTTTAAACCCTATTTTGCCTCGACGAACGTCACAGCTTCGATGCGATTGCCGTCCGGGTCGCAGATGAAAGCGGCATAGTAGCGGTCGTTATACTCGGGACGAAGACCTGGCTCGCCATCGGACGTACCACCGCCTGCAAGCGCAGCGGCATGAAATGCATCAACGGCCTTTGTTGATGGAGCGCGCAGACAAACGTGCACGCCGCTTTCCGCCGCAAGGGGCGCCATATCGGCGCGGCTGTTGATCCAGAACTCGGGATAGGTTTTTCCATAACCGACGGCGGCGTGCGCCCACTCCCGCAATTTGGTAAGCCCCAGCGGCGCCAGCAGTGCGGTATAGAAAGTCTCCGCTGCCTTGATGTCGCGCACCGCGATGGAAATGTGGTCGATCATAAAGGCCCCTAATCGTCGTCCCCGCGAAGGCGGGGACCCATACGCCGCAGACTATCGACAAGCTGCGGAGTATGGGTCCCGGGCCTCGCGGAGTTTACCATCGGGCCGCGCTCCGCGCGGACCCGGTGGCTCGCCCGCGACGACAGCAAGTATGTCACGCTGGGGCGCCCGATTTCACCAATTTAAAAATGATGGAATCCATCAGCGCCTGGAATGAAGCATCGATGATATTGGGCGACACGCCCACCGTGGTCCAGCGCTCGCCGGCCTCGTCTTCACTCTCGATCAGCACGCGGGTGACGGCTTCGGTGCCACCATTGAGAATACGCACCCGGTAGTCGGTCAATTTCAGTCCGGCGATATATTTCTGATATTTGCCGAGGTCCTTGCGCAGCGCGAGGTCGAGCGCATTGACCGGGCCGTTGCCTTCCGCGGCAGAGATCATGTTGTCGTTGCCGACCTTCACTTTCACAACCGCCATTGTGACCGTGACGCGGTCACCCTTGGCGTTGTTGCGCTGCTCGACATTGACGTCGAACTGGGTGACGTCAAAATAGTCCGGCACCTTGCCCAGCGTGCGCCGCGCCAGCAATTCAAACGATGCATCCGCGGCTTCGTAGGCGTAACCGATCGCCTCGCGTTCCTTCACGATTTCCAGCAGGCGGCCGATGCGCGGATCGTCTTTGTCCGCCTTGATGCCAATGCGCTCAAGTTCGGCCAGCACATTGGATTTTCCCGCCTGCTCTGACACCAGAACCTTGCGTCGATTGCCGATCGTTTCCGGGGCGACATGCTCGTAAGTCGCCGGATCTTTCATGATCGCGGATGCATGAATGCCGGCTTTCGTTGCAAAGGCGCTTTCACCCACATAAGGCGCGTGTCTGTTGGACGCGCGATTGAGCCGCTCATCGAGCGCATGTGAAACATGTGCGAGTTTCTTGAGCGCGGCATCGGTCACGCCGATGTCGAATTGCTGGGCAAATTCCGGCTTGAGCTTGAGCGTCGGAATAATAGAGACAAGATTGGCGTTGCCGCAGCGCTCGCCCAGTCCATTGAGCGTGCCCTGGATCTGGCGTGCGCCGGCGCGCACGGCCGCAAAGGAATTAGCGACCGCCTGATCGGTGTCATTATGGGCGTGGATGCCCACATGGTCGCCGGGGATTGTCTTCACGACCTCGCCAACGATCTTTTCGACCTCATCGGGCAAGGTGCCACCGTTGGTGTCACACAGCACAACCCACCGCGCGCCCTCATCGTAAGCCGCCTTGGCGCAGGCAAGTGCATATTTCGGATTGGCCTTATAGCCATCGAAGAAATGCTCGCAATCGAGCAGCACTTCCCTGCCCTTGGCTTTTGCTGCTTTCACGCTATCGCGGATCGAGGCGAGGTTTTCTTCGTTGGTCGTCTCCAGTGCGACCTTGACGTGATAGTCCCATGCCTTGGCGACGAAGCAGATCGCGTCGGCCTTCGCATCAAGCAACGCCGCAAGGCCGGGGTCGTTGGACGTCGACCGGCCCGGTCGTCGCGCCATGCCGAAGGCCGTGAAGGTCGTGTCGAATTTGCGGTCCGTCCCGAACAGTTCGGTGTCGGCCGGATTGGCGCCCGGGTAGCCGCCTTCGACATAGTCTATTCCGAGCTCGTCGAGCATGCCGGCAATGGCCAGCTTGTCGGCGAGCGTGAAATCGACGCCGTTCGTCTGCGCGCCGTCGCGCAGCGTTGTGTCGAAGAGATAGAGGCGCTCCTTCGGCATGCTGGTTCTCACTTCGCGGTTTTCACCAAAGGTAATAGTTCGAGACCAACGCGACGGCGATCAGGATTGCGATGGCGCCCATGATGACATGGTGGCGTTTCATTCGGTGTCCTTACGTCAGCCGGTAGACGACGTAGAGCGCGACCAGCACGGCGGCTGCGAGCACCCCGTATTTGAGCACGATGTAATAGAGCCAATGACGTGGGAACGGTGTGTCGGGTTTGGTCATGAAGCCTCCCGTTTGGCGGCAAGTTGCTTTATGCATCGTAGTATTGGCGAGCCATTCGTCGCCGACTGAAATCGAATTGCGCTGCTGAGCAACATATCCGCGCTTTTCGAAGAAGCCGCGGGCGCTATCGCTGGCGTCAACGTTGAGCTTTTCGACACCGCGCCCGCCGGCGAGCTTCTCCAGCGCGTCGATCAACATGGCGCCGACGCCCTGCCCCACGGCCGCCGGATGCACGTAAAGCATGTCAATCTTCTCTTTGCCTTCGAGCGAGGCAAAGCCGACCGGCGAACCTTCAAGCGTGGCAATCAGCGTCAATTGCCCGGCCAGTTTCTTGCCGAATTCGGCGGCATCATCGGCAACAGAGGCCCAGGCTTCCTGCTGTGCCGGCGTGTAATCCTCGTCGGTCAGCGCCTCGATACTGTCGCGGAATATCTCGCGCAGCAGCGCCGCGTCGTCCGGCAGAAACGGCCGCAGGCCGAGCTTGGGGTGGGCGACGGCCATCATCGCGCGATCTCCCAGGTGGTGCCATCCTTGGAGTCTTTTAGCACGACACCCATGGCAGCGAGCTCGTCGCGGATTCGATCAGACTCGGCGAAATTCTTTGCTTTTCGCGCTGTGTTGCGCGCTTCGATCAGGTTTGCGACTTTACCTTCATCGATTGTGATCGATGCCGGGCGGAATGACGCCCAGTCCGAGGCGGGTATCTGCAATAGGCCTAGCAACTGCGCGCTAGCTTTCAGACAAGCGGCCGCCGGTTTTGCGCCTTTCGCAGCCTCACCGCGCAGTTCGTGCAATGCGGCAAATGCTTTTGGCGTGTTGAGATCGTCGAATAGCGCGTCGAGCGCATCCGCACACAGGTAGCCCGGCGCGATATCAGCTGTCAGCGCGACCCAATTGTCGAGGTTCTTCTGCGCGTCGCGCAATCCCGACACAGTCCAGTTAATTGGCTGCCGGTAATGCGTCTGCAGCATTGTAAATCGCACCACCTCACCCGGCCAATCCTTCAGCAACTCGTGGATCGTCACGAAGTTGCCGAGGCTCTTGCTCATCTTCTCGCCTTCGACCTGCAAGAATCCGTTGTGCATCCAGTAGTTCGCCATTACCGGCGTATGGAAGGCGCAACGCGATTGCGCAATCTCGTTCTCATGATGCGGGAATACCAAATCGATGCCGCCGCCATGAATGTCGAAGGTCTCGCCCAGATGCTTCCACGACATGGCCGAGCATTCGATGTGCCAGCCCGGACGCCCCGGCGTTCTGATGCCCGCCGGCGAAGGCCATGCCGGCTCACCCGGCTTCGCGGGCTTCCACAGGATGAAATCCTGCGGATCCTTCTTATAGGGCGCAACTTCAACGCGCGCGCCGGCAATCATTTCATCGAGCGGGCGATTGGATAGCTTTCCGTAGTCCTTCATCGACGGAACGTGGAACAGCACGTTGTCTTCAGCCACGTAGGCGTTGCCGGATTTCACCAGCCGATCGATCAACGTTTTCATCTCATCGATATGTTCTGTCGCACGCGGCTCAATGCTTGGCGGCAGGCAGCCCAGCGCCGCCACGTCCGCCTTGAAGTTTTTGTAGGTCTCTTCCGTCAGATCGCGGATGGAAATGCCGCGTTCGGCGGCCCGCGCGTTGATCTTGTCGTCGACATCGGTGACGTTGCGTACATAGGTTACGTGCTTTTCACCGTAGATGTGCCGCAGCAGCCGGAACAGCACGTCAAACACGATGACGGGGCGCGCATTGCCAATATGGGCGAAGTCGTAGACCGTCGGCCCGCATACATACATACGCACGCGCGCCGGATCGATCGGCGTAAACACCCGCTTCTCGCGCGTCAGCGTATCGTAGAGCTTGAGTTCCATAGCAGATGACACCCATCGGCCCCGCTGGCCGGGCGTCCTGCTATCTCAACGTTGAGAAAAGACGGCCGCAGCCAGCGTGATGCGCTAGCGAATAATCTCCGGGCAAATGCCGCAGATATGGTTAAGGCCGTTCATGGCGGCACAATGATTTGTCGTGCCCGGATCGTCAAGGTGTCGGACGAACCCTCGTAAAACACAGGAAAAATTTGATAACCAAGGGCCGGCCGCACGGTTAAGCGCCTCTTAACGATTTCACTCACATTGTCGGAATCGACGTTGGCCCCGGGCTGGCGTTTCCACACCACGGACACTTCGAAATGCGGACAGTTCTCGTCAGCCTCGTTGCGTTGTTGTGCCTCAGCCAAGTGCCTTCCGCACAAGCCGAGCGACGCATGTTCATCATCGCCAATGATGCCGACGGCTATGGCGTCGACCGTTGTCTTGCCTCCGGCGAAAAATGCGGCGCGGCGGCGGCCAACGCCTATTGCAAGACGCAGGCTTTCGCGCAGGCTACGACCTACCATAAGGCGGATCGTGGCGATATTACCGGAGCAATCTCCGATGCCGATGGCGGCAGCTGCCGTGACGACACCTGCAACGTAGTCGCGATCGTCTGCACGCGCTGACAATCGACCGCTGGTTCAGCCTGTTTTGACCGGATCATGGCAAACGGCGCAGATCTTGTTGCCGTCAAGGTCGCGCACATAGGCGCCGTAATAATTCGGATGATAATGCGTGCGCAATCCGGGCGCACCCACATCAATGCCACCGGCCGCGAGCGCTGCGGCATGAAAAGCATCGACCTCGGCACGCGACTCGGCGTTAAAGGCAACGGTTACTCCGTTACCCGGGCTGGCCTCGCCCTTGTCATAGGGCCGCACCAACCAGAATGGCTCGTTGACGCCGTCAAAATCCTCCGGAGCGTAACTCGCCGCAATCTTGACGGTCCTCTTGCGCACCAGGCCGAGCGGCTTCAGCGCTTGATCATAAAAGCGCGCCGCGCGCGGCACGTTTGCGGTGCCAAGCGTGAGATGGCTGTACATGAGGCCTCCGGTTATCTTGCGCTAACCCTGCAGCGCTGCCCACATTTCGCGATCACGTTCGGCTGTCCAGATCACCGGCCATTCGATACCACGCGCTTCGTCGTAAGCGCGCGAAACATTGAACGGCAGGCAGTGCTCATAAATTGCAAAACTCTTGAACTTCGGATCCATCGTCAGCCGTGCAAAATCGAAGGAGTCCTTCAGCGATCGGCCCCTGGCGACGCTGTCCTGAACCGATCCGTACAGAGATGAAATGAAATCGGTGGTGAGCTCGATGCCTTCCTTGACCATTTCGGGCGTCGTGAGTGCCGCACCGCGGCCCGGCACCAATGCGTTGGCTTGCATCTCCGCCAGATGATCGAGCGTCGCCGGCCAGTCGGTGAAATGTGCATCGCCGCAATAGCAGGCCGATTTGTACTCAACGAGATCGCCGGAAAAGACAACGCCGGCATCGGGAACGATCGCAATTACGTCGCCGGCGGTGTGCCCCCGTCCGATATGCATGATCCGCACCTCGCGCCGGCCCAACCAAATCGAGATCTGGTCGGGAAATGTTATCGTCGGCCATGTCAAACCGGGAATGGATTCGGCGGCGCGGAACAGACGCGGAAACCGGCCGATTTCCGAATCCATATCCTGCTTGCCGCGTTCGCCTATCAAGTCGAGCGTCGCATCGGATGCCAGTATCTCGGCCCCTTTGTAGGCCGACGCTCCCAGAACCCGCACCGCATGATAATGCGTCAGCAAGACGTATTTGATCGGCTTGTCGGTAACCTTGGCAACGCGCGCGATCACGTGATCGGCCATTGCTGGCGTCGCCTGCGAGTCGATCACCATCACGCAATCGTCGCCGACGATGATGCCGGAATTCGGGTCACCCTCGGCCGTGTAGGCGTAGAGTCCCGTCCCGATCTGGTCGAATGAGACCTTCTTGTCGCCGAGATCCTCGGTGGAAGCAAAACCGATCACTGGTCTTGGCCTCTCTTTCGATCAATGCGCCCACGACCATGCACCAACATCGGCTACCTCACGAACCAACAATTCCGTGAGGCCCGGATCGTCCCGGTTGGCCTCCAACAGCGCTGAAAGTATTTAGTTACTTTTGTAACCAATGCCAGCGCCTCCGCCAAAGCGGGAACAGTCGGCGAGACTACGCGTTACCGCCCCGGACGGAGACCGCAGGGCCCGCGCGATGAGGTGTCTGATCTTTATCCAGTTCGCCAGGTCTATTTGGCTGCTCGCCTGGAATGACGAACCCGGCCCGGGTGCCCTGTCGCGGCGCCTCGCGGCGCTGCGCTTTTGGCCATCCTGTCAGCAGCGGCGCGGTATTCGATAGGCGAGCCTCATTGCACCCGACTGGAAGTTCGGCCAAGATTCCGGCCATGCGCGAAGGTGCCTCGGACAACAACGAGTTGCCAGCGCGGGGACCGCAGCAGCACTATGACCCAAGAGACGGCTCAGAAAGCGCCAGACGCGACCTTCGATCATGCGGCGCTCAAGCTGGAGCAATTCCTGCCCTATCGTCTCAACGTCTGTGCCAGCCTGGTGTCACAAGCGCTCTCTCGCATCTATGCCGACCGCTACAAGATCGGCGTGCCGGAATGGCGCGTGCTGGTCACCCTTGGTGAATTCGGCGCCATGACCGCCAAGGCAATCGGCGCACATAGCCACATGCACAAAACCAAGGTGTCGCGCGCGGTCGCATTGCTGGAGCGACGAAAGCTGGTCACGCGCCGGACGAACAAGGCCGATTTGCGCGAGGCATTCCTTTCACTGACCCCGGCCGGACGGGACATCTATACGGAGCTCGCTCCGATCGCACTCGATTTTGCCCGGCAGTTGTTGGAAACCGTGGATGCCGCCGATCGTGCGGCGCTTGATCGCGCAATCAACAAGCTCACCGAGCGTTCGGCGCAGCTTGCCCCCCGTATCGCCAATGGCCATCGTCCCGGCTAGATTGTGGCTATGCAAGCCGGAGCCAGTCAGTGAAACTCTATTCTTATTTCCGTTCGTCCGCCGCCTATCGCGTCCGCATCGCGCTCAATCTCAAGGGGCTTCCCTACGAGACGGTGTCGATCCACCTCATCAAGGAGGGCGGGCGCCAGCACACGCCGGAATTTCGCAGCATCAATCCGCTAGGGAGGGTACCGGCACTCGCGTTGTCGAGCGGCGAAGTGCTCACGCAGTCGCTCGCGATCATCGAATACCTCGACGACATCCATCCCGAACCGCCACTATTGCCGGCAGACGCGCTCGGTCGCGCCAAATGCCGCGCGATTGCGCAACTGATCGCCTGCGATATCCATCCGCTCAATAACACCAGCCCACTGCAATATCTCAAACGCCAGCTCAAACACGAGCAGCCGGAGATTGACGCGTGGTATCATCACTGGGTCATCCAGGGCTTTACTGCGCTGGAATCCATGCTCAGCCCGGGACCCTATGCGTGCGGCGCGCATGTGACGATTGCGGACATATGTCTTGTGCCGCAGGTCGCCAATGCACACCGGCTGAAGGTGCCGCTCGATAAATTTCCAAAGATCGTCGCCGTGGATGCCGCATGCCTGAAGCTTCCGGCGTTTGACAAAGCGCGCCCGGAAAACCAGCCCGACGCCGAGTGACGGGGACGCGGCCACCTGCTAGACCAGCGCTCCGCAGTACCCCTGTTCATCCCACTCCGACGAACGGCCCGTGATCAACAGTAAGCTCGCACGCGTCGTCCTCTGGATGGTCGGCGCACTACTGTCGTTTTCGCTCATGGCGGTATCAATCCGCCAACTGTCCCGCGGCGGGCTGAGCATTTTCGAGATTCTCGCCATCCGCAGCGGTGTTGCGCTTGTCGTGCTGTTGGCCCTCCTTGCGGTGCGTCCCGAATTGCGCATTCACGCAAGGCCCCGGCGCATGGGTCTCAACCTCTTCCGCAACTCCGTGCACTACGGGTCGCAGTTCATGTGGGCGATCAGCCTCACCATGCTGCCATTGGCGATGGTGTTCGCGCTCGAGTTCACGATGCCCGCCTGGACCGCCCTGCTTGCCGTCTGGTTTCTGCACGAGCGTATGACTCCAAGCCGGCTGGGTGTCGTCGTGCTCGGCCTCATCGGCGTCCTGGTTATTTTGCGGCCCGGAATTGCCGCGTTCAACCCAGCCGCAATTTTGGTGCTGCTCGCGGCATTTGGCTACGCCATCACCATGATCACGACAAAGAAGCTGACGATGACGGAGAGCACGTTCGGAATCGTGTTCTGGATGGCGGTCATGCAATTCCCGCTATCGCTGATCGGGAGTGACCCTGCGGTTTTTTTCCATTTTGAAGCTCGTCACATTTTGCCCGCACTGGGGGTTGGTGTCGCGGGACTCTCGTCACACTACTGCCTGAGCAACGCCTTTCGATCCGGCGACGCGACGTTGGTGGTCCCTTTGGATTTCATGCGTATTCCGTTGATCGCCGTGGTCGGCTGGGCGTTTTACGGCGAACCGCTCGATATTTTCGTCCTGCTTGGCGCGCTGATTATTATTTCGGGGGTCTTCTGGAACCTGCGGTCCGAAGTCGCAAGCGCAAGGCTCGCCCCCTCAGATTTTTCCGACTAGAGTGCCTGGCATGAGGTCACTATTCTACAAAATCACGGCCGCGCTTATTGTGTGCTCGGGCCCGGGCTCAGCTCAAGCCCAGTCACAGTCGTCGAATCCCGCGTGCCAGCGGCTTGAGACCCAGCTCGCGACACTCGATCGCGGGAATGCCGATCCGGCGCGCGCCGACCAGATTCGGCGGTCGGAAGACCTGGTCAACCGCCAGCAATTCGAAGTGGACAGGCTGGTCGCACAATCGCGCAAGATGGGCTGCGAAAGCTCCGGCTTCTTCTCAATTTTCAGCAACCCTCCCGCACAATGCGGCCCCCTTAACCGGCAGATCGACCAGCAGCGAAGCGGCCTCGAGCGCATGCGGATCGACCTTGAACGTCTCAACGGCGGCACGACTGAGCGTGCGGCTCAGCGCCAGGCGATGCTGATTGCGCTCGGCGACAATGGCTGTGGCCCGCAATACCGCTCGGCCGCACTCGCAGGCCAGCAAAACGGCTTCTTCGATCGCTTGTTCGGCGGCAACGGCAGCGGCGTGTACTCTACACCCCCGGGTCCGATGGGGGGCACTTTCCGCACTGTCTGCGTGCGCACGTGCGACGGCTTTTACTTTCCGATTTCATACTCAACGTCGCCAGATCGTTTCCGCGACGACGAACTGACCTGCCAGCGCATGTGTCCGGCTTCAGAGGTGTCGCTCTACACCTATCACAATCCTGGCGAGGAAATGACGCAGGCGGTCTCGATGAATGGCCGGCTCTATACCGAACTGCCGACTGCGTTTCAGTATCGAAAGGCCATGAGCCCGGAATGCAGCTGCCGCCGTCCAGGCGAAAGCTGGTCGCAGGCGCTCAAAGCCATTGGACCCGACGACACGGTCGCTCCCGGGGACGTCGTTGTGACCGAACAGAATTCAAAACAGCTATCGCAGCCCCGGACTGGCGCGGATGGCAAACCGATCCGTCCGGACCCACGTGTGCCGGCATCTGCGGCGACCCCAGCGAGCCCACCGCCAGCCGCTGAACTACCTCCCGAAGCCGATCCAGCCAAACGCACGGTGCGCACGGTCGGACCGACATTCATCCCTGCGCGTTAGGTCAGGGGCTGTTCAAAAATCGAACGCTTCGCTCTTGGCCGGCTTTCCGGTGACCAATGAAACATCGGGTGTCGGCATCGGCGTGCCAGGATCGCGGAAACGGTTCGTAATTGGGTAGCGACGGTCGCGGCCAAAATTCTTCAACGTCACCTTGACCCCGGGCGCCGCCTGACGCCGCTTGTACTCGGCGATGTTGATCATGCGTTCGACCCGCATGACAGTTGCGTGGTCGAATCCGGCGGCAACGATCGCCGAGACCGGCTCTTCGCGCTCGACTAATCGTTCCAGGATCGGATCGAGCACGGCGTAGGCCGGCAATAAATCCTCGTCCTTTTGGTTCTCGCGCAACTCCGCGGTCGGCGGCCGCGTAATGATATTCTCGGGAATCACCCGACCGTCCGGCCCTTTGGCGCCCTCCGGCCTCCAGGTATTGCGCAATCGCGCCAGTCGAAACACCTCGGTCTTGTACAGATCCTTGATCGGGTTGAATCCGCCGTTCATGTCGCCATAAAGCGTCGCGTAGCCCACCGACATTTCAGACTTGTTGCCGGTGGTCACCACCATGAGATTGAACTTGTTAGAGATCGCCATAAGGATGGTGCCGCGCGCGCGCGCCTGGAGATTTTCTTCGGTCACATCGCGCGGTACACCGGAAAATATCGGCGTGAGTGCATTCTCAAATCCCTCGACGGCAGCCGCGATCGGCAATGTTTCGTAGCGCACACCAAGTGCCTTGGCACAAGCCGCTGCGTCGTCCAAAGATTCCTGCGACGTAAATTTATAGGGCAGCATGATGCACCGGACGCGCTCCGCGCCCAGCGCGTCGACCGCCATCGCCGCGCACAGCGCGGAATCGACACCGCCTGACAGGCCGAGCACAACGCCGGGAAATCCGTTCTTGTTGACATAGTCACGCAGGCCGAGCACGCACGCCGCATAGTCGGCATGGTCGGCTTCATCGCTCGCAAGCATTGGTCCGTTTTCGCAGCGCCATGTTCCGCCACGGCGCACCCACTGCGTGGTGACGATCGCTTCCTGAAAAGCCGCTAGCTGGAATGCAAGCGAGCAGTCCGCGTGCAGACCGAACGACACACCATCGAAGACAAGCTCGTCCTGCCCGCCAACCTGGTTGACGTAGACCGTCGGAAGTCCCTGCTCGGTCACCCGCGCCACGGCAATATTGAGCCGCACATCACCCTTCTGCCGCCAATAAGGTGACCCGTTCGGCACGACCAACATTTCGGCGCCAGTCTCCGCCAGACATTCGACCACCTCGGCGCCCCAGATGTCCTCGCAGATCGGAAGTCCCAACCGCACGCCGCGGAAACTCACTGGGCCGGGCATCGGCCCGGGCGCAAACACGCGCTTTTCATCGAACACGCCGTAATTGGGGAGATCGACTTTGTAGCGCAGCGCGGCAATAACACCGCCGTCCAGCAAGGCCAGCGCGTTGTAGAGCTTGCCACCGTCGACCCATGGCGTGCCAACGAGCAGTGCCGGACCACCGGAGGCCGTTTCGCGCGCAAGCGCTTCGATGGCCGAGCGACAGCCTGCCTGAAAGGCGGGTTTGAGAACCAGATCCTCGGGTGGATAGCCTGCAATAAACAGCTCGGGGAACACGAGCAGGTCGGCGCCCTGCGCAGCCGCTTGCTCACGGGCACGCCGCACTTTCTCGGCATTGCCGGCGATGTCGCCGACCGTCGAGTTGAGCTGGGCAACCGCGATGGCCAACCTGTCAGCGGGACGGGCGTTCATGAGAAAGCTCTACCGCCTCGCCATCCGGTCCGGCAATGGGGGGCCTTGCATCACAGCCCAGCGAGCGCGCCCCGGCTCAGAACGGTCCAAAACGATAGCTGCCTTGCAAAAAGACCCCGTAAATATCGGCCTTGAAATCCAGAGGTTGCGGGAACCCGCCGAGATCCTCGAAATGCATGTCGCCCTTACTCTGCATGTGCCAATAGCGGCCGCCGACCCCGACGTTGATGGAATCGTCAACCTGGTATGAGAGCAGCGCCTCCAGCTGGTACCCCCAACCATGGCCGTCCTCTTTGATTGGAAACGGCAGATCAGGGCGCAACAGGTGGTTGTCGGTGCCGGAGAACCAGACGTAGGGCAGAAAAGCGCCTTCGAGATTGAGCCGCCAGCGGTCGGCCAACGGGACATCTGCGTTAAGGCCAACGCGCAACGCCTGCCAGGTGTCATCCTCGACAAGGGCAGCGACACTGGTCGGGATGCCGCCTGCGCAAATATCAGGATTGGTTGCGGTCTGTTGGCACCCGAAGGCTTTCATCCGCCAATGAAAATAGTGGTAGCCGACAAAACCATCGAGGCGGAAGTCGGGGCCGCGCAACAGCGCGCCGCCGAAATCAAAGCTGATGTAACCAAGCGACTGGTTCTGAAGCGTGCTGTTCGTGCTGGAATACGGTGTAATAACGGGCGGGAAATCTTCGTCCTGAAGGTTACCCTGGGTCAGCAACCCACCGCCGGCATAGCCCTTCCAGAAGAGACCGCTGCTGTGGTCGACGCGCGTAAATATTTCAAGCGAGTGCGATTGCATGCCGGTATAGCTGAGCCGCGAAACCAGTTCATCGCGGCTAGTTCCGTAGAGATCCTTGCTGGTGCTGCCGAGGCCGTACCAGTAACGCAACGCAAATGATGAGGTGAACTGAGATGTCTCGGTCGTCAAAATAAATGGATCGGCCGCGGCCGCAGAACCCACAGCGGCGCACAGTCCCCACAACCCAAGCACACGTCCCAAGCAACGTTCCACGCAACTGAACTTTGAGCATGACATCCCCAGCTGTCATCGACGCGGGGAGTTTTCGGCCCAATTGTTTTCGAGCTCGTTACAATTTTACCGAGCGCGTTGAGGAATAGGTCACATCATTAAAGAAGCCATAAGTGGCGAGCGTTTACCTTTATGCTTTCTGAACCGCACAATCATCGTAGTTCAATTGGCTCTGATTTTACCGGGAAAGCCGGGCGCTCATATGTGATCCGCGGGCGCCTCACGCGGTAACAATCGGTCAACCCAACGCACGCTTTGGCGCGCCGCCGCGCGCACTCCCGCACGCACGTATAGCGATATAGACGAATGCTTCCGGCTTCAGAGCCCGGCGACAGCCGGCATCGCCTTGACTTGCCCGGATCGTTCTTTCTTCAGCAACTCGGCCAGCAGGAAGGCGAGATCGATCGCCTGCTCCGCGTTAAGCCGCGGATCGCACGCCGTGTGGTAGCGGTCATTGAGGTCGGCATCGGATATAGCGCGTGCGCCGCCGGTGCATTCCGTGACGTTCTGTCCGGTCATCTCAAGGTGAACGCCACCGGCATAGGTGCCTTCGGCCTGATGCACTTCAAAGAAACTGCGCACCTCTTTCAGGATCAGATCGAATGGCCTCGTCTTGTAGCCGCTCGCAGACGTAATGGTGTTGCCGTGCATCGGGTCGCACGACCACAGCACAATTTTTCCCTCGCGCTTGACTGCGCGCACGAGCGGCGCCAGCAGGTCACCAACTTTCTCGGCGCCGAAACGGCCGATCAGCGTGAGGCGGCCGGCTTCGTTGTCCGGATTAAGAATATCGATCAGGCGCAGGAGATCATCGGGCTTGCTGGACGGACCGCATTTCAAACCGAGCGGGTTCTTGACGCCGCGTGCGTATTCGATGTGTGCGTGATCATGTTGCCGCGTCCGGTCGCCGATCCAGAGCATATGACCGGAGGTCGCATACCAATCGCCAGTCGTTAAATCGACCCGCGTCAGAGCTTCTTCAAATCCGAGAAGCAGCGCCTCGTGACTCGTATAGAAATCGGTCGTGCGCAGTTCGGGATGGCTCTCAAGGTCGAGGCCGCAGGCCTGCATGAACCCGAGCGCTTCGGAAATACGATCCGACAGCTCGACGTAACGTCGCGACTGCGGGCTGTCCTTGACGAAACCCAGCATCCACTGCCGGACGCTGGCGAGGTTCGCATAGCCACCTTGGGCAAATGCACGCAGCAGATTGAGCGTCGCCGCAGACTGGCGGAACGCCTCGATCTGTCGGCGCGGATCGGGACGTCGCGCTTCTTCGGTGAAGGCGGCGTCATTGATGATGTCGCCACGATAGCTCGGCAATTCCTTGCCATCGCGCTTCTCGGTCGGCGAGGAGCGCGGCTTGGCGAATTGCCCGGCGATGCGGCCGACCTTCACGACCGGCGAGGCCGCGGCATAAGTCAATACGACCGCCATCTGGAGAAACATCCGAAAGAAGTCGCGGATGTTGTTGGCGCCATGCTCGGCGAAGCTCTCGGCGCAGTCTCCGCCTTGCAGCAGAAAAGCTTCACCCCTGGCCACGCGCGCCAGTTGCTTCTTCAGGCTGCGTGCTTCGCCGGCAAATACCAGCGGCGGAAAAGTCGCCAGTTGTTTTTCGACGTCAGCCAATGCCTGCCGGTCCGGATAATCCGGGACCTGCTGAATTGGCTTCTTCCGCCAGCTATCGGGCGTCCAACGTTCGGCCATCACGCACTACACCGTCTGTTTGAGCATGGTCGTGCACCGCAAACCGGTGTCCGCTTTTCGGGATCACGCTCGAGCGTTTCGGGCGGCGTTATACACGACAGCCGCCTGTGAAAGCCAGTTTTTCAAACAAATTCGGTTAGCTTGCTGGGCCTTATTCCGCGGCGCGGCCGTAACTGATGGCCTTTTCGCGCAATGTGACCAGTTCCTCGGCAGCGGTCGGATGAACCGCCATGGTCGCGTCAAAATCGGCCTTGGTCGCCCTCATCGTCACGGCAACGCCGATGACCTGGATCAACTCGCCCGCGTCGGGACCGACGATATGGCAGCCGACCACGCGGTCGGTCGCGCCATCGACCAGCAGCTTTATGAAAGTGCGTGTATTGCGGCCCGATAGCGTCGCCTTCATCGGCCGGAAGCTGGTCTTGTAGACGTCGACGATCGCGAGTTGCTCGCGCGCCTGGTGTTCCGTCAGGCCGATCACGCCGACTTCCGGCTCCGAGAACACCGCGGTCGGGACGTTTGTATGGTCGACTGGTGTCGGCTTGCCGCCGTAGACCGTGTCGGCGAAAGCGTGACCCTCACGGATTGCCACCGGCGTGAGATTGACGCGGTTGGTGACGTCGCCCACGGCGTAGATGTTCGGGACGGATGATCGTGAATACTCATCGACGTCGATCCCGCCATGCTCATAAATCTTCATGTGCAGGCTTTCTAGCCCGAGGCCCATGACGTTCGGGCGGCGGCCGATGGCAAACATCACCTTGTCGGTCGCAATTTTGCTGCCGTCTGACAGCCGTACATCGAATCCACCGCCGGATCTTTCAATCGCAGCGACTGTATGGCCGCAGGTCACATTGATCCCGCGCCCACGCATCTCGCCCCGCAAATGCTCTCGCACATCATCATCAAAGCCACGCAGAATATTCTCGCCGCGATAGACAAGCGTCACGTCGCTGCCAAGCCCCGCAAAGATGCACGCAAATTCAACCGCAATATAGCCGCCACCTTGGACCACGATACGTTTCGGCATTTGCGGCAAGTGAAACGCCTCGTTCGAAGAGATCGCATGCTCGAGCCCCGGAATTTTTGGTCCGAGGTGCGGCCAGGCACCGGTGGAAATCAGGATTGTTTCCGCGCGCACGCGCGCGCCCGTCGCCAGGCGTACCGTGTGCGCATCTTCGAGCACGGCTCAACTCTTTACCAAAGCCACATTGAAGCGCTCGAGCGTACTGGTGTAGGCGGCCTCCAGACGCGCGATCTCGCGATCCTTGTTGGCAATCAATGTAGGCCAGTGAAATTCCGGCTTGGCAACCGTCCAACCGTAACCGGCCGCGTCCTCGAACTCGTCGGAAAAACGCGAGGCGTAGACCAAGAGCTTCTTCGGCACGCAGCCACGAATGACACAGGTACCGCCGACGCGATACTCCTCGGCTACCATGACGCGCGCGCCGTAACTCGATGCAATGCGTGCGGCCCGCACTCCGCCCGAGCCTGCGCCGATGACAAAAAGGTCGACGTCGTGGTCTGCCATCAGCCCCGCCATCGCATTGTCAGGACTGCCGGACCGATTGCCGGCGATCGTTCATCAAAGCGCGTGACCACGTTTCTTAAGTTCATCACGCATCTTTGCGATCACTTGATCGGAAAGCTGGTTCGCCCAGTTCTGGGCAAATCTCAGGCCTTCCTCGCCGATCTTCGGCTGCTCGCTGATCAGCTTCATGCCAACCGGCGACTTGTAAAATGCCAGAAGATCCTTGAGCTCAGCTTCGGTGAAGTGGACGGCATATAATCTTGCTACTTCGGCGGTCAGCTCATCGAAACGGGGGGCGAGATCCGCGCGCATCTGGACCGTAATTTCGTTCAGGTCCTTTGCGAGGCCGGGATTTTGCTGAAGAAAGAGATTTTTTGCCTGTTCCACAACGCCCGGAATCAAAGGTGTGAACAGCGCGGTTGCGCCCGTCACTTTTATGATTTCCTTGGCTGTCTGAACGGCCCCAGGCGATGGCTGCTGCGCGCCAGCAATACCGGTAAAACTGACCAAGGCCAGGACGACGGCAACTGGTCTAATTGCGCTTCTAATCACTTCAACAACGCTCATTGGAAACTCCATCTAGCTCTAGCTCTCAAAGCCTTCCGACGATCTTTACGCCGTCCGGCCCGCCAATAATGGCCATCTGCGCGAGGCCAATAAAGAGACCATGCTCCATCACACCCGGCACACCCGAAAGCGCATGCGCCAACGCGGCCGGATCGTCAATCCGTACGAGTGCGGCATCTAGGATCCAGTGACCGCCATCCGTGACGAAAGCATGGCCATCCTTGCCGCGCCGCAGCGTCAAGCGTCCTGGCGCCTGAATTGCCCCGATTGCCTTGTCCACCGCAAGTTGCGTGGAAGCCAGCCCGAACGAGGTTACTTCGATCGGTAGCGGAAACTGCCCGAGGGCGGCAACGTTTTTGCTATGGTCGGCAATCACGATCATGCGCGCGGAGGCTGCTGCAACGATCTTTTCCCTAAGCAATGCGCCACCACCGCCTTTTATCAAGGACAGCCCGGGGCCAATCTCGTCGGCACCATCGACGGTCAGATCAAGCTGAGGGGTCTCGTCCAGTGTGGTGAGCGGAATGCCGCAACGTTTTGCATCGGCAAAAGTCGCCTCGGAGGTCGGCACCGCAATGATATCGAGTCCTGCGCGAACGCGTTCGCCAATCAGTTCGACGAAATGTTTGGCAGTCGATCCGGTACCCAGGCCCAGGCGCATGCCGGGCCGCACAAACTCGATGGCGCGAGCGGCGGCTGCGCGTTTTTGTTCATCGGCGTTCATTGGTACCGGCTGAGCAGTCAAGCGTCGATTGACGATATGGTGCGGAGCCTATCTAGCCCCGATCGTCCTGGCTGAATAGCCGTAATTTGCAAAGCCGGCGGGACTGGTAAATCGGCCTTGCAACGCCGTTAAACGAAGGCTAGCGATCCCTCCATGCCCGCTCCCACTATCATATTTGACCTCGATGGCACGCTGATCGATACGGCCCCAGACCTGATCGATACCCTCAATGTTATTTTTGCGCGCGAGGGATTGCCCCCGGTGCCATATGAGGCCGCACGGAATGCGATCGGCGGCGGTGCAAAGACAATGATTGCGCGTGGGATAGAAGCGGAAGGCCGCACTTTGTCGGCGCAAAAACTTGAGCAGATGTTTGCGGATTTTATTGCTTACTATTCCGACCATGTTGCCGATCGGTCCCAGCCCTTCCCCGGACTCATCGATGCGCTCGATACGCTCACCGCGCGCGGATACCGGTTCGCTGTGTGCACAAACAAGCTGGAACGACTATCGGTGCTCTTGCTCGGCAAACTTAATCTCGCTGACCGCTTTGTGGCCATCTGCGGCCAAGACACTTTCGGCATTCAAAAACCAGATCCGGAAATTCTACGGCGGACCATCGCGGCCGCCGGCGGAACATTGCAGCACACGGTCATGATCGGCGATTCGAATACCGACATTCGCACCGCGCGTGCGGCTGGCGTGCCCGTTATTGCGGTCGACTTTGGGTATAGCGAAAGTCCCATTGCCGAATATGCCCCAGACCGGATCATCAGTCATTTCTCACAATTGCCCGCCTCAATCGCTGCCGTTTTTTCGGCTAACTGACGGGCTGTGGTAGGAAATTATGGTTAATTTGGTAAGGTTAACGTGGTGCGATATGTTGCGCGTGCGTGACGACGCCCCTATCCTTCAAGCGGGCGAGCGGCGGCTAGTTGCTCGGAGTGGGACGGTTAATATGATGTACCGAGTTCTTGCGATTTTCGGCGGCGCACTTGCCCTGGCGGCGTGCTCGTCGACCCCAGACTGGATGAATCTTGATGGGCTTAAGCCGGGTCCCTCGTTGGACACCGTGAGCTTTGAGTCCGAACCGCCTGGCGCCGAAGCAAAAGCGTCGAACGGACAGACCTGCCGGACCCCGTGTTCGCTCGCGCTGCCGCTCGATGCCGCCTCATCGGTGACTTTCACACTCAACGGCTATTTGCCCGAAACTGAAAAGCTGGAAGCCATCGCGGTGACCGGGGAGCCTACTCGGTTGCGGCCAAATCCGGTGGTTGTTGAGCTCACCCCGGGCACGCCGCCCGTTGCAAAGAAACCGCCCGCCAAAAAACCGGCTGCCAAGAAGCCTGCGCGACCGAAACCGGCCGCCGCCGCTGCACCGGCCCCGGCGTCACCACCGCCTGCCCAGGCGGCTGCGCCATGGCCGACAAATCCGCCGCCCGCGCGCTAGTAACTCGGTCCATTTAGGCCAAGCGACGCAGTCTGGAACTGCGTGACCATTCTACGCTATGGCCATTTGCGGCCAGAATTCCTATATGAAGCAGGTGCGCATTTTGTAAAACGCGCGACGCAAGGTTGGACGATGGCATTGGCCGCCGGCACCGCCGCAATTGAACTCGACCGTGCAAAACCGAGCGCGTTGATCGACCCGTTCAACCGTCCCATTACATATCTGCGCGTTTCGGTTACGGACCGCTGTGACTTCCGCTGCGTCTACTGCATGTCGGAACACATGACGTTCCTTCCGAAGGCCGACCTTCTGAGCCTCGAGGAACTTGACCGGCTCTGCAGCGCATTTGTCGCAAAAGGTGTCACCAAATTGCGTTTGACCGGTGGCGAACCGCTCGTCCGGCGGGGGATCATGACGCTGGTGTCCTCGCTATCGCGACATCTCGCAAGCGGCGCGCTTCACGAACTGACACTGACGACCAACGGCTCGCAGTTGCAGAAATACGCGTCCGAACTCAAGGCCAACGGGATCGAGCGCATCAATGTTTCGCTCGATACACTGGACGCTGACAAATTTCGGGCCATCACGCGCTGGGGCGACCTCGGTAACGTCATGGCGGGGATCGATGCAGCACAGGCGGCTGGGCTCAAGGTCAAGATCAATGCGGTTGCTCTGAAAGGCGTGAACGAAGACGAGATCGCCGCCTTGCTGGAATGGGCGCACGGGCGCGGCATGGATCTGACCATCATCGAGGTGATGCCGCTTGGTGATGTCGATGAATCACGCCTCGTCCAATATCTGCCCTTGTCGATCGTGCGCGCGCGGCTGGCCGAGGCATTTACGCTCGACGATATCGACTACAACACGGGAGGTCCCGCCCGCTACGTGCGCGTGAAGGAGACCGGCGGCCGGTTGGGTTTCATTACACCCCTCACCCACAATTTCTGCGAATCCTGCAATCGGGTGCGCATCACCTGCACCGGCACGCTTTACATGTGCCTCGGGCAAAATGACGCCGCGGATCTTCGCAGCCCTCTGCGCGCTTCGGAAAGCGATAACTTGCTGTACAGCGCGATCGACGAGGCAATCACCCGCAAGCCGAAGGGACATGATTTCGTAATCGACCGCCGGCACGTAAAACCGGCGCTGCCGCGCCATATGAGCACGACGGGCGGCTAAGACGTCCGCTTGAAAAGCGACGCTGACCCTCCGGCAGGCCGAGGTAACTAACCGGGGCCACCGTCACTAATCATTGCTTGGGCGGCGCCGGGGACGTCTGGAACCGCTCCCAGCCGTTACAAAGTCGCCCGGACGCGCCAGAAGACGTCCCCCTTGTTCGACCAAATTCTCCATTGACGCCCTATGCGGGCATCGGATTAAGGTGGGAGGCTTGGCCGCATGGCCTGGCGTGGGGAAATAAAACAAAAATAAATAAGCGGGCCGCAAGCCCGCAGAGGCGATAGAGGGGAGTAGTCAAGTGAGCACCCTGGATGCATTGCTGACGGCATTGCTGCCGTTAACACGCGCAATCGACGCTGCCACGACTTGGATTGGCAAGCGAATTGCTTGGCTCATACTAGCCGCCGTGCTCGTCTCCGCAGCCAATGCCAGCATCCGCAAGATCTTCGACACTTCGTCAAACTCATGGCTAGAATTGCAATGGGTGCTTTTCAGCATGGTGTTTTTACTGTGCTCGCCATGGACGCTGCTCGCCAATGAGCACATCCGTATCGACATCGTGAATAACCTGCTGCCGAAGCGTCTGCGGGACTCTATCGATGTCATCGGCCATGCTTTTTTCCTGATGCCGTTGACCATCATCATGATTATCACCGGCATTCCATTCTTCCTAAGATCGGTAGAGATCAACGAGCAGTCCGGAAATGCTGGCGGTCTTCCGCTATGGCCGAGCAAGGCGCTGGTCTGATCGGATTTGCGATGCTGTTCGTCCATGTGTCCGAACTGATCAAACGCATCGCGGTCATGCGAAATCATCAAGCGCATCGCCGCGCTCGAGCACGTCATCGACGTTGAATTCAAGTACGAAAAGCCCCTGCAATGACCTGGATCGTCGAACATCTCGCGCCCTTGATGTTTGCGGGCATGATTCTTTTCATGCTCATCGGATATCCGGCGGCATTTTCGCTGGCAGCGACTGGATTGTTTTTCGGGTTTCTCGGAATCGAATTCGGTCTGATCAGACCGGACTTCCTTGGCAATCTGACCTATCAGCTTTTCGGCATCATCTCGAATGACCTGCTGTTGGCAATCCCGTTCTTTACGTTCATGGGCGCCATCCTCGAGCGATGCGGCCTTGCCGAAGATCTTCTTGATTCCTTCGGCCAACTTTTCGGCCCGATACGTGGCGGGCTCTCATACGCGGTGATTTTCGTCGGCGCCGTCCTCGGTGCAATCACTGGTACCGTGGCAGCGTCGGTCATCGCCATGGGTGTGATCTCGATGACGCCGATGCTCAAATACGGCTATTCGGTTCGCCACACGATGGGCGTGATTGCCGCATCCGGCACGATCACTCAACTTATTCCGCCATCGCTTGTGCTTGTCGTCCTGGCCGACCAGATGGGCCGTTCGGTTGGCGACATGTACGACGGCGCGATCGGACCGAGCATCGTCCAGATATTCCTGTTCTGCGGATGGGTGGCGATCGTCAGCTTCGTTTGGCCTGACAGCGTACCAGCGCTTCCCAAAGAGGCTCGCACCCTGCAGGGGTGGGCGCTCTGGAAACGTTGCATGCGGGGAATGATCCCGTCACTCGGACTAATCTTCCTTGTGCTGGGCACTATTTTCATGGGCCTGGCGACCCCGACTGAAGCCGGTGCGATGGGCGTGGTCGGCGCGATTGCGCTGGCCTGGTTCTACGGAAGCCTGACGTGGCCGCTGCTTTACCAGGGCATGGCCTCCACAATGCGCATCACCGCCATGGTGGTTTACATCCTCATCGGTGCGCGCGTTTTCAGCCTTGTGTTCCAAGGCGTCGGCGGCAAGGTCTGGATCGAGGATCTGCTGACATCGCTTCCGGGCGGCCAGGTCGGCTTCCTGATCTTCGCCAACGCTTTTATCTTTGTCATTGCGTTCTTCCTCGACTTCTTTGAGATCGCCTTCATCATCATTCCGTTGTTGACGCCGGCTGCCGATAAGCTCGGTATCGACTTGATCTGGTTCGGCGTCCTGATCTGCGCAAATATCCAGACGAGCTTCATGCACCCGCCCTTCGGGTTTGCGCTGTTCTACTTGCGAGGCATTGCGCCCAAATCGATCAAGACCTCGGATATTTATTGGGGCGCCATCCCCTGGATCGGGACGATGGTAATTCTGGTGGCGATCGTCATTTTGTGGCCGGCCTCGGTCACCTACTGGATCGACCGGACCGTCAAGATTGACCCCTCGAAGGTCAAGATTGAAATCCAGATGCCGGAAATGCCGCCGCTGAATTTCAAATAGAACGAACTGCGCTTGCGATCGCAAAAATTAAGGCCCCGGAACATGGTTCCAGGGCCCCATTCGTTTTCAGTAATTAGCCGCGTGCGCGGGCGCGGATCATGTAGCTATCGTAGCTGTATTCCGCGATCTGCCACCACAGATATTCATCGTTGCGGAAGGCAAGCATCGCATCGAGCACTTTTTTGAAGTCGGCGTTGGTTGCGGCGACTTCATTGTGCAGTTCGGTCGCTGCCTTGTAGCAGGCGTCCATAATCGCCGGTGAGAACGGCTTGAGCTGGGCGCCGCCAGCAACAAGGCGTTTCAGCGCCAGCGGATTGGCCTGGTCGTATTTCGCCATCGACCAGGTGTTGGCGTAGTGGCCTGCCGCAGTCAGCGCAGCCTGATAGGCCTTTGGCAGGGCGTTCCACTTGTCGAGATTGACGAACGCGAAAATCATCGAGCCGCCTTCCCACCACCCCGGATAATAATAGTGCGGCGCGATCTTGTAGAAGCCGAGCTTTTCGTCGTCGTAGGGTCCGACCCATTCCGCGGCGTCAATCGTGCCCTTCTCGAGTGCCGGGAAAATGTCACCAGCCAGCGATCTGCTGCGGCACGACTCCAAGCTTGGTGAGAACCTTGCCCGGGAATCCGCCGATACGGAATTTCAGCCCCTTGAGATCGTCAACGGTATTGATCTCTTTGCGGAACCAACCGCCCATCTGGCAACCGGTATTCGCCGCCATCAACGCGGTGCAATTGTACTTCTTGTAGAACTCGTTCAGCACATCCTTGCCGCCGCCCAGAGTCATCCAGCCCTGGTTCTGACGCTGGTTCGGCCCGAAGGCAACCGAAGTGCCGAAAGCGAAGGTCGGATCCTTACCGAAGTAGTAATAGGACGATGAGTGTGGCCGCATTCGACGGTGCCGTTCTGCACCGCATCGACGACCTGGAGCGCCGGAACAATTTCGCCGCCAGCAAAAACCTGGATCTGGAATTTATTATCGGTCGCTTCCGCGACGGCCTTGGCCATCATTTCGGCCCCGCCATACAACGTGTCGAGCGACTTCGGCCAACTGCGGTCATTCGCCACTTGAGTTCCGGCATCGACTGGGCGATCGCCGGCGCGGCCACAGCGCTCGCGGCGACACCAAGTCCGGCAGCCTTCAAGAATTGACGACGTTTCATTCCTTCCCCTCCCCTGCGTTATTGTCGTTATCGTGTCCCCAACCCGCATGCGGCAGTACAACATCCCATGGGGCTTGCCTCAACCATGACGGAGCACGGCTTAAAGCCAGTCTGCCCGGTTCAACCAAAGTTGTAAGTGGGCGATCAGCGTTCGCCAAAAGCAAGGAGGGCCGGCTTTATGGCTGGCCCTCCGCAACTCATTCTCAGCCCTTGTTGGCTTATCAGCCTTTCGCACCGCTACGGATCATGAAGCTGTCGAAGCCATATTCTGCGACCTGCCACCAGAGATATTCGTCGCGACGGAATGCCTCCATCGAATCCAGCACCTTTTTGTAGATCAGGATTGGTCGCGGATGTTTCGGCATTCACCTCATTCGATGCCTTCAAACAGGCCTCCATGGTCGGCACGGTGAAGGGCCGCAATTGCACGCCATTGGCAACGAGCCGTTTCAAGCGCCGCCGGGTTGCGCGCGTCATACGAGGCTAGCTCCTCGGCGCCGGCATAACCCGCCGCGGCTTGCACGATCGCCTGGTAAGATTTCGGCAGCTCGTTCCATTTCGCCTGGTTGATCAGCAAGTGGTTGGTCGTGCCGCCTTCCCACCAGCCTGGATAGTAATAGTACTTCACGATCTTGTAGAAGCCGAGTTTCTCATCGTCATATGGGCCGACCCATTCGGCCGCGTCGATGGTGCCCTTCTCCAGCGCCGGATAGATGTCGCCGCCTGCAATTTGCTGCGCGACCACCCCGAGCTTACCGAGCGTCTTGCCGGCCCAACCGCCGATACGCATCTTGAGACCCTTGAAGTCGTCGGGTCCCTTGATCTCTTTGTTGAACCACCCGCCCATCTGACAGCCGGTATTGCCCATCAGCAGACACTTCGTATTGAACTTCGCACCGAATTCGTCGATCAGCTTCTGACCGTCGGCTTGGTAGAACCATGCAACCTGCTGGCGCGCATTGAGTCCGAACGGCACCGCGCAGAACAACGCCCATGTCGGATCCTTGCCGATATAGTAGTATTGCGCGCTGTGACCCATCTCGACATTGCCGGTCTGCACCGCATCGAGCACTTGCAGGCCCGGAACAATTTCGCCGGCGGCAAATGTCTGGATCTGGAATTTCCCGTCGGTCGCTTCTGAAACGAATTTTGTGAAGGTCTCGCAGGCGCCAAACAATGTGTCGAGTGACTTCGGCCAGCTTGCCGTGAGCCGCCACTTGAGCGTCGGCGACGACTGAGCAATCGCTGGCTTGGCGATCGTCGCAGCAGCGGCAGCAACGCCCCCTGCTCCGATCGCGGCGAGAAATTTGCGGCGTTTCATCAGAGAATCCTCCCTATAACGCTCCGGGTTAATTGGATTACCCAAGGAGCGGAACCAATTGCCCCGCGCGGCTAGAGCATGCGTCTGGGGCTAACTGAGCGCAAGTTCCCCATTCGTCGAACGGGCAGCGCGCGCCGGCAGCACCATTTATAGAGCCAAAAGTGGAGGTCAGGCCTCGATCACGATCTTCGGCGTGGGCCGCGCCGCACCTTTGATCTGATCGCGAACCTTGGCGGCAATTTCGCGGTAGATCTTGGCGTGCGGGCCATCGGGCTCGGTGGCCACGACAGGGAGACCCGCATCCGATTTTTCGCGAATGGTCATATGGAGCGGGACTTCACCAAGGAAAGGAACGCCCAGTCGCTCGGCTTCCTTCCGCGCACCGCCGTGACTGAAAATATCGGAGCGCGTGCCGCAGCTCGGACACATAAAATAGCTCATGTTCTCAACCACGCCGAGCACCGGCACGTTCACGCGGTTGAACATGGCGACACCGCGCCGCGCATCGATCAGCGCAAGGTCTTGCGGTGTGGACACGATCACCGCCCCTTTCAACGGAACCTGCTGCGCCATCGTGAGCTGTGCGTCGCCCGTGCCTGGCGGCATGTCGACCACCATGATGTCGAGCTTGCCCCACTCCACCTCGCGCAGCATCTGCGTGATTGCTGACATCACCATCGGCCCGCGCCAGATCATTGGCGTTTCTTCGTCGATCAGAAAACCAATCGACATCACTGTGAGACCATAGCGCTCAATAGGCTTCAGACGCGTACCTCCGATCGTCTGCGGTTTCTCCTTGATGGCAAGAAGCTTCGGCAGCGATGGACCATAGATGTCGGCATCGAGCACACCAACTTTCATGCCAAGGTCGCGCAGTCCGAGCGCGAGATTGACCGCAGTCGTTGATTTGCCGACGCCGCCTTTACCAGACGCGACCGCAATGATGGCATCAACGCCGGGAATCCCAGGTTGCACCTTGTCGGCGGGATGGGCGTGCGGCGCCGGAGCGCCTGCGGCGCGCGGCTGGGTGGCAACATGCGCTGGCTGCGGTCCACGCGCGGCCGCACCCGCGGCACGTTCGGCCGTCAGGGCCACTAAGGCCGACTGCACCCCGGGAATGGCCCGCACGGTTTCTTCGGCAGCCTTGCGCACGGATTCCCACGATTTGACCGTGGCAGCGTCCACTGTCAGTGAGAAAAACACCTTGTTGTCGGAGACAACGATATCGGAGAGCACGCGCGCGTCTGGCAAAGGCCTGCCGTCAGGCGACGGCACCTTCGCCAAAGCCGCGAGAACCTGCTCCTTGCTCACTGCCATAACAGCATGTCCTTAAAAGCCTGATTTCGCCGACACCATAAGCGCGGCGGCGGAGCGGTCAATGCAGGGTAGTTGACGCCCTTGCCCCCGCAATGACCTATTGGCAGATAAGCATCGGCCGCGGACGGCCAAGAGCAAATTTCCGAGGGAGAATGGTGATGGCGAAGGTGGCGTTTCTCGGCCTGGGTGTCATGGGCTACCCGATGGCGGGGCATCTGAAGAACAAAGGTGGGCACGAAGTCACCGTTTATAACCGCACCGCGGCCAAGGCTGAGCAATGGGTCAAGCAACATGGCGGCAAATCGGCCCCGACCCCAAAGGCCGCCGCCGAAGGCCAGGACTTCGTCATGTCCTGTGTCGGCAACGACAACGACCTGCGCGAAGTGACCTTGGGCGCCAATGGCGCTTTCGCCGGCATGGGAAAGGGCAAGGTTTTCGTCGACCACACCACCGCATCAGCGGAAATCGCCCGTGAGCTCCACGCCGCCGCCAAGAAAAGCGGCTTCGATTTCGTCGACGCCCCCGTGTCCGGCGGCCAGGCTGGCGCCGAGAACGGCGCTCTCACCGTCATGTGCGGCGGCGATGCCGATCCGTTCGGTCGCGCCGAGAAGGTGATCGCCGCCTACGCCCGCGCGTGCAATCTGCTCGGACCGCCGGGATCGGGACAGCTCTCAAAGATGGTCAACCAGATCTGCATTGCCGGGCTGGTGCAAGGTTTGGCCGAAGGTCTGCATTTCGCCAAAAAATCTGGTCTCGATATCGAGAAGCTGATTGCAACGATTTCCAAAGGCGCGGCGCAATCCTGGCAAATGGAGAACCGCTACAAGACAATGGCGGCTAACAAATTCGATTTCGGATTTGCCGTCGACTGGATGCGCAAGGATCTCGGAATTTGTCTCGGTGAAGCACGCAAGAACGGCGCACACCTGCCGGTTACGGCACTGGTCGACCAGTTCTACTCGGAGATCCAGGCCATGGGCGGCAAACGCTGGGACACTTCGAGCCTGATCGCCCTGCTCGACCGGTGATCTGAGCGTTGGCGACCGGGACTATGCTGCCGCACTCGGCCGCGCCGACACCGCGGTATGCCAGCGTTTTACGTTGCTGACGCCTTCGGGCATCGCAAGCCGCCCCGGCTTCATGAAGTCGACGGCGACCTGCATCGTAATGTCAGCGACCGTATAGCGGTCGCCCGCAATGAATTCACGCGTGGCAAGTTCGCGGTCGAGCATTTCGAGAAACCAGGTGACGCGCGGCCTGCTGGCATCGGCCCAGGCCGGCACTTGCGGCACCTCCAGCTCTTTCATCGCCGGATGCGTGTGACGGAACACCGCCGCCACGTTCGACAGAAAGTTTATTTCCGCCCGTCGATTCCACATCTCCACGATGGCGGCATCTTTCGCCCCGACCCCGAACATTGGCGGCTCCGGGTGCAGCATTTCGAAATAGCGGCAGATCGCAATCGACTCGGTGATCACCGTGCCATCGTCGAGCACCAGCGACGGCATCCGCTGTAATGGGTTGATCGCGGTGTATTCCGGAGTCTTTTGCTGCATCAACATGATGTCGACCTGCTCGGTCGGCACCGTGATGCCTTTTTCGGCAAGAAATATGCGGGCACGGCGGGGGTTCGGGGCTACCTTGCTGTCGTAGAGTTTCATCCGCATCCCCCTCCCAAAGGCCATTTTACCCGCGGGGAACACCCGAACATGGGCAAAAACTGCTGTCAAAGGGGGGTAAACAATCCTTAACCAGAGATTTTAGGTCCCTCTTAAGCTTGGTCTTAAGGATTTTGCGCAAGGCTCCGCCGGTGTTTTGTGCAAGTGCCAGCGTCATTTAATGCCGACTCCAGGCGAACAACCGGACCTCACTGCGTTGCCACCGGATGACTCCCCGGTGAAGCGGCGCCTTGCCGCGCAATATGTGCGCGAAGCGCGCGACCGCCTGACGTCGACCAGCGGCACGCGCCCGGCCTTCGACTACGAACTATTGCGGCAATACGCGCAGAACCGGATCTCGGCTTCGCTGGTGATCCTGCTGCTCGTCACAACCGTCGGTTTCATGTCGAGCGTTTGGACCGGCGCGATCGGCGCCGGCGCGTGGACTGCCGCAGTGCTGGTAATTCACGCCGTCATCGTCACCAAGTGCCGGCAATTCCTCGAAAAGCCGATGCACGAAATTTCCGCCCGCGCGTGGCGGCTGCGCTTCATCACGCTCGATCTGTTCTACGGGCTGGCCTGGATGTTCATCCTGATCCACCCGATCGGCATCGATGAAAGCTCGAGCACCTTCATGCTGTTCGTGATGCTGCTGGTGGTCGCTGTGTCGAGCATGTTGGCCTCAAGCCTGCCGACGGCGGTCTTTGCCGCAACCTTTCCGGTCACTACGGCCATCGCGCTCGACTTCATCCTGCAAGGGACGCTGCGCCACTACATCCTCGCCCTGATGGCGTTGACCGCGCAGGGCTACTTCGCGGCTCTTACCTATCGACTTTATTCCAGCACGCTGGCAACGCTGGAAGCGCGCGCGGAAAAGGATGCCTTGATCGGCGAGCTCGAACAGGCAAAGGCGATTTCAGACGAAGCGCGCCGCCGCGCCGAAGCTGCCAACATCGCCAAGTCGCGCTTCCTTGCCCAGATGAGCCACGAACTGCGCACGCCGCTCAATGCGATCCTCGGTTTTTCAGAAGTGATGAAGACCGAAGTTTTCGGGCAACACGTGGTGCCCGCCTACAAGGAATACTCCGCCGACATTCATAACTCTGGCGTGCATCTGCTCGGGCTGATCAACGAGATCCTCGATCTTTCGCGCATCGAGGCCGGCCGCTACGAGCTCAACGAGGAATCCGTTTCGCTCGTGGCCATCGTCGAGGACTGCCACCACCTCCTCAAACTGCGCGCGAGCAACCGCGGCATCACGATCCATGAAGTCTTCGAGCCGGAGATGCCGCGGCTTTGGGCCGACGAGCGCGCCATTCGGCAGATCTGTCTCAATCTGTTGTCGAACGCGATCAAGTTTACGCCGCAGGCTGGCGAAATCTGGCTGAAGGTCGGCTGGACTGCCTCGGGGGGTCAGTACGTCAGCGTCAAGGACACCGGCGCCGGCATCCCCGAGGAGGAAATCCCCGTCGCGCTGGCGTCTTTCGGCCAGGGCTCTAATTCGATCAAGTCGGCCGAACAGGGCGCCGGCCTCGGGTTACCGATCGCCAAAAGCCTTGTCGACCTGCATGGCGGGACATTCACGCTGAAATCAAAGTTGCGTATCGGCACCGAGGTGATTGTCACATTTCCTCCCGAACGGGTTGTGGCGGCCATGGCGCCCATGACCGATCACGCGCCGCCCATCGTATCGCCCGCCGACCTGGAATTGACCCCCGAGGAGAAGCGCCGCATCAGCCGCCGGCCATTGTTCCGGGCCGGCACGTAATCCCAAGCCTTGCGACAATCACGCGATTGCCTTCCAGGATGCGATGCTTAAGGTCGCACCCGACTCGGCCCGAGCGGACCCATGATCGAGACTCCTTGCGTCAAAATCTGCACCCTTGATGCCCGCGCCGGCCTTTGCCTTGGCTGCGGCCGGACAGTCGACGAGATCACGCGCTGGAGCAGCATGAACATGACCGAACGCACGCGGGTGATGGCCGAACTGCCCGCACGTCTGGCCACGCACAGTGGCGCAAAACCAGCCGCGGCCATGGGATGACGCCGTGAGCCGCCGCCTCGTCTGGTCCCTGCTGTTTGGTGTTGCCCTGTCGCTTGCGGCTTTGATCGCGAGCAGCGATCAGGACGCCATAACGAATTTGCTCAAGCACGACGTCGGCTCGCTCGCGATCAAGATCGTGCTGGTCGTTTTCGTCGGTGGGCTTGTGCTTGCGCTATTCCGCGAAAGCCTGTCGAAGGCACTTGAAGCTGCGGCCTTCTGGGCGGTGGTCGGTTTGCTCCTGGTGGTCAGCTATAGCTACCGGTTTGAACTCCGTGAAGTTGCGGATCGCATCGTTGCCGAGCTGGTGCCCGGCCATGTCGCGGGCCATGGACGAAATGTGGAAGTCGTGCGCGGACACGGCGGCGACTTTGCCGTCGCGGCACATATCAACGGCACCCGTGTACCGATGGTACTCGATACCGGGGCAAGCTCGGTTGTGCTGACGCAGGAAGCGGCGAAGGCCGCCGGCTTGCCGATCGAGGTCCTGAACTACACGGTCAATATTGATACCGCGAATGGCCGCACGCGCGCCGCGGCGGTCACGCTCGATCGCCTCGCGGTGGGCGGTCTCACCGAGCGCTCGGTGCCAGCTTTGGTCGCCCAGCCGGGACAGCTCAAAAACAATCTGCTCGGGATGAGCTTCCTCAACCGCTTGGAAAGCTGGGAAGTGCGCGGCGACAAGCTGCGCTTGCGGGGAACTCAATAAGTGGCCGCGGCTAGATCAGGCTTGCGGCAAATCGCAGCGCGACCAGGATCAGGAAAATTCCGAAGGCAATTTCCAGCTTTCGCCGCGGCAGCCAATGCGCCAGCCGCACGCCATAGCTCGTCGTGAAGCTCGACACCGGCGCCATCAGCACGAACCCAACCAGCGATACGAAGCCGATCGACAAGGGCGGCAGTTGCGCCATATGCGGCCAACCAGCCAGCATGTAGCCGATTGCGCCGGCAATGGTGATCGGAACGCCAACCCCGGCCGATGTCCCGACCGCCTGATGCATTGGGCGACCGTAGAGCGTCAGCACCGCATTCGATATCGCGCCACCGCTCACTCCTACGAGCGAGGAAAACAGGCCGGTGATAAGGCCGTAGACGGCGAGCATCCCGCGTCCCGGCAATTCATCACCGAGCTTCCAACGGTCTCCGCCGAACAACATGCGGATGGCAATGAACGTGACAAAGAAGAGGAAGGCGATCTTGAACACCGGTGCGGGTGCGAATGACGCCGTCACTGAGCCGATCGCAACACCAAAAATCGCCGGAAGCGTCCAGATGCGGACGACGTCGGGAAGCACGGCGCCTTTCTTTTTATGTCCCAGATAGGATCGGATGGTCGTCGGCACGATGATCGCAAGGGAGGTGCCGATGCAGAGCTGGATGCGGACGTCCTCGGGCACACCGATGACCCGGAACACTTCATACAGCACCGGCACGATGATTGCGCCGCCACCGATCCCGAACAGGCCGGCGAGAATTCCCACGAGAATGCCTGCGCCCACAATCCAGAGGGCGAGCATGGCGATCTCGCTGATCGGGTATCCCAGCAGCATGAGGCCCTGAAAAACGCACGGCGGGGGTATGCAACTTACGCGGCGATGTGCGCCAAATCTGATGATCTGTCCAGCACCAGCGCCAGCGCATCAGCAATGACGGCTGCGCTCGCATCGGGCTTGACCGCTTCGGTTGCGAGATGCCGGCGAAAGGCACGCGCGCCAGGCACCGCACGGAAGAGCCCAAGTACATGGCGGGTGATTGCGTGAACTTTCACACCCTTGGTCAATTCACCTTCAATATACGGAATGAGCGCAAGAGCCGTTTCTTTGCACGACGTGAATGGCGCGGGTACGCCAAAGATCCATGGATCGACGTCAAGCAAACGCCAGGGCTCCTGGTACGCAGCCCGCCCCATCATCACGCCGTCCAGCGCGCCAAGTTCCCTTTGCGCCTGTTCAAGGGTGGTGATGCCACCGTTCAGGATGATCTCGAGATCCGGATGCGCTATTTTCAATCGGCGCACGAGCGCATAGTCGAGCGGCGGCACGTCACGATTTTCACGCGGTGACAACCCTTTCAGCCAGGCCTTGCGCGCATGCACAATGAGCGCGTCGACACCGACCGACTTGACCGCGTCCGTGAATCCAAACAGCGCTTCCTCGGGATCCTGCTCGTCGATTCCAATCCGGCATTTGACAGTCACCGGAATTTTGACCGCAGACTTCATGGCGGTGACGCAATCAGCGACCACCGCCGGCTCCGCCATCAGGCAGGCGCCAAACCGGCCCTCCTGCACGCGGTCGGACGGACAGCCGACATTGAGGTTGATCTCGTCGTAGCCAAAATCCTCACCGATGCGCGCCGACTGGGAGAGCGCTGCCGGATCGCAACCACCAAGCTGCAACGCGACCGGATGTTCGGCGTGATCAAAGCCCAGCAACCGCGCGCGGTCGCCGTGCAGGACCGCGCCGGTAGTGACCATTTCAGTATAGATCAGCGCGCGCCGCGTCAGCAGACGATGGAAGAAACGGCAGTGCCGATCAGTCCATTCCATCATCGGAGCGATACAGAAACGCCGATCCATCGTGAATAGCCGAATTTTGTGCGGAGGAAACGTTATTGCAGCACTGATTATACGACTGATTTCCGCTTCGCAATCCACAATCCATCGCCTAGCGAGAATTGCTTATACAAAGCATTGAATAACCTCGTCTGGGACACTTTCTGCACCACCGCGTAGTAGCCGGCGCGCGCGGCAATCCCACCCAGACCATGCGTGAACTCACCGTTGGTTTTCCACTGCACTTTCATGACAATTTGCGATCTGAGATCCATCGCGGCTAAAATCGACGAATACGTAATCTGCTCAAATCCCGCACGGCGCAGCATCCGGTCATATTCCCAATTGTAATAAATATGCTCGTTGCCGCCGTAGTGGCCGAGCCGAATTGGATTGGTCTCAAGCTGCCGATAAAACCACGCCTTGGTACGCCACGGCTTTAATGTCGGCTCAATAAGAATCACCAGGCCATTTTCGCGCAGTAAGCCGTAAGCGTTCTGCAACGCAACTTGCGCATCGTCGCAATGATGAAGGCTGCTGTTAAAATAAACGGCGTCGAAGGATTCGTTCACTGACTTGTTCATCTCTTCGGCTGTCGAATGCACCCCTTTAAATTTGATGCCGAACTTTTCGGCCGCACGACTTGCAATTTCGATGTTCACCGTTGACGGCTCGACTCCGGTCACTGAAAAGCCCAACCGCCCGAGCTCCAAAGAAGAAAATCCAACGCCGAAACCGACGTCAAGGACGCTGGCTTTCGGCAGCAAAAAACGCGCTATGTTGCGCGTTTGCTCGACGACCAAATTCTTGTTGCTGCCGACCGTCCAACTTTCCAGACTGGCGGACGATCCCAGGTATTGCAGCAGTTCGTCCTTTCGCGCGGATCGAATGTCCAGCTCTCTTGCCAAACCAGCGCTCATCTCAAACGACATGGCACCCACCCCTGAAAAGATTCAATTTCGGACCCGGAGAGCTCCTTTCAACATCAAGGATGTTGAAGACGATTTTTTGTAGGCGACGCCTTTGGCCAGAAGTATCGGCCCACCAATGCCGCAATGTGTTTACCTACGCGGATACCGCGCAGCTCGACGAAGTGGTGAGTGGAGGCGGCAACCGCCATCAAAAGTAGCGCGCAAAGGCAAATCACGCTCCAATGCCGGGCGGGCGAAGCCAGAGCGAACGATTTGACCGGACCGATTGAAAATACGAAAAAAAGGACGAGTCCCTGCAGCAGATAAATTCCATAGCTGATATCGCCAAGCCGTCGCGATGCGCGCGCATGCAGAAGGCCAAAAAAGGAAGAACCGGAAATTATCAGATAGAAACCAATACCCAGAAGCAGGACCGGACCGGCACGATAGGCCGTCTCGAAAGTAGTGAAAACAAACAGCAACATCGCGATCGCTAACGCCGACGTCGCCCAGTCAGGAGCGCGTAGTAAAAGGCCTTTCCTTTCGAGGGATGCGCAACACATTCCTTGGAAAAACAGACAAACGCACGCGGCCGTCCGAATAAGTCTTTCCGGCCCTATTTCCAGGCTGAGCACAGTTAAGCCGATAGCCAATCCGATGGCGACTGCGAAAAGATGCGTTCTGGGGCCTCGGGCCGCCAACGCCGCCACCGGCAGGCTGAGATAAAACCACCACTCGTACCTAAGGGTCCATGTGACATCGGCGAGAATACGTCCGCAATTTTCGTAGCCATTGAGGGCTTCAGGCCCATTCAACAGGCCAAGCATGCTCCATCGCAAAACAGTTCTTAATAACTGAGCAATCGGCTCCTTGATTTCAAAGCCCGTCGACGCAAAAACAACGACGAGCATCATCCCGACTGCAACTAGGTAGAGTGGGCCTATCCGGAAGATGCGCCCGATGTAAAAGCTTGCCCAGTCTGGTTGTCCGCGTTCCGCAATCATTCGCGACCAGAACAAATATCCTGTGATCATAAAAAACACGGACACGCCGACCTGCCCGAGCAGCGTAAAGAACGCAGACGGTGGAAGAGCCCACTGACCATCAAGGACGTAGCGGTGATAAACCGCGCCGTGATGGAAAAACACGCCGAACGCCAGAAATCCCCTGAGGCCGTCAAGCGCGGAAATCCGCGTACCAGCGCCCGGCGCTATATCGAGACTGCCGAATGGCAGCCCGCGCGCAGCGGCGAGTAGGATCGCCATGCAAATAAACGCAGGCCAGATGGAATAGTAGTCCAATACGGTCTCGGATCTTCGATTCGTGCTAACGAGCGGTTGCCCCGGCCTCTGTCGAAATCTGCGGCACCATCCGCGCGGAGTGGTGGCGCAGCGGCATGTCTTCGCCTTTGATCTGCATTGTTTGCCCGGCTTTTTCCGACTTCAAAAAGGTCTCGTATATCGCGTCTGGAAAAAACAACTCCTCGGCAAACGCGGCCGTGATGCGGCCATCGACATTGTGCAGGTACGGCATTTTGCGCCCGTCGGCGTGGACCATATAGGCAAGTCCTCCAAACAATTCCGAGACCGCGCCATTTGTATTTTCAAGAAGCGTCATGTTGTTTTCGGTCTTGGTCCCCAAAACCCAGAGTCGGGCGCCTTCGTTCTGAATGCGCACACCTTTCCCTTCCGTATTCAATTGGCGGATCCAGACGCCATTTCGTCCTGCAAACAAAAATTTCCCGCCGATAAGGTTTTCTGCGAATACCTCGCCTCCTGACTCAAGCCTGTTGATCGCAACCATCTCGCCAATCACAACATCGGCCAGCGAAAAGGCGCCTTGCCCTGAGTCAACAAATGCCGTCTTTGCGGTATTCGTCGTGACGTTGATATCGTTCCGGATTGTCAGGCGCCGCAAAAATAGCGGCGTTTCCCGGGCGCCGACCACGAACCCTGTCTGATGCAAGGTCTGGCCGGAGGAATCGGAGTCTGGATCCGGTCTATGAAAGTCCAGATACACCGTGGCAAAAGAGCCTTCGATCCGATGGACGGTATAAGGAATTACGATGGGCGCCGTCGTCCGATAAACTCCGTTTGGAAAACAAATAACCGGACGCCCTGAATTCATCGCGGCCTGGATGGCAGCTGTTGAATCGTGGTGTGTATCGGCAACCGCACCGAACTTTGAAATATCTGCCCATTCCTTCGTTGGATACTGAGGCGCGGCCGGCGCGGATTTTACCGGCAGTTGCCAGGCCGGATCGCCAATTTTCCCGGACGGGCCGTAAACGCCATCCAGCTTATTTCCTTCTTCCGTTGTGTCCTGACGAGACCCCTTTCCGGACGTCACCAAGGCACCGCCGGGTTCGACGAGATTCATATAGCCCTGGTTTAGGACTGTTTTTTCGTTCTTGCCTTCAATGCGCAGGCCGCGTCCAACCAGCAATGCCTGCGGTGTGAGGTTTGCAATGCCGACGCCATTGACGGTTGAAATACTGACATTGGAGAAGGACACGGAATTCGACGTGTTGCGAATTCCATATCCGCTCGATTTGGATATGCGGATTCCGTCGAGAGCAATCGAGTATTCTGTATTCGCGACATCGATGCCGGTGTCGAAGCCTTCGATCGAGACGTCTTTGATGAGCGCAGGCCCAATCCACTTTCTGGTCAGCAAGATGCCGGTTTTTCCCTTGCCATCCGGGGCGACGATGCGCACGCCACGGATCGCACCGACGTTGCTCGCCAGGTAGTCGGCGCCAACCGCGCCCGGATTGTTGTGCCCGGTATCGATCGTCATTGTCTCGATGTAGTTTTGATAGGCATCGTTGCCTTCACCGAGACCCAAATAGTCCTTCCCGCCGGCGTTCGGCGCATTGCCCAGCAATCCCGAGGCGAAATAAAGCAGCGGCCTGGGATGATCGGGGTCGTTGAACCCAGGCGCGGCATCTTTAAGACGGAGTGTCACTCCTGCTTCGGATTCACCGATAAAAGCCAGACCCGGCGCGTAACGCCCATCAGCCTCCACTCTCTTCAGTGTGCCGCTGACAAGATAATCGCCGTTCGGGAAATAGAGCGGTTTGACGCCAAATGGATTCCTCCGGGTGAATTTCGGCAGACCCGCGATCGCGGCCTGTATTGCGGCCGTATCGTCCGTCTTTCCATCCCCCACCGCTCCGAAATCGCGGACGTTAATAAACCCCATGATTTTCGCAGGGCTCTCCGTACGGCCTTGAGCAACCGCGCTGTTGATTGCAGACACCACCAACACGGCAGCGGCGATCAACTGCAAGCCGACAAAAATTGCATTTGATCGTTTGCTCCGTGCCATCGCGGCCTCCCTTCTATTTAATGCATAAACGTGCGCGCTCGGCGCTACGACCGAGCACGTGCGAACGATTCTGGCGCCGAATTGCGCATGGATCAGTTACGCGGCCGTGGCCGAGTTTTAGCTTGCAGGGCAACAACGGCAGACGGGTGCGCGAACGCTTTATCAAGTGCGCTTCTGCAAAACTTGCGAACCAGCGACGACCCAAGTCCGGCGACAACAAGCAATAGCGCGCCGACCGGGACGACAACCGCAATTGCCATCCAGCGCGACGTTGGCGCTGGCACCAACAATGACAGCAACCATCCACAAAAAACCGTCGGCACGACGACCGGCAACACGTCCCGTCCCAGCCACGACCAGTGGAGGCCCTTGAAAACCCGCGCATGGACCAGAGGCATCCAACAGAGTGCGTAGAGGACATTCGTGACCGCCCACGCAAATCCAGTCCCGATTGCGCCATAATAAAAAGCGCCAGCTACAAACAAAGGCACCAGCACCACCAACAGCAATGCGTGCCCAAGGAAATGCAAGAACAAGTTACCTTTCGCATATTGGATGTAATACGCAAAAGAATGAAGTGAAACGAACCCGTTCCCGATCGCGTAAAGGCAAACGATCGGCGCCGCATATTCGGCGACCTGCGGATTTCCGGTCCAGGCGAGTACGGCCGGCCCGCCAAAAAAGCATAGTGCCGTAACAGCAGGACCCATCAGCACACAAACGGCCTGTGTTGCGTTCCGATAGAACTTTACGGCGCGGATATCGTCGTTTTGAGATACGAGTTTCGTGAGCCGGGGCAAAATTGCCTGATTGAAGGGAGCGTTGAGCGCGTTGACTGCGTTCGCTGCGACGACCGCAATCGAGAACATTCCATACTCAGCCAGCGGTAATATTTTTGAAAGAACAAGCTTGTCGCTTTGCATAATGACAACCCATGCAGTTGCCGTAAAAGCGATCGTGACGGAGAACTTCAAATTGGCGACAAGCGGTTTCCATGAAAGTGATGAATTCTCGCCGGAACCCCGCCCGACAAGTCCATAGGTCCGCACTACCAACCCGCCCAGCTCGACCACCGCCACGAAGAGCTGGTAGGCAAAGAAATTCACAGGCGTTGGACTGAACAACCAGAATACGGACAGCACTCCAACGAAACGCAGTGTTGCGATGGCGATATTGTATCCGCCTAACCAGGCTTGACGTTCAAAGCCAATAATAACTCCGCGGTAAAGCCCCGAAATCCACCGCAACGGAATTGCCAAACCCATCAGGGTCAACGAATTCGTCACTTCCTCGACCGGCAAATTCTTTACAACGAGCCACTGCGTCGCGATCTTGTGGGAGAACGAGACCATCGCGAATGCGCCGACGATAGCGACCGCACCGAAGATAACCTCGATCGCTCGCAAAAAAACGCGGAGCGTATCGATGCTGATCGCACCGCCATGAAACCGCGCGGTCTCGCGAACTAAAGTTGGCGTGAGCCCAATATCAAGAAGCACGAACCAGGCCGACAGCATCGTAAAAAAGCCGATCAGACCGTAGGCTTCTGGGCCCATGAACGACAGGTAGACCGGAGCCATGACGAGGCCGATCCCCATCACGTATGCCTGCGCGGCGAAATTGGAGAGAACGTTTATTTTGACCGACGGATGCGGATTCAATCTCGCGTCCTCAATGGAAGGATGGGCCTAAGTAGATATCGTGAATACACGAACTTGCCGGAATCGAGGTTGCACCGGGATAGGCTCGCGCTACCGATGCGCTTCCCAGGGATTTCCATCCCTGCGTCTCAGCATTCCGTGCCAGATGCCAAGAAGGAGGTAAGACAGTTTCTTCGGCCGCTCCTGCTCGACAGCGCATATTTTCATCGCTGTTTTCAAAACATATCCGAGCAGATCGAAGCAGTCGGACGGCAGACGATAGAAGTATTCCTGAAACAGCAGGATATTATTGCGCCCGATGAAATACCGTCTGAAGGCAGAGTGGTTCCACGTTGTCATTCTCCGGCCAAGCACGCTGTAACTCGTAGGAGCACCAATCGTATGCGTGACCAGCGGCTTCGTGGTTATGCACACGGCGTATCCGTTCGTTCGCGCGCGCCAGCAATACTCGGTATCGACGCAGTCTATAAAATACTCGTCCTTAAACGGGCCAAGCCTTCCAAGCATTGTCATTTTGTAGGAGCTGCCAGACGTAATGACCGACGCAATGGCGGTGTATTTTTTTCCGTCGGGACTATCGGTCGGATAGCGAGCCGCTGCGTGGCCAGAAAGAAAATAGTTGGAACCAATCACGCCCAGCGGTTTGCTTTCATCATAGACAGAGCGGATGTGGTCAAATTCGCTCCTGAATTCGTCATTTGGCTCGGAATCCTGGTCAAAAAACACGACCCACGCCGCGCCATTTGCGCGCGCAAAATCGACACCCTGGTTCAGCGCCTTTGCTATTCCCAAATTATAGGAATTCACCAGAAGATCCGCGCCAATAGTGCCGGTTACCGCGGCTAGCAATGCGGACACATTGTCCGATGCGCTATTGTCGATGACAATCAATTGGTCAACATGTTTTGCTATTTTCTCCAATCTTGACTGCACGCCGTGCGGAGGAAAATAGGTCACAACCACCCCGCATACTTTTTCGAGCTGCGGTGTTTTTTCTTCGCTGGCTGTCACTGGGCGGATTACCTCACAACTCGAATCCATGACGAGACCGAAAGCATCAATCGTTGAAACGCTATCCGGCGCCTCTAGCACTACCCGCCGGACAGCTGCGACGCATTCCTGCTCGCGTGCCTTTTGGATTTTCGTATTTCTTCGATACCGGGTTGCCGAACGATCGGCACCGAGAACTTTGAGGCGAACAGAACCAGGCTTGCGATATGGCGCCGCGCAGCAAATCTGAACGGGTTTTTGGCGCTTGACCTTTGGTGGTCATGAACGAGCCGCGCATTCGGGACACAAACGACACGAAATCCGGCGCTCCACATCCGCGCGCATAAATCAACGTCTTCCATGTAAAGAAAATAGGATTCGTCCATCCCACCCAACGCCATGAGCAAGTTGCGATTGGCGATGAACCCTGTCCCCATAATCCACTCGGCATCGAATGGCGTACCGTATCGCCATGCTTCCTTCATGAGATGGCGGTCCACGCGGCGGCGCAGAAGATTGCCAACAACCCTTACCCGCCGGGCAACAACGTCAAGCAGTGAATAGAATCGTCGCGCCGAATATTGCCGGCTGCCGTCTTTATTGACGAGGTCGAGCCCCGCCACTCCGATGTCCGGATGATTCAACATGTAGGAAAGCGCAGCCAGCACGCTATTATTCTCGAAGTAGGTATCCGGATTGAGGATCAAAACGTATTTCTCGCGGGTCAACTTGAGGCCGGTATTCACCCCGGCTCCGAACCCGCCATTTGTGCGAGAGGCAATGATCCGCAGTTTCGGAAAAGCCCGTGCAATTCGGCCGACAGAACCATCGCCAGAATTATTGTCGACGACGACAATATGCTCGAGTTTGGCAATCCCCTGCCTCAGAATGGACGCCACGGAACGAATTGTCAGATCCGCGGTGCGGTAGTTGACAATGATAACGCCCAACAATTGATCGGACGATTTCCACCAGACAGCCGATGGATACCCCGACGTATGGCGATACGGCGTTCGCTCAAGGCGCGGGAAGCTCAAGTGACGCTGATTAACAACAGCTGGGGTCTTTGGAAGCATCATCAGTGTCTCCCATGGAATTGTGGTTTCACCCGTCCAACCACCGGATCGCAACGACAAGACTGTCGGCTGCCCTCGGAGATGGCGTTTTCGTAAGGCGGACGTAATTTTCCGGCCCCAGGATTCAATTTTTCTTTGTGACGAATTGAGATGCGATCGAGCGACCAAGCTCAGAATTATTTTCACGGGCGACGCCTGCTCGCACCGAGGCCCTTTGATGGTGCAAGTCGGTTATCAGGCGCCAGAATTTTTCCGCAGAACGATTCCAATCAAATGCCTTTAAGCGATCTCTGCCTTTTGCCACCAAATCGGCCCGCAGTTTTTCGTCAGCCGTGACGCGCACAAGGGCGTCCGCGATCGCACCAACGGAATACGGATCCACAATAAGCGCTGCGTTTCCCGCGACTTCCGGCAACGCCGAAGTCGCTGACGTGACAACCGGAACATCCGACGCCATTGCTTCTAAAATTGGAAGTCCGAATCCTTCGTAGAGCGAAACGAACACAATCGCCTCAGCCCCTCGGTACAATTTCGGAATTTCATTGGACGGGACGCGTCCGTAGAAATGAACAAACTCTTGCAGATTGAATTGATTGATCGTGCGGCGGAGTTCGGGGTCCTCCTCCCCGGTCAAGAGCAGATGAATACCGCGCTGTCGGATATTTGATATTGCAAATGCACGAACCAGCCTGTCCAGATTTTTGTACGACCTATGGTTTCCGGGATAGAGAATGTATTTATACGGCAGCTTGACCGCGGAATTGCTCTTTAGGAATTGAGTGGGCACGCCGTTCTTGATGACGTGGACCTTTTTCGGGTTTGCTTTTGACCAGGCAAGAAACTCGGCGCAGCCATAATCGGACACGCATATCACCGCCGCACAACGGCGGTAGAGCGGCTTCAACACCGCCGCGTAATAGATACGGCGGAATATGTTGTAATATTTGAGGTGGGCGAGGTCGTGCACAAAAACGATCGCCCGCTTCGATCCGAACAGCGGCGGGACAAAACCGGCGCTCCAGAATAGAGCCCCGCCCTTCTTCGCCCGCCACATCGCCCACGCAATCCGCAGAGGGGATAACGGACTGCCAATTGACCCTGCCACTTTGAGATCGACAAGAGCAATTTCGTCAGGCTTTCGCGCCACATACGCTTCCAGAACCTGGCCGATACCGGTGTGCAACGGCCAGCGCATATCCGCGAGCACAGTCAATTCCGAGCTTGGCATCAACGTGTGATCACAACCGAAAGGTCAACTGCCGTTCTTTTTTGCCAAAAGCCTGACCGTCTCAACGCCCTGGTGATTTTCGCCCGTCATTGAAACCTCCTTCAAATCGTGATGCGAAAATATTTCCAGGACGCGCACGAGATCGTACTCATTCATCTGCATTTGCGGTGCAAGAAATGGCTTTCGCTGAAGAAGGTTGAGCGCGTATCCCGCGAAAGGAACTCGGTGTCTTATCTGGTACACCGCAGCACGCATTGGTGGAAGTTTGCGCCGCAGCGAGACATGCAACATCGCAATGCCGCCGTCATTGAGCAGGCTGAGCAAGCTGTTGATGATCGCATAACCGCGTCGGACGGGAATATGCTGCAGGACAATATAACTGTTCACGAAATCATACCGCCGCGGCCATTCGGCGTGATCTATTTTTCCGTTTGTTAAATGAAACCGAGCATTGTTAATTGCGAATAATTTGCAGTTGTTTCGCGCTTCGTCGAGCATGAATGCCGAAACGTCCGCGCCATCCACGTGCTTGAATCGCCTCGCCAACGGAATTGTCAGCCGCCCAACACCACATCCGAAGTCGAGAGCGGATGTGCGCTGCTTTACGCCGCCAAAGCATCGATCAGCCTGTGAGAGCACGTCGGCAACGAATTTCTCGCCGGAATTGAAAAAGCCATCACGATTTTGCTCGATGGAGCCGGACCGGAACTCGGGATGACTGACAACGCCAAAATAAGGGTCTTTTTCCCCCCATTTTTTCCAATCCTTGTCGGTGGACAGCATTTGAAGTTAGGCGGCGACCGAACTTCGTACACGTCTCGCCAATCTGGGGGCGCTTACCGCGCGAGCCGCAAGAATGCCGATGACGAGAGCCTGAAACGGGCCTTCAACGGTATTCACCGTGATGCCAATGCCGAGGATGTACAGAAGAAGAAGGTACGTAATGCCGAATTGATTTCGGTCGCATAAATAGTCACGGCGCAGGTTGGCAACAAAGCTGTAGAACAGCGCGATCACACCGACCACGCCCGTCGAGACAAACACATAGACAAACAGATTGTCTGCGAACATGTACATGTCGGGCTCGGTGAATTTCTGCGCGGTCCCAATGCCGCCGATCCCGCGCCCGAACAGGATATTGCCGCCCTCGGAGAGCAAAGCCAGTGATGCCGGCCAGGCATATTGCATCCGCACAAGGAGCGAAGCGAACGAGAAGAAATAGAATGTCTGCCTGTCGTGCAGAAGACTTGGTATTTCGCTCCACAGCGGCAGGCCAATGACCAGGACGCACAACAAGAGCACTGAAACCTTCGCCCAATAGTAGGGCAAAAGCAGGCGCGCCGGAAATATCAGCTTGCAGATTTCATACCCGATCAAAAACATCGGGATCGCCGCCCACAGGGCGAGCGATGTCTTGCTGGTGGACAGGAACAGAGCAAAGAACGAAATTGCGTAACATCCAAGCCGGATGAACAATGAATATTTACGCGAGTACAAAATCGCGCAGCAGTAAAAAACAATGAGGTATGACGTTGTGAAGCTTGATCGTCCGAAACCCGCGAGGCGATCGTAGTCCAGATAGGCCCATTTCCGGGCAACCTCCCGTTGAACGCCCAGAACCTCGTATGACGTGCCAGCCCAGGGAAATTGGACGGCGCTGTTCACAATCATGCCTGTGACGGCGATGCCCCAGATCAACAGGATCCACTTGAACAATATGTCGTCTTGACCTTGAACTCGAAGAAGCATCCCGAGAAAAACCGGGAGCCAGATATAAAAGCCGATTGCGCTTTGCTTGAATGAAATGCTGTCGAAACCCGCATAAAAAGCAAAGACGGCCAGGAAAAGTGCAAGCGCTGCCATCGCGTAATCGACGCGCCCGGTTGTAATCGCGTCTGCATAATAAAAACAGAGGGCGAGGATTGCGAGGAATGGCGGGACGTAATTGAGTGCTTCGGTGCCCGTCATCACCGTCAGATAGCGAAAGACACCGCCGAATACTTCCTTCAGGATGTAAAGAATCGCTGCGGCAAATGCCAGGTGCCTGTGGTCCGGCATAAAAATGCTTCTTGGCCGTTGCCGCGCGCTTTCGAGCGCGGCGCCATGTCGCGCAAGATATCGCACGCTTCCGCCCGCTCCGTTCGTCAGGCCAGGTGAGTTATAAGCCCGCAATGGGTACCTCTGGCGGGGTCGACGGCATTGAATTTTCGATCAACACGGAAGGCAGTGCCTATACGGGCAACGGGTAATTTGGATTAATGCCAAGACTGCCACGCTCGCCGTCTGATATTGCGCCACGGATGAGACTCAACCGGCGGCCTTTCCGAAGTGTCAGCGCAAATGCGGACAACAGCGAGAGAAACACGAACTTATTCACTTTGTACAGAATGTCCGATGCGCACTGGACGTTTCGATTGAGCCAGACGTGGTTCCGAAACGTATAGTAGATTTGAAAATCCGAGCCAAAGACCAGAACTCTGAACGAAAATATTCGATTGTTTGCGCTTATGATTCCAGGACGGCTCGAGATCCTCAATGCCGGCACGCGGAATGAGCCTGATCTTTCCGCCGCACCTCGTCAGTCTCATCGTGTATTCCCAATCATCCGCGTAGAGCACCAGATCCGACCTGGGAACGCCCAAACACTTGAATGTTTCTCTATGGGCGAGGAATCCGCCGTAGGGGGAATACGGTACGTCGACGATTTCGTTAGTGACATCAGCTCCGACGGAGGCCCGAACCAAGCGGCTCAATAGTTTTTGTGGAATCTGCAGAACATGGAAGCCAACGAAACTTGAACGCGGTGGATAATTCTTGCTCGGGTCATTGAGTGTCTTTGTCCTGGATTTCCGAAATCCCAGCACTGCCGCGCGCGCGATGCCGATTTCGTCGGACAGATGACCAAGCTCCTGGATCAAAACCCGGACTGTTCCTTTTGCCGGAGCGTTATCGTCGTCCATCAACCAGAGATACTCTGCTCCCAGCGCCAGCGCCGCTTGGATTCCAACCGCGTACCCGCGAGCCGAACCCGTATTGGAGGGCAGCTCTACGATGACAATACGGTGTCCCCACTTTGCCTTCAGCTGCGAGAAATCCGAACTCGCCGCGTTGTTTACGACCAATGCCCGCGGCACACCCTCCTCACCGAGGGCGCGATCGAGCAATTGCGATAGAAGTCTTATTCGGTCACCATACGTGACAGTAACCAGCACTAGTCCGTTATTGATTGCGGACTTTTCCACCAAGCTTATCACGCCGTTTCCATCCGGCGCCCCTCAATGGTCTCGGCCATGTGAGCTAGAATTTGGCGTCCTATGACGTCTTGGTCAAAACGGCTCGCATTCGCTTCCGCAAATCTACGCCATCGCGCCAGTGCGGCCTTGTTCTGGAGCACGTGCGCTAGTGCAGCGCGCCAAGCGGGAATATCCCCGGGGGCAACCAACAAGCCGTTTTCATCGTGCAGAACATATTCCGGGATACCCCCTGTGTGGCTGCCAAGTACCGGAAGCCCGATGCCAAGTGCATGAATGACAACCCCAGGGGAATTCTCGAACCAAATTGAAGGAATGCAGAGCGCGTCGCTGTTCGCCATGTAGTTTGCGACGTCGACCTGCGAAACCTGGCCGGTGAAGGTGCACCAGGACTGCTTTTCGTACTTTTCGCGCAATTCGGCTTCTTGCGGGCCACTCCCCACCACGGTGAGCGAAAATCGATGGTCTTCGGCCAAATGACTGGCCGCCTCCAGCAGCGTTTCAATTCCCTTCGAATCGTGCAAACGCCCCACGTACAAAAAGCGCAGATGATCTGAGGCTGACCGCTTGACCGTTGCAGACGCATATTTATTGGCGTTGAGAATAGAAACATTTGGAAATTTATGAAGCGGAATATGACGCGAAGCCAATTCCAGATTTGACCGCGACGGGGAACAAAAACTGACGCGCGGAATACTGCTCACCGCGGAAAATCGGATATAGCTAATGAGCTTGCAAAGCCCGCATGGGCCGTCGCAACGCCGGCCGTCTCTGAACATATCCGATTTTCCGCAAATCAGGTTCATGTCATGCATGAAACAGATCGTCGGAATGTCACGTTTGGCCAACTCGTAATAGCTGTTGTACCCAATACCTGAAATCACGCGGACTAAAGCAATGTCGGGTCTGAATTCGTCGAGCGCGCGCGACATCAACTTGCGGTTTCTCGGATCAAAATGATCCTGGGCATGCCAAATAAACTTCTGGATCGATTTTGCGTTGCCGTGTTTGAGGTGCGTATGGTGCCGAGGCCAGCGCAGGCGCCAAACGCGGACGCCGTCAATATACTCGCCAAATAATTCCTCTTGCCCCTCTTCGGCCATCGTAACTGCGCCGACGTCATGACCTTGGTCGCGCAGCCACCGAAGCGAGTTCTGAGCGGAAATTTCCGCGCCGCCAATCATAAATGGCGCATATGTCGAAACGACCGTAAGGATTCTCAACTACTTACTCTTCTTCAGTGTCAGGCGAATACGTCCGCGTTACTGATCTGCCTTCCCACTTCGTCTTTCTTCGCCAGATTTGGTGGCGCGTGAAGCGGCCAATCAATGCCGATTCCAGGATCGTTCCATAGAACACTGCGCTCATGCTCGGGATACCAGTAGTCTGTCGATTTGTAGAGAAACTCGGCGCTTTCGCTGAGAACCAGAAATCCGTGCGCGAATCCCTCTGGTATCCAGAGTTGCAACTTGTTCTCGCCCGACAAAATGACGCCGAACCATTTCCGAAATTTGGCGAGCTGCGACGTAAATCCACGGCGACGTCGAACACCTCGCCATGCACGACCCGCACCAGCTTCCCTTGCGGATGCTCGATCTGGTAGTGCATCCCGCGCAAAACACCCTTGTTCGATCGGCTGTGATTGTCCTGGACGAAGTTTCGCGCGAGGCCGGTGGCCTGTTTGAAATCGCGCGCATTGAAGCTTTCGAAGAAAAAGCCGCGAAGATCACCGAAAACCTTTGGCTGCAACAACAGCACCTCGGGCAGCGCGGTCCTCATGACGTCGTAAGCCATGGCAATATTGTCTTATCGAATGAGCTCAAGGAGGTATTGGCCGTAACCGCTCTTGCCGAGGGGGCGGGCCAGCTCCTCAACCTGCCCCTCGTCGATCCATTTTTGCGCGAAGGCGATTTCCTCCGGGCAGGCAACGATAAGCCCTTGTCGCTTCTGCAGCGTTGCGATGAAGCTTGCGGCTTCGAGCAGACTGTCATGCGTCCCGGTATCGAGCCAGGCGTAACCGCGTCCCATAATCTCGACGTCAAGAATGGCATGGTCGAGATAGCATCGATTGATATCGGTTATTTCCAATTCACCGCGGGAGGACGGCTTTATTTCAGCGGCTATATCGCAGACGTGCTTATCGTAGAAATACAACCCGGTCACAGCATAGTTTGATTTCGGCACCTTCGGCTTTTCATCGATGCTTATCGCGCGCTGACTTCCATCGAATTCAACGACACCGTAACGCTCGGGATCGTTGACATGATAGGCGAATACCGTCGCGCCATCGCGGCGACCATGTGCGTTTTGCAGCAGCTTCGGCATGTCGTGGCCGTAGAAGATGTTGTCCCCCAGTACCAATGTGCTGAGGTTATTGCCGACAAAGTCGCGGCCGATAACGAAAGCCTGTGCGAGGCCGGCCGGGCTTGGCTGCACGGCGTACTGAATATTCATTCCCCATTTGCTTCCGTCGCCGAGGAGCTCGGCAAAAAGCGGCGTGTGCTGGGGAGTTGAGATGATCAGGACGTCGCGAATGCCGGTCAGCATCAACGTGGAGAGCGGGTAATAAATCATCGGTTTGTCGTAAATCGGCATCAACTGCTTGGATACACTCTGCGTAACTGGATAGAGCCGGGTTCCCGAACCGCCAGCCAGAATGATGCCCTTGCGTTGAAGCGAATCCGAATTCGTTGCGTCCGGCGCGTAAGCTGGGTGTTTTGCAGCCTTCGGATACTTGGCAACGGGTGGGAGGATGTTCATGCCAACGCCCTCCCCGCCATCGCCGGAACAGGACCGACATCACGCTGGCCAGTCCTTGCTTCGACAGGCCCCAATTCACCGTATTGCGTGTCGAGCCATTGCCGGTATGCGCCGCTGGCAACGGCCTGGACCCACGCTTGGTTGGCCAGGTACCATTTGACGGTCTTGCGAATACCGCTTTCAAAGCTCTCGCGCGGATGCCAGCCGAGCTCATTCCGAATTTTGCTTGCGTCGATGGCATAGCGCCGATCATGGCCCGGTCGGTCACGCACAAATCGAATCTGTTCTGAGTAAGCCTTTCCGTCGGGCCGGGCGTGCAATTCATCGAGAACGGAACAAACCGTCTTCACGACGTCGAGATTGGCCATCTCGTTCCACCCGCCGATATTATAGGTTTCACCAACCTGGCCCGCATCCAAGACGCGGATGATCGCGCGGCAGTGGTCCTCAACATAAAGCCAATCGCGCACCTGTTTGCCGTCACCGTAGATCGGCAGTTGTTTGCCGGCGAGCGCGTTGTGAATGACGAGCGGAATCAGCTTTTCAGGAAAGTGATATGGCCCATAGTTATTGCTGCAATTTGTCGTGAGTGCCGGCAAACCGTACGTGTGGTGCCAGGCCCGCACCAGATGATCGCTCGCGGCTTTGCTCGCGGAATACGGTGAGTTCGGTTCGTAGGCGTTAGTTTCCTTGAAGGGCGCATCGTCCGGTCCAAGCGTGCCATAGACCTCATCCGTCGATACATGCAGGAATCGGAACCCCGCTTTTCGTTCGTGCGTCAGCGCCCGCCAATAGTCGCAGACAAACTCCAGCAGGCTGAAGGTGCCCTGTACATTTGTCTCAATGAAGTCGCCCGGACCGTGAATTGAACGATCGACGTGCGACTCCGCGGCAAAATTGATCACGGCACGCGGGCTGTGTTGAGCCAGGAGTTCGCCGATCAGATCGCGATCGCCAATATCGCCATGAACGAAGCGATGACGCTCGTCGCGCATGAACGGCGCCAGATTGGCCAGGTTTCCCGCATAGGTCAGCTTGTCGATATTGACCAGCGGTTCATCGCCGGCACCAAGCCAGGTGTGGACAAAGTTACTGCCGATAAATCCGGCACAGCCGGTAACAAGAACGGTCATGAGTGCGACATCTTCCGTTTTTGTGACATGGTTGATATTTCCCAAGCTACCGCCGTCAGGGTGAAACAGTTTTTCACCCAGCACGACGTTACAGATCTGCAGTGCCTCCGCTCGCGCGTCACACCGCCGGTAGTAGCGCCTCGCTGCGCAATCCTACGGAAACCGAACGTCCAAGCAGCTCGAGCAGAACGCGCACGCGCCCCGCCGCATCGAGATATTCGAGCGTCCCAAGCAATTCGGCGAATGGTCCGTCCGCAATGCGGACCGTCCCGCCAATCTCCAATGTCGATGTCCAGTCAAAGGTGCCGTCCGCGCGCGTCTTGGCCTGCAAATTGCCGACAACACCGTTCGGCACCGCTTGCGGTGCGCCATCTTGCATCAAGAGGCGTATGACGCCGCGGGTGCCGTTGACGCTACGCCACTGATCGCGCGAAAGGTCCAAGCGAACAAAAAGATAATTCGGGAACAAGGGCGCAAAAGCGCTCTTTGTCTTGCGGGCATGACGCACCGTCCTGCGGTAGCGCGGGCAAAACACGCCAAAACCCTGCAACTCGAGGTGATGTTTGGCACGGCTTTCCGCCCGCGGCTGGGTATTGACGACATACCAGTCCGCTCGGGCCAGGCCCTCGAGAAGCGTCTCGCCCGTGGAGCCGGACTTGCGGATCGTGTTACGCGATTGGGTCAAATCATTCACCTTACAAATTTCCGCTGATTTCCTTGCACGAAGTTGCGCCGCGCGAAGACAACATCACGACAATCGCGACCGTAGGGTTGTTCCGTTGCTCGCGCGGCGTAAGGAACCGTGCAACGTCCTTGGGAAACTGTTGACAGAACTGCGCCAACGTTTCGGTCGTTGCGGCCAACGTGTTGCGTCTGGCTGCGATCGCAATGCCACCGTCTTTCAGGACGTACGCGTCCTTCACGTTCGCAATCGCAAGCGCCTGCACGCAGACCTTGAACAAGTCTCGATAATTTGCCGCCGGCTTTGCCAGGTCGCCAGCAAGGCCATCGAGAATATATTCTCGGCTCTTGCTGCAATTTTCCGCCGCGGCCGGGCTGGCGAGACCGACTGCAAACAAAAATACGGCGACCCATTTCATTTCGGTCCTCCGGCATCAGAAGACCCACGAACAATTTCACGGTTGCCCACGATGGGGATGCGGTCCGGCAACGGCAGTTGGCCGGATGCGGTGTGGGTCGTCCGATTCATGGCGCGGACACGCATCCACGCACGCTTGCCGAGCGACACTCTTTTGATGCCATCGATAGTCAATTCAGCGATCGCATCGGCGACAGCCTCTATCGACTGCTCGACGAGCCGCCCGGTCTCATTGTCGATCACGGTATCAGCGCCGCCGACGATCGGTGTCGCGATGCTTGGTAGACCGCATGCGGCCGCTTCAAGGTAGGCACGCTGGTATCGTCTCGCAGATCCGGATCTGCTTTCCGTCGGGGTCAGGCAGAAAAGGTCACTGGCGCCATACACATCGCGGGTTTTTTCGGTTGGCAGCGGACCCAATAATCGTACGTCGCAACCGGACGTCGCGATCCTGGCCTTTAACTCCTCAACATAATCGCTGTCCCCTTCTCTTCCGATGACCAGCCAGCGCAAGCGCCCGCGAACGGAGTGGCTGATCCTCGACAACGCCGCGAGCGTGACAAGATGACCTTCGCGCCTCGCCAGTCCGGCGACCGTCACCATCGCAACGACTTCAGGCGCGAGGCCGAGCGCCTGTCTGGTCAACGATCGCGCGGCCCTCGGGCCAAACCAGAAATCTGCCACGACCGGCATACCGTCGCGGAAATCGAGATTTTCGTATGGATTGGAAACTGCCATCAGCACACACCTCTTGCGGCTGAACGCCGACCCTTATGTCCACACACGAAATCATCGCTACGGCGAATTGGTGCTTTTACGATAACGCGATCGATATTTCTCCTCATCATGACGTGCGCTCCACCCGTGGCTGACCATGGTAAGAGTACGGCGAGAGGTAATAGGAGCTTTGGTAGTAGTCGTAGAATCTGAGCCGCTGCATATCGACGCGCGTAAGGACGGTACCCAGTACGCGATCGTAAGCGAGAGCGAGTGTTCCAAAGGCTTGTGCAACTACGTCTTGCGGAGTGCTATCCCAGCGTATGGTGAGAACGACGCGATCCACGATTTCCGCCAATGCGCGTGCATCGACCAACGGAATAAGCGGGGGTGAGTCGATGATCACGTAGTCGAAATGTTGTCGGAGCCGATCGAGAATGTTGGACATTGCTTCGGAGAAAACGAACTCGTTATTTGCCAATGTCCTTTGGCTCGAGGGCGACGGCAGTACTGCAAGCCCGGTTGCACGATCAACAAGCAGTGCTTTATCGAAACCGGCCCGATTGGTAGCGACTTCGATCGCACCGATACGAGCCCGTGGACACAACGAGCGGCTCATTTCCGGATTTCGCAGGTCGCCCTCAACCAGGACAGTACGCATTCCCAGAGACGCCAGCGAAAGCGCGAGATTGACAGCAAGCGTTGTCTTGCCCTCTCCATCGACTGAGGAGGACACCATGACGGTTTTTACCGGCGCGGTGCGCGATGCGCGTTGTATTGCAAGACGAACCGCACGTACTGACTCGGCGAATAGTGATGTTGGCTCTTCCAGAACGTACCGCATCAATGGTGGGCGCAGCGCCGGCGCCAGCATGCCCATGGCGTTCGGGTCGTAGGTACTTAACGCCTGCCGTCCGCGAATTGCGCGGCCTGCGAGTTCGCGTGGGCCGATCATGGGTACGGCTGCAAGTGTCGGGACGCCGGTGATTTCCTCGGCCTGCCTGAGCGATTTTACGCGGCGGTCGAAATGATCGGCCGCGAACGCAAGAACGCTGCCGATGCCAACTCCTCCGAAAAGCGCAAGCGCCAGAATGAGTGTTGTCTTTGGAAAGGACGGGCTTATCGGGATGTCAGCCTTGGACACCACGCGAGAATCGGGAAGCTCTACGCTTTCCTGCGCGCTGGTTTCCTTGTATCGGGCGAGAAATGAAGCGTACAGCGTGCGATTTGCGTCAGCCTCCCGCTGAAGCTCGCGCAATCGAACCTGATCATTACCTAACGTATTCGAGACGTGCGTGAGATTGTCGAGGCTCTTCTGTAACGCGTCTTCGCGCGACTGCGCCACCTGCAATGCCTGACGCGTGCTATCGAGGATCCGCCTGACTTCTTCATCAATCAGTTTCTGCGTCTCGCGCAACTGTGCCCGCGCGTTCACCACCAGCGGGTGCTGCGATCCGAATTTGCTTGATACATCCGCCAGGTTTTTAGCGACGTCCGCATACTGCGTCCGCAACCGGGCAATAACGTCGGAAGACAAAGCCTGGGCCAAAGTGCCCGGGTCGGCTTTGGTCTTGACGATGTTCTGGACCTGCTCAAATTTCGCACGCGCCTCGGCGGTTTGAACGTGCGATTCAATCAATTTATTATTCAGATCGCCAAGCTGCTGGTCATTGAGGGTGGAGCCCTGCGCAATCGTCAGGCTGTGAGCGGCTTTGAATTCCTCCACTGCCTTGTCGGACGCAAGGACCTGCGACTTGAGATCTTCGATCTGTTTATTGAACCAGGACGCGGCAATTTTTTGGGTATCATATCTGCTGCGTACCTGTTCAGAAAAATATGAGTCAACGATCGCATTGGCGATCTTGGCCGCCTTTTCCGGATCTTCAGAGCTGACATCAACATTGATGACAAACGTCGTGGTATCGCGAGCGACTTTCAGGCGCTTGCGCAACAGGAAATCGAGCGCTGCGGCCTTCGCAACGTCCTCCTCAGTTTGACCGGGAGCCAGCGCCTTTGGCGCCGTGAACAGCCTTCTTATCGGGCTGAAGATGTTGGAATGCGGCCCGAATTCCGGATCGCGTGCCAGGTTCAGCTGGCTCACAACCCGCTGCAGGACGGCCACCGACTGGATCAGCGATACCTGGCTATTGATGACGGAATCGTCGGCTGCGGAATTTGCAGCGGCCGGTTGATTACTGTTGTTGTCGACGACGCTGCTGCGATGGGGGTCGATCAAGACTGTCGCTGTTGCAGTGTAGCGCGGTGTAACGATCAGGAGGAAAGCCGCTGCAACCACCAACAACGCGAGCGTTGACAGAATGACAATCCATCGCCGTCGGCTGAGAATCTGGACCAGCTCCCGCAGGTCAACTGAATAGCCTCGCGCTTCGCCATCCGAGAAGGATGGCACCGATTCCATCAGATCCTTGCGGTTCTGGTAGTCAGAAGTGCGCTGAAGCATTCACGAATACCTGATGTTTGTCGAAGCTGTCCTCGGGGATGTTGCTGTCCCGGCGCGTGTAGCGATATCGCAGCGAAACAGAAGCCGTGTGATTCAGCGCGTAGTTGATCCGCGCATCGAGCGCATAGACATTGTCCACGCGGGGTTGACCCTGGAATCGATCTTTTTCGTAGCCGGCGGCGGTCGATAAAATAATATTCGGCCGGAATTCATAATCGATGCCAGCCTGTAGCGCGCTCGCAAGGACGCCAGTCGATGTCGTATCGGAAACAACGGTGACGAATTGTTCGGCGTTGAAATGAACGTCGACTAGCCGTGATGGGCTCCAGGTCAACATTGCCCTGTAGGCCGGCCCTTCGATGTTGCCGATTGATGAAGAAAAGAAATGTTGCCTCAAGTAGCCGGCTGCAATCTCGCCCTTGATGAGATGGGTGAACTCAAGATCAAAGCCGGTGAGCGCGCGATAGCCTTCTGAAGACAAGGACTGGGTCGGCGACCCGCGCAGATCGCGCCAATTGCCTTCGATGGAGGTAAAGAGCGCAGCCTTATCTGAGAACGCATAGTCCGCGCGGCCGTACGTCATGTAGATCTGCCCGTCGCGGGCGTCTTGGGTGATGACTGAGCCATCCTGGGCTCTGGTTGAGCCAAAATTGTAGGAATCCAGCCGCGCGCCGAACACAGTCGTTAGCCTGCCGAACTCTTTGCGAAGCGTCAGGTCGCCCGATATGAAACTGAAAGGTGTTGGCTCGACCGCACCGGTCGGTGAGGTCAGTGATCCGACCTGCTCGTGAAGAAGGCCCGCCTTCAGCGACCCCAGTACCTGGGTACTGTGGTCAATATCGAAGTGGCCGGTGCCCGCGAAAGTCGCATCGGTTTCATTAAGGCCGGGGTTATTTCTGTAGAGCGTGGAGTTGGCGGCCATGCCCAGGTTGATGCCGTGTCGCTCCCACAAGGTATGCGCGCGGAGATCGACGCCGAGCAGCGCGGCGATGTCGCTTTGCGGCTTGTTGGGCGATGAAAAGACGTTGCTGTCATAAAGCATGCCAGCGGTCAGTGTCGGATTGAACATCCAGTCCCCGGCCCGCATCCCCCGCGGTGCATAATCGGGATGGATCCGGTTTCGGACCGGCATGTCTTCGGGTGGCACCTCTTCGAGCGTGTCCGGGTCCGCCAATTGCGGCAGCACCGTCGGGTCAAAGACGTGTTGCGAATTCCAAGGCGGCATCACGATCTCCCTGGTCGGAATGACTTGCGCACTCGACCAGGAGGTCGGAGCGACAAGCAGACCGGCGCTCATTGCCAGCCTCACCCAGGGACGTTTCCTCGTACGCAACAGGTTCACTGGCGCTAGCCCTACCGCATGCGATCACCAGCTGGTCTTCGCCACGGGTTGAGCAAGCCGGCCCGTTTTTCTAGTTCTCGTTTCCAGGATTCGTTTGACCGAACCCCGGCGATATCGCAGCAATATTTCGGACTCTTTTCGCCGAGATATGCTGTCGAAGCGACAGTTCCATCGAGGGCGCCCTGCGTGAACAATTTGCACGGGGCCCGCTACGAAGACTGAACAAACGTGCGGCGGGACCGTTCCCGCGTCGCTTCAACTCCCCCGAAATTTCTAACATTTCGACTTCTTCCTCCATGGCATTCGATACGTGCACAGTTTGTGACCTCGGTTGAGCGAGTTTTAGACACCGTCAGAACATTCGTTCGGATACGCGGATATTGTCGCCAGGCGCGATGCGCATCGGAACGTCGAGCCTGACCGCTTCCTGGGAAGCGGCGCCGGCGTGTTGCAAATAAATTGTGCTTTCGTCGGCGCGATAGGTCAGCCCGCCAGCCGTCGCAATTGCATCCGCAACCGTAAGGCCGGGCTGGAACGGATAAACTCCAGCCTTCTTCACCTCTCCGTAGATGTAGAAGGGCGCGTATGCCGCGATCTCGACATTGATTTTTGGATTCTGTGCGATAGTACCTTTCATACGGGCGGTCAGAGTTTTCTCGAGTTGGCTGGTGGTTGTTCCGGATGCTTTGACCTGCCCTACCAACGGGATTGAAACAAAGCCCGCACTGTTGACCTCGTATTCACCGTTCAAATTTTGATCGTCGTAGACCTTGAGACGCACTCTGTCGCCGGGTCCCAAGATATAGGGCACATCCGACCCGTGGCGCGGACCAGGCGTAGCGTAGCTCGCCAGCGCCAATTTCCCGGATTCGGTTTGAGTCGTATTCACGACATTGCAACCCGCCAGCAATGCGACCAGCGAAAGCAATAAAAATTGTGAACGCTGAAACATGAACCCCGTCCCCCGAGTCGAATTTCAACACAGTCACATATCGACCTAGCGACAAAGCATCGACCATGCCATTTGGTTCCCTCGCAAAAGAAAATTTTTGTGCCGGTATTTTCAAACCTCTTCACACGACAAACCTGAAAGCGACGACGATCAGAATCCATACAATCATATTGATCGCCAGAAACCCCTTCCGCATTTGACGCGCGGTGCAAGGAGTTGTCGCACGGCCATACAAACAATATTCAAATAAGAATCGCGCGAGGACTCGTTCTGCCATCATTTACTCCGAGTCTCGATCACACGAATTTAGAAGTATTTATGCGGTCATTTTATGTCGCCGCAAATTTTTGCGACGATCGTATGTCAATGTCACCATCACACGCTTGTATATCGGGCAACGCAGCAGTTGAACTCAAGCCAACGCGATAGATTGAACAAAGCTCTGCCTATTTTTTATTGAAGACCTGCACAGAAATGAAACACCTTGTGAGCTCACGCGGTCTCAATATTTTCACATTGTAGATTACGATGTGCGGGAATAACGAATTCAATCTCTGCAACTGGAGTGCGAGATGGCGTTTGGCATTTCGATTCAGCTCGGGCGAACCCGCAACGATGGTGGAATGTTACTTGCGTTGCCGGAAACCGCGCGAGCGAAACAATCAATAGCGCGACACAGGAGCCGTCACCGGGCCGGCCGCATTGAGGCACGAGAACCGTCGATCATGTTATTGGCCGCAAAGCGTACCGTTGACATCATTGGCGCCGGTTTAGGCTTGCTGGTGTGCGCACCGTTATTCATCGGAATTGCAGTCGCGATCAAAATGACGTCGCCGGGCCCCGTTTTCTTTCGGCAAAAACGCTACGGGTACCACGGCCGACGATTTTGCATTTACAAATTTCGCACAATGTTTGTGCATTTGGGCGACGACCGAGGCACACGTCAGACGCAGACTGATGATCCGCGCGTCACGCCAATCGGACGTGTTCTGCGAAAGTCGAGCCTGGATGAGCTTCCCCAGCTTATCAATGTGCTGATCGGCAATATGTCTTTGGTAGGACCGCGCCCGCATGTGCCGGGCATGTTCGCCGGCGGCATGTTGTACGAAGAACTCACGCCTTATTACTTTCAGCGGCACAACATGCGCCCTGGCATCACCGGCCTTGCGCAAGTATCCGGCTATCGCGGTAGCACTGCCGTCCCACTTTCCGCCATCGAGCGGCTCGAGCGTGATTTACAATACATTGCACGATGGTCCCTGTGGCTAGACCTGACCATCATTATCCGCACGGTGATAAGAGAGCTTTTTGCGGGCTCCGGCGACTGAAACAGACTATCCGCCGTTAGCGCTCGCCCACCCTGCCCCCGATAGCCAACCGCGGCCTGCCTCCGGCTTCTGGGGGCGCGCGCGTTCTGCTATCGTCTATTCGGACCCAGGGTCCATGGGGAATGTCTGTCAAAAGATAGGACAGCGCGGGGGGATAAGATGCAGGTCGTGAGATGGCTTGGATGCGCAGCTCTTGGCTTGGTTCTGACGGGAGCAGCACGCGGCGAAAACATCAAGATCGGCATTATGGTGCCCTATTCCGGCGCCAACGCAGACCTTGGCGCAGTACAGGACAAGGCATTCGACCTGTACATGAAGTTACATGCCAGGGACATCGCTCCTCATACAGTCGAGCTCATCAAACGCGACGAAGGTCCTCCGTCGGGAGCGAACGCCAAGACAGTGGCAACCGAACTCATCACCCGCGACAAGGTCAATCTCCTGCTCGGGGTCGTATTCTCTCCGTCGGCGATCGCCATGGCGCCGCTGGTGACACAAGCCAAAGTGCCATTCATCATCGCCAATGCGGGCACCGCCTGGATCACGACGCTGTCGCCGTACATCGTGCGGTTTTCTTTCAGCATGTGGCATGACGGCTATTCCATGGGCAGCTACGCCGCGGACAAACTGAAGTGCAAGACGGCAGCCATGGCCTATACCGACTTCCCACCCGGCAAGGACTCGACAGAAGCATTCAAGACCGCGTTTGAGAAGGCTGGTGGCAAGGCGACCGACTCCATCCCGATGGGCAATCCCGCGCAAGTGCCCGACATGACACCCTTCTTCCAGCGCGTGAAGGACGCCAAGCCCGACTGCCTCTTCGTCTTCATTCCGTCCGGCTCGCATGCCGCCGCGGTGGTCAAGACGTACGGCCAACTTGGTTTGCGCCGGGCCGGCATTAAGCTGATCGGTCCGAAGGACGTCGTGCCCGACAGCTATTTACAAACCATGGGTGATCCCGCGATCGGAACGATCGTGATGAGCTCCTACAGCAACGATCTCGACAATGCCGCCAACAAAGCTTTCGTCAAGGCGTGGCATGAGACCTATGGCGCCAACGACTACCCTGATTTCGAGTCGGCCAACGCCTGGGATGCTATCGATGCTGTCTTTCACACAATTAAAAAGCTCAACGGCAAGTTTGATGGCGATCAGTTCGTCAACGAGATCAAGAAATGGTCGGGTGACGGGCCGCGTGGACATGTCAGCATCGATCCCGATACGCGCGACATCATAAATGACGAACACGCGATGGAGGTCATCCGCAAGCCGGATGGCAAACTTGGGACCAAGATGCTCGGCACGATCCAGGCGGTTAAGGATCCGTGCAAAGAACTTAAAATCGGCCGGTGCGGCGCCCAATAGCGCCCCTGGCCACCTACAGCATCGCTAGAGGCACCTCCGTGCCATTTCAGCCGCGACCCCAGCTTTGGGGCGCCGCTGCCATGGCACGGAGAAAGCTGCCGATGTAATTAGAACTCCTTGCCGAGCAACCGATCGACCGAATAACGGCCGCCGCCCCGGAAGAAGATGCCGATACATAGCAGGCACCACAGCAAGGCGTACTCATAGCCCCGGTTGGTCCAGAAGTAGCCGAATTGCCATTGGAAGAAGAACACGAGGATTGCCATATAAATTGCAAGGATCAACGCTGCCAATCGCGTGAAAAGTCCGATCGCAAGACAAAGCGCAACGACGGATTCGGCAAAGACCGCGAGATAGGCCCAGATCAGCGGATGGGACACCCCCAGCTGCTTGTCGATCAAGGGAGCTAATCGCTCGGCGCTGCCAAGCATGATCTTCTGGATGCCGTGCGGAAGTAACACAGCGCCGGTGGCGAAGCGCATGAAAGAATAGCTCGCCGGTGAAAAAGCCTCGTAGAGTCCAGCAAGGCTCGGAAAGATGAGCCGCTTCTTGTCGACGTTTCCGGCAGTCATGTATCCCCTCCCTTAGGGCTTGTAGTTTGTTTCCCGTATTAAGGCGCTCTCTTCAGTGCCCAACACGCGAACAATAGCATGACAGGATGTCGCCGAAACCGCCCCATCGGCGCAGCCTAACGCGTCTCGCTAGGCCTTGATGTTGTTCTCGCGGACAACCTCTCCCCAGTAAGTCACCTGCTTGGAAAAGAAAATGCCGAAGTCCTTGGCATCAGCGAGTATGAGCGTCATCTGCTGGCTATCCCGCAATCTGTCCGCGACAGCCGGCTCGCTCAGGATCTCGCGCACAAGCTTGCCCATGTTGGCGATGACATCGAGCGGCGTGCCATTTGGCGCAAAAATTCCCCACCAGGCGAGCGTCTCGAAATCGGGGAAGCCCGCTTCGATCGCGGTCTGAGTATCCTTGAGTGACGGCAGCCGCTCACGGCCCAGTTGCATGACCGGACGGATCATATTGGTGCCCAGCTGCGGCGTGATGAGAGCCGCCGATCCTGCGATAAGATCGACGTGCCCACCAAGGACATCATTCATGGCGGGGCCGCCGCCACGGTAAGGCACGTGCGTGATCTCCACGCCGGCCTTCTTTGCGAGGACCGTCATTGCAAGATGGCCAAGCGTTCCGATGCCCACCGAGGCATATTTCACCGAGCCGGGATTCTTTTTCGAAGCTGCGATGACGTCGGCAAAGGTCTTGAAGGGTCGCTCGGCGTTCGCGGCAATAACGTAAGGGGCCGTTCCGACGAGAAAGACGGGCACCAGATCGTGTTCAACGTCGAGAGGCGGTTTCTCGAGAATGGCGGGAATGACCGCGTGCGAATCGAATGTCACGAGAAACGAACTTCCATCGGGCGCGCTTTTCGCTACCTGTGCAGCGCCGAGTGCACCTGCCGCACCCGACCTGTTCTCCACAATCACAGTGCGATTGAGCTTAGCCTGCATGGCAGCCTGTAGGACGCGCGCCAGCGCATCCGTGGAGCCTCCCGGCGGAAAAGGAACGACGAGCGTGGTCGTCGAAGATTGGCCAAATGCCGGCGCGGCAGCGAAAGCGGCTGACGCCGCCAGCATCGTGCGTCTCGTGACCTTCTGCATTGCTTTCCTCCCCGATGTTACCGCGCTGTTATCTTTTGTTGGCAGCTTCACGATTGGCCAAAGCCTGACCCAGGCTTTTTATATTCCGGCCGTGGTGATGGTCATGCAAACTGCTTCCTTTTGCATTTGGTATCGACGAAATGAAGATACCCTGCTTCTTGCCGGCTGCCCATTGCTCGCCAGGTCAGGGTGTTTCATCTCGTACATTTGACGCACCGCAGGAAAAGGCCTCAATCTTGCTCGAGAACGCAAGTACTGGGCGCGAATATCAGGGACGAACAATGATCCGCATCGGCGTTATTGGCCTCGGTTGGTGGGGCAAGCAGATTGTGACCTGTCTTGCCGAAAGCCCTCGCTTCCAGGTCGTGGCCGGCTGCGATATCGACAGCCAGATGGCAGCTCCGTTCGCCGCCGCGCACAAGTTCGACCTGGCTGACGACTACAAGATCCTGCTCAAGCGGCCTGACGTCGACGCCGTGGCTGTCGTGACGCCACATCTGCTGCACGAAGAAATGGCGATCGCGGCGTTCGGCGCCGGCAAGCAGGTGTTTTGCGAGAAGCCGCTGGCGCTCACGACGGCGAGTGCCGAGCGGATCCTCGCGGCCTGTGCCAAAGCCCGTGGCATTCTCGGCGTTGGCCACGAGCGCCGCTACGAACCCGCAATGGAAGAAATGCGCCGGCTTTTCGAGAGCGGCGCGCTTGGCCGCGTGCTGCACATGGACGCCAATGTCAGTCACAACAATTTCCGCAAGATGGATCCGTCTAACTGGCGGCGCGACCCAAAGCATGCGCCGGCTGGTGCCTGGACTGCGCTCGGCATTCATCTCGGCGACATGTTCGTATCGTTCGCGGGCCAACCCGTCCGTGTCAGCGCGCGCACCGCTTCCCAGATATTTCCCGCGCCTTCGGAAGATTTTGTCACTGCCGAGATCGATTTTGCAAATGGAGCCCGCGGCCGTATCACGTGCCTGTCAACTCCGCCGTTTTACGGCCGCTTTACGCTGGTCTGTGACCAAGGCTGGGTCGAGGTGCAAGAAGGCGGCAATGTCGACAAAGGCATCCCGTCAAGCTTTGTGCACTGCGCGCCGGACGGCAGCCGGCAGACGCGAAATTACGACCATATCAATACCGTGCGCCTGAATTTCGAGGCCTGGGCCGACGCGGTAGAAGGCCGCGCGCCGTACCGCTTCACTGCAGACCAGCTACTCGCAAATATCCGCATTCTTGATGCGGTCACGCGCTCGGCAGCGGCGGATGGAAAGCCCATGACCCTGTGACACGCGGGTCCCGGCCGACCTCGAAATTTGCCGCCATATAGGCTACACCGGCCCGATATGCAGAGCGAAAAAGAACAAGTCGCCCTTTCCTCGATCGCGGCTTCGGCCGGCCTGACCATTGCGAAGGGTGTGGTGGGCTTTTCCACCGGCTCGCTGGCCATCCTGTCGGAAGCGGGGCATTCGCTAATCGATCTCGGCGCCACGGTGATGACCTATATCGCCGTGCGTATTTCCGGAAAGCCGGCTGACAAAGAACACCACTATGGGCATGGCAAAGTCGAAGCGGTCTCGGCGCTGGCTGAAACTGCCCTGTTATTTCTTTTGTCCGGCGTGGTGATCTGGGAAGCCACCAAACGCCTTGTCGAGCATGAGGGCCATGTGGTCGAGGCCACCGTGTGGGCCTTCGGCGTGATCATCGTATCGATGGTGGTTGATTTTTTCCGCGCTCGCGCGTTGTCGCAAACGGCTGAAAAAACATCGAGCCACGCGCTCGAAGCCGATGCGCTGCATTTTTCATCCGACCTGTGGTCGTCCCTGGCCGTGCTGATTGGCCTGGTGGGCGTGCATTTCGGGCTGCCGTGGGCGGACTCCGCCGCGGCGCTGGTGGTGGCGGTGCTCGTCTGTTTTGCCGGCTGGCGGCTGGGCAAGAAAACCATCGATACGCTCATCGACGTTGCGCCGCCGGGTGCCGCGGACAAAATCACGGCCATCGCTGCCAAAGTTGCCGGCGTTGTCGCTGTCGAGCAAGTACGCGTCCGCGCGGTCGGCGAAAAGACCTTCATCGACCTCGGGGTGGCGGTCAGCCGCACCTTGCCGCTCGACCGCGTAAGCGCGCTCAAGGATCAGATCGCCGGCGATATCCGTCGGCAGATGCCGGGCGCGGAACCGTCGGTCACTACCGATCCGGTTGCCCTCAGTAATGAGAGCGTGCTCGATTGCGTTATGGTCATTGCGCGTAACCGCGGCCTCGCCGTGCATCACGTGACGGTCCATGAACTAGGCGACAAACTGGCGGTCTCCCTCGACCTTGAGGTTGACGGCAAGCTATCGCTGCGCGCTGCACACGAAATGGCAGACGGCCTGGAAGACGCAATCGCAGCCGAACTGGGCGCCAGCGTAGAGGTGGAAACGCACATCGAGCCGCTACAGCCACAGGATGCCCTGGGCCGGGAGGCCCCGCCGGAACGGGTCAATGCGGTCGAATTTGCGCTAGCGGAACTGGCGGCAGAAACCGGCAGCGTTCGGGACATCCATGATGTCCGCGTCCGCGAGACCGACGAAGGCGAGATCGTCAATTTCCACTGCCGCGTCGATCCCCAATTGAGCGTTCAGGCCGTACACGAAAGTGTCGACGCGCTCGAGCGCGCCTTGCGGGCGCGGTCGCCGTCGATCAAGCGCGTGATCGGTCACGCGGAACCAGCGCGCTGACGTGGTGGCAGCGCCAATGGCGCGCGACAGGTCTGCGTCATCCATTCTTCCAATTGGCGCCCGAACATTCTAGATCACAGCCCATGCGAACCGACATTGCCCAACCCGTCCGCCTGAAAGACTACCGCCCGCCCGACTGGCTGGTGGAAACCGTCTCACTCGACGTGTCGCTGCACCCGACGGCAACGAAGGTGCGCGCGACCATCGCGTTCAAGCCAAATCCCAAGACGACCGTTGCTTCGCTGGTGCTGGACGGCGACGGCCTGTCTTTGGTGTCATTGAAGGTCGACGGGGCGGCCCTGCCAGTCGATAGCTACGTTGCGACGTCCGACAGCCTGACCATCGCGCAGCCGCCCCCCCGGCCATTCACGCTTGAAATCGAAACGGCCGTTGATCCGTCGGCTAATACGCAACTATCGGGCCTTTATCGATCGAGCGGCACCTATTGCACGCAATGCGAAGCCGAGGGTTTTCGCCGCATTACCTTTTTTCCGGACCGGCCCGATGTGATGGCGGTCTACACGACGCGGGTTGAAGCGGACAAAACCGAAGCCCCTGCGCTGTTGGCCAATGGCAACCTGGTCGAAAGCGGCTCACTGCCCGGCGGCCGCCATTTCGCGGTCTGGCATGATCCGCATCCCAAGCCGTCGTATCTGTTTGCGCTGGTCGGCGGAGATCTTGCCTGCGTCGAGGACAAATTCGTCACGTCGTCGGGACGCAACGTCACGCTGCGGATTTATGTCGAGCACGGCAAGCAGAACCGCTGCGGCTACGCCATGGATGCGCTCAAGCGTTCCATGCGTTGGGACGAGCGGGCCTTCGGGCGCGAATACGATCTCGATATTTTCATGATCGTCGCCGTGTCCGATTTCAACATGGGCGCGATGGAGAACAAGGGGCTTAACGTCTTCAACGACAAGTACGTGCTCGCCAGCAGCGATACGGCCACCGACGCCGACTTCGCCCACATCGAGGCGGTGATCGCCCACGAATATTTCCACAACTGGACCGGCAACCGCATCACCTGTCGCGACTGGTTCCAGCTTTGCCTGAAGGAAGGCCTTACGGTTTTCCGCGATCAGGAATTTTCGTCCGACATGCGCTCACGACCGGTCAAGCGCATCGCCGACGTGCGCGGGCTGCGCGCCGCCCAATTCATCGAGGACGCCGGGCCATTGGCGCATCCGGTGCGTCCTGAGGTCTACAAGGAAATCAATAACTTCTACACCGCCACCGTTTACGAAAAGGGCGCCGAAGTGGTGCGGATGGTGCAGACATTGATCGGCCAGCAGAAATTCCGCGCCGGCATGGACCTGTATTTTGAGCGCCATGACGGCGAGGCCGCTACCATCGAACAGTTTATCCAGTGCTTCGCCGACGCCAGCGGCTTTGAATTTTCACAGTTCATGCGCTGGTACAATCAGGCGGGCACCCCACAAGTCACGGTCAATGGCCGTTACAACGACGCGGATCAATCCTATACGCTGGAGTGCAGTCAGGTGGTGCCGCCGACGCCGGGGCAGCCGGTCAAGCAGCCGATGGTTATTCCGCTCGCCTTCGGCCTGGTCGGCAAGGACGGACACGATTTTCCCTTGCGCCTGCGCGGCGGTGGAACAATCGAACGCAACGTCCTGGTTCTGCGCGAGCCGCGCACAACATTCGAGTTCACCGGCATCGCCGAACGCCCGGTGCCTTCGGTCAACCGCGGCTTCTCGGCGCCCGTCCGGCTTGACATTGACGTCAATTCCGACGACCTCGCCTACCTCGCCGCAAAGGACTCTGATCCGTTCAATCGTTGGCAGGCGCTGCAGACCATTTCGATGCGCCTGCTTATCGATAACGTGGAGGCGATACGTTCCGGTCGGCCACCGCGGAGCGATGACAAGCTGGTGCTTGCACTTACAGCGATCCTATCGGACGCATCCCTTGAACCCGCATTCGTCGCGTTTGCTCTCGTGCCGCCTGGCGAAGGCGATATCGCGCGCGAAATTGGCAAGGACATTGATCCAGACGCCATCTTTCAAGCGCGAGCGAAACTACGGATTGATATCGGGGAGCGGTTGGGCGCCCCGCTGGAGACCATCTACCGGCGCATGACAGTACCCGGACGTTACTCGCCCGATTCCGAGGGTGCCGGGCGCCGCGCCTTGCGAAATGTCGCGCTCGATTTGCTGGCGGCAAATGGTTCGATGTCAGGAATTGCGCGTGCGACGCAACAATATGATGCCGCCGACAACATGACCGATCGTATGGCGGCACTCGCGACGCTATCGTTGCACGATGTGCTGGACCGCAAGCGCGCCATTGCGGACTACTACACACGCTATAGTTCGGACGCGCTCGTGGTCGATAAATGGTTCTCGCTTCAAGCGATGATCCCTGAGGCGAATACGCTCGACAATATTCGCAACCTCGCCGGCCATCCTGCCTTCTCGATGGCCAATCCCAACCGTGTCAGGGCCCTTATCGGCGCCTTCGCGGGAGGCAATAGCACCCAATTCAACCGCATTGACGGCGCCGGGTACGACTTTGTTGCCGATGCTGTGCTGGCCCTGGATCAGAAAAACCCGCAGCTGTCCGCACGCCTGGCGACCGCCTTTCGTACCTGGCGCACGCTCGAAAAAAGCCGCCGTGCCAGGGCGGAAGCAGCCCTCAACCGCATCAGGGCCGTTTCGACTCTGTCGCGCGACCTGGCGGACATCGTTGAGCGTGCGCTTGCCACACCCTGAGGCCAGCCGGCACCAAAATGTGGTGCCAAAAGTATCCGTGGGTAACAATTTTTAAATATTTGACTCTTCGGACTCTCGACAAATCAGTGGCCATCGATTCCAATCGGCAAGTGATTCGGAAAGCGATGCGGCACATCCTTCCGTTTCGAGGGTGACAGGGGAAATTCCGAACGGAGGCCACTTATGGCGCGCGCCGGACTGGCGAGTGCGTCTGCACATCCCGATTCTATCAAAGGCCTCGCGCAATCGATTGCCAAGCCGGCATATCGACGGCTGCTGAACGCCGAACCGCTGCTTCGCCGCGCGGTCCCCGTCCTGATCATCGCATTTCTCGCGACGATCTGCGTGGGTGCCCTCGTTCAGGTGCTCGATCACCGCGCGCAGACACTTAACGGCGAGGCCACGTCGCTTGAGGCGATTGCGGACTTTACCGCCGCGCGCCTTTATCAGCCCTTGAAGCGCGCGAAAGATGCGATCGAGCAGCCGCAACAGGTGCTCGCCGCTGCGCTGCCATCATGGGCGACAGCGCCAGGCCGCCGCTTTATCCTGACGAACGCCGAGGGCGTCGTTACGGCCGCGACGCCGCCCACGGACGCAACCATTGGCCGCCGCTTAATCGACCTGCTTGGGCCCACACAGCCGCTTACAACGTTCGGCGCAGGTGCGGGCGTCATGGAAATAACGTTGCCTGACGCAACACGCGCCATCGCCACCGTGCGCATGCTCAATCCACCATTCGGACAATTTGCCGTCGTGCAGTCCCGCGACGCCGCATTGGCCGGTTGGCGCTCACTGACCACCCTGACGACGACGCTCTCGGCCACAACCGGTTTCGTTGTGCTGATCCTCGGCTTTGCCTTTCATTGGCAGGCCACTCGGGCGCGAGAAGCAGACTTGATTTACGAAACTGTCCGCAGTCGCATCGATACCGCGCTCAACCGGGGACGGTGTGGGCTGTGGGATTGGGATCTTGCCCGCGGCCGTATCTTCTGGTCGCAATCCATGTTCGAAATACTCGGGCTTGAAACCAAAGATGACCTGCTGTCGTTCGGAGACGTTAATGCACTTGTTCATCCGGACGACGTAAGACTTTACGAATTGGCGGCGGAACTCGCCGACGCAACTGCGACGACAATCGACCATGCTTTTCGCATGCGCCACGCTGCCGGCCATTGGGTATGGCTGCGTGCCCGCTGCGAACTCGTGCGCCAAGCAGGCGAACCCGGCCTGCACCTGATCGGCATCGCAGTCGACATTACGGAGCAAAAAAGCCTGGTCGAGAAAACCGTCGCCGCAGATATGCGGTTGCGCGACGCAATTGAAACGATCCCCGAAGCGTTTGTCCTGTGGGACGCAGACAATCGTCTCGTTCTCTGCAATTCAAACTTTCAGGAGCTGCATCACCTGCCTGACGAAGCAATTATCGTCGGCGCATCGTACGAATCCGTAGTGGCGGCCGGAAGCAAACCGGTGGTGCGCAACAAGATTGTCACCACAGGTCCTAGCATCCCTGGCGCACGCACATTTGAAGCCCAACTCGAGGACGGGCGCTGGCTCCACATCAGTGAACGGCGCACAAAAGATGGAGGCTATGTCTCGGTCGGAACAGACATCACCGCGCTGAAGACGCACGAGGAAAAACTCATCGATAGCGAGAAGCGTCTGATGGCAACGGTTTCCGATTTGCGTGCTTCACAGCAACGCACTGCTGAACTCGCCGAGAATTATGCCGAGGAAAAGACCCGCGCTGAAGAAGCCAACCAGGCAAAATCAAAATTCCTCGCCAACATGAGCCACGAGCTACGCACGCCGCTCAATGCCATCATCGGATTTTCCGAAATCATGGAATCGGGCATGTTTGGGCCTTTGGGCGCCGAAAAATATCATGAATATTGCAACGACATCCGAGGCAGTGGGCAGTATCTGCTTGAGGTCATCAATGACATTCTGGACATGTCGAAGATTGAAGCGGGCCGCATCCGGCTGGATTTTGAGGACCTCAGTCTCGACGCACTCCTCAATGAGGCCATGCGCGTTGTCGGAACGCGCGCGCAAGACAAACAACTGCAGTTGACGGCACGAATATCGCCCGAGTTAAAATTGCGAGCAGACCGGCGCGCGCTTAAGCAAATTGCGCTGAATTTGCTGTCCAACGCAGTCAAGTTCACACCTGCAGGCGGCCGCGTAACCGTCCGTGGACGGACATCTGATCATTGCGTCACGCTTGCCATCGCTGACACTGGAATCGGCATCGCCAGCGATGCGCTGGCCCGGCTTGGGCGCCCGTTCGAACAAGTCGAAAGTCAGCTTACCAAGAGCCACCAGGGTTCCGGTCTCGGGCTCGCGATCTCCAAATCACTTGTTGAGTTACACGGGGGGCGAATGCGCATCCGCTCGGCACTCGGAAAAGGAACGCTGGTGGTGGTTCGTCTGCCGCTCGAACCTCAATGTGCGCTGCCCAAAGATGAAGCTGCATAGCAATGCGCTAGGTCGCGTTCCCCAGGATACGTAGAAAACTAGCGCGCACCTTAGATTGCATATCCGTCAACGTCGCATCGAGTGTAGCAAAATCCGGAACATCAGCCGCCCGCGCCAGTAGCCGCAGGAGTCCGGCTCCCGCCGTCTTTAAATCGAACGCGCCAGGCAAGCAGAGACGCAATATCTGCGTCAGATCATGATAAAGCTGCACGGCCGCACGCAGGATTTCCGCGTCTTCCACGGCGAGAACCCGCAGTGCCTGGGCCTTTTCGAGAACCCGCGCGCTTGAAGTATCGAGAATTTCCGGCAGCTGGTGCGCGTGGATGAGCTGAAGATATTGGGCAATGAACTCGATATCGATGAGCCCGCCGGCCGCGTATTTAAGGTCCCAACGGTCGCCCTCGCCTTTTTCTTTGGCGATCGCGGCACGCATTTCAATGACGTCGCCCGCGACCAATTCGGCATTGCGTGGCCTTCGCAGAATATCGTGGATAACACGCTCGACGCGTTGCCTGAACGAGGTCGAACCAGAAATCAATCGCGCGCGTGTGAGCGCCATATGTTCCCAGGTCCACGCTTCGGTTTCCTGGTAGGCGGCAAAACCATCGAGTTCGAGTTGCCAAAGGACCCGCGCGCCCGGAGGGCCGTAACCGCATGTCGACCTGATAAAGCGCGCCATAGTTGGTCTGGGCAGTCAGGGCGTTAATCAGGCGCTGTGTTAACCGTGCGAAATATTGCGCGCCGTACAGTGATCTTGCGCCGTCGGATTCCGGTTGCGTGTCGTCAAAATCGTAGACCAAAATCAGATCGAGGTCGGACGTCGCAGTCATCTCGTAACCGCCGAGCTTGCCCATCGCAAGAATTGCGGTCTCTTCTCCCCGCAGATGCCCATATGTCGAGGCGAGATTGTCGGCGACCGCGCGGTGAACAGCCCGGATCACGGCGTCCGCGAGTCGCGCGAAAGCTTCGCCCGCCTGCCGCGCGGTAACCGTTCCCGAAAGAATTCGCACGCCAATCAGGAACATATATTCTAGGCCAAACGTGCGGATGCGCTCGAGCAAATCTTCGTCGTATCGAGATTGCGCCAATGCTGCATCAAGTCGGTGACCGAGTTCGGTTTCGTCCGGCAATGCGCCGAAAAAACTCGGATCGACCAGGGCATCCATGACCTGTGGATGGCGCGCGAGCGTGCTCCCGAGACGCGGTGCAGTGCCCAGCACAAGCGCAATCAAAGCGATGAGCTCGGGGTTTTGGCGCAACAGCGACAATAGCCGAGCCGAAGCGTGCAGGTTGGCAAGGAAATGATCGAACAATATGAGCGTGGCACCAGGGTTGTCCGTCCCTGCAATACGCTCGAGAAGGGACGGCAACAGTGCCTCGAGATGGGTACGTGCCGATTCGCCTTTTAGCGAGCGATGGCCACCGGAGAGCCAGTGTCGAACGATGCTGGAAGCTTCCAAAGGCGCTCGAAATCCAAGCGCGGCAAGTCGGTCAAGCGTCTTATGGTCGTCCGTGTCCGTCGGAAACACGAATACTGACTTTTCTTGATCCGGGGTCTTCTCAAACAGGCGAGCATAGTATCGCTGCACGCTGTCGAGATGGCCGAGCAACACTTTCGCGAAGGCATCACGATTTTCAAAACCGAGGAAACGCGCGAAGCGTTCAAGACCTTCATTTTCGGACGGCAGAGTTTGTGTCTGTTCGTCATTCACCATCTGCAGGCGATGTTCGACCACGCGCAAAAAGCAATAGGCCTCCTTCATCGAATCGCGTGCTTGAGCATCGATCCATTTGTCATCGCAAAGTTTGTCGAGGGTCGTCAGAGTGTCGCGATCCCGTAGGCCCGGGTTACGCCCGCCCGCAATCAACTGCTGGGTTTGGGCGAAGAACTCGATTTCGCGGATGCCGCCGCGTCCAAGCTTGATGTTGTGTCCCTTGACCGCAATTTCACCGTGGCCGCGGTAAGCATTGATTTGACGTTTCATCGCATGCACGTCGCTGACGGCGACATAGTCCAAATACTTGCGCCAAACGAACGGTGAAATCTCGTTGAGTACCATTTCTCCGACGGCAATGTCGCCCGCGCACGCGCGCGCTTTGATCATAGCGGCACGTTCCCAGTTTTGCCCGGCGCTTTCGTAATACGAGACCGCTGCCAGCGTTGATATTGCTATTGCGGTCGAGGCGGGATCGGGCCGCAGACGCAGATCGGTGCGAAAGACATAGCCGTCCGCAGTCCGCTCTTGCAGCAATTTCACAAGCCGCTGCGTAAGCCGCACGTAAAGCGTTGATGGCTCGGCGTCCGCCGGCAAGGCCGGGGCCGCGGGTTCGTAAAGAACGATGAGATCGATATCGCTTGAATAGTTGAGTTCGAATGCCCCCATCTTGCCCATCGCCAACACTACGTACCCGCTACCCACCTGCGGTCGGGCATTGTCCACCGGCTTTAGCCGCCCGTCGCGTTCCGCCTCGGCAAGAATAAATCGAACAGCTGCATCGACCGCTGCATCGGCCAGCTCGGTAAGTGCGCGAGCAGCTCGCATCACCGGCCAAACGCCGCCAATATCGGTCAGCGCGATAAGAAGCGCGGCCTCGGCTTTCATCCGGCGCAGAACGCGCATTGCGTCAGCCGCATCGGTGCTCGACCCGGCGTCTCGCCCGTGCTCAACCAAGAGAGAGGTGAAGTGCTGATCAGGATCGGACTGAAGCAATCGAAGTAGCCGAGTCGGCTCAAGACTTACCAACTCCCACAAAAACGGCGAGCTCTCCGAAAGGCTTTCCAGGAGCGTGCTGACAATTGGATTGGCGCTGAGCAATTCCCGAAGATGCTTTGCATCGACCGGTGGAAGTCCACCCAGCCATTCGGCAACTCGAGCGCGGGCCTTCTCCGGGTCGACCAGCCGGGGCGCAGTCGCGATCCGCGCGGCCAGAGTCGCACCTTTAGCCTTGCCCCCGGCACTGTCGTCGCGGACAGCCGGTTTACGGGAAGCCTTACGTCGGGCGGGCGGCCTCATCCCGCACTCTGTACCGGCCCTCCCCGCGGCAATGCAATGATGCTTTTGAGCCCGGGCTGGTTGTCCGCCAGGGTCAATTCGCCGCCATGCAGCCGAGCAACGGCCGAAGCGAGGCTTAATCCAAGGCCGGAACCCGGCTGCGATCGGCTTTGCTCCAAACGGACAAATCTCTCGACGGCGCGTCCGCGATCGGCTTCGGGAATGCCAGGCCCGCTGTCGGCGACCGTCAACAAAATCCGGTCACCTTCGCTGAGCGCACGCACGACGATCTGGGTCTTGGCGCCATTGGCCGCCTCGGCGCCCGGCGCTGCGTATTTGATGGAATTATCGACCAGATTGGCAAGCGCCTGGCTGATGAGCTCGCGATTGCCTTTCAATGGTGCCGGCGCGTTGGCGTCCACTGTCAGCACAATGCCTTTCTCTTCCGCCAGCGGCTCATATAGTTCGCCTATGTCATTGGCGATTTCAGCGGCATCAAATTCGCTCATGTCGTCACGCGCATGACCCGACTCTGCACTTGCGATCATGAGCAGCGCATTGAAAGTCCGAATCAGCCCATCCGACTCTTCGATCGTGCTTTCGAGCGCGGCGCGATATTCGCCATCACTTTTGGCGGAACGCAGCGCTTGCTCTGACCGGTTTCGCAGACGCGTCAGCGGCGTCTTTAGATCGTGTGCAATGTTGTCGGAAACTTCCTTCAATCCGCGCATCAACGCCTCGATACGCTCAAGCATGACATTGAGATTCTCGGCCAGGCGATCGAGCTCGTCGCCCGTTCCCGCAACCGGCAAGCGGCCGCCGAGGTCGCCTTTCATAATCGTGCGCGTTGTTTCCGTCATGGCGTCGACACGGCGTAGCACCCGGCGCGTCACAAATAGTCCACCGGCAAGTCCGAGCACGATCACGATCGCAATCGACCAGCGACCCGCTGACAACACGATGTTGTAAAGCCGCTCGCGCTCGTCGAGGTCACGGCCGACCAGCAGACGAAAGCCCCCCGGCAGCTGAAAGACGCGCGCCAACGCGTGATGTTCGGGATGTTCGGCCGGGTCAGCTTCATCGAGCCGCCGGTAAGCGGTTTCGGTCCAGCCGACATTGTCGAGCGTCCCCGGTGGCAGTGCCGTAACGTTGCCGGCAAGCGATTCGCCAGCGAAGGTGGTTACCAAATAGAGGCTTGAGCCCGGGCGCCGTGCACGCGCGTCTACGACAACCACAAGCCGTCGAATGCCGCCAAGACGATATTGTTCGGATAGACCGGTAATCTCGGCGTTGACCGTATCGGTAATCTGTTCGGTGATCAGACGGCGCGTGTTGAGCGCAAAATAGCCGAGCAGAAATGCTGCAAACAGCGCGAACACGGTCAAATAGACCAGCGTCAGCTTGAACGTAGTCGTGCGAAATAGTTTACCGAGCGCCGTCACGTATCATGTATCCCGCGCCGCGGACCGTGTGCAAAAGCGGCTGGGAGAAACCTTTATCGATTTTCGAGCGCAAGCGCGAGATATGAACATCAATCACGTTGGTTTGCGGGTCAAAATGATAATCCCACACGTTTTCCAGCAGCATCGTGCGGGTAACCACCTGCCCGGCATGCTGCATCAGGTACTCCAGAAGACGGAATTCGCGAGGTTGCAGCGATATTTCGTCCTTGCCGCGATGGACCTGATGCGAGAGCCTGTCGAGCTCAAGGTCGCCGACCCGCAGAACCGTTTCCTCGCTGCGGCCAACACGGCGACGCGCCAGCACCTCGACGCGCGCAAGTAGCTCGGAAAACGAATAAGGCTTGGGTAGGTAGTCGTCACCGCCAGCCCGCAATCCCTTGACCCGGTCGTCAACTTGCCCAAGCGCCGAAAGGATTAGTGCTGGTGTTTCCAGACCCTTTGCCCGCAGAGCGCCGATCACCGCCAATCCATCTCGTTTGGGCAGCATTCGATCGACGATCAAGACGTCGTATTGACCGTCGAGGGCCATGGCTAGCCCGTCGTCGCCGTCGGTTGCAGCGTCGGCGACATGTCCGACCTCGCGAAACGCCTTGACGAGGTACTCGGCAGCATCGCGATCGTCTTCAATAACCAGAAGTCGCATGGTGACCCGATCCGGTTGCGCGTCGGCCACCCGGCCGTAGGCGCGCTGCCCGTTAATATCCGCATAAGTGGGCATCGGTCACACCAATTCCAGACATTTCGGTGGCAGGGTCAATGCCCTCCGGTCGGCCCCTCAATCGTACGCGAGGGGGTGGCGGAGACCGCCACCCCCTCAACGACCCCACCCCGGCGGGGGCGACGGATGCCAGGGTTGGAGCTCCAATCGGAAACGTTCCGTGCCGTCTACTGCACAGCCGCTCCGCAACTAGCCGGGACGGGCACGATGCCCGTCCCGTTGAGGTCGGGCCACCGGCGGGGGCGACGGATGCCGGCAGCACGTCCTCAAAACTCTTGTCAGCCGCGACCAAGCGGCAAGGCGACAAAGCGCGTATTGTCGCCCTTCTTCACCCGCACCAGCACGCTGCGCTTGCCTTCGGTTCGCGCGCTGGCGACGACGTCGCGCACATCGGTCGGCGTCGAGACTGATTTGCCGGCAATTTCGACGATGACATCGCCTGTCGAGAAGCCATGGTCGGCGGCTACTCCACCCAACTCGACGCCGGTGACCACGACGCCCTCCGCACCAGCACCGGCGACACGAGCCGCCGGAGCGAGCGTAAGGCCGAGCTTGCCGATGTCCGCGCCACTGTCGCCGTCTCCAGCGTTGGCGCGCGCTTCTTTGGCATTCGGCAACTCGCCGAGTGTCAGGGTCAGCGTTTTCTCCGCGCCCTTGTGCAGGACTGTAAGCTTCACCGAGGACTTCGGCGCCAAAGCCCCAATCCTCTTGGCAAGATCGCGCGCGTCCTTGACCTCCTTGCCATCGACCGAGGTAATGACGTCACCGGCTTCAATTCCGGCCTTCTGCGCAGGGCTATTGGCCTGGGGTTCGGCAACCAGCGCGCCTTCAGCTTTCTTCAGGCCAAGGCTGTCCGCGATATCGGGCGTCACCGGTTGAATCTGCACACCGATCCAGCCGCGTGTGACCGAACCGTGCTCTTTAAGCTGCGCCACCACGCTGTCGACGGTGTCGGCCGGGATGGCGAAGGCAATACCAACCGAACCGCCCGACGGGGAGAAGATCGCGGTGTTGACGCCAATCACATTGCCGTCGGTATCGAAAGTCGGCCCGCCAGAATTGCCTTTGTTAACGGGCGCATCGATCTGGATGAAATCATCATAGGCACTAGCGCCGATGTCCCGGCCGCGCGCCGATACGATTCCGGCCGTGACAGTGCCGCCGAGCCCGAAGGGGTTGCCGACCGCAATAACCCAATCGCCAATGCGCGGGGCTTTTCCCGAAAGCTTCACATACGGGAACGGACCATCTTCAACCTTTATCAGCGCAAGATCGGTACGCGGGTCGGTCCCGATCACCTTGGCTTTGTGAATTTTTCCATCATCCGTCGTGACCTGAACGCTTTCGGCTTTCTCGACCACGTGATTGTTGGTCACAGCATAGCCGTCGGCAGAAATGAAGAAGCCGGAACCCTGGCCGGTGATCACATTACGCCCACGGCCGCGGGGCATTCCTTCCGGTCCGTTCGGAGCATCAGGCATTCCGAAGCGACGGAAAAATTCACGCAGACCCGGGGGAACATCGTTGCTGCTGTTCAGCCCATTGGTTTCGGATCCGCCGTCAACTTTGACGCGCACTGAAATCACAGCCGGTTTGACCTTCTCGACGATGTCGGCAAAGCCGACCGGTGCCTGCAATTTGTGCGCTTGCTCGGAAAGGTTCTGCGCAACGGCGGCTGGATACCCGCCGGTTAAACTGAGACCAGGAGCGACCACAAGCGCAGCGGCGCCAAGGCTGGCTATAGTAGTCGTGAGGAGAACAAGACGTCGGGCTGAAAATGCCCGCGGCTTCTTGGCAGCATCAGCTGCGCGAATGGCGCTCGACTTCATTAGGCAATCTCCATCTGGATTCGTCGGTGCGATTGCGCACCTTTTCGAAACTCAAGATGGGGTGATGAGCCTTACAGCGTCCTGTCGGCAGGATTAAACTTTTGTAAGGTGTGGACGACGAAATACGTTTTGGATTCAATAGATTATTCAATGTGTAAACACGAGCAGCGCGACTATAGTCTAGCCCTCGGTTTACCGTTTTGCGTCCAAATGAGCTTTTATGACGCAACGCTGCGCCCACAATGCTGAAAATCAGGCGTTCAGCCGCGTGCGGCCTTTTTCTCGGTGTCGCCAGCCACTTCGGCGGCCTTGCCAAGGAGGGCGGCGTATTCCCGTCCAAAGACTTTTGCGCAAAAACGCACCGCCGCATCAACTTGAGATTGACGGAAACTGCGATCCGCCTCCTCAGCATGGCGCAGGCCTTCAAGTAGCGCATGCGTTCCGTTGTCGAGATATTGTCGAAGCTCAGTCAGAGCGCGTTGTGTCATTTCGTTGATCGCGAGCTCGCCGGCGAAATATCGGCATATTCCCACGAATTCAACGAGCGCCTCGACCTCAGCCACGTCATTCGGGTCCAGCACCGCGTTCGGCCTGATTTCTTTGGATGGCCGTGGTCTTAGCAAGCGTCGCACGCGGTTCGGCATTGACTCGATTTCTGCACGCAGCAGATCGGAGATCTGCGTCCGTTGCGCTGCAAGAGCGCGGCCCCAGCTGCTATCGACCGGCAATTCGAGCTCGGTGCGCAAGCCTCGAGCCGAATCATGGATGGTCTTGAGGAGCGCCCCGACTGCGACCCCTTGGCCGCTGCGCAAATCCTCACGCAATTCCGCCACCATCCGCTCCTGTTCGGCGAGAACGATATTGACCGCGACGGCGTAATTTGTTTCGGCAACTCGCGCTGCGGTATCGCTGCCGGCTGCCTTGACTCCAAGCCGGATCAATTGCCACGGCGCCGTCATTCGATTCATCACCGTCAACAAAGCGTACAAGAACAGCTCACCATCGCGCGCGGCGGCACCTTCGATCAACTGCTTGCATTCTTCGAGCTGAGCATTGGCGAGGTTACCGATTTGCAGCGGTAGACGTGAAGAAAGAGCTGCCAATACATCGCGGCCCTTGAGGGCACATTTGAGAGCGGCCAACTCCTCACTCGCGTGCGGCGTGCCAATTTGTTGCAAAATCCGTCGCCGGGTTTTGCCATCCTCGGTCGCGGCGCTGTAGTTTGCGTCGATGGCGGCAGCGACGCGGTCCTGAAAAATACGCGCGAGGCGCTCCGATTTGCTCACATCACCGGCAAGCATGGCTTCACCCACCTCGTCGGCTAACAAATCGGCGTCATTGGGTAGTAGATCGCGACGGACCCAGTTCCACAGGGGTTCGAGCGATGATCGCGCGATGCGTCCTGGGTGCCTGTGGTCACCGCGGTCATCGACCAGAAATGGTTCAAGGGGCTTGAATAAAAGGCGCGCCGAATTCTCGATGCGCGGGCCGCCGTGACGTTGATCGCGTACGATTCGGCGCAATTCCTGCAGGACAAGTTCGCCGCCAGAAACATCTTCACCACGCAGCACACAGCGTTCGAGCTCGCCAATCAGCAGCGAACGCGCTCCTGGCGAAAGTTCTCGCAGAAATTGCCGCAGTCGCTCGACGGTCGTCTGGACGCCCGCCATTCTCGGTCTATCCGATTTCAGGCCTCCGGCTTGATACGGCGACGGGCGTTAAGGAGTTGTTAAACATACGCGCCTTTCGGCAAAAGGCGGCGCGCCATTAAATCGATGTGCGCCTTACGGCTGGTCCGCGATAACGGCCGTGCCTTCGATCTCGACTTTGGCGCGCGGCTCCAGCAGTCCAGCAACCACAACTAACGTCATCGCCGGAAAATGCCGGCCAATCTGGCGTCGGTAGGCCAGTCCGATCTCACGTTGGCGCGCAGCATATTCGGCCTTGTCGGTCACATACCAATTAAGCCGCACGAGATGGCGTGGCTCGCAACCCGCAGCCGCGAGCACGTCAACGATATTTTTGAGCGCTTGCTCGACCTGGGCTACGAAATCGTCGCTCTCGAATTGCGCCTGTGCGTTCCAGCCGACCTGACCAGCAATAAAAACCTGCCGGCCTTGCGCTGCGATGCCATTGGCGTAGCCCCTTGGCGCGGCCCAGTCCTTTGGCTGCACGATTTCAAACGCGCTTTTGCTCATGGTGCTTGCTCTCTTAACTTGAACCGTTGGATTTTTCCGGTCTGCGTCTTCGGCAAAGCATCGATGAATTTTACCAGGCGCGGGTATTTGTAGGGCGCGATGGTCGCCTTGACGTGATCCTGCAAGATCTTGATCCGAAGATTGTCGGCCACAACGCCGGCCTTCAGTACGATAAATGCCGACACGATCTGCCCACGCTCGGAATCAGCAGCGCCAATCACGGCGCATTCCGCGACGTCCGGATGCGCCAACAGTGCTGCCTCGACCTCGGGCCCGGCGATGTTGTAGCCCGCTGAAACGATCATGTCGTCATTGCGTGCGGCGAAATGAAAACGTCCATCGCGGTCGCAGACAAACGCATCACCGGTAAGATTCCAGCCATCAATAACGTAGTCCTTCTGTCGCCGGTCGGAGAGATAACGGCAGCCGGTTGGGCCGCGCACCGCCAGTCGTCCAACCGTACCGACAGGCACGTCATTCATGTTGGCGTCGACAACTTTGGCTTCGTAGCCGGCCACCGGCCGACCGGTCGCGCCGGGGAACGCGTCGCCGACGCGGCTCGTGATGAAGATGTGCAGCATCTCGGTTGAACCGATGCCGTCGAGGATCGGCTTGCCGGTCCGGCGCGTCCAGTCGTCAAACACCGGCGCCGGCAATGTCTCTCCGGCGGACACGGCGATCCGCAGCGACGACAGATTGGCTCCCTTGTCCATCGCCGCCATCATCGCCCGATACGCGGTCGGCGCGGTAAAGGAGATTGTCGCTTTATAAGTCTCGATTATCTGCACCATGTTCGCAGGCGACGCATTTTCGAGCAGCGTCGCGGTGGCGCCGAAGCGAAGAGGGAAAATTGCCAGGCCGCCAAGTCCGAATGTAAAAGCCAAAGGCGGCGAGCCGACAAACACATCCTCTGGCGTCACGTTGAGAACTTCCTTGGCGTAACCATCGGCAACGATCAGCAGATCTCGATGGAAGTGCATCGTCGCCTTTGGCTCTCCGGTGGTCCCGGAGGTAAAGCCAAGCAAAGCGACGTCGTCGCGTCCTGTCGCTACAGCGTCAAACTTCACCGGCTTGTCGAGCGCGACGCGATCGAGCTCGGCGTCATGATTGGAAGTGCCGTCGAAATTCACAACCTGTTTTAGGAATTTGCTGACCTTGGCACAGGCCACCAACTCGTCGGCGATGCGGCTGTCGGTCAAAGCCAGCGCGATCTCGGCCTTGTCGACTATTTTGCCAAGTTCGCCGGCCCGCAACATCGGCATTGTGTTCACGACAACCGCACCTGCCTTGGTGGCGGCGAGCCAGGCCGCGACCAGCGCCGGATTGTTTCCGGAGCGAATCAAGACGCGATTGCCGGGCTTGACCCCGTAGTTCTCGACAAGGGCGTGCGCCAGCCGGTTTGACCAGTCGGCGAGTTCCTTATAGGTGCGTCGACGGCCATTACCGATCAGCGCTACATGGTCGCCGAACCCGCGCTCGACCATGCGGTCCGTCAATTCGACGGCGGCGTTCAAGCGCTCGGGATATTGAAATTCCGGGCGATCGAGCAGGATGTCCGGCCATTGATCAAACGGTGGGAGATTGTCGCGCGTAAAGGTATCGACATGTGCGGACGGACCGAGCTTGGGGTTTCGAGCCATGTCAACGACCTGCGGCAGATGAAAGCAGAGACCGGGCTATAACGATTTTCTGGACGTCGGAAGCACCCTCGTAAATGCGCAACGCCCGGATTTCACGGTAAAGTGCCTCGACCGGATGACCGACGCGCACGCCATCACCGCCGTGAATTTGCACGGCGGCGTCGATGACGCGCTGCGCGGATTCAGTAGCGTAAAGCTTTGCCATCGCCGCTTCGCGCGTCACGCGAGCCGCGCCCATGTCCTTGACCCAGGCGGCGCGATAGACGAGGAGCGCAGCAGCATCAATCTCGACCGCCATATCGGCGATGTGCCCCTGCACCATCTGCAACTCCGACAACGGGGCGCCAAATAACTCGCGACTCGCGGAACGCTTGAGCGTTTCGGCGAGTGCCCGACGCGCGAAACCGACCGCGGCGGCGCCCACCGTGGTGCGGAACACATCGAGCGTTGCCATTGCGATCTTGAAGCCATCGCCGGCCGCGCCGATCAAGTCATCCGCACCGACCTCGCAATTTTTGAACGAGAGCCGCGCGAGAGGATGCGGCGCGATGACCTCAATACGTTCGGCTACCGAAAGGCCGGGATTGCTCCCTTGTACGATAAACGCCGACAAACCCTTCGCACCCGCGGCTTCGCCTGTGCGGGCGAAAACAACATAAAGATCGGCGATACCGCCGTTCGAAATCCAGGTCTTCTCGCCGTCGAGGACATAGCCGTTGCCGTTCCGTCGTGCCGTGGTTGAAATATTCGCAACGTCGGAGCCAGAGGCCGGCTCGGAAAGCGCAAATGCCGCGATCGCGACCCCGGCGCGGGTTTTCGGCAGCCATTGGCGCCTTTGAGCGGTGGTCCCGAACAGCGAAATCGGGCCAGCGCCGAGTCCCTGCATCGCGAAGGCAAAATCGGCGAGACCGGAATTGCGCGCCAGCGTCTCGCGAATCAGAGCCAGCGAGCGGACATCGATCTTTTCCGCCGGATCATCGCCGGGCGCCGTGTATTTGAGCCAGCCGTCGCGCCCGAGTTTTTGCACGAGGCCGCGGCAAGCAGCGTCAACGTCGCGGTGATCAACATGCTCGCAATGTTGAGCGGCCCAGCTTTCCAGTGCGGCGGCCAACACACGGTGGCGCTCCTCGAAAAACGGCCAATGCAGAAAACTGCGGTCAGACATCGTTCAATTTCCGGCAAACTGCGGTTTCTGTTTGGCCACGAAAGCGTCGTAGGCGCGGCGAAAGTCCTGTGTCTGCATGCAGGCGGCCTGCGCGAGCGCCTCCGCCTCGATCGCTGCGTCGAGTGGCATCGCGAATTCTTGATGTAACATGGCCTTCGTCATTTTATGCGCAAAAGTCGGCCCGTCGGCGAGTTGTTGCGCCAACGTCAGCGCGTCCGCCTCAAGCTTCTCGGCGCTGACGATGCGATTGAAAAAGCCCCAGCGCTCGCCTTCCTCAGCCGTCATGACGCGGCCGGTATAGAGCAACTCCGACGCACGGCCGTGGCCAATGACGCGCGGCAGCAGGGCGCAAGCACCCATGTCGCAGCCGGCGAGGCCGACGCGGGTGAACAAAAACGCCGTTTTTGCTTGTGGTGTGCCGAGGCGAATATCGCAGAACAGCGCAATCATGGCGCCAGCACCCACGCAGACCCCGTCGATTGCACCGACGATAGGTTGCGGGCAGGCGCGCATCGCTTTCACGAGTTCGCCGGTCATACGCGTAAACTCGAGAAGCCCCTTTATATCACGCTTCAACAACGGCCCGATGATATCGTGCACGTCGCCACCGGAGCAAAAATTACCACCGCTCGACCCGAATATAATGGCCTTGATATCGCCTGCCCGCGCCAGGCCGCGGAAGGTCTGACCGAGCTCGGCGTAACTGTCGAACGTGATCGGGTTCTTGCGCTCGGCGCCCTTGAGCGTAATCGTTGCGACGCCGTTCTGCGCCCGCCAGTTGAAATGTTTCGGCTTGAAATCGCCCATGTTCATGCGCGCGGTCCTCCATTTCGAATGCGGCCCGACAATCCATCGAGATGGCGGATCAGTGTGTCCGCCTCCGTCGCGTCAAATTCCGACAGCAAGCCATCGACCCAGACCTCGTGCGCCTTGGCCATTGCAGTGAACTCTTTCAGGCCGCGCGGCGTCAGCCGCACAACAATGGCGCGGCGGTCATCGGGCGGCGCCCGGCGCGCGACCAACCTGTCCGTCACCAGCCGGTCGATGATGCCGGTGACATTGCCGTTCGACACCATCAGGAAACGTGACAGTTCAGTCATTGTCATGCCGTCGGGCTTCCTTTCGAGCGCCGCCATCACATCGAACTGCGGCAGGGTCACGTTGAATTCGACGCGCAACCGCTCGCGCACCTCAACCTCGATCGCGCGCGCGGCACGCAAAATGCGAATCCACAGCCGTAGCCGCTGTTTGCTCAGTGACTGCGCGGCTGGGTGCGATTTTGTCTTGGCGGCCATTGTCATGCTGGTTTCCCGGCGACGACAATGGCTTCGCCGTTGGTCCGGGCCGCCGCGGGTGAGCACAGCCACAGGACTTTTTCGGCGACCTCTTCAGGTGAAATCAACCGGCCATCGGCATTGTCCTTGGCGAGCGCAGCCCGCGCCTCAGCCACGGTGCGGCCGGTCTTGTTCGCAATCTCGGCCGCCGCGGTGTCCAAAAGTGGCGTATCGGTAAAGCCAGGGCACACCGCATTCACAGTCACACCGGACGGCTTGAGTTCGACCGCCAAGGCGCGCGCAAGGCCCACAACCCCGTGCTTGGCGGCGCAATAGGCCGCCGCATAGGGATAGCCCTTCAGCCCTGCAGTTGACGCAGTGAACACGATACGCCGCATCCCCTGGCCTTTGCGCATGACGTCGTCTAGCGCCGCCTGCACCGTGAAAAACGCGCCGGTCAAGTTGACGTCAATCATGCGATGCCAATGTTCGGCTGATATTTTTCCGGCCGGCGCACTCTCGGCCGCGCCAGCATTGGCGATGACGATGTCGATCGGTCCATGCGCGGCATGCGCGGCGTCCACCATCGCCGCGCAATCCGCAGCACTTGTTACATCGGCGACGATCGCCGTGGCATTCGGCAAATTCTTTGCAATCTCGTCGAGCAGCATCTTACGTCGTCCAACGAGCGAAACCGCTGCGCCCTCGTCCGCCAACGCTCGCGCGATTGCCGCACCAATGCCGCTGCCGGCGCCGGTGACCAAGGCGTGTAAGCCTTCAAGCGTCGCCATCACACCTTCCCCGTCATCACGTCAGGCCGGGACTTCAAGCGATGCAATTGGTCGCGGCCGGGCCAATAAGGCTTCGGCCAAGTCAAACCTTCGTAGCCGAGGTCAGCCGCAGCGTGCAGGGTCCAATAGGGATTGGCGAGATGGGGGCGCGCCAGGCACACGAGATCGGCGCGACCGGCCATCAGTATCGAATTGACATGGTCGGCATCGTAGATGTTGCCGACCGCGATCGTCGCAATACCGGCCTCATTGCGGATACGGTCGGAGAACGGCGTCTGAAACATCCGTCCATACACCGGCCTTGCCAGCTTCGTTGTCTGCCCGGCAGACACGTCGATCATGTCCACGCCCGCATCGGTGAGAATGCGCGCAACGTCGACGGCATCCTGCGGCGTAATACCGTTCGGCGCCCAATCATTGGCCGAGATGCGTACAGATATCGGCTTCTCGTCTGGCCAAACCGCGCGCACCGCCCGAAATACCTCGAGCGGAAACCGCATCCGGTTTTCAAGGCTGCCGCCATACTCGTCAGTGCGCTTGTTGGTGAGCGGCGTAATGAAGGCCGACATCAGATAACCGTGGGCATAGTGCAGTTCGAGCCAGTCGAAACCGATACGCTGCGCCATCTCCGCCGCGCGCACGAACTCATCGCGAACGTTGTCCATGTCGGAGCGAGACATGGCTCGCGGCGTCTGGTTGCCTTCGCTCCACGGCATTGCCGATGGCGCCATCAGTCCCCAATTACCGGAAAGCAGCGGCGCATCCATCGTTTCCCAACCGAGTTGCGTTGAGCCTTTGGCGCCGGAATGGCCAAGCTGAATGGCAAACTTGGCGTCAGTCTCCGCATGCACAAAATCAACGATCCGCTTCCATGCAGCTTCGTGCTCAGGGCGATAAAGCCCGGCGCAGCCAGGCGTGATGCGGCCTTCAGCCGACACGCAAGTCATCTCGGTAAAGACCAGCCCTGCCCCGCCTTTGGCGCGCTCGGCGTAGTGCACGAGATGCCAATCGGTCGGCATCCCGTCGACCGCGCGATATTGCGCCATTGGCGACACCACGACGCGATTCTTCAATTCGATGCCGCGCACGCGAAACGGCACGAACATCGGCGCCCGCCCTGCCTGCGGTTCACAGCCGGTGGCTTGACGATCGAACCAGCGCTCGGCATCGCCGAGCCAAGCCTTATCGCGCTCTCGCAGGTTCTCGTGGCTGATGCGCTGTGAGCGCGTCAGCAGCGAATAATTGAACTGAACGGGATCAAGATTGAGATAGCGCTCAACGTTCTCGAACCATTCGGTCGAGTTGCGTGCCGCACTTTGGAGCCGCAAGACCTCAAGCCTTCGCTCGTCTTCGTAGCGGCGGAAGGCCCCCGCCATGGTTGGCTCGCCGTGGAGATATTCAGCCAGGGTGATGGCGCTTTCGAGAGCAAGTTTCGAACCCGAGCCGACAGAGAAATGCGCAGTGGCGGCGGCGTCGCCGAGCAAGACGATATTCTTGTGGCTCCACCGCTCGCACAGGACACGATTAAAGTTGAGCCAGGCTGAGCCGCGCAGATGACGCGCATTCGACATCAATTTATTGCGCCCGAGATTGCGGGCAAAGATCTTCTCGCAGGCCGCGGTCGTCTCCTCGCTGCTCATCCGGTCAAACCCGGCGCGGCGCCATGTCTCCTCCGAACATTCAACGATAAAGGTCGCCGTGTTGGCGTCGAACTGGTAGGCGTGCGCCCAGATCCAGCCGTGCTCGGTCTGCTCGAAGATAAAGGTGAAAGCGTCGTTGAATTTCTGCTGTGTACCAAGCCAGATATATTTGCAGGCGCGCACCTCGACGTCGGGCTTGAACACATCGGCATGAGCGGCGCGCACCCGCGAATTCACGCCATCAGAACCAACGATGAGATCGTAGTCGGTGTAGGCGGAGACATCTTTGGCCTCCGTCTCAAATTCAATCTTGACCCCGAGAGAAAGCGCGCGTTCCTGAAGGATATTCAGCAACCGCTGGCGGCCGATGCCGGAAAATCCGTGACCACCCGAACGCACGGCCTTACCGCGATAATGCACCTCGATATCGTTCCAATAAACGAAAAACTCGTGAATGCGCGCGGCGCTTTCCGGATCATTGGCCTGAAGATTGGCGAGCGTCTCATCGGACAAAACCACGCCCCAGCCAAAAGTGTCGTTTGGCCGATTGCGCTCGATGACCACGACCTCGTGCTTGGGATCCCGCCGTTTCAGCGAGATCGCGAAGTAGAGGCCTCCGGGTCCGCCGCCGAGACAAACCGCACGCATGAGCCGATCCGATCCCGTTTCAGGGGCAACAGCGTTATTATTATAACCCTATAATTTTTAAATCTAAAGCATTTGTCCACAAAAATACGCGCCCCGGCGGCTAGATCCGGGGATCGGCTTCGCCAGGCCCGGGGGTTGAAAAAGCCGGGTTCAGGTAACGGCTGTCCAGGTGCCATCGGGATTGCGGCAGGCCGTGCCACGGGCGGTCTGCGGCCGGCCATCGATATAGATCGTGTGGGTGAAGGAGCGGCAATTGCGACCGGCCTGCTGATAGGCGGGACCCGGAACAACCGTGCCATATCGGCCTGAATCAGGATTGCGCCAGGACACCGGAGCTCCTGATTGTCCTCGTTCGAGGGCGTCCATTTGCGCGGCGTACGCGCGCTCTTTGTCTTCGTCGTCGAGCGAGGCACCGATACGATTTCCGATCAGCCCACCAAGCACGCCACCAATCGCCGCCCCCGCCAGTCGGTTGCCGGTTCCGCCACCTGCCACTGCCGCGCCCAGCAGTGCGCCGGTTCCAGCGCCGACCAACGTCCCGGTGTTCTCCTTCGGACCGGGGCCCATTCCATCTGGACTTCCGGCGCAGGCAGCAAGCGTCAGACCGACGATTGCGATTGCAGCGAATTTGGACGCGGACATTTCAACCCCCGAAGGATAAGCGACCCGCCCAGCGGCAGGATGAACAATCTATCGGGACGGGAGGATTAGGGCAAAACTCCGGCCGGCCGCAAAAATCGCGCGCGCGGCCTAGACTGCCGGCAAGACCAGTTCGGCGCGTAGCCCACCGAGCGGCGCCGTGCCGAGCGCCAGGCTGCCCCCATAGAGCGCGGCCAACTCGACAACAATTGAAAGACCCAGACCAGAACCAGGCTTTGTCTCGTCCAGGCGCTGCCCGCGCTTTGAAACCTGTTCGCGTTCGGAAGGCGACAGTCCGCGACCATCATCATCGACAATGATGCGGACGACGTGACGCTCACGCGCGGGATCAGGACGCTCGCGCACCACTTCTATTGTCACCCGCGAAGCCGCCCATTTGCAGGCGTTGTCGACCAGATTGCCGATCATCTCCTCGAGGTCAGGGCGCTCGCCGTGAAATTGCGCCTGTTCATCCGTGTGAACCTCAATAGCAAGACTCTTCTCTCGATAAATCTTCTCCATTGTGCGCGCCAGCGCAGTCACCACCGGCGCCACTTCGGTCACCGATCCAACCACCGTCAGGCGAGCAGCGAGGCGCGCGCGCTCGAGGTGACGCGCAACTTGATCGCGCATGATATCGGCCTGCTCCAGCACCTTTTGCGCAAATGGGTCATTCCCCCGCGCGGTGGCCTCATTCACCATGACCGACAGTGGCGTCTTCAGAGCGTGCGCAAGATTTCCGACGTGCGTGCGGGCACGCTCGACGATTTCCTTGTTTGCTTCGATCAAAGCGTTCGTTTCGCGCGCCAGCGGCGCAATTTCCTCGGGAAATTTTCCTGCCAGACGCTCGGCGCTGCCCGATCGGATTGCAGTAAGGCTGTCAGTGATGCGCTTGAGTGGAGCAAGACCAAATCGGACCTGAAACGTCGTTGTCAGCAACAGCACAGCTGCGAGTATAGAAAACGTGATGATAAGCGCCTGGTCGAAAGAACGCGTTTCTTCCGAGATTTCAGCAGCGTCGCCAGCAACTGCAACCAGGTAGTGACCTTCGTCGCCGAGATCAATATTTCGTTCCACCATCCGGAGGCGTTGGTCTTCAGCGCCGGCTACGTAACCTTCCCGCGAACCGTCCTGTCCTGCGGCAATTCCCCTGTCCTGCAAATGCGGCAGGCCACCGTCCCAAAGCGAGCGTGACGAACGCACTTCCGTTTTACCGGGATCGAGCCGGGTGACTTGCCAGTACCAGCCGGACAGCGGCAGTTCGAAAAGCGGCTCGCCAAGCGACTGGGGAAATTTTTCGGCGGTGTCCTCAGGCGACGCAACATCGGCAACGAGCGTACGCAAATAGACGCCAAGCCGCCGGTCAAATGCGCGCTCCACCGCCTGCCGGTACAGTGAAGACAGTACGAATCCAGTGATGAGAAGGATAACGACAGCCCACGCGGTGGCTGAAAGAAAGAGACGTAGCGCGAGAGAGTTTGCCCGCATCCCATCAACGCACGTCGGGCGGCGTCAGCAAATATCCAAGGCCGCGAACGGTCTGGATAATGTCGACACCAAGTTTTTTGCGGATTCGGCCGACGAACACTTCAATTGTATTCGAATCCCGATCGAAATCCTGATCATAAAGATGTTCGACCAGCTCGGTGCGCGACACGACGCGTCCAGAATGATGCATCAAATAGGCGAGCAGCCGATATTCATGGCTCGTGAGCTTGACCGGGTTGCCATTGACCGAAACGCGGCCGGTTCGGGTGTCGAGGCGTACGGGTCCACAATTGAACTCGCTTTTTGCATGGCCGGCTGAACGGCGCAGGAGAGCGCGTACACGGGCCAGCACTTCCTCCAGATGAAATGGCTTGGCGACATAGTCATCGGCGCCCGCATCGAAGCCTTGCACCTTGTCGCTCCACCGATCGCGCGCCGTGAGCATGAGCACCGGCATCGCGCGGCCCGTACGGCGCCACGCTTCCAGGACCGAGATGCCGTCCATCTTCGGCAAGCCGATGTCGAGGATAACGGCGTCGTAAGGCTCGGATTCCCCGAGATAGTGACCTTCCTCGCCGTCAAAAGCACGATCGACGACGTAGCCTGCGTCGGTCAGCGCGGTAGCGAGTTGGCGATTGAGATCGGGGTCGTCCTCGATCACGAGGAGGCGCAAGGTCTTGTTCTCCGCTTAGCGACCGATATGAAACTCACCGTTCACGGCATCAACAGTTGCACTGACCACTTTGCCACTGCGGCCGAGCAGAGTCAGCACGTAGACAAATTTATCGTCGCGGCGGCAGAGCTGGGCGCGGACGAGTTCAGAGTGCTTGCGGTGTTCTCGCAGCGATTTGATGGCCTGCGCCAGAGAAATCGCCTGGCTGGCAGCGACCGCGGCGCGCTGTTCGGCCTTGGTGAGGCAGGAATCGCGGTGGGGGGCGTCGGCAGCCAAGGCCGGTACGCCTAGGACGACAAGTAGAGTGACTACAACGACAAGACGGGGAACCGGCATAGGGAGGGTGTTAACGGCGTGCCGGTGAACGCCACCTGAACGCGGAGGCCTAAAAGCCTGTTTCCGCTAGCTTTCGAAGCCGTCGAACGTCGCATAACGGTCGAGCGGTTCGCGCGGGGAGCGCCAGGAATTGATGGGGGCGGCCGCATCTTCGTAACCGACGGCCATGCCCGAATAAATCATCAAATTGTCGGGGAGGTTCAAAAAAACACGCACAGTGCGGTGGAAAGAAACCCAGGCCTGCTGCGGACAGGTATGCAAACCGAACCCGCGCGCCAGCAGCGCAACAGTTTGAAGATAACCGCCAATGTCGGCCCATTGTGCAGGTCCGTGCGCTTTTTCGCGGGCAAAAAATAAGGCGACTGGCGCGCCAAAGAACTGATAGTTGCGAGAATACTGCTCTATAGCGCGATGGCTTGTCTTCTCGCGGCACGCCGATCGACTGGTAGAGCAATTCGCCAACTGTGAAGCGGCGGGTCCGATAAGGCTCGGTCAGCGGCTCCGGATAGATCGTATAATCGGTGCCCTCGCCCTTCGGCAGCTCGGTCGCCATGCGCGGCGCCAGGAGCGCTTTCAATTCCTCGACGCGGCGGCCCGCAATGGCGTACACCCGCCAGGGCTGCATATTTCCCGCCGACGGCGCGCGCGCCGCCCGTTCAATAATGTCGCGAATGATTTTTTCGGGGACGGGTGTCGGCAAAAACGCCCGGCAGGAGTAGCGCGAGGCAACGGCTTCAAGAACGTCCATGGATACGTTCTCCATAACCGTGCGGTATAATCGTCGAGCGTCGAGCGCGATCCAACAGTCGCCCACGTCATCAAGGCAATTCTTAAGTCAAACGAAATCGCCATATTTTCCATCTTTCGTCTCCAGTTCGTTTTGCAGAAACACAACCGAAAGTAGTTATCGCTCTTTCTCATCAACCCGCACTTTTGATCCCTCAGCCTGGAGTGAGGGGGAGTCAATTTTTTTCAATGTGGTACTTTTCGGTTCCTCACTGATCGCTGCCCGACCCCCAAGACCCATTGCTTGCATCGTTTTCATTTGTCCCAATGCAATGAGGTCCCTGTGGATTTTAGCATCTAGCCGTTCTTCTATTTCGAGGTCGGAGACAACTGTCGAGGGATCACAAAACTCTTCTCCAATTTTTGGTAACAGCCCAGTTAGCATCGGTAACCGTTCAATGAACCAGTCGAGCGATTTAGCGACCGCTTCCGCCCAAGCTTCATCGCTGTCGTAAGATGTTCGGGGACGATTTTTCGTATAAAATTCCGCATACTTTTTGGGCAACCGCGTCGAAAGTTCCTGCTCCGAAATAGATTTTCCGAATGTTAGGTCTTCGTAAACGCTTATCATGCGCTTCAATTCTCGTTTGTCGTTCCAGTCCTCCAATTCACGATTGCGTACAACCTTTGCAATTCTCTCGTTAACGTGGTGGCTTAGCCGGAACTTTCGCCACATATTTTTTGCTATATCGAAAACCTTATCCTTTTGCAGGCGTCCTTGCGGATTCCATTCTTCTATTAAATCCGCATGGAGCGCTTTGAACTCCTCCGGATCTTCGTCCGGAAGGATAACCATTTCAGAAAATCCCCCGTGCTTTAGCGCGTTTCGGTTTCCTTTCTTCGACATAGGCTTACTCCTCGTGTCCTCTTACATGCGCGCAAGATTTACGCGATTTTGGAAAAAATGACCCTTCACCCTCAGGCATCCTCGATGATGCAAGGTCTATCGTCAGTGACAGTTTTAATCGCGGTAGCCGCCCTGCTTCACAAGAGAGCCGGCAAGACCGGGAAATGGCGACGGCAGGTCGCCATTTGGCTTTATGGATCGCCTATTTTCTTCAGTGTGCTCTCCTTCTACGCGACTCTCATTTTCCATCCTGAACGCCAATAACGGCGTCTCATACCTTCGGCAGCTCGTTCTGCTTCTGGTGAAGCAGCGCGACATTCATCGAACCGGGGCCAGGTCGCCACACCGGACTGGGTCCGAGCGAGGTCGTCCGCGCCATGACGGCGTTAGTTTTTCTGGTGTGGGCGGCCGACCCTCATGAGTGTCTTTCAAAACACTCGGTCGACCAATCAAGAAACCACGAACCAGAGCGTGGCTTCGGTCGTCTTCGCCCAATCCGACCATCTCCTGGCTGGGAGACAAGTCGTGGCGGGTACGCACTCAACGGTTGTTTGAGCGGGCCGCCTCATATTGCTCAATGGTTTTTTGAGCAAAAACGAATCGTCGAGACGATATTTGAAAGTTATAATTGCAAGCTTTATGAGCCGTTAAAATCGTAAAGATTTGTTCGGCTGATACCCACTTTGGCCCCGAATTAGATTGGAAACCAAAACTCTTCTTCCAGGAATTCAGCCCCCGTACGACAACACATGGGGAAATCTTATTGTGACTCTATCCTGCCGACTTAAAAAGTAAACCCTCTGAACTCTACCACTTGCCGTCGGCTCAATTGCTAGCGATGTGGCACCCCTGCTTGGATCACCAGCCTTCTAAGCTGAGGGTCGCTGGTTCGAATCCAGCCGGGGTCGCCAATAAATACTGGGCTTTTTCGCAATTTTAAGATCGTGCCGTGGGGCAGAAAAGCGGTCAGGGTGCACAGCGGGGTACACAGGAACGGCTTTTTGGGTTGGGGGTGACCTCGGCCTCACGCTATGCGGTTTTAACGCACGTAGGCCGCTGCTATCGCGTCGATAAGACCCCTTGATCGAAGCATGACCGCTGCCCTCACCCTCGTCCCCGCCAACAAGAGCCGCGGCGCTGGGCTAACTGAAACGCACGCGATGTCCCGCTGTAAAGGCCAACAAAAAGCAACGCGGACCGAGTTGGAGTTTCCGCACCACGTCGACATCAGCGTCCCGCGCGACGGCCTGGGTACGCAGCTTGATGCAATGTACGCGTTTCACATCCAGCACGGCATCAAACCGCAGCGCGGGCAAGGCAGACACGATGCCGATGGTGCCGTTATTCGGTGGTGTTTTGCTGATCCCGAGATAGCTCAATCATTTGCAGCCCTGTTTGGCATTGCAAATGAATAATTGGGCAATAGGTTTTCCGAATGGCCCTCCTTGGAGCCCGCTTCAAATTTAATGCGGATGGTACGCAACCTTCGGTCCGGTTCTGCTTTTTAGTTGTGACTGTTCGGGACCGACCCAGCCCCATTTCCCCCGGCTCGAACAGTTCGATGCAAACCTCGCCGTGCCGAGGCCACCACTTCGGCACGGCCCCATCTTCCCGGTGGGGAGCGCTCGATGCCACAGACCGATACGATACTCAATCCAGCGGCCGAATTGTTAGGCCATCGGCCGATCTGTGCGCGGTGCGATACACCTATGTGGCTCGTTCACGTAACACCTGTCGGGCCAAGCACTGCCGAACGTAAATTCGCGTGCCCCAACTGCGATCTACTCCCAAGCGAGAACGAGGGGTTTGCCATCGAGTGACATTTCGACGCTAACTTAGGTGTCCTGGAATTCAGTGACAAGCAATGGAACTCGATTGACACACTGTCGAGGCGTCTCAGCCTGATTATTGGCGACGGCCTTACCGTCTCCAACCGAGCAAACCTAACGCGCCGAGGCCGGTGACGATGACACGGGCGGAGAATGAACCGCGCACTGCCAGTCGTTGTACGGTTCACTCAACAACAGGCGCACCCACATCATCGCCAACAGTGATTATGAATGAGTCGATGGCAATGGCGCGGTAGCCGGGGGTTGATCGGCCACAATAAGATTTGATTAGGCAGCGGCAGCTAGCGCCGCTTCCTGCGCCAGCCAAGCGACCTAACAAAAAAATCCCGAGGTTTCGCCCGCCCGAAAGGCGAACAACCAATTAAAATGTGCTTACCAAGATGTCCTGAAACTATGGCCGCCGATTATCGGGGGACAAAATGTTTGGACCTAAAAGCGCGGCGGTTCGTTCACTTTTTCGGGAGTATCTACGCAGTGCGAGCAGATCAAGACCAGACACTTGCTAAACACTTTTTGACGTTAGCGACCATGAGTGAAAAACGAAGCGCTTATCGACGTCGCTTGCTGAAAACTGGATGCATCATCACTAGTGATAAAGCGCCAACAATCCAATGCACGGTCAGAAACGCTGCCGACACAGGAGCTGCACTACAGGTGTCGACCAGCTTCGGCATTCCCGGAAACTTCGATGTCATTATTGAGGGTGCTCGACGTCGATGCCGCGTGCTGTGGAGAACCGACACAATGATCGGTGTTTCGTTTGGACAGGTGAACAGATCGACAGCGGCTTAAATCGCGCTGCGGGATGTCCGCTTTACCCCCGAAAGCGGACATCCGCACTTCAGGCGCGACGATACCGCCCCCTCCCCCTCAGCCGGCTTTATCGCGCCGCCGTTGATCGACCATCGCGAAACCGAATGCGGCAAAAAACGCCACGGCGAACAGCCACGCGAACGCGTCAGTTATCGCCATAGCTCCGGTTCCGACCGGTCGGCCCGCCCAGATCAGGGTCACGGGAAAGGTAACGATTATGAGCACGACACAAATCATCATGACGGTGCCCAGCCCCGCATGTACGTTGTCGCGAGACATCCAGTGACGGACCATGTCGCAGTCTCCTCACGCTGTCGTCGCCACCCTCTTATGGATTATACGCCGAAAACGCGTTTTTGTGATGGCCAGCACAGCGCGCTGCGCATAACGCAAATAGTGTCGCATCATCGAGATCGACAGGCTCTCCCCGAAACACGACACCGGAGATCTCCATGCGCACCGTTATTTATCTCACCCTAATGACCGCAATCGTTGCCACCGTTTGGCTTACCGGGCCAACCGTCGCAAAACAGACCGTGTCCATCGACCCCATCAGCATGATGACCAACGCGACTAGTTTGCCTACCGAGCAATTTGATCTGTTTTGATCAGATAAAAGCGCGATGGTTTGATGAAAAAGAACAAAGGCCGGGGCTTCCCGGCCTTTTCTAATCCGCCGTACAAATCAACCTTCGGGATCATTGAAAAACATTCCTGATCGCGGTGGCTTTCCCGGCTCGGTATGTCAAATTTTCAGCCGCGTAATTATGATGCGCGATGTCCGCTTTACCCGCGAAAGCGGACATGTGGGAGCGACCGCGGCGGTTTCCCTGAAATCCACGCAGTTATAAGCTCAACGCCAAAGCCTTCCGATCTGAATCTGCACGTTGCTGCTAAATTTTTGCCCTAGCTGCTGTGATTCCTGCCACACGTCTGCGCTATACCGGCCTTCGAACGCCGCGAAATCGACCACCAAAAGTACGCCGATCAAAGCGACCAGAATGATAAATTGGCGCATACCGTAAATCTATCCGTTCGCTATGTATGGGTGATTAACGCCGGGCAAATGTCCGCTTTAACCCCGAAAACGGACATGTGCAGCGCACTCGCTCATGTCCGCTAAGTGCCAATAGCGGACATGGCAGTGGATGCAATCAGCGATGCTGACGGGCACTGTTCTATTGTCGCGCAATGCGGACGTGACGATCACCGCACGCGCCGGCGGTAACACCGACCTGCGCGTGGCCATAATCTGAATTACACCAGCGCCCGCCTTCGAAGAGACCATGAGCAGCCGCGATCTGACCCAAGGTTATGCGACCCGGCAGCTTGCAGCGGGAATCCACTACGCCGCGTCGAAGCTGACACACATCCAAGGCTTTTCCGCATGGGTGTTCGCTCGAAGGCGAACACTGGCCGCGCCGAATACCGCCCATAAACAGCACACGCGCCCCGTAGTTATTTTCTAGGTCGTCGATATAGGCTTGGAAGCGCCCAGCGTAAGCAACTCCCACCCGAGCACGCGCGTTTGTCTTCCGAGATATCACGACACCGGCTGGATTGCCGTTGGCGTCGAGTGGCTGAGACTGATGCCGAGGCGTAATTTTGGGCCGACTCTCACTGCGGTCCGGTGTCGATGTGATCGTACTGAGAGGGGGACAGTGGCCGCCGTCACAGGTGGCCAGGCGCGAATCGTTTTGACGATGACTTTGCCCAGCGTCTCCCGCCAACATGATGAACGTACTAAGCGCGGCAGCAGCTGCAACGAATCTCACGCTGTCCTCCTAGCGAGGCTGTCGCTGTAAGGCAGTATTTTTAGATTCTCTCATCAGCGCGCGCGCCGACCCACGGTATTCAACCGCGTCAACGCTCTCTGTATATTTTTTGTAGATCCATCGGCCGTCGTCCCGCCGACGCAGAACCGTTCCCCACAATAAGCGACCGGTAATTGACCGCCTTGGAACGATGACCATCCATAGATGCCAAACCTCCTCAAAAGGAGGTCGTTGCTTTGGCACTAGGATACGAAGGAGGTCGTGCTTGCTTACGATAATGCGCAACATTGCGGGTCACCGTTCCGCGCAACCTAAAATGTTGCTTGCTCCCCTCCAATTGGATTCCAAATTAACCGTAAGAAAGAAACCTTAATGGCACAGTGCCCATCCGCTCTGCATTAGCGGGCATATTGCACCGCAATCGCCATGGGTCGCGAAAGCGATTTCAGCCATCGCCAACGTGAAATAAGCTGAAAAAAGTTCCGGGATGTTCGAATTTTAAGAAATAAAATCCCAAGCGATATTCAAAGCGATCTTTCATCGGCTCCAGCAAAGCTACCGAACAAATAAGGCATCAATCCGGAATGGCGGCCGGAGTTGTCAATAACAGTTTGGCCGAAGGGAGGTCCCATATGGAGGTTGCAGTTAGAATACTTTGCTATTCAACGGTGTTAGCGCTGTGCAGTGCTCCATGCGTTGGGTATGCAAAAGAAAAAACGCGCCCATCAATATCGCGAACTAGCGCCAAAACATTGCTCATCAAGGTCTTTGATCTTGATGGCTACAGGCCGGTCGCGTTCAACTCCACAATGATGTGTGCAGAGACCATACGAGGGACCTTGGATTGCAAGCAGTGGTCCGCGCCATGAAACGTCACTTTGATGCAATTGAGCTTCTCAGCTTCGCCGGCATGATAACTGTGGGCTACTTACTAATTACGCTTGGAACGCTGCCCTAAAAAACAGAAAACCTGTTCACGATGAGCACAAATGTTCGCTTTTGGTCAAAAGCAGACATGTGCAGCGCACAAGCCAATGTCCGCTAAGTGCCAACAGGCGACATAGCAAGAAAACAGAAAGACCGCCCCGTGGCGGTCTCTCCAAAATCAGATCAGGTGTTTTAATCACGCAGCGAGTGCCGCTCCTTCTTTTCTGCGCCACCGAGCAGACCTAATGCGCCGAGGCCGGTGGCGAAGAGAGGCAGAGTCGCAGGGAGCGGCGTGGCCACGGCCGCAGGAAATTCAGCGGTCCAAAATCCGGCGGTGGGAAAGCCGGCGAAAGCACTCCCCGTTGTTAAGGGCGTTGAATTGATCCGTCACGCCGGTCAAATTTTGGTTTGGATTGTCCACTGTAATCGAAAGAAAAGTTATCGCACTGTTGATGTCCAGTGCCCGCGGAAAGCAGTACTGCCAGTCCTTGGCCGACGTCATGAAAAATAAAGGCGCCTGTCGTCGGGTCGACCAAAGCGGAAAAGTCAAATCCTATGCTGCTCGCCACAGCGCCGTCCAAAGTCAGCCCAGGATAAGTGAGCTGTATATTGGTTATATCAAATTGGGGAATCATTCCGTTGAGCACGTCGCTCAAGGGGACTTGGAATGATGCTGACGAGGGCGCGGAGACGTGAGGGCCAAACCCCTCGCTTGTAGTCGTCCATTCGTACGTAACCAGCGGAACAGCCTGTGCCGAGGAAGCAATGGTCGCTCCCGACACTGTCAACGCTATCAGATTATCTTTGGGAAAGAAATGGACATTTCCTTGCCTCCCTTCGCACGCGGCACGTTGCAAGTTTTGATGCCCTAAAATGCTAGATTGAAGCCTTTCGAAGTCCGTGATCAATCAACGATGCTGACCCACTAACTACCGACATACCTTTGACCGATATTTTTCATTTTAGGCGCAGGCGCCTGATGTCCGCCTGCGGTCATGAGTGGACATGTGCAGCGCACAAGCCGATGTCCGCTTTGTGCCAGAAGCAGGCATGCGCCCTTGGAGCGCTCGAAAATAAAAACGCCGCTAATGGTAGCGGCTTCAGTTTACGAACAGAAGTCTAAACGCACTTCTTCAGAACGGATTGTCGATCACCGTTACGGGCATGCTCTCTATCGGCGCGCCGCTGCATCATTGAAACGTGCATCGCGTTCGACGAAAGTGCGTCCGCAGACGACGTCGCACTATTTGTATTCTTTCCGTACTGAATTACGAGAATGGCGACAGCAATTGCAAATACCCAACCTAGGTGACGCATCGGAGTCCCCAATCAAACCAATTTGACCGGAAAATAAATGACAAAAATGGATAAAATGATAAGTGACCTGCGAGTGGACGAATGATCTTGGTAAGAAGGGATTAACCGAGCCCTTCACCGCTGACCCGACCATCGCCAACTCCCTGCCGCTTTGGCTCATAAACCGACATCCGCGACGCACAAGCCGATTTCCGCTAGTGCCAGAAGCGGACATCCAAAGCAGAAAAGCCGCGTCATTGCGGCCCCTCACTTGCACCGTACGTCTCGCTCAGGTGACTTGCTTCTTTTTCCTGCGTCGAGCGAGCAGTCCGATCACGCCGAGGCCACCAGCGAAGAGCGGGAGGGCGGCCAGAACTGGTGCCTCGGCTGGTGGTGGCGGCTGTTCGACACGCAACCTGGTCTAGAAATGGATGTCTGGAACGTCGATAATCGGGGTGAAGATCAATGGAGTGCACGAAAATCCTATGCAAACAAATTTATCACTGTATTGCAGCGGCAGATCCGCCGCCATCGCCGACGAGGTCAGCGCGAAAATTCCAATGATCGTGGACAAAGTGCGCATTTGCCCCCCCGCTTAGGTGCGAGTTTAGCTGTCGGCAGTACGATGTCTTACCCCTAAGACATTCGGAGGTAATCGGTGGCTCCGTTCAACTAATCAATTACATGTAGCAATTCTGCAACTGTGGTGGGGCTCGGCGTCTTGGCCGGCGACACCGGTAATGCGGTTAGGCGCGAACCAATTAGGCCGTGCGGTCAGACATGTCCGCTTTGGGTCAATAGCGGACATGTGCAACGCACAAGCCTATGTCCGCTAAGTGCCAATAGCGGACATCCCCGAAATGATCTGCGCAAACAGAAAGACCGCCTCGCGGCGGTCTCTCCCACTTTCAAACTGGTGTTTCGATCAGGCGGCTTGCTTTCGCTTCCTACGCCAACTTAGCAGACCCAATGCGCCCAGGCCGGTGGCAAAGAGTGGGAGTGCGGCGGGAAGCGGCGTCGAGGAAACCGCGTCAACCCCAACCGTCAGATGCTGCGGGATAAGATCGCCGACGGCGATAATATTTTTGAATTCGTCGTGCATATCGAAAAAGCCGATGAAGGAATCGCCCGGGCCTGAACGTCGTAGCTGACCGGCGAGTTGACTCGGCCGAACATGAAAGTGGCGCTTTGGAGAAAAATAAAAAGCTGCGTTAATTCGCCAGGACTTCTAACATCGACGCCGTACGAATTTGGAGAGAGGAAGTTGGTACTCACATTCGAGTAGTAACTGCCGTCAAAGAAGACCGGTGCTCCCGAACTGATCGACAAAGTGGCGCTCACCAGCGGGCTCACCAACGTCGGAGAAATTGCCGGGCCGCCAAAAAGCGTGTCCTCGGTGGGGTGTGTATCGTGAGTTCCGAGTGAGGTGTCGTATCGCAAAACGGCTGTGAATACGTCATCGAGGAGGTTGGTGGTGGGGCCGAATATGCCGTTGGAATTGAATAAGTACCGGTCATCTGCCGTCACACGTCCGGTAATTGTCACGTCGACGACCGAGGCACTCGCCGTTACACACAATGTCGCCGCGGTGCCAAGCACCATGGCAAAGACAATTCCTTTCATCATACGCGCCCCCGAGTTTTCATTCTGTCCCCCAAGTAGATACCACTAGGGAATGGTGGCAACTTACCTTGGGTTGTCAACTGTCATATTTCAAACATTCTCGATAGCGCGCCCGAGTTTGCTTTGGGTCATGTGTGGACGGCGCCTTGGCAAGTAGCTTTCTGACGTTGCTGCAGCATTGGTCGGGTGCGGTCATGTGTCCGGCCTGTTTGTGCGGCCGGGTTGGCCGCTGGCCCTAATGCTCTGCGCGGATCGGGTCCCAATCAAAAACACGCACTTTAAAGTGCGCTGACCCAAGCGGGTTCTCCCGATCCCCGGAACGACCGTTTCTGCATTACGTCGTCATGCCCTCGCCAATTGGCCTTGCCGATCTATCTGCCTGCCGACAGCTACATGCCGCCGGCAACAACCTCGGCTCCTGGAACCGCTCGCCGCCCACCATCATGGCCCACGCCATGCGTGCGATTTTGTTAGCAAGCGCAACGGCCGCGACCTTGATCGGCCGACGGATTTCCGCAGTCGACGAGCGAGCCAGAGCCGCTTCGTGCCGTGCTGGCGCGCATATCGGATGACAGCCATGGCGCCGGCAACCAGCAGCCAGCGCAAATGTCGATTGCCTTGCTTCGAAATCCTGCCAAGTCGCTCTTTGCCCCCGGTCGAATGCTGTCTACGGCACCAACCCGATCCACGCAGCCAGACTGCGGCCCGACGTGAACTCCTTCCAATCTCCCACCTCAGCCACCAGCGCGGTGGCGACGATCGGGCCGACACCGGGGATTTCCTCCAGCCGCCGGCTTTCCTCACACGAGCGGTGCCAGGCATGGATACGCGCTTCTCGATTGGTCACGATCTCCGCCCTGACGCGGCCGCGTATTGGCGCGCAAGGACCTCGAGGCAGAACCGCGCAGCCGGCTGGGATGCGATCGTCCTGCTGCGTTCAGCGATGATCTGCAGCAGCGCGGCCGTGCCATTGCGGCCCTTAGCCGAGATGCTGCCGAGCTCGGCCAGGTGCCCGCGGATCGCATTCGACAGCATCGTGCGTTGACGCACCAGAAGTTGCCGGCTGCGATGTAACATCAGGCCAGATTGCTGCTGTGCAGATTTTGTCGGCACAAACCGCATCGAAGGCCGCGTCACCGCCTCGCAGATCGCCGCCGCATCGTTGGCGTCGTTCTTGCTGCGCTTGAGATAGGCCTTCACATAGCTCGGCGGCATCAGCCGCACCGTGTGACCGAGTGCGGCCAGCTCGCGGCTCCGATGATGTGCTGACGGACAGGCCTCGATCCCGACCAGACACGGCGACAGGCCGCCGAAGAACTCCAGCACCTTCGCGCGGCTGATACGCCTGCGGATCACGACTGCGCCAGTGTCATCAACCCCGTGCACCTGGAACACTGACTTCGCAATATCAAGACCGATCGTGCTAACCTCGCCCATGGACGGCTCCCCTCAAAGTGGTGCGCTACAACGCAACCACCCTAGGGCACTCTCGATGCCGCAGAGCGGGCGCCGTCCACAGCATCAAAAGCAGACAGATGCAGCGCACAAGCCAATGTCCGCTAAGTGCCAATAGCGGACATCAAGCCGCCGTCGTATTCACTCACCCGGTACGGGCTCCGGGTCTAGAGTGTTAACAGGGGTGACGATGTCAGAGTACGGAACTCGACAATGTGCAGAAACGCTCCCCGATCACCCTTGGTACTAATCACATGTGTGGCAGTAGCAATGACCGGGTTGGTGGAGTCACCGTTGACCGCATCGGCACAGAAATTTGAAGTCAAGCCGGTCGCCGAGAAGAAAATCCAGCAACTGCCCACCAGGACCATTGTTTTGGCGGATCGACAACTTCCCGACACTCGCAGCAGGCGCAACGCCGCGGCAGAGCCCGACCGCGACTCGCCGCCGAAACGTGCGGGCAAGGTTTGGCTCTTCACGCTCGGTCCGAAAGGATGGATCATCACCGGGCGGCACCAAGGTGGCCGAGGTCGGGCCGGTGCCGCCCGATCACTGCCCCCGAGTATTTGCTGCGCATCAACAGCGCGGGCTGGGCCGCCGGGAGTTAAGACGCCGGTGCACACGCATCCGGGCTCCGAAACTTTCTACGTGCTGACCGGGCAGCTGAGCCAGACGAGTTCGCATGGCGTGAGCCGTATCGACGCCGGGCAATCCATGCCGGGACATGGTCCCGGCATGCCGATGGAAGTCTCAAGCAGCGGCACCGGCGATCTGAATGCCCTGGTCATGTTTGTGGTGGACGCCACCAAGCCGTTCTCATCACCCGGCCACGATGCCTTGAAGGAGAAGCCCATGTCCGGCTTGTGCCAATAGCGGACACCAGAAACGGCAGAAGCCCCAGCTTTGCAGCTGGGGCTTCGCGTGCGATGGCGTTGTAAAAGGGCAAACCAAAACAACGCACCCGGCACGATTTGAGCATAGCATGGGCCTCGAGGCGCGATGAGCGCGGCATTGTATTTTCACCTCAAACTTATTTGATGAGCTCTGGACGCGGCATGTCCGCACGAGTTCAAGTACAGGCTTTTCAAAGCAGCGAGTGCCAGTTTAGATTAGCCCTTGACGACAGTAGCTTTTAATCGTCACGCGAGGGGGCGACCCAGATTACGACAGGAGGTCGCCATGAAGGTTCTGCTCGTCGGCTTCACAATTTTGCTTGCGGTTGGTTCGCTGGTATTCGCCCAGCAGGCTCCTCCGCCGTCCGAGAAGGCAAAACAGATCGAAGCGTTGGTCACCAAGGCTGCGGCACTGATTGATAAAAATGGCAAGGCAGCCTTTGCCGAGTTCAGAAAAAAGGACAGCGAGTGGTTTCACGGGGATACGTACTTGTTCGTCTACGATTTGAAAGCGAACGTACTGCTCAACCCCGCATTCCCGCAGCGTGAAGGAACTAATGAACAGCTAGAAGGACGTCAAAGGCAAGCTGTTACACCAAGAGATTATTCGGGTGGCTGAAACAGACGGGGTCGGGATGGGTCGACTATATGTTTCCCAAGCCGGGACAGACTGTGCCCTCGCAGAAATGGACCTTCGTGATGAAGGTAACGATTGATGGCACTCCTGGCTTGGAGCCGCCCCTTCCTCCCGACGAAATCCGGGTATCGGGCACGTGCCGCTTCAAAGAGGCAGACTGCAAGTAGAATGTCCGCTTTGG
>CAVTKN010000002.1:0-367500 GCA_963735285.1 uncultured Alphaproteobacteria bacterium | reverse complement strand
TCTGGGTCAATGCCGACAAGCCGTACAAGACGGTGAAGGACTATGTCACCGCCATCAAGGCCGCGCCGGACAACACCTTCAAGATGGGCGGCACCGGGTCCAAGCAGGAAGACCAGATCATCACGGTCGCGCTCGAAAAGGCGACCGGCAAAAAGATGACCTACATTCCCTATAAAGGCGGCGGCGCCGTTGCGGTGCAACTCGTTGGTGACCACGTTGACTCGACGGTGAACAACCCGATCGAGGCGGTTGCCCATTGGCGCGCCGGCAAGCTGCGTCCGCTCTGCGTGTTTGACAGCAAGAAGCTGGACTATCACGACAAGATCGCCGGCGATATGTCATGGAACGACATCCCGACCTGCAAATCGCAGGGCCTTGATGTTGAGTACTTGATGCTGCGCGGCTACTTCATGCCACCGGGTGTCACTCCGGACGAGGTCGCCTACTATGTCGACCTGTTCAAAAAGGTGCGCGAGACGCCTGAGTGGAAGAAGCTGATGAGCGATGGCGCGTTCAACACCACCTTTATGACCGGTGCCGAATATGCCAAGTGGGTGGCCGACGCGGAGAAACTGCACGAAGGCCTGATGAAAGAGGCCGGTTTCCTCGCCAAGACCAACTAACTGCGGTTGTTTCAATCGCAGCCACTTGAGGGTGTAATGAATCAGGCAACAAACGAAACCGGTGGGGCGGGTCCGTCCCACCGGAGCGTCGAGATCGGAGTTGCCGGATTCATGGCGCTCCTCGCGCTGATCGGAATCTACGGAAGTTTGAAAGTCGGAATTGGCTGGGGCGATGAAGGGCCGCGCGCCGGCTTTTTTCCATTCTATGTCAGCCTCGTTGTTCTGCTCTCCTGCGCGGTTAATCTTCTGGCGGCGCTCAGAACATCAGGACAGAAGGTGTTCGCGGAATGGGGCCAGCTCCGGCAGGTCATTTCCGTCCTCGTGCCGACCATCATCTATGTGGCGCTGGTGCCCTATCTTGGGATTTACGTTGCGTCGGCGCTGTTGATCGTCTTCTTCATGCGCTGGTTCGGAAACTATGCGTGGCACATCGCCGTGGCAGTTGCGGTTTTGGTCCCGGTTCTGACCTTTCTGATGTTCGAGATGTGGTTTCTTGTCCCGCTGCCGAAGGGACCGCTCGAAAGCTTCCTGGGGTACTGAAGATTTGACAGCTGCTGCGCGCGATGCGCCGGCGATCTGGGGACAATGCTCGGTTAATCAAGAGACGGGTTCATGGAAGATATTGGTAATCTCTTTCACGGCTTCGCAGTGGTGGTGCAGCCGTTCAATCTGGTGCTGATGGTCGTCGGTATCGTGCTGGGCGTGATCGTCGGCGTGTTGCCAGGTCTCGGCGGAGCCAACGGCGTTGCAATCCTGCTCCCGCTGACGTTTTCCATGTCGCCGACGTCGGCGATCATCATGCTCTCGTGTATTTACTGGGGAGCGCTGTTCGGCGGCGCAATAACCTCGATCCTGTTCAACATACCGGGCGAACCATGGTCGGTAGCAACCACGTTCGACGGTTATCCAATGGCGCAGAATGGCAAAGCCGGCGAGGCTTTGACCGCGGCATTTACTTCGTCTTTCGTTGGCGCGTTGTTCGCGGTGATCATCATCACACTGGTGGCGCCGCTGGTTGCCAGTTTCGCATTGCGCTTCGGGCCGCCTGAAATTTTCTCAGTCTATTTTCTTGCCTTCTGCAGCTTCGTCGGATTGAGCAAGGAGCCGCCATTCAAGACCGTCGCCTCGATGATGCTGGGCTTCGGCCTCGGCGCCGTCGGTCTCGACCAGATGACCGGGCAGCTGCGGCTCACCTTTGGCGTCGAGCAGATGCTCAACGGTTTCGACTTCCTGATCGCGGTGATCGGTCTTTTCGGCATCGGCGAAATTCTGTTGACCATGGAAGAGGGCCTGAGCTTCCGCGGCAAGCCGGCCGCACTGAATATGAAGGTCGTCCTACAAACCTGGGCGAAATTACCAAGCTACTGGCTGCTCTATCTGCGCTCGTGCCTGATCGGTTGCTGGATGGGGATCAGCCCGGCCGGGGCCACGCCCGCATCTTTCATGAGCTACGGCATTGCCAAGCGCATTTCGAAGCGTGGGCATAATTTCGGCAACGGCGAGATCGAAGGCGTTATCGCGCCAGAGACCGCGGCGCATGCCGCCGGCACCTCGGCGTTGCTGCCGATGATCGCGCTGGGCGTGCCCGGCTCGCCCACCGCGGCGGTGTTGCTCGGCGGCCTGCTCATTTGGGGCTTGCAGCCCGGTCCGCTGCTCTTTGTTGAGCAGAAGGATTTCGTGTGGGGCCTGATCGCCAGCATGTACATGGGCAATATTGTCGGCCTGATCATCGTGCTGACCTGCGTGCCATTGTTTGCGGCAATCCTGCGCATTCCGTTCAGCGTGATTGCGCCGGTGATCATGGTGTTCTGCGCCATCGGTGCTTACACCGTGCACAACAACACGTTCGATGTCGTAATGATGGTCGTGTTCGGCATCGCCGGCTACTTCATGAAGAAGTGCAATTATCCGATGGCGCCGATGGTGCTGGCGATCGTGCTGGGTGACAAAGCTGAAGAGGGGTTCCGCCAGTCGCTCCTCGCGTCGCAAGGCAGCCTTGGCGTGTTCTTCTCGAACGGACTTGTCAGCACGATCATGGGACTTGGCTTGATTGCGCTGTTCTGGCCGATGATCCAGGCCGGATGGACGCGGCTGCGATCGGGCAAGTTGCGGCCGGCGGAATAAGCCCCGCGCGACCGTCGTGTTCCAAAAAGTTTTGCGACCTTGGGCCCGATTCCGAGGTGATCTTCGAATTTATGGGGGCGGTTGCCGCACGCTGGGGCATCTGGCATATTGTATACCAGCATGAGTACCCGAGACCGTAACCCCCGTCGCGTCAGTGTTTCCGAGCGTGGAGGCGCCGCCCGTGTGCCGCTTTCGCTACATCCGGCGCTGCAGCCCATCGACGTCACGCCGAGCTTCAAGCACAAGGCCTATGCCGCGCTGAAGAACGCGATCGTGGCGATGGATGTCTATCGCAATCGCGACGATATCCGGCTGGACGAGCGCAAGCTTGCGCAGGATTTCGGCATCAGTCGTACGCCGGTGCGTGAGGCGATGGCCCAGCTTGAGAGCGAAGGCTTTGTCCGCTCGGTGCCGCGGCGCGGCATCTATGTCGTGCGCAAAACCAGGCGCGAGGTGATCGAGATGATCACCGCCTGGGCGGCGCTGGAAAGCATGGCGGCACGGCTGATCACCCAAACCGCGACCGATGAAGAAATCGCCGGGTTGCGCAAAATGTTCGCGACCTTCGAAAACGGCCAACTGCGCGCGCATCTCGACGAATATTCGGATGTGAATATCGAATTTCACCAGACCATCATCCGGCTCAGTCACAATGACGTGCTGATTGACCTCGCCGAAAATCTTTTCACGCATATGCGTATGATCCGCCGCACGACGATCGGCGAGAAGGATCGAGCGGACCGTTCGATCCGCGACCACATGAACATCATTGAGGCACTGGAAGCGCGCGCGACCGATCGCGCCGGAGAACTGGTGCGTGACCATGCGCTCGGCCTTGCCGATCATGTCGCGCGCTATGCCGATTATCTGGATTAAACGAACAGAAGAGCGGGAGGACTCCCATGGCTGATGCAGCAGTGAAAGAAAAACCGGCTGATGCCGCTGAAACAGAGCGCGAGCTGACAGATGGCTTCCATCTCATTATCGATGCGCTGAAGCTCAACGGCCTCAACACGATCTACGGCGTGCCCGGCATTCCGATCACGGATTTCGGCCGCATGGCGCAGGCCGAAGGCATCCGCGTCATTTCGTTTCGCCACGAACAGAACGCCGGTTATGCGGCGTCAATCGCCGGATTCCTCACGAAAAAGCCCGGTGTGTGCCTCACGGTGTCAGCACCCGGCTTCCTCAACGGTCTGACCGCGCTCGCCCATGCCACGACCAACTGCTTCCCGATGATCCTGATGTCAGGCTCGTCGGAGCGTGAGATCGTCGATTTGCAGCAGGGCGACTACGAAGAGATGGATCAACTCGCGATTGCCAAGCCGCTGTGCAAGGCAGCCTTCCGCGTGCTGCATGCACAAGACATCGGCATCGGTCTGGCACGCGCGATCCGCGCCGCCGTTTCGGGGCGTCCAGGCGGCGTTTATCTCGATTTGCCGGCAAAGTTGTTCGGACAGGTGATGGATGCAGAGGCTGGGAAGAAGTCGCTTGTGAAAGTGATTGATCCCGCGCCGGCCCAGATTCCTGCGCCCGATGCAATCAAGCGCGCACTTGACGTGCTCAAGAGCGCCAAGCGGCCGCTGATCATCCTCGGCAAGGGCGCGGCCTACGCGCAGGCCGACGACGCAATCCGCGCACTCGTTGAAAAAAGCGGCATTCCCTTTCTGCCCATGAGCATGGGCAAGGGCTTGTTGCCCGACACACATCCGCAATGCGCGGGCGCGGCGCGCTCGACGGTACTCAAGGACAGCGATGTCGTGATGCTGATCGGCGCGCGGCTGAATTGGCTGCTGTCGCATGGCAAAGGCAAGAGCTGGGGAGAGGCGCCGAAGAAATTCATCCAGGTCGATATCGAGCCCAAGGAAATGGACTCGAACGTCGAAATCGTCGCGCCGGTGGTGGGCGATATCGGTTCGTGCGTCGCCGCGCTGTTGCAGGGCATGGGCGGCAACTGGCCGGCCCCGCCGGCTGACTGGACCGGCGCCGTCAGCAAGAAGCGCGAAGAGAACGTCACCAAGATGGCGCCACGGCTGATGAACAACAATTCGCCGATGGACTACCACGGCGCGCTCGGTGTGCTGCGCACCGTCATCAAGGAACGGCCGGACGCGATCCTGGTCAACGAAGGCGCCAACACACTCGATCTCGCGCGCGGCATCATCGACATGTATCAGCCGCGCAAACGACTCGACGTTGGCACCTGGGGCATCATGGGCATCGGCATGGGCTATTCCATCGCCGCGGCCATCGAAACCGGCAAGCCGGTGCTTGCGGTGGAGGGCGACAGCGCTTTCGGCTTCTCCGGCATGGAGGTCGAAACGATCTGCCGATACAAGCTGCCGGTCTGCATCGTCATCTTCAATAACGACGGCATTTATCGCGGCACCGACGTCAACGCCGTGAGCTCGGATCCGGCGCCGACCGTATTCGTGAAGGGTTCGCGCTACGACAAGATGATGGAAGGTTTCGGCGGCGTCGGCGTCAACGCGACCTCTCCGGACGAACTCAAGCGCGCAGTCAACGCGGCCATGGATTCCGGCAAGCCGACGCTCATCAACGCGGTGCTTGACCCGGCGGCTGGCAGCGAGAGCGGCCGCATCGGCAATCTCAATCCGCAAAGCAAGCTGAAGAAGAAATAAGGAACTTGCTGTCGTCCCCGCGAAAGCGGGGACCCAGTAACCACCAACGTCGACATGTCATTCGAGAGTTTAAGCGGCTGTGAATACTGGATGCCCGCCTTCGCGGGCATGACAGCCGGGAGATAAGAGGGAGGACAGGCACATGGCCAAGAAGAAACGGACAAAGGCGAAAGCCGCATCGAAAAAGCGCGCTCGCAAAGTGGTGAAACTCGCAGCCCGGAAACCGGCGGCAAAGAAGGCTAACGGCAATGGTCAGCTGCCGAGGCCGTCGTCAAAGCCGTTCGGTCAGGACGGCAAGGCGCTCACCGGCGTGCGCATCCTCGATTTCACGCATGTCCAATCGGGCCCGACCTGCACGCAGCTTCTCGCCTGGATGGGCGCCGACGTCATCAAGGTCGAGCGTCCGGGCGTCGGTGATATTACCCGTGGCCAGCTGGTCGACGTGAAGGGCGCGGACTCGCTGTACTTCACGATGCTCAACCACAACAAGCGTTCGATCACCATCGACTCCAAGCATCCGCAGGGCAAGCGCGTGCTCGATGAGCTGATCAAGAAGTGCGACGTGCTGGTCGAGAATTTCGCGCCGGGCGCGCTCGATCGCATGGGTCTGACCTGGGAGCACATTAACAAGCTCAACCCGCGCATGATCGTCGCCTCGGTCAAGGGCTTTGGACCCGGTCCCTACGAAGATTGCAAAGTCTACGAGAACGTCGCGCAATGTGCCGGCGGCTCGGCTTCGACCACGGGGTTCCGTGAAGGCCCACCGCTGGTGACCGGCGCACAGATCGGCGACAGCGGCACCGGCCTGCATCTGGCGCTCGGCATTGTCTGCGCGCTCTACCAGCGCAACCGCACCGGCCGCGGGCAGAAGGTGCTCGCCGCCATGCAGGACGGTGTGCTCAATCTCTGCCGTGTCAAGCTGCGCGACCAGCAGCGCCTGAAGGCCGGCCCACTCACCGAATACAGCCAGTTTGGCGAAGGCGTCGCGTTCGGCGCTTCGGTGCCGCGTGCTGGCAACGATTCCGGCGGCGGCCAGCCTGGCTGGATTCTCAAGTGCAAGGGCTGGGAGACCGATCCGGACGCCTACATTTATTTCATCACCCAGGCCCCGGTCTGGCAGGCGATCTGCGATCTGATCGGCGAGCCCACCTGGAAAACCGATCCGGAATACGCCACGCCGCGCGCGCGGCTGCCGAAGCTCAAGGCCATCTTTGGCCGGATCGAGCAGTGGACCATGACCATGAGCAAGTTCGAGGTCATGGAGAAGTGCAACGCGGTCGATATCCCGGTCGGCCCGATCCTGTCGCTGAAGGAAATCGCCGAGGAGCCGTCGCTGCGCAAAACCGGCACGGTCGTCGAGGTCGATCATCCGACCCGCGGCAAATATCTGAGTGTCGGCAACCCGATCAAGATGTCGGATTCGATTTCCGAGGTGAAACGGTCGCCGCTCCTGGGCGAGCACACGGACGAAATCCTCACAGACGTGCTCGGCTTCAAGGCCGCGGAGGTCAACGAAATCAAAAACTCCGGCGCTCTGAGCGCGCCGAAGAAGGAAGAAAAGGCGGCGTAGTCTCTGTCATGCCCGGGCTCGTCCCGGGCATCCCGATTGGGGACGCAGTGCCCGAGTAATCGGGATCGCCGGGACAGGCCCGGCGATGACAAGTTGGGGAGGGAATTGACTATGCGTATCGTTGTTCACGGGCAGCAGGCCTTCGGCAAGGCCGTGCTCGAGGCGCTGCTCAAGCGCGGTGAGAATGTGATTGCGGTCTATGTCGCCCCGGAAAAGGAAGGCGCCAAGGCCGATCCGCTCAAGGAAGCCGCCGTCGCCGCCAAGCTGCCGGTCTACCAGCCAGCGTCCTACAAGGACCCGAAGGTCTGGGAAGAATTCAAGGCGCTCAAGCCCGACCTGCAAGTGATGGCCTTCGTGACGCTGTTCGTCCCCGAGGACTTTCTCAACATTCCGACCCACGGCTCGATCCAGTACCATCCGTCGCTCCTGCCGGCCTATCGCGGCGCTTCCGCCATCAATTGGCAGATCATCAAGGGCGAGAAGGAAGCTGGCCTGTCGATCTTCTGGCCCGACAACGGCCTCGATACCGGGGACATCCTGGTGACGCGGAAAACACCGATCTCCGCCACCGACACGCTCGGCACTGTCTATTTCGACCGCTTGTTCCCGATGGGCGTCGAAGCGATGCTGGAAGGTGTTGACCTGGTGAAAGCCGGCAAGGCGCCACGCATCAAGCAGGACGAATCGAAGGCGACCTATGAAGGCCGCTGCGGCCCGGGCAACGCGAAAATCGACTGGGGCAAGCCCTGGGAGCAGATCGATCGCCTGATCCGCGGCTGCAATCCGGCGCCGGGTGCATGGACCACGTTCGACGGCAAGACGCTGAAGATCTTCGACGCGAAGCCGCTGCCGGCGAAAGACCCGAAAGGCATCGCCGGCAAGCTCGGCGAAGTGGTCGCGACCGATGCCGACAGTTTCACCGTGGTCTGCGCCGACGGGCGCTTCAAGATCACCCGTGTTCAGCCCGACGGCGGCAAGAAAATCGACGCTGCTGAATTTATCGCCACCGCCAAACTCGCCGCCGGGGCGAAGTTTGGTTAGCCTTCATTTCAAATAACGGAAAAACTCCCATGCCCGCCTCGCAGCATCAAAGTCCGAAGTCCGACATCGAAATTTCCCAGGCGGCCAAGAAACGGCCGATCCTCGACGTCGCCAAGGAAAAGCTCGGCATCGCCGCCGAGAACCTGGACCCCTACGGCCACTACAAGGCCAAGGTGTCGATGGACTACATCAAGTCTCTGCAAAGCAAGCCGAACGGCAAGCTGATCCTCGTCACCGCGATCACGCCGACGCCGGCGGGTGAGGGCAAAACGACCACCACCGTGGGCCTGACCGATGCGCTCAATCACATCGGCAAAAAAGCGATGCTGTGCCTGCGCGAGCCGAGCCTTGGGCCATCATTCGGCATGAAGGGCGGCGCCGCCGGCGGCGGCTATGCCCAGGTCGTGCCGATGGAAGACATCAATCTTCATTTCACTGGCGATTTTCACGCCATTACGTCGGCGCACAACCTGCTTTCGGCGCTGATCGACAACCATATCTATTGGGGCAATTCACTCGGCATCGACTCGCGCCGCGTCGTATGGCGCCGGGTTATGGACATGAACGATCGTGCGCTGCGCGAGATCGTCTGTTCGCTTGGTGGCGTTGCCAACGGCTATCCGCGCGAAGCCGGCTTCGATATCACCGTTGCCTCTGAAGTGATGGCGATTTTCTGCCTCGCCAAGAATCTCGACGACCTCAAGGAGCGCCTCGGCAATATCATTGTTGCTTATACGCGCGACAGGAAGCCGGTGCGTGCACGTGATCTAAAGGGTCATGGTGCCATGACCGTGTTGCTCAAGGAGGCGCTGTCGCCCAATCTGGTGCAGACGCTGGAAGGCACGCCGGCCTTCATCCATGGCGGCCCCTTCGCCAACATCGCGCATGGCTGCAACTCCGTGCTCGCGACCACGACCGCGCTCAAGCTCGCGGACTACGTGGTGACGGAAGCAGGCTTCGGCGCCGACCTTGGCGGCGAGAAATTCATCGACATCAAGTGCCGCAAGGCCGGCCTCACGCCCGATTGCGTGGTGCTGGTTGCGACCATCCGCGCGCTCAAGATGCACGGTGGTGTCAAGAAGGAAGACCTCAAGTCGGAGAACCTGAAGGCGCTCGAAGCCGGCATGGCCAACCTTCAGCGTCATGTGGAGAACGTCAAGAAATTCGGCCTGCCGGTGGTGGTGTCGATCAACCGCTTCTCCGCCGATACCGATGCCGAAATCGCGCTCGTGAAAGAGAAATGCAAGGCGCTTGGCGTCGAGGCGCTGATGGCCGATCACTGGGCCATGGGCGGGGCGGGCGCGGCCGATGTTGCCAAGGCGGTGGTCAAGGTCATTGAAGACGGCAAAAGCAAACTCAAGTTTCTCTATCCTGACGAAATGCCGCTGTTTGAAAAGATCGAGACGATCGCGCGCGAAATCTACCGCGCCAAGAACGCGACTGCCGACAAGTCGGTCAAAGACCAGCTCAAGACCTGGGAGGAAATGGGTTACGGCAAATTGCCGATCTGCGTCGCCAAGACCCAATATTCATTCTCGACCAATCCGGACGCCAAGGGCGCGCCGGCTGACCACACCATCAACGTGCGCGAAGTGCGGCTGTCGGCCGGCGCCGAGTTCGTCGTGGCGATCTGCGGTGAGATCATGACCATGCCCGGTCTGCCCAAGGTGCCATCGGCCGACTCGATTGACGTCAACGCGCAAGGCCAGATCGTCGGATTGTTTTAAGACTTTCTGCCACGTCTCAATGGATGACAAAGGCCCGCCAATAGCGGGCCTTTCGTCATTTATGCCGGCGCTGCGGCAGGCAAATTCCCTAAAATTTTTTGCACTTTTGCATGGTGCTTGTAGAGCGAGTTTTCGGAAGTTTCCGGTAGGTTGCTACCCGCTACGGTCGTGCGGAATTCCCCGCGAGGCCGCCAGGCGAGCAGTAACCACCGGTTAACCAGCAGTGCCCATGCCAGCCACCGCCGCATCACAGAATTCCAATGCACTGGCGCAAAGCCGCTCGGTGCTCGATGAGCTGATCGCGTCAGCGTCGATCGGCAGCGTCGACCAACGCCTGAGGATCCTGCAGCGCATCGCCGATTTGTTTGCGGCGGGTTCGCGCAGCTATTCGCACGACCAGATCGCGCTGTTCGATGACGTGCTCGAGCAGCTCTCCGCCGACATCGAGGTCAAGGCGCGCGCAAAGCTTGCCGAGCATCTCGCAAATATGGAAAGCGCTCCGCCGAAGATAATTCGTTCGCTGGCATTCGACGATGCCATCGAGGTCGCGGGACCGGTGCTGGTTCATTCGCAGCAGCTGACGGATGACGACCTCGTCGAAAACGCCGCGACCAAGAGCCAGGACCATCTGTTTTCGATCGCGCAGCGCCTTAAATTGAGCGAGGTGGTCACTGACGTCCTTGTCGAGCGCGGCGATCAACGGGTCGTTCACCGGGTCGTCAAAAACAAAGGCGCGCGCTTTTCGCTTGCCGGCTACGGTAAGCTGACGACCCGCGCGCGCTATGATCGCAAGCTGACGTTGGCTCTCGGAGAGCGCAGCGACATTCCGCGCCAATATTTCCTCAAGTTGCTGGAAGCGGCATCATCCAACGTCCGCGCCAAGCTCGAGGCCGCCAACCCGAGAATGGCCGCCGCCATTCGCGATTCCGTCGACGACGTTGCCACGGAAATGCAGCAGGAGGTCCGTAAGAGTTCGCGTGCGCATACTGCCGCCGTGCGCGAAGCCAAACGGCGTTTCAACGTGCGGCCGATCACGGAGGCCAGCGTTCACGGTCCGGCGCATGCGCAGGATTTCGAAAAGACGGCGGTGGCGCTCGCCCGGCTTGGCGTATTCCCGATCGATCTGGTGGAACGCGCGCTCCTCGACGAGGGCGAAGACATGGTGCTCCTGCTCGCCAAGGCCGCGGGCTGTTCCTGGACGACGGCGCGCGAACTGCTGGTCATGTACGTTGCCAACCGCAGCCTGCAGCCCGACGAGATCACCGAGGCTTTTGAGCGCTACCGAAAGCTCAGCAAGGAAACCGCCCGCAACATCGTCAATTTTTACGAGCGGCGCATGAAGCAACGGTCGCAGCAGGGTGCGAAGCGAAAGGCCCCCTCCGCGCAGGAGCTCGCACAAGCGGCGGGCGACGACGCTGACATTGTCGAAGTGCCATCACCGACCCTCGCACCCCTATAGATATCGGCTAGTCGAGTTCGATCGGCGTCCAGCGGATTGCCGCGCTGAACATGGCAGCGCGGACGCGATTCACTGAGTAGGGCATGCCGAACAATCGCAAGGTTTCCTTTGTGTCGCCTTGCACCATCACCACGTCGGCTGACGATTCTCCGCGATGCGCCAGGCGCTCCCGCATGCGCGCGGCGATGTTCTCGAGTTCGTGCAGTTCGAGAATGACCTCATGCACGCGGATCGCATAAATCACCTGGCGCGGCGACTCACGGACGACGCCGCAGGAAAACTGCAATGACCGGGGTTCGCTGCCGATCACGACTTGTTCATGCACTCCTCGATGAAGAACCAGCGGTCATCGCCGTCCAGCCCCTTCTTGCGGGCGTCTGTTTGGCAGGCTTTCAGTTTCGGTTTGTTGGCCTTCCATTTGGTGCGCATCTCGCTGAGCTTCTGCTTTGTCAGCTTCATCTTTGATTCTTTTGGCGCAGGCGCGGCCGGCGCCGACATTGGCGACTGAGCAGCTGCTGTCACGATCATGGCCGAGATCAAGGCTGCGGCCGTAACGGAAACACGAGTGCAAAACATGGACTTCCCCCATTGAATTTCGCGCGAACGAATGAAGCGATGGACACCGCGGAACGACAATAGTCGTTCCGCGGCGTCAGAATTATGCGATCAGAAAATCTTGGCAGCGCTGATCAGCGTGATCCACACGCCCCAGGCCAGTGGGACGCCCACGAAAGCCCAGAACAGCGCCGATTTCGCATCCAATCCGCCGAACCCGATCCCGTGCGACCCTGTCGAAGCCGCCCCCTTCACGCTTGCGGCCTGTAGTTTCGCGACCTCGTCGGCGCTCATGTACCACTTCGGGTCCACCGGCTTGATCAGGTAGTTGCAGATCAGGCCGATCACCAGCATGCCGGCCAGGATATAGAGCGTGTAGTCGTAGAGGTGGTCGCGCGGCACGCCGGCCGCGAGCTGGGCTTCGCGGATGTAGTTGACCACCACCGGGCCGATGATGCCGGCGGTTGACCAGGCGGTGAGCAGCCGTCCATGGATAGCGCCCACGAACTGGGTGCCGAACATGTCGGCGAGATAGGCCGGCACAGTGGCGAAACCGCCGCCGTACATCGACAGAATGATGCAGACGGCACCGACAAAGATTGCCTTCGAGCCAATGCCCGCCGACCACGGCATCAGCAGATAGCAAATGATGCCGAGCACGAAGAACGTGTAGTAGGTGTTCTTACGCCCGATGTAGTCGGACAGCGAAGCCCAGAAGAACCGTCCGCCGATGTTGAACAGCGACAGTAGCCCAGCAAAGCCGGCTGCGATTCCTGCAATGACCACTTTCTGACTGGCGTCGAGCGCGTTGAACCCGACGTTCGGCAAGCCGATCAGCTTGCCGGCGAAGATTTCCTGCAACATCGGTGAAGCCATGCCGATCACGCCGATGCCGGCCGAGACGTTCAGTGTCAGCACCCACCAGATCAACCAGAATTGCGGCGTCTTGTGCGCGTCCTTCAGGTGGACGTTGTGCTGCGAGATCATCGCGTTCGCCTTGGACGGTGGGGTCCAGCCGTCTGGACGCCAGCCGGCCGGCGGAATGCGATAGCGGAACGCACCGATCAGCATGAACACGAAGTAGATAGCGCCCATTGCTAGGAAGGTCTGCCAGACGCCGACATCGGATGGCGTCTTGAAGTAGTTCAGCAGAATGTTCGCCAAAGGTGCGCCGATCATGGCGCCGCCGCCGAAGCCCATGATGGCCATGCCGGTTGCCATGCCGCGCCGGTCGGGAAACCATTTCACCAGCGTCGACACCGGTGAGATGTAGCCGAGGCCGAGGCCCAGGCCACCGATCACGCCGGACCCGAGCCAAAGAATCCAGAGTTGATGTGTGATGACGCCGATGGCGCCGAGCACGAGACCGCCGCACCACAGCACAGCAGCGGCGACGCCGGCCTTGCGCGGGCCGGAACGTTCGACCCACCCGCCGAACATTGCGGCAGAAATTCCGAGAAACACGAAGAACAGCGTGTACATCCAGCCCAGGCTGGCGACACGCCAATCGCATGTCGTTGTGACCAATTCGCTGAAGATTGACATATCCGGGCACGACTTCGATGCCGTCAATCCGATTGCGCGTGACAATGGCAGCCAGAACACGCTGAAGCCGTACGCCATGCCGATACAGAGATGGATGCAGAGCGCGGCCGGTGGAACCAGCCAGCGATTGAACCCGGCCTTGGCGATGATGTGCTCGCGATCCAGGATGCCCGAAGTACCGCCAATACCTGTCAGCGTTTGATCGGCTGTGGTCATACGTCTCCCCCGTGAAATCTGCGCCTTCGCGGCGCGTTTTTGGTGCGCGCGAGTGTCGCAGCCACTGGAGGAAGATCAACGGCGAAAGATTTATGGGGCGATAGAAAACTTCAATTTCGCAATAGCGAAGCACTATGCTGATTCAGATCATTGCGTACGATTAGTTTTTTGTCGCATTACACATGCTGCTTGTCGCTTTACGCATGCGACTAAAGACTAGTACAAATTCAATCCGACAATAATGGCGCAACGCGACGCGCTTCAGCAACGAGAGCTGCCGTGAGAGTTGTCATCGGCTCACGCGCCGGCGCCACCAGGCCGATGGTGTGCGATGCTTCCGGCCCGACAATCGGGATCGATCGCAAAACATCAGTCAGGCCGAGCGATGCGGCGAGCCGTGCCGGCATGACGCTGGCCCAGCGGCCCGTGCGGACATGCGAATACAACAGGATCATTAAATCCGATTCGAGCGTGATATGCGGATCAATGCCGGTCTCGCGCAGCAGCCGCTCGATGATGCGCCGGTTCTGCATGTCCGGAGTGAGCAGACATAGCGGCACCTGCGCGACCTCGGACCAGGTGACTGACTCGCGATCTCCGAGCGGAGCGTCAGCTGCGACCAACAGACGATAGCGCTCCCGATAGAGGGGGATTGCCGTCACGCGGCCGAGCGGCTCGTTGTCGAGATAAGTGAGTCCGGCGTCGATCTCGAGATTTTCCAGATGCGTGAGAATTTCGATCGACGTACGCGACAAGACTGTGAACTGGACGTCCGGATGCCGCGCGCGAAATGGCGTGGTCAAGGTTTCCACCATCGCGAGGGCGGTCGGGATCGCGGCGAGGCGTAGCCGACCGGCCAATCCGTGACGGAGTGCATGCACCTCCTGGCGCATGGCGCGGGTGTCGCCGACGATACGGCGCGCCCATTCGAGCACACGCTCGCCTTCAGCGGTAAAGCCCTGGAAACGGGAACCGCGGTTGACCAGCAAGACGCCGAAGGTTTCCTCGAGCTGCTTCACCCCAGCCGACAGGGTCGGCTGGGTGACCCCGCAGAGCTTCGGCCGCCCGGCCAAAGTGCTTCTCGCGGGCCAAGGCGAGGAGGAATTCCAGTTTTTCCAGCAAGATGTCGCCCGATCTGTGCGGATATGACGCGTTTCCGGATTGCCCCTGATAGCGGAAACAAAGCCGCTATTTGGAACGCCAATTAAGGCAGCATCATCGGAAATTACAAGCGCAACGAGCGTATTAATAGAAAACGTCTATCGCCTCATTTGCGGCTAGGGCTTGCTTAGGGGGATTCAGAAGCGTTTTTCTAAAGTTCAGAGGGAGAAGAGATGAGCGTCACAGAACAAGGAGCCCCCGCGGTTCCGGCGGGCGCCCGTGCCGGTCGACGCCGTCCGCCGCGCACACCCAAGGGGCGCCAGGTCGATCCGCAGGCGCTGATCGAAATCCGATCGCTGCTCACCGACCGGCCGCGCCGGCGCGACCTGCTGATCGAACATCTGCATCTCATTCAGGATCAATACGGCTACATCTCCGCGCCCCATCTCGCCGCGCTTGCCGCCGAAATGAAGATGGCGCTGACCGAAGTTTATGAAGTCGCGACCTTCTACGCGCATTTCGACGTCGTGAAGGAAGGCGAGATGCCGCCGCCTCCTGTTACCGTTCGCGTCTGCGATTCACTGTCGTGCGCGATGGCGGGCGCCGAAAAATTGCTGAAGGATTTGCCTGGCAAGCTTGGACGTGATGTTCGCGTGGTGCGCGCGCCTTGCATGGGCGCCTGCGACCGTGCGCCGGTCGCTGCCGTCGGCCATGTGCAGACCTTCAAGGCGACGCCCGACAATGTCGCCGCCGCGGTGAAAGCAAAACCGCACGCGCACGTGTGGACGCCGGGCGCCGATTTCGCCGCCTACCAAAAAGACGGCGGTTATGCGCTGCTGAAATCCTGCCTCACGGACAAACGCACGCGTGACGATCTGATCAAGATCGTCAGCGATGCCGGACTACGCGGTCTCGGCGGTGCGGGATTTCCGACCGGCCGCAAATGGTCATTGGTACGTGCCGAGCCCGCACCGCGCCTGTTTGCGGTCAACGCCGACGAAGGTGAGCCCGGCACCTTCAAGGACCGCTACTATCTCGAACGCGATCCGCATCGATTCATCGAAGGTGTGTTGATTGCCGCCTGGGTCGTCGAGGCGCCCGATACTTACATTTACATTCGCGATGAATATCCCGAACTGCGGCTGATGCTGCTCGACGAGATCGAGAAAGTCGAAAAAGCCGGCTTGTCGCCGCACACGAAGCTGCATCTGCGCCGCGGCGCCGGTGCCTATATCTGCGGCGAAGAGTCGGCGATGATCGAGTCGATCGAGGGCAAACGCGGCCTGCCGCGCCATCGTCCGCCCTATGTTGCACAGGTCGGTCTGTTCGGCCGTCCGACGCTCGAACAGAACGTCGAGACAATGTTCTGGATCCGCGACATCATCGAGAAGGGCGCCGAGTGGATGACCTCGCAAGGCCGCCATGAACGAAAAGGCTTCCGCAGCTTCTCCGTGTCGGGGCGCGTGAAGAACCCCGGCGTGAAGCTCGCGCCCGCCGGCATCACCATGCAGGAGCTGGTCGACGAGTTCTGCGGCGGTATGCAGGATGGCCATGTTTTTAAAGCCTATCTGCCGGGCGGGCCATCTGGCGGCATTCTTCCCGCTTCTATGGCCGACATTCCGCTCGATTTCGGAACCCTGGAAAAATATGGCTGCTTCGTCGGGTCGCATGCGGTTGTCATTCTGTCCGACAAGGACGACATCAAGGCTGCGGCCCTGAATCTGATGAAGTTCTTCGAGGACGAAAGTTGCGGGCAATGCACGCCTTGCCGTGCGGGCACGGAAAAGGCGGCCAAGTTGATGGCCAAAGGCCCCTGGGACGTAAAGCTGTTGGAAGAACTCTCGACCGCGATGCGCGATGCCTCGATCTGCGGCCTTGGGCAGGCGGCGCCGAATCCGCTGCTATGCGTGCTAAAATATTTTCCGGATGAATTGTCGAAACCGCTTGGAAGCTGGTGACGGCGAAAGGCGAAAACAATGAGCGCAGGTAACGGCAAAGCCAAGAGCGTAAAATTCATCCTCGATGGCAAGGAAGTCGAGGCGCTGGAGGGCGAAACCATCTGGCAGGTGGCGAAACGCCTCGGCACCGATATTCCGCATCTGTGTTATTCGCCCGAGCCCGGCTACCGCGCTGACGGCAATTGCCGCGCCTGCATGGTGGAAATCGAAGGCGAACGCGTGCTGGCGGCAAGCTGCATCCGCAAGCCGGCCGAGGGCATGAAAGTGAAGGCCACATCGGACCGCGCCAAGACCGCGCGGCAGATGGTGTTCGAGCTGCTCATTTCCGATCAGCCGGATCGCAAGACCGCCGCGCACGACCCGCAATCGAAGTTCTGGGAATGGGCCGATCGTATGCACATCGGCACCAGCCGTTTCCCGACGCACGGCAAGCCCGCGCCCGACCGCAGCCACCCGGCGATGGCGGTCAATCTCGACGCCTGTATCCAGTGCAATCTCTGCGTCCGGGCCTGCCGTGAAGTGCAGGTCAATGACGTGATCGGCATGGCCGGCCGCGGTCACGGCGAAAAGATCGTCTTTGATTTCGACGACCCGATGGGCAATTCCACGTGCGTGGCGTGCGGCGAATGCGTCCAGGCCTGTCCAACCGGCGCGCTGATGCCGGCGACCCTGGTCAACGAAAAGAATGTCCGCACGGAATTCGCCGATCGCGAGGTGAACTCAGTCTGTCCGTATTGCGGAGTCGGCTGCCAGCTCACTTACAAGATCAAGAACGACAAGCTTCTTTACGTCACCGGCCGGGACGGCCCGGCCAATCAGAATCGCCTGTGCGTTAAGGGCCGTTTTGGCTTCGACTACGTCAGCAATCCGCAGCGCTTGACCAAGCCGATGATCCGCAAGGACGGCGTCAAGAAAGCCGCCGACGATCTGGTCGATCCGTCAAACCCGTGGACGCATTTCCGCGAGGCCACCTGGGAAGAGGCGATGGAACGCGCTGCCTCGGGCCTCAAGAAAATCCGCGACCGCGACGGTCCGCGGGCTCTCGCCGGCTTCGGGTCGGCCAAGGGCTCGAACGAGGAGGCTTATCTGTTCCAGAAGCTGGTGCGTACCGGCTTTGGCTCAAACAATGTCGACCACTGCACGCGGCTTTGCCACGCGTCCTCGGTCGCTGCCCTTCTCGAAGGCGTCGGCTCTGCCGCGGTGACCGCGACCTTCAACGAGTGCAAGAATTCCGACTTCATCATCGTGATCGGCGCCAACCCCACAGAGAATCATCCGGTCGCGGCTACCTTCTTCAAGCAGGCGGCGAAGCGTGGCGCCAAGCTGGTGGTGATGGATCCGCGCGGGCAGGCGCTCAAGCGTCATGCCTGGCGCATGATGCAATTCAAGAACGGTGCCGACGTCGCCATGCTCAACGGCATGCTCAACGTCATCATCGGCGAAAAGCTTTACGACCAGCAATACGTGCAGACTTATGTGGAGGGCTTCGAACAGCTCGCCGACCACGTGAAGGACTTCACGCCGGAAGAGATGGCGCCGATCTGCGGCATTCCCGCCGACACGCTGCGCGAAGTGGCGCGCGGCTTTGCGCGCGCGGAGAATGCGATCATTTTCTGGGGCATGGGCGTGTCGCAACACACCCACGGCACGGATAATGCGCGCTGCCTGATCGCGCTGTCGCTGATCTGCGGCCAGGTTGGCCGGCCGGGCACCGGCCTGCATCCGCTGCGCGGACAGAACAATGTGCAAGGCGCCTCCGACGCCGGCCTGATCCCGATGTTCTTCCCCGATTATAAGTCGGTGGAAAATCCGGAGATGATCGCGAAATATGAAAAGGCCTGGGGCAAGAAGCTCGACCCCAAGCGCGGCAAGACCGTCGTCGAGATCATGGATGCCGTCCACAACGACGAGATCAAGGGCATGTACATCATGGGCGAAAATCCCGCGATGTCGGATCCCGATCTCAACCACGCGCGCGGTGCGCTCGCGCATCTCGAACACCTGGTGGTGCAGGATCTCTTCCTGACGGAGACCGCGTCCTATGCCGACGTCGTCCTGCCGGCTTCGGCCTGGCCTGAAAAAGATGGCACCGTCACCAATACCAATCGCCAGGTGCAGATGGGCCGCACGGCACTGCCGCTGCCCGGCGATGCGCGTCAGGATCTCTGGATTATCCAGGATCTCGCCCAGCGCATGGGCGAAAAGTGGAACTACAAACACGTCAGTGAAGTGTTCGAGGAGATGGCGCGGCTGATGCCGGCGCTCGACAACATCACCTGGGACCGCGTCGAGCGTGAGGATCACGTCACTTATCCGGTCGATGGTCCCGACGTGCCCGGCCGCGATGTGGTGTTCGACAAGGGCTTTCCGCGGCCGAATGGCATGGGCAAGCTGGTGGCGGCGAAGCTGCTGCCGCCGAACGAGACACCGGATCACGACTATCCGTTTATCCTCACGACCGGCCGCCAGCTCGAGCATTGGCACACGGGCGCCATGACGCGGCGCGCGACGGTTCTCGATGCATTGGAGCCCGCGGCCGTCGCTTCGCTCTCGCGTGGCACATTCGCCAAACTTGGTATCAAGCCGGGCGACATGGTGAAGGTGACGACACGGCGCGGCGAGGTCGAACTCAATTCGCGCCAGGACGACGCCATCCCCGATGGCGTTGTGTTTATCCCGTTTGCTTTCGTGGAAGCAGCGGCGAATATCCTCACCAATCCCGCGCTCGATCCGTTTGGCAAGATTCCCGAATTCAAGTTCTGCGCCGCCAAGGTGGAAGCGGCCAAGCCGCGAATGGAAGCGGCGGAGTAGGGACCGTCTGGACGCATCTGGGACTACGTCTTGGCCGGGCTCGTCCCGGCCATCGGCGTTTTGGGCATGGCCAAATTCAGTCCAGATGGGCGTTGCGGTCCGACTCTTGCATAGAAACCAGTCAGAACTGTCGGATTTGGGGGACGTGGCGTGATGAATATCCAACAAAATATACTGCCGCGCCAAACGGTCGCACCAACCGTGTCCAACCCGCTCGCGGATTTTCTCGCCAGCACCCACGCGGCGCTCGTGCACGAGGAGGGCGGTGCGGTCGCGGACTACATCCCAGAGCTGCAAAAGGCCGATCCGCGCCACTTCGGCATCGCGCTCGCGACCATGGATGGCCATGTCTACGAAACCGGCGATACGGCCGTCCCGTTTACAATTCAATCGATCTCCAAAGCCTTCGTATTTGCGCTCGCGCTTGACCTGCTGGGTGCCGAGCGTGTCGAAGCCAAGGTTGGCGTCGAGCCGAGCGGGGACGCGTTTAATTCCATCCGGCTACGATCAGACAATCGCCCATTCAATCCCATGGTGAATTCCGGCGCGATTGCGTGCTCGGGGTTGCTTTACGAAGCTGACGGCGAAAACGCCACGGAGCGTATTCGTGACGTGCTCAGCCGGCTCGCCGGACGCGCCCTCACCATCGATGAGCGGGTTTTTGCCTCCGAGCGCCTGACCGGCGACCGTAATCGGGCGATCGCCTATCTTCTGCACAATTACGGCATCATCAAAGGCAATGTCGACGCGGTCCTCGATGTGTATTTTCGGCAGTGCTCGGTGCTCGTGACCGCGCGTGATCTTGCCCTGATGGCAGCCACGCTCGGCAATGGGGGCGTCAATCCGGTGACCGGAGAGCGTGTGATCGGCCCTTATGCGATTTCGCGCACGCTTTCGGTCATGACGAGCTCGGGCATGTATGACTTCGCCGGGGAGTGGATCTACCGCGTCGGATTTCCCGCCAAGAGCGGCGTTGGCGGCGGCATTCTCGCCGCATTTCCATCGCAGTTCGGGCTTGGATCCTTTTCACCGAGCCTCGACGAACACGGAAACAGTGTTCGCGGTTTGAAGGTCTGCGAGGCTGTCTCCGCGCAGTTCGAGCTGCACATGCTCAATCGCACCAGCGATGTCCGGACCTGCATCGTGGCCGATTATGATTTTGAGCGCAGTTCCCCACGCGGCCGCCAGCCGCACGAACAGAAACTGATCGACGCGCACATGAATGCGATGCGGGTCATTGAACTTACCGGAACGATTACCTTCGCGAATGCCGACTTTATCGCGCGTCGTGTCGAGAACGGATTATCGCCCCTGGTTCTCATTCTTGATTTCAGCCGTGTTCCGCAAATCAGCAATGGTGCTGCCAAGCTGCTGTCCGACCAGCTCGGCAAGCTATCGGCGCTCGGCATCATGCCGGTTCTGTCGGGTCTGGAGCGAGGCTCGCGCAATTGGACAGCGCTGGCCGCTCATCTTGGAGAAGGCAGCCAGTTGCGCCATTTCGTCAGGCTCGACGAGGCGATTGAATGGGCCGAAGACCAAGTTATTTACCGCTTCGGCGGCTTCACCCATCTGATGGATTCTGTTCCTCTCACCGAGCAGGAATTGCTGCAGGACATGCCGGCGGAACTGGTCGAAGAGATCGTCCGGCTGTGCACGGTTCAGAATTTCAAAGCCGGCGAACGAATCATCGCCGGCGGCAATTCATCGACGTCGATATTCTTTCTTTTGAGTGGAATGGTCAGCGTGAAGCTTGCCGACGGCGTGCGGCTGGCGACATTGGTGCCCGGAATGGCGTTTGGCGAAATGGCTTTGGTGGAGAGCCATCGCGGCGCCAATGTCTGGGCGGACACGGCAATAAAATGCGTAGAACTTCCGCTCGAACGATTTTACGGATTTTGCGAGATGTAACCCGAAAATGGGTCAGCGCATCATGCGCAATCTTGCCGGTCTCCTGGCGCGGCGCCTGGGACGCGCAAACCGGCGCATCGATTTGCTGAGCGCGACGTAACGGCTCAAACCGGCCCAAGTCCGCGTCTTTGCTTGGAAATCCGATACCGAAAGAGGGGAAGGCATTGGTTGCCAGATTGCAGGCCTGTAATTTTCTTGCCTATTTCCCGCCGTTTTCGCGGCGGAGAGTTCGGTGCCTTCGGCGGGATGCGAAGGCGAGTGGACGGAGGGTAATGCCATGAAAATTGCGTCGCATATTCTAGGGCTCGCCATCGCCTGCGTTGCGATACCGGCAATGGCCAAACCGGCTTACATCGCTTCAACCGTCAATTTACGCGCAGCACCTGGCACCGGCAGCGAGATCGTCGCCAAGATTCCCGGCGGCAGCCTGGTCGACACCGGCGGCTGCGACGAAGGCTGGTGCGAGATCACCTGGCAGGACAAGAAGGGTTTCGCAATCCAGACAGCGCTCGACATGAGCGGCCGCGTGCCCCAACAGCGTGCCGCCGCGAACGGTCCGGCCTATCGGCAAGCACCGCGCGGCGAGCAGGTGGTTGAAGGTCCTGAGGTTGTTGATGGCCCGGTCTATTACGATCCGCCGGCGGTCGTTTACTACGGTGGGCCTTACTATCGGCCTTACGGGGGCTGGCACCGACGCCATTGGTGGTGATGGCTATTTCGCCTGCTTGCTGCCGCCGAATATAAGGCCGAGCGCCACCAGCGTGATTACGTAGGCAATAATCCCGCCCGGTATGGCGACGTACAATTTCGCGCCGAGTTGCTGCTCCAGCACCAGCAGCACGGCGGCACCGACCAGCACAGCCGCAAATCTGATCATGCGCTCGCGATTCATGCGGGCGGCCGCCTAACGCTTATTGTCGTTTGTCGCGGGCCCGCGCATGTTTGCCCATGGATCCGTGCGCACCGTTGTTGTGCCATCCTGCTTCAGGCGTTTCATCGTGGAGTCGTACTGCTTGTCGACGGCATCGGAGTCCTTTTTCTTCAGGATTTCCTCAGCCGTGACCTCGCGTTTTTCTTGCGCGGAAGCCGGCACTGCCAGCAGCGCCAGTAAAATGACGCCGATTGCTGCTTGTCGCATCGCTATACCCCGGACTGTCTTACCCGCCGCCAGGCTAGCACTTCCGGACAAAGTGCTCAATGCGATGAAATCATTGCGCAATTGGGCTTTGGCCCTTATGAGGCTGCGGTATAGGATAGCGAAACCCTCGCGTTGCCGGGCCACTTGTTGAGATCAGGAAATGTCGCTCGCTCACGACACATCGCCGCGCCGGCCCTTGGACCTGCTTCGCCACGACTGGACGCGCGAGGAAGTGCGGGCGCTGTTTGCACTGCCGTTTCCGGAGCTGATGTTTCGCGCGGCGGCAGTGCACCGCGAGAATTTCGACCCGGCCGAGGTGCAGATTTCCACGCTGCTGTCGATCAAAACGGGAGGCTGCCCGGAGGACTGCGCCTATTGTCCGCAGTCGGCCAAATTTGACACCGGCGTCAAAGCCGAGAAATTGATGGATATCGATGCCGTGCTCGCTGAGGCGCGTGCGGCCAAGGCTGGCGGGGCGTCGCGCTTTTGCATGGGTGCCGCCTGGCGCGCGCCGAAGGATCGCGACCTCGACAAAGTCTGCGCCATGGTGGAGGGCGTGAAGTCGCTCGGCATGGAAACCTGCGTGACGCTCGGCATGCTGACCGGCGAGCAGGCGCGGCGCCTGAAGGATTGCGGCCTCGACTACTACAACCATAACCTCGATACGTCGCCGGAATTTTATGGCGAGATCATCACCACGCGCACGTACCAGGATCGGCTCGACACGCTCGAATACGTACGCAGTGCGGGCATCCACGTCTGCTGCGGCGGCATCGTTGGTATGGGCGAGGGGCTCGACGACCGCATTGGCATGATCGCCACGCTCGCGGGCCTGCCAGTGCATCCGGAAAGCGTTCCGATCAACATGCTGGTGCAGGTAGAAGGCACGCCGCTCGCGGGCAAAGCGAAACTCGATGCATTCGATTTCGTGCGCACCATTGCGGTGGCGCGCATCTGCATGCCGGCGTCGGTCGTGCGGCTGTCTGCCGGTCGTGAGGATATGAGCGAGGAAACGCAGGCTTTGTGTTTTATCGCCGGCGCAAATTCGATCTTCTACGGGCCGAAGCTGCTCACAACGCCCAATCCCGGCCGCGATCGCGACATGGCATTGCTCGACAAGCTCGGCTTGCGGCCGATGGAGTGAGGCCTGCGTCGCTAGACGAAATTGCGCACCAGCGCGAGGCCGGCGAACAATCCACCGATCGACAAAGCAACCGACAGCAGCACGTACAGAGCCGCCATCCCGGCTTCGCCGCGTTCGTAGAGCAACGCGACGTCGAGCGAAAAGGTCGAGAAGGTCGTGTAGCCGCCGAGAATGCCGGTGGTGAGGAAGAGCTGCCAATGTTGCGGGATGCCGCTCTTGAACGCGAAAAAGGCCACCAGGCAGCCCATCACGACCGAGCCGGAGACATTTTCAAACAGTGTCGCGTAAGGGAATGCCGTGCCCAGCAGCCGCGCGAAAAGAAGGTTGAAGCCGTGGCGGAGTGCGGCACCGACGCCGCCGCCGATAAACACAATAAGAAAGCCCATCATTCATCCCCGAGGTTGGGCCAATGAAAAACCGTCCTATGGCAAACGGAGTCCCACCGCCTTGTGTCGCGGTAGGAGTCATCAGCCCCAAACTCTCATGACTTGCGGGCGGTTATCGGGGGACCCCATCCCCATCGGGCCGAAGCTACCGGCGGCACATGGCAGGGTCAACGGGGACGCCGCAGACATTTCACACGCAGTCGACTAGTGTTCGCGCCGCTTTGACCCACGCCGCTCCACCCCGCCGCCGCCGCCGCGCCTTCGACTGGTCGACCGCAGTCATTGCGGGGATGGCCGTTGCGGCCGCCACCACAGTCTACGTGCGCGACGGGCGCGAGCATTTTTTCGCCATCCTGCTCGGCGACGTGACTTTGTTCGCTGCAATGCTGCCCAAGGTCCTGGCCGGGTGTCTGATCGGGGCTTTCGTGACACTGCTGCTGCCGCGCGAAATGGTGGCGCGCTGGGTCGGACACGAATCGGGATTTTCAGGCCTGCTGATTGCCGCCTTTTTCGGCTTCCTGCTTCCGGGCGGTCCGATCACGATCTATCCGGTGGCCGGCGCCTTCCTTGTGATGGGGGCCGATGCCGGCGCGGTTGTCGCCTTCATCGTGAGCTGGACACTTATCGGGTACACCCGCGCGCTGGTGTGGGAATTGCCGTTCTTCGGATCGGAATTCGTGCTCTGGCGCATCATCGCAGCACTGCCGCTGCCGATCGTCGCCGGCGTGCTGGCGCGGATCGCCGTCCGCGCAGGGTTTAAATATCGCGATGACGCTCAATGACGCTCGCCATCAATATCCTCCTATGGCTGGTGGTTGCAGCTTTGGCGTTCATCGCCGCGATGCGCGGCCAAGTGTTGCTCAAGGACGGTGCGCGCGGTGGCGCGATGGAATTCCTGCTTCTATTGCCGCGCATCGGCATTGGCGTGGTTGGCTCCGGGTTTCTCGCCGAGGCTTTGCCGAATGAATGGATCGCGCCCTGGCTCGGCCCGGATTCGGGCTTCTTCGGTGTTATGATTGCGACGATTGGCGGGGCGTTGACGCCCGGCGGTCCCGTGGTCGGTTTTTCGATCGGCGCTGCTGCACTGAAAAGCGGAGCGGGCGCGCCGCAGGTCATCGCCTATTCGACTGCATGGGCTTTGTACGCCATCCATCGCCTGCTGATCTGGGAAGTTCCGCTGATGCCGGCGCGCGTGGTGTGGCTGCGCGCGATGGTGTCGCTGCCTCTGCCGTTTCTGGCGGCCGCGCTCGCGATCCTGCTCGGGCGGCCGTAAAGCGGCGCTTTCTCAGGTATTCCCACCGCTGCCGCCCATGCTAGCCTTCCGCCCGGAAGGCGGGGTCACACCGCCACCGGGGTGAGGGAACGATGGCGGAAGAAGTCAAAGCCGGCGCTGAATCGCAGGTCATTTCCGAAGAACAACTCCGCAAGGCGGAGGAATACGTCCAGCAGGAAGAAGGCGCCGCCAACCGGCTCGCGGGCTGGGTGGGCGTTGCCGTGACCGGCATCGCCGTCACGATGACGCTGTTTCACCTCTACGCGGCCTACGACATCGTACCGACGCAGGAACTGCGCTACATCCACGTCGCCTTCGTGCTGTTGCTGAGCTTCCTGTTATTTCCGCTCGCGTCGCGGTTCCGCAACCACGTGCAGTGGTTCGATATTATTCCGGCGCTGGCGGGCATCGGCATCATCATCTACGCGCTTGCGGGCGGTGACGATTTCCTCGACCGCGCCGCAGTGCCTGATCGCTGGGACGTGATCCTTGGCGGCATCTTCATTGTGCTGGTGCTCGAAGCCGCGCGCCGCACCACGGGCCCGATCATGCCGATCGTGGCCATCCTTTTTATTGCCTACGCCATGTTCGGCCCGTATTTGCCGCCGCCATGGACGCATCGCGGCTTTGACGTCGCGCGACTGGTCGGACACCTGTTCATCACGCTCGAGGGTATCTTCGGTGTTGCCGTCGACGTGTCCGCAACGCTGATCATCATGTTCACGATCTACGGCGCTATCCTCCAGCACTCGGGTGCAGGAAAATTCTTCATTGATTTTTCGCTTGCTGTCATGGGCGGCAAGCCATCGAGCGCCGGCCGCGCCGTAGTGGCATCGTCGTTTTTGCTCGGCGGGCCGTCCGGCTCAGGAGTCGCCACCACGGTGATGATAGGCACAGTCGCGTGGCCGATGCTCAAGAAGGCCGGCTTCCAGCAGGACGCGGCGGGAGGGCTGCTCGCCGCGGGCGGGCTCGGCGCGATCATTTCGCCGCCCGTGCTGGGGGCAGCGGCGTTCCTCATCGCCGAGTTTCTGAAGATCAGTTATCTCGATGTGATCTGGATGGCGACCATCCCGACCTGCCTTTACTATCTGTCGCTGCTGTTCATGGTCGAACTCGATGCAATGCGTTTCGGCGCGCAAGAGGTCGTGTTCAAACAGGAGCTGACGATTGGGCAGATGGTGCGGCGCTACGGATTCCATTTCGTGTCGCTGGTCGCCGTCGTCGTATTCATGGTGATCGGCTATTCGCCGATGCTCTCGGTTTTCTATTCCACCATGCTGGCTTTCACGATGAGCGCGCTGGCGCCGGAAACCGCGTTAGGCCCGCGCCAGCTGTTGATGCCGTTACTCGCCATCCTTGCCGTCACTGCGGTGATCGGCGTGATTCCGGGCGTGGGTATGTCGGCGCCGGCGGTCATGGTCCAGCAGAATTTTCCGATGTTGATTTTGATCATCATCGGCGTGTTGGCGATCCTCGGCCTGACGCCTGCCGGTCAGCGCGCCGTACCATCAAGCAAGAAGCTCACCTCTGCGCTAGCTGACGGCTCGATTGGAGTTCTGAGCGCAGCGACGACCTGTGCCGCGGCCGGCATTATCGTGGGCGTCGTCACGCTGACCGGCCTTGGATTGAAATTCTCCGCCATCGTTATCGATTTTGCGGGCGGCAGCCTTTTGATGACCGCGATCTACACCTCGCTGGTGGTCTGGATCATCGGCCTCGCGGTTCCGGTCACGGCCTCGTACATCATATGCGCGGTGATCGCCGCGCCGGCGCTGATCAAGCTGGGCGTGCCTGACTACGCCGCGCATATGTTCATTTTCTATTATGCGGTCCTGTCCGAGGTATCCCCGCCGACCGCGCTGTCTCCTTTCGCGGCTGCCGCAATCACCGGTGGCGACCCCTACCTCACGACGATGCAAGCGTGGAAATACACGCTGCCTGCATTCCTCGTGCCGTTTGTGTTCGTGCTCGATCCGTTGGGCATCGGCCTATTGATGAAGATCCCGAAGGATGGATCGATCTACGACATCATCTGGATCACGGCTGTAACCGGCTGCGGACTGGGTGCGCTCTCGGTTGCAGCGCAGAACTGGGCAATCCGCCGCACGACGCCGGCCGAGCGCGGCCTGTTCCTGCTGACCGGGCTGCTGCTGGTGTTCCCGAGCCTTCTGGAGGCCATGATGGAAAGCATCACCGGGCTCGACATTCCGCATCCTGCACCTTTCGGGCTCGCGCTCGGCGCCGGCTTGCTATTATGGCAGTGGTTCAGCCGGCAACCTGCGCCGGCACGCGTTCCTTAGCTCACTAAGAAAAAGTAGGGAGGAAATAATGAAACGAGGATTCACACTGGCAGTTGCGGCCGTAACAGCCGCGACACTTGCTTTAGGGGGCGCCGTTGCCCAGCAACGGGCGATCGCGATCGGCACCGGCGGCACAGGTGGCGTCTACTATCCGATCGGCGGCGCGCTCGCGAACCTGATCTCGAAGACCTTTCCGAACATGCAGGCGACCGCGCAGGTCACCGGCGGATCAGTCGACAATCTCAAGCTGATCAATTCAGGACAGAGCGAGCTCGCCTTCTCCATGGCCGACGCGGCGCTCGATGCGTTCAATGGCGTCGACAAGTTCAAAGGCACAAAGGTGCCATTGCGGACCTTGATGGTGCTTTATCCAAATATTATGCACGTGGTGTCCATTGAAGGCACCGGCGTCAATACGCTCGCCGACCTCAAAGGCAAGCGTGTGTCGACCGGCGCGCCGGGCAGCGCCACCGAGGTGATGGCGTTTCGTGTCATCGAGGCGGCCGGGCTCGACAAGGACAAGGATATGAAGCGCGAGCGCTTGTCGGTCGCGGAATCGGTAAACGCCATCAAGGACCACAAGATCGATGCGTTCTTCTGGGTCGGCGGTTTGCCGACAGCCGGCGTCACCGATCTGGCCGCCACGCCGGGTACGAAGATCAAGATGATCGACCACTCTGACGTGGTCGCCAAGATGAACGCCAAGTACGACAACCTCTATTCAACGGCCGTCATCAAGGCCGGCACCTATCCGGGCCAGGACAAGGACAATCAGGTTTCCGCGGTGTGGAATATCCTGGTCACGAACGACAAGATGTCCGACGACGACGCCTACAACATCGTCAAACTGATCATCGACAAGAAGGCCGACCTCGTCGCCGTGCATAAGGATGCCTCGAGCTTCACGGTGGAGAACCAGGTGGTGGCCAATTCGCCGATCCCGTGGCATCCGGGTGCGGTGAAGTTCTTCAAGGAACACGGCGCGAAAATGTAAAAAGGCACTTTTCAACCAGGTTCGCTGCGGCCCCGTCTTGGCGGGGCCGTTTGCGTTTCAGGCTGTGGCATGCGCGCGAGCCGCGCGTCTCGGCAGCGCAAGGCAAATGAAATAAACGATTGCGCTGAGACACGCGATGCAGAAGCTCACCGGCCAATCGGTGTAGAAAGCCATCGTGAGGCCGAGCCACGCGTCGGCGAGCGCAAGTGCGGCAGAGACAATAAGACCACTCCACAGACCGGTCGTGACGCGCTGCGCTGCGGCCGGCGGCCCGACCATCAGTGTGAACACCAGGAGCACGCCGACGATCTGCGCGCAGGCTGACACCGCAATCGCGACGAGTGCGAGGAACGCGATCGACACGAACCGCAGCGGCACGCCCTTGGCTTCCGCCAATTCCGGCTGAAGACTGGAAAATATGAGGGGGCGCATGATCGCCGCGAGCGCGGCCAGCGTGACTGTCCCGAGCGCGGCCAGGGTCATGATCATCGTGTGGTCGACCGCCAGCACATTGCCAAACAAAATCGCGGTCGCCTGCGTGGCGAATGACGTGTAGTAGTGCAGGAACAAAAGACCAAAACCGAGCGCCAGCGACAGCACCACACCGATGGCAATATCCCGGTTGCTGATGCGCTCGCTGAGTGCGCCCATCACAATGCCGGCAGCCAATGTGAAGCCGAGCAGGCCCCAGAGCGGCGCAAGCCCGATCAGTCCGGCGCCGGTGGCACCGGCAAAGCCGATATGTGAGAGCGCGTGGCCTGCGAAAGTCTGTCCGCGCATCACCAGGAAATAGCCGACGAGGCCCGACACCACGGCGACAATGCCGGCGGCGCCGAATGCATTGATCATGAATTCGTATTCAAACATGTCAGTGATGATGGTGCTGGTCATGCTCGTGGTCATGGCCGTGGTGGTCGTGCAGGTGATCGGTGCGCTCGACGTCGCGGCCGCGCGACATCACGAAAATATGGCCATCGGCGCGCACCACATGGATCTCGGTGCCGTAGAGCCGCGACAGGACCGGGGCGGTTACCACCTGCTCGACGGTGCCAAGCACGGCCTGGCCGCTCCCGAGATAGAGCACCCGGTCGAGCGTGCCGAGCAGCTGGTTGAGTTCATGCGCGCTGAACAGCACCGTGATCTTGCGCTCGCGGCAGACCTTGCGCACCACCTCGATTGCCACTTCCTGGTGGCGGGCGTCGAGGCTGATCAGCGGCTCGTCCAACAGCAAGAGCTTGGGTTGTCCGATCAAGGCTTGCGCCAGCAACAGCCTCTGGCGTTCGCCGCCGGACATATCGGACAGCGGCCGGGCGGCCAGATCACTGGCGCCGACGGCCTCGAGTGTTTCCTCGATTGCGCCACCGTCGTGGCCACTGAAAGACGGGAGGCCCCAACGCTCGCCATGGAGCGAACTTGCAATGAAGTCACGTCCGCGCACGCGCAGGTCGGGCAGAACCGTGCGGAGTTGGGGCAGGTAGCCGATATCCGGGCTGCCGCGCCGCGGGTTGTGCCCGAACACCTTGATGCTGCCTTCGCTCGGTGAAAGCAGGCCAAGAATGGCCCGCATCAAGGTGGTCTTGCCGGCGCCATTGGGGCCGAGGACGCCGATGAACTCGCCTCCTTCGATCGCGAAGGTGACATCCGACAAGACGGCGCGATCGCCGACGTGCAGCGTGGCATGGTCGAGTTCGATCACTGTCACGAGTTCGGCCCGCTCAATGCCCTGTCGACCGCGTCCAGTTCGCCGAGCACCCAGTCCTGGAACGAGATGTTCGCCGGCATCGTCTCGGTGACGGCGATCACGGGGACCTTCGCCGCACCGGCGATTGCGCGCATGCGCTCGGTCAGCTTTTCCGAGACCTGGCTGTTGTAGATCAAGGCCTTGACCTTGTGCGCTTTCAGATCGCTCTCCAGCGCGGCGACATCACGCGCGCTCGGTTCAGTGTCATTCATCATTGCAAGCTGAAAGCGCTGATTGCGCATTGTGAGCCCGAGCGCGTCGACCATGAGGCCGAAGACCGGCTCGGTTGCGGTCACGGCAATTCCGGCATGTTTGGCCTTTAACTGGGCAATGCGCTGCGTGATACGCGCAAGCGAGGCGAGCGTTGCCTTGAGCCGCGCGGCATAGTCCGCGGCATGCGCGCTGTCGAGCTTGCTCAATTCACCGGCGAGCGCGGTTGCCATCGCGGGCATGGTCGCGGGGTCGTACCACACATGCGGATTGTCGCCCGCTTTCCGGCCGCTGAGTTGCGCGGCGTTAATGACAACGCGCCCCGGACGTGGCGCGGCACTCAGAAGCTTGTCCATCCAGGGATCGTAGTTGGCGCCATTGAGGATCACGACCTGTGCGTTGGCAAGCTGGCGCACGACGGCTGGCGTCGTTTCGAACAGATGCGGATCCTGGTCGGGGTTGCTCATGATACTGACGACCGCAACACGGTCGCCGCCCACCTGGCGAGCGATGTCGCCGTAGAAATTTTCCGCCGCAACGACAGCAATCTGCCGGTCGGCAGCTGCCGCGGGTGTCGCCTGTCCGGCGGCCACCCCACCGCCCAGCCCTGTGCCCAATCCTGCGGCCATGACCACGGCGAGAACCAATCCGGCAGCGACTTTCATCCCACAAACCCTGGTTTTGGGGCGTTTCCTGCTTACATAATGTAACATTATAACATTGCAAATGACAAGCAGGCCCTGACGGTTGGGGAAGTCTGCAGGAGTTGAGGGTTAAGCTTCGGCTTTCGCCAGGCCGCGGACGAGCCAGAAGCGGACCATCCGGCGGGCAGTCGCCACCGATAGTTTGATGAAATCGCTACGCGCCTGCGCGGCGTCAGTGGCGGGCACCTCGTGGGGTGCAAACCGCAACTTCAGAATCGCGCTAAAGGTCTGCCAGCGCAATTCCGCGGCCTTGCAGGCGACCAGGATGCCGTCGTAGCGGATGTTTTGCATCAGTCGCTCGATCAATTCGACGGGCACCGCGCACATGCGGGCGAGGCTGACGACCGTTTCTTCGTATTGACCGGCATCGGCAAATCCGGCGATCGCCGTTTCGTTGAGTTGCCCGGTCCCCTGAAGCTTATCGACCAATGCCGTCGCATGACCGAAGTCGCGAGGCGCGCCCGCATCGCGCAGGACCTTGTCCGATACCGAGAAAAGAACCTGCTGGATCGCGGCCCGGCTTTCCGGCGGGACCACCGCCAGCAGCCGCGCGCGAACGGTTTCCGTGGCCTTCGAGACCAGGTCCTGAAGCAATTGCGGTGGCATGTCCATGCGCACGCCGAGATTTTCGGCGAGCCGCTCGTCTTTCTCGGCGCGGTGGGCGAGCTCGACATAGCCGCCTTCGGAAAATGCCGCGCCCTGGTTCTGCGACAGCTTGTGGACCACGGTGGTGTCGCCACGTTGTATCAAGATGTCGGTGACAGCTGCCGCGAGACGCTTGCGCTCGGAGATCGCGCCCAGGTGGCCCTGACCCTTCTCCGCAGCGATTTCGATCAGGTCGTTGTCGGTGAGTTGCGTCGATTGTGCCAGCACGGGTCCGGCAACGGCAATTTCATCGTGATGGGCAAGTGTGCGGATGACGCCGGTGGGGGCGTTGTCGATAGGCGCGAGCTTGGCGCCGAGCTCGGCAAGCGCCTTGGTTTCGACTTGCCGCACGAGGTGGGCGAGCACGTCGTCGAACAAGCCGACTTGTTCTTGATTGAACGCCGCAGCATCGCCCAGAAATAGATCGGTGACCCGCCTGAGGATTTCAGTACGCCGGTCGCTTGAGCCTGCGGTCAGGACAAGTTCGAGTTCGTCGATAACGGACGCGGCCTGCGACATTTCTTGTCTTGGGCGGGATTCTTCCCGCCGCCTTCCACTGACTGCCGTGGGACACCCCGGCGCGCCAGCGCACCATATCGCCGGGCCGTAAAGCTTAGGTAAAGCCGCGCCCCGTCTGCGACCGCAACAATTCCATAAGTATCACAATGGCTTAGTTCAGTGACTATTGCGCGTGAATGTTGCCTTCCTTGACCACCCGGCCCCATTTGGCAATTTCGGCCTGGATGTAGTCGGCGAACTGGGCGGAACTCATCTCGACGGTGGCAGCACCCTCGCGGTCGAAGGCGGCTTGCAGTTCGGGCGATTTCAACGCCGCCTGGGTTGCGGAATAAAGTTTTTCGGCGATCGGCTTGGGCAGGCCGGCCGGGCCCACAAGACCCCACCAATTGTCGGCGACATAACCGGGCACTCCGGCCTCGGCAATGGTCGGCACGTCCGGCAGCACCGGGTTGCGCTTGGCGCCGCCGGTGCCCAGCGCAATCAGCTGGCCCGATTTGATGAAGGGCGTGGTCTGCACGAGCGAGGAGAACATGATCTTCACGTGACCGGCGACCACGTCCTGCATGGCCGGGCCGCCGCCTTTGTACGGGACGTGGACGAGATTGACGTGAGCCTGAAGTTTGAACAGCTCGGCGCCCAGATGCTGGAAGCTGCCGACGCCTGCCGAAGCGTAGTTGAGCTCGCCCGGCTTCTCTTTGGCGAGCTTGAGCAAGTCCTTCACCGTTTTGATCGGCGACGTCGGATTGACCACCAGCACATTCGGTCCGGTCGCAAAGATCGAGATCGGCGTGAATGATTTGATCGGGTCGTATTTGAGGGTGTACAGCGCCGGGTTGACCGCGTGCGCAATCGAAATCACGCAAATAGTGTATCCGTCGGGCGTCGCGGTCGCGCAATTCTCGGTGCCGATTGTGCCGCCGGCCCCGGCGCGGTTGTCGACGTAAACCTGCTGTCCCAGTTTTACGCTGAGCTGCTGCGCAACCAGGCGTCCGACCACGTCATTGCTGCCACCGGGCGGGAACGGAATGATCAGCCGGACCGGCTTGCTCGGGTAGTCGTCGGCAAAGGCCGAGGCCGCGAGCGCGAGCAGCACGGTCGTGGCCGCAATCCATCGTGGCAGCAATTTCGTCATGGTGCCTCCCAAACGTCTCTTTTTGTTCAGTGCCAGTAAGGCGGATAGTCGGTGTTCTTTTGCTCGGCGTCGAGCCGGCGCAGCATGGCGGGCCACTCGAGAATGCCATAAGGCCGGCGTGTGCCCGGCTGATAAAGGTCCGCCGTGTGCGCGAGCACGTTCTCGCCCGGCATCGTGAGCTCGGTGCGCGCCGCCATGGCGTCGACCTGCGAGCGGCAGGACAATTCGAGTTGATACATCGTGTTGAAAGCCTGCTGGACCGTCGCCCCGCAGGTGAGCAGGCCGTGGTTGCGCATGATGAGGGCGTCATGCGGGCCAAGGTCGTGCACCAGCCGCTCGCGTTCATCGAGTTCGAGCGCGGGCCCCTCATACTCGTGATAGCCGATGTGGCCGACAAAGCGGATCGAGGTCTGCGACAGCGGCAGCAGCCCGCATTTCATCGCCGCGACCGCCATGCCGGCGCGCGTATGCGTGTGTAGGACACAGGCGACATCCGGCCGGGCTTTGTGGATAGCGCCATGGATGACGTATCCGGATTTGTTGATGTCGTAATCGGTATCGGGCTTCCAGATGATTTCGCCATCGACGTGGATCTTCACCAGACTGGAGGCGGTGATCTCCTTGTAAAGCAGGCCATAAAGATTAAGCAGAACAACATCTTCCTCGCCCGGTACGCGTGCGGTGATGTGGTTATAGATGAGATCCGTCATTCCGTAGGTGTCGATTAGCCGGTAACAGGCGGCGAGATCGAGCCGCGCCTGCCATTCTTCAGGCGACACCCGGTCCTTGATCGACGGGAAATCGGTCGAATAATTCATGGCGTTTCCTTTTTGGCGGGCGTTGACCGCCCTGCCATGCTTATTCCGCAACCATATCTCTGGGGGTGGCGCGATCAATAGCCCGGGAGGGGGGTGTGTTCGGCGGGTTAACCCGCTACAGTCCCCCGTTCTGAATTGGGGGCGAGGCCTATGAGTCGTTTACTCGGTGCATTGATTGCGACGGCCGTGCTCGCGCCTGTCGTGGGTATTACGAGCGCATCGGCCGCCGACATGCCGGTCAAGGCGCCAGTCCCCAAGGCCGCCAAACTTCCGTACGATTGGTCCGGCCTCTATCTCGGTGGCCACATCGGTTATATGTGGGGTCGCACCCGCGTCGAAGACGATGGCGTCGTTACCGAACCCAACGCCCGGACGAATGGCACCGTCGGTGGTGTGCTGCTCGGTTACAACTGGCAGAACGGTCCTGTCGTATTTGGCCTGGAAGGCGATTTCGGCTGGACCAATGCCCACGGTACCGGTCTGGCCGTTGTCACCACAACGACGACCCAGGCGCCCAACACATATGACGTGAACTGGACATCGCGCGCGCGAGGCCGAGTCGGCTACGCATTCGACAACTGGCTGTTTTTCATTGCCGGGGGATTCGCCGTCGCCGATTTCGATTTCCACGAGGGCGCGATCACTACCACCACAACCGTCGGCGCAAAATACACGGGTTGGTCAGTTGGTGGTGGTGCTGAATTGGCCATCACGCACAACCTGGTTGGCCGTGTCGAATATTTATATGATGACTTTGGTCACAAGGATTACATCGGTGTGACCGGCGATCCCTACCGCGTTTCTTTCCGCGGCCAGACCGTGCGCGGCGCGCTGGCGTGGAAATTTGATCCGTTTGGCATGCGACCTTAGTCGCTCGCACGCGGCCTGAATTCGAATTCTTGGTAACGCGAAACGGTAACGTGATAGGGCGTGCCCTGTTAACGCGCCCATCGCGGAGCAAGTTTCACACAATTGCAGGCGTGTCCTTAACGGGCCGGCAGACATTTTCTGGCAAGCAGTGCACTCCCCGAGAAAAGGGACATCCTCCGGTGTCGGCACAACGCGTCCAACAATTGCGAAAGACCGGCTACCAGCGCGGCGTGGTGGCATGCCGGAAATGCGGGACGTCTATTCCTGTTCAAAATTTCAGCGCGCTGCCCGACGAATTCTCGGTGCGCTGTCCAGGCTGTGGTGATCGCGCCTTTTATGCCAAACGTACCGTTGCGATCCAGGAATTGCCTGAACGACGGAAAAAGCCGCGTCGGTAGGCGGTCTAACAGGCTCCTTTAAGGCCTTTTGTATTCACCCTCGAGATTGCCTATATCTCCGTCACCACGGAGCCCCCATTTCCATGTCTGCCCCCCCGTCAACTGACAAAATCCCTGTCACCGTGCTCACCGGCTATCTCGGTGCCGGAAAAACCACGTTGCTCAACCGCATCCTGTCCGAGCCGCACGGCAAGAAGTTTGCCGTCATCGTCAACGAGTTTGGCGAAATCGGCATCGACAACGAGCTGGTGGTGAACGCCGACGAAGAAGTGTTCGAGATGAACAACGGCTGCATCTGCTGCACCGTGCGCGGCGATCTGGTGCGCATCATCGATGGGCTCATGCGGCGCAAGGGCAAGTTTGACGCCATCATCGTGGAGACCACCGGCCTGGCCGACCCGGCGCCGGTCGCGCAGACCTTCTTCATGGACGAGCAAGTCGGCGCCAGGACAAAACTGGACGCCGTCATCACGGTCGCCGATGCCAAGTGGCTCAGCGACCGGCTCAAGGATGCGCCCGAGGCCAAAAATCAGATCGCGTTCGCCGACGTCATCCTGATCAATAAGACCGATCTGGTTAGTCCGCAGGAATTGAACGAACTGGAAGCGCGCATCCGCGGCCTGAATCCTTATGCACGGCTGCACCGCACCGAGCGCGCCAAGATCGACATCAACGAAGTCCTTGGCCGCAATGCTTTCGACCTCGATCGCATCCTCGACATTGAGCCGAATTTTCTCGAAAGCGAACATCATGACCACGATCATCATCATGACCATAGCCATGGCGATCATGGCACCCATCACCATCATCATGGCAACGGTCTCAAGCACTATCACGACGAAGACATGCAAAGCATGTCGCTCCGGAGTGACGCGCCGCTGAACCCGGACAAATTCTTTCCCTGGGTCCAGGATCTGGTGGCGACCGAAGGACAAAGCATCCTGCGCAGCAAGGGCATCCTCTCATTCAAGGATGATCCCGAGCGTTTCGTATTCCAGGGGGTTCACATGATTCTCGACGGCGATCATCAACGCCCGTGGCGTGCGGACGAGAAGCGCGACAGCCGCATCGTCTTCATCGGTCGTAACTTGCCGGAAGACAAAATCCGCCAGGGCTTCGAGGCTTGTGTGGCATAATGCTTCGGCCTCAACCGGCCTCATGGTGAGGAGCCCGCGAAACGGGCGTCTCGAACCATGGGGCCGCCCCCATCCTTCGAGACGGCGCTTCGCGCCTCCTCAGGATGAGGGCGGAGAAATGTCGTGACCGATCTCCAAACTCCCGTTCCTTCTCTCGCCGATCGCGTGCGCACTGTCGATGCAGACGCGCCTGTGGTCGGGGTGCATTTCCTGGGCCAGACACCGGTATTTGTGCTCGGCGAGGAGTCGCTGCTTTTCGCGGATGGCGCCGAACGTCGCATCTCAATCCATGCGGGTGGTATTCTTGCGAGCGCCTCTGATGGCGAGCGCATCGTCACTGGCGGTGATGATGGCAAGCTCATCGCAACCGGTGCTGATGGAAAGCATCGCGTGCTGGCTTCCGACGACAAGCAGCGCTGGATCGACCAGGTCGCGTTGGGTCCGGACAGTGCAGTAGCGTGGTCGGCGGGAAAAACAGCGCACGTTCTAACAAAAAAAGGCGAGGAGCGGCTTTTCGAAGCGCCCTCGACGGTGGCGGGCCTCGCTTTTGCGCCGAAAGGATTCCGTCTGGCCATCGCGCACTATAATGGTGCCACGCTCTGGTTTCCGAATGCGGCCGGCGCAACGCCGGAACGGCTCGAATGGAAGGGCTCGCATCTCGGCATCACCATCAGCCCGGATGGCAAGTTCCTGATCACGACCATGCAGGAGTCGACCCTCCATGGCTGGCGTATTGCCGACGCCAAGCACATGCGCATGTCGGGCTATTCGGCGCGCGTGCGTTCGCTCAGCTGGAGCGCCGGCGGAGATTTCCTGGCAACATCGGGGTCCGAGCAGCTCATCTTGTGGCCATTCGACGGCAAGGACGGCCCGATGGGCCGGCAGCCGAAAATACTCGCGCAGTCGGAGTCGCGCGTCGCCGTCGTCGCTTGCCATCCGAAGCAACCCGTAGTGGCAGTGGGTTATGCAGATGGCACAGTGAAGCTGGTGCGCATCGACGATGATGCGCTGATCTTGGTTCGCCATAGCGACGGACAACCGGTAAGTACGCTGGGTTGGGACAATACGGGCCAGACACTCGCTTTTGGCACAGAATTGGGCGAGGCCGGTGTTCTCGCCCTGTGATCGCCGCAATAGCCCGTCTGACTGTGCTGGATTGCTCGTATTCCAGCGTCGGCACTAACCTGTAGGGCAAGAGATTCGGAACTAACGCCTGGTGTCGCTACTTATCTGGCTTGCGGCCGAGCGAACCTCGAGGGGCAGGGGCAAAAGTATGGCTATCATTCATCAATTGCGCCGTTTGGCATCCGTGGTCTTGATTGGCGGCGGAATGGCCTTTGCGGCGGTCTCGACCCCGATCGCGGTCGGAGCGATTACGCCGGCAGCGGCGCAGATTTCCGAAGACGCCCAGGTTGCGCTTGAGCAGTACGGCAGCTGGCGTCCGCATCCGCGTTTTGGGGAGGTCTGGGTGCCGACCGGTGTGCCGCCGGAGTGGCGTCCATACGCCTATGGGCACTGGGTCTATACCGATGAGTGGGGCTGGTACTGGGTCTCCGACGATGTTGAGGCCGATTGGGGCTGGGTCGTCTACCACTACGGTCGTTGGGCATTCGAGCGCGGCTTCGGCTGGTACTGGGTGCCCGGTGAAGAATGGGCGCCGGCCTGGGTCGATTGGCGTTACGGCGACGACTATTCCGGTTGGGCGCCACTGCCGCCGGACGAATTGATCGGAACATACGAAGTCGAGCCGACCTATTGGGTGTTTGTGCCGACCCGGTATATGGCGGCACCACGCTTGCGCACTTACTTCGTCCCCGTTCAACGTCGTTCAGTGATCTTGCGCTCCACGCACATCGTCAATCGCACTTTTGCGGTGCGTGGCTCGCGGCTCGCTGTAAATCCGGGCATCTCACCGGCTTTCGTTGCGCGTGTGAGCGGCGCGCCGGTGTCGACCTACCGGGTACGTCCACGCGTATTTGCCTCGACGCAAGGTGTCGCGGGTGCGGTGCAAGTTCGCCGTGAAGATTTACGCGGTGCGCGAGGCGGTCGTCCGGCTGGCCCCGGTCCCGCTGGGCCGGGTGCGCGATCGCGCCTGGGCACCGTGTCTGTCGAGCGGACGACGGCGGTGATTCAGCCAAGCGCTGCGGTCACTGCTCCGCAGCCACTCGGAAAAAACGAGCCCGGCCGATTGGGAACACATCCACCGCGCGCCGCGCAAGGCGTTGGCCCGACGCCGTCGGTTGCGCCCGCGCAAGGGCAAACGCCACCGCCGCCTCCGCCGCCGCCGCCAAATTCCGGCGGGCCAACACCGCCGCCTTCACCGGGCCCTGGTTTGCGCTCGGGGCCGCCGCCAACCACGGCGCCAACAACCACTTTGCCTGCGACAACGCCATCCGCGACTCCGCCGGGGGGGAATGCACCAGCCGAGCGGCTGGAGCGGCGCGAGGAACGTCGCGACCTGCGTCCACCAGGTGCGGGTGGCGGAGTGCCGCCGGCCGGACAACCGGTCCCGCAGCCGCAGCCGAATATCGTGCGGCCGATTCCGCCGCAGGCGCCACCACCTCCGCCACCGCCTCCGCCGCAAGAACGGCGGGTGCAACCACCGCCGCCGCCACCTCCGCCACAACAGCGGCAGGTGCAGCCGCCACCGCCGCCTGCTGTGCGTCCGCCGCCGCCTCCACCGCCGGCCGCGCGCGCGCCTGCACCACCACCACCGGCTGCACGCGCGCCCGCACCGCCGCCGCAGGCAGCGCCGCCGAAGAAGCCACCACCGAAGCCGGGTGAGAAGCCGCCTGAGCCGCCGAAGTAGCGCGCGTCATTGACCGAAAACGAAACGGGCGGCCGAGTGGCCGCCCGTTGCGTTTTACGTGTTCGCCGATCGCGCTCAGCGCACGAGGACGTTCTTGAACTGCCAGGGGTCGCGTTTGTCGATGTCGTCCGGAAATAGACCAGGCCGCCGGGTGAGCGGCGTCCAGTCGGTATACGTGCCAACCACCGGGCCCAGATAGGGCGTCTGCACCTCGAGGCAGCGCCGGAAATCCATCTCGTCAGTCTCGACGATGCCGGCGTTAGGGTTTTCCAGTGCCCATACCATGCCGGCGAGCACAGCCGAGGTTACTTGCAGGCCAGTGGCGTTCTGGTAGGGCGCAACGTCACGTGTTTCGTCGATCGAGAGCTGCGAACCATACCAATAAGCGTTCTTCTTGTGGCCGTAGAGCAGCACGCCGAGTTCGTCGATGCCATCGGCGATCTCATGTTCGTCCAGAATGTGGATATGCTTCTGCCGCTCGCCCTCGCGGCCGAACATTTCGTGCAGCGACAGCACGGCGTCATTGCACGGGTGATAGGCATAGTGACAGGTCGGCCGATAGACGAGCTTGCGGCCTTGCCGCAGCGTGAAGTAGTCGGCAATCGAGATCGACTCGTTGTGGGTGACGAGGAAGCCGTATTGCGCTTGCGCCGTTGGTGTCCATGAGCGCACCCGGGTGTTTGCGCCAGGCTGCAATAGAAAGATCGCGGCGCCACAGCCCGATTTGTGTTTGCGGGCGTTCGCCGGCGTCCATTTTTCGTGCGTGCCCCAACCGAGTTCAGCCGGCTGTAAGCCTTCCGACACGAACCCTTCGACCGACCATGTATTGACGAACACGTCCATCGCCTTGGGTTGCTTGGCGCGCTGGGTGTCGCGCTCGGCGATATGGATACCTTTGATGTTGGCTCTTTTCGCGAGGCGAGCCCATTCCTCGCGCGTCTTGGGTTCCTTGAACTTCAGGCCGGTATCGCCGGCAATATTGAGAAGTGCCTGTTTGACGAACCAGGACACCATCCCGGGATTGGCGCCACAACACGAGACTGCAGTGGTCCCGCCCGGCCGCTTGCGGCGCGCCGCCAGGATGGTTTCACGTAGTGCGTAGTTCGACCGTGCCTCCGGTCCGAGTTTTGGATCGAAATAAAAGCCCGACCACGGCTCGACGACGGTGTCGATGTAGAGCGCGCCGATCTCCCGGCAAAGCTCGATGATGTCGAGTGATGAGGTGTCGACCGATACGTTTACGCAAAAGCCCTGACCGCCGCCGGCGGTCAGCAGCGGTGTGAGCAGATGCCGATAGTTATCCTTGGTAACGGCCTGGTGGATGAAGCGGATGCCCCGCTCGTCCAGCATTTTGCGGTCCTTGTCCTCCGGGTCGATGACCACGAAGCGGGCCTTGTCGTAGGCAAAATGACGCTCGATCAGCGGAAGCGTGCCTTTGCCGATCGAACCGAAGCCGATCATTACGATGGGCCCGTCGATGCGGGCATGCACTGGCCATTTGGGCATCGTCAACGTCTCCCCCCGGGGCTCGGTCATATCTGTGACAGAGCGCGAACGGAATAGTGGGCGAGCAAAAGCTCGTCCTGCGTCCACGACATTCTGACAGATTATGCCGCGGAGACCGCGAGGTTTGGCTGAGAAACCGGCTCTCCGACCGGGCGCAGCAGGCCGCGCGCACCATCGAGCGCGCCGGGCACAAGCTCGAGGGCGAGCAGGCGGTGCCGCTCAAACGGCCCCGGCATGCGAAGGCCGACGGTTTTCTCGGCCGAGAAGCCAAACCGACTGTAATAGGGTGCGTCGCCGACCAGAACGATGGCGCGATGGCCAAGGCGGCCCGCGGCAGCAATCGCACGGCGCACCAGTGCAGCGCCGACGCCCCGGTTGCGGGAGTTGGCGGCCACGGCGACGGGTCCGAGCAACAATGCCGGCTCGCCGGTGCCACAGGCGAGCGTCCAAAGCCGGGCGGTGCCGACGATGCGCTTGCCGTCCGTTGCCACGAAGGCGAGGTCTTCGGCCGGCAAGCGGTTATCGCGCAACCGCTGCGAACTTTTGCGCCAGCGGCGCTTGCCGAAGGCTTCGTCGAGCAGCGCCTCGCGCGCCGATGCGTCAGGAGGACGTTCTTTTCTGATCGAGATCATCGCATTTGCTCCAGCCCCGGCGCGCGGTCGGGCGCGCTCCAGAGGCGTCAACGTGGGATGGAGGGAGCCGGCGGTGCCGGCTCCCAGGATGTCAGATGTGATAGGTCTTCAGCGGCGTGAAGCCGTTGAAAGAGACCGACGAGTAGGTCGCCGTGTAGGCGCCGGTACCCTCAATCAGGACCTTGTCGCCGATTTCCAGGCTGACCGGGAGCATGTAGGGCTCCTTCTCGTACAGCACGTCGGCGGAGTCGCAGGTCGGTCCTGCCAGCACGCACGGCGCCATGGCGTCGCCATCGTGCGGGGTGCGGATCGGGTAGCGAATCGACTCGTCCATGGTCTCGGCGAGACCGCCGAACTTGCCGATGTCGAGGTAGACCCAGCGTACGTCGTCTTCCTCGCTCTTCTTGGAGACGAGGACGACTTCGGCCTCGATAATACCGGCGCCGCCGACCATGCCGCGGCCCGGCTCGATAATGGTCTCCGGGATGCGGTTGCCGAAATGCTTGCGCAGCGCCTTGAAGATCGCGTTGCCGTAGGTCTTCACCGTCGGCACGTTCTTCAGGTACTTGGTCGGGAAGCCACCGCCGAGGTTGACCATCGACAGGTTCATGCCGCGCTCGCCACATTCCTTGAACACGGCGGCCGCCGAGGCAAGCGCGCGGTCCCAGGCGTGCTGGTTGCGTTGCTGCGACCCGACATGGAACGACACCCCATGCGGCTCCAGGCCGGCCTTGAGGGCGTGTTCCAGCACGTCCACCGCCATGGACGGTTCACAGCCGAACTTGCGCGACAGCGGCCATTCCGCGCCGACGCAATCCGACAGGATGCGGCAGAACACGCGGCTGCCCGGTGCTGCCCGGGCGACCTTTTCAACTTCCGCCTTGCAGTCGACCGCATAGAGGCGGACGCCAAGCGCGTAGGCGCGGGCAACGTCCCGCTCCTTCTTGATCGTATTGCCGTAGCTGATGCGGTCGGGCGTAGCGCCGGCCGCGAGCGCCATTTCGATCTCGGCGACCGAGGCGGTGTCGAAGCACGACCCGAGCTTGGCCAGCAGTGCCAGAACTTCCGGCGCCGGGTTGGCCTTCACGGCGTAGAACACGCGCGTGTCGGGCAGGGCCTTGGCGAAGGCACTATAGTTGTCGCGCACGACGTCGAGGTCGACGACGAGGCAGGGGCCTTCGTCATTACGCTTGCGTAGAAACTCACGGATGCGCTCAGTCATTGGCGCTATTCCCCACGGCTGACGGGGCCATCAAGCCCCGGATGTCGCGGTTAACGACGGGCAAGCGTCTGCGCGCGATGGGGACGCGCCAACGCTACACATCGTATCCCGCTCATGCTGCCTTGGATTGGATGGGGGAGACCCCCGCCCGCACGGCCGGCAAAGATGAACAAGCCTCTTCGGTGACCCGCGCCGGTGGTGGAGACCGGCAGAGACCAAGGAAGCCCGATCGTCGTTGCTTTAAGCCGCGTCCCCTGCTGAGAGCAGAGTGTGCTGGTTTCGCCTCCAGCTGCCGGTCAGATTTCTTGGAGAGTTTTGGCTTCTCTCTCCAGGCGGCTGGCGGGCCTCTTGTCCCGCTACCTACCGACCGACACACGGCCACAGGCACGTGCGAAATTGGGCACAACCGAAATAACATTTTTTTCGCGTTGTGCAAGCGAATTAGTTCGCTGCACCAAAAAACTTTCTTAACTTTTTCTTTCCGAGTTTGATCGCGACCCGTTCAGTCGCGCGCGGTGAACGGCTCGATGCGATGCGCGTTGCGGACGAACTGCGCCATGATGGCGATGCCGCAGAGCACGAACAGGCCGTCGAGGACTCGCTGCCCGACGCCGCCGAGGTCGAACAAGGTGGCGAGCGCCCACGATCCGGCGAAGGCCGCGCCAAACACTTCGGCGCCGATCAGGATGGCGGCGCTGATCACAGTGACGACGTTAAGCCATACGATGCGGCGGTTTTGGGCCATTTGGGCCTCCCTTGCGAGGGCGCAATGTCTCTGAATCCTGCTGCCGGATCAAGTCCATGGCCGCGGCGCCAGACCACGCCACGGCGCCTTTGATCTTGCTCATGGCGCGACCGGATGAGCCGGTAAAAGTTAACGCATGGCTCCGGACAGCGAACTCAAGATTGCCCGACCGTACCTCGCCGGCCTCGCGGCGGCCGGGCTGACGACCGGCGTGGCGGTGAGCCTCGCGGGTCACGGCGACTGGGCGAGGCTGATCTGGACCGCGGCCACACTGCCAGTGCTGGCGGCGCTCCTCATCGAGATTGTGACCAGTTTGCGGCGTGGCGATGTCGGGCTCGACATCGTTGCGGCGCTGTCCATGACGGCCGCGCTGGCTTTCGGCGAGAGCCTCGCAGCGTCCATCGTGGCCTTGATGTATGGCGGCGGCCAATATCTCGAGAGCTTTGCCGAAAAGGCGGCCCGTCGCGAAATGACTGCGCTGTTGTCGCGGGTGCCGCGCACAGCCGTCCGGCACCGGGATGGGCAGCTTGAGGAAGTCGTACTCGAATTGCTCCGGCCCGGCGACCGGTTGCTGATCCGCCGGGGCGACATGGTGCCGGTGGATGGCACGGTGGCCGCGGGCGTCGGGATCCTCGACCAGTCGGCACTGACCGGCGAGTCCATGCCCGTTAAGGTCCCGTGCGGCGAGGCGGCCATGAGCGGCTCAACCAATGTCGGCGAGGCCTTTGATTTAACGGCGACGCGGCGCGCTGCGGAGAGCACTTATGCCGGGATCGTGCGGCTGGTCGAGGCAGCCCAACGTGCGCGAGCCCCGATGTCGCGCATGGCCGACCGTTACGCTCTCGTGTTCCTCATGGTGACGATCCTCCTGGCCGCGGCCGCCTGGGGGCTGACGGGCGATCCGATCCGTGCCGTTGCGGTGCTCGTGGCGGCAACACCGTGCCCGCTGATTCTGGCGGTTCCGGTCGCGATTGTTTCCGGCCTGTCCCGCGCGGCCAAGCTCGGGATCCTCATTAAGGGCGGCAAGGCGATCGAGACACTGGCGCGCGTCCGGTCGCTCGTGATCGACAAGACCGGCACGTTAACCGCGGGCCAGGCGACGATCGTGTCCACCAAGACGACCGATGGGGCGTCGGATGACGAACTGCTGCGAATCGCTGCATCGCTCGACCAGGCATCCAAGCATGTGATCGCCCAGACGATCGTCGCCGAGGCGCGAAGCAAGGGTTTGGTGCTGGCAGTTCCGTCTGATGTCGTGGAGACGCCGGGCGAGGGCGTCACCGGTACGGTTGAGGGTCACAGGGTCGTCGTGGGGGGCTTGCGTTTCGTTGCCGGTAAGACGTCCGGTGCGGGCCTCTCTCCGCTGCCGCACGACCGGCCACCAGGCGCGCTTGCCGTCGCCATCGCAATTGACGGCAGCCTCGCTGGCATTCTTGTGCTGGCGGACGAACTGCGGGCAGGCACGGAAGCATTGCTGCGCGAACTTCGAGGTCTGGGAATCGAGCGGATAGTGCTGGCGACCGGAGATCGCCACGAGGTTGCAAAATTCATTGCCTCCGGTCTCTCACTCGACCTCGTGCGTTCGGAACTTACGCCCGACCAGAAGATCCTGGTGGTCCTGTCGGAGCGCAAGAACGGCCCGGTCATGATGATTGGTGACGGGGTCAATGATGCTCCCGCTCTCGCGGCGGCCGATGTCGGTGTCGCAATGGGCGCTAAAGGAGCAGCGGCTTCGGCCGAAGCTGCCGACGTGGTGCTGCTGGTCGATCAGCTCGACCGAATTCTACCGGCCATCCAGATTGCGCGCCGCTCGCGTTTCATCGCTTTGCAAAGCGTCGTAGCCGGAATCGGCCTTTCGACCATGGCGATGATCGCAGCCGCGTTCGGGCTTCTTGTCCCGGTCGAGGGGGCGCTGCTTCAGGAAGTAATCGACGTTGCCGTTATTTTCAACGCCCTGCGTGCCCTGCGCGGGTAAATCGAGCGGCAGTCGCGGACTGGCTATGGCGGGCCTTTGTCATCTGGTAGCGTCAATGTTCGCAGTGGACCTCGTTCGGCAGATTCAGTCCGATGAGCGAAAGCCACGGGGCAAGGAGCTCGGCGATGCGATACCTACTGGCCACTTTTATTATTTCACTTGGACTGCTGCTGGTTGCTAGCGATGGCAGCTTGGCACAGGCCAGCGCGCCCGCGCCCATGAGTAAGCGGGCCCTGCGGCAGCAAGACAGCCAAGAGTGTACCGCTCAGGCGAAACAACAAAATATCGCCCGCCGGAATCTTGCTGAATTTGTGCGCAAGTGCATGGCCGATCGGCAGGCCGAGCGAAGAAGGCAGAGTACGGATGAAAGGCGAATGAACCGAGGGATGGCGATCGAAGAGGGGGCCGCCATCCTGGATGTGCGGAACCGCGAACGGCGCGAGCAGCTTGAAAAGGACACCGCCAAGCGCGCCGATTGCAACAAGCAGGCAAACGAGCAGAAGCTCCGCGTCGCGCAGCGCCGTAGCTTCCTCAAGAAATGCCTCGCCCAATAAATTCTTTTTGCTGATTATTTTTCGCACTTTTTGATCGCGGCATCCAGATTTCAGACTATATAGGCCGCATGAAACGCCCGAAGACCGCGGCTGCTTCCCAAGACCGAAACCCCTTGATCGCGGACTGGAGTGGCGCCTTCGCGCTGCCGCCATTCGCAGCGATCAAGCCGGAGCACTTCCGTCCCGCGTTTGACCGTGCGCTCGCTGCCCACCGCGCGGAGATCGATTCGATCGCGGCAAATCCTTCGGCACCGGACTTCGACAATACCATTGTGGCGCTGGAGAAAAGTGGTCGCGAGCTCGACCGCGTTGCCAATGTCTTCTTTGTGTTGACGGGCGCCGACACGTCGGACGAGGTCGAAGCGATAGAGCGCGAGATTTCGCCGCTACTCGCCCGGCACAACAACACGCTCTATCTCAATCGCGCGCTCTATGCGCGCATCGCCGTTCTCCACAAAAAGCGCGATGCACTCGGCCTTGATGCCGAGCAGGCGCGGGTGCTTGATCGCTATCACACCCGTTTCGTGCGGGCGGGTGCAGGTGTCGAGCAACAGGCGCAGGATCGTCTTGCTGCAATCAATGAGCGTCTCGCAAGCCTCGGCACGCAATTCAGCCAAAATGTGCTGGCCGATGAGAAATCCTTCGCGATGTTTCTTGAAGAGAGCGACCTTGCCGGGTTGCCGGATTTTGCCCGCACGGCGGCGCGTGCCGCCGCCGAAGAACGTGGTCAGCCCGGCAAATACGCCATCACCCTGGCGCGCTCCTCGGTCGAGACATTCCTTCAGTTTTCGTCCCGGCGCGACCTGCGCGAAAGGGCATTCCAGGCCTGGATCCGCCGCGGTGAGAACGGCGGAACGACCGACAACCGCGCACTGATCGCTGAAATGGTGGCGCTGCGCGACGAGCGCGCGAAGCTGCTCGGCTTTGCGAACTTCGCCGATTACCGGCTCGACGATCAGATGGCCAAGACGCCGGCAGCAGCGCGCAAGCTGCTCGATGAAGTTTGGGGCCGTGCGCGCCTGAAGGCAGCGGCCGAACGCGATGCGCTCCAGAGCGTGATTGCGGAGGAGGGCGGTAATTTCGCGCTCGCGCCCTGGGATTGGCGCTACTACGCCGAGAAACTGAGGAAGACGCGCTACGATCTCGACGAGGCCGAGATCAAGCCATACTTCCAGCTCGACAAGATGATCGAGGCGGCCCTCGAAACAGCGCACCGTTTATTCGGCCTCTCATTCAAGGCGGTTGCCGCACCGCTCTATCATCCGGATGCGCGCGCGTGGGATGTAACCGATGAGCAAGGCCGTCACATCGCGTTGTTTATCGGCGACTATTTCGCGCGCAGTTCAAAGCACAGTGGCGCCTGGATGACGTCGTTGCGCGATCAAGAGAAGCTGACGGGCGACATTCGTCCGATCATCCTCAACGTCTGCAATTTCTCCAAGCCCGCGGCCGACGAGCCAGCGCTGTTGTCGTTCGACGACGCGCGCACCCTGTTTCACGAGTTCGGTCATGCGCTGCACGGAATGTTGTCGAACGTCACTTATCCGCTGCTTGCGGGGACCGCAGTGCCAAGCGATTTCGTCGAATTGCCTTCGCAGCTTTACGAGCATTGGCTCGAAGTGCCGGAAATATTGCGGCAATACGCACGTCACGCCGTGACCGATCAGCCGATGCCGCAGGCGCTGCTCGACCGATTGCTGGCTACGCGCACGTTCAATCAGGGTTTCGCAACCGTGGAGTATACATCCTGCGCGTTGGTCGACCTCGACCTCCATTCGGCGCCCGATGTGGCGGCGCTCGACGTTGCGGAATTCGAGCGCAAGGATCTGGAGCGCATCGCCATGCCGGCGGAAATCGTGATGCGGCACCGGCTACCGCACTTCCAGCATCTGTTTTCCGGCGGTGGTTACGCGGCTGGCTATTACTCGTACATGTGGTCGGAGGTGCTCGATGCCGACGCGTTTGCGGCCTTCGAGGAGACCGGCGATGCGTTCGACCCGGCGACCGCGAAGCGGCTACGCGATTTCGTCTACAGTGCGGGCAATCTGCGCGAGCCGGCAGAGGCCTATAAGTCGTTCCGCGGCCGCCTGCCGACGGTGGATGCACTCTTGAAAAAGCGCGGCCTCGTCGACGCCGCCGTCAGGGAGCGATGAGTGCTACGGAGGCGGGGCTGGCGGCGGCCTGGGTCGTGTTAAACGCCGGCGGTCCTGAAAACAGCGAGACACAGATCAACGATATAATGATGATCTCGAAGCAGATTTCGACGAGCTTTTCCATGATGTCCTCCCTCGGGCGGTCCGAAAATCTTCACGAAGCGATGTACGTCCCTGCCCATTTGTGTGCGCCAGGCGCCGCAAGGTTCACGCGGAAAACATTCAAATATTTCAAAGATATCGCGATTTGCAGTGGGGATTGAATGAGCCTGTATAGCGCCGGACATCGCCGCGGCGTCGTTTGCGCCCCGCACGCGGCCACCGTCGAGGATGGCCGCGCGATCCTGGCCGAGGGCGGCAATGCCATTGAGGCGATGCTGGCCATGGCCGCGAGCATTGCGGCGGTCTATCCGCACATGAACCATATCGGCGGCGACGGTTTCTGGTTGATCCGCGAGCCGTCCGGCCGTGTGCGCGCGATCATGGGTGCCGGTTACGCCGGTGGCCGCGCCACGCGGCAGCTTTATCGCGAGGCCGGTTACGATGAAATTCCGACACGTGGCCCGCTCGCCGCGCTCACAGTGCCGGGCGCGGTGGCGACCTGGATGCTCGCGGCCGAGGCGGCGAAAGCCAATCGCGGGAAGCTGCCGCGCGACGTGCTGCTATCGGCCGCCATCAAACATGCGCGCGAAGGCTACGTGGTGACGCGCAGCCAGGTGCGGCTGACGGCGGAAAAATTGCCCGAGATGAAAGACGCGGCCGGCTTCGCCGGCGCTTTCTTAATCGACGGCAAGGTCCCGGAAGTGGGCGCGCGCACCAAACAAATCGCTTTCGCCGCCACCCTCGAGCAACTCGCACAAGCCGGGCTCGACGATTTCTACCGCGGCGATGTTGGCCGTGAGATTGCCGCCGACCTGGAACGTATCGGAAGCCCGGTGACGCGCGCCGATCTGGAGAAGTTCGAAGCCAAGATTGCCGAGCCGCTCAGCGTCCCGATCCAGGCCGGCATACTCTACAATACGCCACCACCGACGCAGGGACTTGCCTCGCTGATCATCCTCGCGCTGTTTGATCGTTTGCGCGTGCAGGACGGTGAGAGCTTCGAACACATCCACGGACTGGTCGAGGCCACCAAGCGCGCCTTTCGCGTGCGCGACAAGGTCATCATGGATCCCGACAAGATCAAGGCCGACTTCGATCGCTATCTTTCGCCTGCCTTCCTCGACGCCGACGCAAAGAGGATCGATCCAAAAAAGGCCGCACGCTGGCCGGCGCCTTATGGCGAAGGCGATACGATCTGGATGGGTGCGGCGGACTCGAGCGGCCTCGTTGTCTCCTACATCCAGTCGCTCTATTGGGAGTTCGGCTCCGGCTGTGTGCTGCCCGCGACCGGCATCGTGATGCAGAATCGTGGCGCGAGCTTTTCACTCGATCCGAAGGCGTCAAATGCGCTTGCCCCCGGCCGCCGTCCTTTCCACACGCTCAACCCGGCGATCGCCGAGCTCAAGGATGGGCGTGTCATCGCCTACGGCGCCATGGGTGGCGACGGCCAGCCGCAAAGCCAGGCGGCCGTGTTCACGCGCTACGTGACATTTCGTCAGCCGCTCGAGCGCGCCCTCGACGCACCGCGCTGGCTGCTCGGGCGTACCTGGGGCTCGACCCACACGAACTTGCGAATGGAATCGCGTTTCGACGGCAACCTGATCGATCGCCTGCTGTCGGCAGGCCACGACGTCGCCGTGCTGGACGAATCCTATTCGGATACGATGGGCCATTCTGGCGCGGTCGTGCTCCATCCAGACGGATCGCTGGAGGGTGGCCACGACCCGCGCGCCGACGGCGGCGCAGGCGGCGTCTAAATTTCAGCGTTTACGCTAAAGATATTTGCAACACAGTTACACGTCACTTTTGCGCCGTAGTCCATGTTATGTTGCACGCGCATGAACGCCGCCATCCGCATTCTCCTCGCCGCATTCGCTGCCCTCGTTTTCAATGCGCCCGCGCAGGCGCACCCGCACGTCTGGGTCACGATGCACAGCGAACTGGTCTATGCGCCAGACGGCCGCATCACCGGCATACGTCACGCCTGGTCATTCGACGACATGTTCTCCGCCTTTGCCTTGCAAGGCATGGAGAGTAAGGAAAAAGGAAAATTCACGCGCGAAGAGCTGGCGCCGCTCGCAAAGGTCAACGTCGAGTCGCTCAAGGAATACGACTACTTCACCTACGCGACCGCTGACGGCACCAAAGCCGAGCTGGCCGAGCCCACGTCCGACTATTGGCTCGACTATACGGATCAGGTGCTGACACTCCATTTCACATTGCCGTTCAAGACGCCGGTGAAAGCCAAAGAGTTGAAACTGGAGATCTATGACCCGACCATTTTTGTCGACTTCTCCTGGGCCAAGGATGACCCGGTACGCCTGGTCGGCGCGCCGCAATGCAAGGGTGATGTGGTCAAGCCGCGCGAAATGACCTTTGCCGAAGGCAAGAAACTGAGCGAGATCCCCGCCGAACAGAAGAATACGACGATGGCCTGGGGCGCGCAGTTCGCGAACAAGATTCTCGTCCATTGTCCGTAGTGCGTGAAGTGGGGCGGCACGTCGGCAAGAGGTCCAAGAGGTTCATCCTGCGATGAAGTGGTCGGCCCCGTTGTCTCTTTGGGCGCGCTGCGCCCTTGCATTCATCGGCATTCTTTTCGTTGTCGTCGCCGTTGATGCCGCGCTTGCACAGCCGTTCGGCATGACGCGCGCCGCGTCGCCGGCCGAGGTTGGCGGATTGACCGGCTGGATTCTCGCCAAACAGGCCGAGTTCTACCGCATGTTTTCCGGTCTGATCCGCGCGTCGAAGTCGGACGGCAGTGCCGCCTACACATTGCTCGGCATTTCCTTTCTTTACGGCATATTCCACGCGGCGGGTCCCGGCCACGGCAAGGCGGTGATCTCGTCTTATCTGGTCGCGAACGATGAGACCTGGCGACGCGGCATTGTGCTGTCATTTGCGTCGGCGATCCTTCAGGCATTCACCGCCATTGCCCTCGTCGGCATTGCGGCCGTGTTGCTCGGCGCCACGGCCAAGGCCATGGGAAATACGGTGCGCGTCATCGAGATCGTCAGCTATGGAATGATTATCGTGATTGGCTTGCGGCTGCTGTGGGTCAAAGGCCGCGCGTTTCTAAAATTGCTGCGCGCTGGAGCGCACGAACACCACGCAGCACGACCATGCGCACGATCACGCGCACGGGCACGATCATCATCATGACCACACCGACGAGGCCTCGGCGTGGGGTCACGCACACGCGCCCGAGCCGCGGGAACTGACCGGGCAACATTGGCTCCGCCACGGCCTCTCGACGATTGTCGCGGTCGGTTTGCGGCCGTGCTCGGGTGCGATCATCGTACTGGTGTTTGCGCTGGCGCAGGGACTGTTCTGGATCGGCGTGGCGTCGACGTTTCTGATGGGGCTCGGCACAGCGATAACCGTTGCGGCCATCGCCACGCTCGCGGTCGGGGCGCGCGGACTCGCCGGCCGGTTTGCAAAGGCAAAGCCGGGTGCCGGAATGATCTTCATCCGCGGCATGGAAACCGCGGCCGCCCTCGTGATTGTCGTATTCGGTGTGGCGCTGCTCACCGGTTACATGGTGAGCGAGCGGCTGATGGGTGTGTGATTTGTTGCAGCCTTGTCATCACCGGGCTTGTCCCGGTGATCCCGCTTAGGATGGTGCAGTGCGACCCTAAGCGAGATGGCCGGGACATAGGCAAGCCAAGCGACGCCGTTCTTCGAACGGCTATGCCCGGCCATGACAATCAATCAAAATCTTCTTCGCGCAATTCGATCGGCTCGCCGTGCGGAGTTCGATCGCAGGCGCGGTCCCACGCGTCGCGATAGCGATGCAGTGTGTCTTGTGACGTCACGCCTTTTTCCGCGACGATCCTCTCCAGCGTATTGAGCCAATGCAGGTAATAGGTCTCACCGGTGTCGGGATCGCCGGTGGCCTGCGCGCGCTTGATCTCGGCCGCAAGCGCGGCCGCCCATTCAGTCCAGGTGAAAACACCACGTTCGTATAGCGCCAGGGTCATCGCAAAGGCCTGCGCCTCCCACGGCTCGCGAAATACTGGACCGTCGGCGTCGCGCGGCACGCCAGGCACGGCAATCGCCGCGCGCATTGCGGCTTGCGGATCCATTCCCATCTCAGGCCGGCTCCAGGTAGGGCTCCCAGGCATCGACCGAGACTTTGGTGGTCGGATCGCCCTCAGGTCCCCACAATTCACGCCCGTCGAAACGCACAGTATAGAGCCACTGCGGATCTTCGCCGGCGCCGGTTGCGTTGCTGTCGGGAAAAACGTGATAGCCGATCACACGCTCAACGATGCCGACACGGCCGTGCACATAGCGCGGCAGCCGCGTGTGGGTAGGGGGATTGATGTTCTTCGTCCGCACTTTGTCGCCGGTCTTGAACGCGGCCGACGTATTTGTCGGCCGCTCAGTCGGGCCGCCGCGATAGAGAACTTTTGCGACGTCGCCGGGCGAGAGGATGCGCTTCAGCGGTTTCGGCGGAGCCACCGCGTGTCCGGCACTGATCTCGTTCTCCGTCACCAGTTCGCGCTCTTTAAGCAACGTCACCAGTCCGGCGAGCCAAATCTGGTAGTAACTCATCGACAGATATTCGCCTGGTGGACGGTTCTCGCGTGCGAAGCGCGACATGTCGATGTTCCAGCCGCCGGGCCGGCCCATCGCGAGCGTGAGCGCGAACGCGCGTTTTTCCCATTCGTCGTGAAACACCGGCTCGTTTGGCTCCGGCATGACCGGGCCATGGCCGTGCGTGCCACCAAGATCCTGACCGCCGTTCACTTTGCGACGTCCTTGGGCGATTTCGGCAGCCCAGTGCCGATCATGGAATCACGGGTGACAAGCTCGGCGAGTTTGTCTTCGCCCCAGCCATCCGTGCCGGCAGGACGCATCGGCACCACCAGGTAGCGAATTTCGGCCGTCGAATCCCAGATGCGGATTTCGATATCTTTCGGCAGCGCCACGCCGAAATCGGTCAGCACACCGCGCGGATCGGCAACCGCGCGCGAGCGATACGGCGCCGATTTGTACCAGACCGGCGGAAGTCCCAGCACCGGCCACGGGTAGCAGGAGCACAGTGTGCACACGACCATGTTATGAAGCTTCGGCGTATTCTTGAGCGCGACGATATGCTCGCCCTGGCGGCCGGCGTAGCCGAGTTCGGCAATCGCCGGTGTCGCATCCTTGAAGAGCCGCGCGCGATAGGCCGGGTCGGCCCAGGCCCTGGCGACCACCCGGGCGCCGTTGCGCGGTCCGACTTTCTTTTCATAGGTCTCGATCAGGAGATCGAGCGAAGCCGGATCCACATAGCCTTTTTCGGTGAGGACCGTTTCCAGCGCGCGCACGCGCAGCTGGGTTTCCGAGAGTTCGGAATGGTCATGATCGTGATGATGATGGTCGTGGTCATGCCCGGACATGGCCCCACTATAAGCAAAAGGCCCGCCTTTGTGTCATCATTGGCGCCATGAGTTTTGCGCATATGACCGCATTTGCCGGCCGCATCGACCGCCTGACAGCGGCGATCGGCCGTGCCGTCGCCTGGATGGTGCTGGCAGTCGTGCTGCTGCAATTCGCGCTGGTTGTGGCGCGTTACCTCTTCGGGATCGGGTCAATTTGGCTCACCGAGACGGTGATCTATGGCCACGCGGCGGTCTTCATGTTGGCGGCGGCATGGACATTGCAGATCGGCGGCCATGTGCGGGTGGATATTTTCTACGCGGGTGCATCGGTGCGCACCAAGGCGCTGATCGATCTGGCCGGAAGCATGCTGCTGCTGTTGCCGTTTGCCTTCGTGCTGTTCCTGCTGTCGGTGCCATATGCCGCGCGTTCGTGGGCCATCCTCGAGCATTCGCAGGAGGCGAGCGGCCTGCCTCTCGTCTTTGTGCTCAAGACCTTGATCCCGCTGTTTGCGCTGCTGATGGCGTTGCAGGGCGTCGCGCAGGCGATCCGCGCAGGCGTCGCGCTGTCGAGGGCGCGCTGATGCTGCTCGCCGAAACGCTCGCGATCCTGATGGTGGCGGCGGTCATTGCCGCGCTGATGGCGGGCTATCCCGTCGCGCTGACGCTCGCAGGGATATCGCTGGTGTTCGCGTTGCTCGGCGACGGGTTGGGCATCATGAGTCTCGGCATCCTCGGCGCGCTGCCGCAGCGCATCTTCGGCGTGATGACAAATGAGGTGCTGCTGGCAATCCCGCTGTTCATTTTCATGGGTGTGATGCTGGAGCGTTCGCGCATCGCCGAGGATTTGCTCGAGACGATGGGTCGGCTGTTCGGCACGCTGCGCGGCGGGTTGGGTATTTCGGCGGTGATCGTCGGCACGCTGCTCGCCGCCGCCAAAGGCGTCGTTGGGGCCACCACGGTGACGATGGGCCTGATCATGCTGCCGGCCATGCTGCGCTTCGGCTACGACCCGCGGCTTGCCGCCGGAACGGTGGCCGCCACCGCGACGCTGGCGCAGATATTTCCGCCGGCGACTGTACTGGTCTTGCTTGGCGACCAGCTCGGCAATGCCTATCAGGCCGCGCAACTCTCGAAAGGCATATTCTCTCCGCGCTCGCTCACGGTCAGCGATCTCTTTGCTGGCGCGCTGATACCAGGCTTTGCGCTCGTCGCGCTCTATCTGCTGTTCCTGATCGCAGTCGCAATCCTGTGGCCAAAGGCTTCACCCGCGCTGCCGCCGGATCCGAAGGCGCCGCGCGGTTTTGCACTGGTGCGCCGTCTCGCGGAGGTGCTGGTCGCGCCGCTGGCGCTGATTGCCGCCGTGCTCGGCTCAATCCTCGGCGGCATCGCGACACCGACCGAGGCGGCGTCGATCGGCGCGGTCGGCGCGATTTTGCTGGCGGCGCGCAAGGCGCCGCTCGCCAAGCTGCTGCGGCCTGTTTGCGAGAAGACCACGCAGATTGTGAGCATGATTTTCCTGATCCTGATCGGCGCCACCATGTTCAGCCTGGTATTTCGTGCGCTTGGCGGCGACGACATGGTGCACCGCGCGTTGTCAAATCTGCCGGGCGGTGCGCCCGGCGCCGTGCTCGCGGTGATGCTGGCGATGTTCCTGCTCGGCTTCGTGATGGATGCTTTCGAGATCATCTTTGTGGTCGTGCCGATCGTTGCGCCAATGCTCCTCGCAATGCCTGGCGTCGATCCGGTCTGGCTCGGCATCATGATGGCGGTGAATTTGCAGACTTCGTATATGCACCCACCGCTCGGGCCGACGCTGTTCTTTCTCCGCGGCGTCGCCCCGCCGGAAATCACGACGCGGCATATCTATGTCGGGATCATTCCGTTCGTGCTGATCCAGCTGTTTGCGCTTGTGATGCTGTGGTTCGCCCCGGCGCTGGCAACCGCCGTGCCGCACGCGCTATATGGGCCTTAACTCCAGAAACGTTCAGCCGCGATCCACACCCACACGGCGGCTGCTGCCAGCAACGACAAGCCGACCGCGGCGGAGCCCATGTCCTTGATGGCCTTGATGGCCGGATCGGTTTTTCGGGTGATGCGGTCGCTCAGCTTCTCGATGGCCGTATTGAGGAGTTCGATGATCAGGATGAAGACGATCACCCCGATCAGCACAAACCGCCGTCCGACGTCCTCGGTCAGTACGAAGGCCAGCGGGATCGCCAGGGCCAGCAGGAACAGCTCCTGGCGGAATGCGGCTTCCGATCGCGTCACCGCGACCAGGCCATTCCAGCTGTTGATCACCGCTTGCCAGATCCGATCCACGCCAGCCGCCCATCCCATGCTCCGCACGATAGGTACGGGTTTTTCGGTATCTATTCCATATCGTTGCGGCCCCCGTGTATAACGGCTTCCGCATGAAAGCCGCCGAGATGTTCAGCCTGAAAGGCCGCGTGGCGCTGGTGACCGGCGCGTCCAGCGGTCTCGGCGTGCAATTCGCCAGGGCGCTGGCCGAGAATGGCGCCGCGCTCGCGCTGGTGGCGCGGCGGGCGGACCGGCTCAAGGCCCTCAAAGACGAGATCGAAAAGATGGGCGGGAAGGCGATCGCGATCGAAGCCGACGTTACCGACCGCGCGGCCATGACGCGCGCCTTCGATGAGGCGGAGAAGGCCTTTGGCACCGTCACGATCCTCGTCAACAATGCCGGCATCGCGCATGGCGGCCGCGCCGTCGACATGCCGCCGGAGGAATGGCGCAAGGTGCTGTCGACCAATCTCGACGCGGTGTTTTTCTGGGCGCAGGAAGCCGCCCGCCGCATGCTGGCGGCAAAGAAACAGGGCGCTATCGTCAACATCGCTTCGGTGCTGGGGCTGGCGGTCGCCAAGGGCGCGGTGGCCTATGCGACCGCCAAGGCGGGCGTGGTGCAAGTCACCAAGGCACTTGCGGTTGAGCTCGCGTTCAAAGGTGTGCGCGTCAATGCCATTGCGCCGGGCTGGTTCGTTACCGAGATGAATGACGATTACCTCGCCAGCGAAGCTGGCACCGCCATCAAGCGCGAGATTCCGATGGGCCGCTTCGGCAATACCGGCGACCTTGATGGCGCGCTGCTGCTTCTTGCATCGGATGCGGGCAGCTACATCACCGGCGCGACCATCGTGGTCGATGGCGGGCAGGTCGTCGGGATCAGGGGGTAGGGATGGACTTCACGCTGTCGCCCGAAATCGAGGACCTGCGCCTGCGGGTGCGCGCGTTCGTCGAGAAGGAAGTGCTGCCGCTGGAGGCCGATCCGGAAAATTTCTCCGAGCATGAAAATATCCCCGAAGCACGGCTCGCCAAGGTGCGTGAAAAGGCCAAGAAAGCGGGCTTGTGGGCGCCGCAATCGCCAAAGGAATTCGGCGGCATGGGCCTGCCGGTAGGAGCCTGGCCCGCGATCTACGAGGAAGCCGCGCGCTCAATTTTTGGTCCGCTCGCCATACACTGCATGGCGCCGGACGACGGCAACATGAACCTGCTCGCCAAGACCGGAACGCCGGCGCAAAAGGAAAAGTGGTTGCGCCCGATCGTCGAGGGCAAGGTGCGCTCGGCTTTCGTGATGACCGAGCCGCACCCGGGCTCCGGTTCAGATCCCGGAATGATGCTCACGCGCGCCGAGAAAAAGAACGACCGCTATGTGGTGCGCGGACGCAAGTGGTTCATCACCGGCGCGGACGGTGCCGCGCATTTTATCTTGATTGCGAAAACATCCGACGATCCGCGCCGGGGCCTGACCGCGTTTCTCTATCACAAGGACCAGCCCGGCTGGCGCATCCTGCGCCGCATTCCGATCATGGGGCCGGAGGAACACGGCGGCCATTGCGAGCTTGAGTTCGACGGCCTCGAGATCCCGTTCGAAAACGTCCTGATGACGGAAGGCGACGGTCTCGCGTGCCACGCAAATCCGGCTGGGGCCGGCGCGGCTCACGCACTGCATGCGCTGGCTCGGTTTTGCCAAACGCTGCATGGAAATTGCGCAGGAATACGTGGAACGACGCGAGGGCTTCGGCATCAAGCTTGCCGATCGCGAAAGCGTACAGATCAAGCTGGGCGAGGTGGCGCACCAGATCCAGATCGGCCGCCTGCTCACCATGCACGCCGCCTGGAAGCTCGATCAGGGCTCGCGCGCGCGCAAGGAAGTGTCGATGGCAAAAGTACAGGTCGCCGATGCGCTGCATAACGCGGCCGATGTCGCGATCCAGCTCAATGGCGCCCGCGGCTATTCCAAGGACACGATTCTTGAGTGGGTTTACCGCTACGCGCGATCGGCGCGGCTGGTCGATGGCGCATCAGAAGTCCACAAAATGGTGCTGTCGCGCTTCATGCGCGAGGAAGGCCGCGACTTCTGGCAGTGGGGATAGCTACGGGATCCAGCTGTAGGGTGGGCTAAGGCGCGGATCGCGCCGAGCCCACCGCAACATCTCTGCAATTGGCGCGCTGTTGGTGGGCTCGCTTCGCTTAGCCCACCCTACGCGATCGCTTTGCGCAGCGTTGCGGTTTCGGTCCGCGCGGCCTTTATCAGGTACTGAACATCGGACGCCGTGATGACGAAGCGTGCGCCGAGTTTCACCAGATCGGCGACATGGTCGACATCGGCGCGGATGCCGCCGACGCCGAGATGCTTGCCGTGTGCCTTGCAGGCTTTCGCCGTCGCTTCATAGGCAGCGCGCAATTTCGGGCTTTTGAGCTCGCCGGGAATACCCATGGCGGTGCAGAGATCGTTGGAGCCGATCAGCAGCACGTCGATCCCCGGCACGGCGGCGATGGCATCGGCGTTGGCGATGCCCTCCGGCGTTTCCAGCATGGCAATGAGAATGGTCGCGGCGTTGCCCTGCTTGTTGACGTCGGCGAGCGGTGTCGGGTGGTAGCCCTGCAAGGGCCCGGCGCCGCTGACCGAGCGTTCACCGAGCGGCGGAAACCGGCACGCGCGCACGAAGGTTTCGGCTTCGGCCCGCGTGCTGACATTCGGGCAGATGATGCCGAGCGCGCCCATGTCGAGCAGGCGCGTTGCATCCTCGAACTGGTGACCGGCGATGCGCACCAGCGGCGCAATGCCGACCGGCAACGCTGCAACGCATATCTGCGCCGCGTCGTCGAGCGAGATCGTGCAGTGCTCCATGTCGATGAAGAGGGCGTCGAAACCGCACGAATTCGCGATCATCGCGATCTCGGCGGTGCGCGCCAGCCGCGTGGCCATGCACAGCGCCACTTCGCCGCGCGCCATGCGCTCCTGCATGCGATTGGTTATGGCCACGACCGGATTTTTCAGTTTCGGTAGCTGGTATCGATCTTATCGAGGATGCGCAGGTAGGCAGCCCAGTCGTGGCTGCCGCGACCGGCGTCATGATGTTCGTACTGTTCCGCGGTCTTGGCGCAGACATCCGGCGGTATCTCGATCAAGGGATTGCCGGTGGCTTCCATCATCAGCTGGATATGCGCGGCTTCGAGCAGATGCGACATCAGTACGAAAGCCTCCCGCGCGGTCTTGCCGACGGTCAGCATGCCGTGATTTTGCATGATCATCGCGCGGTTCTGGCCGAGGTCCTTGGTGATCCGCTCGCGCTCGCCGAAATCCTCGGTGATGCCTTCATAGGCGTGAGAGCCGATGCGCTTGTAGAACCGCACCGCCGGCTGCGAGAGCATGCGCAAGCCGCTCTTGAGGCCCGCAAAGGCCATGCCGACTTCGGTGTGGACATGCATCGCGCAATTCACGTCCGCGCGGGCGGCCAGCACACCACCGTGCAGCGTGAAGCCCGGACGATTGACGCCGGACTTCTCGTCCAGGTCTGCGTCCATCGAAACCTTGGCAAGATTGGAGGCGGTCACTTCGGTGTAGAGCAGGTCATGCTGCTTCATCAGGAACATGCGCGGCTCGCCCGGCACCCGCATCGAGGAGTGATTGTAGATCACGTCATCCCAGCCGTAATGCGCCGTCAGGCGATAAACCGCGGCGAGATCGACGCGTGCCTGCCATTCAGCCGGTGAAATTCCATCCCGTGAAATTTTGGAAACGCTGGCGAGCTTGTTCATCGGCGCAATACTCCGTGAATTTGAGCGGTACTCTACCATACCGGTGCCGCTTGGCCAGATCGCGCCGCGTCAGTATAGAAGATGTCACAACGAGCAAGAGAAAATGACCCAGCCAATCAAGATCCGCATGGGCGGCTATGGCCCGCCGACAACCGGCTTCAGCAAGTCTCTGAAATTGATCGGCGACAAACTCGTGGCGCAGTTCGGCGAGGACATTGCCATTGATTATGTCTACAACATCATGGATCACGGCCATAAAGCCGAAGACATCCTGACGATGGTCGAGGATGGGTCGATCACGCTCGGCTACCAGTCGTCGAGCTACCTGACTGATCGCGTGCCGGAACTGGGCTTCGTCGATTTACCGTTCCTGTTCAGCAGCAACGCGCAGGCGCGCGCCGCTATGGATGGCGAGCTCGGTGCGTTCCTCGTTCGCAAAACGGAAGAGCGCATCAACTATCGCATTCTCGGCTGGTTCGAGAACGGCTTTCGCCATATCTCCAACCGCCTGCGGCCGATTCATCTGCCCCCCGATATGAAGGGCATGAAGATCCGCGTCCTGCCGAGCGAAATTCAGAAACGCACATTTGAACTGCTCGGCGCCGTCGCGATGCGCATGGACCTCACCGAAGCCATCGCCATGATCAAGGCCGGCACGCTGGATGCGCAGGAAAATCCGCTCGCCAATACGGTCACCTATGGCGTGCACAAGTTTCACAAGTTTCACACGCTCAGCTACCACTTCTATATTTCCCGGCCGATCTTCCTGCACCGGCCTTCGTTCGCGGCCTGGCCGGCCGAACTTCAACGCGCCATGCAGGCCGCGGTGAACGAGGCGGTTGCGCATCAGCGCAAGCTCGCGGTCGAGGAAAACGATCAGTCCCACAAAGCGATCGTGGCGGAAGGCTGCGAGATCAATGAGCTGACGCCGAAGGAACACGACGCCTTTGTTGGCGCGGTTCAGCCGCTTCTTGCGGACGCGCGTACGACCTATGGCGATGCCATGTTCAAAATGGTGCCGAAGGCATAACTGACGCGATCGCGCATTTAAGCTCACCGAAACCTTAACGCACTTACTGCAATTCGAAGATTTACGCCGATGAAACGACTCTTGCGTACAGAGCAGTCGTCAATTTATCCGGGCGGTGGCGGTCCCAATGAACTCTCAGAATCTTCCTGTCGCGCTTGCGCTTCGCGGGGTGAGCAAGCGCTTCGATCGTCCTGCGGTCAATGCGCTGAATCTCACTGTCTATGGCGGCGAGTTCTATGCGTTGGTCGGTCCTAACGGCGCCGGCAAGACGACGACATTGCGCATGGTTGTCGGGCTCCTTGCACCCGACTCCGGTTCGATTTGCATCGACGGCATTGATGCGCTGTCGGATCCGGTCGCGGCCAAACAGATTACCGCTTGGGTGTCGGACGAGCCGATGATCTATGACAAGCTGACGCCATACGAATATCTCGAATTTGTCGCCGGGCTCTGGCGCATTGAACCGGCCGCTGCGGAAGCGCGCGCGCGTGACCTGATCGGTTGGTTGGGGCTCGATCCGCATGCGCACGAGCGGTGCGAGGGTTTCTCCAAGGGCATGCGGCAGAAGGTGGCGTTAGCTGGCGCGCTGGTGCATGACCCCAAGCTCATCATTCTTGACGAGCCGCTGACGGGCCTCGATGCCGGTACCGCGCGCCAGGTGAAAAATGTCCTGCGCGAGCGCGTGCGTGCGGGCGGCACCGTCATCATGAGCACGCATATTCTCGAGGTGGCCGAGCGCATGGCTGACCGCATCGGCGTCATTGCCGGCGGCAGACTGATCGCCGAAGGCACGCTCGACGACCTGCGCCGGCAGACCGGCGAGACCGCGACCAGCCTGGAAGATACGTTCCTGACGCTGGTGGCCGAGCAGGTGGCCGCCGCGTGAGCCAGGCCGCGTCATTGCCCTGGCTGGCCAGTCACGAGTTCCGGCTGGGCTGGCGTGACTGGGTCTCGCTCATGACCGCAGGCGGGCGCCGGCGCACGCGCAATGCGGTTATCGCGCTGATCATCTTTGCGGCCTTCATGCACGCGTTCGCCTATTGGACGGTCGCCGCCTATGCCAACGCCAATCTGGCGTCCGATAAGGCGACACTCGTCGGTCTCACGGGCACCCTGGTCCTGTCGTGGTCGCTGCTGCTCTCGCAGGCGATGGAATTGGTCACGCGCGCTTTCTATTCGCGGTCGGATCTCGATCTCATTCTCACGTCGCCTGCATCTGCGCGTAAGGTTTTTGCGGTCCGTATGGGACGGATTGCGACTGCGGCGGTTGCAATCGCGGTGCTGCTGGCGGCGCCCTTCATCAACGTGCTGGCATTTCTCGGTGGTAGCCGTTGGCTCGGCGCCTATGGCGTCGTGGCCGCCATGGGCGCCGTGGCAACGGCGGCAGCGCTGGCACTGACCATTGCCTTGTTTCGTGTCATCGGCGCCAAGCGTACGCGCCTCATAGCGCAAATCGTGGCCGCGGTGATCGGCGCGGCCTTCGTCATCGGCCTGCAAGTTGCGGCGATTTTCTCTGCCGGCAGCCTTTCCCGTTTCACGGCATTGCAATCGGACTGGACGCTGCGGCATGCGCCTGTTGCCGACAGCGCGTTCTGGTGGCCGGCACGCGCCGTGCTCGGCGACACCGGCGCGCTCGCCGTGGTTCTCGCGTTCAGCATACTTTTCCTGGTGGGATCGATCGCGCTGTTCTCACGCCGCTTCGGCGAACATGCCGTGGCGGCGGCGGGCGTCTCCAGCACCACCGTAAAACAGCGCCGCTGGTCGCTTCAATTTCGCCGCCGATCCGCAGGCCGTGTCCTTCGGCAGAAGGAGTGGGCGCTTTTGCGGCGCGATCCCTGGCTGATCTCGCAGACGTTGATGCAGATTCTCTATCTCATTCCGCCCGCTCTGCTGCTGTGGATCACCTTCGGCAAAGGCAACGACGCCTTCGTCGTGCTGATTCCGGTGGTGGTGATGGCCGCTGGCCAGCTTGCCGGCGGCCTCGCGTGGTTGTCGATTTCCGGCGAGGACGCGCCCGATCTCGTTGCAACCGCTCCGATCGCCGCGCATCGCGTGCTGTGGGCCAAGATTGAAGCCGTCATCGGCATGATCGCGCTGGTGTTCGCGCCGATCGTCGGCATGATGGCATTCGGTGAGCTGTACGCGGCGCTTGTCTGCGGCCTTGGCATTTTGGCGGCGGCAGCGGCGTCGACGATGATTCAGCTTTGCTTCAGGGTGCAGGCGCGCCGCAGTCAATTTCGCCGGCGGCAGACGTCATCGCGCATTGCCACCTTTGCCGAAGCATTTTCATCAATCGCCTGGGCGGCAACCGCTGCGCTGGCGGCGGCGCAAACCTGGGCTGCGCTCGGCGCGGCGGTGATCGCGCTGGGGATGGTGGTAGCCATCTGGCTGGTCAGTCCCTCGCGTCCGTGACCGTCAAACATAGGCCAGGCTCAGGCGTCGCCGCCCAACCAGCGTCGCGATCACCAGCAAATTGAGAATATTGGCGCCGACGCCGGCGGCAAACGCCGGCGCGTAAAATCCGTAGTGATCGTAGAGCAGGCCGGCGAGCCAGCCGCCGAGCGCCATGCCAAGTCCGCTGAACAGCAACAGCGTTGGAATTCGCCACGACGCTTCCGAGGCGGGAAATAATTCGCGCAGCGCGAGCACGTAGGCCGGAATGATTCCGGAAAATCCAAGGCCAAACGCTGCGGCAATCGTGAACAGGCCAGCTTCGTTCTGCGTGAACAGGAATGCGGTCATCGATGCGGCCTGCCATGCCGAACCGATCAAGACGGTGGCAAGCCCGCCGATGCGATCGGAAATCGCGCCCCAGATTTGCCGGCTCAGGAACGCGGTGCCGAGCAGGACTGAGAGCATCAAGGCGCCAGTTGAGCGGCTGATGCCGAGGTCGCTGCAGAAGGCGACGAGGTGACCTTGCGGCATCGCCATCGGAATGCAGCACATCACCGCCGCGGCGCACATCATTCCGAATACCAGATTGGGGGGCCAGCCGAGCACGCGACTTTTGCCGGCGGCATGACCCGACGCAGCCGCAGGGATTATGAGTTCAGGCGGGGCGCGGAAATAAATTGCCGCGAGCGGTACAATCACGACAATTTCGGCAATCGCGTACCACAGCATGGTCTGCCGCCAGCCGTAACCCGCGATGACGCGCTCGAATACCGGTGGCCACATCGCGCCGGCGAGGTAGCTGCCGCTCGAGATCAGCGCGAGCGCCGAGCCGCGCCGCCGGTCGAACCAGCGGCTGACATAAATGTACATCGGAGCGTTGATGCCGCCGAGCCCGATCAGTCCGATGAAGAGGCCGTGACCGATCCAGAGTGGCCACGGCGGCCCGTACGTCGAAATCGTCAGGCCGAGTCCGATCATCAGCGCGCCGCAGATGACGGTCCATCGTGTTCCGACACGATCGGCGATGCGGCCCATCAGGATGCCGCCCAGGCCCGAGCCAAGCCAGGCCAATGCGCTGGCCAGCGCCGGAACGGAGCGGATGCCGTCGACCTCGGCGGCGATGTCCTTAAGGGCGACGGCCGTAATCCAGGCGGCGCCGAAGGCCATCAGCATCGTGACCAGCGCCACGGTGGCGACGGTCCACGAGGATCGCGTTTCAATCGAGGTCGATGTTGGCTGCAGCATCAGGTGGGGGTCCGGCTGGCCATTCTTTTGACAGGCCGCACAGAAATTGACCACCCGCGTCGGCGGCGGGGCTGCTCTGTCTGCTGCATTGCGCCATAATGCGTTGGGACAGGGTTAAAGGAAATTTCCTTCTAGAGTGCGCAAGAACAACGAAATTGACGTCAAACGCTCGACGTATAGCCTTCTAAATGCGGCCGGGGTGCTTTGCGCCGCGAACGCCAAGCCTATATGAGTGCTTCCGGCAAATTAGTTGCCGCGTTGACAAGGCCGTCCATGCCGCTTCGACCGGTTAGTCTCGACGACAAATACGACCTGACCCAGTCGCATGTGCTGGTGACCGGTTATCAGGCATTGATCCGCGCCTGCCTCATGCAGCATGAGCGCGATCGGCGCGCCGGCCTCAATACGGCCGGTTATGTCACCGGCTATCGCGGTTCCCCGCTCGGCGGCCTTGACCAGCAGTTCATGCGCGCGGCTCGCCAGATCACCGCCGCCAACGTCAAGTTCCAGCCAGGCATCAACGAGGAACTCGCCGCCACTGCGTTGTGGGGCAGCCAGCAGACCGAACTGCGCGGTGAAGGCAAGTTCGATGGCGTCTTCGGCATGTGGTACGGCAAGGGTCCGGGCGTTGACCGCTCGGGCGACGTCTTTCGCCACGCCAATCTCGCGGGCACGTCGAAAAACGGCGGCGTTCTCGCCCTGATGGGTGACGACCATACCGCCGAGTCATCGACGACGGCACATCAGTCGGAATTTCATTTCGTCGACGTGATGATGCCGATTCTCAATCCGGCCGGTGTCCAGGAAATCGTCGACTACGCGCTCTACGGCTGGGCGATGTCGCGCTTTACCGGCACCTGGACTGCACTCAAATGCATGCACGAGACGGTGGAGTCGACCGGCATCGTGGATGGTGGGCTTGATCGGGTGAACGTCATCACCCCTGCCGACTTCCGTCTGCCGGACGGTGGCCTCAACATTCGGCTCGTCGACACGATCCTCGGGCAGGAAGCGCGGCTGCACGATTTCAAGCGCGACGCCATGCTCGCGTTCGTTCGCGCCAACAAGCTCAATTGCCTCATCACGTCGGGTGGGCGCAAACCGAAGATCGGCATCATCACCACCGGCAAAGCCTATCTCGACGTGCGTCAGGCCTTTGACGAACTCGGCATCGACGAGGTCAAATGCAACGACCTGGGCTTGCGGCTGTTCAAGGTTGGCTGCGTATGGCCGTTACCGCGGCAGGAACTCGCCGACTTCGCGCAAGGCCTCGATCTCATCATCGTGGTCGAAGAGAAGCGATCGCTGATCGAAGTGCAGGTGCGCGAGGAGTTGTACGGCACTGCAAACCAGCCTGTTTGCATTGGCAAGAAGGACGAGCAGGGTAATTGGCTGTTCCCGGTCAAGGGCGCGCTTGATCCGAACGACGTCGCCATCTGCATCGGCGAACGGCTGCTGCGTTACGGCGACAATGAAGAACTGGCGGCGAATGTTGCACGGCTGAAATCGGCGCAACGTGCGCTTTCAGAGACATCCGACGTTGCTCAACGCATCCCGTACTTCTGCTCGGGCTGTCCGCACAACACATCGACGCGCGTTCCGGAAGGCAGCCGCGCCTATGCCGGCATTGGTTGCCACTACATGGCGCAATGGATGGAGCGCAAGACGCTCGGCTTCACTCAAATGGGCGGCGAGGGTGCCAACTGGATCGGCGAGGCGCCATTCTCAAAGCGCGACCACGTTTTCCAGAACATCGGCGACGGCACCTACAATCATTCAGGCTATCTCGCGATCCGCGCTGCGATCGCCTCCGGCGTGACGATGACGTACAAGATCCTGTTCAATGACGCGGTCGCGATGACCGGCGGACAGGCCAATGACGGCGGATTGACCGTCCCGCAAATCGCCGCCCAGGTCGCGGCGGAAGGTGCGAGCCGCGTCGTCGTTGTTACCGATGAACCGTGGAAATACGCCAAAGGCACTGAATGGCCGCGCGGTTTGACGGTCCACCACCGCGAAGAGCTCGACGCGATTCAGCGGGAACTGGCGACGGTCCCCGGCGTGAGCGTGCTGATCTACGATCAGACCTGCGCCGCCGAGAAGCGCCGGCGCCGCAAGCGCGGCGCATTCCCGGATCCCGACAAGCGTGTCGTTATCAACGACCTGGTTTGCGAAGGCTGCGGCGACTGCGGCGTCAAATCGAATTGCGTGTCGGTGCAGCCGCTGGAAACCGAATGGGGCCGCAAGCGCACCATCGATCAATCGAGCTGCAACAAGGACTATTCCTGCATCAACGGGTTTTGCCCGTCATTCGTGACCGTGCATGGCGCGAAACTGAAAAAAGGCGAGAGCGTCGCCGAGCCAGGCAATTGGGCCGCATTGCCGGCTCCGACGGTGCCGCTGATCAACCATCCTTATGGCGTCATCGTCACGGGCATTGGCGGCACCGGCATTGTCACGATCGGCGCCATTGTCGGCATGGCCGCGCATCTCGAAGGCAAGGGCGTGGGCGTCATCGATATGGCCGGGCTCGCGCAAAAAGGCGGTGCGGTCTACAGCCACATCCGCATTGCCAATACGCCTGAGGAAATCCACGCCATCCGCGTCGCCGCGGGCGGCGCAGATCTTGTGCTGGGCGGCGACATTGTCGTGGTCGGCGCCAAGAAAGTGCTTGGCGCGATGAAGTCCGGCAGCACGCGTGTCATCGTCAATACGGCCGAGTTTCTGCCGGGTGACTTTACACGCAACGCGGAATTCTCGCTGCCGACCGAACGGCTCAAGCGCGCGATTACCGGACACGCAGGGCGCGAGCGCAGTCATTTCGTGGATGCAAGCCGGCTTGCCACCGCGTTGCTCGGCAATTCGATCGGCGCCAACATGTTCATGCTCGGTTACGCCTATCAGCTTGGCGCTCTGCCGCTCTCGGCCGAAGCGATCGAGCGCGCGATCGAGATGAATGGCGAAGCGGTGCCGATGAATATTTTGGCGTTCCGTTACGGGCGCCGCGCCGCGGTGGATCCCAAAGCACTTGAAGCGTTGATCGAGCCGCGGCCACAGCAGCAGAACAACTCTCTCAGGCTTTCGCAGTCGTTCGCCGAGACCGTTGAACGACGCGCGGCATTCCTGACGGACTATCAGAATGCAAATTACGCGCGCCACTACCGCAATCTGGTCGAAAGAGTGCGCACGGTTGAAGCCGAAAAAGCGCCGGGCCAATGCGGATTGGCGGAAGCGGTCGCCCGTTATCTCTTCAAGTTGATGGCGTACAAGGATGAATATGAAGTCGCCCGGCTCTATAGTGAAACATCATTTCTCGATCGCGTGAAATCGAATTTCGATGGTGACCGGCTGCGCTTTGAATTTCATCTGGCGCCGCCCCTGCTTGCGCGGCGCGATCCGCAAACCGGCGAACCGAAGAAAATGTCATTCGGGCCGTGGATCCTGAAAGCGTTTGCGGGGCTCGCCAGGCTCAAATTCCTGCGTGGCACGATGTTCGATCCGTTCGGCTACACCGCGGAGCGGAAAATGGAGCGCCGCCTGGTCGCCGATTACGAAATACTTCTTGGCGAAATCGTCGAGCAACTGACGCCAAACAATCACCGTCTCGCGGTTGAACTTGCGACGATCCCGGAAAAGATCCGGGGCTTCGGGCCGGTCAAACAGCGTCATCTGGCCGCGGCCAAGGCCGAGGAAGCCGCTTTGCGCGATCAATTTAACGCGGGCGCGGCGCCGTTTCTCAAGGCTGCGGAATAGCTTAGCCTTCGACCGTCGCCGATTTCATTCCAACTGATACTTGACCGCCCTTCGGCGGTGTTTTCATATCAAGATAACAAGTTCGTCCATCGAAGGACGGCGAGGGGTCAGAGTCGTGCCACGGTGCGCGGCCACACGGGAGGATAGGGCTGTGGCGAATGCCGCCCCAGGCGCGGACACGTTTTCCAAGCTGTTGGTTCGCAATGCCCGTCTTCACGGCGCGCGTCCGGCCATGCGGCACAAGGACCTAGGGATCTGGCAATCCTGGACCTGGAGCCAATCACTCGAACTGGTGCGTGCCTATGCTGTCGGTCTGCATCGGCTTGGCGTCAAACGCGGCGAAACCATCGCGATCGTTGGTGCAAACCGGCCAAAACTTTATTGGTCGGTGATGGCCGCGCAAATGCTGGGTGCAATACCGGTCCCGGTCTATGCCGACGCGGTGGCCGACGAACTCGCCTATGTGCTCGCGCATGCCGACGTACGGTTTGCCGCGGTCGAGGATCAGGAGCAGATCGACAAGATCCAGTCGGTCATGCAGCGCCTGCCCAAGCTCGAATTCATGGTCTACGACGAGACGCGCGGGTTGCGGGACTACGACCACAGCCGGTTGCGATCGATGGACGATGTCATCGAGGACGGGCGCAAGGCCCTCGCCGGCGATCCGGCGGTCGTTGCGTGGCTCGACAATGAAATTGCGGCTGGTAAAGGCTCCGAACCATCCATCATTCTCTACACGTCGGGGACCACGGGCACGTCTAAGGGCGTGGTGCTCTCGAGCGAACGATCGATCCATGCCGCGACGGACACCGCCACATTCGACAAGCTGAATGAAACGGATGTGGCGCTGGCCTATCTGCCGCTCGCCTGGGTCGGCGACCACTATCTCAACTATGCACAAGGCATGGTGTCCGCGTTCTGCATGGCCTGCCCGGAAAATGCAGATACCGCCATGCAGGATTTGCGGGAAATCGGTCCAACTTTCTATTTTGCGCCACCGCGCACACTCGAACTGCTCCTGACGCGGGTCATGATCCGGATGGAGGATGCCGGTTTCATCAAACGCAAGCTCTTCCATTACTTCATTGACGTCGCTCGTCGATACGGCGAGCGCATCCTCAACGGTCAACCGGTGCCGTTAACCGGCCGCCTGCTTTATTGGCTCGGCAGTATTCTGGTCTACGGCCCCCTCAAGAACGTTCTCGGCTTCTCAAAGGTGCGCGTCGCCTATACCGCCGGAGAAGCGATCGGGCCGGATCTGTTTAATTTCTACCGCTCGATCGGGCTGAACCTGAAACAGCTTTACGGGCAAACCGAAGCGTTCCTTTACGTGACAGCGCAGCCGGACGGAGAAATTTATTCCGATACCGTGGGACCGGCTTGCCCGAACGTCGACATTCGCATCGCCGAGAATGGCGAAGTGCAGTTCAAGTCGCCCGGCATGTTTACTGGTTATTTCAAGGATGACGCCAAGACCGCGGAGGCGATGACGCCGGACGGCTACGTGAAGACCGGCGATGCCGGTTTCTTCGACGAGAAGACCGGCCACCTGAAGATTATTGATCGCGCCAAGGATGTCGGCCGCCTCAGGGACGGTACGCTGTTCCCGCCGAAATACATCGAGAACAAGCTGAAGTTCTATCCCAACATCCGCGAAGCCGTTGCGCTCGGAGACCAGCACGATTTCGTCACGGTGATGCTGAACATCGACCTCACGGCAGTTGGCAGCTGGGCCGAACGCAACAACGTCGTGTATGCCTCCTATCAGGAACTCGCCGGCCACCCCCTGGTCTACGACATGATCGGCAAGCATGTGGCGGAGGTGAACCGGTCGCTCGCCGCCGACAAGGTCATGGCAGGCGCGCAAATCAAGCGTTTCCTGATCCTGCACAAGGAGCTCGATGCCGACGATGGCGAGCTCACGCGCACGCAGAAGGTCCGGCGCGGGTTCATCGCCGACCGCTACGCATCGCTGATCAAGGCGCTTTACGACGGATCCAAGGAAGCCGACATCTCCACCGAGGTCACATTCGAGGACGGTCGCAAGGGCGTGATCAGCGCGCGCGTGAAAATCCGCGATATGCAGACCGAGCCGGCGCCCATGGAGAAAGCGGCATGAGGGCGCCGGGTGGTCCCGACGTGTCGGTGGGTGATGTTCTGTTGTCCGTGGAAGACGTCTCGCTGTCATTCGGCGGTGTGAAAGCGGTCAGCAGCGTTTCCTTCGACATTTACAAAGGCGAGATCCGCGCGATCATCGGGCCGAACGGCGCCGGCAAGACGTCGATGCTCAATATCATCAACGGCTTCTATCACCCGCAACAGGGCCATATCACCTTCAGGGGCAAGACACGCAGCAGGATGCAGCCGCACGAGGCGGCTTATGGCGGCATCGCGCGCACGTTTCAGAATGTGGCGCTGTTCCGCGGCATGACGGTGCTCGACAACATCATGGCCGGCCGCTCTCTGAAAATGCACAGCAACTTTTTCTGGCAGCTGCTGCGTCACGGTCCGGCAATGCGTGAAGAAGTCGAACACCGTCACCGCGTCGAGGAAATCATCGATTTTCTCAAGATCCAGGAAATCCGGCGCGTGCCGGTCGGCCGGCTGCCATATGGGCTGCAAAAACGGGTCGAGCTCGGCCGCGCGCTTGCCATGGAGCCCGACCTGCTGCTGCTCGACGAGCCGATGGCCGGCATGAACCTCGAGGAAAAAGAAGACATGTCGCGCTTCATCCTCGACGTCAACGACCACTACGGCACCACCATCGCGCTGATCGAGCACGACATGGGGGTGGTGATGGACCTGTCCGACCGCGTGGTGGTGCTCGATCACGGCATCAAGATCGCCGACGGCACTCCCAACGAGATCAAGGGCAACCAGGCGGTGATCGACGCCTATCTCGGTGTGGCACACTGATGGGGGCGATGCGATGCATCTAATCTATCAGATATTCATCGACCCCTTCGTGCAGATGGGCAGCGCGCCCGATTTGCTCGTGCAAACGCTATGGGAAGGCCTGGTCGCCGGCGTGCTTTATTCGCTGATCGCGCTTGGTTTCGTACTGATCTTCAAGGCCTCCGGTGTATTCAATTTTGCGCAAGGCATCATGGTGGTGTTCGCGGCGCTCACGCTGGTTGGATTCTACGAGCACGGCATCCCTGCCTACGTTGCGCTTGCGCTCACGATTGCGGTGATGTTTGGGCTCGCCTTCGCGGTTGAACGGCTCATGCTGCGGCCATTGGTGAACCAGCCCGACATCATCCTGTTCATGGCGACCTTTGGCCTGACGTATTTTCTGATCGGTTTTGGCGAGCTTGTGTTCGGCGGCGATCCGAAGGTGATGATTGCCTCACAACTTGGACTGCCGAAGGGCGCCGTCGAATTCAAGATGGCCGGCGGCTTCGTTTCTTTGCAAAAGATCGACATAGCGGCCGCGATCATTGCGTCGGTGATGGTAGCGGCGCTCGCTGTGTTCTTTCAGAAGACGCGGATTGGACGCGCCCTGCGCGCCGTCGCCGACAGCCACAAGGCGGCGCTCTCCGTCGGCATTTCGCTGGAATATATCTGGGTGATCGTGTGGTTTGCGGCCGGGTTGGTCGCGCTGGCAACCGGCATCATGTGGGGCGCGCGCTCGGAAGTGTCCTTCGCGTTGGAGATCATTGCGCTCAAGGCCTTGCCCGTGCTCATTCTCGGTGGCTTCACCTCGATCCCCGGCGCGATCGTCGGTGGCGTCATCATCGGTGTTGGTGAGAAGATCGGCGAGTTCTACTGGGGTCCGTTGCTCGGCAGCGGCATCGAGACCTGGCTTGCCTATGTCATTGCGTTGATTTTCCTGCTGTTCAGACCGCAAGGTCTGTTCGGTGAACGCATCATCGAACGGATTTGACCGATGTTTTATCGCGAGGTCGGACAGTACAAGACGAACTATTCGGCTGACATGTCGGTGATGCCGCTGCTTCAGGATCGCGTCGGCATCGGCATTATTCTGTTCATTGCGGTTGTGATCATTCCGTACTTCGGAAATGCCTTCCTCATTCAGGCGATCATGATTCCGTTTCTGGTGTTCTCGCTGGCCGCGATCGGGCTCAATCTGCTGACCGGCTATACGGGGTTGTTATCGCTCGGCACTGGCGCATTCATGGGCGTCGGTGCTTATGCCTGTTACAAGCTCACGACCTATTTTCCCGGCGTCAACATTCTGATCTGGATCGTTGCATCCGGTTTCTTCTCGGCGGCCGTCGGCGTTGTGTTCGGGCTGCCATCATTGCGCATCAAGGGCTTCTACCTGGCGGTAGCCACGCTCGCCGCGCAGTTCTTCCTGTCGTGGTGTTTCATCCGCCAGCCCTGGTTTTACAATTACAACGCGTCCGGTGCGATCGAGGTGCCGACAAGAACCTTGTTCGGCATTCCGGTTACCGGCGCGACGGCTTCGGATACCACCCGTTACTACGTCGTGTTGGGAATCGTGGTCGCAATGACCTGGCTCGCGTCCAATCTGGTGCATGGCCGCATCGGGCGCATGTGGATGGCCGTGCGCGACATGGATCTCGCGGCAGAGTTGATCGGCATCCGGCTCCTGCGCACCAAGCTACTCGCATTTGCCGTGTCGTCATTCTATTGCGGCGTAGCCGGCGCACTTCTCGTCTTCCAATGGTACGGCAGCGCCGAGCCCGCGGTGTTCGACGTCAACTTGAGCTTCTTTATTCTGTTCATGGTCATCATCGGTGGCCTCGGCAGCCTGACAGGTTCGTATCTTGGCGCGGCGCTGATTTTCATCCTGCCCATCGTGCTGCGCTACATTCCGCCGCACCTCGGCATCCCGATCCGGCCAGCGACTGTCGACCATATTCAATACATGATCATTGGCGCGCTGATCGTGCTGTTCCTGATTGTTGAGCCGAATGGCCTCGCGCGCCTGTGGCAGATCGGCAAGCAGAAACTGAGGGTGTGGCCTTTCCCTTACTAACAGGGCAAACTGGCCTCAACCCCGATCGAAGGGGAGGCCAGAGCTAAGGCCGTTGAAAAACAGGCGGTACGCCGCCGGAAATAGAGAGGGAGGAAATAAAATGCGATTGCATCGAGTTCTGCTCGGAACGGCGCTCGCCGCCGCGACCCTGCTGACAGTTCCGCTGACGGCAAGCGCCGCCGACGGCATTTACGTTCCGCTGCTGTCCTATCGTACCGGCCCGTTCGCGGGTTCGGGAGCGCCCATCGTCAACGGCATGGCCGACTACCTCAACATGCTCAACGAGCGTGATGGCGGCATTGGCGGCGTAAAGATTATCGTCGAAGAATGCGAGACCGGCTACGACACCAAGAAAGGTCTTGAGTGCTACGAGCAGGTCAAGGCGAAAAATCCGGTTGTGCTCAACCCGTATTCGACCGGCATCACGCTGCCGCTGATTCCGAAGGCAGCGATCGACAAGATCCCGATTTTGTCGATGGCGTACGGCCTGTCGGCGTCGGCTGACGGCAATGTCTTCCCGTGGATATTCAATCCGCCAGCAACCTACTGGGATGGCGCCTCGATGTTCATCCGCTATGCGGGCGGCAAGGAAGGCGGACTTGAGCGGCTCAAAGGCAAGAAGATTGGGCTCGTCTATCTCGACGCGCCCTACGGCAAGGAACCGATCCCGTTGCTCGAAGCGCTGGCGAAGGATTACGGCTTTGAGCTCAAGCTCTATCCGGTGCCGGCAGCTGAAATGCAGAACCAGTCGTCGCAGTGGCTCAACATTCGCCGTGACAAACCGGACTGGATTTACCTTCAGGGCTTCGGCGCAATGAACCCGACTGCCGTGAAGGAAGCTGCGAAGATCAATTATCCGATGGACCACCTGATCGGCAATTGGTGGGCCGGCAATGACGACGACGCGCGTCCGGCCGGCGATGGCGCCAAGGGCTACCTGTCGCTCGACTTCAATCAGGTCGGCACCAACTACAAGGTCATCCAGGATATCCTCAAATATGTCGTGGACAAGGGTAAGAGCCAGACCCCGAAGGATCGGGTTGGCGAAAACCTCTATAACCGCGGCGTGCTCAACTCGATCATCATTGCGGAAGGTATCCGCACTGCGCAGAAGGTCTCCGGCAAGAAGCAGATTACCGGTGAAGATATGCGTCGCGGGCTTGAGACGCTCAACATCACCGAAGCGCGTCTGAAGGAAATCGGTGCCGACGGCTTTGCGGCGCCGATGAAAATCGCGTGCGACGATCACAATGGCCACAACGCTGCCTATATGGCCAAGTGGGACGGCACCAAATGGGTCAAGGGCTCGGACTGGATCGAGCCGCTGAAGAGCAAGGTTCGTCCGCTGATCGAATTGGCCGCCAAGGATTATGCCGGTGCCAATGCCGGCTGGCCAAAGCGTACCGAGCCTTGTGACAAGTCCTCTTAAATCGCATGACCAATCCCTCTCCCCGCCGGTTGCGGGGAGAGGTTCTTGTCGGGAGTCAGCGTGTCGGTAGCAGTGCAGACCACCACGACGTCCGTTGCGACGGACAAAATACTCTCGGTCAACAATATCGAGGTGATCTACGATCACGTCATTCTGGTGCTCAAGGGCGTGTCCCTTGAAGTGCCCAAGGGCGGGATCGTCGCGCTCCTCGGCGCCAATGGCGCCGGCAAAACCACCACCCTAAAGGCGATTTCAAATCTGCTGCACGCCGAACGTGGCGATGTCAGCAAAGGTTCGATTGAATTTGAAGGCGCCGAAGTCCATGACCTTTCGCCAAACGAACTGGTGCGCCGTGGCTGCATCCAGGTGATGGAAGGCCGGCATTGCTTTGGTCATCTCACGATCGAGGAAAACCTGCTGACCGGCGCGTTCACGCGGCGCGACGGCAAGGCGGCGATCAAACGCGACATTGATCTGGTCTATTCCTATTTTCCGAAGCTCAGCGAGCGGAAAGGCTCGCTCGCCGGCTACACCTCGGGCGGCGAACAACAGATGTGCGCGATCGGCCGAGCGCTGATGTCGCGCCCGAAGATGATCCTGCTCGATGAGCCTTCGATGGGTCTTGCACCGCAAATTGTGGAGGAGATTTTCGACATCGTGAAGGACCTCAACGAAAAAGAAGGCGTTTCATTTCTTCTGGCTGAACAGAACACCCATATGGCGCTGCGTTTTGCGCGCTACGGCTACATTCTGGAGAACGGCCGTGTCGTATTGGACGGCGAAGCCAAGGCGCTGGCCGAGAACGCAGACGTAAAGGAATTTTACCTCGGCGTTTCGGAAGGCCGGCGCAAGAGCTTCCGGGACGGCAAGCATTACCGGCGCAGAAAAAGGTGGCTGGCCTAGGCCATGCCAGAACACTACGACGCATTGGAAACTCGCGAACCTGCCGTCCGTGAACGTGAGCAAATTGGGCGCCTGACCGGAATCATTGCGCGTGCCAAGATCGCGCCCGGCTGGGCGAAGTATCTCTCGGGCGTCAATCCAGATGCGGTCACATCGCGCGTCGCGTTGGCTAAACTTCCGGTGCTCCGGAAATCCGACATTTCGGCATTGCAAAAGGAAAATCCGCCATTTGGCGGCCTCAACGTCACGCCGCCGGGCAAGACACGGCGCCTGTTGATGTCGCCCGGGCCGATCTTTGAGCCGGAAGGCGAGGGCGCCGACTGGTGGGGCGCGGCGCGTGCGGCATACGCCGCCGGTTTCCGCAGCGGCGATATCGTGCACAATTCCTTTGCGTACCACCTGACGCCGGGCGGTTTTATTCTCGAATCCGGTGCGCATGCACTCGGCTGCGCGGTGATCCCGGGCGGCGTCGGAAATACCGAACAGCAGCTCGAGGCAATCGCGCATTACAAGCCAGCCGGCTATGTCGGCACGCCTGATTTTCTCAAGATCCTCCTCGACACCGCTCAAAAGTCCGGCAAGGACGCGACGTCAATCAAGCGCGGGCTCGTCTCCGGCGCCGCTTTGCCGGCCTCGCTGCGCGAGGAGCTTCGCGGCCGCGGTGTCGCCGTGCTGCAATGTTATGCCACGGCCGAGCTGGGGGTGATCGCCTACGAGAGCGATAGCAGCGAAGGCATGATCGTGAACGAGACCGTCCTCGTTGAAATCGTGCGGCCGGGCACCGGCGACCCTGTACCGGAAGGCGAGGTGGGGGAGGTCGTCGTAACCTCGTACAATCCGGACTATCCAATGATCAGGCTTGCCACCGGCGATCTCTCGGCGCTGATGCCGGGTGTCTCTCGCTGCGGGCGCACCAATGCGCGTATCAAAGGATGGATGGGCCGGGCCGACCAGACGGCGAAAGTAAAGGGCATGTTCGTGCACCCCAAGCAGGTTGCCGAGATTGCCGCGCGCCATCCCGAACTCAAGCGCTTGCGGCTCGTCGTCGACCGCAAGGATGAGCAGGATACGATGACGCTGCTGGCTGAATGCGCATCGCCCGGCGCCACGCTCGAACCGGCAATTGCCACTACGTTGCAGTCGATCACCAAGCTCAAAGGCGCGGTGAAGCTGGTTGCGCCGGGCACCCTGCCCAATGATGGCAGGCTGATTGCAGACGAGCGAAAGCAATGAGTCCCGAGACGCTCCAGCACGCCGGCAGCCGCATTGGCGTGCTTCTGGTTAATCTCGGAACGCCGGATTCAACCGGCTACTGGGCGGTCAGGCGCTACCTGAAAGAGTTTCTCTCCGACCGCCGCGTGATCGAGGAGAACCGCCTGAAATGGTGGCTGGTCCTCAATCTGATTATTTTGACCGTGCGGCCCGGCCGCAAAGGCCGCGACTACGACAAGATCTGGAATAAAGAGCGCAACGAGTCGCCGCTCAAGACCATCACGCGTTCGCAGTCCGACAGACTGGACGAGATGATGGACAAGCTCGACAAACGCATTCGGGTCGACTGGGCCATGCGCTACGGCAATCCGTCGATTGCGTCGCGCCTGGAGGCGCTCGTTGCACAGAGTTGCGAGCGAATTCTGATCGTGCCGCTGTATCCGCAATACGCGGCGCCAACAACGGCCACAGTGTGCGACGAAGTCTTTCGCGCGCTGACGCGCATGCGCTTCCAGCCCACGATACGCGTTGCGGCGCCCTATTTCGCCGAGTCCGCATACATCGATGCGCTTGCAGCCTCGATCAACGCGGCACTGGCAAAGCTCGCCTACAAACCGGACGCGATCATCGCCTCCTTTCACGGGATGCCCGAGGACTATGTCGCCAAGGGGGATCCGTATTTGCAGCAGTGCACAGAAACGACCGTGCTCTTGCGCAAGAAGCTCAAGCTCGACGACGAGCGATTGATCATGACCTTCCAGTCACGCTTCGGCACGGCTGAATGGATCAAGCCCTATACCGACGCGACCGTGAAATCACTGGCTGAACGCGGCATGAAAAACATTGCCGTCGTCACCCCGGGTTTTTCGGCCGATTGCCTGGAAACGCTGGAAGAAATCGCCATGGAGAATGCCGATATTTTCCGGCAGGCAGGCGGCGAAAATTTCGCGACCATTCCGTGCCTCAACGACACCCCGGGCGGCATGGCGGTCATCCGCGACGTTGTTGCGCGCGAACTCAAGGGCTGGATCTAGCCCGTAAACAGGGCGCTTCCGCCGATCAACGTCCCGTTAACCATAAGATTTTAACGTCCGTTAACCATGTCCGCAGCGCGGCGGACGGGCGCTCCCGTCATGGGTGCGCGCGTCCGACGTGCGCGCGGGCGTTGGCGATGACGGACGAGGAGACATTCCAGCGGTGGCGCCTGTTCGCAATGCCCGCTTGGCCGCGCTGCGCAGCGTCGGCATGTTGGCGGCCGCGTGCGTAGCGCTCCCGTGCGCCGGCGCGCACGCCCAGCTTGTCAATCCGTCCTACACTGATCCGCTGGCGGCGAAGTTGCAGACCAGCCCGCGCAATCCGCCGCGCTTCCAGAGATTGGATCGTGAGGCGCTCGCCCAGTTGGCTGGACCAACGACGTTCACTCCGCCTGCGTCCGGCGCCGGCACGTCTGGATTTGATTCAACCAACAATCGAAAAATCAAAGCCAAGACGAAGGTCAAGGCATCGGCCAATGCGCGAGCGATTGCGCCGGGCGTGGCGGCCCCGGCCACCGTGTCGGCTTACGATAAATCAACCGATGTAACCGGTAGCATCGCGGCCGGAGCACCGGGAGCGCCACCCGTACAGATCGGTCCAATCCGGACAGTCCCGAAAAAACGACCGGCTCATAGCGAGCCCGACGATCCTTATGCACCGCTTGGCGTGCGTGCCGGTGCATTCGATCTTTATCCGGCGGTCGAACTGATCGGTGGTTACAATACCAACCCGGGGCACGAGCCTGGTGGCCAGGCCGCGTGGTTCTATACTGTTGCACCCGAATTGCGTGTGCAATCGAATTGGTCGCGGCACGAGTTCAAGGCGGATTTGCGCGGCAGCTACATCGGCTACAGCCCTGATGAGACGCCGACGTTGAGCCGTCCTTATTTCAACGGGAAAGTCGACGGTCGTGTCGACATTACGCACGATACGCGTGTCGATCTCGGCAGTCGTATTCTTTTATCGACCGACAATCCGGGCAGTCCGAATTTACAAGCCGGGCTCGCGAAGCTTCCGATCTATGTCGTTGGCGGCGGAACGGTTGGATTGGGTCAGCGCTTTAATCGTTTCGATGTCGCGATCAAAGGTGATGTGTCGCGGACCATCTACCAGGAGTCCACACTGACCGACGGATCGACGGCCAGCAACGACGACCGCAACTTTGATCAGTATGCCGGCACGCTTCGGGGCGCCTATGAGCTGTCGCCCGGCTTGATTCCGTTCATTGAGATCGGCGCGGATACGCGCGTGCACGATCTCAATGCCGATTTTTCGGGATATCAGCGCAATTCGAATGGGCTGATAGCCCAGGCCGGGGCGAAATTCGAGCTCACGCGTCTCTTCACCGGCGAGGCGTCGCTCGGATATACCCAACGGGTCTACGAGGATCCGCGGCTCGCGAACATCGACGGGTTGATCGCAAACGCTTCATTGCTGTGGACCGCCACCGCACTGACCAATGTGAAGCTGAGCGCATCCTCGTCAGTGGGGGAATCCACAATCGCCGGCGTGTCAGGCGTGCTCTACCGCGATATCGGCGTCCAGGTGGACCACGCCTTCAGGCGTTGGCTGATCGGCAGCCTCAAGCTTGGCTACGGCAACGATAACTATGTCGGACTCGACCGCATCGATAACCGATACTCGGCGGGCCTCGGCTTGACCTACAAGCTCAACCGTTCGGTGCAGGTCAAAGGCGAATTCCGGCAAGATTGGCTGCATTCGAATGTCGTAGGCGTCGACTACACGGCGAGCGTCTTCACGCTTGGCCTGCGTCTCCAGCGCTAGTTACTTCCCGTCGAGCAGGCGCCGCATTTCGGCTCGCAGCTCCGGTGCAATATCGGGGCGCTCAAGCCCATAGGCCACATTGGCGGACAGAAATCCGATCTTGGAGCCGCAATCGAAACTGCGGCCGTCGAACTTCAGGCCGTAGAAAGGCTGCGTGCGCGCAAGCGCCACCATGGCATCGGTCAACTGGATTTCGCCACCGGCGCCCGCGGCCTGCTTTTCCAGAAGCTCGAAGATTTCAGGCTGCAATATATAGCGTCCGGTGATGCTGAGATTGGACGGCGCTTCGCTCGCTTTGGGTTTTTCAACCATCTTGGTGATGGCGAAGGCCTTGCCCTTGGCAGCACCCACGCCGACCACGCCGTACATATGCACGCGTTCGGGGGGCACTTCTTCGACCGCGATGATATTGGCGTTGGCGTCCAGATTCTTTGCCGCGTCGATCATCTGGGCAAGACAACCGCGCTTGTGTTGCACCAGCACGTCAGGTAGCAACAGCGCGAACGGCTCATGTCCAACAAGCTCGCGTGCGCACCAGATTGCGTGCCCGAGACCAAGAGGCGACTGCTGACGGGTGAAGCTGACGGTCCCTGCTTCCGGCAGGTCTTCCGACAGGAGTTCCAGCTCTGTCTTCTTACCCCGCTCCATCAAGGTTAACTCGAGCTCGAACTGGCGGTCGAAATGATCTTCGATCACGCTCTTGTTCCGGCCGGTCACGAAAATGAAATGCTCGATACCGGCCTGCCGCGCTTCGTCGACAACGTGCTGGATCAGCGGGCGGTCCACGACCGGAAGCATTTCCTTCGGCATGGCTTTGGTGGCCGGCAGAAAGCGGGTCCCGAGGCCGGCGACGGGAAATATGGCTTTGCGGATGCGGGTCATGCGAGAGTTTTAGGTATGGTGCTGAGTTGTGAATTGCCGCCGGGCAGAAAGCACGGAGGCGGGCGAGGGTCCAGGTGCATGCGAGGCCAGTAGACCATTAACGCTACGGAAATGAAATCGGGGCACCCGTAGTTTGTGAGGCCGGGTGGAGACGGGATAGGGATGCGCATAGCGAAGCATATAGTCGTTGCCGCGGCCATCGCTGTGGCCGCCGGCGGCGCTGTCTTCGCGCAAGGCGCGCGCGACGGCCGCTATCCGGCCACCACCGGTACGATTTCGCCGCCGCCCGCTCAACTGCCGCCCCCGTGGAGTGGCGAATTGGGCGCGTCCGGCCACCCGCTGATGACAGCCGAGGCGATCCGTGCGGCGGCCACAAATTTTCACGCCTGCATTGAGCGCATATGGCCCGCGGCGGCCCGCCGCGGAATTTCGCGTACCGTCTTTCAAAACTACACCGCCTCGCTCACACCCGACCTGCGGATCATGGACCTGCTCGACAACCAGCCCGAGTTCACCAAGTCGTTCTGGGACTATCTCGACATCCTGGTGACCAGCGAACGAATTGAGCAAGGCCGCGCGCTCCTTGAAAAATACCGCAGCGCTTTCGACGCGGTTGAGCGGACGTACGGTGTTGACCGTTACACAATCGCCGCGATCTGGGGTGTCGAGACCAATTACGGCACGCTGGGCGGCGATCGCTCCGTCGTTCGTTCAACCGGCACGCTCGCCTGTATTGGCCGGCGGCAGAATTATTTTCGCGAGGAATTTCTGTCCGCGCTGGAAATCCTCCAGCACGGCGACGTGCGGCCCGACCGCCTGGTTGGCTCCTGGGCGGGAGCGTTCGGCCCGACACAGTTCATGCCGACTGCGTTTAAAAAATTCGCCGTTGATTTTGACCGTGACGGCCGCCGGGACGTGGTCGACTCTGTCCCCGATGTCATCGCATCGACGGCCAACAATTTAAAGAAAGATGGCTGGCTCACTGGCCAGACCTGGGGTTACGAGGTCGTCGTTCCGGCGACGCTCGATTTCCGGCTTGCCGACCGCGCGCAAATGCTGTCGATCCGCGACTGGACCCGCTATGGCATTGCGCGCGCCGATGGCCAACCCTTCCCGCGACCCGACGATCGCGCCTTTCTGCTCGTGCCGGCCGGCGTGCAGGGGCCCGGTTTTCTGATGCTGGAAAATTTCCGCGTCATCATGAAATACAATCCGGCAGAGGCTTATGCGCTTGCAATCGGTCACCTTGCTGATCGGCTGAGGGGCGGCGGACCTTTCGTGCAAGTCTGGCCGCGATACGAGCGCGTGCTCTCGCGCGCGGAACGTCTGGAACTCCAGCAGTTGCTCACCAACTACGGCTACGATGTCGGCGAGCCGGATGGCCATTTCGGGCTCAAGACTCGCGCCGCAATTCGCGAATTCCAGGTCAAAAGCGGCCGGATTCCCGATGGTTTTGCGTCCGCGGGTATCCTGGACCAGCTGCGCGCGCGTTAACGATAGATTCCAACGCCACCTTTGAGTTGACATTTTTCGGGCGCTATTGGTCCATGGCAGCGAAATTAGACGCATGGGCGGCTTTGGGCGATTGGCATGCTTGGCAAAGTCCGGTTTTCACGTTGGCTCGTCGGGGCGGTCGTCTTGGCCGCTGTCGACTGCGCCGCGCTGGCTGTCATCGAAGGCTCACTCACGTCGCCGGCGCAGGCGCAATTGCGTGACGACCGCTTTCCGTTTCTGAGCCGGCAACGTCCGCAACGGTCGGGCAGCGGCCTCTTCGGCGGCGGTGGTTTCGGGGGATTTTTTGGCGGCTCGCAGCGCCCTTCCGAAAACGAATACGAGCAAGCTCCGGTCGACAATTCGAAAGCGCCGCCTCCGCGCAAGGTCGATTCAAAAGGCGAACAGGTCGCACCGACGACTTCAATTGTCGTGTTGGGCGACGGCATGGCCGATTGGCTGGCCTACGGACTGGAAGACGCATTTGGCGATACGCCGGAAGTCGGCATCGTTCGCAAGAACAAGCTCCATTCAGGCCTGCTGCGCTACGAACAAAAAGGCGATCTCGACTGGTGGCATGTCGCGCGCGACACGCTGTCCCAGGAAAAAGCAAATTACGTCGTGATGATGCTGGGCGTCAGCGATCGCCAGAGCATTCGCGAACGGGACCTGGCCAAGGAAGCCGACAAGAAAAAGAAGGACAAGGATCAGGCCGCCAAGCCCGCGGATAAGGACGCGCAAAACAAGGATCAGAACAAAGATCAGTCCGACGAGCAGGACCAGCAATCAATCGTCGCGCCCGAACAGCCGGCAGGCACCAAGGCCAATGGCGTCATTGAGTTCCGAACGGACCAATGGGCGGAGATCTATTCAAAGCGTATCGATGAGACGATTGCGGCGCTCAAGAGCAAGGGCGTGCCGGTGTTCTGGGTCGGCCTGCCGTCGATCCGAGGCCCCAAATCGACCGCCGATGCGGTCTATCTCAACGATCTTTACCGCGCTCGCGCCGAACGCGCCGGCGCAGTTTACATCGACATCTGGGATGGCTTCGTCGACGAGGGCGGCAAGTACTCGAATTTTGGCCCGGACTATGAAGGCCAGATGCGCCGGTTGCGCTCGAACGACGGTGTCTTCTTTACAAAATACGGTGCGTTCAAGCTCGCGCATTATGTTGAACGCGAAATCCGCCGCTACATGAATAGCCGCGTCACGCCGGTCGCGCTTCCTTCGGGGCCGGTCGCGCCGGCAACGCCAGATGGCAAGCCGGCGGCGCGGCCTTTGGCCGGGCCCGTGGTGCCGTTGACCGTCACGCCAGGCAACTCCGAAGAATTGCTGGGCGGTGCCGGCAACAGCTCTCCGCATGGCGATGCCATCGCAACGCGTGTCCTGGTGAAAGGCGAACCGGTGCCGGCGCCGCGCGGCCGGGCCGACGATTTCGTTCTGCAGCCGGGAAATGCCGCGGCCGCGATATCTCCGGCTCCGGTTGTCGCGCCTGATGCATTGGCATCGGCACCGGCCAACACGACGCCGGCCAATGTCGCGCCTGCCGCGCCGCCGGCCGTACCGCAAAATAAGCCGGCACCAACTCCGAAAAACAATGCTGCCGCCAAGACGACGCAAAACACCGCAGCCAAGCCGAAATCGCTGCAGCCGCCGCCGCGTGACGATGCGCCGCGGCCGCCGCAGCCCATTTCCCGGTCCGGCGGCAATCCCTTCGGCAGCTGGTTCCGTTAAGAGCCGCCGTTTAACGCGGCAGCGTCGTCGATCCCATCAGGAATTTGTCGACCGCGTGCGCCGCCTGTCGCCCCTCGCGGATCGCCCACACCACCAGCGACTGGCCGCGGCGGATGTCGCCCGCGGCGAATACCTTCGGCACGGATGTGACGTAGGCATTGGTGTCGGCACTGACATTGCCGCGCTGGTCAAGCGCGACGCCAAGGGTTTTCAGCAGGCCCTCGTGGACCGGGTGCACGAAACCCATGGCAAGCAGCACCAGGTCTCCCTCGATCTCGAATTCGGTGCCGGCGATCGGTTTGAACATTGCGTCCACATGCGTGCAATGCAGTTTCTTCACATGGCCGTTTTCGCCGGTGAATTTCTGCGTCAGCACGGCGAATTCACGGGTAACGCCTTCCTCGTGGCTTGAGGAGATGCGCAGCTTGAGCGGCCAGTCCGGCCAGGTCAGCATCTTGTTCTCGTGTTCGGGGGGCTCCGGCATGATCTCGAAGTTGGTCACCGAGGCCGCGCCCTGGCGGATCGAGGTGCCGATGCAGTCGGAGCCCGTATCTCCGCCGCCGATAACGATGACTTTCTTGCCGTTGGCGAGGATCGGCTCGACGTTGCCCTGGGGTTCATCGCTGACGCGGCGGTTCTGCTGCGGCAGGAATTCCATGGCGAAATGAATGCCCTTCAGCTCGCGTCCGGGAATCGGCAAATCGCGCGGTTTTTCGCTGCCGCCAGTGAGCACCACGGCGTCATGGTCCTTCAGCAGCTTGTCGGCCGGCACGTTGACGCCAACGTCGGCGTTGTAGTGAAAGGTTACGCCTTCGCCCTGCATCTGCTCGACGCGGCGGTCGACGTGGATCTTTTCCATCTTGAAGTCGGGAATCCCGTAACGGAGCAGGCCACCGGCCTTGGCCCAGCGCTCGTAGACATGAACATCATGACCGGCGCGCGCCAGTTGCTGCGCGCAGGCAAGACCGGCCGGGCCCGAGCCGATAACCGCGACTTTCTTGCCGGTCTTGCGTTGCGGCTTATCGGGCTTGAGGCCCTGCGCAATCGCGCGATCGGCAATCTCGCATTCAATCGATTTGATGGTGACCGGGTTCTCGTCGATGTTGAGCGTGCACGAGGCCTCGCAGGGCGCAGGGCACACGCGGCCGGTGAACTCGGGGAAATTGTTGGTCGAATGCAGGTTGCGCGCGGCTTCTTCCCAGTTGCCGCGATAGACCAGATCATTCCAGTCGGGGATCTGGTTGTTGACCGGGCAGCCGGTGGGTGCACCGGTAATGCGGTCGGTGCCGTGGCAATAAGGCACGCCGCAGTCCATGCACCGCGCGGCCTGTCCACGGATTTCCTTTTCCGGAAGCGGCAGCACGAATTCGTGCCAATGCTTCACGCGTTCTGCGACCGGTTGATAGTCGCGATCCTCGCGTTCGATTTCCAGAAAACCGGTGACCTTACCCATACCTACTCCGCGGCCTGCATCGTGGCGGCCTTCTCCTTTGCCATCTCAGCGAGCGCGCGGCGGTATTCGACCGGCATCACTTTGCGGAATAGCGGGCGATAACGGTCCCAATTGGCGAGGATTTCAGCGGCGCGCTTGGAACCCGTATAACGCGCATGATTCGAAATGAGCAGGTTCAGGCGTTCGGCGTCCTTGACCGTCAAATCCGACATGACGTCGACGCGGCCATGCGATTCAAGATCAACGCCGAATTCCTTTTCGGCGATTTCTTCTTCTTCCGGCACCGGCTCAAGTTCGACCATCGCCAGATTGCAGCGCGACTTGAAAGTGTTGTCCTCGTCCAGCACGTAGGCGATGCCGCCCGACATGCCCGCGGCGAAATTGCGACCGGTGCGCCCGAGCAGCACGACGACGCCGCCGGTCATGTACTCGCAGCAATGGTCACCGGCGCCTTCGATCACGGCGATCGCACCGGAATTGCGCACGGCGAAGCGCTCGCCGGCCACGCCGCGGAAATAGCATTCGCCTTCGATCGCGCCATAGAGCACGGTGTTGCCAACAATGATCAATTCTTCGGGCACGATGCCGGAGTCGGCCGGCGGGCGGATGATCAGGCGTCCACCTGAAAGGCCCTTGCCGACATAGTCATTGGCGTCGCCGTCGAGTTCGAAGGTAATGCCGCGCGCAAGCCAGGCACCAAAGCTCTGTCCGGCGGTGCCGGTGAAACGCACATGGATCGTGTCATGCGGCAGGCCTTCGTGACCGTACCGCTTGGCCACTTCGCCGGAGAGCATCCCGCCCACAGCCCGGTCGGTGTTGCGGATGACCGACTGCAGACGGACGGGCGCGCCGCGGTCGAGGGCCGATTGCGATTCCGCGATCAGCTTGCGGTCGAGGATCTTGTCGATCTTGTGGTCCTGCGGCTCGCACCTGAAGATCGGAGTGTTCTTGTCGGCCGGCGGCTTGGTGAACAACTTCGAGAAATCGAGGCCCTTGGCCTTCCAGTGCTCGACCAGCTTGCGGCGGTCGAGCATCTGTATCTGGCCGATCATTTCGTCAAAGGTGCGGAAGCCGAGCGCGGCCATCAGTTCGCGCACTTCCTCGGCGACGAAGAAGAAATAGTTGATGACGTGCTCAGGCTGGCCCTTGAAGCGTTTGCGCAACACGGGATCCTGCGTGGCGACGCCGACCGGGCAGGTGTTGAGATGGCACTTGCGCATCATGATGCAGCCGGCGGCAATCAGCGGGGCGGTGGCAAAGCCGAATTCATCGGCGCCGAGCAGGGCGCCCACGACGACGTCACGCCCGGTGCGGATGCCGCCATCGACTTGCACGGCGATGCGCGAGCGCAGGCGGTTGATCACCAGCGTCTGGTGCGTCTCGGCGAGGCCGATTTCCCACGGGCTGCCGGCGTGCTTGATCGAGGTGAGCGGGGAGGCGCCGGTGCCACCCTCAAAGCCAGCGATGGTCACATGATCGGCGCGCGCCTTCGAGACGCCGGCGGCGACGGTACCGACGCCGACTTCGGAGACGAGCTTCACCGACACATCGCCGGTGGGATTGACGTTCTTGAGGTCGAAGATCAGCTGTGCCAGATCCTCGATCGAATAAATATCGTGGTGCGGCGGCGGTGAGATCAGGCCGACGCCGGGCGTCGAATGGCGCACCTTGGCAATGGTCTTGTCGACCTTGTGTCCAGGCAGCTGGCCACCTTCGCCGGGCTTGGCGCCCTGCGCCATCTTGATCTGCATCATGTCCGAGTTGACGAGATACTCGGCGGTGACGCCGAAACGTCCCGAAGCCACCTGCTTGATCGCCGAACGCATCGAATCGCCGTTCGGTAATGGCTTGAAGCGGTCGGATTCTTCGCCGCCTTCGCCGGTATTTGATTTCCCGCCAATGCGGTTCATGGCGATCGCGAGGGTCGTGTGGGCTTCGCGCGAAATCGATCCAAACGACATGGCGCCGGTCGAGAAGCGTCGCACGATGTTCTTGGCCGGCTCGACGTCTTCGAGCGCGACCGGCTTGCGGCCATCGTCCTCGGCATTCTTCAGCCGGAACATGCCGCGGATGGTGAGCAGCCGCTCGTTCTGGTCATTCACGATCTGCGCGAAGGCGCGGTAGTGATCCTGCGAATTGCCGCGCACCGCGTGCTGAAGGCGCGATACCGTCTCGGCGGTCCAGACGTGATCTTCGCCGCGCACGCGCACGGCATAGTCGCCGCCGACGTCGAGCATCGAGCGGTAAATCGGTGAATCGCTGAACGCGTCGCGATGGCGGCGCACCAATTCTTCGGCGATTTCGGCGAGGCCGACGCCTTCGATACGCGTGTGCGTTCCGGTGAAATATTTGTCGACGAAGTCCTGGCGCAGGCCGACAGCGTCGAAAATCTGCGCGCCGCAATAGGATTGATAGGTCGAGATGCCCATCTTGGACATCACCTTAAGCAGGCCTTTGTCGATCGACTTGATGTAACGCTTGATGATCTCTTTGTCTTCGAGCTTCTGCGGCAGGTCGTCCTTCATCGCGATCAAAGTCTCGAAGGCGAGATACGGATTGATCGCCTCAGCGCCGTAGCCCGCCAGGCACGCAAAGTGGTGCACTTCGCGCGGCTCGGCCGTCTCCACGACCATGCCGACCGAGGTGCGCAGGCCATTCCGGATCAGGTGATGATGCACGGCCGCACAGGCCAGCAGCGCCGGAATCGGAACACGGTCGCCGCTGGCCTTGCGGTCCGACAGGACAATGATGTTGCAGCCGTTGCGCACTTCCTCTTCGGCGCGCTCGCACAATGCGTCGATCGCCCAGCCCATGCCGTCGGCGCCGTGCTCGGCCGGGAACGTGATGTCGAAGGTATGCGACTTGAAGTGATCGCCGCTCATCTCCGAGATCGAGCGGATCTTCTCGAGATCCTCATTCGTGAGAATAGGCTGCCGCACCTCGAGGCGCTTGGTGTTCGACATGCCCTCGTGATCGAGCAGGTTCGGGCGCGGTCCGATGATGGACACGAGGCTCATCACCAGTTCCTCGCGGATCGGATCGATCGGCGGGTTGGTCACCTGCGCGAAGTTCTGCTTGAAATAGGTGAACAATGGCTTCGGCTTGTCGGACAGCGCCGAAATCGGCGTGTCGTTGCCCATCGAGCCGATTGCTTCCTCGCCGGTGGTCGCCATCGGCGTCATCAGGAATTTCAGGTCTTCCTGGGTGTAGCCAAACATCTGCTGGCGATCGAGCAGTGACAGGTTCGAGATCGGGGCTTCGTTCGCAGTTCCGGGCAGTTCTTCCAGCACAATTTGCGTGCGCGCGAGCCATTCCTTGTAGGGATGACTCTTCGCAAGGGTCGCCTTCAACTCCTCGTCCGGAATAAGCCGGCCCTCGTCGAGATCGACAAGCAGCATCTTGCCGGGCTGGAGCCGCCACTTCTTCACGATGTCCTTTTCCGGAATCGGCAGGACGCCCATTTCCGAGGCCATCACGATGCGATCGTCGCGCGTGAGCAGATAGCGCGCCGGGCGCAAGCCGTTGCGATCCAGCGTGGCGCCGATCTGCTTGCCGTTGGTGAAGGCGATTGCGGCCGGGCCGTCCCACGGCTCCATCAACGCGGCATTGTATTCGTAGAAGGCGCGACGTTCCTCATCCATGAGCGGATTGCCCGCCCAGGCTTCCGGAATCATCATCATCATCGCGTGCGCCAGCGAATACCCGCCTTGCACCAGGAATTCGAGCGCGTTGTCGAAGCAGGCGGTGTCGGACTGTCCCTCGTAGGAAATCGGCCACAGCTTGTTGATGTCGCTGCCGAAGAGCGGCGATGACACCGAAGCCTGCCGCGCCGCCATCCAGTTGACGTTGCCGCGCAGCGTGTTGATTTCGCCATTGTGCGCGATGTAGCGATACGGATGCGCCAGTGACCAGGTCGGGAATGTGTTGGTCGAGAAGCGTTGGTGAACAAGCGCGAGCGCGCTCTCGAAATCCGGATCGTGCAAATCGGGATAGTAGGCGCCAAGCTGGTCGGCGAGGAACATGCCCTTGTAGATCACGGTGCGGCACGAGATCGACACCGGGTAATAGCCGGACGTGCGGCGCTCGCGGCGCTTGTAGATCGCATTCGAGATCGACTTGCGCAGGATGTAGAGCCGGCGCTCGAACTCGTCCTCGGAGAATTTCTTTTTCCCGCGGCCGATGAACACCTGCATATGCTTTGGCTCGGTCGGCTTGACCGAATAGCCGAGCGTCGAATTGTCGGTCGGCACGTCGCGCCAGCCGAGCAATGACAGACCTTCACGCGCGATCACCTCCGCATAGATGTCGCGAATGATCTGGCGCCAGTTTGCGTCCGTCGGCATGAACAGATAGCCGACCGCGTATTCGCCCGGCTTCGGCAGTTTGAATCCAAGCTCGGCTGTTTTCTTGGCAAAGAACTTGTGCGGAATCTGCACGAGGATGCCGGCGCCGTCGCCCATGCGCGGATCCGCGCCGACCGCACCGCGATGCTCGAGATTGCAGAGAATGCGCAGACCATCTTCGATGATCTGATGCGACTTGCGGCCCTTGATGTCCGCGATGAATCCAACGCCGCACGAATCCTTGTCGAGCGCCGGATCGTAGAGACCCTGCACTTCGGGTGTGCCCGGATCCGCGGTCGAACCGCGTCCGGCGAATCCTGCGTTGCGTTGCTCCTCGCCCATCTCATCCTGCCTCGCCGGCGCAGCCGCTGCTCCGGCGTACCCACCTCATCCGCGAGCCCGTTGTGCTCGCGGTCAATGCTAACTGATCTCGAGAAGGGCAGCCCTGTCCGGCTTATCGCCGCCCGTGGCTGCTCCTGTCGGGCGCCACCGATGTCTGCCCCTGCGACTTAAGAGCCGCCACCCGTGCTCGCCATCCATTAGGACAGCATTACTGTCCTAATGGACCATGCCAAATTTTGCCCCGCCGTACAAGACTGGTCCACGCCAGATTGGCTAAAACCTTTCGCATTCTTGCGCAGGCACGGCTGAACCAAGCAAGAACAGGACCACGGACGCGAATTCCGCGCAATGCCGTTGCGGCAATGGCGCCATGCCAGAGCGTGGCAAGCCCCAAAACCGGGCTTCGGCGCAAACGAAAGCGCCCCGGTTTTGCCGGGGCGCTGCCGTCTTGCAAATAGACCGAAAGGTTAGGCCGCAGCCTTCGTCTCGATTACCTGGGCTTTGGCATTGCCATTGCCGATCGGGATCTGGCGCGGCTTCTTGGCCTCGGGGATTTCCCGCACGAGATCGACGTGCAGCAATCCATTCTCGAGGCTCGCATTCTTGACCTGAACATGGTCGGCCAGCTGGAAAACGCGCTCGAAAGCGCGGGCAGCGATGCCTTGATATAGCACCTCGCCATTCTGCTCTTCCTTGGCTTGCTTGCCGCCTTTGATCGTCAGCGTGTTTTCTTTCGCCTCGATCGACAGGTCGTTTTCGCCGAAGCCGGCGACCGCAACGGTAACGCGATAGTCGTTCTCACCGGTGCGCTCGATATTGTAGGGCGGGTAGCCCGGAGCGGCTTCAAAACCGTCCAGCATTGAAAACAGCCGGTCGAAACCAACGGTGGAACGATAGAGGGGGGAAAGATCGAAAGTTCGCATGGCATATCCTCCTTGAGTTGAGCGACATGCGGCGGTCCGCCGGAATGGCCAGACCTCGCCGTGCACAGCCATATGGCCTGCGCAAGTTTGATATGGGAGCGGATTTTGCGGCCTGCAAGAGGCCGAGCGGCGTGTATAAAGTATTGAAAATAACTATCTTTTTTGCACCCAGCCACATTCGATTGAGCGTACTCGCCACCCTGTTATAAGGCCGGCACGCCGCTCAAGGCTTCCCCCGGCTCACCTTCCGGCCTCATGAAACTCGTCTCCATTCCCGCCAATCCGGTTCCCGATGGTGTCGTGACCGGCGCGATCGAGACTTCGGACGGAGTGACTTTGCGTTTTGCCCGCTGGGCGCCGCCGCCGGGCCGCAAGGGCACGGTCGTCGTCATGCAGGGCCGTGCGGAATTCATCGAGAAATATTTTGAGACGGTGCGCGACCTGCACGCGCGCGGATTTGCAGTCGCCACGTTCGATTGGCGCGGCCAGGGTCTTTCAGACCGCAGGTTATCCGATCGCCACAAAGGCTATGTGCGGAATTTCTCTCACTACATCACCGATATTGAAGCGATCATGCAGCAGGTGGTCATGCCAGACTGTCCGCCGCCATATTTCGCGCTGGCGCATTCCATGGGCGGGGCGGTGGCCATCCGCGCGTGCCACGAGGGCAGCCGTTGGTTCGAACGGATTGTGTTGTCGGCGCCGATGATCGCGTTGCCGGCCGGCCGGCTCACCCGTGTGGCGGGGCCGCTCGCACGTTTCATGCGGATGATCGGACGCGGCGGGGCCTACGTCCCGACCGGAGATTCCGCCGCGACCGGCAGCGAAGGTTTCATTGGCAATGTGCTGACGTCCGATCCGGTTCGCTATGCGCGCAATGCGGCGGTTCTGGAGGAGGAGCCCGAGCTCGGCCTCGGCGCACCGACGGTCGCGTGGGCTGACGCGGCCATGCGCCAGATGAAGGCATTCGCGGACGGTTCGTACTCCGTCAGGATTCGCCAGCCGATCTTGATGGTGGCCGCCGGCCGCGACGAAGTCGTCTCCACGCCGGCAATCGAAGCGTTCGGACAGAATCTGCTCGCGGGCCGGCACCTCATTCTTGCCGGCGCCAAGCACGAGATTCTGCAGGAGCAGGATCAATATCGCGGGCAGTTCTGGGCCGCGTTCGATGCCTTCGTGCCCGGTACGCCGCGGTTCTAGCTGTTGAGCATTTCCAGCGCCGCCTGGTGCACGCGCTTGTCGCCGGCGACGATAATGCGGCCGCCATTCTGCGCCGGCCCGTTCTCCCAGGTCGTCACGATGCCGCCGGCGCCGGCAATGATCGGAATTATTGCGACGATGTCGTATGGCTTGAGCTCGGTTTCGACGATCAGATCGATCAAGCCTGCCGCCAGCATGCAATAGTGATAGCAATCGCCGCCGTACCGCGAGAGCTTCACCTTGTCCTCCAGCTTTCCGAAGGTCGTGCGGTCGCTGCGATTCATCAGCAGCGGACTCGTCGTATACATCAACGCGTCGCCGAGGCTCGCGCATTCCCGCACATGCAGATCGCGGTCGCCGAAAGGCCCACGATACCGCGCGGCGCCGCCATCGCCGGAGAATCGCTCGCGCGTAAACGGCTGGTTCATTAAGCCAAACACCGGCTCGCCAAACCGCATCAGCCCGATCAACGTGCCCCATACCGGCATGCCGGAAATGAAGGACTTGGTGCCATCGATCGGATCGAGCACCCAGACGTATTCGGCATCGGTGTGCTCGGAGCCGTATTCCTCGCCGAGGATTCCGTGGTCGGGAAACTGCTTGCGGATGATCGCCCGCATCGTTTGCTCGGCCGCGCGGTCGGCTGCCGTAACGGGGTCGAATCCGCCCGCTTGTTTGTTCTCGATCGCAAGGGCCGTGCGGAAGAACGGGAGAATGGTTTCGCCGGACGCGGTGGCGAGTTGATCGACGAAGCTGCTGAAGTTGATGGCCGACATGCCGCTCGCCTGTTTAAGCCCACCGCCTATCGGAGAGCCAGCCTATCGGCAACCACACGCGTGCACCCGAAGGCCGGCGTTTCGGCAAGCGGGATTTTTAGAATCTCCGCTGCGCTGCGGGGTTCCATCTGGCCCATTTTCGCATGGACTTGCTGCAACGTGAGACAGCGGGAAGCAGTCATGCAAAAATAGCATAGGAAATGGGCCTTCGAACCTTGATTTTTGTGCGTCGCGGTGTAGCTTATTGCAGTGCGGTAGCGAGAGCTACTGCTGCCCTCCTTGGGCGTTTCCTCCCTAGACTTGGGCCGCTTGCATCCGCGAGCGGCCCTTTTTTCTTTGTTGTCGCTCTGGCGATGACTATTCGGCGGCTGCCCGGTAAGGGCGCAGTTGCTCGAGCGGAATTTCACCGAGGCGCCTGGCCAAGGTTTCCATATCCGCCGATAACCGGCTGAAAGCCGCGGAGCGCTGATATCGCCGCTCGTCCATGTAGAGGGCGCGATTGATCTCCAGCTGGATGGCGTGCAGGCCGGCGGCCGGATTGCCGTAGTGCTCGGTGATGAAGCCGCCGGCATAGGGCTTGTTGCGGCTGACTGTGTATCCAAGTGTCCGCAGCGTCTTTTCGACCGTTTCAGCCACGACACCGACGCAGCTGGTGCCATAGCGGTCGCCAAGGACGAACTCCGGACGTGGGCGCTCATCCCGGTGACCGGCAGTTGAGGGCATGGAATGGCAATCGATCAGCACGGCGGCGCCGAAGTCCCGGTGCAGACGGGTGAACAGCCTCCGCAGGGCCCGATGGTAAGGCTTGTACAGGCTTTCGATGCGCCGCAGAGCGTCGTCCACTGGAATACGCTGGTCGTAGATCTCCTGGGCGTCTCCGACGACGCGAGCCACTGTGCCCAGGCCCCCGGCGACGCGCATCGACCGTGTATTGGCAAAGGATGGGAGCCGGCCTTCGAACATGCGCGGATCGAGCTCATAGGGCTCGCGATTCACGTCCACGAAACAGCGCGGAAAATGCGCGCGCATCATCGGATAACCGACGTCGACCACACCCGCGACCAGTTCGTCGACAAAACTGTCCTCGGAGCGGCGCAGTGTGCCGATGTCGAGCCGGCAGGCTGCCAGGAACTCGCGCGGGTAGGTTGAGCCGCTGTGGGGTGAATTGAACAGCACCGGCCCTTGGCATGCCTCGGGCTCGAGGATCTCGAACGGCGGGTCCAATTCGTCGCGAATTTCGCTCATACGGGCAAGGCCATGGTGGTCAGGCGGGCATTAACGCCTCGTTATAACCTCTATTGTCCATGGTCAGGGCACAAAGCCAAGCCATGCTTTTGGTTCACCCGATGTTTACCGGGCATAAGTCTTAATCAGCCGGCTGAGGCGGTCCAACGCGGCATTCGGCGGCCGGACGGGGTGTTGAGTGGTAATGTCTAAAATCCTTCTGGCTGAAGACGACACCGACATGCGGCGCTTTCTGGTGAAGGCGCTTCAGAATGCCGGGTTTGATGTCACCTCCTACGACAATGGCCTGTCAGCCTATCACCGGTTGCGCGAGGAACCGTTCGAGCTGTTGCTCACGGATATCGTGATGCCGGAAATGGATGGCATCGAACTTGCGCGCCGGGCGGCCGAGCTCGACCCCGATATCAAGATCATGTTCATCACCGGTTTTGCGGCCGTGGCACTCAATGCCGATTCCAACGCCCCCAAACACGCCAAGGTGCTCTCGAAGCCGGTGCACCTGCGCGAACTGGTGAGCGAAGTGCAGAAAATGCTGGCGGCCTAGTGCTTTTGCGCGGTCTTGCCTCGCCGGTTTGGAGCCGATAGATCAATCCCGGTTGATGGGCGCGTAGCTCAGCGGAAGAGCACCTCCTTGACATGGAGGGGGTCACAGGTTCGATCCCTGTCGCGCCCACCATCCTTCGCTTGCTGCGCAAGCTACGGCTCGGCAAGCCATCCAAACCCTGCGGCGTTCACTCCACAATCGCCTGATAGGTCAACGTGCGCATGAGATAGCGGTAGTGCATGCGCTGGATCGGCGCTTGCATCATCAGTATGGCAATGAGCTTCTGCTGCGGATCGATCCAGAAATATGTACCGGTCACGCCAGTCCACGAAAAATCGCCGACCGAGCCCGGCAGCGGACTGCGTCCTGCGTGCGTGCGAACGGCGAAGCCCAGACCGAAACCAAGCCCAAGTTCCGGCGACGGCGCCAGGGCGCCGAACAAAATGGGTGTCGACGGGCTACGACGCGTCTCCGGCGTTAAATGGTCGGACGTCATGAGCCGCACGATGGCCGGTGACAGCAGCCGTGTGCCGCCGAGCTCGCCGCCATTGAGAAGCATCTGGCAGAAGCGCACGTAGTCGCTCGCGGTCGATAGCAACGCGCTGCCGCCTGAGATCCAGTTAGGACGCGTGGCGGTGTCACGCATCGGCGGCCGCTTGCCGGATGCTGAATTCGATCTGTGGGTGCGCCGCGCGCGCGGCATCGATGGGGCCGAAACCGGTGTCGGCAAGACCGAGCGGCTTGCAGATGCGCTCGATGACGAAGTGATCGAGAGTCATGCCGCTCGCGACCTCGACCACGCGGCCAAGTACATCGGTCGACATGCCATACTGCCACGTGCTGCCGGGTTGGTAGGCGAGGGGGACCTTTGCGAGCTTGGCAACCATCTCCGCATTGGTCTGTTTTTCGTCCATGACATTTGCGTCGGTGTAAGCCTGCTTGAGCAGCGGCCCAGTTAGATGGGCGTAAGTCAGACCAGAGGTGTGTCGAAGCAGATCTTGGACTGTCATTTCCCGTCGTAGCGGCTCTTTATCGAGCTTCTTCGCCGAAGCATTATCGGAATCGACCGCGACTTTGAGATCAGCAAATTCCGGAATATAGCGCGCGACGGGGTCGGCAATGAGCAACTTGCCTTCTTCGGCCAGCATCATGGTTGCGACCGAGGTGAACGGTTTCGTCATCGAGGCGATACGAAAAATTGTATCGGCTTTCATCGCAGTCTCGGCTTCCCGGTCGCGATAGCCCAGTGCATCAAGGCAGACGATCTTTCCGCGCCGGGCGATGAGCACAACCGCACCGGGAACCAGACCTTCGTCGATGTCTGCCTTGAGCGTGTCGCATACGCGCTGCAGGCGCGCAGAGGACATTCCGACGTCTTCGGGTTTGTCTGCCCGCGGCATTTCGAAGGCCACCATGTCCCCCTTCATTTCCAGAATTGCCGCGAGGCGAGCGCGGCCCCGTCGGCCATGGCCTTGAGCTTGGCGAACACGACGTCGGGATCGACGGCCGCTTGCCCGACCCAGGTGCCGTAACCGCAATCACTTCCCGCGATGACGTTTTCGCGTCCCACCAATTTCGCATAGCGGGAAATGCGCTGTGCGATGAGCTCGGGGTGTTCGATGAAATTGGATTTCGATTCGATCACGCCGGGAATCAGCACTTTGCCGTCCGGCAGCTTCACTTTTTCGAACAGCGTCCACTCATGCGCATGCCGCGGGTTGGCGGCCTCGAGCGAGATCGCAACCGGTTTTGCCGTGAGGACGATGTCGATGACGTCAGCGAGCGGGACGTCGCGGTGGTGCGGGCCTTCGTAGTTACCCCAGCAAAGATGCATGCGCAGCTGTTCGGTCGGGATGTTGGCAACCGCGTGATTGAGCGCCTCGATGTGCAATTGCGCGCGTTTGCGAAAGTCGGGAAGGCTTAGATCCGCGTATTGGATGTGCCGTCCCATCGCGAGGTCGGGACAATCGATCTGCAGCACGAAACCCGCCTTGGCGACTGTTTCGTATTCGTGCCGCATGGCATCGGCAATCGCGTAAATGTAGCTCTCGAAATCCTTGTAGTGCTCATTGCGAAAGAACAACGAGACTACGCCGGGCGAGGCGGCGCTCATGAAGCCACCCGCCGACGTCACGCCCGCCAAGGCCGCCTTGAGATTGTCGGCGTCGACCTGCGGCGCCATCTTGTCGCGCACGCTGATCGGCGCGTTGCACGCCGGCGTCTTGCGGCGTGAGCGGCCGGGATCGCCGAACACCCGTTTCTCCAGGCGCGGAAAGTCGGCAAGGTCCTGGTAAACGAACGTGTTGCCGGTGCCGCCAAAGCCGTCGAGCCGGTCCTTGATGTAGGTCGCGTAGCTCGGCTTCGACATTTCGCCATCGTTGATGAGATCGACGCCTGCATCGGCCTGTTTTTTGACCACCTCGGCCACGGCCGCACGAACGCGCGCTGCCAGCGCCCTCGGGTCAACCGGCACGCCTTCCTCCTTGGCGTACATCATGCGAATGAGGTCGTCGGGTCGCGGCAGGCTGCCGGTATGAGTGGTCAAAAAACGGTCACGGCTGCGCTGCACGGCTTAAACTCCTAGCTGGACTGTAGAGCACGTCGGGGCCGGTAACCACCGGTGGGCAGCTTGCGTTGACAGGCGGGGGTGGGCTGCGTATGTACCCGGCAAACAGCAACCCGAGATTGTCATGAAAGTCCGTAACTCCCTGAAATCCCTGCGCGGCCGGCACCGTAATAACCGCTTGGTGCGCAGGAAGGGTCGCGTTTACATCATCAACAAGACCAATCGCCGTTTCAAAGCCCGCCAAGGCTAATCTAGGCTGGCTGAATCCCGGCGCCATCGGCGCCTGTTCCATCGCCGTATATTGGCCATGAAGGGTGGAGACGTTACACTCCGCCCATGCGCACTCGATTCCTCGCAGCGCTTTTAGCGGTAGTCGTGGCTCATGCTGCGATCTTTGCCGCGCCGGCCGCCGCGCAGTCCGGCAAATGGGTCAAACCACCCGACAAGTTGCCGCGCGTGGCGCCCGGCGACCGCATCCATAATCTCGACTTCCTGTTTGGCGCGCTCAAGGTTGCGCCCGATGACGTCACAGCCAAAGCGATCGAAGAGCGCATCTGGGCAATGTGGACACTCTCGCGAAGTGACACCGCCAATCTTTTGATGACGCGCGTCAAGACCGCGATCGAGGCGAAAGATCTTGATCTCGCCATCAAGTTGCTCGACGGCATCGTGAAGGTGAAGCCAGATTATGTGGAAGCGTGGAACCGGCGCGCGACGATTTATTACATGCAGAAGGATTACGGCCACGCGCTCGCCGACATTCGTCAGGTCCTCAAGCGTGAGCCGCGTCATTTTGGTGCGTTGGCCGGCTTTGGATTGATCCTCCAGGACATCGGCGATGACAAGCTGGCACTCGAAGTCTATCGCCGCGCGCTCGCGCTCTATCCGCGCATGGAGCGCATTCCCGATATCGTCAAGACGCTGACGGAAAAAGTCGAAGGCCGGGATATTTAGCGGCGCTTACCCACGATTGGCCGTCAATCACCAACTTCTTCCGCGCCAACATAGGCAATGCGCAGCATATTCGTTGCGCCCGGCGTGCCGAGAGGAACACCCGCCACCACGATCACGCGTTGGCCCGGCTTGGCGAAACCTTCCTTGAAGGAAATGCGGCAGGCACGGTCCACCATGTCATCCTGATCGTGCGCATCTTCGGTCACCACGCAATGCACGCCCCAGACCACGGCCAGCCGCCGCCCGGTCGCGATATTTGGTGACAGCGCGACGATCGGTGAACGCGGTCGCTCGCGCGCCACGCGCAGGCCGGTCGAACCGGATGAAGTCCAGCAGATGACAGCCGCCAAATCGAGCGTATCGGCAATCTGGCGCGCGGCATCGGCAATCGCATCGGCGCCGGTTGCCTCCGGCTCCGCGCGTTGCGCGGCAATGATATTGCGGTAGAGCGGGTCTCCTTCCACTTCTTCAGCGATGCGGTTCATGGTGGCGACCGCTTGTACTGGAAATTGTCCGGCCGCCGATTCTGCCGACAGCATCACCGCATCGGCGCCCTCGAATATCGCGGTGGCAACGTCCGAGACCTCCGCGCGCGTCGGCACCGGAGAAGTGATCATCGATTCCAGCATTTGCGTCGCGACGACAACCGGCTTGCCGGCGACGCGGCCGGAACGGGTCATTTGTTTTTGCACGCCGGGCACTTTTTCCAGCGGCATCTCGACTCCGAGATCACCGCGCGCCACCATCAGCGCGTCCGTAAGATCGATGATTTCGTCGAGCCGTTTGACGGCCTGCGGTTTTTCAATCTTTGCCATCACAGACGCGCGTCCGCGCGTGATCTTTTTTGCTTCCGCGATGTCTTCCGGCCGCTGGATGAATGACAGCGCCACCCAATCGATGCCGGTTTCGAGCGCCGCTTCCAGGTCGGAGCGGTCCTTGTCGGTGAGTGCTGAGAACGGAATGGTGGTGTCCGGCAGGCTCACGCCCTTGCGGTCCGATAGCTTGCCGCCGACGTCGACGCGCGTGGTGATGCGCTTGGGCTCCGCTTCCGTGACCGTGAGCTTCACCTTGCCGTCGTCAATCAGCAGCGCGTGGCCTGGTTTGATCGCGACGAAAATTTCCGGGTGCGGCAGGTAGGCGCGCTTTGCATTGCCGGATGCGGAATCGGCGTCGAGCACGAACGTGTCGCCGTTCTTCACCATCGCCGAGCCGCCGTCAAAGGTGCCCAGGCGCAGTTTTGGGCCCTGCAAGTCCACCAGCACGCCGATGGGCCGGCCGGTATCGCGTTCGACCGCGCGGATCATTGCGACCAACTCGCGCATCCGGTCCTGCGTGGTGTGGCTCATATTGATGCGGAAGACATCGGCCCCGGCCGCAAACAGCTTTGCGATCATGTCCGCATTGGACGAGGCGGGTCCAAGCGTTGCGACGATCTTGGCGCGGCGGAGGCGTCTCATTGCTTGCCGCCTCCGGGCGGAGGCGGCGACAGCGTTGTAGGCGGACGCGACAGGCCCAGCGGTGCGCGGGGCGGCAATGGACGCTCCGGCGTCTGCTCGGCGGCATCAGTCAACTGCACAGTCCAGGACCGCTGCTCGCTGGTGTCCACCTCAAAGAATCCCGTGCGGTCATAGCCGCGCGCCAGGCAATTTTCGGTTCCGCGAATAGTGAACTCTTTCTCGCGTGAGCACATGTAAGCCTTGCCGGACCATTCGCCGCCGCGGTCATAATCGACCGCATAGATATAATAGTAGCGCGCAACCAGTGCGCCGCGCAGCAATGTTTCACAAGAGCGCGATGAAACATTCCACCAGCCTTCCGTGGTCCAGCCTTCGTTGTCCTTGTAACCGATGGCGACGCCGACCCGGCTGCCGGTGTTGTTGCACAGCCGAAAATCGGCTTTGGCCGGATGTGCGGAGGCCGCCAGCAGGAGTGCGGCGGGAACCGCAGCGCGGGCAAGGATGCAGGACAGGTGACGCCTGGCGGCGGCAAGTGGCAATGCGGTCACGATTCTCGCCGGTTCCGAAGGATGCGCGGTTGTGGCGTGATCGGTCACGGCCTGTCAACGATGATGGCGCGGAAATCGTTCACGTTGGTGTAGGTCGGCCCTGGCACCAACAGGTCGCCAAGTGCCGAGAAAAAGCCTGTTGAATTGTTGTCGGCGAGGAAGGCGGCAGGATCGAGGCCACGGGCCCGGGCGCGCGCCACCGATTCGCCATCAACGACGGCGCCGGCAGGGTCTTTTGCGTCTCCGCCGCCGCCGTCAGTGCCGTCGGTGTCGGCGGCCATTGCAGCGATTGCGGGCATCCCGTCGATCGCCATTGCCAGCGCCAGGGCGTATTCCTGGTTGGGTCCGCCGCGGCCCTTGCCCCGGATGGTCACCGTCAGTTCGCCGCCGGACATGATCACCGCTTGCTTTCCCTGCGCGCGGAGTTCGCGCGCAAGGCTCGCATGCGCGGCGGCGACGTCGCGTGCTTCGCCCTCGACACGATCGCCAAGCGAGATGCACTCGTAACCCGCGGCGCGCACCGCCGCCTCCGCCGCGCCCATCGCGTCGGCCGGACGCGCGGCAAGTTTAAATTGACTGCCGGAAAAAGTGGGGTCAGCAGGTTTCGGCGATTCATTTTTTGGATCATTCAGTGCGCGCGTCACCGCGTCGGGAAGGGTGAGGCGATACTTCGCTACGATTGCGCGCGCATCTTCAAGTGTCGTGGGATCTGGAACAGTCGGCCCCGAGCCGATCGCGGACGGGTCATCGCCCGGCACATCCGAAATCGCAATGGTCACGATGCTTGCGGGATGCGCATGCCGGGCGAGGCGGCCACCTTTGATGCGCGAGAGATGTTTGCGGACCGTGTTGATTTCGCCGATGACCGCGCCCGAACGCAGCAGGGCGCGTGTAAGCGCCTGTTTGTCCTGGAACGAGATGCCGTCAGCCGGCGCGATCCAGTTAGCCGAAGCGCCACCCGACATCAGGACCAGCACGAGATCATTTGCGGTTGCGCTATCTGCGAGCGCCAGTGCGCGGTCGGCGCCCTCCAGTCCCGCTGCGTCAGGAATGGGATGCCCGGCTTCGATCATGCGCACACGCCGCAGATGCCGCCCATAGCCGTGGCGTGCGACCGCAACGCCGCTCAGGCGCTCGCCCGCGATCCGCAGTTTGTCGAGATAGTGAGCTTCGGCGACTTCGGCCATTGAGCCTGCGGCCTTGCCCGCCGCCAGCAATATGATCCGGCCATTGGGTAGGGCTGGTAACAACGGTGGCAAGCAGGTCGCCGGATGCGCGGCGGCGACCGCCGCGCGGTACAGGTCCTCGAGAAAAGAGCGACGTGCGGCCATGGTTCGAATCGGTCCTTGAAGCTCGCGCGCAGAGTTCTACTAAGCTTTGCGCTGGCAATAGTAGCCCGGGACCGCCGCTTGTGATCGACGAAATTGTGCAAGTCGACGTTCGTGACGGGACCTCAATCGGCGCGCGCATTTATCGCCCCGACGGTTCGGGGCCTTATCCGGCCTTGTTCGGCGCCGCGCCCTATCGTTTCGACAACAACAGCCTGCCGGCAAGCGCGCAGTTTCTCTGGCGCGAGACCGGACCGATCGAGTGGTACGTCGAGCAGGGCTACGCCTACGTGCATATGGATGTGCGCGGCAGCGGCCGCTCCGGCGGTGAATTCGAATTTCTTGGTCGCCGCGAGCAGCAGGATCTCTACGACGTCATCGAATGGATCGGCCGGCAATCGTGGTGCAACGGCAAGGTTGGTGGGATCGGCCAGTCATATTTCTGCATGCTGCAATGGTTCATGGGCGCACTCGCGCCGCCCGCGCTTGCGTGCCTTGCCGCGCATGATGGTCTTGCCGATGTCTACCGCGCCGGCACCTATCACGGCGGGATCCCGTGCGATTTCTTTTCCGGTTACTGGTGGTATCAGAACCGGTTCATCAATCGTTTTCCGGCGAACGGCCCGTCGCGCGAGCAAAAAACCGATCTGACGGAGTTGGTGGCGTCGCATCCCACCTTTGATGAGTTCTGGCGCGAACGCAGTGCCTGGGAGGTGCTCGACCGGATCAAGGTGCCGCTCTATTCGAGCGGCGTCTGGGCCAAGATGCAGCTTCACACGCGGGGCAACATTGACGCCTATCATCGCGCCGCGGGCCCGAAAAAACTGCGCATGTCCGGTGTTCCGAATGCCTGGGCCGCCGCCGCGGAATTCTCCAGCGTCGAGTTTCACAAAACGGTGCTGTTGCCGTTCTACGACCACTATCTCAAAGGCAAACAGACCGACTATGCAGCGCGTCCGAACGTTGAATACGCTGTGCGTGGATCCAATGTGGTGCGCAAGTCCGACAGCTGGCCACCGCCCGGCACGCGTTACACACGTTGGCATCTCAACGCTTCGCCGTCCGGCAGTGTGAGCTCCCTGAATGATGGCGGCCTGTCACCGCAACCTGCGGCTGGCGCGGGCTCAACCACGTACAAGTACCCTAACCCCGGCTGGGTGTCGGGCGTCGTCGGATTTGGTCCAGCCGGCCCGCCCGGAGGCTTCGATTCCGCGCGCCGGGTGCTGACATTCACGACCGCGCCACTCGAAACCGACCTCGAAATTTGCGGGCCGATCAAGCTGCTGCTCTATGCTTCGTCAACCGCGCGTGACACTGATTTTTTCGTCAAGCTCTCCGACCAGTTTCCCCAGTCGCCTGACGACCGCTCCAAGGGGCTCAATCCATTTGCCGAATTGATCACGCGCGGCTGGCTGCGCGCATCGCACCGCGCGCTCGATCCGGCACGCAGCACAGAGATGGTGCCCTACCACAGCCATTCCGATCCGCAGCTGCTCACGCCCAACGAGGTCTATAAATTCGAGATCAGCCTCGAGCCCATGGCTTATCTCATCAAGCAAGGACACCGCCTTCGGCTTGAAATCGTCAACGGCGATTCACCGGCCACTGAAATTCTGTGGTCCCACTATTACCGGCCGGACAAGATGGGCAGCGATACGATCCATCACGACTCGGCACACCCGTCCGAATTGATTTTGCCGGTGTCGTCCGCTTCGGTCTGAACGGGATATGGGACCGCTTTCCATGGCCGCGCGGGTGGCATAGCATTCGTCCAAGGGCCGCTAACGGCCCGCTCGATACTAAAAATATATCCCAGGGGAGGGGACCATGGCGGAAGTCGTGCAGGTGTCGCGTCTGCTTGATCAGCGCGGGCTGACCTCATTCCACTACAATCTGATTTTCTGGTGCGTGCTGCTGTCGTTGATCGACGGATACGATATCGCCGCCATAGCGTTCGCTGCGCCCCACCTGGTGCGTGAGTGGGGGCTCAAACCTGGTGCGCTGGGTCCGGTGTTCAGTGCGAGCCTGATCGGCATCCTGTTTGGCTCGGCCGTTTTCGGATGGGTCGGCGACCGCTATGGCCGCAAGACCGCGCTGATCGCCTCGAACCTGCTCTTCGGTGTGTTTACTCTGGCTGCGGCGTGGTCGACGAGCCTCGACCAGTTGTTCTGGCTGCGCCTGCTCGCGGGCCTCGGCATTGGCGGCGTCATCCCGAACGTGGTCGCAATCAATACCGAATCATCACCACGCAAGCTCCGCGCGACGCTGGCATTAATCGGTGTCGGCTTTGTACCGCTCGGCGGTGCCATTCCTGGCGTCGTCGCCGCGACCTTGGTGCCGTCGCACGGCTGGCAGATACTGTTCACGATCGGCGGCATCGTGCCGATCATTCTTGCGTTTGTCGCGCTGTTCACGCTGCCGGAATCGATCAAATTCATGGCGTTGCATGAAAGCCAGCGCGCCAAGATGGAGAAAACCATCGCGGCCCTCGATCCGGACTTCAAGATTCCGGCCAACGCAAAGTTCATCATCGAGGACGAGCAGCAATTCCCTGGCTTTAACCCGGCCTATCTGTTCCGCCAGGGGCTTTGGTTGATTACGCCGCTTCTTTGGCTGCTCTTTGCGCTGAACTTGATGGGCTATTTCTTTCTGCTGTCGTGGACGCCGACCTTGATGGCAGTTCTGAAATTGCCCCCATCGGTGGGCGCGCTTGCCGGCGCTATGATCCAGGTCGGCGGCACGGTTGGTTCGCTTATCCTTGCGCGCTGGGTGGAACGCCGGCGGTTTTTCGCCATCGCGTTCGTCTTCGTGGCCGCGGTGCCGATCGTGGCGTCGATTGGTTACGCCGGTCAAAGCTCAACGACCGCGCTGGCCATTGCGACATTCTTTGCCGGCTTCTGCGTGCTTGGCATTCAGACCGGCATCAACGTGGCGGGCGCGCTTGTCTATCCCACCTCGCTGCGTGCCAATGGCTCGGGCTGGCAATTGGGCATTGGCCGGATCGGCTCGATCGTGGGGCCTCTTGTCGGGGCGCTGTTGATCGGGCTTCCGGTCGAGAAACTCTATACGTGGTCGGCATTGCCGTTCGCCGTCGGCGCGGTCGTTTGCTTCGCAATCTGGAAGCTCAACGAGACGCGTTTGCGCGAACATCCCGAACTCCAGGCCGCGCAGGCGCCGGCCTGAGGCCGCCGCTAGAACGGTTCGTAGCTCCGCAACGCGGGGATGACCTGCTCGCCGAATAGCCGGATCGAGCGCAGCAGGTCATTCTCGGGCAGATCCGAGAAATTGAACTCGCCCAAGAAAACATTGAACAGCCCGGCTTTTGCCGCGGCGTGAATTTTCTCCGCGACTGTTTTCGCCGAGCCGATGAACACGAGCTCGTTCTTCATCAGGTAATCGGCATCGAACAAGTTGGCCATGATCTCTGACGCGCCTGGTTCGCCGCGGCCGATGTATTTTTTGGCGTGTTCACGCACGCGCTCTTCGAAAGTTTCGCCGGGCTTCGGCGGTGGCAGAAAGCCTTCATAGGCGCGCGCCGCGCGCGCCAGGGCGACGTCGAGCGCCTTTTCGTCGGTGTCGTCCACGTAGACAATCGTGCAATAGGCGATCTTCGGTGGTTGTGGCCGCGCGGTGGCCGCCCAGTCAGCAAGAAACTTGCGATAACGCGGCGCCGCGTCGGCACGCGGGTACACCAGAAAGTAACCGGGGTTGATCGCATTGCGAGCGCAAAATTCGAGCGTCTGCGGGTCGCGGCTCATCATCCAGAGCGGCGGGTGCGGTTTTTGCAACGGCTGCACGGCGAGTTGAGCACTCTCGGTGCGATGGATGTCGCCATTAAAGGAGAACGGCTGCTTTTCGCCGTACGCCGCGCGTAGATATTCGACGAATTCGAGCGTTGGTGATTTGCGCAAGTTATAGTCGAGGCCAAATGGCTTGAAATAATCGGGATTGATGCCCGGCACGAGCCCGAGCTCCATGCGCCCGCCGACGATCTGGTCAACGAGCGCAATTTCCTCGGCCAGGCGCAGCGGGTGATACAGCGGCACCACGTAGCCCATGGGACCGATCCGCATCCGGCGCGTGCGCGCCGCCGCGCCGACAACATAGAGGCTCGGCGAGGAGACCCAGCTTTCATCGGGGCGGAAATGGTGCTCGACGCAGAAGCTGTAGTCGAAACCGAGGTCGTCACACAGCTGAAGCTCGCGCCATAGCTCTTCATAGCGCTGGTGCACGGTCATGCCTGGCTTGGCCCAGACATGGGAAAAATGGGCAAACTTCACGCTAAAGTCTCCTCAAGTCCCTGTTTCGAGCTGTTTGGGGCCTTCAAAGGCGGGCAGGCCATCTCTATCTTCAATACAGTGGAGGACACCACTATGGACGACAAGACCCGCACCGAGCTCGAGGCCGCCGTATACCGGCGCATGGTCGAGCACCTGCGTTCGCGCACCGACGTGCAGAACATCGACATGATGAATCTCGCCGGTTTCTGCCGCAATTGCCTGTCGAACTGGATGAAGGATGCCGCCGACGCCAAGGGCCTCGCCATGAGCAAGGACGAGAGCCGTGAGATTGTCTACGGCATGCCCTACGACGAATGGCGCAAGAAACACCAGAAAGAAGCCTCGCCGGACCAGAAAGCGGCATTCGAAAAGTCCAGCCCCCGGCACTCGTAGTCACTGTTTGCATGTGAACAGCGTGGATGACCGCGCCATTGGCTTGACCTGAGGGCGCGCAATTCAGAAAGCTTCTTGGCAAATGGCGGTGATTGGTCGCCATGTGAAGTCAAGGAGACGTCGATGCCTTCCACCGCTGCGGCTGAAAAAGAACAACCAGCCACCCGCTTCGCCAAGGATCAGCTCAAAGCCGTCATCGAACGCATCGAGCGGCTGGAAGAAGAGAAGAAAGCAACGTCGGACGATATTCGCGACGTCTATGCCGAGGCCAAGGGAACCGGTTTCGACACCAAGGCGCTGCGCGCCATCGTGCGCCTGCGCAAGCTGGACACCGACGAGCGCCGTGAGCAGCAGGAAGTGCTCGACACTTACCTGCACGCGCTCGGAATGGCGAATTAGGTAATTACCGCAGCGAAGCGGTCGACTGGAACGTGAACGAAGTGGTGGCCACGAAGACCACCGCCGCGCCATCGAAGCGGCTGGCCAACATGCCCAGCTGCGGGTCGGTGGAGAATGACATCGTCACCGACATAGACGGCTTGTAGAGCAGCCCCTGGAGCGGCCGCATGTCGACTGCGCCCATGCGAGTCGTGGTCATGTACGCGCTGACACTCGGCGTGAGCATGGCCGCGCGCAGCCACGGGCTGTCGGAACGCAGGCTGGTGTTTGCGCTGGCTGCCGCAAGCGCGGGCTTTGCGACCGTCGTCGTGTTCCCCTGCGCCGGCATGACGCTGGCTTCCTGCGGCAATTGCGGCATCCGCGACCCCATCGGACGGGTGCGCGCCGGCGCGAGAGCCTCAGTCGCAGAAGCGTAGGCCAGTGCGGTGCTACCGGTCGCATTCGGCTCGATGCTGGCGGTCTCGAACACCTTCTGTGCGGCCGCCACCGGCAGATCCGGACCCGTCTGCACGGCCCCTTGCCAGTATCCGCGGTTGTCAAACATGTTGCCGCCGAGCGAAGCCGTCACGACTGCGCGAGCAGGCGGTTTGGGTGTAGCGGCGGCGACAGCGACGGCAGCCGGCTTCGGCCGAGCAGTTGGCAGCGGGACGATGTGTTCAACCGCGACCGGGTGCGGCTTCGGCGGAGACAAACTTGCGACCGCCATCGGCGTGCGCGCCTGTTTGGGCGCGGGCTCCTCGCTCACCTCGTCGGCATCCTTGCGGCTGCCGAACAGCCGGGCGAAAATGCTACGCTTCGGCTTTGCTGCGCCAGGCTCGAAATTTGCCGTGATCACGCCCGCTTCGCGCGCCGCTTCCAGCGATGTCTCGGACGGCTGACCGCCGCGCCGTTCGACATCGGCCAGCGCGAGCGCATAGCCGCGCAATGGCTGGCCGTCGGACGGGATGTGCACGGTGCGGCCATCGGGAAAAACCTTGGCCAACTGGTCATGCGTCATGCGCGGCCAGTGGCGGATCGTTCCCGTGTCCATGTGGACGAAGGGCGAGCCCGAGGTCGGATAGAAGCCGACGCCACCGCGCTGCAGGCGCAGGCCGATCTCGCGGATCTTCTCCAGCGGCACACCGGGAATGAAGAAATCCATCGCCTGGCCATTGATGTGCTGGCTGTTTTGCGCGACGCCGCTCGAGCGTGCGCGCAGCATGGCGTTGGTGTCCGGCGAACGATAGCCGCAGACGACGTCGATCGGCTGCGTCGCGCCCACTTCGCGATAGGCTTCCCACAACAGATCGAACAAATGCGGATCCATGTGGGTCTGTTGTTCCTTGCGCCAGTCGCGCATGAACCAGTCGAGCTTCTTCAGCGCGGCGTCGTCGTAACGCCCGTTGTGCTTGAAGGTGATGGTGATGTCTTCGCCGGTGTGCAGATGATGGAAAGAGAGTGTGCGGGTGTCGCCTTCGGCACTGGCATTTTGCAGCGCATCGTTGGCGCCGAGCATGAAGAGACCTGCCATACCCAGGCGGGCGCCCGCGCGCGCCAAAGTCACAACGAGTGAACGCTCGCGTAGCGAGGCCAAGTTCACAGCATCTTTCCGTGAAAGAGTCCGTCCCACGTCGCCGTCACGTCCCCTCGGGCTGCCGTGACGGCAACCCCGTGAGTGTTATCGGGATCGGTTAATGAGTTGTTAGCGCCGTTCCCCGTCCAGCCCCTCACTATGCCGGGAATTGGGCCGAAAACTTGGCGGTGCGCGATCGGGGCCGGGGAAATTTGCCGTGCCAAAACGGGATACGCTGGGGCTAACCCCATAGCCCTGGCGGTATTTTAGGCCGGTGGCGTCGTCCGATTCGCCTATTGCGCCGAGACTTCCTCATCGAGACCCAACCCCTCCAGCTTGCGATAGAGGGTAGATCGCCCGATACGGAGCCGCCGCGCGACCTCCGACATTTGTCCCCGATAATGCGATATCGCGAAGCGGATGGTGTCCCGTTCGATGTCATCCAATGGGCGGACATCGCCGTGCGGGTCTGTCAGCGGAAGCGAGTGCGCGGATGTCGGGCCTGCGACCGGACGCTCGGGTTCCGGCCATGATGCAACCATGGCCGGTGAGGGCTCGATCAAGGGCTGGACGGCGAGGACGTCCGACGAAACCTGCGAAGCAATTTGCGGGAACTCGTCGACACCGATCTCATCACCATCCGCGAGCACGACAGCGCGGAACACCGCGTTCTCGAGTTGCCGCACATTGCCCGGCCAGCGATAGGCGGCAAGCAACGCCATTGCTTGCGCGCTGATGCCGCGCACGCGCTTGCCTTCCTCTGCGGCGATGCGCGTCAGGAAATGGCGGGCGAGTTCCGGAATATCCTCGCGCCGCGTGCGCAGCGGCGGCACCGATATTGGAAACACGTGCAGTCGGTAAAAAAGGTCTTCGCGGAAACGCCCTGCTTTGACGTCCGCGATCAAGTCGCGATTGGTCGCCGAGATAATGCGCACGTCGACCTTGACCGTCTTACGGCCGCCGACCGGCTCGACTTCGCCCTCCTGCAGCGCACGCAACAGTTTGACCTGCGCCGGGCCGGGCAATTCGCCGACTTCATCGAGGAACAGCGTGCCGCCGTCTGCCTCGACGAATTTGCCATTGTGCTTTTCGGTGGCGCCGGTGAAGGCGCCTTTCTCGTGCCCGAACAAAATCGACTCGACGAGGTTCTCGGGCAGGGCGCCGCAATTGACTGCTATGAATGGCTTGGCGCGACGCGCCCCGCTGCCATGGGTGGCGCGCGCGATCAGCTCCTTGCCGACGCCGGATTCGCCTTCGATCAGGACCGGTATGGTTGAAGCCGCAGCTTTGTCGGCAGCCTTGAGCACCGGCTGCATGGCTGGCGAACGCGTGACCACATCGGCAATGGTGAGCGTGCCATCCTGCCGGCGTTTGAGCCGCTGCAATTCACCCGCCAGTGCCTTGGTCGCGAGCGCGTTTTGGAGCGATACCTGGAGCCGCTCGGCGCTTGCAGGCTTCACCACAAAATCGGTCGCCCCGGCACGCATGACCGACACGACATTGTCGATGCCGCCATGGGCGGTCTGCACGATCACCGGGATGGCCAGGCCAGCGTCGCGCATGCGCGCCAGGACACCGAGGCCGTCGAGGTCAGGCATCACCAGGTCGAGAACGACGCCGTCAATTCGAGGTGCATCAGGTCCGGTGAGCAATTCGACCGCGGCATCGCCGCCTTCGGCGACAAGCGCCTGATAACCGAAACGCTGGACCATGGCTTCGAGGAGGCGACGCTGAACCGGATCGTCGTCGACGATAAGCACGACCTCAGACATGAAACCCCCTCACGCACGACTGTGCCGAATTGGTGCAATGTGGCCTCTCTGCCTTAATGGGTTATTAAGTGGACCGAATAGCCTTGCCGTCTCCAACGATGCGGCCTGAAAGCCAAAACAGCATGCGACGTGTTGAAAACCAGCCGTCTGCCATCGCACCGCCATGAGCCGCGGCCTAAATGGTGCCGTAACCCGCCCGCATTTCTCTCAAAACGATTGCCCCCATGGCCAAATCCGCGTCCCGCCGAAAAGCCCCGAAAACCACCACATTCGGGGCATTGCCCGAGTGGAACCTGAACGACCTGTATCCGGGCCTCGAGAGCCCGGAGCTCAAGCGCGATCTCGATCAGGCTGACACCGACTGCGCACTATTCGAGGAGGCCTACAAAGGGCGACTGGCCGCGATGGCCGCGGGCGAGGGCGCGGGCCGCACACTCGCCGGGGCCCTCCGGCAATATGAAGCGATCGACGACCGGCTTGGCCGGCTGATCTCCTATGCCTCGCTGGTGTATGCCGGAAACACCACGGATCCGGTCCGCGCAAAGTTTTATGGTGACGTGCAAGAGCGCATCACAGCGGCGTCGTTGCACCTGCTGTTCTTCACGCTCGAGCTCAACCGCATCGACGACGCGCACATCGATGCCGCCATGCGCGACCCCGCGCTCGGCCATTACCGGCCGTGGATCGAGGACGTGCGGAAGGAAAAGCCCTACCAGCTCGAAGACCGGGTCGAAGAACTCTTCCACGAAAAATCCGTGACCGGCTATTCAGCCTGGAACCGGTCATTCGACGAAACCATTGCAGGCTTGCGTTTCAAGGTCGCCGGCAAGTCGCTGGCGATCGAGCCGACACTCAATCTGATGCAGGATGTCGACGGCAAGAAGCGCAAGGCGGCGGCCGAAGCGCTTGCCAAAACCTTCAAGGACAACCTGCGGCCGTTCGCCTTGATCACCAACACGCTCGCCAAGGACAAGGAAATTTCCGACCGCTGGCGTGGCTTCAAGGACATTGCGGACGCGCGCCACCTCTCAAACCGCGTCGAGCGCGAAGTGGTGGAAGCGTTGGTCGCGGCGGTGCGTGCCGCCTATCCAAAATTATCGCACCGTTACTATGCGCTGAAGGCAAAATGGTTCGGGAAAAAGCGCCTGCCGCATTGGGACCGCAACGCGCCTTTGCCGAAGGTTGCGCAGCGCACGATCCCGTGGAGCGATGCGCGCGCCACGATCATCACCGCCTATGGCGCGTTCTCGCCGAAAATGGCGGAGGTTGCCGATCAGTTCTTCACGAAGAACTGGATTGATGCGCCGGTGCGTCCCGGCAAGCAGCCAGGGGCCTTCTCGCATCCGACCGTGCCGTCCGCCCATCCGTACGTGCTGCTCAATTACATGGGCAAGCCGCGCGACGTGATGACGCTCGCGCACGAGCTCGGTCACGGCGTGCACCAGGTGCTGGCAGCGCCCAACGGTGCGCTAATGGCGCCGACGCCGCTCACGCTCGCCGAAACGGCGTCAGTGTTCGGGGAAATGCTCACCTTCAAGAAACTGCTCGCGCAAACCACTGACAAGAAGCAGCGCAAGGCCATGCTCGCCGCCAAGGTCGAGGACATGATCAACACCGTGGTTCGGCAAACGGCGTTCTACAGCTTCGAACGCAAGGTGCACACCGAGCGCCGCAACGGCGAATTGACGGCCGACAAGATCTGCGAACTGTGGATGTCGGTGCAGAGCGAAAGCCTGGGACCGGCGATCGAACTCAAGCCCGGTTACGAAACATTCTGGGCCTATATCCCGCATTTCGTGCATTCGCCGTTCTACGTCTACGCTTATGCCTTCGGCGACTGCCTGGTGAATTCGCTTTATGCGGTCTATGAGAAATCCGCGGGCGGCTTTGCCGAGCGCTATCTGGCCATGCTGTCGGCTGGCGGCACCAAGCATCATTCCGAATTGCTGGCGCCGTTCGGGCTCGATGCACGCGATCCGAAATTCTGGGATGGCGGGTTGAGCGTGATCGCCAACTTGATCGACGAATTGGAAGCGCTCGAAGGGCGCTAGTCTTCGCCACAGCCTTTACGACCGCCGCGGGTGGACAACTGATATTCAAAGCATTGCATGGTGATGTCGCGCGCCGGTTCATCCTCGCGCTGGAAATGATACACCTTGCGGAAGATGTCTTCGTCCTGGTCGCGCCCGCAAATGAGCTTATGCGAGTGGGAAATCTTGCGCGATGATTTCTCGGTCAGCACGATCTTGCGTTTGGGATCGTCCGCACGCGTAAAATCCATGGTCTGGACGAGGCCGCCGTTGATATCGCCTGGATTGTAGTCGACGTGCGGCGGCGATTCCTTCGGCAATTCGATCTTGGTCATTCGCAGCTTGCGGATGTCGCCCATCTTTTGCTTGGTGTCGACGACGATCATTGACTCGCGATTGAAGATCACCTGCTGGTCGCCGAGTTGACCCTGGCAACCCCATTCCCAAATGGCCGCGGACGCGCCGCTCGATAACGCCATCAGCCAGAGACCCGCGCAAAAACCTGCAAATATCCGGGCGGTCATGGCTCGTTTCCTCTCCGGCTGCTTCCCATATTCGTAGCACACTGGTACCCCGAGGTTCATGAGCACCGATTACGAAAAAAACCGCTTCTCGGCCCGCGCGCGGCGCTATGCCCGCGTCGGCACCAAGGTCGGCGGCGTGGCGGCGCGCATCGCGGGGCAGCGCCTGGTTGGCGCACAAGGCGGCCGCGCCGGCAATGCACTGGCGCTGGCCGCCGCACTTGGCGGACTCAAAGGTCCGATCATGAAGGTGGCGCAGCTGCTCGCCACCATTCCTGACGCGCTGCCAGCCGAATATGCCGGCGAATTAATGAAGCTGCAAAGCCAGGCGCCGCCGATGGGCTGGGCATTCGTCAAGCGCCGTATGCAGGCGGAGCTTGGCGCCGGTTGGGAAAACAAGTTCAAGAGTTTCGAGCATCACCCGGCAGCGGCCGCTTCGCTCGGCCAGGTCCATCGTGCGACGGCGCTCGATGGAGCGGGGCTTGCCTGCAAGCTGCAATATCCCGACATGCAGTCGGCGGTCGAAGCCGATCTCAATCAGCTCCAGCTGCTGATGTCGATCCGCAAACGCTTCGATCCTGCGATCGATGCCAGTGAAATTGCCGTCGAGATCGGTGCAAGGCTTCGCGAGGAGCTCGAATACAAGCGCGAGGCGTGTCACATCGCGCTGTATCAGGACATGCTCAAAGGCCATGACGCCATCAGCGTGCCGAAGGTCTGGCCGCGCTCTCGACCGGCCGATTGCTGACGATGGACTGGCTGACGGGCCGCAAATTGCTCGACCACAAGGATGCGCCGCTGGCCGCCCGCAACCGGCTCGCCACCGCCATGTTCACGGCCTGGTGGTTTCCGTTCAGCCGTTTCGGGGTCATCCATGGCGATCCCCATCTCGGCAACTACACGGTTTTCGACGATGAGAATGGCAATCCGGCCGGCATCAATCTGCTCGACTACGGCTGCATCCGCATATTTCCGCCTAGCTTTGTTGCCGGCGTGGTCGACCTCTATCGCGGATTATTACACGGCGATGACGCTCTGGTGGTGCACGCCTACGAGACCTGGGGTTTCAAGCGGCTCAACCGCGAGCTGATCGATGCGCTCAATATCTGGGCGCGCTTCATCTATGGGCCGCTGCTCGATGATCGCGTGCGAACCATCGCCGACGGGGTGAAGCCGTCGCAATATGGTCGCAAGGAAGCCTTTCGCGTGCATCAGGCCCTCAAGGCGCGCGGCCCGGTTACGGTGCCGCGCGAATTCGTTTTCATGGACCGGGCGGCCATTGGTCTCGGCGCCGTGTTTCTGCATCTGGCGGCGGAACTCAATTTCTACCGATTGTTCAATGAAGCGATCGAGGATTTCGAGACTGCCAAGGTCGCCGCGCGGCAATCGGCCGCGCTCGAGCGGGCAGGGTTGCAGGCGTCCACCAAAAGCTGAGTCGGGCGGCGTTGCCCTTGGGCCACAATTGCGCTAACCCCTCTGCGCCTGCCTTTTAAGCGACTCGGAGAGCTTCCCCCATGGCCGACCACGGCAACGTCGAATACGCCACCGCCACCGGCAACGACTATCCAGCGCACGAGCAAAGCTACGAAAGCTTCGTGCACTTCACGTTGGTCGGCATTCTCTATGTCATCACCATTCTGTTCGGTCTCGCGACGGGTGGGGTGATGGGCCATTGGTTCCCGGCGGCAGCGATTTTTGTGATTGGCGTACTGGGCGCCATTCCCGGCCTGGTCAGCAAGGCGACGACACCGAGCTATGTTGCGTTTGCGATCTGCTTCCTGATCTTCGCGTACACCGGAATTTCGCCGCACTGACGAAGTTCTCGGCTCGGCGGGGAGGCGCAAATGCAAATTGCCGTACCTCGTGAGACCGACGCGGGAGAACCGCGCGTCGGCGCTACTCCTGAGACAATCAAGAAGCTTAAATCGTTCGGCGCCGAAGTCGCGGTTGCGCGAGGCGCCGGCATCGCCTCCGGCATTCCGGATGCAGAGTTCGAGGCAGCTGGCGCGACGATCGCCGATGCGGTTACCAAAGATGCCGACATTGTCCTGAAAGTGCGGCGGCCCGCACCGGGCGAACTCACCGCCTACAAGAAAGGCGCGCTGGTCATCGCCGTGATGGATCCGTACGGCAATGAGATCGCGCTCAAGCAGATGGCCGATGCGGGGGTTGCGGCCTTCGCGATGGAACTGATGCCGCGCATCACGCGCGCGCAGTCGATGGATGTGCTCTCCAGCCAGGCCAACCTCGCCGGATATCGTGCCGTCATCGATGCCGCGGAGGAATATGGCCGTGCGCTGCCGATGATGATGACGGCCGCCGGCACCGTACCGGCCGCGAAAGTATTCATCATGGGTGTTGGTGTCGCCGGCTTGCAGGCAATTGCGACCGCGCGGCGTCTTGGCGCCGTCGTGACCGCAACCGACGTGCGGCCCGCGACCAAGGAGCAGGTGGAAAGCCTGGGTGCAAAGTTTCTCGCGGTCGAAGACGAAGAATTCAAGAACGCACAAACCGCGGGCGGTTACGCCAAGGAAATGTCGAAAGAATATCAGGCCAAGCAGGCCGCGCTGACCGCCGAGCACATCAAGAAGCAGGACATCGTCATCACCACTGCGCTGATCCCGGGTCGGCCCGCGCCGCGGCTCATCACGAAAGAGATGGTAGCCTCAATGCGTCCGGGCTCGGTGATTATCGACCTGGCGGTCGAGCGCGGCGGCAATGTCGAGGGCGCCAAGCCTGGCGAGGTTGCGCAGGTCGGCGGTGTCAAGATCGTCGGCCATCTCAACGTGGCGGGGCGCCTGGCGGCGTCCGCGTCGGCGCTCTACGCGAAGAATTTGCTGACCTTTGTCGAGACCCTGATCGACAAGAAAGAGAAGAAGCTCGCCGTCAATTGGGACGACGAGCTGGTCAAGGCGACGCTGCTCACGCGCGACGGCGCCGTGGTGCACCCGAACTTCCAGCCGAAGACGGCCTGAGGAGACGCGACATGGAACAGATGGCCAATGCAGTCGACCCCTTCGTGTTCCGCCTCTCGATTTTCGTCCTGGCGGTGTTCGTCGGCTATTACGTGGTCTGGTCGGTGACGCCGGCGCTGCACACGCCGTTGATGTCGGTGACCAACGCAATTTCTTCGGTGATCGTTGTCGGCGCGCTGCTTGCGGTCGGGGTCGCCCTTGCCGGCGATGACACCGGCCCGGTGTGGGCGCGCACGCTCGGCTTCGTCGCGCTTGTTTTTGCCTCGGTCAATATCTTCGGTGGCTTCTTGGTGACCCAGCGCATGCTGGCGATGTACCAGAAGAAAAAGAAATGACGGCGACAATGAATCTTTTTCGCAAAATGTCGCCGTCATGGCCGGGCTTGACCCGGCCATCCACGACTTTCTCGAAGCCACGTCATGGAGACGTGGATGCCCGGCACATAGGCGCGCGAAGCACGCCGTCCTTGCCAGACGGCTATGGCCGGGCATGACGAGGTTTGCCCATGAGCCCCAACCTCGTCGCGCTGCTCTACCTGGTCGCCGGCGTCCTGTTCATCCAGGCGCTGCGCGGGCTTTCTTCGCCCGACACCAGCCGGCGCGGCAACTATCTCGGCATGATCGGCATGACGATCGCCGTGCTGACCACGCTTGGTTCGCATCCGCCGACCAGTCCGCTTGCCTGGGGCCTGGTGGTCGGCGGCATCGTGGTTGGCGGTGGTGTTGGTGCGGTGATTGCGCGGCGCGTGCCGATGACGTCGATGCCGGAACTGGTCGCCGCCTTCCACTCGCTGGTCGGCATGGCGGCGGTGCTGGTCGCGGCGGGAGCTTTCTACGCACCAGCGGCCTTCGACATCGGTACGGAAGGCCATATTCACGGACAAAGCCTGATCGAAATGTCGCTTGGTGTGGCGATCGGCGCCATCACCTTCACCGGCTCGGTGATAGCATTTCTGAAGTTGTCCGGCCGCATGAGCGGCAAGCCGATCATGCTGCCGGGGCGCCATATCATCAATCTCGCGCTGTTCGCCGCGCTGATCTTCTTCATCTACGGCTTCTTTGTCTCGCAAAGCGCGCTCGACTTCTGGATTATCGTCGGCCTGTCGCTGACGTTCGGCGTGCTGATCATCATCCCGATCGGCGGCGCCGACATGCCGGTCGTTATTTCGATGCTCAATTCCTATTCGGGATGGGCGGCTGCCGGCATCGGCTTCACGCTCGGCAATTCGGCGCTGATCATCACTGGCGCACTGGTCGGCTCCTCGGGTGCGATCCTGTCCTACATCATGTGCAAGGGCATGAATCGCTCGTTCATCTCGGTCATTCTCGGCGGCTTCGGCGGGGAGGTGGCGGGACCGGCGGGTGGCGCGGCCGAGCAGCGGCCGGTCAAGCTCGGCTCGGCCGAGGATGCCGCCTACATCATGAAGAATGCGCAGAAAGTCATCATCGTGCCGGGTTACGGCATGGCGGTGGCGCAGGCGCAGCACGCGCTGCGCGAGATGGCCGATCGCCTCAAGAAAGAAGGCGTCGAGGTCAAATACGCGATCCATCCCGTGGCCGGTCGTATGCCCGGCCACATGAACGTTCTCCTTGCGGAGGCGAACGTGCCTTATGACGAAGTCTTCGAGCTCGAAGACATCAATTCAGAATTCGCGCAAGCCGACATTGCTTTCGTCATCGGCGCCAACGACGTCACTAATCCGGCAGCGGAAGAAGACAAGAGTTCTCCCATCTACGGGATGCCGGTGCTGCAAGTGTGGAAAGCCGGCACGGTGATGTTCATCAAGCGTTCGCTCGCGTCCGGATATGCCGGAATCGACAATCCGTTGTTCTATCGCGACAACACCATGATGCTGCTTGGTGATGCGAAAAAAATGACCGAGAGCATTGTCAAAGCAATGTGATTGGCAATGCAATCGGCGCTGCGCGACATCGCGCTGAATTCTTTCATCTGAATCAAATTTGAATTGACGCGCGATCATCTCGTTAACCGCGAGAGGAGCCGTCTGAGGATTGTGCGGTGCAAGGGATAGACGGCGGCGTGCCGTTAAATGTCTTATGCGGCCCGGGAACCTGTGGCGTAACCAGACGGGGAGGGACCGCACCCATGATCCGCGACCATAATGACGAACGTCGAGGCGAGGTCGTCCAGTTCGGGCGCAGACCAATTCCACCACGGGCCTGCATCGTCGAAAACAAGACTCACGTGAGGATGTTTCTGGCCGAGATGCTCGACGAACTCGGGTTCATCGCGTGCGAGGCCGATACGCTCGATATCAGAGGAACGCTGCGCGAATTCCGCCCCGATCTTATTGTGCTAGGACCGCTCAGTGGTGGCGACGAGGTGCGTTTGGTCCTGCGCGCCTTGCAGGCGCAGATCTACGGCGGCAAGGTCATGCTCTTCGGCGGCCGTAGTTCCGCGGCGCTGATACGCACCCATGAACTAGGAGAGCGTGCAGGACTCGTGATGCTGCCACCGCTCGGGACGCCGTTTCGTGATCGCGACCTCCACGCAAATCTTGGCTCCTTTCTGCCGGTGCGCCCGCCACCGGCATTGCCCGTCGATGTCGAGGAAGCACTCTGCAATGGCTGGCTCGAGCTTTGGTACCAGTCCAAGATCAATCCACGCTCGCTTGTCCCGAGGGGCGCGGAGGCGCTCGTCCGCGTGCGTCACCCGACCTGGGGTGTCGTATCGCCGGCGTATTTCGTGCCGGCTGCCAACGATCCGTATCTTCATGCCCTGTCGCAATTCGTGATTGCCCGCTCGCTCGCGGATTCCATGCAATTCGCTGCAGCCAATCACCAGGTGCAGATTTCCATCCACCTGCCGCTGCTCGCGCTGGAGGATATGCATTTCATCGACAGCATGATGCGGCATCTTCCCGACAAGGTCCGGCAGAACGGCTTGTTGGTTGCGGTTGATTGCGTCGACCTGGTCAACGAGCATGAACTGGTGCGAAGTGTGGCGGCGCAGCTCGCGTCGCGCAATATCGGCCTATCGATCAATGGCGTCGACGCGCAGGGTGCATCACTCGCCGGGCGCCGCGAGTTGCCTGTCGTCGAGATGAAGGTCGATCGTAAATTCATTCGCGGCTGCGCCGACGACAGGGTCAAGCAGGCACATTGCGCGGAAATCGTTGCAATCGCCCGCAATACCGGCGCCAGGTCGGTTGCCGAAGGCGTGGAAACCCAGTCGGATTTCCTGGTCGTGCGCGATCTCGGCTTCGACCTGTTGCAAGGCCATATGTTCGCCAAGCCGATGGCGCCCCGCAAATTCGAACGGGCGATGCTGGCGCGTCGCTACGCCGCGGTGGCCTGACGTCAGGCGGCTGCCGTCATTTTGCCCACGGGAACAGGACGGCCGGGAAGTCGGCCGCGGACCGGTGTGTTTCCTGTTTCGACGGGAATGTTGGCGGCGGCGCTCCCTCCGGTTCGACGGCCTTGCGATAGAGATGCCAGGTCGCGTGGCCGAGGATCGGCATGACCACGGTCAATCCGAAAAACAGCGGCAGTGAGCCGATCACCAGCAGCGCCGCGACAATCAGACCCCACACCATCATGGTCGCTGGATTGTGCGCAACGACGCGGATCGATGTCAGCACTGCAACCGCCGCGCCGACGTCGCGATCGAGCAGCAGCGGGAATGAAACGACGCTGATGGTCAACACCAGGATGGCGAAGAGAAGGCCGACGCCGTTTCCGACGACGATGAGAGTCCAACCGGCAGAGGTCGTAAGCACGTCGTACAGGAATGCCGCGATGGACGCCGGCGGCGCATAGCCGAAAGTTGCGATGTAAATGGCGTTGGCGACTGCCACCCAGATCATGAAAATGACAAACAGAAGGCATGCCAGAGCGGCGATGGCTCCGACCGAGGAAGACTCGAGCACATCGAGCGCGTTTGCCGCCGACGTCTCGAGACCAGCTTCCCGGCGTCGGCTCATTTCATAAAGGCCGAGTGCCGCGATCGGGCCGACGAGCGCAAAACCGCTGATCAACGGATAGAGCAGCGGCAGAACGGAATAGCCGAAAGTGAGGCGCGCGAGCACAAAGCCGACGATCGGGTAGATAATGCAGAGGAACATTGCGTGCGTTGGCATCGCATAAAAATCGTCGACACCCTTGCCGAAGGCGTCGCGCAAGTCGCTCACATGAATGGTACGAATGAGCGGTTGTGCGGGACGTATCCCCGCGCCGACCAGAACGTTTGAAGTTTGCATGACGCCACCTCCGTGGACCTGCGGCCCGGATGGCGTGGCGCCTGGAGTCGGACTCAGAAGTTATAGACCGGCTCTTGAACGCGTCACGTCACGAGCCTCTGGCAAGCATTGTAGCGCCGTGCGGGCGCGTCATCGATCACAAGTCCGCGCGCGGCCTTTGTCTCAAATCTGTCCGGACGGCAGCGGCACGACGCAGTGCATGCGTAAACCCTCGCGCCCGTAGACGATTCTGGTCTTAGCCTGGATTTGTCCCGGCAGCACAAACTCCAGAAGTCGCGTGCCGAAGCCTTTTCGCGTTGGTTCCCCGACCGGCGGTCCGCCGCTCTCGATCCAGTCGAAGGCAAGTGTCCGCCGCGTGGCGTCGATCGTGACACTCCACGTCACTTCGACTTTGCCGCCGAAAACCGACAATGCGCCGTATTTCGCGGCATTGGTCGTAAGCTCGTGGATGGCCATGCCGAGCGAAACGGCGAGCTGCGACGACAAAGTGACTTGCGGTCCTTGCAACGAAATCCGGCCATTGCTGCCGTCATCGAAAGCATCGAGCTCGCTGCGCAGGAGTTCGACGAACTCCGCCGCGCGCTCTTCGTCGGCGAGCAGCAGGTGTGTCTTGGAAAGCGACTGGATGCGGCCAAACAGCGCCGTCTTGAAATCTTCGATGTTGTCGACCACGCGCGCCGTCGAGCCCATGATCGCTTGCACGGTAGCGAGCGTATTCTTCACGCGGTGATGCAGCTCACGCACCAGCAGCGCCTGTTGTTCTTCGGCGCGCTTCCGGTCCGTAATATCGACCAACATGTTCACGGCGCCGATTAGCTTGCCGGTCTCGTCATGAATCGGGGTCGGATAGGGAATAAACGGAACCCGTGTGCCGTCCGGCCGTTCGGCGGCGGCTTCCATGCCACGCACTGCGCGGTTTTCCTTGAGCGCGACCGCCATCGGACACTCGTCGTGACGCAGCGGAGTTCCGTCTGGCCAGAACAGCTTCCACGAGCCGCACCACTCACTCGATCCGAGCGGCGGCCGGTGACCCCAAAGCGTGGCGGCAGCGTCGTTGTAATACGTAACCCGGCCGGCGGCGTCGGTTGTATAGACCGCCGCAGGCAGTGCATCGAGCAACTCGCGGAAGCGCCGTTCGCGCTCGCGCACGAGGCCGTGCGAGCGCATGGCTTCGGAGATCGGAATGACATTGTCGGCTGCTGGCGCCGGATACATTGCCGCCGCAGCTCGCTCGAATTCGCTCTCAAGAAGCCCGATTGAATCGTCCATTGCCGGTCGCCTGCTACGCAGTTACTCAATGCGTCAAATAGTAAGGGCGCTTCACGGACGAAGCAGGGACCCCCGCAGCGGCAACGCGCGTTCTGCCAAATGGTTGCGGGGCTCGAAGCAAATTTTCCGCCTTTTGCTTCGCGCTATCCTTAACGGATGCTGGAGGCGTGACTGGCTGTCGGTCTGAATATTGAAGCGGATCAGAGGCTTCGTATCATCACATAGGCATCGACAAAGCCGAGGCGGGGGTGGCGGAAGGCACCCGGGAGCCGTCCCGCAATGACAAACCCGAGCTCCTGCCACAGCCGCACGGCCCGTTCGTTGGAGGCGATGACGAAATTGAACTGCATGGCGGTGAAGCCACGCGCACGCGCTTGATCGAGCGAATGTGCGCACATGGCGCGGGCGACGCCGCGGCCGAACGCGTCCGGCGCAACGACATAACCGCAATTGGCGACGTGCTCCCCGCCACCCCGGTTGTTGGCGCGCAAATAATACGTGCCGACGACGGTGCCCTCATCGTCGGCGACGAAAACGCTATGGCCGAGAGAATGCCAATAGGCGAGTGCATCGCTCCGCGAAATATCGCGTGGCACAGGGTAGGTTTCGCCCGCGCGAAAAGTTGGCTCCAGAATGCTCCAGATCGCGTCGCTATCGCCAGGTTCGGCTGGTCGGATCAACATTACGGCAGGCGATCAACGTGCGGCGGACTGTAAATCACTTGAAAGTGTCCCGTCGTCCGCGACAGTCACTCAGCGGCTTCCTGCGCGGGTCCTTGCGCCAATTTCGGATTTAGCGTGCAGGCATCCTCCCAGCTCAGCACGTTCAACGATTTTACGAATTTCCCCACCCCGTCGGTCTGGGCGCAGAGCATGCCGAGCTCAATGATTTCCTCATCGCTGAAATGCTTTTGCAGCTCGGTGTAGACTTCGTCTTTGTCGATCGCGTGTTCGCCCTGCTTGAATAAATCGGCGTAGCGCAGCGCCGCCTTCTCGCGTGGCGTGAAGTGTGCGCTGGAATCGTAGGAGAACAGATCGTTGATCATCGCCTCTGTCAGCCCCTCCGCCTTGGCGACGTTGGACCGCACTGTCGAGCAATAGCCGCATTGGTGCGCGACCGAGATCTTGATGCGGCACATCTCCTTGAGCTTGTGCGGCAGCCGGCCGGTGTAAAGCACCTTGTTCCAGCACTCGACCCAGGCAGTGCCGACCTCGCTGCGTGTCATGATGCTGACGACACGCGGATCTGGTGCCCCCGTCTTTTTGGCGGATTCAATCAGAGCGCTTGTGTGCGGATTTTTCTCGCTGTCGTCGATGTAACGCAGGCGCGGCATGGCGGTCCTCCTGTCGGTTTTCGCAAGGCTAGGAGGAACAGGTGATCGCGGCAACACATGTCCGGGGATTCCCGTGTTATGGGAAAGCATGGTCGTCCTGAAATGGGTGCTTATTCTCGTTGTGCTTGGCTACGGCGGGTTGCTTGCGCTGATGTATCTGTTCCAGCGCTCGCTGATGTATTTCCCCGATGCCACGCGTACGCCGCCGGCCGCGGCCGGCTTGCCGGAGGCTGAAGAAGTCGTCCTGACCAGCGACGATGGTGAAAAACTGGTGGCCTGGCATGTTGCCCCGAAAGGGGCAAAGCGGCTGGTGATCTATTTTCAGGGCAATGCCGGAGGGCTGAATTTGCGTGCCGACCGTTTCAGGTGGCTGATCGCGGACGGCACTGGACTCCTGGCGTTGTCCTATCGTGGCTATGGCGGGTCAAGCGGCAAACCGAGCGAAGCGGGGTTCATTCGCGATGCGATCGCTGCTTACGATTTCGCGGCTGCCCGGCACTCCCCAAAACGCATCGTGGTGTGGGGCGAGTCACTTGGCACCGCCGTTGCGACCGCGGTTGCGGCGGACCACGACATCGGCGCCCTTATTCTCGATGCACCCTTTACATCCGCAGTTGATGTCGGCGCTGCAGCTTACCCCTTCGTGCCCGTACGCTGGTTCATGAAGGACACGTTTCACTCCGATGAGCGCATTGTCCGCCTGGACGCACCGCTTCTGGTGCTGCATGGGGAGCAAGACCGTGTTGTGCCGATCGTCCTTCGGCGAGCGTCTGTTCAAGCTTGCCCCCGAGCCCAAGCGAATGGTCCGGTTTCCGCTCGGCGGTCATGTCAATCTCGACGACTACGGCGCGGCGAAGGTGGTGAGGGGATTTTTGAGCGAGCTACGACCACCGGGCGATTGAGCGTCGGCGCGGCTCCGCCTAAGCTGCGCGTGGGGGAGCAATACGATGTCGATGACAATAAAGACGCGGCTCACATTGGCTGCGGCGCTGCTGGTCTGGCCGCTGGTTGCTACCGCCGCCGAGCCGGTCCGGCAGATCGGCGTTTTTGTGCAACCGTTTTATGAATCCGGCCGTACCCCCGGCGAGCCGCCACAGGTCTCTGTCGGCCAGCAGTACAATGAGTTGCTGAGTTCGAACCGGCGCGAAAATATCCTGGCCGCGCGCGATTTGATCGCCGCCAAGCCGGCCGTGGTAACCCCAATGGCCATGATGGTGCTCGCCATTCGTTTCTATGACGTGGGGTTGCGCGACGATGCCGTGTTCTGGTTTTACGTCGCTAAGGAACGTTACATCGTGATGTCGGAAGTGCTGGACGTTAAGGCGCCAGCACTCGCACAAGCCGACGATGCGGTCCGCAGCTTTTCGACGTTGGCGGGGCCGGTGATCAATGGCTATGCGTTTTGTGACCTCGCAAAGCAAAAAGAACTGCATGCGAAGGCGGTCGAATGGGTCGCCGCAAATCCTTATGAGGTGATGTTCATGGCGCGCGCACCGGCATTGCTTGGTGACCGCGCCGAAAATGCCAGACGCGCGATTGCGAATGCCAAAGAGCGCGCCGCCAAGGAAAGCGCCTATTTCGACGATACAAAGACGCGCGAGGCGTACTACGCCACACGGAAGCGAAACGAAGCTGACGTGAAATTCTGCTGGAAATAGCCTGCGGCGATTTACGCCGCGCGTGTTTGGGCAGATTTGGGCGCGGACGCGCAAACGAAATATTGCCCGCCCATCGGCAGCCAGCGGAGATATTTCTCGAATGGGCGCAGCGCCGACAGCTGTTGCGGGAAGAACAGGCAATAACTCGATTCGTCGACATTGAGATGCGCATTGCGCATGCGATCGACCGTCTCGCGCATGCTCAGCAGAACGGCATCAGCGTCGAACGGGCAATTCTTGACCAAGTGACGCGTCACCGGATTGATCGGGTTGTGCTCGAAGATGATGAAATGCCCGCCTTCCTTCAATCGGCTGTAGCAATAGCGGATTGCCATCTGACGATCCTGCGGCGGGATATGATGGAAGACGCACGAAGCGATCACCAGGTCGAATTTCGTGTCCTCACCGAGTTCGTCCATCGACACGAAACGGCATGACGGATTTTGCTCGCGAGCCATCACGAGGCTTTCGTTGGATGGGTCACAGCCGACGATGTCCGCGTTCGGAAAGACCTCGCGCAGATGCGGCATGCTGCGGCCAATGCCGCAACCGAAATCGAGAACCGTGTCGACATTGCCGACCAGCTGCTGGGCGAGCTCGATTTTGTAACGGGCGAAATAATTGCTGTCCCCGTCGAAGAAATTCGTCTGCGCCGCGAGGATCGCCTCGTATTGCCCGGCATATTGATCGAAATCGACGCGTTCCACGCAGCGGCCTCCTGCAAGTATCAAGCGGCGCCTGGCCGGCCAAGAATGTCACGGCGTTGTCCGCGTATCCGCGGGGAGGAATACGCCAATAAAAATAATAAACAGTTGCGTGGATGCGGGTGATTGCCGCTTATCGCTGATTCTTAAGAAGAAATGGCCTTCAAAAACAATAGCGCGGGCTGCTTGAGGCCCGCGCCACCATCAACGCGAAATCTTTTAGGCGTGACGGCGATCAGCCGAAACGCGGGGCGCCGCCACGACCGCCACGGCCGCCGCCAGGGCCACCGGGTCCGCCAGCACCACCGGCGCCGGGAACGACGCGGGGCTTCATCGGCAGGAGACCTTCGCGCTGCATCTTCTTGCGCGCGAGCTTGCGGGCCCGACGGATCGCTTCCGCCTTTTCCCGTGCCTTCTTTTCCGATGGTTTTTCGTAATGGCCGCGAAGCTTCATCTCGCGGAAAATGCCCTCGCGCTGCATCTTCTTTTTCAGCGCCTTCAGGGCCTGGTCGACGTTGTTGTCGCGAACGAGAACTTGCACGCTTGCTCCTTCGTTGTTGGTCCGACGGGTTAAGGCAAAAGCCCCGTAAACGGGGGCTTTGAGTCGGGCGGCTCTAGCAGAAATGTCATTAAGAGTCCATTCGGAGGCGCCTAATGTGCCCGCCGCATAGGCGTTTTCCTGATATGGGGTGAGGGGTTAGCCGCCGCCAGCGGCTAGCGTGGCCAGACCCGCGTCACATGCCCCATTTTGCGCCGCGGCCGCGCCTCGCCTTTGCCGTAGATGTGCACGGAGGCGCCCGGCACGGTGAGCCAACGCGCCGCGTCGTTGATTTCCGCGCCAATCAGATTGGTCATCTCAATGCGACGTCCGAGACGGGCGGGCTTAGCGAGTGGCCACCCGGCGATTGCGCGGATGTGCTGCTCAAACTGAGACACCGTCGCGCCGTCGATCGTCCAGTGCCCGGAATTGTGCACGCGCGGGGCGATCTCATTCACCAGCACGACGTGCCGGCGTCCTTTGCGCACCACGAACATTTCCACTGCCAGCACGCCGACATAGTCGAAGGCCTTGGCGATGCGGGTCGCGATCTGCCGGGCTTGCGTTGCGAGCGCAGGAGTAACCTTTGCCGGTACGTGCGACGTCTTGAGGATGTGGTCGCGGTGCTCGTTTTCAGTCACCTCGAAACATTCAACTTTGCCGTCGCGAGTGCGAGCCACCACCACCGAGACTTCGCGGTCAAAGCCAATGAAGCCCTCCACGATGCAGGGCTCATTGTGCACGGAGCGCCAGGCCGCGACGGGGTCGCCGCCTTTGGCAATCTTGGCCTGGCCCTTTCCGTCATAGCCGAGCCTGCGGGTCTTGAGCACCGCGGGAAGGCCGACAGCGGCCACCCCCTCGGCAAGTTGCATTGCGCTGTGGACGGGTGCGTAGGGTGCGGTCGCGATCTTGAGCGCGCTAATAAAGTTTTTTTCGACCAGGCGGTCTTGCGTTGTTTCCAGTACCTGCGGATCGGGCAGCACCGGCCGCCGCCGCGCGAGAAATGCAGCCGTCTTGGCCGGTACGTTCTCGAATTCGTAGGTTATGACATCGACCGCGCCGGCGAAACGACCGAGCGCAGTTTCGTCATCATAACCGGCACAGGTGCCTGCGTGCACGACGTCGAAAGCGCAAGAATTCTTTTCCGGCGAATAAACGTGACAACGCAAACCCAGAGGTGCCGCCGCCAGCGCAAGCATGCGGGCGAGCTGGCCGCCGCCAAGAATGCCGATGGTCGCGCCGGGTTTCAGCAAGGCTTCAATCTTTGGGCCGTTTGGTGACGGCCTTCGTCTGCCGCGCGCGCCAGGCATCGAGCCGTTTGGCGATCCCGGCGTCCGAAAGTGCCAGCACGGCCGTCGCCAACAGCGCCGCATTGATCGCGCCTGCTTTGCCAATGGCCAGGGTGCCGACCGGGATGCCGCCCGGCATCTGCATGATCGACAGGAGTGAGTCCTTGCCCTCGAGCGCGTGGGTGTTCATGGGGACGCCGAGCACCGGCAACGGCGTCAACGAGGCCGCCATGCCGGGCAGGTGGGCGGCCCCGCCGGCGCCGGCGATAATCACCTTGAAGCCATTTTTGCGGGCGCTGCCGGCGAAGTCGTAGAGCCGCTTGGGGGTGCGATGCGCGGAGACGATGCGCGCCTCATAGCCGATTTTGAGAGCATCAAGCGTCTTGGCGGCATGCTTCATCGTGGCCCAGTCCGACTGGCTGCCCATGATGATCGCGACTGGTTTTGGCGCCATTTTGCCCCCGAATCCGCGTGTCCCCCACGGAAGGAAGCGGCGGATTATAGGTTGAGGCTCCCCGCTGGCAAGGCGAAACGGGTATTCTTGAGACCTGACAGTGCCGATTCGCGAGGACTTGACGATGGGTCTCCCCCAAGAGCGCCTTACCGATGAATTTCCTCCATTGGCCTCGCTTCTGGCCGAAAATGAGCGCCTCAAACGCGAGCTTGCCGTTGTGCGCGCGCGCGTCAGTGACTTGGAGGCGCGTGCCGACGTCGATCCCTTGCTGGATATCCTCAACCGGCGCGGCTTTGAACGCGAGCTCAAGCGCGCGCTGGCCCATATCAAGCGATATGGAACAGAGGTGGCGCTGATGTTCGTCGATCTCGACGACTTCAAGGGAGTCAACGACCGGTATGGCCACGGTGCCGGCGATGCGTTGCTCAAGGCGGTGGCGCGCGAACTTGTCGGCCATGTGCGGGCTTCCGACGTGGTCGGCCGGCTCGGCGGCGACGAATTCGGCGCGTTGATCTGGCATGCCGGCGAGGAACAGGCGCTCGCGAAAGCGCGGGAACTGGAATCGCTTATCGCGCGGGTGGTGATCATCCACGGCAAGGCGCGCATCGAGGCCGCGGCCAGCGTAGGAATGGCGCTGCTGGTTGCCGACACCACCCCTGAAGACATGATCGGCGCTGCTGACCATGCGATGTATGCGCGCAAGCAGGAGCGCCGGGGGTAGCCTTTTACGCAATAATGTCCGGCGTAAGCTGATCTTCGATACGACGGATCTTGTCGCGCAGCACTAATTTGCGCTTTTTCAGCCGCTGCACCTGGATCAGATCGGAACCCGGCGAGATCATCAACGCCTCGATGGCAGCATCGAGGTCGCGGTGTTCCTGTAGCAGGCGCGCCAGCTGCTCCCGCAACGCGCGTTCGTCCTCGTCGGTCATTGCCACCGCTGGTTTGCTTGCGACTGGCCGATCGGTCTCGGCAGAAGCCGGTCAATTATCGCGTTTTCCACAAGGCGTTCAAGCGCGACCGAAAAAGGAACTCCAATCAATGGCTTTGCGCCGGTTTGCCGCGCCGGGAAAGCAGGAATACCGTCGCTCTTGTGACGAGTCTGCGCTACACTTACATCGTGGAGAGCCACTGATTGAGGAGACATACTGCATGTCGATGCAATCGCACCTTGCGGAATTGGAAAAACGGCATCAGGCGCTCGAAGACGAACTTTCCGAATGCCTGACCCATCCCGCGGTCGATGACCTGAGAGTCGTGGAGCTCAAGCGACGAAAATTGCAAGTGAAGGACGAGATCGAAAAGCTGCGTCATAACGGGCACGCCAGCGTGCACTGACCAGATCGATCTCTGGCTTAATTATTCGGCGCAATGATCGGCCTCCGCCGAATCCGGGCATGCCCGGGTCTCAACCTTATTTTCCGCGGCGTGGCCATTGACGCGAACGCGCGGTTATTGCGCTATAGTCGCCCCCAATAAGAACCGTCGGTAATCCTGGGAGCGAACGTCATGTTTCGAGTTGCCGCCGCCGTCGTGTCGGCGATTGCCGTAATATTGGTTGCCTTAGGCCCTGCTGCGGCAGCCGACTATCCAACCCGCAATGTCACGTTGATTGTGCCTTATCCGCCGGGCGGCGGGGTCGATGCCATGGCCCGCGTCGTCGCCCAGAAGCTGTCGGACGCCTTCCACCAGCAATTCATCGTCGACAACAGGCCCGGCGCCGGCGGCACGATCGGCACACGCGCGGTTACGCAGGCCGCGCCCGACGGCTACACATTGTTGCTCGGCCACACCGGCACGGTCTCGATCAATCCCAGTCTCTACCTCCATGCCGGCATCGATCCGCGCAAGCAATTTGCGCCGATCGGGCTGGTCGCCTCGATGCCGGTGGCACTGCTTGCCAATCCATCATTCCCTGCCAAGACCGTGGCCGACGTGATCGCGCTCGCCAAGAAAGATCCGGGCAAGCTCAATCTCGGCTCATCGGCCGTCGGCACCGGCGGTTACATGTGCGCCGAGCAATTCAAGGCCGACGCCGGGGTCGACGTTGCGATCATTCCCTACAAAGGCACTGCGCCGGTCATGAACGACTTGCTCGGCGGCCACGTGCCGATGGCTTTCGGCGTGCTGCCGCCGGCGCTGGGCAATATCCAGGCCGGCAAACTTCGCGTGATCGCTGTCACCAGCAAGAAGCGCTTCTCGCTGTTGCCGGATGTGCCGACGTTCGATGAATCCGGGCTGCCAGGCTTCGAAGCGGTGTTGCATTACGGATTGCTGGCGCCCGCCGGCACGCCGAAGGAAATCGTGGACAAGCTCAACGCGGAATTGCGTAAACTGGTCGATACTCCGGAGGTCCAGAAGCAAATTCACAATGAGGGTGGCGATCCGATGACCTCGACACCGGCCGAATACGCCGCCGATATCGACAAGGAAGAAACGAAGTGGGGCGGCCTGGTGAGGAAGCTCGGACTCAAGGTGGAGTAGGAATATGCCGCATTCCATCCTCCGTTCGTCCCCGCGAAAGCGGGGATCCAGGGCCCCGGCTGAGTACGCCGTATATTTACGCGCTGGGTCCCCGCTTTCGCGGGGACGAACGGTTATTTTCATGCTCCTCGCATTCATTTGCTTCGCGCTCGTCGGTACGCTGGATCTTGCCCGCGCTGACAATTATCCGAGCCGGCCGATTACCTTGATCGTGCCGTTCCCGCCCGGCGGCAGCACCACGGTGATGGCCCGCAATGTCGCCGACAAGCTGTCGGTCTCGCTCGGCCAGCAGATCGTGGTGGAGAATCGCGGCGGCGCCGGTGGCGTCATCGGCACGCGATCCGTCGCGCGCGCCACGCCGGACGGCTACACCATTTTGCTGAGCTATACCGCCACGATGGCGATCGCGCCCGCCATGAACGTCAATGCCGGCTATGATCCGCGCAAGGATTTCGTGCCAATCGGCATGATTGGTGCTGCGCCGAGCGTGCTGGTGGTGAATCCGTCGATGCCGGTGCATTCGATCGCCGAGCTCATTGCCTATGCCAAGGCCGCTCCCGGCGCCAGTGCAATACGGCTCGCCCGGCGTCGGCACCGTCAATCATCTGGCCGGTGAATATCTGGCGGCGGAAACCGGAATGAAGCTCCAGCACGTGCCTTACAAAGGCAATGGGCCGGCCATGAGCGACCTGCTCGGCGGCCACATTCCGATGATGTTCGTTCCAATTCCAGTTGCGCTCGGCAACATCAAGGCTGGAACCTTGCGCGGGCTAGCGATCGGCAGTGCAAATCGGACGAACCTGCTTCCCGATCTTCCGACACTTGCCGAAAGTGGCGTGCCCGGTTTCGAGGTGGCGCTGCGCTATGGGCTGGTGGCACCCACCGGCACGCCACCGGCGGTGATTGCGCGGCTCAACAAGGAACTCAATGCCGCACTGGCGATGGAGGACGTCAAGAATCGTCTGGCAACGGAAGGGGCCGAGTCGCTACCGGGGACGCCGGAGGCCTATGCCGCCGACATCGACAAGGAAGAAAAGAAGTGGGGCGGGCTGGTGAAGAAGCTTGGATTAAAGGTAGAATAGCAACTTGCCGCCTTGCAGCCATATTGTCCTGCTGGGATTCGGAACAACGAGACGTACCACCGAGGCCGCCATGACATTCCGCGCAACATCCCGTGCGTTCGTTGCCGCAGCTGCGCTCCTGACGGCTACCTTTGCGGTGTCCGGCGCGCACGCCTTTACAATCGAGGATCAAGGTGGCGCGAGCGGTGGCCGCGGCTACGTTGATCTGGACAAGCCGGCCGCGCCGCCGGATCGGTTGGCACCGGTTTCGCCGTTCAACACTGACAACGGCCAGACCACGATCAAGCAGGGCAACAGCACATTCCAGTTTGGTCAGCAGCGTTCGTTTAACGAACGCTACAATTCGAACAATCTGTTCGATCCATACGCCCGCGAAGGCCGCTAGGCGCCCGCGGACTTTTCACCGTTTCCGGCTCAGGAATGCCATGAACGCCGCCCTCGCTTCTGGCGAGGCGAGCCGAATTTTGAACTCTTCGACCTCCGCATCGATGCGCGCAACGATGTCTTCGACGGAGCCGCGCATCAGCCGCCGCGCGGTCGCAACGCTTTCGGGCGGCAGCGCTGCTATTTCATGCGCCACGACGAGCGCTTGGTTTTCAAGTTCGGCGGCCGGCACGACCGCATTTACGATGCCTGCTGCCTTCGCGTCGGCAGCGGATAATGGCTTTCCCATCACCAGCAACGAAAATGCGCGGGCATGCCCCATGAGCCGCGGTGCAAGCAGGCTGGAGCCCGCTTCCGGCAGCAGCCCGAGCGAGACGAAAGGCGTCATCAGCATGGCGGTATCGCTCGCAATCACCTGATCGCAATGCAGCAGCATTGTTGTACCGACGCCGACCGCTGCACCGTTGACCGCCGCGACCAGCGGCTTTTCACAGCGCGCCAGCGCGTGAAGGAAGCGCACGATCGGTGCGCCAAGACCGCCGCTCGTCGCCATCGCGACGAAATCATTGAGGTCATTGCCGGCGCAGAAAATATCTGCCGTGCCGGTGATCAGCAGGCAGCGCACGCCCGCGTTTGTTCCCGCGTCTTCGATCGCCGCCGCCATGGTCTCATACATGGCAAGCGTCAACGCATTCTTCTTGTCGGGCCGGTTGATGCGGATCTTGCGGACAGGGCCGTCATTGATAACAAGAATGTCGGGCATTTTGTGTTCCGGCAGGAATCGGGTGGCTGCGAGCTGGTTCGATTGCCAAATCAGGTGGACCGAACACGTGGAGCATAGACATGTCGCGAAGCTATTACAGCACCATCTTCGAACAGCCCGCCGCTGAGGTCTGGAGCATCATCCGGGATTTCAACAACTATCCTGTCTGGGTCGACGGCGCCGGAGAGAGCGAGATCGAAGCCGGCAAGTCAGGCGATTCTGTGGGTGCCGTACGCAATGTCCTCTACAACGGTGTCCGCCGGCGGCAAAAACTTATTGCCTTGTCGGATACCGATCGGGCGCAGACCTACAATTTTGTCAGCGAACCGCCGATCCACACGCGGAACTTCCAGGCGACGCTGCGCGTGACGCCCGTCATCGACGGGGAGCGTGCGTTCGTCGAATGGTGGGCAACATTCGACTGCGACCTTGATCGTGCAGAAGAGCGCGCTGCGTTTTTTCGCGATGCGTTCGCAAAATGGCTGAAATCGTTGCGACGTCACCTTGCGCGTCAGACGGTCACACCGCCTTCGCCATCTCGCGCAGCTTGAATTTCTGGATCTTACCGGTGCTCGTCTTCGGAATGTCCGCAAAGACGATGTAACGCGGACATTTGTAGGAAGCCAAATGCTTGCGGCACCATTGCATCAACTCGTCGTCGCTGGCCTGCGTGCCTGGCTTGAGCTCGATGAAGGCGCAGGGGGTTTCTCCCCATCTATCGTCCGGTTTTGCCACCACCGCCACGGCCATGACCGCCGGGTGCTTGTAGAGTGCGTCCTCGACTTCGATGGACGAGATGTTTTCGCCGCCGGAGATGATGATGTCCTTTGAGCGATCCTTGAGCTGGATGTAGCCATCGGGATGCATGACGCCGAGATCGCCGGTGTGGAACCAGCCACCGGCGAAGGCCTTCTCAGTGGATGACTTGTTCTTGAGGTAGCCCTTCATCACCACGTTGCCGCGCATCATGACTTCGCCCAGCGCCTCGCCGTCGCGTTTGACCGGGATCATCGCCTCGGGGTCGAGCACGTCGAGCGCCTCCAGCGCGCCATAGCGCACGCCCTGGCGCGCCTTTTTCACGGCCTGCGCCTCCGGGGCCAGCGCATTCCAGTCCGTGTGCCAATCATTTACGACGGCGGGCCCGTAACATTCGGTCAGCCCGTAGAGATGGGTCACATTGAAGCCTGCTTCTTTCATCGCGGCGAGCACGGCCTCCGGCGGCGGCGCCGCGGCGGTGAAGAATTCGACCACGTGCGGAAGTGGCTTCTTCTCTTGCGCGGGTGCGTTGAGCAGCGTCGCCATCACGATCGGCGCGCCGCACAGGTGCGTCACCTTGTGGCTGGCAATCGCATCGTACATGGCGCCGGCGCGCACGGCGCGCAGGCAGACATGCGTGCCGGCGGCGACCGAGATCGACCATGGGAAGCACCAGCCGTTGCAGTGGAACATCGGCAGCGTCCACAGATAGACGGGATGCTTGCCCATGGAGCAGGTGACGACATTGCCGACCGCAAGAAGATGCGCGCCGCGGTGATGATAGACGACACCCTTCGGATCGCCCGTCGTGCCAGACGTGTAGTTGAGCGTGATGGCATCCCATTCGTCGTCGGGCATGGCCCAGGCATAATCAGGATCGCCCTGCGCGATGAAATCTTCGTATTCGATGCTGCCAAGACGCTCACCGGCGCCGGTATATTCCGGATCGTCATAGTCGATCAGCAGCGGCTTCACCTTGCAGAGGGTGAGCGCTTCTTTCATCACCTTGGAAAATTCGCGGTCGGTGATCACCACTTTGGCGTCGGCATGGTCAAGCGAGAAGGCGATAATCGGCGCATCGAGCCGTGTGTTGAGAGTATTGAGCACGGCCTTGCACATCGGCACGCCGTAATGACATTCCAGCATCGCCGGCGTATTGGCGAGAAAGACCGAGACCGTGTCGCCACGCTTGATACCGCGCCTGGCCAATGCCGAACCGAGCCGCCGCGCGCGCGCGTAGAACTCCGCGTAAGAGCGCCTCAATGCCCCATGGATGATGGCGGTGTGGTTGGGAAAGACGGCGGCGGCGCGCTCGAGGAAGCCGAGCGGTGTCAGCGGCTGGTAGTTGGCCGGATTGCGGTCGAGATCGGTGTCGTAAGGTGATTTCGCCATGGCCGCTGTCCCCTTGATTTCAACGTTAGCCAAGGGCAGCGCGCTTGTCAGCCGCGCAAAATGTCGGTCATTCCGCTGCGCACCAATTCGATCGAGATCAGGAACATGATAATCAGCGTGATGCGGTAGAATAGCTCGGTCGGCGTGACGCGCACCACCCAGAAGCCAAACCAGTTGGCCAGCATCGCGAGCGGCAAAAGCGCGGCCGAGGTTGCCACGCCCTTTGGTGAAAACTGACCGAGCGCGAAATAAGGGACGAGCTTCATCCAGTTCATCGCGGCAAACACGATCGCGTTGGTGCTGACATAAACCATTTTCGGCAGCGTCAGACCGAGTACATACATCTGGTAGGGCGGCCCGCCGGCCTGGCAGATTGTCGAGGTGAAGCCGGCGATCGAGCCCCAAAACAGGCCGGGTGCAACCGGCGGCTCGCCCTTATGCGGCACCGGCCGTGGCCCGAACCAGTTGTAGAGCACGAAAGCGATCGTGGTGATGCCGATAAAGACGCGCACGGCGGCGTCGGAGATATGCGCGGCCAAAAGCCAGGCCGCGCCCACGCCGAGCACGGCGCCCGGCAGGACGATGGCCACGATCCGGCCGCTCCAGTTCTTGCGGTAGACCCACACGGCGGCGGCGTCCTGCGCGATCATGATCGGCAGGAAAATCGCAGCTGCCTCCAACGGTGGCATGACCAAAGCAAGCACCGGCGTCGCCATCTGGCCCACGCCAACGAAGCCACCTTTCGACAGCCCAAGCGCGATCACCGCGGGGATGGCCAGCGCATAGAACAGGGGATCGGTGATGAGGGTCACTTGGTGGCGTGGGGGTGGGGCGCGGCGTTTTGATCCATGTCACCCCTAGGCTTGACCCGGGGGTCCATCTTCTTTGCATCATGGATGGCCGGATCACGTCCGGCAATGTCGGGCTTTGCAAAGCTGCGCCGCACCCGCAGAATGGCGCCCGGGAGGAGATTATGGACGCCCGTACCAGCCGCTATCACGACATTTATGCGCATTGGCAGCGCAGCCCAGAGGTGTTCTGGGCGGAAGCGGCGGCGGACGTTCACTGGTTCGAGAAGCCGAAGAAGGTTTTCGACAAGGACGCCGGCATTTACGGCCGCTGGTTCACGGGCGCGACCTGCAACACCTGCTACAACGCGCTCGATCGTCACGTGCTTGCCGGGCGCAACGACCAGCCGGCGCTGATTTACGATTCTCCCGTCACCAATACCGTGAAGACCTTCACCTACGGCAGGATGCTGTCCGAGGTGCAATTACTTGGCGCCATGTTGCGCGACTTCGGCGTCGAAAAAGGCGACCGCGTCATCATCTACATGCCGATGGTGCCGGAGGCGGTGTTCGCCATGCTTGCCTGCGCGCGCATCGGCGCAATTCATTCCGTGGTGTTCGGCGGCTTTGCCGCCAAGGAACTCGCCACCCGCATCAACGACTGCAAGCCAAAGGTGATCCTGTCCGCAAGTTGCGGCATCGAGGGCGCCCGCGTCATCCCGTACAAGCCGCTGCTCGACGACGCGATCAATCTTGCGCAACACAAGCCGCAGGCCTGCATGATCCTCCAGCGCCCGCAATGCGAGGCGCAGTTGACGGCCGGCCGCGACCACGACTGGCGCAAGGTGTGGGAAAACGCCGTCAACTACGCCAAGACCAGCGAATGCGTGCCGGTCGCTGCCACCGATCCGCTCTATATCCTCTACACATCCGGCACGACCGGCATTCCAAAGGGCGTGGTGCGCGACAATGGGGGCCACTTGGTCGCGCTGAAATGGTCGATGCAGAATCTCTACGGCATATCGCCTGGCGAAGTGTGGTGGTCGGGTTCCGATGTCGGTTGGGTCGTCGGTCATTCGTACATTGTCTATGCGCCGCTGTTCCACGGCTGCACGACGATCCTCTACGAAGGCAAGCCGGTCGGCACGCCCGACGCCGGCGCATTCTGGCGCGTGATTTCGCAGCACGGTGCGGTGGCGCTGTTCACGGCGCCCACCGCCTTCCGTGCGATCCGCAAGGAAGATCCCAACGGCGAATTCATCAGGAAATACGACCTGTCGAAATTCCGCACGCTGTTTCTGGCCGGCGAACGCGCCGACCCTCCGACCATCCAATGGGCGGAGGAGATGCTCAAGGTGCCGGTGCTCGACCATTGGTGGCAGACGGAAACAGGCTGGTGCATTGCCGGCAACCCGATCGGCCTTGGTGCGCTTCCCGTGCGCTACGGTTCGACCTGCGTGCCGATGCCTGGCTACGCGATCGATATCGTGGATGAGGCGTGCCACCTTCAGCCCGCCAACAAGATCGGCTCGATTGTGGTGAAGCTGCCGCTGCCGCCGGCCTGTTTCCCGACGCTGTGGCAGCAGGACGAGCGCTTCAAGGAAAGTTATCTCACGGAGTTTCCCGGCTACTACAAGACGGCAGATGCCGGATACAAGGATGAGGACGGCTACGTCTACGTGATGAGCCGCACCGACGACATCATCAATGTCGCGGGCCACAGGCTGTCGACCGGTGGCATGGAGGAAGTGCTGGCCGGACATCCCGACGTTGCCGAATGCGCGGTGCTCGGCATCAAGGATGATCTCAAGGGCGAAGTGCCCTGCGGTTTCATCGTGCTCAAGGCCGGCGTTAATCGCCCGCCGGCGGAGATCGAGAAGGAGATCGTTGCGCTGGTGCGCGAGAAGGTCGGCCCCGTGGCGTCATTCAAGCTCGCGATCACGGTGGCGCGGCTGCCGAAGACGCGCTCGGGAAAAATCCTGCGCGGTACCATCAAGAAAATGGCCGACGGTGACGCGTGGTCGATGCCGGCCACCATTGACGATCCGGCGATTCTCGACGAGATCGGGAGCGCGTTGAAGGGGCACGGGGTGGGAAGCTGAGCCCTAAGCCCACAATCGCGGACATCGACGCTTGAACTTGATACAAAGCCCGCTTGCTCACGCCATTACCGTCCCCTGGAACACCAACACCGGAGAGCGGAGCTCGTGCATATTCTGAAATTCCCTCGTTTATTGGCGGTCATCGTACTGTGCGGTCTCGCGACTCTTGCCCGGCTCGTGGGTGATACCGGCAATTCCAGTATCATGTCCGTCGCGGTGGCTCAGCCCGCCGCGCTCACGCCGTCGCAGTCGGAGGCGCTCAATACCTACAACAAATCAGTACGGGACTTCAGGGCAATCCTGAGCGAGCGGCGCGCGCAGATCGATGCAAAACAAAAGCTGCCTGACGTGCCGGGGCAGGCGCTCTATCTCGCCCGCGTCGCAATGATGGGTGCGTACAAGGATCTCACCGACGTGCTGCCGTCGAGAATTGGCAGGCCGAACAAATACAAAATTCCTCCGGCCTATTTCGATGCCGACAATGAGCCGCTCATCGACGAGTACAAGAATTCTTCCGCCATCATGCAGGCGCCGCCCGCCAGCGCGCAGAAATCCGATACGCCATTCAAGGATGTCGTCGACCTCGGGACTGTCATTGCGCGGATCAAGGGTCTCGATGCAGCCCACGCCGAGGTTGCGGGCCGCATCAGTCTCGCGGTGTTCTACGCCGAGACGGATGGACACCAGAACATCGGCAATGCGCGTTCGAACGCCTACAAGGGAAGTTTTCAGGCGGGAGTGTCCGAGGACAAAATCGGCCAGAAGAAATGGGCTGCCATCAAGAAGTCCGTCGCCGCCATCGATCCCGCGCTAAATGCGCGCGACGACAAGGAGCAAGTGCGGGTCGGCAATTCAGACCAGCGGTACAATCACTGGACCGCCGTGAGAAACGGCCTCATGAACGCGCATGCGGAGCTGTTCCCGAAAATACCGGCCATCATGAAAGCCTTGCCGGACCCGATTGATCAAATGAGATTTTTCGAGCTGATCCAGATCATTCCCAGCCCGGCCAAGGCCGCGCTCAATTCAGGCAATTTAGTCAATTACAGGATTTCCGAGCCCCGAATCATGGGATACTTGCGCAACAACAGCATGTTTGCCTATGGAAAAGCTGACCGGGCAAAGACATCCGCGACCATGCGCGAAATTCTGGATTCGATGTGGCTCTTCAATGATATATTCGATCGCGCGCTGGCCAAATTCGGTGAGATCAAAGCGCAGTAAAAAGTTTGATTGATCAGGCAGCAGCTCTTCGGGGGCAGGGTGCAATGTCGATCGTATCGCGAAGAACTTTCACCACAGGCCTGCTGGCGAGCGCTTTGGTGCCGGGCCATTCGACATTTGGGCAACCCAACGATCCGGCAGGCATTGCCATTATCGATACTCCGAACAATGCCGCAAAGGTCGCGGCGAAGTTGTCCGCCCAGAATGTGAAGGTCGTCGTTCGGTTTTTCGCGCGAAAGCCCCAGCCGGGATTGCGCGAAAAGGTCATGGCGTCCGACGGCAACATGATCGACGGCGTTCGCGAGCCGACCATCCTGATCAGAAACGGCCTTTCGATTGTTTCGCTCTACCAGTATCGAAATAACCTTCCCGAGAAATTCATGAAGGGGCTGGAAGATACTGGCTCCGCAAAAGCGGAAGTCGCCGCCGATACAAAGGCCGCGCTGGATCAGGCAAAGCTGGTTGGGCAGCCGGAAGGGTCGGCGATCTATTTCGGAGTCGATTTCAATGTGAATCGCGCCACCGTGGAGCCGGCCCTTGAGTACTTTCGGGCCATCGGCCAGACGGTCGGCAACCATTATGCGATCGGAGTCTATGGGAACGGGTTTCTCAATCGGACCCTCCGCCAGGAAAAACTCGTGGCGTACAACTGGATAAGCGCGTCGCGGTCACATGAAGGGACCGTCGATTTTTACAACAGCGGGCAATGGCATCTTTTTCAAAACCAGGTCGACCGGCGCTGGTTCGGACCGCCGGGCAAATGTTCAACCGGCCTGGATGTCGATACGAACCTGCAGAACCCCAGCGTGTCCAGTATCGGCGCATGGGGCGCCGGAGAGGTCGATGGAAGCCGCAACCAGAGGATTTTTAATCAGCGCCGCTTCGCGATTCGCGCAACGCCGGTCGAAAGTGGTGGCGGTGACCACCAGGTCTGCAAACCGGACAACCGCGTGCCGCGAAATGCCAATGTCAGAATTCTTGCGCAATCCGGCGCATGGTCCGGCGTGGACGTTGACGAAGATGGTAACGTCGACGGCCAGGTAAAGACGTCCGATCTGACGTCCGATTTCAGGGCGATGCCTCCCTGGGGGCCATCGTCATAAGACGAGCGGGCCGTTCACGCCATCTGCCCGTTCGACGCGGCGGCCGCCGTGCATGTCATCTCGTCGAAAAAAACGGCAGTCATAGACTGCGGTCAGTTCACAGCCGCAGATCTGTGTTTCAGAAATAGCCGTAGTAGGGATATCCGCATACCCATACGCGGCGCCAACCCCACGGCGTCGGCCGCAAGCGCCAGCATCCGTAATCATAGCCTGCATAGCCGACGAAGAACCGTCCGTGGCGGTGGAACCTCGCACCGTGGAACGCGAAGTGATTGTGACCGCTCCAGTGACCGCCACCACCCCAGTGGCCGCCACCCCAGTGCCCACCGCCCCCGTGCCCGCCTCCGCCCCCGTGACGGGCCAGTGCGGCAGATGAAAACAGTCCCAACACGAGCAAGGCAGCAAGGCCGATTATTGTCGAGCGCATCATGACGCTCCTCCCCATTCCGGGGTCGCCCCTGAATCAGCAAACAAGGCACCATGCCGGCTATTCCATGTGCGACGAAATTGTTTCCCGGTTGCAACGGACAAAGCAGGAGCGCTGGTTCCACAACGCAAGCGTTGCTTGATCTGGCTCAATGCCGGATAGCCGTTCGCGCACTAAATAGCGCGCATGCGAAAGATCGAAGAACTGCTGAGAAAGGCTGTCTTTTGGGTCTTCTACCGCCTTGGGGTCCAGAGCCCCTACAACTTTGCTGACAAATATCGGCCCGATATGCCTCGTCAGTTCGACCTTCGTTGAAGTCGTTGGCCGCGCGCTCCATGCGGGGCATGAATTGCGCGGACCAATGCAAGACAAGATACCTGTATCAATCGCTATGCAACGCGCGCATAGTGTTTCGATGCATGGGGACGCAATCGATAAGGCGATGACCTATTCCTTCTGGGCGCTGGGATTTCTGCTCTCCGCCGGAATAGTGCTCGCGGTTCTTGTTTGGTGAGCGCGGCGCCGGTTTGGATTGTGATCGTGCTGCTCAACTCTGCCTTCGGGGATCCTCCAATGGTGAAACGCGCAAAGCGCGTGACGCTGTCCTTTCGGCGCGCGCCATGAAGGATGATCTTGAGCGCACGGATTATTCGGTTGTGGTCAAAAACCGCGCCCGCATGCCGAAGCCCTGGCGATGGGAGATCTACCGGGCCGGCCGCATCAGCCCGATCGCGCATTCAGAGACCTATTTCGAATCGCGCAGTACCGCCAATCTTGAGGGCAAAGTGGCGCTTGAGGAAATGTTGAAGAAGTTGAGCTTCTAGCAGCCAATAGCGCTGGCGCGTCCGTGGACGCCCGCTAAGAACCGTACGGCAATACTGAATTGCAGGGATGACCTGAGCGCATGCGCTACGGCTGCGCGCGAAGGAGCGCTGTGCGCAGGCTGATCACCAACACTTATTTGCGCTTTTTCATCCATCACTTTCCATTGAATTCCTGAGCAAATGTTTTGATGGCGTTGTGTCTTGAGTGCGGAGGCGCGTTCCGCCACAAGGCGCGCAACGTGAACGCACGATTTCTACGGAAGACAACTTGCCATGAATGTTGCATTCGAAACGCGGCCCCCACTGACGCTGGTCGGCGAAACGTCCGTCAAGAAAGATCCAGTGGTGGTCGGACGGACGCGTCTTACATCCATCGATCTGCTGCGTGGCCTGGTCATGGTCGTGATGGCACTCGATCACACGCGCGATTTTTTTGCCGCCGGCGGGTTCAATCCGCGCGACGTGACCGATCCGGCGTTATTTCTGACGCGTTGGGTGACGCATTTCTGCGCGCCAACATTTATCTTTCTGGCGGGAATTTCCGCGTTTTTGTACGGGCAGGGCCGGCCCGCCGGCAATGTCAGCCGCTTTCTGCTGACACGCGGCGCCTGGCTTGTGCTGATTGAATTGACGGTGGTGCGTTTCGGCTGGAGTTTCAGCGTCCATTTCAATCATTTCGTCGTGCAGGTGATTTTCGCGATCGGCGCGTCAATGATAGCGCTTGGCGGGCTCGTCTACCTGCCGCGCTGGGCGGTGGCCGCGGTCGGTCTTGTCATGATCACCGGCCATAACCTGCTCGACGGCATCAAGGCGGCGCAGTTCGGCGCCGCCGCGCCGGTGTGGAATTTCCTGCACCAGCCGGGCCATCTACAGCTTGCGCCGGGCGTGGATCTCGTCGTCTTGTATCCGCTGATTCCATGGATCGGCGTGATGGCGGCAGGTTATGCACTGGGGCCAGTCTTCACGCGCCAGCGCGCGGCACGGGTTCGAGAATTATTCGCGCTCGGCGCCACAATCACGGTCGGATTTATCGTGCTGCGCGCCACCAACCTGTATGGTGATCCGGCGCCCTGGGTGATGCAGGACAACGTCGTTGCGTCGGTGCTGTCGTTCATCAATTGCGAAAAATATCCGCCCTCATTGCTGTATCTCGCGATGACGCTCGGGCCGGCGCTGATGCTGCTGGCGGCCATTGAACGGGCACAGGGGCCTGTCGCCAGCTGGATCACGACCTTCGGGCGTGTGCCATTTTTCTACTACGTCGCTCACATCTTTCTGCTGCACGCGCTCGCCATTCTATATGCGTGGATGGTGGTTGGTGATTTCGCCGCGCTGATCGGGTCGACGCAGAAGCCGTCGGGTTACGGCCTTGGTCTCCCCGGCATCTACGCCGTGTGGCTCGGCGTTGTCGTAGCGCTTTACCCGCTGTGCCGCTGGTTTGCCGGTGTCAAGCGCCGGCGCAGCGAGTGGTGGTGGAGTTATCTGTAAGGACACCTTGCAAACGCTGCCGGACCAAACACAATAGGTCGCGGCGTTTCGTACGTCATTCCGGGGCCGACCGAAGATCGGAACCCGGAATCCAGAAACGAATAACGGAGCGCGCGTGTGGATTCCGGGTCCACGCGCTCCGCGCGTGTCCCGGAATGACGGAAAGTGTTTTCATGCCTTTGTTCATCTGCACGGCATGCGGCATGCAATATCCGGAGAGCGCGCAGCCGCCCGCGCAATGCGTGATCTGCGAGGAAGAGCGGCAGTATGTCCCGGCACGTGGGCAAAGCTGGACCACGCTTGCGGCGCTCGCGAAGAGCCATATGAACAGCTTCCATGAATACGATACTGGCCTCATCGGTATCGGCGCCGGCTTTGCCATCGGACAGCGCGCGCTGTTGGTGCGCACGGAAGGCGGGAACATCCTCTGGGATTGCATCGGCACGCTCGACGCCGCGACCGTGAGCATGATCAAGGGGCTCGGCGGGCTGAAAGCGATCGCCATCTCACATCCGCACTTTTACACGACGATGGTGGAATGGGCCCATGCATTCAATTGCCCGGTCCATCTCAATGCCGCCGACAAGGACTGGATCATGCGCAATGATCCGGCGGTAAAGTTGTGGCAAGGCGATACGTCCAGGCTGTGGGAGGGCGTCACGCTGGTGCGCTGTGGCGGGCATTTTCCTGGTGGAACCGTGATGCACTGGAAGGGAGGGGCCGGCGGGCGCGGCATTGTCTGCGCCGGCGATATCCTCACCGTGACGACAGACCGCAAGTGGCTGTCGTTCATGCGCAGCTATCCGAATTTCATTCCGCTGTCAGCGCCCGAAGTGGAACACATCGGCAAGGCGCTTGCGCCATTCCAGTTTGATTTGATTTACGGGCACTATTTCGATCGCGTCATTGCGAAAGACGCCAAATTGGTGTTGGACAGATCCATTGCGCGCTATGTCGCCGCTGTCCAAGGCTCGCGCGGATACTGAAAATTACACGATAAAATTCGCCCAAAACTGTACCGGCCGCGCGGTGCCGGGTGGGAATCGGCTAGCCGCGCGGCCGGGGTGAGAAGCGCCAGAGGAGCGCAACGTCACAGCCACATAGTCGAGCTTGTGGTCGTAGGTTGGTCGCCGCTCGAATCTCGTCCAACGCGCGGGATCGTCTGCCCCAGCGATGAAGGCAAGCTTAATTGGAAATTTGCAATAATTCGGAAGCGCGACAGACGAACGGATTCCGCACGTAACACACGTGAATTTCGCCGTTCACATTCCTGCGATGAGCGCGCGAGATACTGTATCGACGTACCCGTGCGGCGTGCCGACAATTTGCATACAAATCGTCGCAACGGCGGCGAATATTTTCGCCGCGCTTATTCGTCGTCCTTGTCACCTTTGCCGCCGAGCTGCTTGAGCTTGGCGAACACAGCACTCACGTCCATGTCACTGCCGCCCGGCTGTTTCTGCTCGGCTTCCGCGGCTGCTGCGGCGACCTCGGCCTCCTTGCGCGCGGTGGTCTCGGCGGCGGGAAGCAAGGTTGCGCCGGTATCGACGGGCGCCGGCTTTTCCTTGTTGGCGCGCGCGACTTCCAGATCGAGGTCGATCTGCGAGGCAAGGCCGAGCGTGACAGGATCCATCGGGGTCAGATTGGGCGAGTTCCAATGCGTGCGCTCGCGAATCGAAGCAATGGTCGACTTGGTGGTACCGACCAGCCGCATGATTGCGCTGTCCTTGAGTTCCGGATGGTTGCGCACCAGCCACAAAATGGCGTTGGGGCGATCCTGGCGGCGCGAAACCGGCGTATAGCGCGGGCCTTTCTTGCCGCGCTCGGTCGGTGGAACCGCGACTTTCGGTTCGGTCAGCTTCAGCCGGGTTTCCGGGTTTTTTTCGGCTTCGGTAATCTGTTCGCGGCTCAACTGTCCGGTCAAAATCGGGTCCAGGCCCTTGATTCCCTGCGCGGCATCGCCGTCGGCGATGGCCTTCACCTCGAGCGGGTGCAGCTTGCAGAATTCGGCGATCTGGTCGAACGACAGCGCGGTGTTGTCCAGCAGCCAGACGGCGGTCGCCTTTGGCATCAGGGGTGCTGCGGTCGCCATGGCAAAATCTCCTCTATGCTTCGCCCGCCTCCGGGCGAAGCTTCAGATCATCGGTGATGATCGGAAAGTGGCCGGAATATAGGGGCAGACCCCCGGTCATGCAACCATTCTGGCTTGACAGGGGAGGCCGGCGCACCCCATGTCGAGGCGGAAATAAGCGCGTAAAATGCGCGCTTCCCGAGGATCTCGATGGTAACCGATTTACCAAAACCCACCTTGAAGGTCGTGCTTTGCTCGCCGCGCGGTTTCTGCGCCGGTGTTGTGCGGGCCATTGAATCGGTGGAACGGGCACTGGCGATTTATGGCGCGCCGGTCTACGTGCGCCACGAGATCGTACATAACCGTTACGTGGTCGACAGCCTGCGCGCCAAGGGCGCGATCTTCGTAGAAGAGCTCAGCGAAGTGCCGGACAACAAGGCGCCGGTGATTTTTTCCGCGCACGGCGTGGCGCGCGCGATCCCGGAGGAAGCCGCGCAGCGCAATTTGCTGACGCTCGATGCGACTTGTCCGTTGGTGACGAAAGTTCATCGCGAAGCCGAGATCCATTATCGTCGCCAGCGCGAGATCGTGCTGATCGGCCATGCCGGCCATCCGGAAGTTGTCGGGACGATGGGGCAATTGCCACCTGGCAGCATCACTCTGGTCGAATCGATCCGGCATGCGGAAAAATTCGTTCCGCGCGATGAGAACAATCTTGCTTACGTGACGCAGACAACGCTGTCAGTCGATGACACCGCGGAAATCGTCGAGGTTCTCAAGCGGCGTTTCCCCAACATCGTCGGCCCGCACAAGGAAGACATCTGCTACGCCACCACCAACAGGCAGGAAGCTGTCAAGCGCGTTGCACCGGTCGTCGACGCAATGATCGTCGTCGGCGCGCCGAATTCATCGAATTCGCAGCGGCTCAGGGAAGTGGCCCAACGCGCCGGTTGTCCGCGCGCCGTTCTCATGCAGCGCGCAGCCGACATCAACTGGAGCGATTTCGACGGCGTCAAGCGGCTTGGCATAACTGCCGGCGCGTCCGCGCCCGAGGTGCTGGTCGAGGAGATCATGGGTGCGTTCGCCGCGCGCTTCGTCCTCGACATCGAAACAGTGTCGGCGATCGAGGAGGGCGTGTTCTTCCCGCTGCCCCGCCCGCTGCGGGAGCATGAGCCGGCGGAGTGACGCTTCATGGCGGTCTACACCGACGTGCCGGCGGAGGACCTCACCCGCTTTCTTTCCGGCTATGACATCGGCGAACTGCTCTCCTACAAGGGCATCGCAGAGGGCGTAGAGAATTCAAACTTTCTGGTGCACACGGGCGCCGGCAATTTCATTCTCACGCTCTATGAAAAACGTGTCGCCGAAGGCGACCTGCCGTTTTTTCTCGGCCTCATGGAACACCTGGCGGCGCGCGGCATCACCTGCCCGCAGCCGGTCAAGAACAAGCAAGGCGGCATGCTCGGCAAGGTCGCCGGCCGCCCGGCGGCTGTCGTCACATTTCTCGACGGCTTGTGGATCCGGCGGCCAAACCCTGGGCACTGCGCGGCAGTGGGCGAAGCGTTGGCCCGGCTGCACATCGCGGGAGCGGATTTCAAGGCGAAGCGCGCGAACGCTTTGTCGATCGACAGCTGGCGGCCGCTTTATGAGCATGCCGGTCCTCGCGGCGACAGCATACGGCCCGGTCTGTGCAATGAAATCGTCAAAGAGTTGGACGTGCTGGAAAAGAACTGGCCACGCGAATTGCCGCAAGGGGTCATCCACGCCGACCTTTTTCCGGACAATGTCTTCTTCCTCGGCGACAAGCTGTCGGGACTGATCGATTTCTATTTTGCCTGCATCGATACGCTGGCTTACGACGTTGCCGTGTGCCTCAACGCCTGGTGTTTCGAGGCGGATCACTCCTACAACGTGACCAAGGGGCGGGCGCTGCTCAACGCGTACGGCAGGGTGCGGGCGCTTTCGGCCCGCGAACTCGACGCATTGCCAATGCTTGCGCGCGGCGCTGCCACACGGTTCCTGTTGACACGGCTGGTCGATTGGCTGGCCGTACCGGAAGGCGCGCTAGTCAGACCGAAAGATCCGCTGGAATATTACCGCAAGCTGCGCTTTCACCAGTCGGTCAAAAGCGTTGAGGATTACGGGCTCTAGCGCATGATCCCGAAAAACATGTCCTCGACCCCGATTGGGGATGGAAACCGGTCTCCCGCCTTCACGAAGCCTGCTTCGGCGGGCGAAGGAAGGTCGGACGAGATCATGCGCAAAGGAAATATCGCGTGAGCGAGCAACGCGTCACCATCCACACTGACGGCGCTTGTTCGGGCAATCCGGGCCCCGGCGGCTGGGGCGCCATACTGACTTTTCGCGATCATGAAAAAGAGCTCAAGGGCGGCGAACTGCACACGACCAACAACCGCATGGAATTGATGGCGGCGATTTCGGCCCTGGAGGCGCTCAAGCGGCCTTGCGTGGTCGATCTTCATACCGACAGCGAGTACGTCAAGAACGGCATTACGTCGTGGATCCATGGCTGGAAGAAAAAAGGATGGCGCACCGCCGACAAGAAGCCGGTGAAAAACGTCGATCTATGGAAGCGCCTGGACGAGGCGCTCGGTCATCACACGGTGCATTGGCACTGGGTAAAAGGCCATGCCGGTCATGCGATGAACGAGCGCGCCGATGAACTTGCGCGCGAAGGTGTTATTGCCGCGCGGGCCGGCGCCATCGGCGCAATGACAAACAAATAGAAAATCATTCCGGGGCGCGGGCTTTAGCCCGCGAACCCGGATGACGAATGGGCTTACAGCTGCCCCAGCAAGGCCTGGCCGCCCGAAATTTCGCACTTGCCCGGCGCATCTTCAATATTGAGTTTTTTCACGACGCCGTCGTCGACCAGCATTGAATAACGCTTCGAGCGGGTGCCAAGCCCGTTGCCGGATCCGTCAAAGGCCATGTCGATCGCCTTAGCGAATTCACCGTTGCCGTCCGCAAGGAAATCGATCTTGCCGTCGGCGCCGGTCGATTTCTTCCAGGCTTCCATGACGAAAACGTCGTTGACGCCTGTCACGGCGATCGTGTGCACGCCCTTGGCTTTGATGGCGGCGGCGTTGTTCAGGAAGCTTGGGATGTGCAGGTTGTTGCACGTTGGCGTAAAGGCGCCCGGCACTGCGAATAGCGCCACCTTGCGGCCTTTGAAAACTTCATCGGTCGTTTTCCAGACCGGACCCTCGGTGGTCATGACGCGGAATTTGGCCTCGGGCAATTTATCGCCGACCTTGATAGGCATGGGTGTCCTCTCGCTTTGCTTTATTAAAAATGTTTCCCGGCTGGGCTAATTACGCCCTTGCCGGTGATTAGTCGAGATGAGTCTTGACTTCCAGGGCGCGCTCGCCGGTGACGACGGTGAAGGTGAGATCGAAATTGCCTCTGGGGTCGACGCCGGGTGGCAATCCGTCGAGCTCAAAAGTGAAGCGTGCACGGCCGGTTGACGCACCTTGCGCGGGCGCGGGGATGGGTAGCGCCCAGTCCGGGGTAGGCCCTTCGACGAACAGTTCGGCCGCTTGTCCGGCCGGCGCCGCAAGCTCGACTGCGACCATCGGTTTTGCCGCCACGCTGACGCGCTTGGCCGTAAGGCCGATTTGCGAGGCCGGCACCGCTTTGGGGACGTGAGCCTCCGCCGCGATCAGGTCTGCGTTGCGCGCGCTTGCTCCTGACCCAATCGTCAGCTCGGCGCTGCCTTCGGCAGGCACGCAGAGCTTTTCACAAACCGCGTATTCGATCTTCATGCGTAGTCGGACAGGCTTTCCGGGCTGCTGCGGCGTAAGCACCAGTGGAAAGATGGCGCTATTCTTGTAGCCGAGTGAATGACCGGTCTCGTCGGTGAAAAGATGCGGGGCAGGGAAGAGCACTTTGGCTTCTTTGAGGTTTTCCGAACCCGAAAAATCGAAACGCGGCGGCACGCCGGAATCGCCCGGATAGCGCCAGTAGGTTTTCCACCCCGGCTGCATCTTGATTTCAACACCCGCGCGCAATGCGACATCGTCTTTGCTGTTGGCGCCGGCGATAAGCCTGACACCTGAACGAACGTCGTTGCTCCAAGGTGATTCGTCCGCCGCGAGCGCCGCACTGCCCGAGATGGCGCCGATCGCGTACACCGCAAGGGCCGCGTAAAATGATCTGTGAATATCGTTCATCGTGCACGATCTAGTTGGTATCGGCATGCCGCGCCACTGAATTCATCGTGAGCAGTGATTGACCATGTTCTGGGCGGGGCGCTGCCACAATTGTCGTATTGAATATGACGGTGAACGATTGAACTTTCCGCCGCAAGCTTCGTTTGCAAAGGTAGATCGATCGGGTAACCTTTTGCCATGAAGACGTCACGCAAAGCGAAGGCGCAGGCCCCGGCTCCCGGCCGCGGTTATCTTGACGGACAGATGTTGATTGCGATGCCGGCCATGAACGACGAGCGTTTTGCGCGTGCGGTCATCTATGTCTGCGCGCATTCGACCGAAGGGGCCATGGGCATCGTCGTCAATCATCCGGCGGCCAACATCAAATTTCCCGACTTGCTCGTGCAACTGGAGGTGATCCCCGCAGCCGAGCGGATTCAACTGCCGACGGGTACTGAAGACGTCAAGGTGCTTAAGGGCGGACCGGTTGAAACCGGGCGTGGCTTCGTTTTGCACTCGGCCGATTTCTTCATCGAGAATTCGACGCTGCCGATTGATGAGGGCATCTGCCTTACTGCCACGCTCGATATTCTCAAGGCGATCGCGCGCGGCAACGGGCCGGCCAGCGCCATTCTCGCGCTTGGTTATGCCGGCTGGGCGCCCGGCCAGCTTGAACAGGAAATCCAGCAGAACGGGTGGCTGCACTGCGCGGCCGATCCGGAACTAATTTTCGGCACGGACACTGAAGTGAAATATGAGAAGGCGCTACGCAAGATCGGCATCGATCTCGGCATGCTGTCGAGTGAAGCCGGCCACGCCTAGCGACTTGTCATGGCCGGGCATAGTCGTCCGAAGGACGGCGTCGCTTTGCTCGCCTATGTCCCGGCCATCCATGACTTGCTTTCTTGCCAATTTGAAAGACGTGGATGCCCGGCACAAGGCCGGGCATGACGACTGATAGTCCGCGCAACCAATTGGATTTGGATTTATTCAGACGCAATCTTGAGCGCGCGCAGCCGGGTCGGCTTGTCGATCAGGAGATCACGGGCCGCGTCGGCCGTCATCGGCTCGCCGAAGGCAAAGCCTTGCGCATATTCGCAGCCGAGCTGGTAGAGCTCAACCGCGTCGGAATCGGTTTCCGCGCCTTCCGCCACCACTTCCATGCCGAGATCGTGTGCAAGCGCGATAATTGAGCGCAGGATCACCGGCCGCGTGCCGCGCGGCGTCGTACGCACGAACGACTGGTCGATCTTGATCGTGTCGAACGGGAAGCGCTGAAGATAAGCGAGCGAGGAATGGCCGGTGCCGAAATCGTCCAGTGACAGGCCGGCGCCGAGTTCCTTGATGCGCGTGAGCATCTGTGCGGCATGCTCGGGATTTTCCATCACGAGCAATTCGGTGATCTCCAGTTTGAGCGTGCCGCGCGCCAGTGCTGTCCGTGACAGGACGCCGCGCAGATCCTGGATCAGATCATGGCGCAGCAATTGGCGCGATGACACGTTGACGCTGGCAAAAACCGGCTCGCGCGCGCGTGTGGCCGCCTGCCATTGAGCAAGCTGCTTGGCGGTGTGGTCGAGGACAAACAGGCCGAGATCGACGATGAGACCAATTTCCTCGGCTATCGAAATAAATTCGGCAGGCGACAGGCGGCCGAGCTTCGGGTGATCCCAGCGCGCCAGCGCCTCGAATCCCGCAATGGCGCGATCCTCCAGCCGCACGATCGGCTGGAACAGCACCTTGATTTCCTCGCGTTCGATGGCGCGGCGCAATTCCGATTCCATCGTCAGGCGATCGGTCTTGCGCGATCGCATGGCCGGCTTGAAGATCTCGATGCGGTCGCCGCCGATGCGCTTGGCGTAGTACATCGCCAGTTCGGCGTCCTTGAGAACTTCCTCGGTGCGGTTTGACTGGTTCTCGGCGAGCGCCAGCCCGATCGAGGCGGTCAGGAAGATCTCGCGGTCGTTGAATGCAATCGGCGCGCGCAGCGTGCGCCGGATCGTCTCGGCGAAGGCCACGATGCGCGCGGGCTCACGCTCCGAGAGCACGATCAAAGCGAACTGGTCACCGGACAGCCGCGCCAAGGTGTCCTGCGGCTTGAGCAGGCGGGACAGCCGGCGCGCGATGGTCAGCAGAATTGAATCCCCGACCGCTATGCCGACGGAATCGTTGACCTGCTTGAAGCGATCGAGATCGACCACCACAATGGAAGGCCGGATTTGCGGGTCGGCGCGGGCAAAACCAAACGCCGCCTCCATGCGATCGATGAATAGTTCGCGGTTGGGCAATCCGGTGAGGTTGTCGTGCACGGCATCAAACAACAGGCGCTCCTCGGCATTCTTGAATTCTGTCACGTCGGTCATTGTGCCGACGAGGCGCACCACTTCTCCGTCGGAGCCGACCACCGGACGCACCTTGAGCGCAAACCAGAGATAGTGTCCGTCGCCGGTTCGCAGCCGGAAATCCTGGGTGAGCCGGCCGCGGCGCTGTTCGACGATGCCATCAAGCGCCGCGCGGAAACGGTCACGATCGAGCGGATGCAGCACTTCAAGCCAGGTGGCCGCCGGTCCTTCCAGCGAACCGCGCTTGAGGCCGAGTATGTGTTCGGTTTCCGGGCTGGTGAACACCTTGTCGGCGGACACGTCCCAGTCCCAGATCAAGTCGCCGGCGCCGGTAAGTGCAAGCGCTCGGCGCTCGACGTCAGAAACGATGCCGTGCGTGATGCCGCCCGCAAAGGCGTGCTGCATGACCGTGAAGCCGATCAGCATCACGATCAGAACCAGGCCACCCAGCAGCGCAGGGCCGATGATGTCATTGGTGACAAGGCCGGTAACGGCAATGCCCGCGGTTATCGTCCACACCACCAGGAGCAGCCACGTGGGAATAAGCAGCACGGCGCGGTCGAAACCATGTGTCGACAGGTAGATCACGAGCGCGAGCCCGAAGACCGCGATGCCGGCGAGCGACATGCGGGCTATGCCCGCGGCAATCGATGGATCGAACACCGCCACTGCGATCAATGCGGCGAGCGCCGCGAGCCATGCCATCGTGACGTGCGCATAGCGCACGTGCCAGCGCGACAGGTTGAGATAGGCAAACAGAAAGACAAGCAGTGTCGCCGACAGGATCGCCTCGCCGCAGGCGCGCCAAACGCGTTCGGCGCCGGCCGACATGTCGAATACTTTGCCCCAGAAACCGAAGTCGATGCCGATATAGATCAGAACCGCCCAGCCAAGCGCCGCCGCGGCCGGAAACATCATCGAGCCTTTGACGACGAACAAGATCGTCAGGAACAACGCCAGCAGGCCGGCGATGCCAATGACGATGCCGTAGTAAAGAGTGAACGAGTTGACCTTGTCCTTGTAGGCATCCGGTTCCCACAAATAGATCTGCGGCAGCTTGTCGGTGCGCAGCTCGGCAACAAAGGTGATGACGGTGCCGGGATCGAGCGTGACGCGGAACACGTCGGCTGTCGTGCCCTCCTGGCGAACGGGGCGGTCACCGGTCGACGGCGTGATGCCCGCGATGCGCGACAGGCCGAGGTCGGGCCAGAAAAGGCCAGAGCCGACCATGCGATAATGCGGCGCGACGATGAGGCGGTCGATCTGCTCGTCGCTATTATTGGTGAGTGCGAATACCGCCCAGTTGTTGTTGCGCTCCCGCGCGCGCACCTCGATGCGGCGCACGATACCGTCCGGGCCAGGCGCGGTTGAAACCTGGGTGCGATCCCCTTCGGTCTTTTGAAGTTCCGTAGCGGCGGTCAAATCGATAGCCGCGGCATCGAGGCGCACGTTCACAGCCTCGACCGCACGCGCAGCCGGAACCACCAGCAGCGCGGCGACGAGCGCGAGTGCAGTCGCTGCCAAACGGCTATTCAAAATCAAATCAAAACCCCCGGCCGCGACAGCGCCTCGCAGCCTGCGGCTCCGGCATTGCCGACGGTGAATATCTGCAAGCAATCGCACCCTGTTGCGTTTTTAAGTCCGACATTGCGCCGATTTCGCGGCTTCTGAAGAAACGGACGCCGAGTCAAAGTGTTAGCACGATTTTACCGATATGGGTGCTGGTTTCCATGAGCGTATGGGCGGCCGCCGCCTCGGCCATGGGAAAAGTCTTGTAGATGACGGGTTTGACTGTCCCGGCTGTCACGAGCGGCAGGACATTGTCCTCGACCGCCCGGGCGATCGCCCCTTTGTCGGCGACCGAACGCGCGCGCAAGGTCGAACCGGTATGGTGCAGCCGCTTGAGCATAATTCGGCGGAAATCCACCGTTGCCTTTGGGCTCCCTTGAAATGCGATTTGCACGATGCGCCCCTCCACCGCCGCCGCTTCATAATTGCGTGCGATGTAATCCCCACCCACCATGTCCAGTATAACCTCGGCGCCCTTGTCTCCGGTCGCTGCCTTGGTCGCGACGACAAAGTCCTCAGTCTTATAGTTAACGGCGACGTCGGCCCCAAGCTTGCGACAGGCCTCGCATTTTTCCGCTGAACCGGCGGTGGTGATCACGCGCGCACCGAAAGCTTTGGCAAGTTGGATGGCCGTGGTGCCGATGCCAGATGAGCCGCCGTGCACCAGCAGCGTTTCGCCATTTTTCAGGCCACCACGCTCGAACGCATTGTGCCAAACAGTGAAGAACGTTTCCGGTATCGCAGCCGCTTCGATCATCGAGAGTCCCGAGATCGGCAACGCGTGCGATTCATGCGCAAGGCAATATTCGGCGTAGCCGCCGCCGACCACCAGCGCCATGATTCTGTCGCCAACTTTCCAGCGCTTGACGCCGGCGCCCAACGCAACAACCTCGCCGGCGATTTCCAATCCGGGAATGTCAGGTGCGCCGGGCGGCGGCGGGTAGAGACCCATGCGCTGCATCACATCGGGGCGGTTGACGCCGGCCGCAGCGACTTTCACCAGGATCTCTCCGGCAGCGGGCTTTGGCAGCGGGCGTTGCTCAGGGACCAGCATGTCCGGACCACCGGCGGTTTTGATGCCGATTGCGGTCATTTCATTTGGAAGTGCGGACATTGGTTCCTCGTATTTTCTGCGATTTGGAGAGCTCTGTGTAGGCGGGCCCTGCCAATGTGACAACCCGAACCGCGGTGGCTAGATTTCGCCCCGCAGGAGGTGGCCAATGCCGGCAATCGACGAAGACGACAAACCGAAGAAGAAAATTGCGCACGAGATCGGCCAGGACCTCACTTTGCTCTCCGTAGAGGAACTCACGGCGCGCGTGCAGTTGATGCGCGACGAGATCAGCCGGCTCGAAGCCGACATGGCGACAAAAGCGCGTCTCACGTTCGGCCGCCGACCAATTTTTCAAACGTTGAGGCGAGGGACTATCACCTTCGCCGCAATGGTATAGGCGTGCCATTGCACGGGAAAAATATTTGGCATTGCGCGCATACCCTTAAGCTGTCGTTAAGCTTTCTCGACCATTACTGGCATTGTCCATCTTCATGTGGACGTTGAGTGGCTCCTGTCCACTCTGTTTGACGCCTCCCTGTTATCAACTTCGAGCCGCCGGAAACGGCGGCTCTTTTTTGTCCCAAAATGGATCAGGGAGGTCGGCGCGCGGTCGTTCGCATTGCGCGGAAACTATATCGCAATGTTAACCATGTCGCCGTCTGGACACGGCTGCATCGCGCGCGTCATGCTTACTCAATCGTATACGGGGCGCGATTGGCTCCGCGGTGAAGTGAGGCGTCGCGTAATGTCCGAAAAGTCCGAGAAGCCATTCAGCGAAACGCAAACGGTGTCGTTCGGGGAACGGCTGGCGAGTTCTCAGGCATTCGCCGATTTGTTCCGTGATGGAATGGCGCTCGTCGAGGAGACCGCGACTTATCTCGACGGTCCCGGTCGCCAGGAATCCAAGAAACTGGAACGTGCGGCGGCGCTTGCCTACGCCACCGAAAGCATGCGTCTCACCACGCGGCTGATGCAGCTCGCCTCCTGGCTACTGCTTCATCGTGCGGTGAAAGAAGGTGAGATGTCGCTCGCGCAGGCGGGCAAGGAAAAGAGCAAGGTGAAACTCGCATCGAGTGACGCGCACGACTCGACCAATCTCGAGCTGTTGCCGGTGGCGCTGCGTGACCTGATCGAACGGTCGCGAAAGCTTTACGCCAATGTGCGCCGTCTCGACGCGACGATCTACAATCAGAATGCTGCGGAACGGCCGAGCACGGGCAACCCTGTCGAGCGCCAGCTTGGACTGTTGAAGGCTGCCTTCGGCGCGGAAAGCGTCTAGAGGCCAGCCTCGAAAACAAAAACCCCCGCACTGGCGGGGGTTTTTTATTGCGGGCGTCAACGGTACTTATTTCTTCTCGTCGGTCTTGAGGAACCCCGAGAACTTCTTCTGGAAACGCGACACGCGGCCGCCGCGGTCGACAAGCTGCTGCTGGCCGCCGGTCCAGGCCGGGTGCGACTTGGGGTCGATATCGAGGTGCAGGACGTCACCTTCTTTGCCCCAGGTGGAGCGGGTGGTGAATTCACTGCCATCGGTCATGATCACCTTGATAGCGTGGTAGCCGGGATGGATGTCTTGCTTCATTGGCTCTCTTCCGGGGCGCGAACGCGCCAGTAATAGCTGGATTTGGCGGCTCCTATACAGGACTCGGGCGCGGGCGGCAAGCCGCCACGATTTGACCGAGATCAAGCCCGCAAGGCATTAATTGGGCAAGCGTCGGGCGACAACAAAGGGCGTCGCATGAGTTTTTCAAGCGATGGACGGGGCCTCGACGTCGCCGGCGCGCCTGCGCCTGGCGAGCGGAGCAAGGTTAAACTCCGGCCGCTGGCCCGACTTGTTCCATACATCGCCAGATATAGCGCGCGCGCACTCGCCGCATTGGCTGCGCTGACCGTTGCTGCACTCACCACTTTGGTCGTGCCGGTCGCCGTCCGGCGGATGATCGATTTCGGCTTCTCCGACAAGGCGGTGCAGCTGATCGACAGTTATTTTGCAGTGATGATTGCGGTTGTCGCCGTGCTCGCAGTATCCAGCGCGCTGCGTTACTACCTTGTGACCACATTGGGCGAGCGCATCGTCGCCGATCTGCGCTCCGATGTATTCACTCATCTCACACGGTTGTCGTCGGCATTTTTCGATGCAACACGCGCCGGTGAAATAGTGTCGCGCCTCACGGCTGACACCACCCAGATCAAGTCAACCGTCGGCGCTTCGGTATCGATCGCCTTACGCAATCTGGTGCTGTTCCTCGGCGGTGCTGGCATGATGGTTGTCACCAGCCCGCGGCTTTCGCTGTTCGTGCTCGGTGCGATCCCGGTCATCGTGCTTCCGCTGGTCGGCTTTGGGCGCGCAGTCCGCAAGCGCGGACGCGCGGCGCAAGATACGCTTGCCGACGCATCGGGTTACGCCAACGAGTTGATTGGCGCGATGCGCACACTTCAGGCTTTCACCAATGAAAAGCTTGCGCAGTCGCGATTTGGCGCGGCGGTCGAGCAGGCTTACGCCGCCGCATGCGGCGCGACCAAAGTGCGCGCCACGCTCACAGCCGTGGTGATATTTCTCGTCTTCACCAGCATCGTTGTGGTGCTTTGGGTCGGGGCGCAAGATGTGCTTGTTGGCAGCATTACGCCGGGCCGGCTCGGACAATTTGTTCTTTACGCGGTGTTCGCCGCTGGCGGGCTCGGCGAATTGAGTCAGGTGTGGGGCGAAATCGCGCAGGCGTCCGGTGCGGCCGAACGGCTGTTCGAGATTCTGGACGTCGAGCCGCAGATCAGGGCACCGGCGCGTCCCGTTGTATTGCCGAAGCCGGCGAGCGGGGCGGTTGAATTTCGCGACGTCGATTTCGCTTATCCAGGACGGCCGAATGTGCCGGTCCTCGATCGGCTGTCGTTCCGCGTGGCGCCCGGCGAAAAACTCGCATTGGTCGGACCGTCCGGCGCCGGCAAGAGCACCATCTTCCAGCTCATCCTGCGGTTCTATGATCCGGTGTCGGGCAATATTAGTTTCGACGGCGTGCGTCTGACGGAAGCGGACCCTGCGGAGCTGCGTGCACGCATCGCGCTGGTGCCGCAGGATGCCGTGGTTTTCGGCACAAGTGTCCGCGAGAATATCCAGTTCGGACGTCCCGACGCCACCGATGCGGAGATCGACAAGGCTGCGGAAGCCGCGCATGCGTCGGAATTCATTCGGCGGTTGCCTTTGGGATATGAAACGCCCGTCGGCGAGCGCGGCGTTACGCTGTCCGGCGGCCAGCGCCAGCGCATCGCGATCGCGCGGGCCATCCTGCGCAAGGCGCCGCTGCTGCTGCTCGACGAGGCGACCTCGTCGCTCGATGCTGAAAGCGAGACGCTGGTTCAGCAGGCGCTCAAGCGGCTGATGCTCAACCGCACAAGCATCGTCATCGCGCACCGCCTCGCCACCGTGCAATCCTGTGACCGTATTCTCGTGCTCGATCACGGACGCATCGTGGAGGAGGGGACGCATGCGTCGCTTGCTTCGGCCGGGGGGCTCTATGCGCGTCTGGCGAAGCTGCAGTTTGAGGTCGCGTAGTTTACGCGCGCCACGCCATCCTGTTGACCGCGAGCCCTGAGACCGGGTTTTTGTCTTCGCCGGCGTAAGAGAAACCGTGCTTTTCATAAAAGCGGATGGCGCGGACATTGTCCTTGTTGACGAGCAGATAAATGCCCTTCGGCGAAAGGCGCTTGGCCTCGTCCAGCAAGGCCAGTGCAATGTCAGAGCCCCAGTGCTCCGGCGCGACCACGATCTGGTCGAGATAGGTCGTCTTGGGATCGACAGTGACGAATCCGGCCATTGCGCCATCGATGTCCGCCAGCACGATACGGGCCGCGGGGACGAGTTCCTTGCGCCAGCGTTCACGCCACCAGGCCACACGAGCGTCAAAGTCGATATGCGCGTAGTGCTTCTGCCAGGTGCGGCGCCACAGCTCGATGGCCGCATCTTCGTCAGCGGCGGAATAGGGACGTAGGGCGACTTTAGGCATCAATGATCCGGCATTCGTCATGGCGGGGCTTGTCCCGGCCATCCACGTCTTGACTTGCTCACGGTATCAGAAGTCGTGGATGCCCGGCACAGGGCCGGGCATGACGGTGGAGAGACTAGCCGTCCTCACCGTTCGGTCAGCTTGAACTCGATGCGGCGATTGCGCTTGTAGGCATCCTCGGTCTTGCCTGAATCGATCGGCTGGAATTCGCCGAAGCCGGCGGCCACCAGGCGCTGGGGCGATACACCTTTGCCGACGAGATATTGCACGACCGAGATTGCGCGCGCGGCCGACAGGTCCCAGTTCGACTTGAATACGCCGCCGGCGGCAATCGGACGGACGTCGGTATGGCCGTCGACGCGCAGAACCCAGGCAATATCGGTTGGTATCTGCTTTTCCAGTTCGAGCAGCGCGCCCGCTACCTTGTCGAGCTCGATCCGGCCTTCGGGCTTGAGATCGGCCTTGCCGGTGTCAAAGAATACTTCCGACTGAAGCACGAAGCGGTCGCCGACCACCCGCACATCACTACGATTGCCAAGAATTTCGCGAAGTTTGCCGAAGAAATCGGACTGATAGCGCTTGAGCTCATTGACGCGCTCGGCCAGCGCCAGATTGAGCCGCTGTCCGAGCTCGGTAATCTGGGTCTGCGATTCCTTGTCCTTGTTCTCGGCGGCGTTGAGCGCCTGTTCGATTGCGGACAGCTGGCGGCGCAATGCCGCGATCTGTTGATTGAGCACCTCGACCTGCGCTAGCGCGCGCGCGGAGAGTTTCTTCTCGCCTTCGAGCTGGCCGGAGAGTTCGGAAACCTTGCCCTGCGCAGCAGTGGCGCCGGCGCCAGCGTTCTCCGCTGCTCCTTTGAGGCGGTCGCGCTCGCTTTCGGCGGTGGCCAGCGTCGCGCGCATTTGCGCGAGTTGGTCCTCGAGATTGGACTTGCCGGATTTCTCCATCGACAAGAGCTCGGTCAGCTGTGCGATCTGCGCATTTAGCCGATTGAGCGCGGTGTCCTTGCCCGCGACTTCCTGCTGCAGATAAAACTGCACCACCACAAATACGGTGAGCAGGAAAATAATGCCGAGGATCAACGTCGACAGCGCGTCGACGAAGCCCGGCCAGTAATTCATGCCGCTGTCGCCGCGGCGCGTTCGTGCGAGCGCCATGGGATTCAACTCAACGGTTCACGTTCTCGCCGCACCATGACTTCCAGAAGCTTCTTGATCTCGCGTTGCTGCTCGGCCTGCGAGTCGACCCAATCGCGGATCATCTGCTGTTCGGTCCGCATGTGGTGCACGAGGCCCTGGATCGCCTCGGCCAGATTGGCCATGGCGGCGGATGCCGATTTCCCGGCGCCTGCCTGGTCGACGGCCTCGCGCAGGCGCTCGATCGCGGAGCGCACTTCGCCGGTCACGCCGGCCGCCACGGCCGGTTCTGCGGCCTGGTCGTAGACGGTGGTGGAGAGCCAGTCTTCGAGTTCCGTATAGAAGCGGTTTTGCGCCTGGCTCGATTGCAGATCGAGGAAGCCGAGCACCAGCGAGCCGGCAAGTCCGAACAGTGATGAAGAAAACGAAATTCCCATTCCGGACAGCGGCGCGGCAAGTCCCTCGCGCAAGGAATCGAACATGCTGCCGGCATCGCCACTGGCCTTGAGGCCCTGAATGACACCGCCGACCGAGCTCACGGTTTCGATCAGGCCCCAGAAGGTGCCGAGCAGGCCGAGAAACACGAGCAGGCCGGTCATGTAGCGGGAAATATCGCGCGCCTCGTCGAGGCGGGTCGCGATTGAATCGAGGATGCCGCGCATCAATTGTGCCGACATCGCCATGCGGCCGACGCGGCTGCCCAGGATTGCGGCCATCGGCGCCAGCAGCACCGGCGCGCGATCGACGGCGAGTCCCGGATCAGCCAGGCGGAAATTGTTGACCCACGCGATTTCAGGATAAAGGCGCAATACCTGCCGGACCGACAGCAGAATTCCGATCGCTTCCACGCCGATGATGAGCGCGTTCAAGCCCGGATTGGACATGAAAGCGACTTCGATCTGCTTGTGCAGCACGAATGCAACCAGGCCGACCAGGATGACGAAGACCAGCATCCTGAACAGGAAGACGCGCGGGGATGACAGCTTGAGTGGGTCGAGTTCTTTGGCCATGAGACTTACATGCAACTTAAATGTTGATGTCGAACGAAGCCCTCGCGCGCACTATGGCACAGACCCGTGACAGGGAAAAAGCAATCGTGCCGGGCCCGGTGGCCGGGTAAAGCCGGTGATTGAGTTGAAATTGCGGTGACTTACGCCTTGGCGGCGGTTTTCAACACAGCCAGCAACGCTTTTTGAATAGTCTCATTGCCGGCGGCGATATGACCCTTGTGGAACATGTCCTCGCCGCCGTCGCAGTCGGTGACGAACCCGCCGGCTTCCCGCACAAGGATAATTCCTGCCGCCATGTCCCAGGGGTTGATGTCGCGCTCCCAATAGCCGTCGAGACGGCCCGCCGCGACCCAGGCGAGATCGAGCGCGGCCGCGCCGAAGCGGCGAAGTCCGGCCACGTGTTCCTGCACCATGCCGGTTTCCTTGCGCGATTGTGCGATATCGCCATGACCCAGGTGCGGCAGCCCGCAGGCGACGACCGCATCCCCCAGAAGTTTCCGGCCGGCGACCCGGATCCGCTGTTCGTTGAGGAAGGCGCCCTTGCCACGTTCGGCAATGAACATGTCCTCATTGGCGGGATTGTAGATCAGGCCGGCCACCACCGTGCCTTCGCGTTCGAGTGCAATCGAGATGGCGAATTGCGGGATGCCGTGGAGGAAATTCGTGGTGCCATCCAAGGGATCGACGATCCAGGTGTGGGTCTTGTCGGCGCCCTCGCGGCGGCCGCCTTCTTCGCCTAGAAAGCTGTAGCCCGGCCGCGCCTTCATCAGTTCGGCATAGAGTGTTTCTTCGGCGCGGCGGTCGGCGGCGGTGACGAAATTACCGGGGCCCTTCAGCGAGACCTGCAATTTTTCCAGCTCTCCAAAGTCGCGCTTGAGCGCGCGCGCGGCCTTGCGCGCGGCGGCGATCATGACATTGAGGAGGGCCGAGTGATGCATGCCGCGAGCGGTCTGCCCGCGAAGGCCAGCGCCGTCAAGAGCGCCCGGCCGTCGTGGTCGACAGCCATTTCTTGGCGCCGGCCTCGGCGGCCGCGCGGATCGCTGGGCTCTGTTTTGCGGCAAAGACGTCGAGGTCGGGATCGCTGCTGCCACCCGCCTTGGACACCAGATGCCATTTGATCGCCTCGGTAGCTTCCGCGGGCATGCCGCGGCCGGCCATCAGGATCCGCGCCAGGCGGTTCTGCGCGATCGCGTTGCCGAGGTGTGCCGCTTTCAGGAACAGTTGAGCCGCTGCCGCCTCGTCCTTGTTGACGCCTTCTCCGTTGAATAGTGCGATTGCAAATTCGACCATTGCGTCGAGATTGCCCGCGACCGAGGCCTGCTGCATGAGCAGCATTGCCTTGCGCATGTCCTTCGGCACGCCGCGGCCTTCTTTATACAGCGTGGCGAGCGCGTATTGCGCTTCTGAATTTCCACCTTCCGCGGCCAATGCGAAAAGCTCACCGGCGCGTTTGATATCCTGCGGAAATTGCTGGCCTTGCAAATAAAGGAGGCCGAGGTCGTAAGCGGCGCCGGCGTGACCAAGTTTCGCGGCGGCCTCGAGCAATCGCGCGGCTTCTTCCAGGTTTTTGGTGGTTGCACGGCCCTGGAAATTGAACATCGCCAGCGCGAATAAGGCATCACGGTCGCCTTTGGCGGCGGCCATTTTGTACCACTGGGCTGCCTTGGAATCGTCCCGGCCCACGCCAAGACCTTGTGCGTATATTTCGCCGAGCAATGTCATGGCAGCGGGATCATTCTGCTGCGCGCGCTTGGAGGCCTCGTTGAAGGCGGTGAGATAGTGTCCGCGTTGGAAGGCGCCGTAGGCGAGGTCGATATTGCCCTGATCCGCGCTATTGGCCGGATTCGGAGCGGGCGGCGGTACTGGCGCAGTGTTGCGGGTGACCTGCGCGGACGCTGACGCAACAAACACCGTTGCGACAACGGCGCCGAGAAGAAGCCGGACGGGTGGCGTCATGCCGCAGGCTCCGGCATTCGCAAGAGACGAAACGCCTCGCTTGTTGTCGCCTTGACCGCGTCCGGATCGCGCCACAGAAAATCTCCGAGGGCAATGAAATCGGCACCCGCAGCAACAAGCAGCGCGATTTCGTCAAGTGAAGCGGCATACGCGACGCAGGGACTTTCGAACACCTCGGCCCACCACGCGATACGTTCCTCGATCGCTTCCAAAGCCGGTCGCACGCCCGCGGCGTCCGGCTCGCCGAACATCACGTAATCGGCGCCTTGCTCGGCCGCGAGCATGGCGTCATGCCGTGTCGCCAGTCCGCCGGCGCCCGCGATACGCTCCGGCTTGAGGTGGGCAAGCGCTTCGCTGAACGCGGCACTGCCAGTGAGATGAGCGCCGTCGGCACCCGCACGTGCGACCAATTCGACATGATCGTCAAGCAATAGCGCGGCATTCCGGTCCTGCACCAAGGCGGCCAGAGCCTTGGCGCGGTTGATCAGCGTGCGTTCGTCGGAATCGGCCAATCGCAGGAGAACGGCGGCGACGTCGCCGGCGTCCATGGCAGAGCCCAGTTGCAAGGCAAAAGCGGACGCATCCGAGATCGGCGGCGTTGTCAGGTAGAGGCGGGGCGCCGGGCGCGGGACCGCCTGTTTGGGTCGTGAAGCCATGGTGTCCGCATGCTAGCTCAATCGGGCAGAAAATTGACCTGCGATATTCTGTCCGCCATCGGCCTTCACGAGGGCCGCAAGCTCCTGCGCCACGGCGGCTATCACGCTGTCCCAGTCGCCGATCTGCGATTGCCGGAACAGCCGGGCACTTGGATACCAAGGGCTATCCGCGCGGTCATGCATCCAGCGCCAGTCCTGAATATGAGAGAGCAGGAGCCAGAGCGGCCGGCCCAGGGCGCCAGCGAGGTGGGCCACCGCGGTATCGACCGCAATCACCAGATCGAGCTCGCCGATCGCCGCCGCGGTATCGGCGAAATCAGCGAGGGCGTCGTCGAGACGCAAGATCGGCAGGCGTGCGAGCGCAGGCAGTTCCGATTCCCGGTACTCGCGCTGGAGACTGACAAACGTAACACCGGGGACCGCCAGAAGCGGTTCGAGGCGCGACAGCGCGATGCTGCGATTGTGATCGTTCTTGTGGCTCGGCTTGCCGGACCAGACAAGGCCGATGCGCGGTTTGCCAAGATGCGTCAGGCGCGCCTGCCACGCATCAATGCGTTCCGCCGGCGCGCGCAGGTATGGCGTCGAAGCCGGGATGGTCGTCACTGTGGTGCCGAACGCAAGCGGCAGGCTCATCAGCGGACAATGGACATCGAATGCCGGAAGCGCGTCGCCGCGACGATGCATGCTGACAAGGCCGTCGGTGTCGGGAATCAACGGCATCAGACTGTCGGGCAACTCAAGGACGACCTTGCAGCCTTTGCGCGCCACGATCGGCAGGTAACGAACGAATTGAATGCTGTCACCAAAGCCCTGCTCGGCATGAAGCAGGATGGTCTTGCCGTTCAAATCCTCGCCACGCCACTGCGGCTGCGAAAACCCGCGTGGCGTAAGTTCGGTGGCGCCTCGCCAGCGCCATTCGTAGGCGGGCCAGCCCTGCTCGAAATCGCCGATGGCGAGGCACAGCAGCGCCTTGTTCCAGTGCGCCTCCGGCAGGTCGGGCTGAAGCGCGATTGCACGATTGAAGCTATCGAGGGCCTCCTCGATGCGGCCGAGATAGTGCAGCGCGCTGCCGCGATTGACCAGCGCGAAGGCGAAGGGCTTGTGCGCGATCGCGGATTCGTAGTCGGCCAGTGCCTCCTCCGGCCGATTGAGATTGAGCAGCGCATTGCCGCGATTGTTATGTGCCGCCGTAAGGTCGGGCTTGAGCGCCAGCGCGCGTTCAAAGCTGGCGATCGCTTCGTCATTGCGGCCCATGGCTTGCAGCGCATTGCCGCGGTTGTTGAAGCCGAAAGCAAAATCAGGCTGGACCAACAGCGCGCGTTCGTACTCCTCAAGCGCCTTGTCATACGAGTGCAGTTCGTAAAAAAGGTTGCCGCGCGCCACGATGACCTCGACATAGTCGGGTTTGAGCGCCAGCGCTCGATCGTAGGCTTCGAAGACTTCGTCGAAACGCTTGAGCGCGCGCAGCACCAGGCCGCGATTGGCATGGGTTTCGGCATCGGCGTCTGCAATGGAAAGCGCGCGGTCGTAGCAGGCGAGCGCCTCCGCCGATTGCCCACCATCGCGCAAGAGATGACCGCGTTCCTTCAGTGCAGCCAGGTGTCGCGGATTTAATGCGAGCGCACGCTCGAAGCTCGCCAGCGCTTCATTGCGCCTGTCTAACTTGACCAGACATTGGCCGCGGTTGACCAGTGCGTCTGCGTAGTCAGGCCGCCGCGCCAGCGCCTCATCGTAGCTGGCAAGGGCATCCTCATGGCGACCGAGATCGAACAAGGCGTTGCCGCGGTGGCTGAAAGCCTCGGCGTAGTCCGGCCGGACGGCCACCGCACGATCGAAGCTATCAACAGCGTCCTGCGCGCGCTTGAGCGCGCGCAATGCGTTGCCGCGATTGTTCAGGGCTTCGGCATAATCCGGCTTGAGTGCGATTGCCCTGTCATAGCTCCTGAGCGCCTCGTCATGCCGTTCGACCGCCGCCAGAATGGTACCGTAATTGGAGTGGGCGACCGCCGATCGCGCGTTCGTCTTGAGCGCGCGGGCTATCAGCTTGAGCCCCTCGGCGGCTTCCCCGCGCTGATGCAGGAGAACGCCGCACAGGTGCAGCGCGTCGAAATTGCCGGGCTGAATGGCGAGGACCTGCCGGTACAGCGCCTCGGCTTCCTGCAACTGCCCGCGCTGATGGTGCGCGGTCGCGCGCCGAAGCGCGTCGACGAGGACGGCATTTGCGGAGGGCGGCCTGATTTGAGTTTTCGGCATGGGCTCGAGGGCGTTGCGAATGCGACGCGAAACGCAACGTCACCGCGCCGGCGCCGCAGCCGGCGAATCATGGGCGAGATTATTCGCTTGTCGTGCCTGCGTCCAAGTTAACGCGATCCGGCCTCACGGCATCGGAATTGGGCCCATATCCTTCGGCACTTTGTAACCCTTCTGCACCGCCGGACGCGCGGCAATGGTTTCATACCAGCGCTTCACGTTCGGGTATTGCTTCAGGTCGATGGTCTGCCATTCAAAGCGCGAGATCCACGGCCAGATCGCGATATCGGCGATGGAATACTGATCGGCGACGAACTCGCGGCCCTCAAGGCGCGTGTTGAGCACCTTGTAGAGTCGTTGACCTTCTTTCAGGTAACGCTCTTCGGCATAGGGCGCCTTGCCTTTGTTGTACTTCACGAAGTGATGCACCTGGCCGAGCATCGGCCCCGGGCCGCCCATCTGCCACATCAGCCACTCGATCACCTTGTAGCGGCCTTCGCCGGACTTCGGCAGCAACTTGCCGGTCTTGTCGGCGAGATAGATCAGGATGGCGCCCGATTCCATCAGCGACATGTTGTTGTCGCGGTCTACGATGGCAGGGATGCGGTTGTTCGGCGCGATCTTGAGAAAATCCGGCGCGAACTGTTCGTCCTTGGAAATGTCGATCGGGTGCACGGTGTAGGGCAGGCCAAGTTCTTCGAGCGCGATGGAAGCCTTGCGGCCATTGGGGGTGGTCCAGGTGTAGAGATCGATCACAGGAGGAGGTCCTTTATTTTTCTACGTCATGGCCGGGCTTGTCCCGGCCATCCACGTCTTTGGATTTTCAGGAAGCAAGACGTGGATGCCCGGCACAAGGCCGGGCATGACGCCTTCTTTATCGGACTGTCGATTGCGGGTCACGCCGCCTTTTTCTCCATGTCGGCCTTCCATTGGCCGAGCGCGGCAAGCCCGTTCATTTTTGCACGATGCGAAAATGCGCGCTGGGCGGCGGCGACGTTTTCGGTCTTGCCCTTCCATGTCGTCTGCGGCGCGTGCTGGAGCGCGCGTCCGTAGGAGAAAGTCAGCGCCCACGGCAGATTGCCGATCTTGTTCATGGCGTCGAGGTGTGCGGTGGCCTCTTCGTCGCTCTGGCCGCCGGAGAGGAATGCGATGCCCGGCACCGCGCCCGGCACGCAATTCTTGAGTACCTTGACGGTTTTTTCCGCGACTTCTTCAACGCCAGCGCGCTTACCGTTCTTCTTGCCGGAGATCACCATGTTCGGCTTGAGCACTATGCCTTCGAGCGCGACGCGCTGGAAATAAAGTTCCTCGAACTGGAGCTTAAGCACCAATTCCGTGACCTGCAGACAGCGGTCGATGTCGTGATCGCCGTCCATCAGCACTTCCGGTTCGACGATCGGCACGATCTGCGCCGCCTGGCACAGCGCGGCATAGCGTCCAAGCGCGTGAGCGTTGGCACGCATGCATGCATATGTCGGAATGCCGGCGCCGATATCGATGACCGCGCGCCACTTCGCAAAGCGTGCGCCCTGTTCGTAATATTTCGGCAGCCGGTCTGCGAGCTTGTCGAGGCCAATGGTGACGACTTCGCCCGGGCACATCGGCAGTGGCTTGGTGCCTTCGTCGACCTTGATGCCGGGGATTGCGCCGGCCTTCTTGATCAGCTCGACCAGCGGCGTGCCGTCCTTTGCCTTCTGCCAGATCGTTTCATCGTAGAGAATGACGCCGGAGATATGTTTCATTCCTTCGGCCGAGCGGAACAGCATCTCGCGATAATCGCGGCGGCTGTCCTCGGTGGACTCAACGCCGATCGCGTCGAAGCGCTTCTTGATGGTGCCGGCGGATTCATCCGCGGCAAGGATGCCCTTGCCGGGCGCCACCATCGCCTGTGCGACTTTGTTCAATTCAGCGAGATTCATAGTTCCCTCCATCGCATCCGTTGCAATCCCCCCGGATGGCACTGTTCCCAGTCATTTTACCCGTAACACCTCGACCCCGGGCAAGGCCTTGCCTTCCAGCCATTCCAGGAAGGCGCCGCCTGCGGCGGAAACATAGGTGAGCCGATCGGTCACCCCGGCGACATTCAGCGCAGCCACCGTATCGCCGCCACCGGCTACGGAGACAAGCTTGCCGGCCCCGCTCAGTTCCGCAGCGGCCTCCGCAACTTCGACGGTACCGTTGTCGAACGGTTCCATTTCGAAGGCGCCGAACGGACCGTTCCATACCAGCGTTTTCGCCCGCGCGAGCACCGAGACGACAAGCTCGACGCTGCGCGGACCGATATCCAGGATCATGTCGTTGGCGCCGACCTTGTCCACGTCAACCACGCGTGAAGGCGTATGCGCCTCGAACTTTTCAGCCACCACAACGTCGACCGGGAGCACGATTTCGCGCTTGGCGGATTTCGCCTTGGCCATGATCTCGCGGGCGGTGCCGACGAGATCGGCTTCCGCAAGCGACTTTCCGATCTTCCGTCCCTGCGCGAACAAAAACGTATTGGCCATGGCGCCGCCGATGATCAGCACGTCAACTTTGTCGAGGAGATTGCCGAGCAGGTCGAGTTTGGTCGAAATTTTTGCGCCGCCCACGATCGCCGCGAGCGGGCGTTCGGGATGCTCAAGCGCCTTGGTCAGGGCTTCGAGTTCGGCCTGCATGGTCCGCCCCGCGTACGCAGGAAGCTTGTGGCCGAGACCTTCAGTGGACGCGTGCGCGCGATGCGCGGCAGAGAACGCGTCGTTGACCCAGATATCGCCGAGTTTCGCCAGCGCGGCCACGAAGGCCGGATCGTTCTTCTCTTCGCCGGGGTGGTACCGGGTATTTTCGAGACACAGAATGTCGCCGGGCCTCATGGCGGCGACTGCGCGCTCAGCCGGTTCGCCAATGCAGTCGTCGGCAAACTTCACCGGGCGCTTGATGATGCGCGCGACCTCGGCGGCGACCGGCTTGAGGGATTGTTTCGGATCGCGCCCCTTCGGGCCGCCCGAAATGCGACAACAGAATCACCTTGCCGCCCTTGTCGGCGATTTCGGTGATCGCCGGCGCCGCGCGCTCGATGCGGGTCGAGTCCGTGACGACGCCATTCTCCACCGGCACGTTGAGATCAACGCGCACCAGGATGCGTTTCCCCTTTACGTCAACGTGGTCGAGGGTTCGGAAACTTGTTCAAGACGTCGGTCCCGAGTGGCCATCGGAGGGTGGGGAGTAACCGGCGATCGGCGGGCGTGCCTTCCGGTCGTTTTCGGACCTTTTCGCCCCGCGAGAACGTGAAGACGATGATGCTGAACAATACGATCAGCGCGGCAATGCCCAGCACACTCGACCAAGCCATGGCGCAATTCTCTCTCGTCTAATCGTGCTCGGCTAAAGCAGCTTGCCCATCGCGACGGCGGTATCCGTCATGCGATTGGAGAAGCCCCACTCGTTGTCATACCAGGACATCACGCGCACGAAAGTGCCGTCCATGACCTTCGTCTGGTCCATGTGGAAGATGGAGGAGCGCGGGTCGTGATTGAAGTCGAGCGAGACGTTCGGATCGTTGGTGTAGCCGAGGATGCCCTTGAGCTGCTGTTCGGACGCGCGCTTGATCGCGCCGTTCACTTCATCCTTGCTGGTCGCTTTCTTGGCGACGAACTTGAAATCGATCACCGAGACGTTCGGCGTCGGCACGCGGATCGACACACCGTCGAGCTTGCCATTGAGTTCAGGCAGAACGAGACCGACGGCCTTGGCGGCGCCGGTCGAGGTCGGGATCATGTTCAGCGCGGCGGCGCGGGCGCGGTAGAGATCCTTGTGATAGGTGTCGAGCGTCGGCTGGTCGCCGGTGTAGGAGTGGATCGTGGTCATGAATCCCTTGTCGATGCCGACCGCATCGTTGAGCACCTTGGCGACCGGCGCGAGGCAGTTGGTGGTGCAGGACGCGTTGGAGACGATCTTGTGCTCCTTGGTCAGCTTGTCGTGGTTGACGCCGTAGACGACGGTGAGATCGGCGCCGTCGGCGGGCGCGGAGACCAGCACGCGCTTGGCGCCGGCGGTCAGGTGGGCAGACGCCTTGTCCTTGGCGGTGAACAGGCCGGTGCACTCCATGGCGATGTCGATACCGAGATCCTTCCACGGCAGCTTTGACGGATCGCGTTCGGCGGTGACCTTGATGGCGCCATTGCCGAGGCTGATGGTGTCGCCCTTGACGGTGACCGTGCCGGGAAAGCGGCCGTGCACGCTGTCATAGCGCAGCAAATGGGCGTTGGTTTCGACCGGGCCGAGATCGTTGACGGCGATAACCTCGATGTCCTTGCGGTCGGACTCGGCGATGGCGCGCAAGATGTTGCGGCCGATGCGGCCAAATCCGTTGATGGCTACACGAACTGTCATTTTAGCTCGCTCCCGGCTCATTCAGTCTGCCGCAGCCGCTCGGGCCACAGCTCTATATAGTCTTCCGTTACATCTTCCCAAGCTTGCCGAGTGCCGCGTTCGCGATCGCTTCGGCGGTAATCCCGAACTTCTTGTAGAGTTCCTTGTACGGCGCGCTGGCGCCGAATGACGTCATGCCGACGAAAATACCGTCGGATCCGATGATGGCGTCCCAGCCCTGACGGACAGCGGCTTCCACACCGATCTTGACCTTGGCATTGCCGATGATGGCGCGGCGATACTCTTCCTTCTGCTCCACGAACAATTCGAAGCACGGAACCGAGATCACGCGCGCAGCAACGCCACGCGCTGCCAGCTGCTTTGCGCCTTCGACCGCAATAGAGACCTCAGAACCGGTGGCGAAAATCGAAACATCGGCATTGACCGTCCGGACCGGCAATTTCGTAGGCGCCGCGCGCACAGATATTGTCGGTATCGAGGCGGTTGCGCAGCTGCGGCAGATTCTGTCGCGTAAGCGCGAGGATGCTCGGCCTGTCATTCGCTTCGAGCGCGAGTTGCCAGCACTCGGCTGTTTCCACGGCATCGCAGGGACGGAACACCATCAAGTTCGGAATCGCGCGCAGCGCGGCCAGGTGCTCCACCGGCTGATGCGTGGGTCCGTCTTCGCCGAGCCCGATGGAGTCGTGGGTCATCACGTGAATAACGCGCTTGCCCATCAGCGCGGCGAGCCGGATCGCCGGCCGGCAGTAGTCTGAGAACACCAGGAACGTGCCCGAATAAGGAATGATGCCGCCGTGCAGCACCATGCCGTTCATCGCGGCTGCCATGCCGTGCTCGCGGATGCCGTAGTGGATGAAGCGGCCGGAAAAATCCTCGGCCGATATTGCCTTCATCGACTTGGTGCGCGTGTTGTTGGAACCGGTGAGATCGGCCGAACCGCCGATCATTTCCGGCAAGGCCGGGATCAGGCTTTCGAGCGCGAACTCGCAGGCCGTGCGCGTGGCAATTTCCTTCGGTGTCGCGGCAAGGCTCTCCTTCACTGCACGCACTGCGCCGGCGAGCGCCTGCTGCGAAATATCTCCACGCATGCGACGCTCGAATTCGGCGCGCTTGGCGCCGTCGAGTGCGGCGAGCCGCTTGCTCCAGTCGGCATGCGCAGATTTCGAGCGCGTGCCGGCTGCGCGCCAGGCGCTCAGGATATCCGCAGGCACTTCAAACGGTGCCGGCGTCCACCCGAGCTTTTCGCGTGCGCCCTTGATTTCGTCGGCCCCCAGCGGCGAGCCATGCGATGATGCTTTGCCGGCCTTGGTGGGCGCGCCGAAGCCGATTGTGGTCTTGCAAGCAATGAGGACCGGCTTGTCAGACTTTTGCGCTTTCTCCAGCGCCGCGTTGATCGCCGTGGGATCGTGACCGTCGATGCGCCATGCGCTCCAGCCAGCGGCCTCAAAGCGCTTCACTTGGTCGACGCTGTCAGCGAGCGACAATGCGCCGTCGATAGAAATGCCATTGTCGTCGAACAGCACGATCAGCTTGTTGAGCTTCAGGTGCCCGGCGAGCGCGATCGCTTCCTGGCTGATGCCTTCCATCAGGTCGCCGTCGGACGCGATCACATAGGTCTTGTGGTTGACGACACTGTCGCCGAATTCCGTAGCGAGATGCTTTTCGGCGATCGCCATGCCGACGGCGTTGGCGAGACCTTGGCCGAGCGGACCGGTGGTGGTCTCGGCCCCCGGCACGTGCCCGTATTCCGGATGACCGGCGGTGATCGAGCCGAGTTGCCGGAAGCGCTTGATCTGCTCGAGCGTCATCGCTTCGTAGCCGGTCAGATAGAGCAAAGCGTACAGCAGCATCGAGCCGTGGCCAGCCGACAGCACAAAGCGGTCACGGTCGGACCACGTGGGGCTCGCCGGGTCGAATTTCAGAAACCGCGTAAAGAGGACCGTCGCCACGTCGGCCATGCCCATCGGCATTCCGGGGTGGCCGGATTTCGCCTGTTCCACTGCATCCATTGCCAGCGCGCGGATAGCGTTGGCCATGCTCGCGTGGGCAAATTCGGGACTAGCGGCCGGTTGCCCGTGACGCTCTGCGGGCGCCGCGGCTGCCGTCGGTGAGGCTTTTGCACTCATGGAAAGGGCCTTTTGGCGGGCTGGATAGCATGTGAGGCCCTTGAGTCAATGTGACCGCCGCGCCGGCGTGGTGCCATGCACAGGGCGACGAAAACAGCTGGGCAAATCCTCCGCCGAGCGTTGACGCCATGGTCGTGCAGCACGTAAGATTCTTTGCCTAAATATCTGCTGCCGCAAGAGTTTTTGTGCGGAAAAGGCGATGACAGAGCAAAGCACAATCGATGCCGCAGTCAGGCGTCTCGCCCTCGCGCTCGACGCGCTTGATGCTGCCGTCGAGCGGCGAAAGCAGGCGGACCGCAACGAAGAGGGGCTCACCGCGCAGGTCCAGGCGCTCGGCGTCGATCGCACCCGGCTGGCTGCCGCACTTGACGGCGAAACCGCGCGCTCGCGGCGGCTTGAAACAACCAATCGCGAGATCGCCGACCGGCTGGACTCCGCGATCGCCTCGATTCAGTCAGTCCTCGATTTGCACGAGTAGGATCATGGCCCAAGTCATCGCCAACATTGCCGGCCGCCAATTCCGTCTCGCCTGCGAGGATGGCCAGGAAGACCACCTCCAGGCGCTTGCGAAGGATATCGATCAGCGCGTCATCGATTTGCGCCGCAAGTTCGGCGAAATCGGCGACACGCGGCTCACGGTGATGGCGGCGCTGATGCTCGAGGACGAACTGGTTGAAGCGACGCAGAAAATGCGCCGCCTTGAAGACGAGATCGCCGCCTTGCAGGACGCCCGCCTCGTTGCGGGCGATCGTGCCAAGGCCGCATCCGATGCGGTTGTCGGTGCTTTCAATTCTGCCGCGGAGCGGATCGAAGGCATCACCAAGAAGCTCAATCAGACGGTCGGCAACGGCGGCGTGCCTATCGGGTGAGGCTGTTTTAACCGCACTTCATAAACCGTGCGATGCGCTGTGGCGCCCGTCCTGCTTAATGACTACATTGCAAATGCGGGGCTGTGAGGTGCGACGGAGATAATTCCCCGGGGCCTTACGATCCTATCGGGAGCTGTCCCTGGCCGGGACCGTGGTTTCGGTCATATGGCGCCCACCTACTTATGTAGGTTCCCGGGATCACACTCCGACGGCCATCGCGGCTCCGCACTCTGTCTTTCTTCTCTTCGTTCTTCGTTGGCCGATTGGCACGTGCCCAAGCGTCGAACAAAAAGGGTGCGGCATGATGTTCATCGGGCGAATTGCCGCGGGCTTGATTGCGATCGCCGCCGTTTATCTTGCGATTCTCAGCGTCGTCCGAACGGGACACGATCTGATCTCCACCATGATTCAGGCGATCCTGATTCTCATCGCGTTCTACTTGCTGTGGTTTGCCGCGCTCAGCCATTTGCCGTCTGAGCGGAACAAGCTTGCGCGCACACTTGTGATCGCGCTTATTATCGGCGCCATCGGTCTGGTCGGTGGCTACGTCGGTCCGCTTATCCTCACGCCCGGGGCTAACCAAGGGCCGTTGCTTGGCATCTTCATTACCGGCCCGGTTGGCTTCGTCCTTGGCTCGATCGGTGGATTTATCTGGACGAGATTTACCTAGCGATGAACCAAGCGAACTTGCCAATCCGCAAACCAAGTGCGCGATCTCGTGAAGGATGATCTTCGCCGCGCAGCATTGCTGAAACGCGACGCGCTGCCGCCGGCCGAGCGCCAAAGCGCGGCCGAGACTATCGCGGGTCGCCCCTTCCCGGTGCACGTGGCGGGCAAGACGGTCTCGGGCTTTTCTCCGATGAAGAGCGAGATCAATCCGTTGCCACTGATGCGCAAACTCGCTGAAGCAGGAGCGCGCCTCGCGCTGCCGGCGATTGCCGGGCGCGGCAAGCCGCTGATCATGCGCGCCTGGAGCTTCGGTGAACCGCTGGCATCCGGGCAATGGGGCATTCGCGAACCCACGCCCGAGGCTCCGGAAGTTGACCCCGACATCCTGATCGTTCCGCTTGCGGCCTTCGACCGCGCCGGCCATCGCATCGGTTATGGCGCCGGGTACTACGACATGACGATCAATGCGCTGCGTGCCAGGAAGGCCGTTACCGCTATCGGCATTGCCTTTGCTGGGCAGGAAATTCCGCATGTGCCCGCCACGGAGCACGACGAGCGCCTCGATCTCGTGCTAACGGAGAACGAGACGATCGATTTCCGCGGGCATTAGCTGCATGCGCATTCTCTTTATTGGTGACGTGGTTGGCCGCTCCGGGCGCACGATCGTGATGGAGCGGTTGCCGGGACTAATTGCCGACTGGAAGCTCGATCTCGTCGTGGTCAACGGCGAGAACGCGGCCGGCGGCTTCGGGATCACCGAGGTCATCTACAACGAGCTGATCGACGCCGGCGCCGACGCCGTCACGCTCGGCAATCACGCATGGGATCAGCGCGAGGCGCTGGTGTTCATTGAGCGCGCACCGCGCCTCGTCCGTCCGCTCAATTATCCGAAAGGCACGCCCGGCCGCGGCGCGGCATTGGTCGAAAGCAAGAACGGAAAGCGCGCGCTGGTGATCAATGCCATGGGCCGCATTTTCATGGATCCGCTCGACGATCCCTTCGCAGCGGTAGAGCGCGAACTGGCCGCCTGCGCTTTGAGATCGGGTGCGGATGCCATCATTATTGATATGCATTGCGAGGCGACCAGCGAAAAACAAGCGATGGGCTTTTTCTGCGATGGCCGCGCCAGCCTCGTGGTCGGCACGCACACGCATACGCCCACCGCCGACGATCGTATCCTTCCCAACGGCACCGCCTTTGTGTCGGATGTCGGCATGACGGCCGATTACGATTTAATCATCGGCATGAACAAGGACGAGCCGCTCAATCGTTTCCTGCGCAAGCTGCCGGGCTCGAAATTCGAGGCCTCGAGTGGCCCGGCGACGCTATGCGGCCTCGCGGTCGAAACCGACGATGCAACGGGCCTTGCCCGCAAAGTGGGCGCGGTCCGCCTCGGCGGCATCCTGCAGGAGACGCGGCCGGCGTTCTGGGGCTGACCGGCAAAAGCAGAGAACTGTTGACCTCGAATCACGGCGATGATTCGGTAGGTGAAGTTGATTCGCCGGCATGTGCGGGGTCCGGCAACGCGACCTCGGCACAGGTGCCCATGAATCTGCACGTCAACAGCAATCTCGCTCTTGAGCTGCCAGCCGATCCGGCGCACCAGGAGCTGGCGCCGAAAACGAAAGTCGACCCGCGCGCAGGGCTTGCGGCCCAGTTCATCCCTTCGGGTGCGCGCGTGCTGGATCTCAGCGGAGATCTGGCATTGCAACGCCTGTTGCCGGGCGGCTGCAATTACAGCGGTATTGCGCGCGCCGGCAAGAAGCGCTCAGCATCGACCTGCGACCTGAGCGCCGGCGAGTTTCCGACCGAAGCCGCGTCAAAATGCGACGTGATTGTCATGCTCGGCGTGCTCGAGCGCATTTCCGACGTGGAAAATCTTTTCACGCATCTGCGCTTCTGCAAGCGCGACATCATCCTCAGCTACTGTGCGACCGATCTGGCAAAAGACGCCGACCGCAGCGCACTCGGCCTCGTCAATCACATGAGTTTCTACGATCTCGCGCTTCTGTTTGACCGCTATGGCTTCCGCATCGAATGCACCACGCCAATCGACGAGACCCAGGTGCTGATGCGGCTGACGCCAACCGAATGGCTGTCGCCGGTCGTGTCGTGCAACGTTGCTGTGATTTCAGGCGATGATGGCAGCGATTTCAGCGGCCGGCTAGGCCGCCATATGATCAATGCGCTGCTGCCCGGAGAGGCGGAAGTCGATCACTTGACATTCCGCACACTCAATATGGCGCGCGACCGCTACGACCTCATCGTGCTCGGCACCGGCAATGGGCTGTTTCCGCCTCTGCTCGGTGATGAAGTCTTCGACATTCTATCCCGCGCCAGGACGACGATTGGCATTTTCGGCACGCAATGCCGCGAGTTGACCCCGCGTCCGGCGCTCGATCGCCTGATCGAAAGGCTCGACACTTGGTATGCGCGTTACGAAGATGATGTGCTGATGTATGGGCGCGGCCACGGCAATGTGGTCCACCTCGGCGACTGGCTGATCGATCAGTTTCCGCTCACGCGTGCCACCAACGACGAGCCGTTGGTTGTCAGCATCGATCTCGGCCAGGATTTGCCGCTCGACCGCGCGATCCGCACCATACAGCAGCACAAGCAAGTCTATTCGACTGAGCCGGCGGCGCTGCTGTGCGCGCTCACCTCGGCGGAACTTGCGGCCTATGCCGAAGTGCCTGCGCGGCAGCCGGATCTTGCTGCCGGCCAGTTCCGCAGCATGTTGATCGATGTGTTCGGCCGCGCCTATCCGGAGAAGAAATTCTTCATGGTCGATCGGGACGCGGTGGTCCGCTACAAGGCGCGCGTCCATCGCAACGTGGCCAAAGTCGGCAGCCGGATCGGCGCCATCCTGCGCAACGTTGCGGTCGCTGCGACCTGAAACCTTCTCTGTCATTCCGGGGCAGGCGCCATCAGCGCGTTTTACGCGCGTTCCGGAATGACAGGAGTTTATTTTCCCGCGCCAGCGGCCTATATAGCGGCCGTTACCAACTCATTTTACGAGACGTGCGGACATGGCCGGTCATTCCCAGTTCAAGAACATCATGCACCGCAAGGGCAAGCAGGACAAAGTCCGCTCCAAGGTGTTCGGCAAGCTCGCGCGCGAAATCACGGTGTCCGCCAAGCTCGGCTTGCCGGATCCGGCCTTCAATCCGCGCCTGCGCGCTGCGATCCTGGCGGCCCGCGCCGAAAACATGCCGAAGGACAATATTGAGCGCGCCATCAAGAAGGCATCCGGCAACGATGCCGAAAACTTCGACGAAATTCGCTACGAAGGTTACGGGCCGGGCGGCGTGGCGGTGATCGTCGAGGCGCTCACCGACAACCACAACCGCACCGCGGGCGAAGTGCGCGCGACCTTCACGAAAAACGGCGGCAATCTCGCCACCACCGGCGCGGTCTCGTTCATGTTCAATCATGTTGGCGTGGTCGAGTACGATGCCAAGGCGGCGAGCGCCGACGCCATGCTGGACGCCGCGATCGACGCTGGTGCCGACGATGTAACTTCGAGCGACGATGGCCACCAGATTTTTACGACGACGGACTCGCTGCGCGATGTCGCCAAGGCGCTGGAGGCGAAGTTCGGTGAGCCGCGCAAGTCGGCGATGCTGTGGAAACCGCAGAACACAGTGGCGCTCGATGACGAAGCCGGCGAAAAAATGCTCAAGCTGATTGAGTTGCTCGACGACAACGACGACGTTCAGAATGTCTATGCCAATTTTGAAGTGTCGGATGCGCTCGTGCAGAAGATGAGCGCGTAAGATTCAGCCGCCATATTCCAGAATGTAAAGTCCGGCATTGTAGTCGGTTGCGTAGATCAATCCCTTTGCATCGACGAATACGTCGGCCGACTGAATGACGCGCGCGCGGTTCGGACGCGTGTCGGCAAGTGTGGCCGGCTGCGGCGGCACCAGCGCGCCGACCTCCTTCGGACCAAATGGATTCGACATATCGAAGACGCGAACGCCCGCATTCTGATACGTGGCGAAAATCAGCGTCGACGACACAAAGCTCCCGGGCCGGTTTTCGTGAATGTTGTGCGGGCCGAAGTGGCCGGCTTTGGCCTTGTAGTCGGCCTCTGCCGGCGTCGGGAAACTCGCGATGCTCACCGGATTTGTCGGGACGCGATTGTCGAATACCCAGATCAGCTTCAGCCCATCTTCCTGATGATCGAGCACGGCTTCGTCGAGCACGACCAGCAGATCGCGATCGGGCAGCGGCAGGCAATTGTGCGTCCCGCCGCCGAAAGGCGGCGACCAGTTACGGTGCACGATCAATTTCGGTTTCGCGCGGTCGGCGATGTCGAGCACAACCATGCCGGCATCGCGCCAGGCGGCATAGGCAGTATCGCCATGGATGATGGCGTGGTGCAGACCATATCGCCGCGCGGCTGCCCACGACGGCGCCTCGCCGGCCGCCAGGTTCATGCCAGGGATCCACCAGCGCCCCGCCTCGCGCGGCTTTGACGGGTCCGCCATATCGAGGATCACAAAGATGTAGTCGGTAAAGCCGTCGAGCAGCACGGAGGCATAGGCCCAGCGGCCGCCGGTATACCAAACGCGATGGATGCCGCCGCCCTCGACCGGCATAAAGCCGATCTGGCGCGGCGCGTCTGGTTTTGAGATGTCGTAGACTGCAAGCCCCGCACTCCAGTCGCGCTTTCGTTTTGCTTCGGCGGTGCCGACGGTCTTGCCAAGCGCGCCGCTGTAATAGGCGCGCTCGTCGGCGAATTCCGCCGCCGCGAACATGTCCTTGGCGTGGATGACGAGCAGCAGGTCGTCATGCACTTGCAGATGGATATTCCAGGTGTTGGCCGGCGCGGCTACAAAATTCACCGGGCGCGGGCTCTTCGCGTCGCGTACGTCGATGACGGAAAATCCCTTGGAGAACATGTGCCCGACATAGGCAAAGCCGCGATGCACCATGACCTGCACGCCATCGGGCCGCCCCCCTTGGTCGGAATGACCGACGATGTGCATGTTGCGTGCGTAATCGGGTTTAGGGAGTTCGGTCATTTATACGCATCCAAAAAATGCGGCACCGCGATCCAGTCCAGCATTGCGCCGTCGTCTTGCAGAAGATCGTGCATGCGTCGGTCGTCTTCGGTCTTGAGGTTGACGCCGAGATGGGTGCCGAGCTTGCGCCCATGCATTACAATATTGTTGCCGACTGGCTGGCGCTCCGCGTTGTAGGTCTCGAGCGCGTCGTCAATGCCGTCGTGGTCACGCAGCGCATTTGCCAAGGCCTGTGCATCGGTGCCTGCCTTCGCCATGCCGAAACCCATGTGAGGCCGGGCATTCGCTGCCGCATCGCCGACCATGGCGACCCGGCCATACACGATTGTAGGCGCCGTGAAATCGTAGATCGGCGTGATGAAGGGCTGCTTGATCTTCATCAGCGAGTCGAGCAGGGCCGGCGGCAAAATTTCGCGCGCATCCTTGTACATGTCGGCGATCAGATCCTTGCGGATCAGCGGCGGCGGCACCGAAAATTCGTGCTGCACGCCTTTTTCATCCACGTTCATCTCGCGCAGTTTGGCGGCGTCGGCGACGCGATACCAGATGAAATTGAAACGGCGGTTGCCGGGACGAAGATCGTTGTCGAATCCGGCAATCGGATAAGTGATCACCTGCTGGTGTTCAGGCAGGTAAAACGTGAACAGCGGATAGATGCTATTTCGGGTTTCGGGTTCGAGATCGGCTTCGTTGGGCGCGCCGCGCCAGATGTAGTAGCCGGCATAGACCGGCTGCACCTCCGGCGCCATCTGCGCGCGGACGCTTGAGCGAATTCCGTCGCCACCGACCAGGATGTCGGCATGCTCGACGCGCCCGCCGGAAAATTGCACACGCACGCCGCGCTCGTCCTGGTCGACGCGTTCGAAATTCCAGCCGAGGTGATAGTGCGCTTCATCGATCGTATCGCGCAGCAGGCGCTGGAGCCGGTCCCAGGAGGTGAGGATTTGCCGCAACGGCCGCTCGTCGGTGACCCGGCCATCGCGATCAATCGCGACGCGTTTAGGAACTTCTACGCCAAGATCCTTGGTGCCGGCGCCACTCGCTTCCAGCGCATCGAGCAATTCCGGATGACCGGTGATTCCGGCGCCGCGGCCGACCAGCTCGACGCTGGAACGCTCGTAGACGTCGACGTCCCATCCGATCTGCCGCAGGAACGCGGCGGTGAACAGCCCCGACATCGAGCCGCCAATTATGACGGCGCGTCTTTTGGCGCGACGAGGAGAGGAAGAACCCGGCATTGCGCCGCCATCCTAACGCAAGATTATCGCGGAGTCCGAATCCGACGTGCGGGGCACTGGCCCAACCGGCGCGCGAACCAAGTCAGTGCGACAGATAGTCTTGAACGTCGCGCAACGCTTTTTGAAATCGCGAAAATTCCGCTTCCTGCACGACGTGAGCGACGGTGCCGCCTTTTGGCGATGTGACAACAAAGTTCACGCCGGGCCCGGCGCTGACGGTCAGATGCGAGACATCGGAGGTGCCGGTCTCGGTCATGGTCCCGACTACGGTCCAGTCCCTTGATCGAGTCTCGATCGCACGGTCACAGAGCGTGATCAGCGATTTCCACTCAGCCAGATTGAAAGCGAAGGAATTTCGCGCGGGCGTCGCGATGGCCAGCAGGCCGACTCTGCCTTTGCCGGCCGGCGCAGCAGGATCGGTATAGTGCGCGACCACGAGCTCGGTGTTGCCGTCGGCGAATTTCTCGACGATCGCGAGCTTGCCTTCGGCCCCGAGCGACGTGGTCCCCGGGATAAGGCTCAAAAGGAACAGGGCCGTAAATAATCGGTATCGCAAAGATGGCATTGTCACAGTGCCCAGGGGCCGGCCAGGTCTTTGCGCGATGATAGCGTAATTACGCCGGAAATACGGGGAGCGGGCGCGTCACCGGCCGCCACGTCGGCACTATGGCGATGCCTGCTAGGCGCGGGCGGAAGGCAGGGCTATCAACGGAGCCGGGATGGCTCACCTGATTCGCATTCTCGGTATTGATCCGGGGCTCCGCCGCACGGGCTGGGGCCTGATTGAGTCTGAAGGCAACCGGCTGATCCATGTGGCCTGCGGCTCCGTTGAGACGGGGGAGCGGGATGAGCTGGGCGTACGTCTGCTCGCGATCCACGATGGCCTGGTTGCCGTCATCGAGCGCTACCGGCCGCAGGAGGCCGCGGTAGAAGCCACATTCGTCAACACCAACGCGGCGGCTACTCTCAAGCTTGGCCAGGCGCGCGGCATCGCCATGCTGGTTCCCGCCAAGGCCGGGCTCGCCGTCGCCGAGTATGCACCGAATGTCGTGAAGAAGACCGTTGTCGGCGCCGGCCACGGCGAAAAATCCCAGATCCGCATGATGATCGGTGTGCTGCTGCCAAAAGCCGATCCGCAGAGCGAGGATGCCGCCGATGCGCTGGCGATCGCGATTTGTCACGCGCATCATCGCACGAGCGTGCTGCTGAAGGTGGCGGCGTCATGATCGGCAAGCTCAAGGGCATCGTCGACAGTTATGGCGAGGACTACATCATCCTCGACGTCGGCGGTGTCGGCTACCAGGTGCAATGTTCGGCGCGCACGCTGCAGGCGTTGCCGTCGCCGGGCGATGCCGCGACGCTGTCCATCGAAACTTATGTACGCGAAGACCAGATCAAGCTGTTCGGTTTCGGAAGCGACATCGAGCGCGAATGGTTCCGCTTGCTGCAGACCGTGCAGGGCGTCGGCGCGAAAGTCGCGATGTCAGTGCTCGGCACGCTCAAGACCTCCGAACTCGCCTCCGCCATTGCGATGCGTGACAAGGCGATGGTGGCGCGCTCGCCCGGCGTCGGCCAGAAAGTGGCTGAGCGTATTGTCACCGAGTTGAAGGATAAAGTGCCAGCCTTCGCCAATATCGATCCGGCCGTTGTGCATCTCGCCGGCGCGCTGGACGAGAACCGCGCGCCGCGGCCGGTCGCCGATGCCGTCTCTGCCCTCGTCAATCTCGGCTACGGGCATCCGCAGGCGGCGGCGGCGATTGCCGCTGCGGCGCGCAGCGCGGGCGAGGGCGCCGACACCGCCACGCTGATCAGGCAGGGGCTAAAGGAGCTGGCGAAGTGAATACCCCCCGCCGCCTTATCGCTGCCGAAAAACGCGACGATGACGCAGATGCTTCATTGCGTCCGCAGCGGCTGCCGGAATTCATTGGCCAGGAGCAGGCGCGCGCTAATCTGTCGGTGTTCATCGAGGCCGCGCGTGCGCGCAAGGAAGCGCTCGATCACGTGCTGTTCGTCGGTCCGCCGGGCCTCGGCAAGACCACGCTGGCGCAGATCGTCGCGCGCGAACTGGGCGTGAACTTCCGCGCCACATCCGGCCCCGTGATCGCGAAGGCCGGCGACCTGGCGGCACTGCTCACCAATCTCGAGCCACGCGATGTGCTCTTCATCGACGAGATTCACCGGCTCAATCCGGCAGTCGAGGAAATCCTCTATCCGGCCATGGAGGACTTTCAGCTCGACCTCATCATCGGCGAGGGACCCGCAGCGCGCTCGGTGAAGATCGATCTGTCGCCGTTCACGCTTGTGGGTGCGACGACTCGCGCTGGCCTGCTGACCAATCCGCTGCGCGACCGCTTCGGCATTCCGGTGCGGCTCAATTTCTATTCCGAGAAGGAACTGGAGGAGATCGTCAACCGCGGCGCCCGCGTGCTCGGCATTGGCATCGCGCGCCGATGGCGCCAACGAAATCGCACGCCGCGCTCGCGGCACGCCGCGCATCGCCGGCCGGCTGCTACGCCGCGTGCGTGACTTTGCCCATGTCGATGGCGCCAAGACCATCGACCGCAAGACCGCCGACCGTGCGCTCCTGGCGCTGGAAGTGGACGGCGCCGGGCTCGACGCCATGGACCATCGCTATCTCAAGACCATCGCCGAAAACTATGGCGGTGGGCCGGTGGGCGTCGACACTTTGGCGGCGGCGCTGTCGGAGCCGCGCGACGCCATCGAGGACATCATCGAGCCGTTCTTGATTCAAAAGGGCTTCCTGCAGCGCACGCCGCGCGGGCGGCTGCTGACATCGGCGGCGTTCAGGCATCTCGGACTTGCCGAGCCGGCGCGCGACCCGAGCCAGTTCGGATTGTTTCCGGGGGACGAGGAATGAGCGAGCGGACCATCAGCGTGGTGGCGGCGCTCATCCGCGATGAAGTGGGCCGCGTTTTGCTGGTGCGCAAGCGCGGCACGTCGGCATTCATGCAGCCTGGCGGGAAGCGCGATGCCGGCGAAAGCGACGTCGCAGCGCTCGCGCGCGAGCTCGCCGAGGAATTGGGCTGCCGTGTCAGCGAAGACAGCGCGCAGGCGCTCGGTGTGTTCAATTGCGCGGCCGCGAACGAGCCTGGTTTCCAGGTGAATGCCGCCGTCTACGCGGTGGATGTCGAAGGCACAATCAGCCCGAGGACCGAGATCGAGCAAATCGTCTGGGTCGATCCGTGCGCACTCCCCGACCTGCCATTGGCGCCGCTGACGCGCGACCACGTGCTGCCACTGGCGCGGGCGCTTTGATGTCCTCTGCAATGCATCTCGACGGAGAAATCCGTGACGGCAAACACTATCAGGCCGTGCGCGTCTATTACGAGGACACGGATTTTTCCGGCATTGTCTATCACGCAAGTTACCTGCGTTTCATGGAGCGCGGCCGCACCAACTATCTGCGGCTGATCGGCGCCGACCACCGCGCATTGTTCGAGCAGGCCGAGAAAGAAGCGCCGGGCTTTGCCTTCGTGGTGCGGCACATGAGCATCGACTTCAAGAAGCCGGCGCACATGGACGACGTGCTGTCCATCGTCACCACTCCGGAAGAGGTCAAAGGGGCCTCCGTCACGCTCAATCAGAAGGTCATGCGCGGCGATGACCTGATCGTTGAGGCGCATGTACAGGTCGCCTTCGTCTCTGGCGGCCGCGCCAGGCCAATCCCCAAGCCGTTGCGCACCGCTATGGAAGCCGATCGCCGGTCAATGCACGAGCGGCCGTGATCAATTTTTGAAAATCGCGCTCATTCCGCGGTGACGTGTACCCCTTCCGTGGCATGGCTTTGACCCGTACTATGGCGTCAGTCGGACGCGGACATACAGTAGAGACAGTTTAGTTGGAGGTTTTTGATGAGCGCGCGCGTTACAATGCTTGCGACTGCGTTTGCTATCGTCGGCGCGGGCACAGCCTACGCCGAGACCGTTACCATGAATACGATCGACGCCAGTGGCGTCGGCAAAGTCATTGGTACCATCAGTCTTTCCGATGCGAACGAGGGCCTGGTCATCATGCCCGACCTTGCGGATCTGCCTGCCGGCGATCACGGCATTCACGTTCACGTCAATCCGGATTGCGGGCCTGGCGCCGGAGCGGACGGACGCCCAGCGGCAGGTTTTGCGGCGGGCGGGCATTTTGATCCGGCCAATACCGGCAAACACCTCGGACCTCGCGGTGAAGGCCACAAAGGCGACCTTCCGGCGCTGCAAGTGGATGCCGGCGGCAATGCCACGAATGCAATCGTCGCGCCCCACCTCAAGTTGGCCGACGTTAAGGGTCGGTCGATCATGATCCACGCCGGCGGCGACAATTATTCGGACCAGCCAAATCCTCTGGGTGGCGGCGGCGCACGTATTGCCTGCGGGGTTGTGAAGTAACCTCACATTGCAATGACGAATGATCAGGAATCGGGCGGCGGTTTCTGACTATGTCGCGAAATCCGATGAACGCACTGCGAGTAGGAGCGCTCCTGCCGTAACTATACTGTCAGGGGGCTCAATAGCGAGCGTGTGTCGGGTATCCGTTCCAGCGCCCACAGCGAATTCAAGATGCGATCCGTGCGCTCCTTCGGCCATCGTTTGCCAATGTTGCTACGGAATTTGTGTTCGATGTCGGCCCGGCTCATCAGCTGCCCCGCAAAGCCTGGCATTTTCTCAACCTGACGAGTGACGTGTTCGCCGCCGGCCAATGTCGCAACAATGCGTATCGGGGGTGCACTTCCGCGCGGCGGCGCGAACGTCGCATCTTCTTTCACGGTGATCTTGCGCATGAAGGCGAGAATTCGGGGATCGCGAAGTTTTTCGGCCGAATAGCTGTCGTTGTTTAAATCGCCGTCAAACATTGCACGGGCCGCAATGTACGGCAGGCTGTGATCGGCCGTGTCTCTGTTCTTCGGTGTCCATTTTTCCGGATCTTTCCCGGCCGATTGGTAGCCACGCGGCGTGGTGGCAATCTCGATGGCCTCGATGCGATCAAGCTGGCGGATTTCTTTGGCCAGCTCAATGCTCGCCACAACTGCGGTCTGGGCAAAGACGACAACCGGGTAGGCTTTCATACCGCACTCGTGGATTTTGAATCGATTGCCGCGGCCACCAAATGACTCGACATTTATATCGGCAGGGCCGGAGACCAGTTGGAAGAAACCTTTGCGGCCTTCAAATATGGGCGCTGGCCCGGTGATGCCGGCGCGCGCCAGCATCGTTGCGAAAACTGCGTTGCGTCCCGCTTCGGCGTCGGCAAGCCCTTTCCAGTCGGATAGTCCCTGCGCGCGCGTCTGCCCCATCGGAATATGGTCATTCATTGCGAGGCTGACGGCCTGGGCAAGTTTGTCGGGGGCAAGTTTCATCAGTTTGCCGGCGGCGAGAGCGACGGCCGGAGGGCTGAACACTGTCGCGTCATCCCAGCCGCGGTTCGCCATATCAAAGGCATCCATCAGCCGGCAATTGATTTCATAGGCCAAAGCGATTGCGGTGATGAGATCCGTTGCGCTAGCGCGCTCGGATTCGGCGACGGCAAGGCACGCTGCAATATTATCGCTCGGGTGGCAGGCGGCGCGTCCGACGTAGACGTCATTTAAATCGAAATAACGAAAAGCGGCGCCGTTGGCGAACGATGCGAGGTCAGGCGAAGTGCGCCGACCAGTGCCGATCACCGTCGATGGGCCGCCGGCTGTCGCCAGCGCAACTTCACGGCAGTGACGTACGGGCTCCTCGCCCAGTGCCGCGATCCCGCACCCAAGTGTGTCGATGAGATGCGATTTGACCCGCTCGATTGTTGCGGCATCGAGATCGCTGAAACGCAGATTGTGCGCGTAAGCTGCGAGCCTCTCAGCGAGCGGATGTGCAGGCAGTTCCGACGGCAGATTCGCGGGAGGCGTCTGTGCTTTTGCAACAGACGCAGCGAGCGGAAACACGGCTGCGCCCGCCGCAAAACGAAGAAACTGCCTGCGCATCAGGGGAGCGAATTGCCGGGCCATCGTCCATTTCCTTGTGCTGCGACGTGAGGCTTTCAAGAAGCCGGTATCTGGATAGCGGTTTTGAGCCAGTGCAGCTATGATCTGGGAGACACCAAATCCATACCTTTGGGGGCATAGCTATGGAATTGCGGCACCTTCGTTATTTTCTCGCAGTTGCAGAAGAAGGGCACATCACGGGGGCGGCCGACCGCTTGGGCATTCAGCAGCCGCCGCTCAGTCGGTTGATCAGAGGGATGGAGCGAGAACTCGATGTGCAATTGTTTCGCCGCAAGGCGCGCGGCGTCGAATTGACGGATGCCGGCAGAGCGCTGCACGACCGCGCTCGCGTTATCCTCGCGGATGTTGATCAGGCATTTGAGACGACAAGGCGCACTGCGCGAGGCGAGCAAGGCCGCATTCGAATCGGCGTTACCCCGACCGGGCCGTTTCATCCTCTGGTGCCGCGCGTCATTCGTGCTTTTCGAGAAGCCTTTCCGCATGTCTCATTGACACTTGAGGAGCGTCTCAGCAGCGAACTCGTCGAAGGGCTCGGGAGCGGCCGCATCGACATTGCGTTCGCCTGGACGCCTCCTGCCGAAGGGCTTGTCACTCATCGGTTGCTGGACGATGAACTTGTTGTGGTGCTGCCGGCCAGTCACGCGCTCGCTCGGGCAAAAGCTGCAATTCAGCTGAGCGAACTTTCGGAAGAAACTTTTATCATTTACGGGCGCAAGGATGGATTTGGGCTGTTTGCGGCGACGATCGTTGCGTGCCGGGCCGTGGGTTTCAGTCCGCGCTTTGGGCTTGAAGCCCCGCGATTGGCGTCAGCGCTTAGCCTCGCCGCCGCGGGCTTCGGCATTTTCTTCGTTCCAGCGTCGATACAGCGAATTCAGATGGACGGGGTTGTCTATCGTGCTCTCAAAGGGGCCCACAGGCCTAAATCCACATTGACGCTGGCCTCGCGCAAAGGCGACCCGTCAGCAGTGGTGCGACGCTTTGTGGAAATGGCGAGAAAATACGCAAAGGATATTTCCGCCGGCCCCGCAGCAAAGTCTTCCCGCAACTAATATTGTTCAAGCGGATCGCCCTGAGCGGCGAGAAGAACTCCTGGTGGGGCCATGAAAGCCGCTCAGGAATTGGGCGGCGGCGCCCGATCTTGGGTGCTATATTGGCCGCCATGACAGACCAATGCTTCGCTTTGTTTGAAACGGCAATCGGCACCTGCGGGATCGTGTGGACCGCGCTTGGCATCGCCGGTGTGCAGCTTCCGGAAAAAGACCCGGCCGCGACGCGCGCAAGGGTGCATCGCCGCCACCCGACGGCCGTTGAGGCCGAGCCGAATGCTGAGGCGCACCGCGCCATTGACGGCATTGCGGCGCTGCTGTCCGGCGAGAAATGTGATCTGACCGGCATCGCGATCGACGACGAAAGGCAGGCGGAGTTCAACAAGCGCGTCTACGCAATCGCGCGCAGGATCCCGCCGGGCCAGACCATGACCTATGGCGAAATCGCCGAGCGCCTCGGCGACAAGTTGTTAGCGCGCGCAGTCGGTCAGGCGATGGGCGAGAACCCGACGCCCGTCATCATGCCGTGCCATCGCGTGCTGGCCGCCAGCGGCAAGACCGGCGGCTTCTCGGCGCCGGGCGGCGTGGTCACCAAGCTGCGTCTGCTCACCATCGAAGGCGCACAGCCGAGCGGCCCGACGCTGTTTGATACGCTGCCACTCGAAGCGCGCCGCCGCTGATCGAGCCCGCCTTTCCTTTTCACGTTCCGGTGCGGGGCAACCGCCAAACCAACTTGTCGCCCGGGCCATGCACCGCGGCGAAAAGGAGGCCGGCGGCGAATGTAAAGTGATCGACGAAGAAGCCGAACTCCGCCTCGTTGGCACCCCAATGCGACGGCCCGTGAAAGGCGAAACCGAGAAACACCACGTAAGCCGCGGCGAGATAAGCGGCGCATGAAAAGTAAGCGCCGGTGAGAAATGCCACCACCAGCGCGACTTCCAAAATCGCGGCGAGCCACGCCAGCACGAGCGGAATCGGAAAGCCCGCCGCCGCAATGAAATTCGCCGTCGCCCCCATGCCCACGAATTTGAAGGTGACGGCCATCAGAAAGACGGCGGCAAAAATCAATCGGGCGACAAGGATGGAAATCGTTTTTGCCATGGCAATCTCTCCTTCGAGGGCCGCACCAATGCGCCGGCAATTCAACCGTTCGTTTTGCCGGACGGCAAGCTTGCTTCTTGAGGCTCGCTATCGGCCGCGGATTCATGTAAAGGCCCTTCACATGAGATGGGGCAAGCGCAGCACGCGCGGCTATCACCACGGCAATCTGAAAGAAGCCCTGGTGCGCGCAGCACTTGAACTGATCGCCGAAAAAGGTCCGGCCGGATTCACGTTCGCCGATGCCGCGCGCTTTGCCGGGGTGAGCCCGGCTGCACCGTATCGGCATTTCCGTGACCGTGACGCGCTGCTCGCCGATGTGGCGCAGCGCGGCTTCGTTCTTTTCAGCACTGCTCTGGCGAATGCGTGGGACGAGGGCAGGCCGGAGGTGATGACGGCATTCGATCGCCTCGGCAAAGCCTATCTCGCCTTTGCCAAAGGCGAACCGGCTTATTACTCGGCGATGTTCGAGGCGGGCGTGCCGCTCGACTCCGATCCGCAGTTGCGCGAGGCGGGCGAGAATGCCTTCGCCGTGTTGCGCGCAGCGGCGGAGCAGCTTGTGGCATTGATGCCGCCGCAAGGGCGACCGCCGGCGCTGATGGTGGCGCTGCATGTCTGGTCGATGACGCACGGCATCGCGTCTCTGTTCGGCCGCGGCGATGCTGCGCGGCGCGCGCTGCCGATGCCGCCCGAAGAACTGCTGGAAGCGGCTGTGTTGATCTATCTGCGCGGGCTCGGGCTCAGCGCCTCGCCAGTGGGCCGCCGCTAAACTTGCCCCTTCTGCGTGCGGAGGTAACGGCGGATGGGCTGGCGCCGGCGGGACTGCTCCCCAATTTAATTCTTTCCCGGCTTGACAGTGCCCATACACGGGCTTAGGTATGTAAATGTTATTTACATTCACACGAGGTCGACAATGCCAATCACCGCAAGGCTCGACGAATTCGGAAAACCCGCCTGGATTGCTCTGATCATCCTCGGGTTCATGGCTTGGTGGCCACTTGGCCTTTGCGTCCTCGCCTTCACAATCGGGAGCGGACGAATGGGATGTGGCGGATATGGCGGTCATGGCCGCTGGCAAGACAAGATGGACAGCAAGATGGATTGGATGCGCAACCGGATGAGCGGCGGGCCCTGGAATAGCGCGCCCACCAGCGGCAATCGTGCATTCGACGAATATCGCACCGAAACGCTGCGCCGCCTGGAAGAGGAACAGCGCGAATTCCGCTCCTTCCTCGACCGCCTGCGCTTTGCCAAAGACAAGACCGAGTTCGACCAGTTTATGGCCGAGCGCCGCGATCGGCCCACGCCGGATGCGAACCAGCCCCAAGGCTGAAGCCCCGGCGATAATGCGACAAATTGCGAAGGCCGCCCGAAAGGGCGGCCTCTTGCGTTTGGCCCGCCCCGTCCTGCAGGTAACGACTCCTTAACCATAATCAGCGCTGTTTAGGGCTCAAATGCCCGCTTCCGCGCCCAAGTTTGGCCAAGTTTCGCGGGGATTTCGTAGGTCGCCGGTGGATGGGACATACGAATTTCGCGAAACAGGTCTTCGACGAAGCGCGTCGGCGGCATCACCGCGCGCGCTCGTTGATCCCGAACATTGCGCCGCGCCGGTTCGACCGACGGAACCGGATCAAGCGGAAAGGACGTGCCCATGAATCCTGCCGACGTGGCACAGTCGGTGCTCCCGCTGACCTCATCCGATCTGTCGCTCTTCACGCTGTTCTGGAACGCCCACTGGGTCGTCAAGACGGTGATGGTGGGTCTGCTGGTCTGTTCGGTCTGGGTCTGGGCGATCGCGATCGACAAGACCGTGCTTTACACGCGCACGCGCCGTGCGATGGACCGCTTCGAGCAGGCATTCTGGTCCGGTCAATCGCTCGATGAACTCTACCGCGCGCTATCATCGCGCCCGGCTCACTCGATGGCCGCTTTGTTCGTTGCGGCCATGCGCGAATGGAAACGCAGTTTCGAAGGCAGCGGCCGCTCATTCGCCGGTCTGCAAATGCGCATCGAGAAGGTGATGGAAGTGACCATTGCGCGCGAGGTCGAGCGTCTGGAAAGGCGCCTGCTGGTGCTCGCTACCGTCGGATCGGCCGGCCCCTTCGTCGGCTTGTTCGGCACGGTGTGGGGCATCATGACAAGCTTTCAGTCGATCGCCGCCTCGAAGAACACCTCATTGGCGGTGGTTGCGCCCGGTATTGCCGAGGCGCTGTTTGCGACCGCGCTTGGCCTTGTCGCCGCCATACCGGCGACCATTTTCTATAACAAGTTCGCGGCCGAGGTTAACAAGCAGGCCCAGCGGCTCGAGGGTTTTGCCGACGAGTTCGCTGCAATCCTTTCAAGGCAGATGGACGAGCGAGGATAAGGTCATTCCATGGCCGCCAATGCCGGCACACCGGTTATCGGAAGGCGCAAGCATCATCGCCAGCGGGTGATGAGCGAGATCAACGTCACGCCAATGGTCGACGTGATGTTGGTTCTGCTGATCATCTTCATGGTATCCGCGCCCTTGCTGACCGTCGGTGTGCCGATCGACCTGCCGCAAAGCCAGGCCAAGAGCCTTGAGCAGGACAAGGAGCCGCTGACCATCTCGGTCACCGAAAAAGGCCAGATCTTCCTGCAAAACAGCGAAATCGCCGTCGACGACCTGGTCCCGAAGATGCAGGCGGTGGCCGACGCGCGGGGCGGGACCGATGCCCGCATCTATGTGCGCGGTGACAAGAAGGTGGACTACGGGACCATGATGAAGGTGATGGGGCGGCTGTCATCGGCCGGCTTCCATCGTGTAGCCTTGGTCACCGAGTTCGAACAGGGCGCGAAAGCGCAGTGATGAGAAAGGCGACAGCGATTTCTGCCGGCCTGCATGCGGCTGTGCTGCTGTGGGCGACGCTGTCCTTTTCCGGCAAGACATTCGAAGTGACGCCTGCGGAGTCGCTTCCGGTCGACCTGGTGAGCGAAAAAGACTTCTCGCAAATGACCAAGGGCGTGAAGGACGCACCCAAGGTCGAAATGCCAAAGCCCGTGGTCGAGAAAAAGGCGGAGGAGCCGCCAAAGCCGATCGAAGAGACCAAGCCTAAGGTCACCGAGAAGAAAGAAATCCAGGCCGCCAAGGAAGTTGCGCCGCCGCCCGAGCCGCAACCGCCCAAGCCCGATCCGATTGCCGAAAAGATCAAGCAGCCGGACGAGCCGAAACCACAGACCAAAGTTGAGCCGCAGCCGCTTGCCGCCGAAGAAGCCGCCGCAAAAGCAACAGCCGAAGTTCGACGCTGACAAGATCGCTGCCTTGCTCGACAAGCGCGAAGCGCAGCGCACGGCAGCGGTCGGTAACGAGCCCAACTCGACGCCCTCGCTGGGCACGGCCTCCGGCATGGCGGCGCAGCTATCGCAATCCGAAATCGATGCGCTGCGCGCGCGCCTGATGGCGCTGTGGAATCCGCCGGTCGGCATGCAGGACGCCAGTCAGACCCAGGTCACCATTCGGATCAGGTTCCGCAAAGATGGAACGCTGGCGACCGGACCCATGGTCATCACCAGCGGGAGCGGTGCGCAATTTAACGCGATGCGCGATAGCGCCGTTCGCGCGGTATTTGTCGGGCAGCCCTATACAATGCTGCGTCCCGAACATTATGACCAATGGAAAGAAATCGACTTCACTTTCGATACCAAGCAAATGTTTCACGATCTTCCGGCAAGGTAGTCCAATCCCGTGACAGAAATTTCCAGCTTCAAATTAAGCCGCCGGCGTTTGCTCATCGGGGCGGGCGCGCTCGCCGCGCTCGGCTCGCGCCCGGCCAATGCAGTCCTCAACATCGACATCAACCAAGGCAATGTGCAGCCGATGCCGATCGCGCTGCCGGACTTTCTGTCCGGCGGGCCAGCTGAAGGCGACATCGGGCGCAATGTCACAGGTGTGATCAGCAACAATCTGCAGCGCAGCGGACTGTTCGCGCCGATCAATCCGGCGGCGTTCATCGAGAAAATCACCAACACCGACAGCGTGCCCCGTTTTCCCGATTGGCGGTCGATCAATGCGCAGGCTTTGGTCACCGGCCGCATCACGCGCCAGGGCGACGGGCGATTGAAAGCCGAATTCCGCTTGTGGGACGTGTTCGCCGGGCAGCAGCTTGATGGCAAGCAGTACTTCACCACGCCCGACAACTGGCGGCGCATCGCGCACATTATTTCCGACGCCATCTACGAACGCCTCACCGGCGAAAAAGGTTACTTCGATAGCCGCGTCGTGTTCGTGGACGAAACAGGGCCCAAGGATCGCCGTGTGAAGCGCCTGGCGATCATGGATCAGGACGGCGCCAGCGTGCGGTATCTCACGCGTGGTGACGATCTGGTCCTCACGCCGCGGTTCAACCCGTCCACGCAAGAGATTACTTATATGTCGTACGGGCAGGGTGACCCGCGCGTCTATCTTCTCAACATCGAGACCGGCCAGCGCGAGATCGTCGGGAATTTTCCCGGCATGACCTTCGCGCCGAGATTTTCGCCTGACGGCCAGCGCGTGATCATGAGCCTTCAGCAAGGCGGCAACGCCAATCTGTTCGTGATGGATCTGCGCTCGAAACAAACGACGCGGCTCACCGATACGCCGGCGATCGACACCGCGCCGTGTTATTCGCCGGACGGGCAGCGCATCTGCTTCGAGAGCGACCGCGGCGGCACGCAGCAGATCTATGTCATGGCGGCGGGCGGCGGACCGGCGCAGCGCATCAGCTTCGGTGAGGGGCATCATTCGACACCGGTCTGGTCGCCGCGCGGCGACTACATCGCCTTCACTGGGCAGGCGCGCGGGAATTTCTCCATCGGCATCCTCAAGCCTGACGGTTCGGGCGAACGCGTGTTGACGGAAGGCTTCCACAACGAGGGGCCGACCTTCGCGCCCAACGGACGAGTCCTCATGTTCTTTCGGGACGTCGGACAGGGCCCGTCGCTCTTTACGATCGACGTCACCGGCCGCAATGAATTGAAAGTTCCGACGCCCAGTTACGCGTCGGATCCGGCCTGGTCGCCGCTATTGTCGTGATGTCGTAAACCGGCCTCATTTTCACCGTGTCTTAACCATCAGAAACGGTTTAAGAGTCTCCGACAGTTTTAATGGGCCTGCGCAATGTTCCATCAAGGTTGATGGAACGTTCGTTTAACGAACGGCCTGCTAGACCCACATGCATGCTCCGGTCGGCATGCGTGAATGGAGGCACCGGGATGATCGATATGAAGAAAATTCTGCACGGCGCCCGCCTCGCGGCAGTCCTGGCCGCGGCGCTGGCAATCTCGGCTTGCGCCAACAAGACGGGCGAGGACGCGCAAGCCAATGCGGCGGGGCAGGCGACGCCTGGCAGCCAGCAAGACTTCGTGGTCAATGTCGGCGATCGCGTATTCTTTGAAACGGACTCGACCGAACTCACGCCGCAGTCACGGGCGACCCTCGACAAGCAGGCCCAATGGCTCACGACCTATAGCCAATATGGCCAGTTCACCATCGAGGGACACGCCGACGAACGCGGCACGCGCGAATACAACATCGCGCTGGGCGCTCGCCGCGCGCAGGCGGTGCGTGACTATCTGACCTCGCGCGGGATCCAAGCGCAGCGCATGCGCACGATCTCCTACGGCAAGGAGCGGCCGGTCGCCGTCTGTAACGACATATCGTGCTGGTCGCAGAATCGCCGCGCGGTCACGGTGCTCGGGGCCAGCTCCTAGCTATCTGCCGCGGAACAAGGAAAACGGGTGCCCGGCTTCTGCCGGACACCTGTTCCGTCCTGACGATGACAGAAGTCCCGTGAAAGAACGGGCATTTGCACGGCCCACAGTCACAATTTCGACGCAGCCGGCCTTATGCTACGCCAATCCGGCCAATGGGGCCAAAGGGGCTACTGCCGGATTTCATGTGACATGACGCGTTCACAATCGACGTTTTCTTTCGCGGCTTTTGCCGCGCTGTCGTTCCTTCTGGCCGGCCCTGCGCTGGCACAGCAAGAGCGTTCGTCCGGCAATTTCCTCGACAATCTTTTCAGCCGCGGTGAGCCTCAGGGCCAATCGCGCGCGGCGCCGCAACCGCAATCGCAGCCGCAAGGCCGGGTAGCACAGTCGGATCCCGGCGACATGGCCGTCCGGCTCGATCGTATGGAAGGCACGCTGCGGCAGCTCACCGGCACCATCGAGCAACTGCAGTATCGTAACCAGCAGCTTGAGTTGCAGCTCAAGCGTATGCAGGACGACACCGAATACCGCTTCCAGCAGATGGGCGGCAGAGGCGGCGCCGCGCCGTCACAGATCGCGCCTACGACACCTGGTAGATCGCCCGGCGTGGCGCCCGGTGCAGCGCCCGGCAACGGACCCGGTGGCCAGCCGCCATCGACGCCGGGCCGCCGTTCCGACGTGTTCGATCCATCGCAACATCCGGACGCGCCGGGTGCGCCGCGCACCTTGGGAAACCAGGCCGCCATCGCGGCGCCCGAACAGGGGCAGGGTAACTTACCGTCGGTCGGAGCCCCGGGTGGCCGCGCCGCCGGCGCACCGCTCGATCTATCGACGCTCGCCGGAAACGATCCCGCACCTTCGCAAGCAGGCGCACCGCCGCCAATGGCGCCGCCGCCGGCGACTGTCGCATCCGCGGCGCCGATGTCGCTGCCGGCATCGCAAAGCGCGGCGCCGCCCCCACAAGCACGCAATGCGGTGCCGGCCGGGCCGCAGCTCGCGACACTTCCGCCTTCGGCCACGCCGCAGGACGAGTACGACATGGCCTACGGCTACGTCCTGCATAAAGACTACGCCCTGGCCGAACAGGCCTTTCGCGATTTCGTCGGGAAATATCCGAACGAACGTTTGGTGCCGGATGCGCAATATTGGCTGGGCGAAAGTCTCTTCCAGCAGCAGCGCTATCGCGATGCGGCGGAATCGTTCCTCGGCGTCTCGACGAAATTCGAGCGCGCGGGCAAGGCGCCTGATGCGCTGCTCCGCCTGGGCCAGTCGCTGGCCGCCATGAACCAGAATGAAGCTGCCTGTGCCACGCTGGCCGAAATCGGCCGCAAGTATCCGCGAGCGTCTGCCGGCGTGAAACGCGGCGTCACGCAGGAACAAAAACGCGCCCACTGCTAAGGTGTGATCCGAAACCGCCCTGGATTTCATCGGGGGCGGGGCTGGGTTTCGGGTGCGATCATGTCTGCGCAAAAATCGACGGCAATTTCGGCGACGGAAGCCAGAGCGCTCTTTTCCGGTTTGCAGGCATTTCCGGTGCTGGTGCTTGCCGTGTCAGGCGGGCCGGATTCGACGGCGTTGATGTTGCTCGCAGCGCGCTGGCGTGACGCCCTCAAGAAGAAGCCAAGGCTGATCGCGGTCACCGTCAATCACGGCCTGCGCAAGGAAGCCAAGCACGAGGCAGCGGCGGTCGCGCGTCTCGCGCGCAAGCTCAAGATCACTCATCGCACGCTGCGCTGGACCGGACGCAAGCCGTCGGCCGGTTTGCAAAATGCGGCGCGTGCGGCGCGCTACCATCTGCTTGGCAGCGCCGCCCGCAAGGCCGGTGCCACGCACATTCTCACCGCACATACGCTCGATGACCAAGCGGAGACAGTGCTGATCCGCATGAGTCGCGGTAGCGGCCTCACCGGTCTCGGCGCCATGACACGGATGGCGAAGCTTCCCATCGACGGCGAACGCGCGATCACTTTGGTGCGGCCGTTGCTCGACATCAGCAAGGCGCGGCTGGTTGCAACCTTGCGCGCCGCAGAAATTGCGTACGCGGAGGATCCTTCGAATCGGGATCCGAAATTTACACGCGTGCGTTTGCGCGGACTGATGCGCGCGCTGGCGGACGAAGGCCTCGATGCCGGCCGGCTGGCGAAACTTGCGGGCCGTCTTAGGCGCGCGGAGAACGCAATCGAGGCCGCGGTTGATCGCGCCGCTACCCTGGTGGTCGACATGCCACGCCCAGACACGGTTGCACTCGAAGCCCGGCGATTTGCCGAACTGCCCGCCGAAATCGCATTGCGCTTGCTGGGCCGCCTGGTTGCCAAAGTGGGCGACGAAGGGCCCGTCGAACTTGGGAAGCTTGAGGCGCTCAAATTAGCGCTCGATGAGGCCCAGAATGCTGGCGATGGGCGTTTCCGTCGCAGTCTGGCCGGTGCGGTTGTGACGCTCGCCGGACGCCAAATAATGGTCGAAAGGGCCCCCCCGCGCCGTCGCATCCTCTTAACCAAACGCCGACCGGATCAAGCGAGGCAGGTTAAAAAGCGCTAGAATATTAAGATTCGAGGCCTTTTCATGGGGGCTCGTGCTGCCTACATTGGTCAGCAGGTCGGACGTGAAGTCGCCACGAACCGGATGCACAAAACACACGGCCGCGGGGCTCGCGCGCGGCGGGGTCAGGACGCCTGATGAACGCTAATCTCCGAAATTTCGCCCTCTGGGTGATCATCGTCCTGCTCCTGTTGGCATTGTTCACGCTGTTTCAGAACCCGGGCCAGCGCACCACCGCGCAGGACATTTCCTTCTCGCAGTTGTTGTCCGAGGTCGACCAGGGTCGCGTGCGCGATGTCGTGATTCAGGGGCCGGACATTCACGGCACTTTCGCTAACGGCACAAGCTTCCAGACTTACGCGCCGAACGATCCCGGCCTGGTGCAGAAACTTTATTCAAAGGGCGTTTCGATCACCGCGCGGCCGCCGTCCGACAACGTCCCGTGGTTTGTGTCGCTGCTGGTGTCGTGGCTGCCGTTCATCGCGCTCATCGGTGTGTGGATATTCCTGTCGCGCCAGATGCAAGGTGCGGGCGGCAAGGCGCTCGGCTTCGGCAAGTCGCGCGCCAAGCTCCTGGCTGAAGCGCATGGCCGCGTGACATTCGAAGATGTCGCCGGCGTTGACGAGGCGAAACAGGACCTGCAGGAGATCGTCGAATTCCTGCGCGACCCCGGAAAATTCCAGCGTCTCGGTGGACGCATTCCGCGTGGCGTATTGCTGGTCGGCCCGCCGGGCACCGGCAAGACGCTGATTGCGCGCGCCGTTGCCGGCGAAGCCAATGTGCCGTTCTTCACGATTTCGGGCTCCGACTTCGTCGAGATGTTCGTCGGCGTCGGCGCCAGCCGCGTGCGCGACATGTTCGAGCAGGCGAAGAAGAATGCACCGTGCATTATCTTCATCGACGAAATCGATGCGGTCGGCCGTCATCGCGGCGCCGGACTCGGCGGCGGCAATGACGAGCGCGAACAGACACTCAACCAGTTGCTGGTCGAGATGGATGGCTTCGAGGCCAACGAGGGCATCATCCTGATCGCGGCCACCAACCGTCCGGACGTGCTCGATCCGGCACTGCTGCGACCCGGTCGGTTCGACCGCCAGGTGGTGGTGCCGAATCCGGACGTGGTCGGACGCGAAAGCATTTTGAAAGTGCACGTGCGCAAGGTGCCGCTGGCGCCTGACGTGAACCTGAAGACCATCGCGCGCGGCACGCCGGGCTTCTCCGGCGCCGACCTGATGAATCTTGTCAACGAAGCGGCACTGATGGCAGCGCGTCGCAACAAGCGCATGGTCATGCAAGCCGAATTCGAAGACGCCAAAGACAAGGTCATGATGGGTGCCGAGCGCAAGTCACTCGTGATGACCGATGAAGAAAAGATGCTGACCGCTTATCACGAAGGCGGCCACGCTCTCGTCGCGCTTAACGTCAAGGCGACCGATCCGGTGCACAAGGCCACCATCATTCCGCGCGGCCGTGCCCTCGGCATGGTGATGCAGCTGCCAGAGCGCGACAAGCTGTCGATGAGCCGCGAGCAAATGACCTCGCGTCTGGCCATCATGATGGGTGGACGAGTCGCCGAGGAAATGGTGTTCGGCCGGGAGAAAGTGACCTCCGGCGCGGCCAGCGACATCGAGCAGGCGACCAAGCTTGCACGCCTGATGGTCACGCGCTGGGGCCTGTCCGACAAGCTCGGCACGGTCGCTTACGGCGAGAACCAGGACGAAGTGTTCCTCGGCTACCAGGTGTCGCGCCAGCAGAACATATCGGAAGCGACCGCCCAGACGATCGACGCCGAGGTTCGCAAGCTGGTCGAGGCCGGCTATTCGGAAGCGACGCAGATTCTCACGGAAAAGCGCGCCGACCTCGAAGTACTGGCGAAAGGCCTGCTCGAATTTGAGATGCTCACCGGCGACGAGATCATCGATCTGATCGCGGGCAAGCGTCCGGTTCGCGAGTTCGTCATCGAGCCAACCACGCCGCGGTCGTCCGCGGTGCCGCCGTCCGGCAAACCGCGTCCGCGGCCCGATGCGCCCACGGGCGAAGTCGCCCCGCAGCCGCAAGGCTGAGCCATTTGGTCGTCACCGGGCTTGTCCCGGTGACCCCGCTCAGGAGGGCAAAAGTGCCTCCCTAAGCGAGATGGCCGGGACAAGCCCGGCCATGACAGGAATGCGACGCCCGCCGCATGGCGGGCGTTTTGTTTTGGGGCTTCACCGGCGCGCCGGTCTGCGTTACGCGTCGCCCGGATGAATGAATCCCCCAAACCCAGCTGGTCCTTCGGCGCCTTCCGCGAGGGCGTGATCGCGACTTTTCCTCTCATGCCGGGGCTTTTTGCCTTCGGGATGGCGTTCGGCACCGTCGCGGCGCGGCAGGGCTTCAGCCTGTTCGACGCGGTGGCGATGAGCGCGATCGTCTTTTCCGGTGTAGCGCAGATCATCGTGGTCGACGCCTGGCCGCGCGAGCTGACCGCCGCCAGCGTGACCGCCATCGCCGCGGTCACCGCCGTCATATGCTCGCGCTTCCTGCTGATCGGCGCGGCGATGCGACCGCTGCTGAGCCGCCTGTCGCCCGCGCAGGTGTATCCGTTCCTGCATTTCCTGGTGGAGCCGCCCTGGCTGCTCTCGATCCGCTATCAGCGGGAAGGCGGCAATGACCCCGGTTTCGTCATCGGCAGCGCCGCAACCTGCTACGTGACCTGGGTCGTCTCGACTGCGCCGGGCTACTGGCTTGGCGCGGCCGCCGACCCGCATCGCTTCGGTCTCGACATGGTGATCCCCGCCTTCTTCACCGCGATGCTGGTTTCGTTGTGGCAAGGCCCGCGCAAGGCGGTCGGCTGGGCAGTGGGCGGCGCGGTGGCAGTGGCAGCCGACCTCACGCTGGGCGGCTTCTGGTATGTCGTGCTCGGCGGTCTCGCTGGCAGCATTGCGGGAGGCCTTGCCGATGAATAGCCACGACCCGCTCGGCTACGCCGTCGTCATCGCGGTGATGACGGTCGTCGTTTATCTCTCGCGTGCCGGCGGCTTCTGGCTGATCGGCCGCGTCAGGATCGGCCCGCGCTCGCGCAAGATGCTCGACGCGCTGCCCGGTGCGATCATCGCGGCAACCATTGCGCCGCTGCTGGTCCATGGCGGCGTCAGCGCACTGGCCGCGGTGAGCGCCGCCTTGCTCGCCATGGTCGCGCTGCGCAACGACTTCGCCGCCGTGGCGGCCGGCCTCGTTGCCGCCGCGCTGGTGCGTGCAACCGGCTTTTGAAATGCTATGCTGCGAGGATGCCGCTTCAATCGCGCGTCTCACCCTTCGGCGAATTGTTCTCCACGTCCGCACACGGGACATTGATGGGCAATCGTGGCGGGCGGCTGCACGATGATAGCCAAGAACTCGGCAGACGGCGCTGGACATCGAAGCAATGGATTTGCTGCAAGCTCGAATTCAACGATCGCCATCGCACCGTGTGGGGCGATGGCTACACCGAGCTGTTCTTCCTCGATGAGGTGATAGCTTTCGCCGCCGGACACCGGCCTTGTTTCGAATGCCGGCGCAAGGATGCCGAACGCTTCGCGTTGTTGTTTGCGGGCAAGAAGAAGCGCGCGACGGCACCCGTAATGGACGCCGTGCTTCATGCCGAGCGGCTGGTTGGCGTGGCCAAACGTGCCCATGTGCGGAAGCTCGATGTACTTCCCGACGGCGCGATGATCGCGATTGCGGACCACGCTTACGCCGTCCGGGGGAGGCGCCTGTTGCAGTGGACTCCGACGGGTTACGGAGGATCGATCCCGCGCCGGCGTGGCACAGAAGCCGACGTGCTCACGCCGCCGTCAATTCTCGATGTGCTCAAACGCGGGTATGCGCCGGTCTGGCACGCCAGCGCGGGCTAAGCGGGCTCGATCGGGCTCGGCGTTTCGCGGCGCGTTGTGCCGGTCCAGGCGAACATGACAATGGCCGCCATGATCACGAGCATCGCGGCGACCAAGGCAACGCAGGCCGACCAGCCACCCAGCGTCCACGCGAAGGCGCCGATCGCCGCGCCGAAGCTGCCTCCTGTATAGAAAGATGTGACATAGAGGCCGACCGCGGATGACCGGCCCGCCTTGGCCGTGGTTGTCACATAGCCGGTCGATACCGCCTGGCAGATCAGGCCGCAGCCGGCGCCAAGCGCGAGGCCGGCGATGATCAGCGGCAGGGAAGGTGCGAGTGTCAGCGCAATCCCGCCAAGCCAGACCGCGATCACGCCCACCATGAAATGCCGGCGCCCGAACCGGCCGACCGCCCAGCCGGTCCAGGGCGTGAGTACGGAGCCGACGATATAGACGACGAAAATCGCGCCGAGCCAGCTGGCCGAGAGATTGTAAGGCGCGGCGGCAAGGTGAAAACTGACGAAGGTGAAGGTGCAGATGAAATTGAACAGAACGCCGAAACCGACCGCGTAGGTCGCGAGCAGTTGCCCGTTGCGGAAATGCGCCAGCATCTGGCGGCTGGAGGCGAGCAGTCCTCGTGACCGGACGAAGCGGCGTTCAGGCGGCAGCAAGAGGGCGACGCCAATCGCGCCGACAAATGCGATCGCGGCGAGTGCTGCGAAACCCGCGCGCCATCCGATCAGGTCGGCGAAGAATCCGGTGACCAGCCGCCCGCTGAAGCCACCAAGGCTCGAGCCCGATGAGTATATGCCGGCGGCGGTGGTTGCCTCCTTGGTCGACCATTCGTCGCCGATATAGGCAACGGTCACCGCGAAGATAGGCGGCAGCACCAGTCCCTGTATTGCGCGCCAGAAGATGAGCTGCGGGAGGTTTGTCGCGAACGCGACCATCAAGGTGGGGATGACCAGCACGAACATCGCCGCCACAATTACCCGCTTGCGGCCCAGCACGTCGGCAACTGCACCGGTGAACGGCGCGGTCAGCGCAACCGCCAGCGTGCTGACGGTGATGATGGTGGAAACTTCGGCCGCGGTGGCATGAAATTCCTGCGACAGCAGTGGCAGGATCGACTGCGGGGAATAGAGATTGATGAAGGCGCAGTAGCCGGCAAGCCCGACCGCGAGGTGGCGCGCGGAGAAGGTTCGGGATCTGGCGGCATTCATCGCGCTGAACCGGCTGGCAGGAGCATCTCGCAGAAGAAGCTATGCATTGATTTTGTGGGCAAGGCCAAGAGGGCGGTCGGCGGGACTGCGGGTCGCCCAACGCATAGCTGCTTCAATCAAGCTTCAACATCGCCCGGGCGCGGATCAGCGTGTCTTCGGCAGTCCCCGAAGCGTCAACTTTTGACCATGTGATGCGCCCGAGGTCGAACTGATCCTGCATGCGCGCGATGCTCGCATCGGCGTCGGATGCATCGCCGGCGCGGGTGCCGACGCGGGCGATGCGGATTTCGAGGCTGGCCGTGAGGAAAAGGCCCTGAAATTCGGCACTTCCGGCGGCTTTTTCGAGTGCCGCGCGTTCGGCGGGCAGTGCGAAGACGCCATCCACGACCGCCGAATACCCGGCTGCGGTGGCGCGGCGCGCCTTCTCGACGAGGCTTGCATAGACTTTGGCGGTTGCGTCCGCCGCATAGGCGCTCTCCGGCAGCCGCTCGGTCTCGGCGACGCCGAACAGCAATTTGCGTTCGACATCACTGCGCAACACTACGGCGCCTGGCGAAGGCGGGAGCGCGGGCGCCAGCACGCGGGCGAGTAACGACTTGCCCGTCCCGGAAAGGCCGCCGACGGCGATCAGCCGCGGCTTTGCGGGCTCCAACAAACTTTGTGCGAGCGCGGCATAAGCCCGTGCGCGCTCCGTCAGTTCCGCGCGTGCGTCGCCCCGCCGGCGGTGCGCGGCTGTGACCTTGGCGCGGATTGCAGCACGCACCGACATGAACAGCGGCAGTGCTGCCAGTGCATCGAGATCATGCAGGCGCTGCGTGTCCGTTAAATACCGGTTGAGCACAATATTCGCGGCGCCAGGAAATCCGCGCTCGATCAGGTCCATCAGCAGGAAGGCAAGATCGTAGTACACGTCGCCGGTGGCGATACGGTCGTCGAATTCGATGGCGTCGAACAGCACCGGCTTTTTATCGATCAGCACAATATTGCCGAGATGCAGGTCGCCATGGCAGCGGCGAACAAGACCGGCGCGCTCGCGCGCGTCCAGCAACAGTTTCACGCGCTCGAATGCAGCCCGCGCTGCAGCGGCAAGCGCCCGCAGATCCTGGAGTGAGAACAAGTCCGGCTCAGCCGCAAGCTCCGTCTCGTTCTGCGCGATAATTTTGGCAAGCGTGCCGGAAAAATTTGCGTCGACTACCGTCGGCGCCGTCCTGTGCGCCGCCGCGATTGCGCGGCCTAGTGCATCGGCTAGGGCATCGTCGATGCGACCGGCGTCAGCCAGATGATCAAGCGTCTGGCTTTCGTCGAAACGGCGCATTTCGACGGCCCACTCGACCGGTTCGCCTTTGCCGCCGATCGCGAGCCTGTCACTGCCCTCACGTGTAATCGCGACAATCCCGCGATAGATCGCCGGCGCAAAGTCGCGGTTGACCGCAATTTCGGATTCACAGGCTTTCTTGCGCTTTTCGAGCGTCGAAAAATCGAGGAACGGAAACCGCACGGCGCGCTTGATCTTGAGGGCCCGATCACCGGCCAGAAAAACTGATGCGGCATGGGTGTCGATGCGCTTAACCGGCATGCCACCATGGCTGGCGGGATCGCCAAGAAAGTCGATGACTGCCTGTTGTGCATCATTGGCCATGCCACGGCTCCTTAGCCGTCATGGCCGGGCTTGTCCCGGCCATCCACGCCTTTCGTAAATGCGAGAAGACGTGGATGCCCGGCACAAGGCCGGGCATGACGAAAACCTAGGCCGCGCGCGTTTGTTCGGGCTGATCCAGATCAAAACGCCCTTTCCGAATTTTGGCATGATGGGTTGCAATACAGAGGCCAAGGAGACCGCCCGTGACCACCCTGCCACATACGTTCAAGCGCATCCGGCTCAATCTTGCCCGCTCCAAGGAGTTCCCACAGGGCTCAACGCGGAACGGCTACGAATTTGTTGCGCCGCTCGACGGCAAGAACCATATCGATGCGGCGCTCTGGAAGCAGCACCGCGATCATTGCCGCGTGCGGCGGTTCTGGGAAGGACAGCCCGATGAACTCGGCTTCCTGGTTCACAGGCCAGGCGGGCCCGAGCACGCGCGCTGGGTCTTCGACTACGATCAGACCGCCGAGGACGACGACGAAAGCGGCTATCGCTTCGGCGCGCATGCATTCCAGCCCGGCGAATATGTTTCCATTCGCGACGAAGACGGCGAGATGCACACTTATCAGGTTGCCGCCGTCGAACCCGCCACCTGAACCGCAATATCGCCGCGCCTGCATTCGCGGCTTGCAGCTCCCAACCTATTGACCGGGGCGGCCCTTGCCGGAAGAGTGCGCGCCTGACCGTCGCATCAGGCGGCTTTTTTCAAGGGAGGAGCGAAGTGCTCATCGATCATCGCGCGTATCGGATTCTGCCGGGCAGGGTGCCGGCGCAGCTCGACCTCTACAGCAAGCTCGCCTATCCGGTGCAGCTCCGCTACATGGGTGAGCCGCATTATTACCTGGTGAGTGAAACTGGCCAGCTCAATATGCTGGTGCATGGATGGGTCTATGAGAGCGCCGGCGACCGCGAACAGAAGCGCGCGAAGATGATGCAGGATCCGGACTGGAAACATTTCCTCGCCGAGAACGCCAAGGCCGGCAACGTGATAGAACAGTCGAACTGGCTGATGACGCCGGCGCCGTTCTCGCCGAAAATTCCCCCGGCGAAAATCGTGAAGTGACGTCGATGCGCGGCAAGGACAACGCTCGCACGGGCGGCGAAATCCTGATCGACCAGTTGTCGATCCAGGGCGTGCGTCATGCGTTCTGTGTGCCCGGCGAAAGTTATCTTGCCGCGCTCGACGCCTTTTATGGCAGCGACATCAAGCTGACGGTGTGCCGTCACGAAAGTGCCGCTGCCATCATGGCTGAAACGGTCGGCAAGATAACCGGCCGGCCCGGCGTCTGTTTCGTCACGCGCGGCCCCGGCGCCACCAATGCGTCGGCAGGCATTCACATTGCCCGCCAGGATTCGTCACCGATGATCGTGTTCGTCGGCCAGGTTGGCCGCGAGATGCGCGAGCGAGAGGCGTTCCAGGAACTCGACTACCGCGCGGTCTTCGGCACGATGGCGAAATGGGCCACGGAGATCGATGATCCCGCGCGCATTCCGGAAATCGTGTCGCGCGCATTTCATACCGCGTGCAACGGGCGCCCTGGACCGGTGGTGATCGCGCTGCCGGAGGACATGTTGCGCGAGCGCGTTTCGGTGCCCGATGCGACTGCGTTTGAGCCGGTAGAGATCTGGCCGGGCGAATCCGATATGCGCCGGTTGGGGGATTTACTGGCCGCCGCCAAACGCCCGATCGCGCTCATCGGCGGCAGCCGATGGACCGAGCAGGCAACGCTCGCCATGATGCGGTTTGCGGAGCGCTTTGCGCTGCCGGTCGCCACGACGTTTCGGCGCGGGCATTTGTTCGATGCGTTGCACCCCTGTTACGCCGGTGACTTCGGCATCGGGCCAAATCCGAAATTGCTTGCGCGCGTGAAGGGCGCCGACCTGGTGCTTCTTGTCGGCGGACGCTTCAGCGAAATGCCGTCGCAAAGCTACAGCGTGTTCGATATCCCCGAACCGCAGATCAAGCTCGTGCATGTGCATCCGGGCGCGGAAGAACTGGGCCGCGTCTACCACGCGCATCTTGCGATTAACGCAGCGCCGACGGCATTCTGCATTGCGCTGGAAAAGCTGCAGGCGCCCAAGGACATTGCCTGGCGTGGCGAAAGCGACACCGCGCATGCCGACTATCTCGCCTGGGGGGAGAAGGCGACCCCGGTGCCGGGCGCGGTCAATCTCGGCGAGATCATGGTCTGGCTGCGTGACAACCTGCCGCCCGACGCGGTCATCACGCAGGGCGCCGGTAATTTCTCCGGTTGGGTCCACCGATTTTATCGCGTGCGAAAATTCGGCGGGCTCGTTGGCGCGACTTCGGGTTCGATGGGCTACGGCTTGCCCGCCGCATTGGCGATGCAGACGCTTTACCCGGACCGTCCGGTCATATGTGTTGCCGGCGACGGCGACTTTCTGATGACCGGACAGGACTTCGCGACCGCCGTTCAGTACAAGTTGCCGGTGATCGTGCTGGTGGCCGATAACGGCATCTACGGCACCATCCGCATGCATCAGGAGCGCGATTATCCCGGCCGCGTTATCGCGACCGATCTGCGCAACCCGGATTTTGTCGGCTACGCGCTTGCGTTCGGCGGCTACGGTGCGGTGGTGGAGAAGACGGCGGATTTTCCGGTTGCCTTCGCGGCCGCGCGCGCTTCCGGCAAGCCGTCGATCATCCACCTCAAGATCGACCCGGAGGCGATTACACCGAGCGCAACGCTGACCAGCATTCGGGAAAAATCGCTGGCGGGTGCTGGGGGGAAAAAATAGTGAAGAGTCGTCCCCGCGAAGGCGGGGACCCATAACCACTAACCGCGGTGAATGGCAGAATATTTCGTCTACATCCCTTCGAGCGGTCGACACGGCACTCTGTATATTGGGGTAACGAACGACTTGTCGCGGCGGCTTGCAGAGCATCGTGCCGGGACAGCCGATAGTTTTACGAAGAAATACAAAGTGTATCAGCTGGTACACGTCGGGAAGTTTGAAACGGTTTACGTGGCAATCACAAGTGAGAAACAACTCCAGAAATGGAATCGCGACTGGAAAATTCGACTGATCGAAGAAAACAATTTGGATTGGCAGGATCTAGCCAGGTTGCTCACCTGACCGGTTGCGGGGTATGGGTCCCCGCCTTCGCGGGGACGACAGAAACAGAATAGGTGCTTGCCTTGTTAGGGTGAATCATCGTTCACTCGTTTCATGGCCTATCGCCGCACGGAAAATGTGGTCCGCCGCCTTGCCGCGCGCGAGCAGACGATCGTCGATGCCGCACGCTCGATCGCCGGAGAAAGTGGCATGGGCGCCGTGCAAATCGCGGCCGTCGCGCACAAAGCCGACATCGCGGCCGGCACCGTCTACCGCTACTTTCCCTCGAAGGCGCACCTGGTCGCCGAGCTGATTTCGGCCAGTGCGGATCGCGAGGTCGCGGCCATGCGCGCCGCGGCCGATGCTGCGCCGGGTCCCCTCTCGGCGCTGGCCGCCTGTCTCGCCACCTTTGCCTCGCGCGCACTGCATGAGCGCGGGCTTGCCTGGGCGGTGATCGCCGAACCGGTCGATGCCGATATCGATGCCTTGCGGCTGGAATTCCGGCGCGCGCTGGCGACTGAACTCGAAATGCGCATCCGCACGGCCATCGCTGGCGGCCATCTTCCGGATCAGGACGCACGCGTCGCTGCGCCTGCAATTCTGGGCGCGGTGCTGGAGGGACTGCTCGGACCGCTGGCGCCGCCTGCCGCGACTGATGCCGGCGCTGCGCGTGAGGCGGTGCAGACAATCACGTTGCTTGCATTGCGATCGTTGGGCGTCGTGGATGCGCGCGCGCGCGGCCTCGTCGCACAGTGCGTGCTGCCGTAGTTGGAGTCATTGGGGCGCGAGCTGTGAGCCGTTTACGCGCGCCTCCGACGCGCTATGGCGAGCGAACCCGGAATCCAGAAACAACTTCTGGCTTTGTGTCTGGATTCCGGGCCGGCCCTGACGGACCGTCCCGGAATGACAAATGGAAATTCAGTGCGCGGTGAGTGCCGGTAATTCGTGCAGCGGCAGCGTGACGACTTTCACGCCCCGTTCGCTGGTGTCTTCAACGACTTGGAACCCGAGCTCGACGCACATCTGCAGCATGGTGGCGTTTTCAGCCAGCACCTGCCCGTGCACGGTGTCGAGGCCTTTCTCCTGGGCGTAGGCGATCATGTGCTTCATCATCAGCCAGCCCAAACCATGACCCTTGAGTTGCGAACGCAGGAGAATGGCGAATTCGCCGCCTTCGCCGTTCGGGTCATCGTGCAGGCGCACAACGCCGAGCATGCGGCCGCTCACCTCCGCAATGGCAATGAAAGCCATGGCGTGTTCCGGGTCGTAATGAATGAGCTTGTCGATCAGCTCGGGATTGACCTCCCGCATCGGTGCGAAGAAACGCAAGCGGAGATCATCAGGTGTCACTTCGGCCAGAAAGTCGGGATAAAGCGCGGCGTCCTCTGGCTTGAGTGGCCGGAGGAATACCTTTTCTCCATCGCGCAACGTGACGTGGTTTTCGAGCAAGGGAGCCCTCTCCACTGTCGTCCCCGCACCCCGGGTCCGGCTTCGCCGGCCCGAGTGCAGGCTCCGGCGGGGACCCATAGCCCCTACCTTATCGAGGGACTGCGGAGTATGGGTCCCGGGCCTCGCTGACGCTCGCCCGGGACGACAGAAATATTCAATGCGACATCAGCACCGGAACCGTCATCGCCTCGAGCAGGCCGCGGGTTGCGCCGCCGAGCACAAATTCGCGCAAGCGTGAGTGCCCGTACCCACCCATCACAATCATATCGGCGGAGGAATCAGCCGCGTAAGAGAGGATCGTGGACGGCACGTCGATCTCGGGTGATGTGATCCGCTTGACGTCCACCTTGAGCCCGTGCCGTGCGAGGTGCTGAGCGAGGTCGGCACCGGGCATTTCATCTTTCTTTCCCGGTTTGTCGGCGACGATGACGATCTCGACCTGTTTGGCCTTTTTCATAAACGGCATGGCGTCGGCAATGGCGCGCGCGGCCGCCCGGCTGCCATCCCAGCACACCATGATGCGGTCGAGCTTCATTCCGCCTTTCTGGATGAAGGGCACGAAAATTACCGGCCGGCCGGATTCAAACAGCACACCCTCGTCGACGACTTCATCGGGCAAGGATTTCTGCCGTTCCGGTTGACCCACGATGACCAGGTCGAAACGCCGGCCCATGCGGCCGATCTGGTCGGCGGCGCCGGAAATGCTGGCGCTGATGGTGCGCGTCTCGCCGGAAACACCAGTGCGTTTGACCGCCTGCTCGAAACGGCTGACAGCGGTGCTGGCTTTTTTGTTTGATTCCGAACGCTGACTTTCAATGATTTCGGGTGGAATGCCACCCATCACCGTACCGGGGATCACAGGCTCATAGGAGACCGCGATGCCGAGCACGTGGGCTCCAAAGGCCTCCGCCGCCGAAATGGCATAATCGCCGGCGGGATCGTGCGTCCCGAGGCCGAGGTTGACGACAATATCCTTGATCATGATGTAGATCTCCTAACCGAGCGAAACGCTCGACGGTGTCATGATGCCTGTCGCCCCCGCCGCCGCCTTGACCAAAGTCAAAGGCCCGACATGCGTCTGTTATCGGGTCGATCTTACTTCTTTTTCCCGTCAGCGCCGAACTGCTTGAGATAGGCCCACAGATCGTCAGCTTCTTTCTCGTTCTTGATGCCCGGGAAGATCATCTTGGTATTTGGAATCTTGGCGCGCGGATCCTTGATGTACTCCTTGAAGGTCGCATCGCTCCAGGTAATGCCGGAATTCTTGTTTGCGTCTGAATAGTTGTAATTGGCTGCCGTACCTGAGTGGCGACCGTCCAATCCGTTGAGCTCGGGGCCTACTTTGTTTTTCGCGTCTTCACCGACCGAATGGCAGGGAAAGCATTTCTTGAATGACTGTTCGCCGGCGGCGACATCTTGCGCGCGCGCACCCTGAGTCAACGCGGCCAAAACGATCGCCGCCGCAAGGACTGGTTTCATTATTTACTCCCGTTGTGATTTTAAGACGCCCCCGGGGCCAACGCCGGCGGGCCCGGACTGGTTTCCGTAAGGTTTTGCCAGCCCTATGTGTAATGCGTCAAATGGCTGGTATCGTGACTTGAGAATGAGCCGGGAGTTTCGTCCGTGTCTGTGAGAATGCCGGAGGCTGACCAGGCCGTATTGGGCCGCCGGGCGCGTATTGTCGCCGCCCTGCGGACGATTGTACCGGGCGAGGGCGTGATCGACGCCGAGCGCGAATTGCGACCTTATGAAAGTGACGGGCTGACCGCTTATCGCCAATTGCCCATGGTTGTGGTGCTTCCGGAGACTACCCAGCAGGTCGCCGAGGTTCTGCGCTATTGCCACGATGAGGGCATCAAGGTGGTGCCGCGCGGGGCCGGCACCTCGCTGTCCGGCGGTGCGCTTCCGCTCGCCGACGGCGTGTTGCTCGGCATGGCCAAGTTCAGCCGCATCCGGGACGTCGATTATGACAACCGCGTTGTTGTTGCGGAGCCGGGCGTCACCAATCTTGCAGTCAGCAACGCCGTTGCGCATGCAGGGTTCTATTATGCGCCGGATCCGTCCTCGCAGATTGCCTGCACCATTGGCGGCAATGTCGCGGAAAATTCCGGAGGCGTGCATTGCCTGAAATACGGCATGACCACCAATAATGTGCTCGGCTGCGAGATCGTGCTGATCACCGGCGAAGTCCTTCGCATTGGCGGCCGACATCTCGATGCCTCGGGATACGATTTGCTCGGCGTGATTACGGGCTCCGAAGGGCTGCTCGGCGTGGTCACCGAAGTGACCGTGCGAATTTTAAAGAAACCGGAGACCGCACGCGCGCTTCTGGTCGGCTTTCCGTCGTCGGAAGACGCCGGCGAATGCGTCTCGCGCATTATCGGCGCCGGGATCATTCCGGGCGGCATGGAAATCATGGACGGGCCCGCGATCGCGGCGGCGGAGCAATTCGTGCATGCCGGCTATCCGCTCGATGTTGAAGCCCTGTTGATTGTCGAACTCGACGGACCGGCGCCTGAAGTCGACCATTTGATCGAGCGTGTCGAAAAAATCGCGCGCGACTGCCGGGCGGTGTCGTGCAAGGCCTCGCGCAGCGAGGACGAGCGGCTGCTGTTCTGGGCGGGACGCAAGGCCGCGTTTCCGGCCGTCGGTCGCATTTCGCCGGATTACTATTGCATGGATGGCACTATTCCGCGCGCGCAGCTGCCGCTGGTGCTCAAGCGCATCCGGGAGCTCTCGGGAAAATATGGTTTGCGTGTCGCCAACGTGTTTCACGCCGGCGACGGCAATCTGCACCCGCTCATTCTCTACGATGCCAATGTGCCGGGCGAATTGGAGAAGACCGAGGAATTCGGCGCGGAAATCCTCAAGCTCTGCGTCGAAGTTGGCGGGGTGCTGACCGGTGAACACGGCGTCGGTGTTGAAAAACGCGACCTGATGCCGGTGATGTTTTCCGAGATCGATCTCAATCAGCAGCAACGCCTGAAGTGCGCCTTTGACGCCAAGGGCCTGCTCAATCCCGGCAAGGTGTTCCCGCAACTGCATCGCTGCGCCGAACTGGGCCGGTTGCACGTGCACGCCGGCAAGCTGCCGTTCCCCGATATTCCAAGGTTTTAGTCATGCGACACTATCCGTCATTCCGGGGCGCGAGCCATGAGCGCACTTACACACGTCTTCGACGCGCTATGGCGAGCGAACCCGGAATCCAGACAAGCGCACCGAGGTTCTTTCTGGATTCCGGGTCCGTCCCTGACGGGCCGTCCCGGAATGACTGAGAGGGTGATTTAATGCGTTTCGGACTGTTCTGTTCGCCCAAAGCCGACATTCCAGGCTTCGGTCCCGAGACCGGCCGCGGTTTTTTCGATTATCTCGACTTCAACGTGGAAGCCGAGGCGCTCGGCTTTCATTCGAGCTTTTCGGTCGAGCATCATTTCAGCGGCTGGAACCAGGTGTCCTCCACGCTGATGCTGCTGACCGCGCTGGCGATGCGCACCACGACTTTGCGGCTTGGTACCGCCGTCGTCGTGCCGCCGTGGCACAATCCGGTGCTGCTCGCCGAGGAAGCGGCGACTCTCGATCTTCTCTCAAAGGGCCGCCTCGATCTCGGCATTGGCAAGGGATATCGGCACAGCGAGTTCAAGGGATTCCAGATTGCGCCGGAAGAAGCCGAAGCGCGCTTCGAGGAGGCGGTCGAGGTGATGCTGCGCGCGTGGACGACGCGCGAGCGATTTTCTCACAAAGGCCGCTTCTGGCATTTCGAGGACGTTGTGGTTGAGCCACCGCCGGCACAACGCCCGCATCCGCCGCTCTGGGTCGCCGCCGGCAATCCGCATACGATCAAGCGGGCCGGCGCGCGTGGCTTCAATCTCATCCTCGATCAATATGCTTCGCCTGCGACGCTGGGCGAGCGCATCGCGATCTACCGGGCCGAGCGTGAGGCGAGCGGGCTTGGCTTCGATCCAATGATGGTAACGGTCGCGCGTCAACTTTATGTCGCGAAGGATAAGGCCGACACCGAAGCCGCACTCGTTCGCCAGGCTGAATACACCAAGCGCACGGTCGACGTGTCGCGCATGCCCGGCGGCAAGCCGGGCGCCCATGTGCTGGCCTATGCCGACAAGGCAGGCGCGACAGAAGAGAATGCGCTCTACGGGACCCCGGACGAGATTGCCCGCATGATCGAAACGCTGCGCGACGCCGGAGTCGGTTATGTGTTGCTCACGCTTGCCGGTGGCGTCGACCAGTTGCGCCGGTTTGCGCGCGAGATCATGCCGGCCTTTGCGCGCGAACCCACCGCGCGGGCCGCGGAGTAGGACGCGACGATAAAATGCAGCAGCGCCACGAGCACGGCAGAGCTCCCTCTCCCCGTTGGGGAGAGGGTTGGGGTGAGGGGGCAAGTGACTCTCGGTATGCTGTAACCCCTCACCCGGCGCACTTCGTGCGCCGACCTCTCCCTACGGGAGAGGTGAAGAGGAAAGTTCGTTGTCTCCATGGCTGACACGCTCAAACCCCGCGACAGCAAGGAAGTCGAGGACGCCGTGCGTTGGGCGCTCGGCAACGACAAGGCGCTGGAACTGTCCGGGCAGGGGACGAAGCGCGCCATCGGCCGGCCGAGCCAGACCGATTTGACGCTCGATCTCTCTGGTCTCACCGGCGTTACGCTTTACGAGCCTGCGGAGTTAGTGCTGTCCGCGCGTGTGGGCACTCCAATTGCCGAGATCGAGGCGCTGCTGGACAAAAACAGACAAGAACTTGCCTTCGAACCGATGGACTACGGTCCGCTGCTGGGCGGCGCTGCGAATGGCGGCACACTGGGTGGTACGATTGCCGCCAATCTGTCGGGCCCGCGCCGCATCAAGGCCGGTGCCGCGCGCGATCATTTCCTCGGCGTGACGGCCATCACCGGCCGCGGTGAGACGATCAAGTCCGGCGGCCGCGTGGTGAAAAACGTCACCGGTTACGATCTTTGCAAGTTGCTCGCGGGATCCTGGGGCACGCTCGCCGCCATGACCGATGTCACCGTCAAGGTTCTCCCGAAGACAGAAACCGAGGCGACCGTCCTTGTGACGGGACTCAACGACGCGCGTGCGTGCGCCGCCATGGCCGCCGCGATGGGCTCGTCGAGCGATGTTTCGGGCGCTGCACATCTCCCCGATCATGTCGCGTCTTGGTTCGATGGTTTGCCTCGGGCGGAAGCGTCAACCGTGCTCAGACTGGAAGGCTTCGCGCCGTCAGTCCAACACCGCAAGGCGGCGCTGGCCAAGCTCATGAAGGAATTTGGCCCGGTTTCGCTGATCGATGAAAAAGAGTCGCGCGCCTTGTGGCGCAGCATCCGGAATGTGCAGCCATTTGCCGCCGAGGCGGCGCGATCGCGCCCGCTCTGGCGCATTTCGGTGGCGCCGAGCAAAGGCTACGAGATTGCCGCCGCGATTACGCCGGCGGCGCAGATGTTTTACGACTGGGCCGGCGGCCTCATCTGGGTGGCGATGCCGTTTGCCGCCGAGCCGGATGCCGCCGCAATCCGCGGCGCGACGGCCGCGCTTGGCGGACATGCCACGCTCGTCCGCGCACCCACGGCGGTGCGCGCGGCAATGGATGTCTTCGCGCCGGAGGAGCCGGCGTTGCATGCGCTGACGAAGCGCGTGAAGGAGAGTTTCGATCCGAAGGCCGTGCTCAATCCCGGCCGCATGTGGGCGGGGGTGTAATGTGGTGAATTACCTCTCCACGTCATGCCCGCGCTTGTCGCGGGCATCCACGTCTTTCAGAGTGGCGGTCCGCGAGACGTGGATGGCCGGAACAAGTCCGGCCATGACGACTGGAATGTTGTGCATATCCGATGCAAACTAACTTCACCCTCACGCAGCTGCTCGATCCGCAGGTCGCTTCCTCGGAGAAAATTCTTCGTGCCTGCGTGCACTGCGGTTTCTGCACGGCGACATGCCCGACCTATGTTCTGCTTGGCGACGAACTCAATTCCCCGCGCGGGCGCATCTACCTGATCAAGGAGATGCTCGAACATGACCAGCCAGCCACGCGCGAGGTGGTCAAGCACATCGATCGATGCCTGTCATGCCTTGCCTGCATGACCACCTGCCCGTCGGGCGTGAACTACATGCATCTCGTCGATCACGCGCGCGAGCACATCGAGAAAACGTACAAGCGCCCGCTCACCGACCGCGCCATTCGCGGGCTCCTCGCGCGTGTGCTGGTTGACCCGGCGCTTTTCCGCCTTGCCGTTGTTGCCGGCCTCGTCGCGCGGCCGCTGGCGCCGGTGCTCGATCTCCTGGGACTGCATCGCATGGCGGCGATGATTCGCTTGACGCCGCGCCGCAGGCCGGCGCCACCGGTTGAACGCGTCGGCAAAGTTTATCCGGCGGAAGGGACGCGGCGCGGCCGGGTGGCTCTGTTGTCCGGCTGCATCAATCCGATTCTTGCGCCCTCGACTAACGAAGCCGCCATCCGCCTGCTCAATCGTCACGGCATCGAGGTGGTCGTTGCGGCCGGTGAAGCGTGCTGCGGTTCGCTGGCTCACCACATGGGTCGCGAGGATGAAGCGCTGGCGCGGGCCCGCAACAATATCGATGCGTGGATCCGCGAGGTCGATGGCGCGGGGCTCGACGCCATTCTCGTCACCGTTTCCGGTTGCGGCACGACGCTCAAGGATTACGGTTTCATGCTGCGCAACGATCTGCATTACGCCACCAAGGCCGCGCGGGTTTCAGCGTACGCCCGCGACATCACCGAATACCTGGCAACGCTTGACCTGCGGGAGACCGGAACGGCCATGCCACTGACGATCGCCTATCACGCTGCGTGCTCACTGCAGCACGGACAAAAAGTCGTCCGTGAGCCGAAGGGCCTGCTCTCCAGATCCGGTTTTGTTGTAAAGGACGTGCCGGAAGGGCATCTGTGCTGCGGCTCGGCCGGCACTTACAATATCCTTCAGCCGGCGCTGGCGGAGCGGCTGCGCGCGCGCAAGGTCGCCAACATCGAAAGTGTCGCACCGGATGTGATCGCGGCCGGCAACATCGGCTGCATCACACAGATTGCAGCCGGTACCGGCATTCCGGTTGTGCATACGGTCGAACTGCTCGACTGGGCGACTGGCGGCCCGGTGCCGGAGGCGCTTACCGCGGTGGTGAGCGGCCAAGCGCCGTTGGTTTGAAAGTATGACAGATGCCGCGACGCACCATGGCCCCGATTGCATCGAAAAGACGGTCCGCATAGCATGCGGACCAAGAGACGACCGGTCTTAAGGGCCGGAACTCTTTAGGATTTTTACGCACAAGCCATAAGGGAGGCCGCAATGCCGGCGACTTACAAAATTCTGATCATGGGCGCGTCCTACGGGTCGCTGCTTGCCTCCAAGATCATGTTTGGCGGGCATTCCGTCCATTTGATTTGCCTGCCGGCGGAAGCGGACCTGATCAACGCGGAAGGTTTTCGTGTGCGCATGCCGGTGAAGGGTCGCAAGGACCAGATCGAAATCGACTCGCGCAAGTTGCCCGGCAAGGTCACGGCCGGCGGCGCTGCCGGCGTCAACCCGAAGGATTACGATCTGGTCGGGCTCGCCATGCAGGAGCCGCAATATCGGTCACCCGGCGTGCGCGAACTGCTTGACGCGGTGGCGAAATCGAAAGTGCCGTGCATGTCGATCATGAACATGCCGCCGCTGCCTTATGTGAAGCGCATCCCCGGCCTCAACTACGATTTGCTCAAGCCCGCCTATACCGATCCCACGGTGTGGGACAATTTCGAGCCGGGCCTGTTGACGCTGTGCAGTCCCGATCCGCAGGCGATCCGCCCGCCCGAGGAAAAGGTCAACGTATTGCAGGTCACGTTGCCGACAAATTTCAAGGTCGCCAAGTTCGACAATGACCTACACACGGCAATCCTGCGCCAGATCGAGAAAGACATCGACGCCGTGCGCTTCGATACGCCGGAAGGCAAGATCGAACTGCCGGTCAAATTGCGCGTGCACGATTCCATTTTCGTGCCGCTTGCAAAATGGTCGATGCTGCTTGCCGGCAATTATCGCTGCATCACCAAAGACGGCATGCGCACCGCGCAAGAGGCGGTCCATACGAACATCGAGGAGTCGCGCTCGGTTTATAATTTCGTGTTTGATCTCTGCGTCAAGCTTGGCGCGGCGCCGAGCGATCTTGTGCCGTTCGAAAAATATGCGGCGGCTGCGCAGAGCCTGACGCGTCCGGCGTCAGCCGCGCGCGCGCTGCAAAACGGCGCGCCGAATATCGAACGCGCCGACAAGCTGGTGCAGCTGATCGCCAAGCAGAAGGGCCTGAGCCATCCGGTGATTGACGCGATCGTTGCGCTGGTCGACTCGCGCCTGGAGGCCAACCGCAAAAAGGCGGCCGCCGCTTAAAAACGTCGATTCGGATCGGCCTGAAAATCGTTTGTTTGCAAACGCCGGGGTGTGGAAAACCCGGCCCGTGGGGCCGGAAATACCACCTTCGGCGCTGGCAAAAGGGCGCTTGTCGATCCCAATTTGTGACATTCACGCAACAGCTGCCATCTTTCTACCGACAGGGGGTCAATTCGCCTAAAAAGGCGGCAATTGCCACCGTTTTTGGCTTGCCGGGATGCGCCGCCACAGGTCTAAATTCACGCGTTAATGCAGTCAAAACGCGTACAGACCCATCACCGCCCGGGGAAAACTGCGGTTCTGGACGCAAGGAAAAGGGGATCGGCCGGAACTTCGGGCCGATCGAATTAAAAGGGGCAGACTCAATGAAGAAAGTTGTGTTGTCGGTTGTTGCGGCGCTCGCGGTCTCGGCCGCTGTGCCCGCATTTGCGGCTGACATGCCGGTGAAAGCCGCCAAGGCGGCGCCGGCTGCGGAACCGAGCCCGTGGGATATCGCCTTCGGCGCGGCCTTGATGAATGACTACGTCTTCCGCGGCGTGACCCAGTCGGGGCATAAGCCGTCGGTCGCGGCTTATTTCGAGCCGCGCTACAACATCAATTCGAACTTCCAGCTCTACGCCGGCCTGTCTGGTGAGAGCATCAAGTTCGCCAACAACGCGGCGGCCGAAATCGATTTCTATGGCGGCGTTCGCCCGACCTTCGGTCCTTTGGCCTTCGATTTTGGCTTTTGGTACTACTACTATCCGGGTGGAACCTGCTATGGCACCGGCCCGACAATGAGCCTGGATCCGGGCTGCCAGCCGGGCGGAATCTTCCCCAACGGCAACGTCGCCAAGTCGGTCGCCAGCTTCTACGAAGTTTATGCCAAAGCTGCTTACACTTGGACCGACTGGGTTTTCGGCGCGAACTTCTATTATTCGCCGAACTTCCTCAACACTGGGGCCGAGGGTGAATATCTCTCCGGCACCATCAAGTTCACGGCACCGGAGAAAATGGCGCTTGGTCCATTCGGCTGGTACGTGTCGGGTGAGTTCGGCCATCAGTGGCTGGGCACCAGCGATGCGTTCTACGGCTGCGCGGTCGGCGTCGCGGGCTCGGGTTGCCTTGCCAATAGCCCGAACGGCATCAACTACAAGGACTACAATACCTGGAACGTCGGCTTGGGCCTGACCTGGAAAGTGTTCACGCTCGACCTGCGTTACAGCGACACCGATCTCAACAAGGGTGACTGCAACGCCTTTACCAGCGACCCGACTGCAACCGGTATCTCGAATCAGACCGCCATCAACATCGGCGCAGGCTCGAGCTGGTGCGGTGCGACCTTCATCGCCAAGCTGTCGGCAGACCTGACGCTCGGCAGCCTGAAGTAGTCTGACCTAAAGTCTGTCCCTGAAGGGGCGGCGACCGTGACCGGTCGCCGCCCTTTCTCTTTTGCTGGACCAGGTTTTTGCCTTAGCTCGCCGGCGTAAGCTTCGCGTCCTGCACGGCGAAATGGTCGCCGTCCCGGTTGAACGCCAGCCGGCGCTGATGGAAAGCCGCAAGCGTCGCGCGGTGCCCGATCGAGACAATAGTCGTCTTGGCGAGCCGTTGTTCAAGCAGCCGATAGACGGTGGCTTCCGCCGGCTCATCCAGCGAAGCGGTTGCTTCGTCCAGGAACAGATAGTCCGGTGCATAGAGCAGCGCGCGCGCGATTCCGAGCCGCTGCTGTTCGCCGAGCGATAGCATGCGGTTCCAGTGCGCCTCCTCTTCAATGCGGTCGGCGAGTGCGGGCAGGCCGACCGCGGCAATGAGCTCCGCGACGCGGCCGGCATCGAAGCTGCCGGGCTCGGCCGGATAGGCGACGGCATCGGCAAGCGGTGCGATCGGGAAATACGGCCGCTGCGGCAGGATCATCATCCGCGCGCCTTTCGGCACCGTGATAGTGCCTTCGCCAAACGGCCAGACGCCGGCAAGCGCCCGGAACAGCGTTGATTTGCCGGCGCCGGAAGGTCCGCTCACCAGCACGCGCTCGCCGAGCTCGATCGAAATCTTGTCGGCACTGACCAGTGGCTTTCCATTCGGAAGCCGCACGGCCAGGTCGTCGAAGCTCACGGCGCTCGCATTACCCGGCACCACACTGATGACAGGCGGCGTGTTCGCAGCCGCTTTCGCAGCCGCAATCGATTCATCGAATCCAGCAAGCCGTTCAACCACGGCAAGCCATTCTGCAAGTTGCCGATAGACCGTGATGAAGAACGACAGCGCGCCCTGCACGCTGCCGAAGGCCGATGCCGTCTGCATCAAACCGCCGAGCTGGATCGAGCCCGCAAAATAGGCCGGACTGACCACGACGAACGGGAACACCGACGAGACCTGACTGTAGCCGGCAGTCAGGAACGTGAGCTTCTTCTGTCGCGTCATAATGGCGAGCCAATTCGCAACGACATTGCTGAATCGCAATAGTAGGCGGTCGCGTTCCGCCGGTTCGCCATCGAGCAGCGCGATTTGCTCGGAATTCTCGCGCACGCGAACCAGATTAAATCGAAAGTCCGCTTCATAACGCTGTTGCTGGAAATTGAGTGCGGTGAGTGCGCGGCCGACCAAGTGCGTCAGGGCCGTCCCAATAATCGCATAGATCAACGCGGCCCAGAACAAGTAGCCAGGAATATTCCAGGTGGTGCCGAACAGCTGAAGGGGAGCACTTCCCGACAGATTCCACAGGATGATCGCAAACGAGCCGAGCGTCACCACGGAGTTGAGCAAACCAAGCCCGATCGGCAAAACGCCAATACCGGTTGTGCCGGCATCGATGAATTGTTTGACGTCCTCGGCAATGCGCTGGTCGGGATTATCGGCGGCGTCTCCGAGGAGTTGCATCCGGTAATGATTGGCGCCGGTCAGCCAGTGGTCGAGATAGTTTTGCGTCAACCAGCGCCGCCAACGAATCTGCAGCCATTGATTGAGATAAAGCTGATAGACGGCCAGCAGAATGTAGATGGTGGCAAGAACGCAAAAATAGCCGAGCTGATAAATAAACGCGCTCCAGTTCTTGTCTTGCAGCGCGTTGTAGAACGTGTTGTTCCAGGAATTGAGCAGGACATTGATCCCGACGATCGACAATTCGATCGCAACAACGGCCGCCAGCAAGATACGGCCAGGCCAGCGATCTTCCGAATAGAAATAGGGGCTGGCAATTCGCCACACGATGGCGAGCGTCGAGAAAATACCTCTCACGGAAAGTCTCCTGATGTGTGCCGGCAATATCGGATGCAGCACTCAAAACGTCGCGCAACCGATCGCAATTCTGATGACCTATGCTGCTTTAGTACAGACTGCCAGTGAATCTCATTGTTTTTACTGGAGGTTCATTGTTCCACGCTGCCGATATCACCAGCATAGTTTCAGCCGGGCGTTGTCCGTCGCCCCCGTTCGTTACAAACTGGTGATCGCGCCTCGCGCGCAAACCAGCCGGGCAACTCGACAATAAAAAGGGGGCAAAAAACCGGCGGCACCTGGGGAGATACGGTTATGTGGAATCAAGTCTACAATCCATTCAATAACTCGGTCCTGTCGACAATCGCGGCGGCATTACCGGTTGTGACGCTGCTGTTGCTCATCGCGTCCAACAAGGTGAAAGCGCATTTCGCCGCGATTATTGCGTTGATCGTCGCGAATTTTGTCGCGATTGTCATTTTCACGATGCCTGCCGACATGTCGCTGCGCGCGACCGTACTCGGCATCGTGACCGGGTTCTTCCCGATCGGCTGGATCGTGCTCAACGTCATCTTTCTCTACCGCCTGACGGTGGAGAAGGGCGTGTTCGAGACGCTGCAAAACACGATCGGTGGCGTGACGACCGACCGGCGCTTGCAGTTGCTGTTGATTGCCTTTTCGTTTGGCGCCTTCTTCGAAGGTGCGTCCGGCTTCGGCACGCCGGTAGCCGTGACAGGTGCGATTCTGATCGGTCTTGGTTTCTCGCCGCTGGCGGCGTCCGGGCTCTCATTGATCGCCAACACGGCGCCCGTTGCTTACGGCGCGCTCGGCACACCGATTCAGGGTCTTTCCAGCGTGACGGGCATCGATCCATTTTTGCTCGGTGCCATGGTCGGCCGCCAACTCCCGTTCTTTTCTTTGATCGTGCCGTTCTGGCTGATCTGGGCCTTCGCTGGCTGGAAGGGCATGAAGGACATCTGGCCGGCCATATTGGTCACCGGCGTGTCGTTCGCGATCCCGCAATTCCTGATTTCGAACTTCATCAATCCGTGGATCGTGGATATCGGCGCCTCGCTGATCTCGATGGCCTGCCTCGTGCTGTTCCTGCAAGTCTGGCAACCGAAGGTCATCTGGACATCGCCGGCGCTGCGCAGTCACGATCCATCCGTAGGTCGGCCGCCACCGAAGTCCACCCGGAAGCCGACAACCGCACAGGTATGGATGTCGCTGCTGCCGTGGATCATCGTCTGCGCCATCCTGCTGCTGTGGGGCACAAACTGGTTCAAGGGTCAGGTCAATCCATGGGCGACCTGGAATTACGCGGTTCCGGATCTGCACAACATGATCAACAAGGTTGCGCCGATCGTCCCGACGCCAACTAAGGAAGGCGCGGTCTTCTCGTTCACCTGGCTCTCGTATACCGGCTCGGGAATGCTCATTGCCGCGATCATCTCGGGCTTCCTGATGGGCTTCACGCCCGCCGGCTTGGTCAGAGCGTATGGTCAGACCATCAGGGTCTGCGCCTATTCGCTGATCACCATCTCGGCGATGCTGGGCATCGGTACCCTGACGCGCCTGTCCGGGATCGATGCCACGCTGGGCTTGGCCTTTGCAGCGACCGGCGTGCTGTATCCCTTCTTCGGGACCTTGCTTGGCTGGCTTGGCGTCGCGCTGACAGGTTCGGATACCGCGTCGAACATCCTGTTCGGCAACCTGCAGAAGATCACGTCCACGCAGCTTGGCATCTCGCCAATCCTGATGGCCGCGGCAAACTCGTCAGGCGGCGTCATGGGCAAGATGATCGACGCACAATCTATTGTCGTTGCATCCACGGCGACCAACTGGTTCGGGCATGAAGGCACAATCTTGCGGTTTGTCTTCAAGCATTCGATCGCGTTGGCCTGCCTGGTCGGCATCCTTGTGATGCTGCAGGCTTACGTCTTTACCGGCATGATCGTGAAGTGATTTCTATGCCTGTAGCGGTCTCGTAACATTGCCCCGCGCCCGCAAGGCGCGGGGTTTTTCTATGACTTTGCGATCGGCCCGTCGGCCGGTCTTGGGAATTCCTAAGCTTTTACCGACAGGTGGGCCGGCCCACGGCCGGAATTCGGCTTGTCGTCCGCGCAAAATAGTTACAGACTAAAGATGAGGGTACTGGTGTTAGTACTTCCAAAAGCTGAATAATCAGCGACGAACAACATCAAGGGGAGGGCGTTGAAAATGACCAATCACCAAGAGCGTAATTCGACTGCGAGCCGCCGCAAATTCCTGGGCGGCGCTGCCGTGGCGGGCGTTGCCGCGGTCACCGCACCGTCCGTCGTCAAGGCGCAGGGACCGATCAGCATGCGGTTCCAGAGCACCTGGCCGTCGAAGGATATCTTCCACGAATACGCGCAGGACTTCGGCAAGCGCATCAACGATATGACGGGCGGCGACCTCAAGATCGAGGTGCTCCCGGCAGGCGCGGTCGTGCCGGCGTTCGGCCTGCTCGACGCCGTGTCCAAAGGCGTGCTCGACGGCGGTCACGGCGTGCTCGTGTATAGCTACGGCAAAAACACCGCGCTGGCGCTGTGGGGCTCGGGCCCCGGCTATGCGATGGACGCCAACATGCTGCTGGCCTGGCATAAGTACGGCGGCGGCAAGGCACTTCTTGAGAAGATTTATACGACCATCGGCGCCGATGTCGTGTCGTTCCCTTATGCGCCGTTGTATTCGCAGCCGCTTGGCTGGTTCAAGAAGCCGATGCAATCCGCCGACGATTTCAAGGGCCTGAAATACCGCACGGTCGGTATCTCCATTGACCTGTTCACCGCCATGGGCGCCGCGGTCAACGCGCTCCCGGGCGGCGAAATCGTCGCGGCGATCGACCGCGGACTGCTCGACGCAGCCGAATTCAACAATGCGTCGTCCGACCGCGCACTTGGTTTCGCCGACGTGTCGAAGATCTGCATGCTGCAGAGCTACCACCAGAACTCGGAGCAGCTCGAGATCAGCTTCAACAAGACGAAGTTCAAGGCGCTGCCGGAGAAAATGCAGCACATCATCGAGAGCGGCGTCGAAGCATGCCTCGCAAGACATGCAGTGGAAAGCGATCGATCGCAACTCGCAGGACTACATCACCCTGCAAACGCAGGACAAGGTGAAGTTCTACAGGACGCCGGATTCGATCCTGAAGAAACAGCTCGAGCTCTACGACGAGATCACCAAGAAGTACATTGGCACTAACCCGCTCTTCAAAGAGATCATTGCCTCGCAGCTCGCCTTCGCGAAGCGCGCGACGCAGTGGGAGCAGGACTACATTACGCCCCGGAAGATGGCGTTTGATCACTACTTCGGACCGAACGCTAAATCACCGATCTAACGGCGTTACGAACTGGCAAAGCACCATTCCGCAGGGGTACGGAATGGTGCTTTGTTCTTGCAAAACTCCCCCATAAACGGCGAATAAAAATGAACGTCCAAAGCGTTCTGCACACAATCGACGGCATCAGCACATGGGTTGGCAAGGCGGCTGCCTGGCTGATCATGATTCTGATGGCCGTTGTCTGTATCGAGGTCTTCAAGCGCTATCTGCTGAACGCGCCGACCGCCTGGATCTTCGATCTCGACAACATGCTCTACGGCACGCTGTTCATGCTGTGCGGCGCCTACACGTTGGCGCAAAACGCCCACGTGCGCGGAGATTTCCTCTACAGCTCGATGCGGCCGCGCACGCAGGCCTCGCTCGACCTCGTCCTCTATCTGGTTTTCTTTATTCCCGGCATTGCCGCGCTGATCTACGCGGGTGCTGACTACGCGGGCGATTCCTGGCGCATCGCGGAGCACTCCAACGTCACCTCGAACGGGCCACCGGTCTACCACTTCAAGACTGTCATCCCGATCGCCGGCGCGCTGGTCATGCTGCAAGGCATTGCAGAAATTGTACGCGCTGTTGTGTGCCTCAAGGACCGGTGTGTGGCCGAGCCGGCTGCACGACGTCGCCGAAACTGACGTCATTGAGGAGCAACTCGCGCACAGCGAATATGTCGACGACGAGTCGCGCAAGATCGCCATCGAACGCGCCAAGGAAATCGACGAAATGGCGCGCCAACGCGGCATGGGCGGGGATCTGAACACATGAGCGACCCAGCACTCGGGCTTACGATGCTCGCCCTCATCGTGGTTGTGATCATGATGGGGTTCCCGACGGCCTTCACGCTGATGGGCCTCGGCATGTTCTTTGGATTCATCGCCTTTTACGACCCGACCCACCTGTTCACCGAAAACAAGGTGTTCGAGCTGATGGTTCAGCGCACCTACGGCGCGATGAACAACGACGTGCTGATCTCCATCCCCCTGTTCGTGCTGATGGGATACGTGATGGAGCGCGGCGCGCTGGTCGACAAGATGTTCTATTCGATCCAGCTCGCGTTCCGCAAAGTGCCGGCCTCGCTCGCCGTTGCAACGCTGATCGTGTGCACCTTCTGGGGCATCGCTTCCGGCCTGGTGGGCGCGGTGGTGGTGCTGATGGGTGTCATTGCCTTCAACCCGATGCTACGCGCTGGCTATGATGTGAAGCTCGCCTCCGGTGTGATCACGGCTGGCGGCACACTCGGCATTCTCATTCCGCCGTCGGTGATGATCATCGTCTATGCGGCGGTGGCCGGACAGTCGGTGGTGAAGCTCTATGCAGCCGCCATGTTCCCGGGCTTCTTCCTGTCGTTCCTCTATCTCATCTACATCATCGGCTGGGCGATGATTAATCCGAAGATCGCCCCGCCTTTACCCGAGGACCAAACGCGCGTCCCTGTTCCGGACTGGATGCGGAAACTCAGTGCGGCGTATTCAAAGAATGCCTTTGTCATGCTGGTGACGGCGCTGGTCGCGCCGTCGCGGGCCCTGGCAATTGATACCGGGAAGGGCCGCATCAGCTACCTGACCCTCCTGAGCAATCTGCTCTACGCGTTAGTCCCTTTCATGCTGGTCGGCGGTACGCTCTGGCTGACCTACTGGTACGTGGTGATCCACCAGCAGGTAGCGCCTGAAGCGTTGGTCACCGGTGTCCAGCAGCTCGGTACGCCCGGCCTTGCCAAAGGTCCTGCAACCGCCGCCGAACTCGGGCCGCCAGACGGTTTCTACTTGTGGTTCGGCATCATCGCCGCAATCTGCGCGCTGTGGCAGCTCCGCTACTACTGGCGGCTCGACGTCGACCGGCTTGAAATCATCAAGTTGTTGTCCACCTCGATCATGCCGCTCGGCATTCTCACCGTGGTCGTGCTGGCCGTCATCCTGTTCGGCATCACGACGGCGACGGAATCGGCCGGTGTCGGCGCCGCCGGTGCGTTCCTGCTGGCGATTCAGGCGCGCACGCTCGACTGGAAGCGCACGAAGGAAGCGGTCTTCCTGACCGCAAAAACCACGGCGATGGTGTGCTGGCTGTTCGTCGGCTCGGCGTTGTTCTCCGGGGTGTTTGCGATCCTCGGCGGTCAGGCGCTTGGTCGAGCAATGGGTGTTGTCGTTCAACATGACGCCCATCCAGTTCATGCTGCTGTCGCAGGCGATCATCTTCGTGCTTGGCTGGCCGCTGGAGTGGACCGAGATCATCGTGATCTTTGTCCCGATCTTCCTGCCGCTGCTCAAGCACTTCAACATCGATCCGGTGCTGTGGGGCACGCTGGTGTTCGTGAACCTGCAGGCGGCGTTCCTGTCGCCGCCAGTCGCGATGTCGGCCTTCTATCTCAAGGGCGTTGCGCCAGCGCACGTGACCCTCAACCAGATCTTCAACGGCATGATGCCGTATATGATCATTGTCATCATCTGCATGGTGATCATGTATTTCTGGCCGGGCATGACGCTTTGGTTGCCTAACTACCTTTACGGCAACTGAAACAAGATCGGCATTGCAAATGGACTAAGTGCGCCGGTAATGGTTTTATCGACGCGCTTATTTCATAGGAAACCCGGAACTTTGCCCCAATCCGATATCACCGCACTGACGGCAACTGAAGCCGCGAGAGAAATCGCGCACAGTGCGATTTCCGCCGAGGAATTTACGGCCGCCTGTCTTCGACGAATTGCGGAGGCGGACCGCGAGGTCAACGCTTTCATTCATATCGATCCCGAGCATGCGCTGGCGCAGGCCCGCGCACTTGATCGCAAAAAAGCCAACGGCGAGCGGATCGGTCCGCTGCACGGAATTCCGGTCGGGATAAAGGATATTTTCGACACCGCCGATTATCCGACCGAGTGCGGTTCGCCCATTCTTGCTGGGCGTCGCCCGCAGGCCGATGCGGAGGCCGTTCGTCGATTGCGCGAGGCCGGCGCTGTCATCATCGGCAAGACGGTGACGACCGAGTTCGCCTATTTCCACCCAGGCAAGACGCGCAATCCGCGCGATCTTGCGCGGACACCCGGCGGCTCGTCGTCAGGGTCGGCTGCGGCAGTCGCGGCCGGAATGGTGCCTCTGGCGATCGGCTCGCAGACCAACGGTTCGATGATCCGCCCGGCCGCGTTTTGCGGCGTCTTCGGCGTGAAGCCCAGCCATGGCCTGATTTCCCGCGCCGGTGCTCTGACCTTGTCGCACAAGCTTGATCATGTTGGGGCATTCGCGCGCTCGCTCGATGATCTGGCGCTAATTCTTGATGTCCTGGCGGGTGAAGACCCTGCTGATCCAGACTCGCGTCCATACGCGTCGCCGAACTTCCGTGCGACGATGGCCGAAGAACCGCCAATTCCGCCGACCTTTACTTTGGTCCGCACCCCGATGTGGGACAAAGCCGATGCCGACGCGCGCAGCGCGCTCGAGGATCTTGCGAAGGAGCTCGGCGCACGCGAAATCGACTTGCCGGATTATTATCGCGATGCGTGGAGCGGGTTGCGCGCGATCATGGCCACGGATATGGCGCACAATCTCGGCACCTTCGTCGACAAAGGCGGCGAGGTCAGCAAGCAGTTCCGCGACCTCATCGCGGAAGGTCGCAAGGTCACAGCCACCGAATACCTGGCTGCCAAGCGCGATGCTCGGCGTTATGCCGACGGGATGGCGACTATTTTCGAGCAGCTTTCGGATGCCATCCTGACGCTGTCGGCGCGCGGCGTCGCGCCGCAAGGCATCGAAGCCACCGGCGATCCCGTTTTTTGTACGTTTTGGACCCTGACCGGACTTCCCTCACTCAATCTGCCTCTGTTGGCAAACGCTGACGGGCTTCCGATCGGCGTACAGTTGGTGGGGGCCGCTGGACGCGATGAGCGTTTGCTGCGAACAGCGCGCGCCATGATTCAAACGGTTGCCGGGGTGGAATGACGCGTTACGTTCTTGTGCGCGGCGCTGTCGCCGCGGCTCTGATATTATTGGGGTGCGCCGCCGGCGTTTCCGCCGAAACGTTCCCGTTCGATCGGGAACTCTTGCTCGACGCGCCACCGATGCGGCCGGGGAAGCGAATGCCCATGCTGGCGGTCGAACCGAATGGTAACGCGCGGATAGATCTGTGGTGCAAAACGGTACCGGCGCGCGTGGAAATTTCCGATGCCGCGATCAAGATCGAGGCCGGTCCGCTGCCTGAAGACATGCCCGCCATGCAAAGCGCCGGACAATGCACGCCCGAACGGATCCAGGCCGATGAGGAATTTCTGGCGACGCTGACGCAAGCGACCGGTTGGCGACGGGCCGGCGACGGTATCGTTCTGGAAGGGCCGAAGCCATTGAAATTCCGCGACAGCGATCATTGATCGGAGCGCGGTTCTGGAAACAAAAAGGGCGCGGCCGAGGCCGCGCCCTTGCTTTGTCTGTCTGGACGTCGAGCTATATTAGAAGCCCATTCCGCCGCCCATGCCGCCTCCCGGCGGCATCGCCGGCGCGGGCTCCTTCGGCAGTTCAGCGACCATCGCCTCGGTGGTGACCAGCAGGCCCGCAACCGAGCCTGCATCCTGAAGTGCGGTGCGCACGACCTTCGCCGGGTCAATGATGCCAGCCTCGACCATGTCGACATACTTCTCGGTCTGGGCGTCGAAGCCGTAGGTCTCGGACTTTTCGTCCGTGATCTTGCCGACCACGATCGAGCCTTCCACGCCTGCGTTCTCCGCGATCTGGCGGATTGGCGCTTCCAGCGCTTTCAGGACGATGTTGATCCCGGCCTGGACGTCCGGGTTCTCGTCGTGGATGCGGCCGACCGCCTTCTTGGCGCGCAGCAGCGCAACGCCGCCGCCCGGCACGATGCCTTCCTCGACCGCGGCGCGGGTGGCGTTGAGCGCGTCCTCGACGCGGTCCTTCTTTTCTTTCACCTCGACTTCGGTGGCACCGCCGACGCGGATCACCGCGACACCGCCGGCCAGCTTGGCGAGGCGTTCCTGCAGCTTCTCGCGGTCGTAGTCGGAGGTCGTCTCCTCGATCTGCGCCTTGATCTGCTGCACCCGTGCCTCGATGTCTGGCTTTTTGCCGGCGCCGTGCACGATGGTGGTCTTTTCCTTCTCGATGATCACCTTCTTGGCGCGGCCGAGCATGGCCGTGGTGACGTTCTCGAGCTTGATACCGAGGTCCTCCGAGATCAGCTGGCCACCGGTGAGGATCGCGATGTCCTCGAGCATGGCCTTGCGGCGGTCGCCGAAGCCGGGCGCCTTCACGGCCGCAACCTTCAGGCCGCCGCGCAGCTTGTTGACCACCAGCGTGGCGATCGCTTCGCCTTCAACGTCTTCGGCGATGATGACGAGCGGCTTGCCGGACTGCACCACGGCTTCCAGAACAGGAAGCATCGACTGAAGGCCGGAGAGCTTCTTCTCGTGCAGGAGGATGTAGGCATCCTCAAGCTCGGCCAGCATCTTCTCGGCATTGGTGACGAAATAGGGCGAGATATAGCCACGGTCAAACTGCATGCCCTCGACGATCTCGACTTCCGTCTCCATCGCCTTGGCTTCTTCAACCGTGATGACGCCTTCATTGCCGACTTTCTGCATGGCCTTGGCGATCATGCTGCCGATATTGCTGTCGCCATTGGACGAGACGGTGCCGACCTGGGCGACTTCCGCCGAGGAGGAGACCTTCTTCGCGCGCTTTTCGATGTCCTTGACCACCGCTGTGACCGCGATGTCGATACCGCGCTTGAGGTCCATCGGGTTCATGCCCGCGGCGACCGACTTGGCGCCTTCCCGCACAATGGCCTGCGCGAGCACAGTCGCCGTGGTGGTGCCATCGCCGGCAAGGTCGTTGGTCTTCTGGGCAACTTCGCGCAGCATCTGCGCGCCCATGTTCTCGAACTTGTCTTCGAGCTCGATGTCCTTGGCGACCGTCACACCGTCCTTGGTGATCCGCGGGGCACCGAACGACTTATCGAGAACGACGTTGCGGCCTTTGGGCCCGAGCGTCACCTTCACGGCATTGGCGAGAATGTCGACGCCACGCAACATGCGATCGCGCGCATCACCTGAAAATTTTACGTCTTTGGCAGCCATTTTAAATTACTCCGTGGATTCGAATGTCGTTTAGGCGATCACGCCCATGATGTCGGACTCCTTCATGATCAGGAGTTCCTCTCCGTCGAGTTTGACTTCGGTGCCCGACCACTTGCCGAACAGCACGCGGTTGCCCGCCTTCAGGTCGATCGGAATGAGCTTGCCGCTTTCGTCGCGGGCGCCGGGACCGACGGCGATCACTTCGCCTTCCTGCGGCTTCTCCTGGGCGGTGTCGGGAATGATGATGCCGCCTTTGGTCTTCTCTTCAGCGGTGATGCGGCGCACGACCACGCGGTCATGCAGGGGGCGAAACTTTGTTTTGGCCATGGGTGTCCTCGTGGCGCTAGTGCGCGTCTCGTTGAACTGAAATGATCGATTTATCAGGCATTTAGCACTCGCATAGAATGAGTGCCAATTGCTGCCCGGGAAATATTGCCTTGGCGGCGGGGTGTCAAGCGTGCAGGTCGGGCGAATCTCGCCCCGGACGGCCAAACCATGCTTGCGCTGTTCGCCGAGGCCATCCAAAGTCATGTGCCTGCCTCAAGGAGCCGGAATGAGCCATCTCCATCGCCCCGCGCTCTCAAGCGCCCTTGCTCTCGCTTTGTTGGCGCTTGGGCTTGCCGGTTGTGCCACCGGGCCGCAGCCCGAGCAGCCGGCCGCGCCATCGCTCGGGCCGGCGCTGCCGCCGGCATTTCCGCCGCAGGACATTGTCGGGCGCTGGGGGCTTGCCGCCTACCACAAAGAAGAGGATCGCCCGCGTACCGAACAGGCGGCCATCGCCGGCTGCAAGCAGCCATATGTCATCACGCTTGGCCCCAGCGGCGGCGTGATGATGCACCTTGCCGATGAAGCGACGCCGACCGAGCTGCGTCTAAAAGGTGCGCCAGGCGGGAAGACGTTTATCGGGCCGGCGGACGGCGAGGCGGGCGGTGCCCAAGACCGCGAAGTGGTCTCCTTTGACGGTCGCGTTCTGATCCTGCGCTGGATGGATTCGGAAGTGCAGGGCCGTTACGGCACGATGGTCTATGTGCGCTGCGGAGGCGAGGGGGCCAAGCGGCCAGCCGCCAAACCGAAGCCGAAGCCCAAGACAGCGCCGAGGCCGGCGCAGCCACCCATTCAGCAGGCACCGCCACCGCAGCAGCAATTCCAGCCGCCGCCGAGGCAGTGACGACCTGGCTTGTGATCGGGGCATGAGTGCGCCGATCGCGTCGTGCTAGACAATCCGGCGACATGCCTGCTTTGCGCGACTTCATCGAAGGTCCCTGGCGTGCCGTGCCAGTGCTCGGCATCACGCAAATTTTGTCCTGGGGCACCATCTTTTATACGCCGGTGCTGATCGTCCCGCTGATCGCCGCGGAGCGCGGCTGGTCGATCTCATTCACGATGGGCGGCTTCTCAGTCGGCCTTTTGATTGCCGGCTTGATCGCACCCTACGTCGGCCGCTCGATAGACCGCTTCGGCGGGCACGTCGTGATGACGTTCGGTTCGCTGATCGGCGCACTCGGTCTCTTTCTCATCGTGCACGCAGATCACCCAGCCGCCTATTACGCGGTCTGGATGGTTCTTGGCGTCGCCATGGCGGCGAACCTTTACGATTCCGCGTTTGCGACCCTCGGGCGCATATTCGGCATTGGCGCGCGGCGCCCGATCACTGCACTCACGCTCGCCGGCGGATTTGCTTCGACGGTGAGCTGGCCGGCAACCCATTTTCTGCTCGATCGCGTCGGATGGGGCGGCACCTATTTGTTATATGCGGGTCTTCTGGCCTTTATTTCAGCTCCGCTTCACGCTTTGGCGCTGCCGCGCACTCGCTTTGAAGCCGATGTGCCGAAGACATCCGAGACGGAGGCGCCGGTAAAGGTGCTGCCGCCGCATGGCCTGCCGTTTATTCTGGTAGCCTCGGCCTTCGCTTCCTACGCCTTCATTCCATCCGGCCTGTCCGCACATTTGCTCGCAATATTTGCGCGCGCCGGCATTGATGCGGGGACCGTCGTCTGGATAGGTGCGCTATTCGGGCCGGCGCAAGTCGGCGCGCGGCTGATCGAATTCGCGTTCGGCCGCAACGTGCATCCGCTGTGGGTCGTACGATTCGCACTTGGCACGTTGTTGTGCGCATTCGTGATGCTCACAGTGCTTCATGTGTCGACTGCGACAGCCGCGGCCTTTGCGCTATTGTTCGGCGGTGCCAACGGTCTCGTCACCATCACGCGCGGCGCCGTTCCCCTCGCATTGTTCGGCGCTTCGGGCTATGGGCGGCTGATGGGTCGGCTTGCCGGACCATTCCTGTTGATGCAGTCCGCGGCGCCATTAGTCATGGCATTTGTGATCGAGCGCACGTCGGACGCAGCGGCGCTTTCGCTCGCGGCGGCTTTTGCAGCAATCGCCCTGATTTGCTTTGTCTCGCTACGCCGCCCGGCCTAGGCGAACATCGCGTCGATGTCTTGTTGGCTGACGTGGCCTGTATCGCCGTCAAGCCGGGGCCCATTGATGAGGTCGCCGGCATATGTGCGATGCGTCTGCGCGGCCGGATGGCTGCCTTCACTGCTGCTGTGGTGACGCTCGATCATTGCCGCCAGATGTTCTTCGACCATCATCAGGGTCGCGATCACCTTGCCGATGCGCTGGCCGGCGAGATCCTGAAAATTGCAGGCTTCGTACATACGCACGATGTGATCCTGCACATCTTGCGCCAGACCGTGGTGGTAATCATCGGTCAAAGCGGAGGCGAGGGCGCGCGCACATTCATCAATCGCTTCTGCCGACGCCAGGATCTTTTGGGTCGCTGTTTCCATGCCCTCGACTGCGGCGCCAAGTTCACCGGCCGCACGCGACAAGCGGCGCTCGTTGCCATCATTGATCAGCGCCGAGAGCTGGCGTTTGTTGCGAGCGATGATGTCCTGGATACCGGCCAACTCGTGGTCGAGCGCCGGCGCAGGCGCAGCTGCGTCGAGGTCAGCGTAACGCCGCCTGGGAGCGTTGCTCCCCACCAGTTCTTCAATGCGGAACACCTTGCGCTGCACGCCTGACATCCTCACGGGAACCTATGGATGTTCTTACCGAGGCGGCATTAACGCTGGGTTGCGGCGCTGTGGAAACGCCTCGTTTACCATGTCGCATCGTGGTTTACGGCAATTTACCAATCGGTGTGCGTTTGCCCTTTTACTGCGTGGCGCGAGTAACAGTGCAGGGTGCGTGGATGCGCGTTTCAGTCATTGCAGCAGTTGTAGCGGCGGCAGCCGTATCGTCGTCGACATTGGCGTTAGCAGATCCGGTGTCGCTCGCGCCTCCTGAGGACACGCAAGGCACGCCGCCGATGGTGACAGCATCAGCGCAACAGCCACAAGCGCAGTCCGGTCTTGGCGGTGGCTTCATCGAATTTATTTTTGGGGATGGAGGCCCGCGGCCGCGCACCGGTTCGCAAACCTGGTATGGCGAGCCGCCTCGACAGGATTATTACGGGCGCGAGCAATCGATAGGGCCGGTCTATGCCAGCAGGGCGCCGGTTGATCCACGGCTTGAGCAGCAAGCGGCAGACTACCGGGTCGATCCGCGCTTCCAGCGCCAGGAGGTTACGTATAGCGGTGCTGAAAAGCCGGGTACCATCGTCATCGACACACCGAACCATTTCCTCTTCCTGGTTGAGGGCGATGGCCGAGCGATGCGTTACGGGATCGGTGTCGGACGTCCGGGTTTCACCTGGTCAGGTGTGCACGCGGTTTCGGCAAAGAAGGAATGGCCGGACTGGGTACCACCGGATGAAATGCTCAAGCGCCAGCCTTATCTGCCGCACTTCGTGGCCGGCGGTCCGGGCAATCCGCTTGGCGCCCGCGCTCTCTATCTCGGCTCGACCATTTACCGCATCCACGGCTCGAATGAGCCCTGGACAATCGGCAAGAATGTGTCGTCCGGATGCATTCGCATGCGCAATGCGGATGTCGAGGACCTTTACGAGCGCGTGAAGGTCGGCACCAAAGTGATCGTGTTGTAGGCCGGCTCAGGCGCTGTCGCCGCCGCCAAAGTCACCGCCAAAATCGCCGCCTGCGTCGTCACCGTCAACATCGTCAACAAGGCTCGACGAGTCGGTGTCGCCGCTATCGAGCAGGCCAGCCGGCTGCGCGTCACCGCGCGGACCGTTGCCGATATCGTTGAGACCGGCATCGCGGGCGAGATCACTTCCGGCTGCGCTATTATCCCATGGTGAGCCCGACGAAAGCGGAGCGCCGAACGCACTCCCGCCGTGATGGCCGAACATCGAGCTGATGGAATTGAGCAATAGCGCGCCGCCAATGACTCCGGCGGCTGAGGCAGCGGCAGTGCCGAGGAACGAGCCCCCTGGCGCTGCTGCGGCCGGCGCAGCGGCGGGCGCAATGGCGCCGCCGTTATTCCAGCGCGGATCGGGTCCGGTTGTCGCCGCCGGATGCACGCTCGGCACCGATGTGGCAGCGGATCGGCCTGTCAGCGCCTCCCGCATGGTGTCGAGAAAGCCGCCGCTTGCGGGAGCGGCGGCATCTTCGCCGGTAAGTTCGCGGATGCGCGCGTCCGCGCGCTTAAGCGCTTCGTCCTGTACCAGCACCGTCTGCACAAGCGGGTAGATCGCGTTTGGCGCGCGGCGAAGTCCATCTTCAATTGTGCGTTCCGCGTCGGCATCGCGCGCAGCATTTTCAAGCCTGGCGAGCCGGTCAAACAGATTTTCGACCAGTTGGCGTTCCTGCGGGGTCATGACGTCCTCCCGTAACCGTTGGCGCTGTTATCTAGGCGGCGCCGCCAAAATCGCCAGTGGGGCGGGCAAGCGCGACGCCGTGTTCAGCAAGCGCTTTCGGGAAAGCCTCGGAACTAAAAAAGGCAAATTCGTGCTCGCGCAGCGTCGTCAGGGAATCGAGCGCTTTTAGCTCGGCGTCGACGAAGCCCGGATGACACATCACCAGCCCCCCATCGGGCAGGCCGGACAGAAAACGCGGGAATAATTTGGAGAATTTGGCCTTTGCGTTGAATGAATAAGTGCCGGCAAAAGCCGGGTTGAAGGCAATGCCCAATTGTCTGGCCTTGCGGCGAAACGCCACGCTCAGAATGTCGAGGGTCAGCGCCTTGCGGTCATGCAGCCGTCGTACCGGGCGGCCGCGGCCGCATTGCCTGACCCAGCTGTCAGACGCTCCTTCTGCGACAACTTTGAGAAAGGCGTCGCGGATCTGCGGGAACAGCTGCACATGCTGGTGCCCATCGAGAAAATCGGGAGCTCGGCCGAAGGCGTCAATGAAAGTCCGGACCTGGCTCGCGATTTCGATCTCCAGCAACTCTGGCCGCAAGCGCCGCGCCATTGCCGCGCGCAACAGGTCATTGAGTGGCAAGAACCGTCCATCACGTAATGGAGTGAAGCCTTCACTGATCGGTTTGAACGGCCCGGTCAGCGTCACGTGCAAACCGAGCGCCGCGCGCTTCTCGCCGGAATTGAGTGTGTCGAGTGCGGCCGCTTCGTCGCTGCCGAAATGTGGCGCGCCCACCATGATGGATGTGGCGTTGATGCGCCCGCGCGAAATCAACTCGCGGACCGCGGCGTTGACGCCCGGAGAAATTCCGTAGTCATCCGCGCACAGCCAGATACGCCGGGGTGCCGTGCGCATAGCGCGCTGCTTTATTCTGCCGCGCGAGATGTTATCGGCCGCGTCTTGGCCAATTCACCTGCGCGCTTCACGCTGTGGTCGGCGACAAAATAGACCGGCCGTGCCTTCGTCTCGGATAGCATCTTGCCAATATATTCGCCGAGCACACCGATCAGGATCAGCTGAACGCCGCCGATCACCATGACGCTGACGACAAGCGACGGGTAGCCAGGCACGTCTTTACCGTAGAGGAGCGTCTCAAGCACGATCCAGCTGCCGAAAAACAGCGCGGTCAAGGCGAGCAGCACGCCAAGCATGCTGGCGACACGCAACGGCGCCACGGAGAACGACGTCAGCCCTTCAATCGATAGTCCGATCAGTGTCTTTGCGCTCCACGTGGTCGCGCCATACGCGCGTGCGGCAGGTTCGTAATCCACTCGGACCTGACGGAAACCGATCCAGCTCGATAGTCCCTTGAAGAAGCGATTTCGTTCCGGCATCTGCCGCAATGCCGCGGCCGCGCGTGGCGACAAAAGACGGAAGTCCCCCGCATCTTCCGGAATCTTGTGGCGAGCGCCCCAATTGAGCAACGCGTAAAACCAGTGAACGCCTATCCGGCGCAACCAGGATTCATTTTCGCGGTGCGCCTTGGCCGTGTAGACAACGTCGTACCCGTCATCGAGCCAACGCGCGACCAGGATCTCGATCATGTTTGGCGGGTGCTGACCATCGCCATCCATGAAAAGTACGGCGCCGAGGCGGGCGTGGTCGAGACCGGCGAGAAGTGCGGCTTCCTTGCCGAAGTTGCGCGACAGCATGACGACCTGAATATCCAGCGGCACCGCCGGCAGGCTTTTGGCGACCTCGCTGGTGCCGTCGTGGCTGCCGTCGTCGACGTAAACGACTTCGAGGTCCAAGCCGCGCTTGTTCTTCAAGAAGCGCGCGACCTCGGCAATGCGCTCATGCAAGGCGGGAAGGCCCTTGGCCTCGTTGAACAGGGGTACGACAATCGACAAGGTCGGCGCGGATGATGCCGATCGCGCGCGGGCGCCACTTTTGTTCGGTCTAGCCGCCATGATTGACTAACCTGTCACTCCCAATTTTCTGGCGATCTATACCGCACCGGGATGGCGCTGTCGCGCCCAGCCTACCGGCAGCGGTTTTGCCGTGCTAAGCGGAGCAACAATGATCCCGGCGCCCCTCCAGAATATCCTCGATCGTCTCACCGTGGCCTGGCATGAGCGCGCCATCGCCCTCAAGGCCGCCAGCTTTGGGCTGGTCGGTATCGTTAACTCAGCCATCGATTTCGGGGTCTTTTCCTTCTGCTACTATTACATCGGACTGCCGCTCATCGCCGCCAACACGCTGGCCTGGGTGGTCGCGGTGACCGGCTCCTATGTGATGAATTCGACGATTACCTTCGCCGCCGAGTTGGGGCGCCGCCTTGCCGTCAAAAGTTATTTTGCTTTCGCGTTGTCACAGGTCGCCGGATTTTTCGGTAACACGGCCACGGTGTGGTGCCTGGTCACATTGCTGCTCATCCCGGCCTGGATGGCGAAGGTGGCCGCGATCCTGGTGAGCTTCGTGATAAACTTTTCGCTCTCGCACTTCGTGGTATTCAAGCAGCGGCGGCCGCAGAGCGACGCGCACTCGTAGAGGCCAGAGCAGAGTGACGATGCAGTACGATGATAATCTGATCGCTAAACGTCCGAGTTTCGTCACGCACCTTGAATGCGCGATGACGGGTGAACGCCATGAGGCCGACCAGGTGCACAACCTGTCGCGCGCCGGCAAGCCGCTGCTGGTCCGATACGATCTCGCAGGCGTTCGCGGCGCCCTCACCAAAGAAACACTTGCCGCGCGTCCACCGGACCTATGGCGTTATCGCGAGCTGCTCCCGGTGCGCAAAGCCGAAGATATTGTCAGTCTGGGCGAGACGATGACGCCGATCGTGCCGATGCCGCGGCTGTCGGCCAAACTCGGCGGCGGCGAGATCCTGGTCAAGGACGAAGGCCGTCTGCCGACCGGTTCATTCAAGGCGCGCGGCCTTGTGATGGCGGTGTCGATGGCCAAGGCGCTCGGCATCAAGCACATGGCGATGCCGACGAACGGCAACGCAGGTGCTGCGCTCGCGGCATATGCATCAAGGGCGGGCATCAGGACGACGATCTTTTGTCCGGAAGACACGCCGGAAGTGAATGTCAGCGAGATCGCGTTGCAGGGCGCCAAGGTTTATCGCGTCAATGGCCTGATCGACGACTGCGGAAAGATCGTCGGCGAAGGCAAGGCGAAGGTCGGCTGGTTCGATACATCGACCCTGAAGGAGCCGTATCGGATCGAAGGCAAGAAGACGATGGGCCTCGAACTGGCCGAGCAGCTTGGCTGGCAGATGCCGGACGTCATCTTCTACCCGACCGGCGGCGGCACCGGTCTCATCGGCATGTGGAAGGCCTTTGCGGAATTAGAGGCAATCGGCTTCATCGGCAAGAAGCGCCCGCGCATGATCGCGGTACAAGCTGCCGGCTGCGCACCCATGGTAAAGGCATTTGAAGCCGGCGAAGAGCACGCACCGCGCTGGGAAAACGCACACACGATCGCCTCTGGAATTCGCGTGCCGCAGGCCATCGGTGACTTTCTTATTTTGCGTGCGGTGCGTGAAAGCGGCGGCTTTGCAATCGCAGTGGAGGACCCGGCAATCACCGTCGCGCTCGACGAGATGGCGCGGGAGGAAGGTTTTCTGCTGTGTCCGGAAGGGGCGGCGACCTACGCTGCCTACAAGCAAAGCCTGGCCGACGGCCGCGTGAAGCGCACCGACCGGGTTGTTTTGTTCAATTGCGCCAGTGGGCTGAAATATCCGCTGCCGAAAATCGAGCGCAAGCTCGACCGGCATAAGCCGATTGATTTTGCTTCCTTATAAGCGGATGATTTCCGCCAGGGCGTGCAAAAGAAAACGCCGCGCTGGGGAGGATTCAATGAAACGGCTGATCACGGCCGCAATCGTTGCGGTATTGACGGGCAGCACGCTGGCCAGCGCGCAAACTTTTCCGTCGCGCCCGATCACGATCATCGTGCCATTTGCCGCCGGCGGCCCCACCGATGCGCTGGCACGCATCATCGGGGATCGCATGCGCCAGACGCTGGGACAGCCCATCGTCGTTGAGGATGTCACGGGAGCGGGTGGCACCATCGGTGTCGGGCGCGCCGTCCACGCGGCTCCTGATGGCTATACGCTGAGCATCGGTCATCTCGGCACGCACGTGATCAACGGCGCGATCTATCCGTTGAATTTTGATCTGCTGAAGGACCTCGAGCCCGTCGCGACGATCGCCAGCAATCCGATGATGATCGTTTCGAAAAACGATGTCCCAGCGAAAAATCTGAGCGAGCTGATCGCCTGGATCAGGGCGCATGACGGCAAGGTCACGGCCGGCACCGCCGGCGTCGGTTCCGGCGCGCATTTTTCCGGCGTCTATTTCGGGCAGCAGATCGGCAGCAAATTGCAATTTGTGCCCTATCGCGGCACGGGCCCGGCGCTGCTCGATCTGGTCGCGGGACAGATCGACGTGATTGTCGACCAGGCGTCCAATTCCCTGGCGCAGGTCAAGGCGGGAAAAATTCGCGCCTATGCCGTCACCTCTGGAAAACGCCTGGCTGCCGCGCCCGACATTCCGACCGTGGATGAAGCCGGACTTCCGGGCTTCCACGTCGAATTATGGTCGGGGATCTGGGTTCCGAAGGGAACGCCGAAAGACGTCGTGCGTAAGCTCAACGCTGCCATTGTAGATGCGCTCGCCGATCCGGCGGTGCGCAAGCGCATGGCCGAAGCGGGTCTCGATATCCCGTCGCGCGACAAGCAGACGCCGGAAGGGCTCGCCGCGTATCAGCAGGCCGAGGCCAGCAAATGGTGGCCGATGATCAAGGACGCCAACATCAAGGTCGAGTAGCGCGCTAGCCGCCGATGCCGGCTTCGAGCTTGGCGTACAGCGGGTTGTCACGCGAATAGACGTAGTCGAGTTCGGCCACGGCAACCGCTTCGGCGCCGTTTTCGCGCAGGAAGCTGGTGAGCGCATAGACTTGATCGGGCGGGCAGTGCAGCGTGAGCACGCCCGTCGCGCTTGGCCCGCCGAACGGTGCTTCTATGCCAAATTTTCGCTTCGCATTTTCAACCAGCATGTCGGTGCCGGCCGAAAAACGCGCGCGCACTTCGCGAAACGCCCGCGCGCGCGCCTGAGCGGCCACGCGATCAAGAATCATGCGTGCAAGATCGCGCTCGGTCGTGCCCCAGGTCGCCGCGCGCGAGGCCACGAGGTTGGCCTGCGAGCGCAGAATGGTGCCGTCTTCCACCACTTTCAGGCCGTTGGCCGCAAGCGTTGTGCCCGTCGTCGTGATGTCGACGATCATTTCGGCCGTGCCGGCAGCAGGCGCGCCTTCGGTCGCGCCCGAGCTCTCGACGATGCGATAGTCGATGATGCCGTGGGCGGAGAAGAAATCGCGCGTCAGGTTGATGTATTTGGTCGCGACCCGCATCTTGCGGTCGTGGTGATGCCGAAAAGCTGTAGCAACATCGTCGATGTCGGCCATGGTGCGCACGTCGATCCAGGCCTGCGGCACCGCCACAACGACATTGGCAAAGCCGAAGCCCAGGCCTTCGATCAGCACGACGCGCTTGTCGGCGTCGACGATCATCTCACGCACCAGATCCTCGCCGGTGACGCCAAGGTGCACAGCGCCTGCGGCAAGCTGGCTGGTGATTTCGGACGCAGACAAATAGGCGATTTCCACGCCCTCGAGCCCGGCGATCGTTCCGCGATAGTCGCGGGCGCCGCGCGGCTTGACGAGCGTGAGACCGGCGCGCGCGAAAAACGCTTCCGCGTTTTCCTGCAAGCGGCCCTTGGCCGGTACGGCGAGCACCAAAGGCGCGGTCATGATGCGCCTCCATAGACGGCAAGCCGCTCAATCCAGATTGCGAAGCCGACTGCGGGAATGGGGCTGGTCGCGCCCAGCCGCGCGAGCAACTCGTCATAGCGGCCGCCTGCGACGAGCGGATCGCCTGTGCGCTTGGGATCGGTCAATTCGAAAACGAGGCCGGTGTAATAGTCAAAACCGCGTCCGAATGCTGTCGAAAAATGCACGCGCTTTACGTCGACGCCGCGTGCTTCCAGAAAGCCCGTGCGGCTTTCAAATTGATCGAGTGCGGGCGCGAGCGCCGGTGTCATGTTGGCTTCTGCCGCCAAGGCACGAAGCGCGGCCGCGCCTTCGTCGGGATTTCCCTGAATGGCGAGAAAGCGCTCGATCAATCCGCGAATGTCGCGCGGCAGCTTGGCACTGGCACCGAGTGCGGACTGCTCGAGAAAGCGCTCCGCGATTTCCGCGACCGAGCGCCCGCCGACCGCATTGATGCCGGCGATCGACAGCAAATCGGTGACGAGCGCACGCGCGCCCTTCGGATCCGAGCCGGCGAGTGCCGCCAATACGCCCTGGTACTCGGGACGCGTATTGTTGCCGCCGAGCACGAGACGATCGAGGTCCTGCGCCAGATTGGTCTTCCGGTTGAAATCCTTCACCAGCCTTCGCTTCCAGGCTGGCGGCAAGTCGAGCCCGGCGATCAGGCTGGCAAACAATGCGACGTCGCCGATCTGGACATCGGGCGCAGGCACGCCGTAGTGCGCGGTTGCCTCGAGGCCGAGCGACAGCATCTCCGCATCGGCCGCTGTTTTGTCCGCGCGTCCGAAAGATTCGATGCCGGCTTGCAGGAATTCCGCCGGTGCATCGCTGCGGTGGCGGAACACGGGTCCCAGATAGCAAAAGCCGGCGGCCTTGCCTGCGAGCGGCGAGGCGAGATAGTCGCGCGAGACCGGGATGGTGAGGTCCGGGCGCAGGCAGAACTCGCCGCCGTCCGGCGCAGTCGTGAGGTACATCCTGCGGCGGATGTCCTCACCCGAAAGGTCGAGGAATGGCTCCGCCGGTTGCAGCATGGCGGGCGCAACGCGGGCGTAGCCGGCGCGCTCGTAGGAGGCGACCAATGCCTCCGCCCGCGCGTCGGGTCCTTGCCTTTGTGCTGGTACGCTCGCGTTCATTCCTTTTCCAAAACCGGCTGCAAATACGGGGGTCCGCGGCCGGGCCTTTAGCATGGCGGCCTTAAGGATTCGACGACGTTTGCCCGCTGGCCTTAACGGCCGGGGCCGTCAAATGTTTGTCGTCGTTAACAAAATTTGCGTGCTGCCGGGCCGGCTGTTGGCGGCCGCCCCGCGGTTACGCTTGCCTTACCATATCCCGTACAACGCGTAAGGGAATCTCAATACAACCGGGATTGACTGGGCACTATGGACGCGAAAACAACGAGCAATCCGGTCCCGCGCGCCGTCGTCGAGGCATTTTACCGTGCCCTCGCGAACCGCGACATGGATACGCTCGCGACGTTTCTCGACGACGAGGTGAAGTGGACCATCTCCGGGCCGGTCGACATTTTGCCGTTCTGCGGGCAGCGCGTCGGCAAGGACGTGGTGATGGAATTGCTGGTGAGTGATATCCCGACGCTCCTGGAGGGCCGGCGCTTTGTCCCGCAGGCGATGCTTGTGGATGGCGACCGCGCCGCTGTGCTCGGCAAACTGACCGCGACCAAGCGCGCCGGCGGCCGCGCCATCAGTTACCGGATTGCCCACTTCATTCAGTTCCGCAATGAAAAGGTCATTGATTACGTATCGATCATCGACAGCTACGATGCCGTCGAGCAGATGCTCGGCTACAGCCTCGATGCGTATGACGGCTACCGGGTCAATGGTGACGTCGTCACTGTGTGACGGCCGTCACTGCGGTGTATTTAGATTCCGCCCTAACGTATCATCATAAAATTGGAATCGCTTCGGAGCACAACCTCGCGCCACTTGCTTCGGCGCGCTCCCTCTCCCCGTTGGGGAGAGGTAAAGCAGGCTGTGTCCGAACGGCTACTTTAATCCGTGGCGGGCGAGCAGCTTGCGCACTGCGTCGACCAGCGCGTCTTCCTTCACCGCGAATTGCGCCTCGGCCTGCTTCTTCAGGTACTCGTCGCGGTCCTTGATCTCGGTCAAGCCCGCGCCGAGGATCAGGTCCTTGATCTGGACTTCGCCGCGCGCCTTTTCGTCGCCGCCCTGGATGATCGCGCAAGGTGAACCGCGCTTGTCGGCATATTTGAGCTGCGCGCCAAGATTGTTCTTCGGATTGCCGAGATAGAGCTCGGCGCGAATGCCCGCATTGCGCAGTGTGGCGGCCATCTTCTGGTAATCGGCGATGCGATCGCGGTCGAAGATCGTGACGACGACCGGGCCAGGCTCGGGCTTCGCGCTGATCTTGCCGAGCGCGGTCAGCGCCGCCTGCAGACGCGACACGCCGATGGAAAAGCCGGTCGCGGGCACCGGCTCGCCACGGAAACGCGACACCAGTCCATCATAACGTCCGCCGCCGCCGACCGAGCCGAAACGGACGGGCCGGCCTTTCTCGTCCTTGATCTCGAAGGTCAATTCAACTTCGTAGACCGGGCCGGTGTAGTACTCGAGGCCGCGCACGACGGTTTTATCGATCCGCACGCGATCATCGTAACCAGCAGCGCGCACAAGTGCCGCGATTTCTGAAAGCTCCTGATCGCCGGCGCCTGTCGGGCGCTCGCTGCACCTTTACCGCTGATGATTGCAACAATGCCCTCGATTTGAGTGTCGGTCAGTTCGGCGCCTTTGGTGAAATCGCCACTCTCGTCCTTGCGGCCTTTTCCTAGCAGCATTCTGACGCCGTCGACACCGAGGCGATCGAGCTTGTCGATTGCGCGCATCGTGGTCAGGCGTTTCTCCGCAGGAATTTGCAGCGCATCCATCGCGCCATCCAATATCTTGCGGTTGTTCACCTTCACGACGTATTGGCCGCGCGAAATTCCCAACGCTTCCATCGTGTCGGCGGCGAGCATGCACATCTCGGCATCGGCGGCCATGGAAGCGGCGCCGACGGTGTCCGCATCAAATTGCATGAACTGGCGATAGCGCCCCGGTCCCGGCTTCTCGTTCCTGAACACCCAGCCATAACGATAGCTGCGGTACGGCATCGCCAGGTTCTGGAAGTTCTCCGCAACGTAACGCGCGAGCGGCGCGGTGAGGTCGTAGCGCAGCGACAGCCACTGCTCGTCGTCATCCTGGAACGAGAACACGCCTTCGTTCGGGCGGTCCTGGTCGGGCAGGAACTTGCCGAGCGCGTCGGTATATTCGATGGCCGGCGTTTCCACGGGTTCGAAGCCGTAGCGCTCGAACACGAGGCGGATCGCTTCCACCATGTGGCGGGTGGCGGCGATCTCGGCCGGGCCGCGGTCGGCGAGGCCACGGGGCAGGCGGGCTTTGAGCTTGGTCGGCTTGTTGGGCTTGTCGGCCATCGGCGAGTCGCACAAATGAATGTGACGGCGTCGTAGCAGCCGTTTTCCGCTTTGTCATTATCGGAGAAAGTGGCTAATGCAGTGCAAGCACGTTTCCCGCCCTCATCCTGAGGAGCGGGCGCAGCCCGCGTCTCGAAGGATGGGGCGGCCTCAATGGTTCGAGACGCGCGGCTACGCCGCGCTCCTCACCATGAGGCCAAATTCAGAGTGAGGCTCCAAATGGCCTTGGCAGCATCGTCGGTTCCCAACGACCTCGAACCCTATTGGATGCCGTTCACGGCCAACCGCGCCTTCAAGAAGCGGCCGCGGATCGTCGTCGGCGCCAAGGACATGCATTACATCGCCAGCGACGGGCGCAAGCTCCTCGACGGCGCGGCCGGGCTCTGGTGCACGAATGCCGGCCATAACCGCGAACCGATTGTTGCGGCGATCCAGAAGGAAGCGGCAACACTCGATTACGCGCCGGCTTTTCAATTTGCCCATCCCAAGGCGTTCGAACTGGCGAGCCGCGTCGCCGCGCTGGCGCCCGGCGATCTCGACCACGTTTTCTTCTGCAATTCAGGTTCGGAAGCCGTCGACACCGCGCTCAAGATCGCACTCGCCTATCACAACGTGAAGGGCAATGCGTCGCGTGTGCGGCTGATCGGCCGCGAGCGCGGCTATCATGGCGTCGGCTTTGGCGGCATCGCGGTCGGCGGCATCGTCAACAACCGCAAGCAGTTCGGCGCGCTGTTCGCGGGCGTCGATCATTTGCAGATGACCTATAACCGCGAGAAGCAGGCCTTCACCGTCGGCGAGCCCGAGTGGGGCGCGCACCTTGCCGACGATCTCGATCGCCTCGTCGCGTTGCACGATGCGTCGACAATTGCCGCCGTCATCGTCGAGCCGGTGGCGGCATCGACCGGCGTGCTGCCGCCGCCCAAGGGCTATCTCGAGCGGCTGCGCGCGATCTGCGACAAGCACGGCATTCTTCTGATCTTCGACGAAGTGATCACCGGCTATGGCCGCATGGGCTATGCCTTTGCCGCCGAACGCTACGGCGTGGTTCCCGACATGATCACCTTCGCAAAGGGCATCACCTCAGGCAGCGTGCCGATGGGCGGCGTGCTCGTGCGCAAGGGCATTTATGATGCCTTCATGAAAGGGCCCGAGCACGTCATCGAGCTGTTCCACGGCTACACCTACTCGGCGCACCCGCTTGCATGCGCGGCCGGCCTTGCCACGCTCGATCTCTACCGCGAGGAGGGGCTGTTCGAGCGCGCGCGCAAGCTGGAAAAACCGTGGGCGCAGGCGGCGATGGGCCTCAAAGGTCTGCCGAACGTGCTCGATATCCGTCCGGTCGGCCTGACGGTCGGCATCGATCTCGCCAGCAAGCCCGACGGCGCCGGCAAGCGCGGCATGGAAGCGCTGGAGCTCGGATTCTTCGAACATGATGTCATGTTCCGCGCGGTCGGCGACACGCTGGCGCTGAGCCCGCCGCTTATTGTGAGCGAAGCTCAGATCGGCGAGATATTCGACAAGCTTGGAAAGATTATTAAGGCCGTAGCTTAGCTTTCAATTGTCATTCCGGGTTCGCTCGCTTTGCTCGCACCCCGGAATGACAGTTATTTTATTGCGCGGCGTAGCTCGGCCGCGGCTGCAGGATCGCCCAGCCGACATTGACGATCGAATCCCCGCGCCGGTCATGCAGCTGGAATGGCGGCTGCACGGCCGCCTCCACCGCAATGGTCCGTAGTTCCGGCGGCACCGCGGTCAGGTCGCCGTCTGTCCACACGACCAGCGCACCTTTTGATCTGAGATCGGCGAGATCGATCCACGGCGCCCGTTCCGGCTTGCCGTCGATCAGAACGCGCGGATGGTCGGGCGCGTAATGCTCGATATTGCCGCCGTCCCACATGCTGCCGATCACATAGACGATCGGCTTGCCGGTGATGGCGCGATAGCGCTGCGACAGTTCGCGTGCGAGTTCCTCGCCCGGAAAGAAAACCGCCCGATAGCGGTGATCGTAGTTCGGCAGGATCGCGTAATTGGCAATGAATGCGAACGCGAGGCATCCGAACACGGCCATCCACGTGAACGTCACGCGCGTGAGGCGCGTCTCCTCGAGCACGCGTCGCGCAATCAGCACCACCCAAACCCCGGCGAACAGCCACAGCGGATAGCCCCACATGGCAACGGTGGCGCGGCCGCTGAGTGCAGACATCGCCAGCACCGTCGCGATCGGCCCGAATGCAAGCCACGTCACGATCCGCATGTCGAACGCGCCCGATGCGGGCGCATCGGCATTCCGCCGCGGCACAAACAGCGGCAGTGCGATCAGCGCGGACGGAATAAGGAAGAATGCCTGGCTTACCGCGAACTGAAGCGGATGCCAGATGTGGTCGATCAGGCCGCGCGACGGCAAAGCGCGATGCTCGGCATAGGTGAAAGGCAGGAAATCGTTCTGCACCAGCCAGACGAGATGGGGCGCCATTGTCACAAGCGCGACCGCGGCCGCCAGATAAGGACCGGGCGTGGCCAGGCTCTTGCGCGCGTCGCGGTCGAGCAGAATAAACAGCGCAAGCGGCACCGCCAGCACCACCACGAAATATTTTGCCCACAGCGACATCCCGATCGCGACGCCGAGCAACAGCCAATGCCCAAGCCATCCGCCGCGCAGGGCGCGATGAAAAGCAAAACCGGCCAGCGCCCAGAACGGCAGCTGGATGACGTCGTGATTGAATTTCGCCGCGGTGTAGCTGAAGTAGTGCAAACCATCGACGATCAGCACGGCCACCAGCGCGCCGACCGGGCCGGTGAGCGGCCGCGCGGTCAGCCAGACAAGCCAGAGCGCCGACACGACCGCCACTTGCGCCAGCAGGTAATAAGCGAAGTCGTGTCCGGCGAGCCGATAGACGATTTCAACCAGCCACCACGGCAATGGCGGCAGCTTGTCGTAACCAAGCTGCCATTCCCGGCCGTAGGTCAGTGCCTCGATCAGGTCGAGCGGGAGATTGGGGTAGAGTAGCGTCGGCAGGGCCGTCCAAACGGCCGCGTGCAGAACCAGGAAGGCGGCCAAAGCCCGTCCCGGAGCGGCCGCGATCCAGGCCACGAGGGGAAAAGGGGAGGTCGCTGGCATCGGCTTGGCGGTCGACAATGGCTTAGGGTCCTGGGCCTTAAGTTCCTGCGAATAAGGGGTGAATTCGCGCTACCATAGCAAGAGTTCGAGTTGCGCGGGGCCGTGGCGTCATGGACATTGGTGCCTGGCCGCGCGAATCAGCCGCTCTGGCGGCATTGCACCGGCCGCGGGGGTTGGCCCAGGATAAACCGCATGCGTCGTATCAGCGCTATCTTCATTGCGGTCTGCGTGGTTCTCATCGCCGCCTCGGTTGGCGCCGTGCTCTATCTCGGTTTCGCTGTCGATGCCAGCACGTCGGCCATCGTGGCGCTGGCGACCCTGACCGCGATGGCGCTGTTCAATACCGTCAGCAACCGCCTGCGCGATCGCGGCGACCTCGGCGATCAGATCGGCGATCTGTCGCGCGGCACCGCTGATCTTGCGCGCCAGGTGGCCGAGATTTCGCGCCGCCTCAATGCCGTGGAGATCAAGATGGCGGCGCCGGCGCGTGCGCGCAGCGGCGCCGATCCGCTCGCCACCGAAATCGGCGAACTCGGCGGGCTGGTGAAACAGATTGCCCAGACCGTTGCGGCTCACGCAGCCGCCCTGCAGAAGCAGGGAGCTTTGACGGCCCGCGCCGCGCCGAGCCCGCCGAAGCCCGAGCCTGCGAGGCCGGCCGAGGGCACGCTTGCGCGCAGCGAAAATGACACTGCGAACAATATTGAGCGCTTTCGTTCGCTCTCGCGTGAGAGCATCGCAGACCTGCTCTCCAAGGCCTGCGACGCCAACCGCATCGATCTTTATCTGCAGCCCATCGTGACGCTGCCGCAGCGCAAAGTGCGCTACTACGAAGCGATGTCGCGCTTGCGCAGCGAGGATGGCGATATCATCCCGGCTATCGATTTCATCGATGTTGCCGAGAGCGTCGGCCTGATGCCGAAGATCGACAATCTTGCGGTGTTCCGCTGCGTGCAGGTGACGCGCCGCCTCCTGTTGAAAAACCGTGACGTCGGCCTGTTCTGCAACATCAGCGGCGCGACTCTCACCGACGCGGTGATGTTCCAGCAATTTCTTGATTTCATGGATGCCAATCGCGCGCTCGCGTCTTCCCTTATGTTCGAGTTTACGCAGGAGGCTTATCGCTCATTTGGCCCGATCGAGCACGAATGTCTGGCCGCGCTCGCCCAACGCGGCTTCCGCTTCTCCATGGATCACGTCACCGATCTGCACATTGCGCCGAACGAGCTTGCAGAACGCTCGTTCCGTTTTCTCAAGGTGCCGGCCAAGTTGCTGCTCAACAAGGTCGCTGGCGTACAGACCGATATCGACCCGGAAGATCTCGCGGATCTGCTCGCGCGCTCCGGGATCGACCTGATTGCCGAGCGGGTGGAGACCGAGACTACCGTTGTCGATCTGCTGGACTACGATGTGCGCTTCGGCCAGGGCTTCCTGTTCTCGCCGCCGCGACCGGTGCGCGCCGAAGCGCTGCAGGGTTCAACGTCCGGCGCCGAGAAACCGGGCGCGGCTGAAAATGAAGGCCCCGGCGCGCTTCTGGCGGCCAGCTGATATCTTGCTTTCGCAAATCGATACCGTACCAGCCTCGTCCGTCCGGGGCGGCCCGCCAGGGCCGGACCCGGAATGACGAGAACATAATATGAGTGGCTCTTTGACGTCCCTAATCCCGAAATTCTCCGAGCTGGCATCCGACTATGACGCGGTGCTCAGCGACGTGTGGGGCGTCATCCATAACGGGATCGCCACGTTCCCGCATGCCTGCGACGCGTTGATGCGTATGCGCGCGCGCGGCGGCGTGGTCGTCCTCATTACCAATGCGCCGCGCCCGAGCGAACAGGTGATGCGCCAGCTCGAGCGTTTGCACGTGCCGCGCGAGGCCTATGACGCCATCGTTTCCTCGGGCGATCTCACCCGCGCCACGGTCAAGGAGCGGCATGGACAATCGCCCTACCATCTCGGGCCCGAGCGCGACCGCTCGATCTTCACGGGGTTGGACGTGCACTTCGCGCCACCGGAAAGCGCCGACTATGTGGTCTGCACGGGTCTCGAGGACGACGAGACCGAGACGCCGGACGACTATCGCGCGCGGCTCGAGGCCATGCTGGCGCGTAATTTGTTCATGGTCTGCGGCAATCCCGATGTCGTGGTCGAGCGTGGTCCTACGCTGGTCTATTGCGCCGGCGCGCTTGCCGATCTCTATGCGACCATGGGCGGCAAGGTGCTCTATGCGGGCAAGCCGTATCGTCCGATCTACGACATGGCGCTCGCAAAGGTCGACGCTGCGGCCGGCCGCGAAATCGCGCGCAGCCGCGTGCTTGCGGTGGGTGACTCGGTGCGCACCGATCTCAAGGGTGCGCGCACGGTCGGCATCGACTTTCTGTTCGTCACATCGGGAATCCACGCCGAGGAACTGGGCGGACGCGAGCGGCCTGACGGCGCAGCGTTGACGACGACGTTTGCCGCCGCCGGCGGCGCGCCGAAAGCCGTGATGCGGGAGTTGCGGTGGTAGCGCTCAGGCCGCGGGAGCAGCCACTTCGGCGTCGCCGAAGACAGCGTCGATCTTGCTCTTGAGCGTCTGCGCGTTGAACGGCTTGACGATATAGTTGGAGACGCCGGCTTTCTTCGCCGCGATCACGTTCTCGGTCTTCGATTCTGCCGTGACCATGATGAACGGGATTTCCGAGAGCGAGGGATCGGCGCGCATTTCCTGGAGCAGGGCAAAGCCGGTCATCGGCTCCATGTTCCAGTCCGAGATGACGAGGCCATACTCGCCCTTGCGCAATTTATTGAGCGCGGTCGAGCCGTCATTGGCGTCGTCGACATGCTCGAAGCCAAGCTGCTTGAGCAGGTTGTGCATGATGCGAATCATCGTGTTGTAGTCGTCCACGACGAGTACCGGCTTGGTCAGGTCGACAGCCATGGCGCATCTGCCCGCACGCGGGCGCTCCCCGGAATGGTGGCGATAAATAACAGTGGGCCTTGAATAACCCGTTAATTTGAAAGTTTGTTAACGGCGCGCTAACCGTAGCGGCGTCCGGAATGTTCCGGCGATGAAATAATGTGCACGTTCCCGACCGCGATTTCCTGCAATTCCATGGCATTCCGATGACAAAGCCGAAACCGCCCGCGAAGCACTTCCAGGTCGTCCGCGGCGGCGCGCAGGCGATCGCCGGCGGCCCGCTGGCCGGCGCCGTGGTGGCGATCGGCAATTTCGACGGCGTGCACCGCGGCCATCGCGCGGTGATCGGTGCCGCGTTGAAGCGCGCCCGGTCGCTCGGCCGCAAGGCGGCGGCGCTGACCTTCACGCCGCACCCGCGGCTGTTCCTGCGGCCGCAGGAGACCTTGTTTCAGCTCTCCAGCGAGCGCGACAAGCTGCGCCTGCTTGCCGCCACCGGTCTCGACGGAGCCATTGTCATGACGTTCGACGCGGCGCTGGCCGCAACGCCGGCGGAGGATTTCGTCGCAAAAATTCTTGCGCAAGCGCTCGGCATCGGGGGCGCGGCGATCGGGTTTGATTTTCATTTCGGGAAGAACCGCGGCGGCTCGCCGGCTTTCCTGGCGGAGCAGGGCAAGCAGGTTGGTTTCGCGGTCGATATTGTGGCGCCGCTTGAGGACGAAGGCCGGCCGGTGTCATCCGGCGCAGCGCGCACCGCGCTCACTGAAGGGAAAGTCGTGGAGGCGACCGAGCTCCTCGGCGCGCCGTGGTTCGTCTCGGGGGTCGTGGTCCACGGCGACAAGCGCGGGCGCGAGCTCGGCTTTCCCACTGCCAATCTCAGGCTCGATCCGTCCTGCGGGCTCAAGCACGGCATCTACGCAGTGCGCGTCGGCGTTGGCGACATGCGCTATGACGGCGTCGCCAGCTTCGGGGTCCGGCCGATGTTCGATGACGGCGCGCCGTTGCTGGAGGTCTTCCTATTCGACTTCGACGGCGACCTCTATGGGCGCACGATCGATGTCGCTTTCATCGGCTGGATCCGCCACGAGCAGAAATTCGAATCGATCGAGGCGCTCAAGCGGCACATGACGACGGATGCCGCCCAGGCGCGCGACGCGCTCAAGCGCGCCGGCAAGGCCTTCCCGTTGCTGGGGGAGGTTTAAGGGTTTTGTCATGGCCGGGCTCGTCCCGGCCATCTCGCTTAGGGACGCACAGTGCCCTCCTAAGCGGGATCACATCGGAAGTCGGGCTTGCCCGACTTCCGTAGTTTGATGTGCCCAAGTCGGGTAAACCCGACTTGGGGTGACAAGCCCGGTGATGACAGTTTTTGCGCCTTTCCGCAGCCGAATCCGCCTGCTAGTAAGCGCCATCATGTCGAAGCCCGAGCGCGATTATTCCGAAACGCTGTTTCTGCCGCAGACGGATTTCCCGATGCGCGCCGGTCTGCCGCAGAAGGAGCCGGAGATCCTGGCGCGCTGGGAGAAGGCGGACCTCTACCGCCAGCTGCGCGACACCGCCAAGGGCCGCGAGAAATTCATCCTGCATGATGGCCCGCCATACGCGAACGGCAACATCCATATCGGGCACGCGCTCAACAAGATCCTCAAGGACGTGGTGACGCGCAGCCAGCAGATGCTCGGCTACGACAGCAACTACGTGCCGGGTTGGGATTGCCATGGCCTGCCGATCGAATGGAAAATCGAGGAAGAGAACTACCGCTCCAAGAACAAGAAGAAGCCGGACCTCTCCGACCCGGCGGCGATGGTCGCCTTCCGGCAGGAGTGCCGCGCCTATGCGCAGCATTGGCTCGAGGTGCAGCGCGAGGAATTCAAGCGCCTCGGCGTCGAAGGTGACTGGGCGCATCCTTATACGACGATGAGCTTTCCGGCCGAGGCGCAGATCGCGCGCGAGCTGATGAAGTTCGCCGCCAACGGCACGCTGTATCGCGGCTCCAAGCCGGTGATGTGGTCGGTCGTCGAGAAGACCGCGCTGGCCGAGGCGGAAGTCGAGTACGAGGACTACACCAGCGACACAGTGTGGGTGAAGTTTCCGGTGATCGATAGCGCCGGTATGGGTTCCGCGCCGAGTTATGGTTCGAACGAGAAGGCCTTTGAAGCCGCAAAAGAAATTCAGGATTTACTGATTGGCTCTTCCGTTGTGATTTGGACAACCACGCCGTGGACGCTTCCTGGAAATCGAGCCATCTCGTTTTCGCCGAAGATCAACTACGGCCTCTACGAAGTCACCGACGCCGCGCCAGAAAACTGGGCGAAGGTTGGAGATGTGTTCATCTTGTCGCGGACAAACCTTGCCGCGATGTGTTCAAGCAAGCGAAAGTGGCCGCTTACGACAAGAGTTGTCGATGTCCTCGGCCAGCGTTGCTGAGCATATGATCTGTCGAGCATCCGCTTGGCACGGCAAAGGTTACGACTTCAATGTGCCGCTGCTCGCGGGCGATCATGTCACCGACGACGCAGGAACCGGCTTCGTGCACACCGCGCCTGGTCATGGCCGCGACGACTTTGAAGTCTGGACGAGCAAACCGCGCGCTGCTCGAAGCGCGCAAGATCAACACATCCATCCCTTACACCGTCGACGAAAATGGCGCTTTCACCGACGCTGCGCCGGGCTTTACGGGCAAGCGTGTCATCAATGACAAGGGCGAAAAGGGCGATGCCAATGAGGCGGTGATCAAGGCGCTGGTTGAGGCCGGCAATATCATCGCGCGCGGGCGCCTGAAGCATCAGTATCCGCATTCCTGGCGATCAAAGAAGCCGGTCATCTTCCGCAATACGCCGCAATGGTTCATCGCGATGGATAAGCCAATTACCGATGAGCATATTCGCTGGTCACCCGACTCTGGCATTGCTTCTTCAGACACTCTGCGGAATAGGGCACTCAAGTCGATCTCTGTGACCCGCTGGGTGCCGGCCGCAGGCGAAAACCGCATCACCGGCATGATCGAGTCGCGGCCCGACTGGGTGATCTCGCGCCAGCGCGCCTGGGGCGTGCCGATTGCCGTCTTCGTCAAGGAAAAGCCCGACGGCTCGGTCGAAATCCTGCAAGATCCGGATGTCGAGCTGCGCATTATCGAAGCCTTCGAGAAGGAGGGCGCCGACGCCTGGTACAAAGACGGCGCGCGCGAGCGCTTCCTCGGCAAGCTCGCCAACGACAGCTGGAAAAAAGTCGACGACATTCTCGATGTCTGGTTCGATTCCGGCTCCACGCACGCGTTTGTGCTGGAAGACCCGAAGCATTTTCCGACGCTGGCCGGCATCAAGCGCAAAATCGATGGCGGCAAGGATACCGTGATGTACCTGGAAGGCAGCGACCAGCATCGCGGCTGGTTTCACTCCTCGCTGCTGGAAAGCTGCGGCACGCGCGGCCGCGCGCCCTTCGACGTGGTGCTCACACACGGCTTCGTGCTCGACGAGCAGGGCCGCAAGATGTCGAAGTCGACCGGCAATGTCACCGCGCCGCAGGACGTGATCAAGCAATCAGGTGCCGATATTCTGCGCATGTGGGTCTGCGCGTCGGACTATGCCGATGACCTGCGCATCGGCCCGGAGATTCTGAAGACCACGGCCGATACCTATCGCAAGCTGCGCAACACCGTGCGCTGGATGCTGGGTTCGCTGGCGCATTTCCAGGAGGAAGACCGCGTCAAGCTCGACAAGATGCCGGAGCTGGAACGCCTGATGTTGCATCGGCTGACCGAGCTCGATGAGCTCGTGAAGCAGGCCTACAAGGACTTCGACTACAAGCGCATCTTCGCGGCGCTCTCGAGCTTCATGACCTCGGACCTGTCGGCGTTTTATTTCGACATCCGCAAGGACACACTTTACTGCGACCCGATCTCGTCGGTGAAACGCAAAGCCAGCCTCACCGTGATCGATCATCTTTTCCGCTGCACCGTGACGTGGCTGGCGCCGATGCTGTGCTTCACGGCCGAAGAATCCTGGTTGTCGCGCTATGGCGCCGATGCCAAGTCCGTGCATCTGGAAACGTTCCCCGACGTGCCGGCCGCCTGGCGCGACGACAAGCTTGCGGAGAAGTGGCGCAAGGTGCGCATCGTGCGCGGGGTCGTCACTGGCGCGCTCGAAATCGAACGCGCGCAGAAGCGCATCGGCTCGTCTCTCGAGGCGCACCCGATCGTGCATGTTTCGAATGCGGAGCTTTACGAAGCCGTGGTCGATTGCGATCTCGCCGAAGCATGCATCACTTCGGCGGCGACGCTGGTGCAGGATGAAGGGCCGAGCAGTGCGTTTCGTCTGCCGGATGTCACCGGCGTTGCGGTGGTGCCCAATCTCGCCGAAGGCACCAAGTGCGCGCGCTCGTGGAAAATCCTCACCACCATCGGCGCCGACCCGCAATTTCCGGACGTCTCGCCGCGCGACGCCCAGGCGTTGCGCGAATGGGAAGCCACGCGCAAGGCGGCGGGGTGAGCAGTGACGCCACTGCGCACTGCCGTCACTGTCATCACCGGGCTCGTCACCCCAAGTCGGGTTTACCCGACTTGGGCACACCAAACTGCGGAAGTCGGGCAAGCCCGACTTCCGATGTGATCTCGCTTAGGTGGGTAAACGGTGCGATACCAATCGGGATGGCCGGGACAAGCCCGGCCATGACAGCAGAGAGGCATGTCGTTGACCTCAATGAAGGTGTCGATCACCGGCCCCTACACCCGCTTCGGCCTTGCGGTTGCCGCCATCGCATGCGCGCTCGATCAGGCCAGCAAAGTTTACCTCCTCGCGGTGTACGACCTCGCAGCCAACGGGCCGGTGCGCCTTGGCCCCTTTTTCGATCTCGTCCTCACACGCAACACGGGCATCAGCTACGGATTGTTCCAGACGCAGGGCCCCGTCGGCCAATGGGTGCTGTTGGCCTTCAAGGCGGCCGCCGTGCTCCTGCTGTGGCTCTGGCTGGCTCAGGCGAAGGACCGACTCACCGCGCTGTCCCTTGGCCTAATTGTGGGCGGGGCGGTCGGCAACGCTATCGACCGATTGGCCTATGGTTGGGTGGCCGATTTCGTGTTTTTTCACATTTCCACGCCGAATTGGCGCTTCAACTGGTATGTTTTTAACCTCGCTGACGTAGCGATCGTTGCCGGGGTTATTGGGCTGTTGTATGAATCCCTGTTAGGGGACCGCGCCGCAAAAGCGCCCTGATCCCCCCGCAAGAGTCGCGATAATTCGTTGTTTTTGGGGTCCGGTTCCGGATGAACACGATGCGTCTGACCAAGTCCTTCTCTGCGCGCGCCTCCCTCGGGCTGGCCCTCGGCGTGGTCATGCTCCTCGGCGCGGCGCCCGCTCGCGCGGCCGATGACGAGCCCGGGTTCGACGAAAAAATCGTAGACAGCATCATGACGGGCCTTGGTTTCAAGAAGGATGGCTCGGCTGGGATCAATTACCAGGAACGCGCACCGCTCGTTATTCCGCCCGGCCGCGAGTTGCCGCCGCCGGAAAATCCCGATGCGGTGACAGCCAATAATCCGGCATGGCCGAAAGACCCCGACGTTGCACGGAAGAAAAAGGAAGCGGCTATGGCGCGCAACCGCAACGTCAGCGACGAACGCGAGCGCGAACAGAATCCATTGCGTCCGGATCAGCTCACCCCAGGCGGCAAGCCTACGAAGCGTCAGCAAGCCCGCACGGACAATGGCTATGACGCGCCCGCCTCGGGCTTCGGCAATCAATTGCCGCCGTCGCAGCTTGGCGCGCCGAAGTACGGCATGTTCAGCGCCATGTTCGATAACAAGAAAGATGACAACTCGGCGAAATTCACCGGAGAGCCCCCGCGCGCCTCTCTGACCGATCCGCCCGTCGGTTATCAGACGCCATCTCCCGAGCAGCCCTATGGCGCCGGCAAGTCGACTGTAGCGAAACCGGCCGATAACTACACAACGCGCAGCGAGCTTCAGCGCTAAAGCGGGCGGTCATCGAATTAGCTGAGCGGCGTGGGCGACGTCGTCACCCGATCACGTGCGGCGGCACGATCGCAACATAGCCAGGTCAGACATCGTGCTTGCCAATAAACGCGTCATCGTTCTTGCACTCATTTCAGCTCTCGCAATGCCGGCACTGGCCGCCGAACCGGCGGGCCCGGAAATCGCCGACTTCACGTTGGCGAATGGCCTGGAACTGGTCGTGATCCCCGACCACCGTGCGCCGGTGGTCACGCACATGATCTGGTACAAGGTCGGTGCTGCCGACGAGACGCCCGGAAAGTCCGGCCTGGCGCATTTCCTTGAACACCTGATGTTCAAGGGCACCGCGAAAAATCCAACCGGAAAATTCTCGCAGGTCGTTGCCCGCATCGGCGGGCAGGAGAATGCCTTTACCTCGCAGGATTACACCGGATATTTCCAGCGCGTGCCGAGCGACCAGCTCAAGACGGTGATGGAATTCGAAGCCGATCGCATGACGGGCCTGCAGCTCACCGACGATGTCGTGCTGCCGGAACGCAACGTCATTCTCGAGGAGCAGAACCAGCGGGTGGGGAACAACCCGCCCGCGCGGCTCACCGAGCAGGTCGATGCCGCGCTTTTCCTCAATCATCCGTATGGCAAGCCGGTCATCGGCTGGCGCCACGAGATGGAAGAATTGTCGCGCGACGACGCCATCGGCTTCTATCGCCGCTTCTACGCGCCCAACAATGCGATCGTCGTCATTGCCGGCGACGTAGATCCGGCGCAAGCGCGTGCGCTGGCGGAAGAGACCTATGGCAAGATTCCCCGCCACGCCGCGATCGCTCCACGCGTTCGCGCGCAAGAGCCTCCGCCGGTTGCGATGCGCTCACTCACGCTGGCGGATCCGCGGGTGGAAATTCCGTCGATGCAGCGAGAATATCTGGTGCCGTCGTTCAAGACGGCCAAGCGCGGTGAGTCGGAGGCGCTCGAGGTTCTCTCGCATATCCTCGGTAGCGGCTCCAACAGCCGGCTCTATCGCGCGCTTGTTGTCGACAAGCAGGTCGCGGTCATGGCCAGTGCCTGGTACGATTCCAGCGCCATCGACCAATCCAAATTCGGCGTTCAGGGTTCGCCACGTCCCGGCGTCACCCTGCCGCAGCTTGAGGCGGGCGTTGACGAGGTCATCGCCGAGCTCATCGCCAAGGGCGTCACCGACGAGGAACTGGAACGGACAAAAACGCGGCTGATCGCCGACACGGTCTATGCGCAGGACAACCAGGCCAGCATGGCGCGCTGGTATGGCGCCTCCCTGACGACCGGTGCGACCGTCAACGACGTGCTGCACTGGCCGGATCGTATCCGCGCCGTCACCGCCGACCAGGTGCGGGATGCCGCCCGGCAGTGGCTCGACAAGCGGCGTTCGGTCACCGGTTATTTGATCAAGGATGTGAGCCCGCAAGCGGAGAAGCGTTCATGAGAAGGCTTGTCGGAGCGCTCCTGTGCCTCGCGGCCGCGCTGCTTGCCGGCCCACGTGCCGCATCGGCGATGACCATCGAAAAGATCGTCAGCCCCGCCGGCATTGAGGCGTGGCTGGTGCGCGAAAAGGCCGTGCCGCTGATTACGCTCAACTATGCTTTCCACGGCGGCAGCACCCAGGACGAGGCGGACAAATCCGGCACCGCCAATCTCACCGCCGACATGCTCGACGAGGGCGCCGGCGATCTCGACGGCAAGGCCTTTCACGAGCGGCTGGAAAATCACGCGATTGAAATGGGCTTCCAGGTCGGGCGCGATTACCTGCACGGTTCATTGCGCTCGCTGAATGAGCACCGCGACGAAGCCTTTGACTTGTTGCGTCTCGCGCTCACAAGCCCACGCTTTGATGCCGACGCGCTCGAACGGGTGCGCAGTCAGGAACTGGCCTCGCTGCGGCGCGATACGACCAATCCAAACGATCTCGCCAGCCGGCGCTGGTGGGCGACGGCATTTCCGGGTCATCCATACGGGCGAGAGACCAAGGGCACGCTGGAATCGATGGCGCGCATCGGTGGCGACGACCTGCGCACTTACGTGCGCCGCGTGTTCGCGCGCAACGAGCTGAAGGTTTCAATTGTCGGCGACGTCGACGCCAAGACCGCCGGCGAATTGATCGATCGCGTGTTCGCAAAGTTGCCGGAGAAGAACGACCTCAAGCCGGTTGCGAACGCAACGCCGAGCGGGCTCGGACGGCGTATCGTGATCGACGTCGACGTGCCGCAGGCCGTCGTTACCTTCGGCGGGCAGGGCCTCGCCCGGCAGGACCCCGATTTCATGGCCGCCTACATTGTGAACCACATCCTGGGCGGTGGCAGCTTCTCATCACGCCTCTATAGGGAAGTGCGGGAAAAGCGCGGCCTGGCCTACGGCGTCTCCAGTAGCCTGATTTGGTTCAAGCGCGCTGCTGTCGTGCTCGGTGGGACCGCAACCCGCGCGGATCGGACGGCCGACGCCCTCGCTGTGATCGAGGAAGAGATTAAGCGTATGGCGCAGGACGGCCCGACGCCGGACGAACTTGCGGGCGCAAAATCATTTCTCAAGGGTTCCTACGCGCTGACGCTCGACACGTCCGCCAAGATCGGAGCGCAGCTCACGCAGATCCAGATCGACAATCTCGGCATCGATTACATCGACCGCCGCAGCACCCTGATCGACGCGGTCACGATCGAGGATGCCAGGCGGGTGGCTCGGCGCCTCTACAGTGGCGGGCTGCTGGTAACGGTGGCGGGCCGCCCGAAAGGGCTGACATCGAGCGGAACGGAATAATTGGTATTGGCGTTGGCCCGGTCGTTGCAGCTGGACAAGCTTGTCATGGCCATCTCGCTTAGGTAGGCACGAGCGTTGCGTCCCTTGTCGGCCGAGGGCAAGACGCCGGAGGAGCCATGGCGATCAATCCAATCCATCGATGCGGCGCTTGAAACGAAAGTCGGTCCGCACGGCGTTTCCGACAAGGCGTTCTCCGCCGCGCTCGACCGCACCAATGCCGCCCTCGATTGGGTGCGCGCCCGCCACGTCGGACCGCAGTCTTCCGCTGCTGCATCTGCCGGAGACGCACGGCGACCTGGAGACGATCAAGGATACCGCGCGCCGGCTTGCGGACGGGGCGACCGACATCGTTATTCTCGGCACCGGGGGCTCAAGCCTCGGCGGACAAATGCTGGCGCAGCTCGCCGGCTTTGCCGTGCCGGGCGTCGGCGCACTGCGGGCGCCGCCGCAACTCCACTTCATCGACAATCTCGATGCCGACAGCTTTGGCACGATGCTCGCAAGGCTGCCGCACGCGACCACGCGTTTTGTTGCAATCTCAAAATCCGGTGGGACCGCCGAGACATTGATGCAGACCATGGCCGCGCTGTCGGCGGTGAAAGGCGAGGGGCTGCAAACGCGCATCCCCGACATCTTTCTGGGAATCAGCGAGCCCGCCAAATCGGGCAAGGCGAACGGCCTGCGCGACCTGCTCGGGAAATTTCGCGTGCCGTTTCTCGACCACGACCCGGGTGTTGGTGGCCGTTTTTCGGCGCTCACCAATGTCGGCCTGCTGCCGGCCGCGATGCTCGGCCTCGACATTGCCGCGGTGCGCGAGGGCGCGGGGCTTGCGCTGGCGCCGGTGCTGGCAAAGAAACCGGCGGGGCAAGTGCCGGCCGCGGTCGGCGCCGCGCTCGCAGTTGCTCTGGCCGAGAGCAAGGGCAAGTCGATCAGCGCGCTGATGGCCTATTGCGATCGCCTCCAGCGCTTCACGCACTGGTATGTGCAGCTCTGGGCCGAAAGCCTCGGCAAGAACGGCAAGGGCACCACGCCGTTGGCCGCCCTCGGGCCGGTCGACCAGCACAGCCAGCTGCAACTGTTTATCGGCGGGCCGCGCGACAAGTTATTCACTGTCATCACGGTGGATAGCGCAGGCCTCGGCCCACGGATCGATGGCGAACTCGCCAAGCTTGCGGGCGAGCCGGGTTTCTCCGGCAAGACGATCGGCGACCTGGTGGCGGCGGAAGGCCGTGCCACGGCCGAAACGCTGGCGAAAAATGGCTGTCCGGTTCGCACAATTCATATCAAAAAGCTCGACGAGGAAAGCCTCGGCGAGTTGATGATGCATTTCATGCTGGAGACGATCATCGCCGCGCGCCTGCTGGGGATCGACGCCTTCGATCAGCCCGCGGTGGAAGAGGGCAAGGTGCTGGCGAAACGATATCTCACCAGCACTTAGGTCTTGCAGTTGTCATGGCCGGGCTTGTCCCGGCCATCTCGGTTAGGTAGGCACGGCTATGCGTCCCTTATCGGGATGGCATCGGAAGTCGGGCTTGCCCGACTTCCGCGCTATTTTGTTTCTCGCAAGTCGGGTGTACCCGACTTGCGATGACAAGCCCGGCCATGACGGACAAAATGATCGCCATCACCGACACGATCTCGATCGAGGAATCCGAGCTTACGGAAGCCTTCGTGCGCGCGTCCGGTCCGGGCGGGCAGAACGTCAACAAGGTGTCGTCGGCGGTCCAGCTTCGCTTTGACGCGCGCCATTCCCCGTCGCTTCCGAACGATGTAGCCCTGCGGCTGATGCGGCTGGCGGGCAAGCGCCTGACCAAGGACGGTGTCATCGTCATCATCGCCCAGCAGCACCGCACGCAGGAGCGCAACCGCGCCGATGCGCGTGAGCGTCTGTTCGACATGATCCGGCAGGCCGCGGTCAGGCCTGTGCCGCGCCGTCCCACCAAGGTCCCGAAGGCGCAGCGCCGGGTACGGCTTGAGGGTAAAAAGCACCGCTCCACGATCAAAAAGCATCGCAGCGGAAAGAGTTGGGACTGATTTCGCCTAAGGATAACGGGGGCAGATCGCGGTGTTGCCTCGCGGGGTACGGTTTGCATCTTTAAAGTCGAGGCCAACCCGAATCAGGCCGTCCATGCCCGTCCGCCAATTGTCCGAAGCCGTCGTCAACCGCATCGCCGCCGGCGAGGTGGTTGAGCGGCCGGCGAGCGTCGTGAAGGAATTGGTCGAGAACGCGCTCGATGCCGGCGCACGCCGCATCGATGTTTTGACGGATGGCGGCGGCCGCCGGCTCATCCGCGTCACCGATGACGGCGAGGGGATGACCCGCGCCGATCTCGCGCTCGCGGTTGACCGCCATGCGACGTCGAAACTTGACGGCGACGATCTGCTGTCGATCCGCACCCTCGGATTTCGCGGCGAGGCGCTGCCCTCGATCGGCGCGGTCGCCAGGCTCACGATCACTACGCGCCACGCCAGCGAAGCGCATGCCTGGAGCATCACGGTCGATGCCGGAGAAAAGTCGGAGGTGAAACCGGCGGCCTTGTCCAGGGGCACCACCGTCGAGGTGCGCGACCTGTTTTACGCAACGCCGGCGCGGCTGAAATTCCTGAAAACCGATCGCAGCGAGGCTGAAGCGGTGCGCGAAGTGGTCCGCCGCCTGGCCATGACGCGCCCCGATGTTGCGTTCACGCTGGCCGGCGAGGAGCGTGCGTCCGTGACGTGGGTATCGGTCGCGGATAGTGCGCAGCTGCCACGGCTGGGCGATGTGCTCGGAGCGGATTTCCACGCCAACGCCATGGCTATCAACGCCGAACGCGAAGGCGTGCGCGTGATCGGGTTTGCCGGCCTGCCGACACTGTCGCGCGCCAACTCTCTTGCGCAGTATTTGTTCGTGAACGGCCGGCCGGTGCGCGACAAGCTTCTGTTCGGCGCGGTACGTGCCGCCTATGCCGACTACCTGCCGCGCGACCGGTATCCGGTCGTAGCGCTGTTTGTCACGATCGATGCACGCGAGGTCGACGTCAATGTGCATCCGGCCAAGACCGAAGTGCGTTTCCGCGACGGCGCTCTCGTGCGCGGGCTGATCGTGCGGGCGCTCAAAGAGGCACTGGAGCGGGAAGGTCAGCGCGCAGCGTCGACGGGTGGCGGCGCGACCATCGCGGCATTTCGTCCGGCTGCGGTGCCGCCGCGTGCGCGCTACGACTGGCGGCGCTCTCCGGCAAGGCCGGGGGGATTTGCGCCAGTGCGGGGCGCGCCCGGTTTTGCGCAGGCCGCCCAGGCTGCTTTCGACGTGGGCGAGCCGGCCGCGGATGCGGCGGTCGCGACCTTCGAACCGGCCGCAGACCAGATCGACAAGCCGCTTGGCGCCGCGCGCGCGCAAGTGCACGAGACCTATATCGTGGCGCAGACCGCCGATGGACTCGTGATTGTCGATCAACACGCCGCGCATGAGCGCATCGTCTATGAACGTATCAAGGCGGCCATCGATAAATCCGGCGTCGCGCGGCAGATCCTGCTGATCCCCGAAATTGTCGAACTCGATGAGGCCGATGCCGCCCGGCTTGCCGCGCGCGCCGAGGACCTTGCACGCTTCGGCCTGGTGATCGAGACGTTCGGTCCGGGCGCTGTAGCGGTGCGCGAAACCCCGTCGATGCTTGGCGAAGTCGATGTCAGGGGCCTGATGACCGATCTCGCCGAACACATGGCCGAATGGGATGACTCGTTGCCGCTCGAGCGCCGCCTGATGCACGTGTCATCGACGATGGCCTGCCACGGCTCGGTGCGGGCCGGGCGCAGGCTCAAGCCCGAGGAAATGAATGCGCTGCTGCGCGAAATGGAAGCGGTGCCCAATTCCGGCCAGTGCAATCACGGCCGGCCGACTTACGTCGAACTAAAGCTGACGGATATCGAGCGGCTGTTCGGACGGCGGTGAGCAAGGGCTCGATGTTCTTCGCCCGCTGCATTTACGTCTAACGATATTTCCGTGTAATCCTTTTCGGGCCATACCTGGAAAAGGCGGAAGCTATGAACAATTACACGCCCACTCATGTGCATCTTGTCGGCAGCATCGGGCTCGATACGGTGGAGGAGGTGTTTAGTACCGTAGGACCTCTTCTTGGCCGACGGTTGCGACGCATTCCAGATGGTGAGCCGGGTCCGCGCCGGCTCTGGGTCAGCTTCCAATACCCACTATTGCGCTCCAGCCCCTTTCTACGTCCCGATCCAAGTGGCGCATTGCGCAAGACATCAGGTTTTCCGCTTCTTTGTCTTGCCGAAGGGGTAGTGGCAAACGATGTGAGCTTCGGAGAATTGGGATATGCGCGCGAGGCCCGCGGGTCCTATCTCGACTTTACCGCTGCCCGGGCGCGCGGAGATATTGCGCCACAAGCGCGCTTTCAGGTCTGCCTGCCGACGCCAATGAGTGTCATTTACGCATTCTGTACAGCGCGTGACGTTTCGGCAATTGAGAAAGCCTATGAAAGGGCCATGGCGCGCGAAGTCGAAGCCATTTGCCGGCACATTCCGCACAAGGATTTGTGCATCCAGTGGGACGTCTGCCACGATATGATTTTGTGGGACGGACAGCCGCAGGATCAGTTTCCGCTCGTTAATGCCTCTCAGGAGGAAATTACCAACCGCTTTGCTCGTATCTGTGTGGCGGTGCCCGATGATGTCGAACTCGGCTTTCATCTTTGCTACGGCGACTTCGGCGGCAAGCACTTCTTCGATCCTGTGACGGCACGCCATCTAGTCGACGTCGCGAATGCGATTGCACGAAGCGTCAAGCATGAAATTGCCTATATCCATTTGCCCGTGCCGGCCCCGCGCGCGACAGATGACTTCTTTGCGCCGATGCGCGATTTCAAGTTAGCGCCGACAACGGAAATCTATCTGGGCTTGATCCACGCGGCGGACGGCGTTGAAGGCGCGAAACAGCGTATCGCATTGGCAAAAAAATTCGTTCCTCGCTTCGGGATTGCAACCGAATGCGGCTTTGCCCGCGCACGAAAAAAAGACTTAGTGCGAACGCTACTCGATATTCATGCTGGGGCGGCGGCGGAGCCGCCTGCCAAATAGCGCGATGTACGCTATTGGCACAAAGCGGACGCGCGAAACAATAAACCGCTCATGGGAGCCAGCGCTTGAATGCGTTCTGCCTCAGACGCTTCGCAGAAACACAAATTCCGTATCGTCGTATTGGCGCCGCTCCAGCTCGGTAAATCCATCCGGCGCCTTGAACGCGGCCTCTGCCGCCTCTTCGACCACGATCAGCGCGTCGGGCTTGAGCCAGCCGCCTTCGCGCGCCGACATCAGCGCCTTTTCGGCGAGACCTTTGCCGTAAGGTGGATCGAGGAACACGAGTGAGAAGGCTTCGATCGGATGCGCCGGCCCCAGTTTCGTGGCGTCGCGCCGGAAGATGCGGGTGACGCCGCCGAGCCCGAGCGCCTCGACATTGTTGCGCAGCAGTGCGCGCGCCTCCACGCCCTCGTCGACGAACAGAACATAGGCTGCGTCGCGCGAGACCGCCTCGATGCCGAGCGCGCCGGTGCCGGCGAACAAGTCGAGGACGCGTGCGCCGGTGACGGGGTCGCCGTAGGAATGCGCGAGGATGTTGAACAGCGCTTCGCGCAGCCGGTCAGCGGTTGGGCGCACCGCATCCGACTTCGGACCCGCGAGCGGACGCGAACGAAACTTGCCGCCGACGACCCGCATTATTTCGGCCTCGGTCGTGACGGGCGTGGCCCGCCGGTACGGTCGCGGCGGTGGCGCTCACGTTTTTCCCAGCGCTTTTGCGATGGCCGTTCCTTGCCTTCGTTCTGTTTGCGGGGAGTAGGGCCGTGTCGCGGCGCGGCGGGCGGCTTGGCCTTTCCCCGAATTTTGTCGTCGGCCGGCTCGGCAATTGGCGCATAAAAATCAACATGGGCTGCCGCGGCGATTTCTGGCCCGAGAGTCTCGCGCAGCTTTTCAGTTTCAATTTCCCGCACCGCGCCATCGTCAAGATCGCCTAGCTCGAAAGGTCCAAATGCGACGCGGATCAGCCGGTTCACCTTCAATCTGAGCGTCTCGAGAACTTTGCGGACCTCGCGGTTCTTGCCCTCGCGAATTCCGATGGTCAGCCAGACATTGGCCCCTTGCTCGCGATCGAGCGTGGCTTCGATCGGCCCGTACCGGATGCCATCGACGGTGATGCCGCCGCGCAGCCGGTCGAGTGCGTCCTGCTGCACGCGGCCGAGGGCGCGAACGCGGTACTGACGCAGCCAGCCGGTTGCCGGTAATTCCAATACGCGCGCCAGCCCGCCGTCGTTGGTGAGCAGCAGCAGGCCCTCGGTATTGATGTCGAGCCTGCCGATGCTGATCAGTCGCGGCAGGCCCTTCGGCAGAGCTCGAAAAATGGTATCACGCCCCTCCGGGTCGGAATGTGTCGTCACCAGGCCGCGCGGCTTGTGGTAGAGAAACAGGCGCGTGCGCTCGCGCGATCGCAATGGCGCGCCGTCCACCTCGATGCTGTCGGAGCGCGTCACGTTGAGCGCAGGCGAGGAAATCACGGCGCCATTGACCGAGACACGCCCGGCCGCGATCCAGGCTTCGGCTTCGCGCCGGGAGGCAAGCCCGGCACGCGCCATCACCTTGGCGATGCGCTCGCCGGGGGCGTCTTTGTTGGTTTTTTCGACATTGATCGATCTTCGTCATGGCCGGGCTTGTCCCGGCCATCCACGTCTTCTATGTCGCACTGCGTATAAAGACGTGGATGCCCGGCACAAGGCCGGGCATGACGAGAAAAATGCCATCGCATTCATTCATGTCCATTGCCCTCGAGGAAGCCCGTGCCGCCGAAGCGCGCGGCGAGGTGCCGGTCGGCTGCGCCATCGTGTGCAATGGCGAAGTCGTTGCGCGAGCTGGCAACCGGACGATCGCCGACCGCGATCCGACCGCGCATGCCGAACTCATCGCTATTCGGGCGGCGGCGGCTTCGCTCGGCAGCGAACGGCTGACCGACTGCGATCTCTATGTGACGCTGGAGCCCTGCGCCATGTGCGCCGCGGCGATCTCGTTTGCGCGCATTCGCAGGCTATATTTCGGCGCGTCCGATCCCAAGGGCGGTGCGGTTGAACATGGCGTGCGCTTCTTTGCGGCGCCGACATGCCATCACAAGCCCGAGGTCTATGGCGGGATCAACGAAAGCGAATGCGCGGCGCTGCTGAAAGAGTTCTTTCAGACGCGGCGTTGATTTTACGCGGTCTTGTCGACGAATTTTCCCATTCCCGGCGGCGGCGGAGCCTGCCTGGTCACGGGCGGAGTTTCTGCCTCGCGCTCATTGGCCTGGTGAGCGGGCGTCGACTTCGGTGATGTTCCGGTCTTCGGCATGATGACCTGAATGCCAATACTGCAATCACTCATGAACGCGACTTCCAATTGCCGCGAAAAAATAGGCCGCAGGTCTCAATTTAATGCGTCGCCAAAACGCTGAATCCGGTTGGACGCGGAAAGGAATCGTTGACGTTAAAATTTTGTCGTCAGGCCTGCCGCGCGAAATCCCAGCCTTTTTCGGCGAGCGGCCGGATCATCTCGGCCTTGGCGGGAGCAAATTCGCTGGTCGCGGTGCCGTCGCGTACGCGACCGATGATGCCTTGCAAAATTGCGGCGATACGGAAGAAATTATACGCAAGATAGACCGGAAGCGCCGGGCGCGGGTCGAGCCCCGTGCGCGCGACATAGGCGTCGACATAATCGCTCATGGACGGAATGCCGAGTGGTCGCAGATCGTGGCCGACCAGAGTCGCGGTGCCTGCCGCGCTTTCGGAATGCGGCATGTGCCACGTCATCAGATGATAGCTGAAGTCGGCGAGCGGATCGCCGAGCGTGGATAATTCCCAGTCGAGGACAGCGGTGATTTTTGGTTGATTGCCGGCGACAATCAGATTGTCGAGCCGGTAGTCGCCGTGCACCAGCCGCACCGGTCCACCCGCTGGAATATTTTTCGGCAGCCAGTCGATCAGGCGCTCCATGGCGTCGAGCTTTTCGGTCTCGGAGGCGCGGTACTGCTTCGACCAGCGTTCCACCTGGCGTGCGACATAGTTTTCGCCCTTGCCGAAATCGGCGAGGCCGATTTTGGCGGGATCAAGCGCGTGCAGCCGCGCGATGGTCTCGTTCATGGAGTCGTAGACCGCGGCGCGTTCGGCCGGGTTCGAGCCCTGCATCTGCGGCTCCCAGAACACGCGGCCGTCGACAAAGTCCATCACGTAGAACGGCGTGCCGGCGATAGTCTCGTCGGCGCAATAGACCAGCGGTTCGGCGACTGGAAAATCCTGCGCATACAGAGCGCGGGTCACGCGGTACTCGCGGTCGACGGCATGCGCCGACGGAAGCAGCTTGCCGGGAGGCTTGCGGCGCAGAACGTAGCGCCGTGATGGGGTCTCCAGCAGATAAGTCGGGTTCGACTGGCCGCCCTTGAATTGTTTGATCGTTCAGTGGCCCGGCAAAGCCGGTGACATGCGCGGCGAGATAATGTTCGAGCCGCGCCGCATCGAGCCGCAATGCGGCTGCCGCCTCCTTGGTGCCTGAAAACGCCGCCTGGCGATCGATCGATGTCATCGCCGCACCCGGTTTACTTGCGCGTTCCAAACGCGATCGGCGCGTCCGCGTAAATCTTGTACTCCTGCGACTTCGGCTTCGCCTTGTCGTCCTCGTTGACGTACTGGATCGAGCTTTTACCGGCGAGCTCGCGTGGCAGGATCATGACGCGGATGAAGCGGCTGCGTTTGTCGGAAGCCGCCTGCGCGAACACCGCGTCGGGGCCGGATTCGTACCAGGCGCCGCCCGGACCATAAGACGTCGAGCGGCCGTGCGTGTCGATGCGGATGCCGCCCTCGACCAGGCAGCGGATGCCGGGTCCTTGATGGCGGTGCTGAAAGGCGCAGCCACCCGGCGGAAATGCCACGCTGTCGCCGCGCATCAGCAAGTCGCCCTTCGGCATGGTCTCGAGGTAGGCGCTCAGTTTCTCATGCGTCATCATGCCGGGCGCATTGGCGGTTGTGCTGCCCTGGTCGCCGCGCGCAAGCTCCCACCGCCAGCAGGTGACACCGGCCTTGCCCGGCTTCACGGTGATTGGGCCTTCGCCCTGCCAGGCTTCGCCTTCACTGACCGCCTGATCGCCGATTTTGGCCGAACCGTGCACCACAAAAACAAAGCGCGGCAGCGGCGGCAGCCGGAACACGACGTTTTCGGCACTGGACAGGACATCTTCATAAAGCCGAAGCACGGGATGCATTCACAACTCCTGGCGGTCACGCCGCGGTAAAGAATTCCAGCAAGGCCGCGGTGGTGGCTTCAGGGTTTTCCTCGGTGAGGAAATGGCCGGAGTCAACCGGCTTGCCCATCGCCTTCGGCGCCCATTGTTTCCAGATCTTGAGCGGCCCGCCGGTTTCGTTGGCAATGCCGACGCCGCCCCACAATGCAAGAAAAGCACAATCGATCGTCTTGCCAGCGGTCCGGTCGGTCTCGTCATTGGCAAGGTCGGCGTAGCGGCCAGCACGATAGTCCTCGCAATGAGCATGAATGCGAAGTGGGTCCGAAAACGCCGCGCGGTAGTGATCAAGCGCGCGGGGATCGAAGGCGGACAAATTCTTGGCCTTCGTCCAACTCGCCATTTTCCATTCCAGGTATTCGACCGGCGCTTTTGAAATCAGCATTTCCGGCAGCGGCTCAGGCTGCGCGAGAAACGGCCAGTGCCATACTTTCATGGCCATGTTGCGGTCCATGCCGTGCCACATGTCGTAGGTCGGCACGATGTCGAGCGTCGCCATCCGCTCGACACGGCCCGCGTGGTCGAGCGCAAGCCGGTAGGCGACGCGGCCACCGCGGTCGTGTCCGGCCAGCCGGAAGTGCACGTGACCGAGTTTCTCCATGACCTCGATCATCGCATTCGCCATCGACCGCTTGTCGTATGGCGCGTGGTTTTCATCTGCGCGCGGCACCGCCGACCAGCCGTAGCCGGGCAAATCGGGGATGATCAATGAGAAATGCTTCGCGAGGCCCGGGGCCACGCGGTGCCACATCACGTTGGTCTGTGTGTAGCCATGCAGGAGCAACAGCGGCGGGCCATTGCCGCCGGCGCGCGCGAACATTTTACCGACCGACGTGTCGATCCAGTGGGACGCAAAACCGGGAAAGAGATCGGCGAGGTCGGGCATTTGCACTCCACGTCATGCCCGGCCTTGTGCCGGGCATCCACGTCTTTCCTATCTTATCAAAGCAAGACGTGGATGGCCGGGACAAGCCCGGCCATGACGGAATCTAACGACCATTCTCTCTTTCAATCGCGCGCCAGCCGATATCGCGGCGGCAAAAACCGTCCGGCCAGCGGATGCGATCGATCGCCGAATAGGCCCGGCTCTGCGCCTCGCGCACAGTTTTGCCACGCGCACAGACATTCAGTACGCGCCCGCCGTTCGCGAGGATGCGGCTGCCGTCGGCCTTGGTGCCGGCGTGGAATATCTCCACGCCTTCGACCTGCGCCGCCGCGTCGAGACCTTCGATGACGGAGCCCTTGCTGTAGTTCCCCGGATAGCCTTTCGCCGCCATCACCACCGTGAGGGCCGCGTCCGGGTACCAGCGCAGATCGAAATTTTTCAGCTGCCCATCGCGCGCAGCGAGCAGTGCCGGCACCAGATCCGACATCATCCGCAGCATGAGCACCTGGCATTCCGGATCGCCGAAACGGACATTGTACTCGATCAGCTGCGGGCCATCTTTGGTGATCATCAGTCCGGCGAACAGCACGCCTTTGTAAGGCGCGCCCGCGCGTTTGAGCGCGTTCACAGTCGGATAAGATTATCTCGTCCATCACGCGCTGGTTCATGGCGTCTGTCATGATCGGCGCCGGCGAGTAGGCGCCCATGCCGCCGGTGTTGGGACCCTTGTCGCCGTCGCCGACGCGCTTGTGGTCTTGCGCGGAAGCAAGCTGGATGGCGGTCTCGCCATCGCACAGCGCAAAGAACGAGGCTTCCTCGCCGATCAGGCATTCCTCGACCACGATTTCCCACGCAGGCTCGCCCAGCCCGCCGCCGAACATCATGTCGATGGCCGCTTCGGCCTCCTGCACGCTCTCGGCCACGACCACGCCTTTGCCGGCGGCGAGCCCGTCGGCTTTCACAACAATTGGTGCGCCTTTCTTGCGGACGTAGTCCTTCGCGGCGGCCGCGCCTTTGAAGCGCTCGTAAGCTGCGGTCGGGATATTGTTCGCCTTGCACAGATCCTTGGTGAAGCCCTTGGAGCCTTCCAGGCGCGCGCCCCACTTGGTCGGACCGAAGGCCTTGATGCCGGCCGCCTCCAGATCGTCGACGATGCCGGCGCAGAGCGGCACTTCCGGGCCGACCACGACCAGGTCGATCTTCTTGTCCCTGGCAAAGGCAATGACGGCCTTGTGGTCGGCGAGGTCGATCGCCGCGCATTCGGCCTCCTGCGCGATGCCGGCATTGCCGGGCGCGCAATAGAGCTTGTCGGTGAGCGGGCTCGCCGCCATTTTCCAGGCCAGCGCGTGCTCGCGTCCGCCGGAGCCGAGGATAAGGATGTTCATGGCGTGAGGGGCAGGCCTTTAGTGTGCGGTCGGTATTTGGTGTACCATGTCACTTCGCCCCCGCAAGAGATTCGACCCGTATGGCAGAGCCCGCCCTCGATAACGTTGTGGAATGGTCCGTCTCCGAACTCTCGGCGGCGCTCAGGCGCACGGTCGAGGACGCGTACGGTTACGTGCGCGTGCGCGGGGAAATCTCCGGCTTCAAGGGCCCATCACCGTCCGGCCATGTCTATTTCCGCCTCAAGGACGACAAGGCGGTGCTGGAAGCGGTGATCTGGAAGGGCAATTTCGCGCGCATGCGCGTGCGTCCGGAAGAAGGCCTGGACGTCATCGTGTCCGGCAAGCTCACGACCTTTGCAGGGTCCTCGAAATACCAGATCGTCATCGACAGTCTCGAGCCCGCCGGCATCGGCGCGCTGATGAAGCTCCTGGAAGAGCGCAAGAAGAAGCTCGCGGCCGAAGGCCTGTTCGACGAAGCGCGCAAACAATTGTTGCCGTTCTTGCCGCGCGTGATCGGCGTGGTGACGTCGCCGACCGGCGCCGTGATCCGCGACATCCTGCATCGGCTTGAAGACCGTTTTCCGCGGCACGTGCTGGTCTGGCCAGTGCGCGTGCAAGGCGAGACATCGGCGGCGGAGGTTGCGGCCGCGATCCATGGATTTAACGCGTTGCCGGAAAATGGTTCGTTGCCGCGGCCCGACCTTGATCATCGTCGCGCGCGGCGGTGGCTCATTGGAAGATCTCTGGTCCTTCAACGAGGAAATCGTGGTGCGCGCGGCGGCTGCGAGCATGATCCCGCTGATTTCCGCGGTCGGTCACGAGACTGATGTGACATTGATCGATTTTGCCTCCGACCGGCGGGCGCCGACGCCGACCGCTGCCGCCGAAATGGCCGTGCCGGTGCGCGCCGAGCTTTTGTCTACCCTTGCCAGTCTCGGATCGCGCAAGTTCGCCTGCTGGCAACGCGGCGTCGACCAGCGGCGCAAGGAGCTGCGTCTTTTGTCGCGCGCGCTCCCGGCTCTCGATGAATTGCTGGCAGGCCCGCGTCAGCGGCTGGACGCCTGTGCCGGGCGCCTGCCGCGTGCGTTGCGCGCCAATGCACAGATCCATCATACGCATCTCACGCGCGTGGCGGCCAAGCTGTCGCCGCGGTTGCTCCGGCAGCGGCTCACCCGCGGCAATGAAATTATCGTCTCGCTCGGCGAACGGTCGAGGCGTGCGCGCCGCATTTACCTCGACAAGCGCGCACAGCGCCTGCGCAGCGCCTGGCAATTGCTCAACGCCTATTCATACCGCAAGGTGCTCGAGCGTGGCTTTGCGCTCGTGCGCGACGATGCCGGGCATCCGCTGCGGTCGGCTGCCGCGGTGGGCGGTGGCATGCGGCTCGATATCGAATTCTCCGACGGTCGCGTGGGCGCAACGGCTGACGGCGAAGGGACAACGCCACCAGCTGAAAAACCAAAGTCGCGAACACGCGGCGGCGGACAAGGTTCCGGCGGGCAGGGCAGTCTTTTCGGCTCTTAACTATTTTCCGAGGGTTTCGTTTGTGCCGCCAAACGACTATGTTGGCCGACGTCAGCCAGCCATGGGAGGACGCATTTGCTCAATCGCTACGATCGATCCTCGCCGATGAGCGGGGAGGCGGAGGTGAAGTACCTCGATGGCGATTTCCGCGTGGTGCGCCCCGGCGCGTTCGTGCGCTGCGCGGTGACCGGCGTTCCGATCCCGCTCGAAGAGCTCAAATACTGGAGCGTCGGTTTGCAGGAGGCCTACGCAACCCCCGAGGCGGTATTGCAACGCCACCGCGAATCCAACGCATCCAAGCAATAGACCGTCAGCGCCGTAGTTTTGCTGTCACCAGCCGGCGCAATTCATCGGCTTCGTTGACCACCATTGTCACAGGCAACGCGTGGGCCCGCGTGAACAGCGCATCCAGCAAGCGCTCGCCCGTCATGCGCGCGCGGTCTTTCTCCGTGGTGAGGAGCGCAAGGCCGTTATGTTCGGCATCCATGATGAGCTTTCCCGCGTCCTCCGCGGTGTAGCGATAATGATCGTCAAAGGAGCGGCGCTCGGCGACGGCAATGCCGGCTGCTTCGGCGGTTGCGAAGAACTTGTCCGGATCCCCGATCCCGGCAAACGCCAGCACGCGACGGCCTTTCAGCGATGCAACCGCGGACACATCGGGTGTCAGGCGTCCTTGCAAGACCGGCAGATTGCAGGCGCGCGCTTGCGCTGCGACATCGTCGGCGCCATCGCCTTCACCCACGACCAGCAGGGCATCGGTTCGTGCGAGCTGCGCGGACAATGGCGCGCGCAACGGGCCGGACGGAAATATGCATCGATTGCCCACCCCGCGTCGCGCATCGATCACCGCCAGGCTGAAATCCTTCGCCAATGACGCGTTCTGCAGCCCATCGTCCATGAAGATCAGACTGGCGCCTTGCGCGCGCGCAAATGCGGCGCCGGCGACGCGATCGCGTGCAACCACTGTTGGTGCCACGTGTGCCAGGAGCAAGGCTTCGTCGCCGACTTGCGCGGCTGAATCGGTGTGCAGGTCGACGAGCTTGGGCCCGGTCAACGTGCCGCCATAACCGCGCGTCAGGCAAAATGGCCGCTCGCCCGTATCCGCGAGCATTCGTGCAAGTGCCATGACGGTCGGTGTCTTGCCGGCGCCGCCGAGTGTGAAGTTGCCGACGCAAAGCACGGGCACGCCGGCGAAAGCCCCTTTCGCCGCCATCCGTCGCGCCGCGATCGCGCCATAAACGAGCCCGACCGGTGCCAGCAAGCTCGCGGCGAAGCCCGCGTTGCGCCACCAGAAGGCCGGTTCACGCATGGCGCGCCCGTTGCCGCAATTGCAGCTGCATCAGGTAGGGATCGAGCGAGGTCAGTGTGCGTTCAAGCGCGCCGCCTAGGTTTTCAACGACGGCGTATCCAGCCTCCGCAACGCGGGCGCAGGCATCCGGATCGGTGAGCCAGGCTGCAAAATGTGCCGTCAGGCGTTCGGAATCACTGACCAGCTCGGCGCCGTGGACGTTATCGAGCGCGCTGTAGATCTCGGAGAAATTCCACACATGCGGACCATGCAGAATAGCTGCGCGGAGTTTTGCAGGCTCGATTGGATTTTGCCCGCCATGCTTGACCAGGGAGCCGCCGATGAACACCGCCGGCGCCAGGCGATAGATCAGGCCGAGCTCGCCAACAGTGTCGGCGACATATACTTCTGTCGCGCGGTCAGGCAATTCGCCACGCGAACGCAGCGCTACTTTTAAACCGGACGCTGCCGCGATCTCGCCAACGCCGGGCCCACGCTCTGGATGACGTGGCGCGATCAACGTCAGCAGGCCCGGGAAATTTGTGCGCAGGCGGCAGTGAGCTTCCACAACCGCGCCCTCTTCGCCGACATGCGTGGACGCCGCTGCAATCACTGGCCGTTCGCGGATCGCATCCTGCAAGGCTGCGAGGGCCGCGGAATCGGCCGGTGGTGCGGGGACGTCGAGCTTGAGATTGCCGGTATTCACCACCTGTTCGGCGCCGAGCTCCTTTAATCGAGCGGCGTCGGACGCCGTGCCCGCAAGGCAAAGGTCGAGCCGTTGCAACAGATCGGCGATCGAGTTCGGTAGCCGCCGCCACCGCCGGAACGAGTTTTCCGACAGGCGGCCGTTGACCAGGACCATCGGAATGCCGCGGGCCGATGCCTCGATCATGATGTTCGGCCACAAATCGGATTCGACGAACAAGGCGAGATCTGGCTGCCAGTGGTTGAGAAAGCGACGCACGAAGCGCGGCACATCGAGCGGAACGAATTGATGCGCCACGCCGCGCGGCAGGCGCTGCTCGGCGAGGCCGCCCGAGGTGACGGTGCCGGTGGTGACCAGCATGGCGATGCCGCGTGCGCGAATCCGTTCGATCAGTGGAAGCACGCTCGCCAGCTCTCCAACGCTCGCACCATGCAGCCAGACCAGGGGGCCATCCGGCCGGGCGATCCTGCTTTCACCCCGCCGTTCGGGCAACCGCTGGCGGATCTCTTTCCCGCGTTTGGCGCGTTGCGCCAGCAGAATGGGGGCAAGTGGTCCCGCAGCTGCGGAAAACAGCCGGTAAATCCGCAGGCCGACGGGCAATCCACTCACGGCTCGTTGCCCCCGGTTTTGTCCGCAAGCTGGTAGGCGCGTTTCGTCAGCGTATTGAGTTCATCTTCGAGGCGTTTCCGCGCAACTTCGAGCGCGGCGTTGTCGGAGTCATGCGGCACCGTGATCGGGCCGCTCGCGGCAATACCGACGCGGCTGAAGGGCAGGTTGATGGCTGTGCGATCCCAGTTGTCGAGCTCGATGCGGCGGCTGGACGCCATCGCGACCAGATAGATCGGCCGACCGGAATGCTGCGCAAGCTTCACCACGCCGAGGCCGGCGACCCGTGCAACCTTTGGAACGTCGGCGGTCATCGCGACATTGTAGCCGTCCTTGAGCGCGTCGAGCATCTCGTTGAAGGCCATTGCCCCGCCTTTGCGATGGAATTCTCCGTTGTGGGCGCCCGAGCCGCGGATCGTGCCGATGCCGAGTTTTTCGGCCGCGCGCGCATTGATTTCCCCGTCCCGGTGGCGGGATATCAGCACCTTGGCGCGGTGTCGCTTGGCGTCCTTGATGAACGGCATGAGGAAGTGCTGGCCGTGCCAGGCGGCAATGATCGCGGGCGATTCGAGATTTTCATAAAGTGACATTGTATCTGGCTCGACGACCGTGCGGCTGGTGAGCCAGACGAGGCGCAGGTACCACGCCCCCAGCGTGCCCATGGCACCCTGGAACATGGGCGAAGCGGTCATCCGCCTGAGTGACAGCATTGCTCCCCGCTCTAGCGCGCCGCGCGTTCGGTGGCTTCGGGATCGAGCAAGCGATGCAGGTGGACGATGAAATAGCGCATATGGGCGTTGTCGACAGTCTTCTGTGCCTTCGCTTTCCAGGCAGCATAAGCGGTGGCGTAGTTCGGATAGACGCCGACGACTTCGACCTTGTCGAGATCCTTGAATTCAGTGCCGCCGAGGTTCGTGAGTTCGCCACCAAGGACGATGTGCAGCAATTGTTTGTTCGTTCCGGGCGGCGGTGCGGACATGGCTCGATCCCCAATGTGAACCCTGGCGGCGTGGAGACTTGCGGCTGGGCAGTTTACGCGAATTCGGTTTCGCGGTCGCGCACGAGATTTATCAAGGTGTCGTGGCGGGCCTGACCGGCCGCGACCAGTGCGCTATGCGCACCGTGCGCATTACTATAGGTCAGCGGCCGGCCGGCAAAATCGGTCAGCGCGCCGCCGGCTTCGTGCACCAAAAGATCGGCCGCTGCAAGGTCCCAGTCATGGCTGCCGGGCGAGGCGACTGCGGCATCAAGGGCACCGTGCGCGACGCGCGCGATGCGCAGCGCGAGCGAGTGGACCTTTGGTTGCGCCAGCGTGTCCGGCGTCAGGCTGGAAAGCCGATCGAGATAACGCTTCGGTCCGGCGAGCCTGGCGCCGCCCAGCCTGTCACCGGCGCTCGCCTTGATCGCGCCGCCGTTGAGCGTTGCGCCGCCGCCGCGCGATGCGAGAAACATTTCCTCGGTTACCGGCGCATAAAGTGCCGCCAGCAGCGGACGGCCCCGTTCGGCGAGCGCCACCGAAATGGTCCAGTCGGCGCGCCCGGAAATATAGGCACGGGTGCCGTCGATCGGATCGACGATCCAGCCAAGGGCCAGAGCGTCATCCGGCAAGTCGTCCTGCGATTCCTCCGATAGCCAGCCGGCATCGGGCACAAGCGATCCAAGCCGTCCGCGCAAGAGATCGTTGACGGCGATGTCTCCCTCGGTCACCGGCGAATGGTCGGAGCCCTTGGTCCATTGCTTGAGCGGTCCGCGCGCGGTCTCGCGCGCAAGTTCGCCGGCATCGCGCATGATCGCTTCAAGCGGGCCGCGTAACGAGGTGAGGTCACTGGCCGGCAACGGTCAGGCCCTCCACCCGCAGCGTTGGTGCGTTGGTGCCGTAGCGGAACTCAAGATCGTTGGCTGGCGTCAGCGTGCGGAACATCTCCAGCAAATGCCCGGCAATGGTGACTTCGCTCACGGGGTACGTGCGCTTGCCCTTTTCGATCCAGAACCCGGAGGCGCCGCGGCTGTAGTCGCCGGTCACCATATTGGCGCCGCTGCCGATCAGGTCGGTGATATAGAAGCCATCGGCGATATCGGCGATCAGCGCGTCGGGGCTGAGCTGGCCCGGTTCGAGATGCAGATTGGTCGGCCCGGGTGATGGCACCGATGATGCGCCACGATGCGCGTGCCCGGTGGTCACGAGACCAAGTTCGCGTGCGGTCGCGCAATCGAGCAGCCATGTACGAAGTACGCCGTCATCGACCAGCGCGAGTTTCTTTCCGGGCACGCCTTCGCCGTCGAACGGGTGCGAACGCAGGCCGCGCTTGCGGAGCGGATCATCAACGATGCGGATGCCGTCGGCGAACAGCTTGGCACCCATTTTATCCCGCAGAAAACTTGTCTTGCGTGCGACCGATGCTCCGTTGATCGCGCTGGCGAGATGCGAAACCAGTGAGCCGGCGGTGCGCTGATCGAACACCACCGGCACCTTGCGCGTGGTGACCTTGCGTGGGTTGAGCCGCGCCACGGTGCGGGCGGCGGCGCTCAGCCCGATCTTCTCGGGACTTTCCAGGTCGGCAGCGTGGCGCGCCGAGGAGTAATCGTAGTCGCGTTCCATGCCCGTGCCTTCGCCGGCGATCGCCGTCATGGACACGCCGTGGCTGGAGCCGAGGAAGGCGCCGCGAAATCCGTGACTGGTGACGAGAACCATTCCGCCAATCCCGGCCGAAGCCGACGCCCCGCCCGATTTGCTCACGCCTTTGACCGAAAGCGCCGCCTGCTCGGCGGCGCGCGCCTGCGCTTCGAGTTCGGCGACGGTCGGCAAATCGGGATCGATCAATTCGAGATCGGGAAAATCGTGTGCCAGCAGATTGGCGTCGGCGAGGCCCGCAAATTTGTCCTCGGGCGCCGCGCGCGCCATGGCCACGGCCCGTGCGGCAAGCGCGGCGGCACCATCATCCGCAATGTCATTGGTGGAGACCACCGCCTGGCGGCGGCCGACCAGCACGCGCAAGCCAAGATCGTCGCCTTCCGAGCGTTCTGACTCTTCAATCTTGCCGTCGCGTAGTTCGATGGCGAGAGACATCCCGCGCAGCGCCACGGCGTCGGCAGCGTCCGCGCCTGCGGCGCGTGCGGCCTTGACCAGCCGGTCGGCGCGATCGGTCAGCGCGGTCAGATCCAGAAGAGAGGCGGCCGGGGCGAGCATTGGCGGGCTTTCACAAGAGTTCAGAGTGTGGACCCGAGACATGGGCCCGAAAACGGTGCGGTTCAACCGTTGAACCGGGCAATTTGCATCGTCCCGGCAACACCTCGTCAATCATGGTTCGCAACGGGGCGTCAATCATGCATCGCGAAGGCGGCGCCAGTACTACCGGTTAACCCAGAACTTTAAGCGGATTCGGACGCGTTTCTGCCATGTTTGATGCGCGACCGGGCGAATAAGCCAGGCGCGGGAGAGTTTCGAGGCGTCAGATGTGTAGTGGCGGATACGCCGGGTCGGGCCGCGCCTTGCGGCTCGACCCGTGCGGCTTGCCTGTGCGGTTCTCCGCGAGCGATGCCGCGGCCGACGGGCGGGTGCGCGATGTCGAGCTGCACCGCGAACGGGTCGTGGTGCGACGCTCGCTGCACGGCATGCGCATGGCGCTCAATATGCCTGTTGCGGCCTTTGCCGGTATTTCACTGCGGCTTGAATCGGACGAAGACGGCGACGTGCTCGCGGTTGTGCTCGAGCACACAGATCCGTCGCTTACCCTGCCACTGTTTCTTACGTCGGAAGCTGACGAAGCTGTGGCCGAATGGCGCGCGTGGAGCGAGGTGCTGGACGTGCCGCTGCTGCTCGCCGAGCGAGGCGAGGGCGCGGCCAATGCCCGTCTCGGACAAATTCAGATCGAGCGCCCACGCCCGCGCCGCCGCCGCAGAAGCGCGCTCAAAGGCCGGCGGCCCTCGATCCTGCTGCGGCGTGGAACCGGCAATTCAAAAAAGAGATCGGCGATCCACCGCGGCGAACGCGAGATCATCGCGCGCAACTGACAGCTGATAGTTCAAGGCGGGAAAGCTTATTTGCAGCGTTGCAGCGTCGTCGTGCCGCCGCTCGAATTCATTTCAATGCGATTTTGGTCGACGCGTTTCAGCGTGTACTCGCTTTGCCCGGCGCTGATCTGCCCGGTGCTAAACTCGTCGACCACGCGATAGCTCGACGGACCGCTCGCGACTACCGACCTGTTGCGATAGGCCGGTGCGCCGCCATTGCTGTCGGTGCGTTGATCGCCGTTGAAATCGATCACGCGCTTGCTATCCGAGCAATCGATCGGGCCTTTTTCGCCGCTCGTGCTTTGACCCCACTTGCCCTCGACCGGATAGACTTGCGCCTGGGCCGGTAAGGCGAGGGCGGTGAGCAGCAATGCCGATAGAATCGTGGTGCGCATGGAACCAAGATTTGCGCCGCGCGGGCTAAAATCAAGGCCCACGGCGGCTGATGCTTAACAGCCGGCGGTAGCGATCTGGATCAATTAACGCTTATTCGCGGCACCATAGCCGCCGGCCGTGGGCGATTGAATGATAATGGCCTCGTTTTCGTCGATTACGGTGGCGTCGCAGCCTTGCAGGCGCTCAATTCGGCCATCCTTGCGGCGTGCGGAATTTTCGCCGACCTGGCCGGCCTCGCCGCCCGCCAGGCCGAACGGGCGGACCCGGCGATGGCCCGATAAAATCGTGCATTCCATTTTTTCGAGGAAGCGGATGGTGCGGCGAATGCCGTCGCCGGCGTGCCATTGCCCGCGTCCGCCGGAACCCGGGCGAATGCGGAAGTCCTCGAGCACGACCGGATAGCGGAACTCCAGCACCTCCGGATCGGTGAGGCGCGTGTTCGTCATATGAGTGTGGACGGCGTCGGTGCCGTTGAAGCCGGGGCCGGCCGGGGAGCCGGAGCAGATCGTCTCATAATATTGATAACGCGCGTTGCCGAAATTGAGATTGTTCATGGTGCCCTGCGCGGCGGCCAGCGCGCCGAGCGCGCCGAACAGGCAATTGGTGACTGCCTGCGACGTTTCCACGTTGCCGGCCACCACGGCCGCTGGATATTCGGGCGACAGCATCGAGCGTTTGGGGATGACGATATTGATTGGGCGCAGGCAGCCGGCGTTCATCGGGATATCGTCGTCAACCATGACACGGAATACGTACAGGACCGCAGCGCGCGCCACCGGTTCCGGCGCGTTGAAATTGGTCGGCTGCTGTGGGCTGGTGCCGGTGAAATCGACGGTCGCCTCGCGCTTCTTCTTGTCGACGGTGATCTTCACCTTGATCACCGTGCCTTGATCCATTTCGTAGCTGAATTCTGAATCGTGCAAGCGGTCGAGCACGCGGCGCACGCTCTCGGCGGCGTTGTCCTGCACGTGCTGCATGTAGGCCTTCACCACCGGCATCGTGAAATGCGTGACCATCTTGCGCAGCTCGGCGACGCCCTTTTCGTTGGCGGCGATCTGCGCCTTGATGTCATTGATGTTCTGCACCGGATTGCGCGCCGGATATCTCGCGCCCTTGAGCGCCGCCATCAGTTCCTTTTCGCGGAAACGGCCGCGATCGACCAACTTGAAATTGTCGAAGAGCACGCCCTCCTGCTCGATGGTCGTGGCATTCGGTGACATCGAGCCGGGCGAGATGCCGCCAACATCGGCATGGTGACCGCGCGAGGCGACCCAGAACAGGATCGATTTCTTCCGGTCGTCGAACACCGGCGTGCAGACTGTGATGTCGGGGAGGTGCGTGCCGCCGTTGTAAGGCGCGTTGATAGCGTAGACGTCGCCGGGTTTGATCTTGCCCTTGTTGTCGCGAATGATCGTTTCCACCGAACGATCCATGGAGCCGAGATGCACCGGCATGTGCGGCGCGTTGGCAACCAGCGTTCCATCGTGCGCAAAGACCGCGCAGGAAAAATCAAGCCGCTCCTTGATGTTCACCGAATAGGCGGTGTTCTGCAGCGAGACGCCCATCTGTTCGGCGATCGACATGAACAGGTTATTGAACACCTCGAGCATCACGGGGTCGGCGTGGGTGCCGATGGCGTGCACGCGCTTGAGCTTTTTGGCGCGCGTGAGCACGAGATGATTTTTCGCGGTGAGTTCGGCCTGCCAGCCGGACTCCACCACGACGGTCTGGTGCGGCTCGATGATGATGGCGGCACCCATCACGCGCGAGCCGGGCTTAAGCTGCTCGCGGGTATAAACGTTGGCCTTGTGCCATTCACCCGCGGAGAAAAATTGCGTGCGCAGCGCCGGCTTGGGCAGGGCGGCGCGCGAGCGCTTCATGGCCTTTTCAGTGAACTTGGTGCCGCCGCCGACCGCCTCGACCGAGACGGCTTCGACCACCATCTCCTTCGTCCGGTCGATGAAGCCGAACCGGGCCTTGTGGGCCTTTTCGAAGGCGCGCTTGATCGCCGCCGCACTTCCGGACGCCACTACCAGGGCCGTGTCCGTACCAGCGTAGCGAATATGCGTCCGGACGAAGATCTTGATCTTTGAGGGCGGAACGCCCTGGCCGGTCACTTCGGCTTTGGTGGTTTTGCCGAGCGCTGCGCCCGTTTTCGCGACCACCTTCAAAGCCTTGGCGCCGAACGGCAGCTCGATCGCCTGCTCGCGCGTGGCCCTGATGTCGGCGAGCCCCATGCCGTATGCGGACAGTAGTGAAGAATACGGATGTATGAACACCCGCGTCATCCCCAACGCATCGGCAACGAGGCAGGCGTGCTGGCCGCCGGCGCCGCCAAAGCAATTGAGAGCGTAGCGGGTGACATCATAGCCGCGCTGCACAGAAATCTTCTTGATCGCATTCGCCATGTTCTCGACGGCGATCTTGATGAAGCCGTCAGCGACCTCTTCGGCTTTGCGGCCGCCGACCTGCTGCGCCATGTCGGTGAACGCATTGCGCACGGCGTGCGCGTCGAGTGAAAGATTCTGTGCAGGGCCGAAAATCTGCGGGAAGAAATCGGGAATGAGCTTGCCGACCATTACATTTGCGTCAGTGACGGCCAGCGGTCCGTTGCGCCGATAACATTTTGGGCCCGGGTTGGCACCGGCGGAATCTGGGCCGACGCGGAAGCGCGCGCCGTCGAAATGCAGGATCGAACCGCCGCCCGCCGCAACCGTATGGATGAGCATCATCGGCGCGCGCATGCGCACGCCGGCGACTTCCGTTTCGAATGCGCGCTCGTATTCGCCGTCGAAATGGGAAACGTCGGTCGACGTGCCGCCCATGTCGAAGCCGATGAGGTGGTCGAAGCCGGCTTGGCGTCCGGTTTCAGCCATGCCGACCACGCCGCCGGCAGGCCCAGAGAGGATAGCGTCCTTGCCCTGGAACAGTTCCGCAGCTGTGAGCCCGCCGGACGACATCATGAACATCAGGCGCGCGGCAGAACGCTTCGCATCGAGATCCTTGTCCACCTGCGCCACGTAGCGGCGCAGGATCGGCGACAGATAGGCGTCGACCACCGTCGTATCGCCGCGGCCGACCAGCTTGATGAGTGGTGAAACCTCGTGGCTCACCGAGACCTGCGTGAAACCCATCTCGCGCGCCAGCGTAGCGACACGTTTTTCGTGTTCCGGAAAACGGTAGGCATGCATGAATACGATGGCGACGGCCTTGATGCCGTCGGCCTTCGCCGCCTCCAGATCGGTGCGTACTGCTGCGAGATTTGGTTCCTGCTCGACCGTGCCGTCGGCGCGCACGCGCTCGTCGACCTCGGCGACACGCTCATAGAGCATGTCGGGCTTGATGATGTGGCGGGCAAAAATCTTCGGCCGTGCCTGGTAACCGATCTTGAGCGCGTCGCGAAAACCCTTGGTGATCAGCAGCAGCGTTCGGTCACCCTTGCGCTCGAGCAGCGCGTTCGTGGCGACCGTGGTGCCCATCTTCACCGCGCCGACAAGGCCCGGCGGGATCGCTTCGCCGGCTTTCAGCCCAGCAAATTGCGAATGCCCTGCACGGCGGCGTCGGCATAGGCTTCGGGATTTTCGGACAACAACTTGTGCGCGACCAGCGTGCCGTCGGGGCGTCGTCCGACCACATCGGTAAACGTGCCGCCGCGATCGATCCAGAAGTCCCAGGTTCGTGAGGCGGCTTTTGCGGGCATGGCTCAATGGGGGACGCGAAACGGCAACTCGGGACGCACGATGCCGACCTGTCGGGCGTAAAACAAGCCTGCTAAGCTTGGGTCAGGGAAATAAATGGTGACGCCATGACGAGGATATTTCTGGTGGGCTTAGCGCTGCTGTTTGCGTCTTCGGCCGCGCAATCGGCCGAGCTCAAGGTTCTCAGCGGCAACGGCTCCAAGGCCGCGGTACGTGAACTATGCATGCAATTCGAGAAAGCGACCGGGCACAAGATTGATCTGAGTTTCGGCGTAAATCCCGAGGTCAAGAGCAAGATCGAGGCTGGCGAGCGTTTCGATGTCGTCGTTGGAAATCCGCCGATCATCGACGCCTTGATCAAGGATGGCACGGTCGTCGGCCCGCGCGTCGATTTCGGGCGTGCCGGCCTCGGTGTCGCGGTCAAGAGCGGCGCGCCCAAACCTGACATTTCATCGGTGGAGGCCTTCAAGCGCGCGCTATTGGCATCAAAGGCTGTCGCATTCCCAGGCAAGGGTGCTAGCGGCATCTATTTTGTCAGCCTGCTCGATCGCATGGGCATCAAGGCCGAGATGCAAGGCAAGCTGAAGCCGATGGCCGCGGAAGATACCGTCGAGGTGGTCGCACGCGGTGAAGCGGATATGGTTGTGGTCGTATCGACGCGGATTTCGGATGTTCCCGGCGTCGATCGGGTCGGTCCAATTCCTGCTGAATTGCAAACGCAGATCGGCTTTGCCGCAGGCTTGAGCGCCTCGACCAAGGAGCCTGACGCGGCCAAGGCGCTGATCCGTTTTCTGAGCGCGCCCGCCGCGGCCCCGACGCTGCGAGCCAAGGGTGTTGATCCGGTTTGATGCCTCGGTCCAAAAAGAAGGCCTGATCGCCCGCTAAGGTCTATTGCATGTCGGCCACCGGCAACGTCATCATGTGTGGGGGCTGGGCATGATCCGCACTTTTCTCGACAGGCTTTATTTGTTTGCAGGTTACGCCGCCGGTGCGTTTCTGGTTCTGATCTTCGGCATCATGATGTTCATGTCGCTTGGGCGGCAGGTTGGACTCAATATTCCCGCGGGCGATGATTTTGCGTCCTGGTGCATGGCGGCGATGGCATTCCTCGGCCTCGCACACACTTTCAAGCGCGGCGAAATCATCCGCGTCGGCGTGTTGATCGAACAGTTGACCGGACGCAAACGGTGGGCGCTCGAGGTTTTCGCGCTCGCGGTCTCCACGATCTTCACGCTTTATTTCACCTGGTATGCGGTCGCGATGACGTACGATTCCTGGCGCTTCCACGATATGGCGCAAGGCGTGCTGTCGATTCCGCTTTGGATTCCGCAAATCGGCTACAGCGGCGGGCTTCTTATTCTCGCAATCGCGCTGGTGGATGAACTGGTCCACGTTCTCAAGGGCAACAAGCCGACCTACGAGAAAGAGCCGCCTTCGTCGCCCGACGAACTGGTGGAGCGCATTGCTTCGGGTGGGGCCGGCTAGTGCACGACATTGGGCTCGTCAATCTGTCGCTTATTCTGCTGGGCGTTCTCATCGTCGTTCTCAGTAGCGGCGTCTGGATTGCCGTTGCGCTCGGGTTAATCGGGTTCATCTCGATGGCGCTTACGACCAGCGTACCGATCGGCTCGGTGCTGGCAACGACCGTGTGGAGCGCAAGCGCTTCGTGGACGCTTGCGGCGCTACCGTTGTTCATCTGGATGGGCGAGATTCTGTTCCGCACACGTCTGTCGGAGGAAATGTTTCGCGGCCTCGCCCCGTGGCTGCAATGGCTGCCCGGTCGGCTGGTCCATGTGAACGTTATCGGCTGCGGTATTTTCGCCGCCGTATCGGGCTCGTCCGCTGCGACCTGTGCGACGATCGGCAAGATCGCGCTCCCCGAGTTGGAGAAGCGTGGCTACGACAAGGGAATTAGTCTGGGCTCTTTGGCAGGCTCCGGCACGCTTGGCCTGCTAATCCCGCCGTCGATTCCGATGGTGGTCTATGCGGTGACCGCAAACGTGTCTGTCTTGCAGGTCTTTCTCGGCGGCTTCTTGCCCGGCTTCCTCGTGATGGCACTGTATTCCGGGTACATCATCGTGTGGTCGCTGCTTAATCCCAAAAAAATTCCGCCCCGCGACCCACCGATGCCATTCCGCAAGAAGCTCTCGGAATCGACCAAGCTCATTCCGTGTCTGCTGCTAATTCTTGCGGTGTTCTTTTCACTCGTGCTCGGCTTCGCGACCGCCACCGAGTGCGCCGCCTGGGGAGTTTCCGGCGCACTGCTGCTAGCGTGGTGGAGCGGCACGCTCAACCGCAAGACTTTTTTTGAAAGCGTGATGAGCGCAACGCGTCTCACCTGTATGATCATGTTCATCCTCGCCGGTGCCGCCTATACGACGGCGGCGATGGCTTATACCGGCATTCCGGCAGCGCTCGCCGAATGGGTGAAGGGGCAGGATCTCACACCGGGGATGCTCGCGCTCTATTTGAGCGTGATGTACATCATCCTCGGCTGCCTGATCGACGGCATCTCGATGATCGTGTTGACCATGGTCATCGTGCTGCCGATGATCAAGCAAGCAGGCCTCGACCTGATCTGGTTTGGCGTCTACCTCGTCATTCACGTCGAAATGGCGCAAATCACGCCGCCGGTCGGCTTCAATCTGTTTGTGCTTCAGAACATGAGCGGCCGTGACACGTTTACAGTTGCGCGCGCTGCATTTCCATTCTTCCTGCTGCTGATCTTTGCCGTATTCATCATCACGGAGTTTCCGCAGATCGTCTTGGTGCTGCCGCAGCTTGCGTTTCCGCCAAGTTGAGCTCGGTTCGTTTCGTGCTAGGCTCTTGACTACGTTCGTGTCGGTATTTCGAACCAAGAGGCGTCCGATGACCAATATGTCGCGTTCCTTGTTGCTGGCCGCGTTGGCCGTGGCGACCGCCGCTGTGCAACCCGCTTTGGCTCAGACTAAATGGAATCTGCCGGCGGCCTATCCTGCTGATAACCCGCATAGTGAAAATCTTGCACTGTTCGCCAAGGACGTCGCGGCCGCGACCGGCGACAAACTTCAGATTACAGTTCACCCCGCCGCCTCGTTGTTCAAGGCGCCGGACATCAAGCGCGCGGTGCAGACCGGCCAGGCGCAGATCGGTGAGGTGCTGATCTCGTTGCACGAAAACGAAGATCCAATATTTGGCGTGGACGTCGTTCCGTTCCTCGCCACCAGTTTTGCCGAATCGAAGAAGCTGTGGCTGGCTTCAAAGCCGGCGATCGAGAAAAAGCTCGCATCGCAGGGCTTGATGTTGCTGTTCGCAGTGCCGTGGGCGCCGCAGGGTATTTACTCCAAAAAGGAGCTCAATTCGGTCGATGATATGAAGGGACTGAAGTGGCGCGCCTACAATGTCGGCACTGCCCGCATCGGTGAACTCGTCGGCGCGCAATCGGTCACAGTGCAGGCGGCCGAATTGGCCCAAGCGCTCGCGACCGGCGTCGTCAACTCGTTCATGACGTCGGCAGCGACCGGCTATGACAGCAAGGCCTGGGAGTCGATGATCTACTTCTATGACACGCAGGCGTGGATTCCGAAGAACATGACCATGGTGAACAAGGCCGCCTTCGACGCGCTCGACAAGCCGACACAAGATGCGCTGCTCAAGGCGGCCGCGACCGCGGAAGCGCGCGGCTGGAAAATGTGGGAAGACAAAAGTGGCTGGTATCTCGACCAGCTCAAATCGCATGGCATGAAAGTTCTGCCTCCGAGCGACACTTTGAAAGCCGGACTGAAAAAGGTCGGGGACCAGCTGACCGCCGACTGGCTGAAAAAGGCGGGTGCTGAAGGCGAAGCGGTGATTGCGGCCTACAAGAAGTAGACTGCCACAAAGAGAGGGAAGCATTCGATGAAGAGGACGATCAGAGTCCTTGCGGTCGCGCTTGCGAGCCTTTCAAGTCGCTGGCGGTTTTGCGAGCGCTTCGGCACAGACCCAGTGGGATGTGCCGACGAACTACGCCGCCAGCGCATTTCACACCAAAAATATCGTCCAGTTCGCGGCAGACGTCGAGACGGCGACCGGCGGCTCCTTGAAAATCGCCGTTCATCCCGGTGGCACGATGATCAAGCACGCTGAGATCAAGCGAGCCGTCAGCGATGGCAAGGCTGCGGCCGGCGAAGTCTTGATTTCCCTCGCGGCCGACGAGGCGCCGGTCTACGGCGTCGATTCAATACCGTTTCTCGCCACCGGCTATGACGGCGCGCGCAAACTTTATGACGCGCAAAGGCCTTTCCTCGAAAAGCAATTGGCAAAAGAAGGATTGGTGCTTTTGTTCTCTGTGCCCTGGCCGCCTCAGGGCATCTACGCAAAACGCGAAATCAAGTCGGTCGATGATTTCAAAGGGTTGAAATTTCGTACCTATAACGCGATGACAAAGCGGATTGCAGAACTTGCAGGCGCACAGCCGACGCAGATTGAAGTCCCTGATCTTCCCGCCGCATTCGCGTCCGGACGTGTCGATGTGATGATCACCTCGGCATCAAGCGGCGTGCAATCGAAGTCCGAAGAATATCTCACGCACTACATCGATACGCAGGCATGGCTGCCCCGCAATATGGTATTCGCCAGCAAGGCTGCATTCGAGCGAGCTCTCTGCCGCGGAAAAGAAAGCGCTGGCCGATGCGGCAAAGGCGGCCGAGGAGCGCGGCTGGAAGTCGTCGCTCGAGGAAATGACGATAAAAACAGAAGCGCTCAAGAAAGCCGGCATCATCGTTCTTCCGCCAAGCCCGGCGCTCGAATCCGGCATGGCAAAGATCGGCGCTGCCATCGCAAAAGAGTGGGCGACATCCGCCGGCGCCGATGGCGAAGCGATGCTGGCCGCGTACCGGAAATAAGGGCGCCTTTTTGTCGTCACGGTGCTATGCGCGTCGCCTGTCGGCTTCGGCCTTCTGGCTCGCCGTGCCATCGCTGCCGATGGCATGGCCCGCGCAATCTGACGCGGCGATGGCTGAATATCGCGCGAAGCTCGAGGATTATACCCGCGCGCATCAAAAGTACGAGGAAGTCGCCAGCGCCTACTGGAATTCGATAGCCGCAAAGCGGCGGACGCGAAATGAAAAACGCGCCAATCATCAGGGCATTGTGCTCGATGACTACGTGTTGACGCAGCCTCCGGTCTATTCGGGGCCGCCTGAGCCCGTCAGCCCCATACCGCAAGCCTCCACCGACCTCGCAAAAGTATTCCGGTGGTGGCTGATTTCCTGAAGGCGGCGTCCGACGAATTTGGTTTCAAACCGCAAGCGCCACGTAGAGAGATTGAATTCAAACGCGCCTACGCCAAGGTCGCCTGCGGCGGCTGGCCTGACAAAAGATCAGGCGGTGCGGGTCTATGCTTTCGAGGCCGGCGGTAACGGCCACTACGATGTTCAGGCGGGATTGGAGAATCCTGGTCCGAATGCGCACGCCATCAGCACCGCGCTCGGGTACAATCAATTGCTGAACACTAATAGCGTCGAACTGCTGTCGGAGCACGGCGAGAATTTCGTCAAGGCGCTGACGGCGAAAGCCGCCACTCTGTCGGGCCCGAGAAAGGCGGCGCTCAAGCGTAAGATCGACATCCTCCGGCGCATGACTGCGGTCAGCAAATCGGTTCCTGACGAATGGAGTGAGCACGAAAAACTGGCGAACACGCCCCAGGGACTGGGTATCCATGCCTTAAATCTGGATATCGACGTGGGACCTTTGCTCCAGACGCACAAACTTCTCAATTCCGTCGACTTTGCGCGCAGAAAAAAATTCACGGCGCCGCTCACGGCTGCCGAACTTGAAATGATGAATCTGCACCGGCGATGGCAACGGATTCGATATGGTCACGATGTCATCGAACTTTCGCAGCCAGGTACCGACGGCAAATTTTTTTCAGCCAAACGGCTACGCAGCCAATCCCGTGGCGATCACCAATAATACGGTCGCCAAGCTGATCCAGGCGACCGACACGTTAATGGACCGCGAGGTGAAGTTGCCGGGCGCGAAGGAACTCGCCGCCGCGTTCTAGGCCTTGGCCTGCGATTGATTGCGTTGCCAGCCCAATTCGACCGCTGTAACCTTTGGTTGCGCCAGGAATGGGGCTTCCATGGGCCGCAAGATCATTCTGCTATCGGACGGTACTGGCAATTCCGCCGCCAAAGTGTGGCGCACCAATGTGTGGCGGGTCTTCGAAAGCATCGATCTGTCGGGCTCCGGCCAGGTGGCCTTCTACGACGACGGTGTCGGCACCTCCTCGTTCAAGCCACTTGCCATCCTCGGTGGCGCCTTCGGCTATGGGCTCAAGCGCAACGTTCTCGACCTGTACAAATTCGCCTGCCGCAATTTCCACGACAAGGACGACGAGATCTTCGGTTTTGGCTTCAGCCGCGGTGCATTCACCATGCGCGTCGTGGTCGGACTGATCATGGAGCAGGGTATTATTCAGGAGCCGTCGGAAAAGGAACTCGACCGAAAGGCGCGCGCAGCTTACCGCGATTTTCGCCGGCGGAATTTTCATACCAAGTTTAGAACAGAGCGCTTTTTCCGCTGGCTGCGCGATCTGTTCATTCGCAGTGATTATTCCAAGAACAATAATTTCCATAACGCGACCGTTCGTTTCCTGGGCCTGTGGGATACCGTTGCCGCCTACGGCATGCCGGTCGAGGAAATGACGCGCGGCGTCAGCGACTATATTTTCCCGCTATTGCTGCCAAGCTTTGAGCTGGACGCTCGCGTCAAACGTGCCTGTCACGCGCTATCGATCGACGACGATCGGACAACCTTTCACCCCGTTCTTTGGGACGAGCGCGCGGAATTGCCGTTAGCGCCGCGCGCAGACGGAACTTTGCATCTCGCCGACGAGCGGATCAGCCAGGTCTGGTTTGCCGGCGTGCATTCCAATGTGGGCGGGGGATATCCCGATGACTCGCTCGCACATATCCCGCTGACGTGGATTATGAACGAAGCTGTAAGTGCCGGCCTGCAGTTTAAAACAATTGCTCATGCCAGCCCGCAGACGTTGCTGCATCCACCGACGGTGGCGGACAAGGACGGCCGTCAATACGATCCGCGCTCCGGTCTGGGCGGGTATTATCGCTATGGTCCGCGCGATATCCGTGAACTTGGCAAAGAGTTGCTGGCGCGCCGCGGCGGCCATGCCGTGCCGAAAATCCACGTCAGCGTGCTGAAGCGGATCAGGAACAACGCGCATGTCTATGCGCCGAACGGTATTCCGGCCAACTATCAGATCCTCACGGATTTGGGCGAGGTGCTGCCGGCTCAGCAAAATCCCTATGAGGCGCCGGCGCAGGCACAAGCGCGCGCGAATCTGCAAGAAAGTGCCTGGAATATTATCTGGCAGCGCCGGATTGTATATTTTTTGACCGTCGGCGTTTCAGTTTACCTTGCCGTGTTCCCGCTGATGAAAGCAGCGCCGCCCTCGGCGGAGTTTGAAACGCGTCTGCGCTGGATCTCGGATGGCATCCGGATGGTGGGCAATGCTCTGCCAGGCGCCGCCGAAACCTGGATCAACGGTTATGCGCGCCAGCCCCTTCGCTTTACCGTGGTGGTCGTCGTTCTTGTTGTCTTGGTGTTGTGGGGAGCGCGGCTTGCCGCACGCATTCAAAACGAAATGAGCGTTCTGTGGGCAAGTTCCTTGGCGGCGAGGTTGCATGCTGCAAACATGCCCAACGATTTGGTTTACAGGCTGCGCACCAGCAATTGGTACCGTTATTTGCATCGCAACCTGAAACAATCAGTCGCCCCGGCCTTGTTCGCACTGCTCTTTGCGTATTGCGCGCTGGCACTCGCCAGTCACGCGTCGTTCGTCGTCCAGGATGATTTCGGTTTGGTCTGCAAGGAAGTTGGCAGACCCCAGACAATGAAACCGGGGGAGACGGTCAAACTGCAGAATTTCAACGCCTCGAACCCGTGTCAAAATATGGGCATCGCCTTCGAGGAACATCAAGTTTACAAGGTCGTCATTGAGATCAAAGAACCGTTTCGCAATCCTGATATTGATGTCGATGCATCCAAGGGATTTTATCTTTTCGATGCTCCCACATTCCTGCAAAAAATGATCTTGCTTGCCGAGTTGCCTCTGCGGCGCGAAATCATCCGGCCATGGTTCAGAATTGTCGCGAGACTGGGAGCAGCGGGCGGGGAGGAAACGTTCCTCGATCCTGATCTGCCGTCTCCGAACACAAACTCAAACACGACGCCCGGGAAAGTCCGCTACGAGGAGAACATCAAGGCGACAAAAGACGGGCAATTATTTCTTTTCGTCAACGATGCCGTGCTGGCGATCCCCGGTTACTACGGAGTTTTCTACGGAAAAAATCAGGGCATGGCCGAAGTCACCATCACGCAGGAAAAATCCTGCTTCGTCTGTCCGTAGACTTGGGGTCACGTCCCGCCAAAAATTGGCGGGGGCCCGGCGGTTTTTGCCGCCGAGCCCCCTTACAACGTATCAGCCGGCCTGTAAGCCGGGTTCTGTATGGCCTGCGGCGCGAACCGCAAACGTGACGGCCATTCCTCTGGTACGCCGGTTGCCCGGCGCATCATGCAACCTACCCGAATGACTGGCCCGGACAGGCCTGAGGCTTTCGCCCCGGCGTCATTCCTATTCGGTCTTGCTCCCGGTGGGGTTTGCCGTGCCGTTTCCGTCGCCGGAAACGCGGTGCGCTCTTACCGCACCGTTTCACCCTTGCCGCGGCTAAACGCAACGCGCCGAGGCGGTCTGTTCTCTGTGGCACTGTCCCTGGGGTTCGATCCCCGCTTGCGCGGGGACAGGCCCCCGCCGGACGTTATCCGGCACCGTTTGTCCATGGAGCCCGGACTTTCCTCCCCGGCCACCTTTCGGCATTGGCGCGGAGCGGCCGTCCGGCCGACTGACGGGATAGGAATGGGGATGTCGGGGCGACACGTCAAGCGCTGCGGCCTGACAGGATTAAGGAAGCCTCACACGTGGCCCGCCGGGCGTATCAGCCCAATGGCGCGGGACGGGTCTCGATGAGGGCCCGCAATGTCAGCAATGTGGAAGGGTCCGCAACGCCATCGACGCGTGCCTGGCGGAAATGGCGCTGGAAGGCCGTTACGACGTCGCGTGTGGCGTCGTCATAAATGCCGGTTTCCGCAAGGCCGTAGCCATAGGAGCGCAACGTGCGTTGCAGCCTGGTGACCGAGTCACTGCGGTCACCCGGCCTGAGACCTGTCCCTTCGAGATCAAGCGGCGCGGCGCGGACCCAGTGACCGATGCCGGATTCGCTTAACAGGCCCCAGGGGAATTTTTCACCGGGATCCTGCTTGCGCGCGGGGGCCACATCCGAATGGGCGAGGATACGGTCGGCGCTGATAGGACCGCGGCGCGTTATGATCGACTTGCAAAGCGAGATCGTCGCCGCGATCTGGCGTAGCGGAAAATCGCTGTAGCCGAATTCGTGGCCGCCATTGACGATCTCGATGCCGATCGAGCGTGAATTGATATCGGTTTCACCGGCCCACGACGACTCCCCGGCATGCCAGGCGCGCTTTTCCTCAGGCACGCACTCAATGATGCGACCGTCTTCGAATACCACGTAGTGGGATGAGACCTTGCTCGCCGCTGCCGTCAGGCGCTGCAAAGCGGCGTCGCCGGTCTGCATCCCGGTGTAGTGCAGCAAGATCATATCGGGCGGACGGCCGTCCTTGCGCTCGTCAAAATTTGGCGAGGGCGCGACATCGGAGACGATAAAGGAATCCGGCGGAAAAGCAGACATGGGCCGGACAAAACCGGGTGAGTGAAAGGGCGGGCATCATTCACCGCGCCGGATCAAAAAAGCAAGCACGTAAAGCAAGGAGGTACGGCCCGGGCGTTGTCGCCCGGGCCGCAACCTGATTGAACTTGCGCTACGTGTTAGCGGCCCGTCGAAGGCGTGCTGCCCGACGGCCTCATTCCGCCGCCGCCCATCGCGCCCGGGCCGGAGCCGGTGGTGCTCGGTCGCGGTGGTTCATAACGTGCGAAGTTCTGCGCCTGCTGAAGTTCGTCCTTGGTCGCGGAGAGCTTCAACTTGTCGGCGGAGCCATTTTGGCCCGGCACTACGTCGAAGGAGCTGGGTGCGAGCGCAACTTCCTTCGCACCAACGCCGAGGAATCCACCGACGCTGACCACGAAGGCTTCGATCTTTCCGCTCTTGTCGAACAGAATGTCGCTGACATCGCCGATCTTCTGGTTGTCCGAACCAAGAACGTCGGTACCCTTGAATTTCGTTGCCAGCCATTGATCAGGTTTCTGTGCAGTCACAAAATTGGCCTTCCCGGAGCCTTGCGATTGCGCAGCCGGTGGCGGGCTCGACGTGCTGGGCGAACTCGGTGACTGCGCGAAAGCCGCCGTCACCATGACAGCGCTCAGCGCGGTCGACATCATCAATTTTTTCAACATGCGTGTTTCCTCCTCAATTGCGTCAATGTTCCATCAGGCACAACGCGCAATCACCGTTCGCCGTTCCCGGTCCTTGGAACGATGACAGCAATTTTAGAATCAGATCGACGAAGGAACTTGAATCAGGTGCCTTGTGCGCCCGCGTGTTGCTCTGCACTGGCGCCCACATCATTGCCGTGCGTGCGCACGACAGTGACGGTGCAAGGCGCTTCAGCAACAACGCGCGCCGAAACGCTGCCAAGGTAACGGCGAAGTGCGGAGCTTGCGCGAGCACCAACGACTGATGTGGTCAACTCGGTTGTTCCGCGCATAGTCGACCAGCTGGCCCGCGGGATCAGTTGATTCCAGGACGTGGTAGGTGATGCGGTCGGGTGCAATTGGTATGGCGCGCGCCCAATGCTTGAGCTCGATCAACCGGCTCAGATGCGGATTGCGCCCCTGCGCGTCTTGCACCTCGTCGAGTGCCAGACGTGCAATCTTGAGGATATTGACGCAGGCAAGCCGTGCGTTGGGTTCGGTTGCGAGCACGCGTCTTACCGCAACGGCCAACGCGTTGCGGAGTGCCTCATGGCCGGGTTCGAGATCGATGGCCGCCACAACGATGGGCGCTGTGGCGAGATGGCTTGTCAGCGCCTGTCGCCGCCGCAAAAGCGGATCGCGGCGGGCTCGCATTCGGCGCCATAGGACTGTGAAAAGGCCATCGCGATGCTGGCGGGCCGCGCGCGGGGTGAGCGCCACTTGGTCCGGATGTTGCAAATCGAAAGCAAGCTGGGCCGCTGTCGCGTAGCGGGCCTCCGGATCGACCTCCAGGCAGCGCAGGATGATCTCCTGGAGCCAGGGGGGAACCGCGGGATTGCGTGCCCGCGGTGGCGCAGGGTCCCGCCAGAGCCGTTGGCGCCAGTTATCGGCGCGTTGCGGCTCACCGAACGGCCGGTCGCCGGTTGCGAGGAAATAGAGGATGACGCCCAAGGCAAATAAATCGCTGCGCGGGTCGCTGCGATCACCAAGAACCTGTTCAGGGGCCACGTAGGCGCCGGTTCCCACCGGACCATCCGCTTCTTCCTGGATCAGGTCGGGCAGCTGATCGTGACGCGACAGGCCAAAATCGATCAGCACCGCGTCGTCATTGCGCAAAATCACGTTGCTCGGCTTTAGGTCGAGATGGACCACGTGCTGGCGATGGATGTCGTGCAGGGCGAAAGCGATCTTGGCGCCGATCGCGGCGACTTCGTCAGGAGGCAGCGGCGTTTTGTCCAGCAACGACTTGACGGAGGGGCCCGGAACAAACTCCATCACAATGTAAGGCTGCTCGAAGTCACCCGCGGCGATGAAACGTGGTGCGTGCGGGCCTGTGAGCCGCGGCAGGATCATCTGCTCGACTTCGTAACCGATGATGGTGAGCGGATCTTCGCCAAGCCGAAGCAAGGGAACCTTCATCACCATCGGCAGGTCAATGTCCTCGCGCGTCACGCGCCAGAAGCTGGCCATCCCGCCCGCTTGCATCGGCTCGACGAGGCGAAAGCCATCGATGTTTTGCCCGGCGGCGAGCATGCGCGGATCCACGATCTACGCTCCCTCGAGGAGGCGGTGACTCAATATCGCGGGCAGGCCAGCCTCGCGCACTTTGCGTGCGGCGGTTTCGTTGTCATAGGGCACGCGCGTATAGACCAGCACATTGCGTTCGGTATCGAGCGCGCCGTAGCACGCGGCCGGATTGAAGTCGCGCGGTTGTCCGACGGAGCCAATCACCGCCAGCCAGCGCCGGTGGGCGAGGAGAGGAATTTCGACTGATTGGACAGGCTGAAAGCCGGCAAGTTTGCCGGTCGGCGACAAATGATAGAGCCCGGGCACATGCACGTGGCCGCAGAAGGTTGCCTGCGCTCGTGTCGCCATGAAACTCCGCGAGGCGCTCTCAACGCTCGTGACGTACTCCCAACGTCCGGGCGTATGCGCGCTGGCGTGCACGAATAACCGGTCATTGTCTTCAAAGGTGAGCGGCAATTGCGCAAGGAATTCGCGGTGGGTGGCGTCGAGGCGGGGGCGGGTCCAGTCGATGGCGTCGGCGGCGACGGGATTCATGCCGGCAGTGCCAACAGCAATCGCAGCGTCATGATTGCCGGCGAGCGCGACAGCGCCGTGCTCGACCTCGCGCATGATGGCATCGATGGCGAAGGCGGGATCAGCGCCATAGCCGACATAGTCGCCCATAAAAATAAAGCGGCCGATGCCGCTGCGGCGTGCGTGGTCGAGGCAGGCCTCAAGGGCCTCCCGATTGGCGTGAATGTCGGTGAAGAGTCCGATCCACATAATTTTACCCGGGCCTGACACAGCCGGAATTCAACCGGCGCCTATTTTGGCGGGAATTCGCAGGAAGCCCAGCGCGCCCGGAATTCAGCAACGTTTCTTTAAGTTTAACCGCCGTTAATGGCGTTGATCTGCCGCAACTATGCGCTCGGGGAGGATTGGGGCCGATTTCTTGACGGCCATATAATCCCATGATATCCCACAATTTCCCAGTATGGGACACCACCACGTTATGGGCTCCCAAGCGGCAAGGGAGCGCCGCCGCGTGCACCACTTCCGGGTGTTCCGACACAGTCATTGGTCGCGTCCGGTTTGCGTGGAGTGCGGGGTATGGACCGCTTCGTGGGCAACTTCACGCTGCGGTTGGACTCCAAGGGACGCGTCTCCATCCCTGGTGCATTTCGCTCGGTGCTCGGCCGCGACGGATTCGAGGGCCTTTATTGCTATCCGGCGCTGGATCGTCCGGCGATCGACGCCGGCGGGAACGCACTGATGGCGGAGATCGACGCGTTGATTGGTCGCTTTACCCCGTTTTCGGATCAGCGCGAGCAATTCGCGCTGGCGCTCTACGGCACCAGCGAGACGCTGAAGATCGACGGCGAGGGTCGGGTGGTCTTGAGCGAGAACCTGAAGCGTCACGCAGGCATTACCGATGCGGTGGCGTTCGTTGGTCTGGGTCACAAGTTTCAGATCTGGGAACCCGGCCGCTTCCAAAGCGAGCTCGCGGAGGCCACCCAAAAGGTGCGCGCGCTCAAGGGCGACTTGAGTTCCCAGGTGGCGGCGCGCAGTGCGCCCGGAGCACGGGAATGATGGCAGGCCGCGGCGGCTCGGCTGTCGCTGGCGGACCGGCCCTCCACATTCCCGTGCTCGGCCGGCCGGCGGTCGAATTCCTGAAAGTACGTGATGGCGGTGTCTACATTGATGGCACCTTTGGCGCCGGCGGTTACACGCGCGCAATCCTAGCGGCCGCGGACTGCAAGGTTATCGGCGTCGACCGCGACCAGACGGCCGTTGCCTCGGGCGCTGATCTCGTCGAGGACGCAAAAGGCCGTCTGATCCTCACCGAAGATAACTTCTCCAATCTCGACACGATTGCGCGCGATGCCGGCTACGAGCATGTCGACGGCGTCGTGCTTGATCTCGGTGTTTCTTCCATGCAGCTCGACACGGCCGGGCGCGGCTTTTCGTTCCGGCTCGATGGGCCGCTTGATATGCGGATGGGCGGAGAAGGCGCCAGCGCCGCTGATGTCGTGAACGCAGCTAGCGAGCGCGATCTCGCCAATATCATTTTCATACTCGGCGAGGAGCGTCATTCGCGCAGTGTCGCACGCGCCATCGTCAAGGCACGCACCAGCGGGCCTATCGAAACAACCCGCGCACTCGCCGACATCGTCGCTTCGGTTGTGCGCAGCCGACCCGGAGACATTCACCCGGCAACCCGCACGTTCCAGGCCCTGCGCATCTTCGTGAACGACGAACTGGGCGAACTGGTCGGCGCACTGCAAGCCGCCGAGCGGATTCTCAAGTCCGGCGGACGGCTGGCGGTCGTCTCCTTCCATTCACTCGAGGATCGTATCGTCAAATCGTTTTTCACCGACCGCGGTGAGACGCGCGGCGGCTCGCGTCACGCCCCCGAGGTCGAGCGACCGGCGCCGACTTTCGCAGTGCTGACCAAACGACCGGTCGTTGCCGATGAGGCGGAAGTCGAACGCAATCCGCGCGCGCGCTCCGCCAAGTTGCGGGCCGCCGAGCGTACGTCGGCGCCAAGCCGCGCAGCCTTGCCGTCCGGCTTGCTGCCGCAGCTACCCTCGTTCAACGACGTTCTGAAGGGGCGGTAGATCATGCGCCTCCTCAATATACTCGTCATCGGGGCGCTGATCCTGGCGGCGTCCTTTGTCTACAAGATCAAGTTCGATTCCACATTGCAGGCGGAACGGGTGGCCAAATTGCGCGGCGAATTGCGCCGCGAGCGCAGCGCGATTGCTGTCTTACGCGCTGAGTGGGCAAAACTTGATACGCCGGGCCGTGTTCGCGGGCTTGCCGATCGCCACCTCGCGCTGCAGCCAGCCAAACCCACGCAATTCGACAATCTTGATCGCCTGCCCGAGCGGCCGCCTGCGATCGTGCCGGCTCCGAACAGCGACCCGATCGGCGCCATGCTTGCTCCCGCCGCACCCGATACGACCGGCAGCGTACCGCCGGCAAGCGCGCGGTGACCGCAATGCACGCGCCAAAAAAACTCATCGAAAGCCGATGGCAGCGCATTCTGCGTTCGATGCTGTACGGGCTCGATGTTGATCGCAATGTGAAAGCGAAGGCGCGTCTCGGCCTTGCGATTCTCGCGTTCGCCGGCATCTTCTCGGTCATCGCGATACGCCTGGTGATGTTTGCGACCACCAGCGACGGCCACGGCGGCCGCCGCACCATGGCGCAGGATGCGGTGGCGACCGCTCGCCCCGATATCCTCGACCGCAACGGCGAAATTCTTGCGACCGATATCAAGACACCGTCGTTGTTCGCCGAGCCGCGCAAGATCATCGATGTGGACGAAGCGGTTGAGCTGCTCACCGCAGTCCTTCCCGACCTCGACGCTACGGAAGTGCGCGATCGTCTGTCATCGAAGCGCGGGTTCGTCTGGCTCAAGCGCGAAATCACGCCGAGCCAGCAACAGGAGATTCACCGGCTCGGCATTCCCGGTGTCGGGTTTCTCTCCGAGAACAAGCGCGTTTATCCCAACGGAGCAGTGATCTCCCATGAGATCGGCCATGTGAATATCGATAACCAGGGCATCGCCGGCATCGAGAAATGGCTGGACGGGCAGGGCCTCGCCGCATTGCACATGGCAGGGCTTGCCACCGACCAAATGCAGCGGCCGGTCAAGCTCGCGGTCGACTTGCGTGTGCAGTACGCGTTGCGGGATGAGCTGATCGCTGCGCGCGACAAATTCAAGGCCAAGGCTTCTGCCGGCGTGATCGCCGACGTGAATACCGGCGAAATTGTCGCCATGGTGTCGGAGCCGGATTTCGACCCCAACAATCCGAGCGAGGCCAACGATCCCAACCGGCTCAACCGCCTGACGACGGGCGTCTACGAAATGGGCTCGACCTTTAAGGCGCTCACGCTTGCGATGGCACTCGACAGCGGGCGTATCTCGCTGTCGTCTACTTTCGATGCACGCATGCCGCTGCGGTATGGAAAATTCGAGATTCACGATTTTCACGCCCAGAAGCGCGTGCTGTCGGTGCCGGAAATTTTCACATACTCATCCAATATCGGTACGGCGCGCATGGCGCTTTCGCTGGGCGTTGAATACCACAAGGCATTTCTCAAGAAGCTCGGCCAGCTCGACCGGCTGCGCACCGAGTTGCCGGAAAGCGCCGAGCCGCTGGTGCCGAAGCATTGGGGCGAGCTCAACACCGTCACGATCGCGTTCGGCCACGGCCTTTCGGTGGCACCGCTGCAGGCGGTGATGGGCATCGCGGCGCTGGTCAATGGCGGGAAGATGATCCCGCCGACTTTCCTCAAACGCGACGAGGCGGAGGCGGACCGTTTGGCCGTACGCGTGATAAAGCCCGAAACTGCTGAAAAAATGCGATATCTGATGCGCTTGAATGTGGAAAAAGGCACCGCGACGCGCGCCAATGTGCCGGGTTATTATGTCGGCGGCAAAACCGGCACCTCGGAAAAGGTGGTCGGCGGGCGCTATTCCAAGACCAAAGTCTTGACCAGTTTCACCGCCATATTGCCCGCCGACAAGCCACGCTATCTGTTGTTGATCATGCTCGACGAACCAGAAGGTCTGCCCGAAACCCACGGCTTCAGCACATCCGGCTGGAACGCCGTGCCGGTGGGCGCAAAGGTCATCGAGCGCGTCGCACCGCTGCTCGACATAGCGCCGCGCTTCGACCTGCCCAAGGCCGATCAGATGTTGCTGGTCAGCGCGAAGGACCCGCGGTGAAGCTGCGCGATCTTTTGCCCGAAGCAACGATCGATGCGCAAAAAGCGGCGGTCGAGATCTCCGGCGTCGCCGCCGACAGCCGCAAGATCAAGAAGGGATTTCTGTTCGTCGCCATTTCCGGCGCCAAGGCCGATGGTGCCCACTTCGCCCGGCAGGCGGCCGCGGCCGGCGCGGTTGCAGTTGCGGCTGAGCAGCGGCCGGATGGGCTGCCCGATACAGTTGCATTTGTCGCCGTCAAAAATGCGCGTCGCACATTGGCGCTGGCCGCGGCGAAATTCTTCCCGCGCCAGCCGCAAACCATCGCCGCCGTCACCGGCACCAGCGGCAAGACGTCGGTCGCCGCATTTACGCGCCAGATCTGGAGCGCGCTCGGGCAGCCGGCAGCCAGCATCGGCACGATCGGCGTCGTGTCACCCAAAGGCGAACACTATGGCTCGTTGACCACGCCCGACCCGGCCGACCTGCATCGGACGCTCGACCAACTGGCGGGCGAGGGCGTCACGCATCTTGCGTTGGAGGCATCCTCGCATGGCCTCGATCAGCATCGACTTGACGGCGTCCGTATCGCGGCCGGTGCATTCACCAATTTGTCGCGCGATCATCTCGACTATCATCCGACTATCGAAGCCTATCTCGCCGCCAAGCTGCGGTTGTTCGAGGATCTGATTGTGCCGGGCGGCACCGCCGTGATCGGCATTGACGATTGCTATGCGGGGCAAGTGGTCGAAGCCGCCAGGAAGCGCGGCCTGAAGATCATGACGGTTGGCGAGCACGGAAATGATATCAAGCTTGCCGGCGGTGCGATCGATGGCTTCGCGCAGGTGATTACCATCGCGCATGGTGGTCGCACATATAAAGTGAGGTTGCCGCTCGTGGGCGCATTCCAGGTCCAGAACGCCGCGCTCGCGGCCGGCCTTACGATCGCGACCGGTAGTGAACCTTCCCGCGTGTTTGCGGCGCTGGAAAAGCTCAGCGGCGCCAAGGGACGGCTCGAACTTGCCGGCACCCACAATGGTGCGCCTGTTTTCATTGACTATGCGCACAAACCGGACGCGCTGAAGAAAGCGCTCGAGAGCCTGCGGCCCTATGCGCATGGCAAACTTATGGTGGTTTTCGGCGCTGGCGGCGACCGCGACACCGGCAAGCGGCCAATCATGGGCCGCATCGCCGCGGAGAATGCCGATCGCGTCATTGTCACCGATGACAATCCGCGCAGCGAAGACCCGGCTGCGATCCGGTCCGCCATTCTTGCCGAAGCGCGAGGAGCCGTCGAAATTGGCGACCGCGCCGAAGCAATACGGCAGGCGATCGCCGACCTTAAAGGCGGTGACGTGCTATTGATCGCGGGCAAGGGACACGAGACCGGGCAAATCATCGGCGATCGCGTGGTGCCATTTTCCGATCACGAGGCAGTAGCAGCCGCGCTTCAGGGCAGGGTTGCATGAACGTGCTGTGGACCATTGATGCCATGGCGGCAGCGATGCGCGCAGAGCGCGCCGGAACATTGCCGGCGGAAGTGTCCGGTGTGTCCATTGACAGCCGCACGGCCGGCAAAGGCGACGCGTTCTTTGCCATCCAGGGCGAGAATCGCGACGGGCATGAGTTCGTCGACGGTGCGCTGAAGGCCGGCGCGGCTCTTGCCGTGGTCGCGAGCAACCAGCGCGAACGGTTTCCCGATGCGCCGCTGCTGGTCGCGCGCGATGTGCTGGAGGCTCTGCGCGACCTCGGACGCGCGGCGCGTGCGCGTTCGCAGGCCAAGGTGATTGCGGTTACGGGGTCGGTCGGCAAGACCGGTACGAAGGAAGCGCTACGGCTTGCACTTTCGGCGGACGGCGAAACGCACGCTTCCGCTGCGTCGTACAACAATCACTGGGGCGTGCCGCTGTCGCTGGCGCGCTGGCCGGCAACCGCGAAATACGCGGTCTTCGAAATTGGCATGAATCACGCCGGCGAAATCACGCCGCTTACTAAGCTGGTGCGCCCACACGTTGCCATTGTGACTGGTATTGAACCGGTGCATCTGGAGTTTTTCGGCTCGCTGGAAAAGATCGCCGACGCAAAGGCGGAAATATTTTCCGGCGTCGAAGCGGGCGGTGTTGCCGTGCTTAACCGCGACAATGCGCAATTCGCGCAGCTCGCATCGGCCGCCAAGGCTGCCGGCGTCCAGCGCGTGGTATCATTCGGTGAAGACCGCAGTGCCGAGGCAAGGCTGTTGCGCGTCTCGCTGCAACCGGATTCATCGACGGTCGAGGCCAGCATTCTTGGTCAGCAGCTCACCTACAAGCTTGGCACGCCCGGCCGACACATTGTGCTCAATTCGCTCGCCGTGCTGGCCGCGGTATCGCTCGCCGGCGCCGATCTCGCATTGGCGGCGCTCGCCCTCAACAATCTCAAACCTGTGAGTGGTCGAGGTGCCCGCGCTTATCTCACTGTCCCTGGCGGCAACGCCTTGTTGATCGACGAAAGCTATAATGCCAACCCGGCATCCATGCGCGCGGCGATCGCGTTGCTCGGCCAGGCGCCAGTCGGAAAACGTGGCCGCCGCATTGCGGTACTCGGCGATATGCTGGAACTTGGGGCGTCGGGGGCGGAATTGCACCGCGGAATTGCACAATCCGTCGATGCCGCCGAAATCGACCTCGTTTTCTGTTCCGGGCCGCTGATGCGAACCTTGTGGGAGGCTCTTCCCACGCGCGCCCGGGGCGGCTATGCGGAGACGGCGGCGGGGCTGGAACCGGCCGTGCTGGAGGCCATCCGGGCAGGCGACGCGGTGATGGTGAAGGGCTCGCTCGGCTCGAAAATGGGCCCCATTGTGAAAGCGTTGGAAAAGCAATTCCCCAGGCAGGCGCTCGAACAGGCGACGGCACAGGGGTGAAGATTCAGGGTTCGACCCAATGTTCTACTGGCTGACCGAGCTTTCCGACAAAGTCTCTTTCTTCAATGTGTTTCGCTACATCACCTTTCGGACGGGTGGTGCCATCGTCACTGCGTTGGTGTTCGTGTTCCTGTTCGGCGGGCCGATCATCGATGTCCTTCGCCTGAAGCAGGGCAAGGGACAACCCATTCGCACGGATGGCCCGCAATCGCATCTCGTCACGAAGAAGGGCACGCCGACCATGGGCGGCCTGATGATCTTGTCGGGGCTGCTGGTGTCGACGTTGCTGTGGGCGAACCCGAAGAGTCCTTACGTTTGGGTCGTGCTCGGGGTCACGCTGTCGTTCGGGCTGATTGGCTTCTATGACGATTACCTGAAAGTGACGAAACAAACCCATGCTGGTTTTGCCGGGCGGACCCGGCTGCTTGCGGAAGCGCTCATTGCGGTGCTCGCTTGCACTGCATTGGCGCATCTTGGCCGTGGACCAACGGCAACGTCGCTCGTGTTTCCGTTCTTCAAAGAGCTGGTGATCAATCTCGGCTGGGCGTTCGTGCTGCTTGGCGCTTTCGTGATTGTCGGCGCGGGCAATGCGGTCAATCTCACGGATGGGCTCGACGGTCTGGCGATCGTGCCGGTGATGATCGCGGCCGCGAGTTTCGGTCTGATTTCCTATCTCGCGGGCAACGCGGTCTTCGCCGAATACCTGCAGATCCATTATGTGCCCGGCACCGGCGAGCTTGCGGTATTGTGTGGCGCGGTGATCGGCGCCGGCCTGGGTTTTCTATGGTTCAATGCGCCACCCGCGTCGATTTTCATGGGTGATACCGGCTCGCTATCGCTTGGCGGAATGCTCGGCGCCGTCGCGGTCGCGATCAAGCATGAGATCGTGCTTGCTATTGTCGGCGGGCTGTTCGTGCTCGAAGCCGTTTCGGTGATTGTGCAGGTGGTTTCCTTCAAGCTCACCGGCAAGCGCGTGTTCAAGATGGCGCCGATCCACCATCACTATGAACAACTCGGCTGGACCGAGCCGCAGATCGTCATCCGATTCTGGATTGTCGCCGTCGTGCTGGCGCTCGCCGGGCTGGCGACACTGAAGTTGCGATGATTGGGAGGCTGTCGTCCCCGCGAACGCGGGGACCCATAATCCCTGCGCTATCGATAGGCTGCGGAGTATGGGTCCCGGCCCTCACTTCGTTCGGCCGGGACGACAGAACCTCATCATGATCCCCATCACCACATTTTCAGGCAAAACGGTCGCGGTCTTTGGCCTCGGCAATTCCGGACTGCTTGCGGTGCGCGCGTTGAAGGAAGGTGGCGCTGATGTTGTCGCATTCGACGACAACGAGAAGACGATCGCCCCCGCGCAAGCGGCTGGACTAAAAATAGAAAATCTCCGCGAACTTGACTGGTCTAAAGTCGCCGCTTTGGTGTTGGCGCCGGGCGTTCCGCTCACCCATCCCGAGCCGCATTGGTCGGTGAACCTTGCGCGCAAGGCCGGCGTCGAGGTGATCGGCGACATTGAATTGTTCTGCCGCGAGCGCGTGAAATCGGGCACCGACTGTCCGCTGGTTGCGATCACCGGCACCAACGGGAAGTCGACCACGACGGCATTGGTCGCTCACCTTATCAAGAGCGCAGGCCTCGATGCGCAGATGGGCGGCAATATCGGCGTGCCCGTTCTGGCGCTCGAGCCGTTCAAGGCCGGCCGCGTGTATGTGCTCGAAGTGTCGTCATATCAGATCGACCTCGCGCCGACCCTGCGGCCGACCGTCGGTATTCTTCTCAATGTCTCAGAAGATCATCTCGATCGCCACGGCAACATGGAAAACTATGCTGCCATCAAGGAGCGGCTGCCGGCGAATGTGGAGGCGGGCGGTACGGCGGTTATCGGTGTCGACGACGCCTACACGCGTGCGGCCGCGGAGCGGATTGAAGGCGCGGGCAAAAAAGTTGTCCGCGTCTCAGTGGCCGGGAAGTTGGCCGACGGTTATTTCGCCGAAAGCACGCATATCCTGCATGCCCTTGGCGGCAAGGTGCTTACCGTTGCGGAACTCGCCGGCATCGGATCCCTGCGTGGCCTGCACAATGCGCAGAACGCGGCCTGTGCGGTCGCGACCTGTGTCGCGCTTGGCATCGATCTCGCCAAAATTCAGAAGGGACTGCTGAGTTTTCCAGGCCTCGCGCATCGCATGCAGCAAGTCGGCCGCAAGGGTAACGTGCTGTATGTCAACGACTCCAAGGCCACGAACGCGGATTCCGCCGCCAAGGCGCTGGCGAGCTTTCACGACATCTTCTGGATTGCCGGCGGCAAGCCGAAGACCGGCGGCATCGTCAGCCTGGCGGAGTTCTTTCCGCGCATCCGTAAGGCCTATCTGATCGGCGAAGCGGCCCAGGAGTTTGCCGGCACGCTCGGCGGCAAGGTGCCGCATGAAGTAAATAAGGTTATGGCGGCGGCGGTGGAAGCGGCTTCGCGCGATGCCGCAGCGTCCGGCCTGAAGGAAGCGGTGGTGCTGCTGTCGCCCGCCTGCGCCTCGTTTGACCAGTACCCGAACTTCGAAGTCCGCGGCAAAGCTTTCACCGACATTGTGATCGCAATCCCAGGAATTGAAAATATTACGATTAAATAGCGGTTGTGCGGTCTGCGGTCGCTTCGCCTCATATTAGTCACGCTGGTTAGCGATTGTTCCAAATGCCAACCGGGCCAGGGCCCATGGAATTCTCAGGCGAGAACATATTGATCATTCTGCTGGTGGGCCTCGTTATTGGCCTGCTGCCCAGCATGTTCGTGGAACGAACACGCGGTGGCTTCGTCAGAGACGTTGCCTGCGGCATTGGCGGTATCGTTGTCGCGGCTTTGCTCACGCTGGCATGGCGTGATGCATCGACGATCAAGCTGTGGCTGACCAAATCTGCAAAGGACGAGAGCGCAAACCTGGCGCCACCTTATGAACCCGTCGTGCTGCCGCTTTCGCCACTTCGTCCTCTCCTTAAGCCAGTCGTCTACCGCTCGCGCGAAGAGATTTGCGACGCACTGGCTCGAGCAACGCGTAGCAACGACCTGCCTGCGCATTTTTTCATTCGTTTATTGTATCAGGAGAGCAATTTCAGACTTGCGGCCATCAGTTCGGCTGGTGCTTTGGGAATCGCGCAATTCATGCCCGAGACAGCCAGCGATCGGGGCCTCGACAATCCGTTTGACGCACTGCAAGCCATACCGGCGTCCGCGCGCCTGCTGCGCGACCTTTATCTGAAGTTTGGCAACCTTGGCCTCGCCGCTGCGGCCTACAATGCCGGCCCCAGACGTATTGCGGATTGGCGCGCGAACAAGGGTCCGTTGCCGCAGGAAACGCAGGACTACGTCAAGGCCATCACGGGCTGGCCGGCGGAGGCGTGGACCGATGCTCAAACGGGCAGTCCAGCTCTCAAGCTTCCGCGCGCGGCGCCCTGCCAGGAATTCGCCGGCCTGCTTGCGTGGAATGGGCCGGACGAAATCCCGTTGCCGCCGCGAAATCCTCGTGTGGCGGAAATTGCGGATCAGGCAAAGGTTGAGCCGCAGCCCGCCAAACCGAGCACCGATGCGGCGCCTGAAAAGAGCGAAACGGCCGGTCAGGTGAAAGACGCCAAGGCAACCGGCCTTACCGACCAAAAACCTGAAACAAAGAAACCGTCTGGAAGCGGGCGATAATTTTCCTGCTCGCTGCCCATTGATCGCGCCGTCCGCAGGCATGGGCCGGCATTCCACGCACCGTTAATGTTTCCTAAACCGCGAAGCGTCAGCTTGGGTCCGACGGGGATTTGGGATGCTTTCGCGCGCGCAACGCACGCCCATCGGCGAATGGTGGTGGACGGTCGACCGGCTCACGCTGGCCGCGATCGGCGCATTGATGCTGGCCGGCGTGGTTTTATCGCTTGCCGCCAGCCCGCCAGTGGCCGGCCGGCTCGGCCTAGATCCATTCTATTTCGTCAACCGCCACATTTTCTATCTACTGCCCGCGATCGCCGTGATGTTGGGAGTGTCGTTCCTCAATCCAACGCAGATCCGCCGGCTTTCGCTCGTTGTGTTTGCAATAAGCGTGGTCATGGTGGCGGCGACCCCGTATTTCGGGCCCGAGATCAAAGGTGCGCGGCGCTGGCTGGTTTTGCTCGGCCTCAATATTCAGCCATCCGAGTTCCTCAAGCCCGCCTTTGTCATATTGGTCTCCTGGCTGTTCGGTGAATCGGCCAGGCGCCCCGACATGCCCGCGAACGCCTTCTCTCTTGCCCTGCTTCTGGTGGTGGTCGCGCTGCTGGTTGTGCAACCGGACTTCGGTCAGACGATGCTGATCGCGCTGGTGTGGAGCGCGCTGTTCTTTATGGCCGGAATGCGTGTTGTGTGGGTGGCCGGCATCGCCGGCCTCGCCGGCGTTGGACTCTTAAGTGCCTACTATACCGTGCCGCACGTGGCGCGCCGCATTCAGCGGTTTATCGATCCGGCTTCGGGCGATACTTTTAACATCGATATCGCCACCGAAAGCTTCATGCGTGGCGGCTGGTTCGGCAGGGGACCGGGCGAGGGGACCGTGAAGCGGCTTCTCCCGGAAAGTCATACCGACTTCGTATTCGCGGTTGCGGCGGAGGAATTCGGCGTTGTGCTCTGTCTGGCGCTGGTGGCGCTGTTTGCTTTCATTGTCATTCGCATGCTGATACGCGCCATGCGCAATGACGATCCGTTCACCCGCTTCGCAGCCGCCGGCCTGACCATCCTGTTTGCGACACAGTCGGCGATCAATATGGCGGTGAACCTGCATCTGATCCCGGCCAAGGGCATGACGCTGCCCTTCATTTCCTACGGCGGCTCGTCGATGATATCGCTCGCTTATGCGATGGGCATGTTGCTGGCGCTGACGCGCGAACAGCCGCGCGCGGCGATTACGGCGCCCGAACTCGCGGTGGCCGGGAGCAGAATTTGATGAGCGCGAGCGGCGCGCCGCTCATTCTGCTCGCTGCCGGTGGCACGGGGGGCCATCTGTTTCCCGCCGAGGCCTTGGCGACCGCGCTCGGCAAGCATGGGGTCACAGTAGATCTCGCTACCGATCATCGTGCCGCGCATTTCAAGTTTCCCGCGCGGGGCGTTTATCTTATTCCGAGCGACACACTGCGTGCCCGCAATCCTTTTGCTCTGATCCGCACGGCGTCGCTATTGGCGCTCGGTACCGCCAAGGCATGGAGCCTGGTCGGCAGCATCAAGCCGCGCGTGGTGGTCGGCTTTGGCGGCTATCCGACGGTGCCGCCTTTGCTTGCGGCGAGCTGGCGCGGCGTGCCGACGGTGCTGCATGAACAGAATGGAGTGATGGGACGCGCCAATCGGCTGCTCGCGCCGCGCGTCACAAAAATTGCCACCAGTTTCCACACGCTCAAGAATTTGGACCCGCGTTGGCAGGACAAGATCGCGTTCACCGGCAATCCGGTACGTGCGCAAGTCATTGCGGCGGCTAAATCGCCTTACGGCGCATCGAGTGACGGCAAGATTCGATTGCTGGTGTTCGGTGGCAGCCAGGGCGCGCGCGTGATGGCCGAGATCGTGCCGCAGGCAGTCGAATGTCTGACGAGCGATCTGCTCGGGCGGCTGTCGATCATGCAGCAGGCGCGCGCGGAAGATCTCCATAGCGTAAGAACTATTTACGCGCGGATTGGTGTGACAGCTGAGGTCGCCCCGTTTTTCCCCGACTTGCCGGCGCGCATGGCGGCGGCACAGCTGGTGATTTCCCGCTCAGGTGCTTCGACCGTGGCGGAGCTGTCCGCGATCGGCCGGCCGGCGATCCTGGTGCCGCTTCCGCATGCGCTCGATCAGGACCAACTCGCCAATGCCCACGTCCTGGAGGCTGCCGGGGGCGCCATCTGTATCGAGCAACGCGATTTCACGCCGAGGCGGCTAGCCGCGGAGATTGCGGCGCTGACCGGCGATACCGCGCGGCTTGCCGGAATGGCCAAGGGATCCAAAGCGGCCGGCACGGTTGACGCCGCCGAGCGGCTGGCTGATCTGGTGCTGAAAGTCGCCGCAATTTAGGTTTTCGTCATGGCCAGGCTTGTCACCGCAAGTCGGGTTTACCCGACTGACAGTATCGATTAACAAGCTACGCAACTCGGGCAGGCCTGAGAGGCTGAGGGCGACTTATGAAGCTGCCGCGCGACATCGGTCCGGTGCATTTCGTGGGCATCGGCGGCATTGGCATGAGTGGCATTGCGGAGGTGCTGGCCAACCTTGGTTACAGCGTCACCGGTTCTGACGTCGCCGACAGCGCCAACGTGAAGCGCCTGCGCGACAAGGGCGTCAAAGTTGCCATAGGCCATAAGGCGGAAAATATCGATGGCGCCGATGTCGTCGTCGTTTCGTCGGCCATCAAACGCGACAATCCAGAGCTCATCGAGGCGCGCGCCAAGCGACTGCCTGTGGTGCGCCGCGCTGAAATGCTGGCCGAATTGATGCGGTTGAAAAGTTGCGTTGCAATCGCCGGCACACACGGCAAAACCACGACGACGTCGTTGGTCGCGTCACTCCTCGATGGCGGCGGCCTCGACCCGACGGTGATCAACGGCGGCATCATCAATGCCTACGGCACCAATGCGCGGCTCGGCGCCGGCGACTGGATGGTCGTTGAGGCCGACGAATCCGACGGCACGTTTCTCAAGCTGCCCGCTGACATCGCCATTGTCACCAACATCGATCCGGAGCATCTCGACCACTTCCGCACATTTGAGGCGGTGCAGGATGCGTTCCGCGCCTTCGTCGAGAACGTGCCGTTCTACGGCTTCGCTGTGATGTGCACCGATCACCCAGTCGTGCATTCACTGGTCGGAAAACTTGAGGATCGCCGCATTCTGACTTACGGCGAGAATCCGCAGGCCGACGTGCGTCTGGCTGAGCTTGCGCATAACGGCGGCGCTTCGCATTTTTCCGTGCTGTTTCGCGACCGCGAAGGCAAGACCGCGCACACCATCGACAAGCTCACTCTGCCGATGCCCGGCCAACACAACGCGCTGAACGCTACTGCGGCAGTTGCGGTGGCGCATGAACTCGGCGTCAAGGATGACGTCATTCGCAAGGCGCTCGCCGCCTTCGGTGGCGTCAAGCGGCGCTTTACGCGTGTGGGTGAATGGAATGGCGCGGTGATCATCGACGACTATGGTCACCATCCGGTCGAGATCGCGGCCGTGCTGCGCGCGGCGCGTGAGAGCTCTAAGGGGCAGGTAATCGCCGTGATGCAGCCGCATCGCTACACGCGGCTACGCGATTTGTTCGAACAATTCTGTACGTGTTTCAACGACGCCGATGTGGTGATCATTGCCCCGGTTTATCCCGCCGGCGAGCAACCCATTCCAGGCGCGGACCGCGACGGATTGGTGACCGGGCTGCGTGCGCATGGCCACAAGCAGGCCATCCCGCTTGAGGGGCCGGACAAGCTCGCCGGGCTGATCAAAGGATTGGCGAAGCCGGGTGATTATGTGGTCTGCCTCGGTGCCGGCTCCATCACGCAGTGGGCATATGCACTACCGGGGGAACTGAAAGGAAAATGAATTTTCCCGACATCGTCCCCGACCTGAAAGCCAGGATGCCCGAATTGCGCGGGCGACTGCTGGCCAACCAGCCGCTTGGCGAGTTCACCTGGTTTCGCGTCGGCGGTCCGGCACAAGCTTTTTTCATGCCGGAAGACGAGACCGACCTGGCGTACTTCCTGCGAAATCTCCAGCCGGAAATTCCGGTCACCGTCATTGGCGCCGGTTCCAACCTCATTGTGCGTGATGGCGGTGTTGCCGGCGTCGTGATCAGGCTCGGCCGCGGATTCAACGAGGTAAAGATCGAAGACCAACGTGTCACCGCCGGCACCGCAGTTCTTGACGTGATGGTGGCGCGTGCGGCCCAGACGGCCGGTGTCGCTGGGCTGGCATTTCTCAGCGGCATTCCGGGGACGATCGGCGGCGCGTTGCGCATGAACGGTGGTGCCTACGGGGGCGAAACGAAGGACGTTCTGATCGAGGCGCGCGGCGTTGATCGTCAGGGTAACGTGCGCAGCTACGTCAATGGTGAAATGGGCTTTGCCTATCGCCACTGCGGCGTGCCGGCCGACATCATCTTCACGACTGCGGCGTTCCACGGCCGCGCCGGGATTCCGGATGAGATCGCCGCGGAAATGGCGGCGATCAAGAAAAAGCGCGAGACAAGCCAGCCGCGCAATCGAACCGGCGGATCGACATTCAAGAATCCGCCAGGACACAGCGCGTGGAAGCTGGTGGACGAAGCGGGTTGCCGTGGGCTCACCGTCGGCGGCGCGCAGGTCTCCGAACTTCACAGCAACTTCCTGATCAATCTGGGCGGTGCCAGCGCGGCCGATATCGAAACCTTGGGCGAGACTGTGCGTCAGCGGGTAAAGTCGCATTCCGGTGTCGATCTGGAGTGGGAAATCAAGCGGTCGTCGGGATGGAACGCGCATGACTGCCCGGGCAACGGCGACAGAGACGGATGAAACACGTCGCGGTCCTCATGGGAGGTTGGTCGGCCGAACGCGAGATTTCCTTGCGTTCGGGCAAGGCCTGTGCCGATGCGCTCGAGCGGGCTGGCTATCGGGTCAGCCGCGTCGACGTCGATCGCGAGATCGCCGCGACGCTCCGTAAACTCAAGCCCGATGCCGCTCTGAATGTTCTTCACGGCCGGCCCGGCGAGGACGGAACGTTGCAAGGCATGCTCGAAATTCTCGGCATTCCTTATAGCCACTCCGGCGTGCTCGCCTCGGCACTGGCGATGCAGAAGGACACGGCCAAGACCGTGCTCAAGGCCGCCGGCGTGCCGGTGCCTGGCGGCATGGTCGTGACGCGCACCGAAGCCGCCAAGCGGCATCTGCTGCCGCCGCCTTACGTGATCAAGCCGATTGCGGAAGGCTCCAGCGTTGGTGTCTTCATCGTGCGCGAAGATCACAAGCATCCGCCACAGGAACTGACGCGTGCCGATTGGGCCTTTGGCGACCGGATTTTGGTCGAGCCCTATATCCCCGGCAAGGAACTGACCTGCGCGGTCATGGGCGACAAGGCTCTCGGCGTTATCGAAATTGTGCCGACCGTGAAGTTTTACGACTACGAAGCCAAGTACGCGCCTGGTGGCTCCAAACATCTGCTGCCGGCGCCGATCAGTCCCGCCGTGTACGCCGAAGTTCAGCGGCTGTCGCTTGCTGCGCACCGCGCGCTCGGTTGCCGCGGCGTTACCCGATCGGATTTTCGTTTCGATGAGAGCGCTGGCGTGAAGGGTCTTTTCTGTCTGGAGGTCAACACCCAGCCGGGAATGACAGAGACCTCGCTGGTACCCGAACTGGCGCAGCACGCCGGGACGGCGTTCGAAGACCTGGTGCGTTGGATGGTCGAGGACGCATCGCTCGACCGCTGAGAGAATAAAAAGGCCCAAACGGCGGGCCTTTGAAGCGAATTCCCTCAAATTTTACTAATCATTTACCAAAAAGACCCAAGACTAGGCATTGGCGGCGCGCCGCGCGCTTGGCTGCCGACTAGTCGTGCGTGCGGACTCTGCCGCTAACGGCGGCCTCGGGGGACGGGGAAGGTCTCATCTGAAGCCGGATATCCGGGGCATGCCCGACATCGTGCCCGTGACGGAGCCTGCAGTTCTCGCAGGCACAACGTGTAAAGAGCGGATCGTAATGGACGGTCGAGTAAGCCTCGCTCAAACGCTGAAGCTAAAAAGACGTTCATCGTCCGCTTGGTGGCCGAGGTCGCATGATTGGCGCTGGTCGCGAGTTCTGCGCCGCTGGGGAAATTCGCTCGACAGCATAAGAGTGCCGCGCGGCGCCGGGTCATCAGCGGCTGCTTTGTTGTTGCTCGCCAGCGTGACCTATGGCGCCGTTATCGGCGGCCACGGGCCGCAGATCTCCGAGAACATTCAAAATCTCTGCGACGCCGTCGCCAATAAACTTGGCTTCCGTATCTCTGAAGTCGCACTGGCTGGTGAACACGAAATCGGTCGCGACGAAATTCTGGTGCTTGCCGGCATCACTGATCGCACGTCGCTGTTGTTTCTCGATGCCGCCCGCACGCGCGCGCGCTTGTTGGCCAATCCGTGGATTTCAGACGCCACCGTGCTCAAGTTATATCCCGACCGACTGCGCATCGAGATCAAGGAGCGCCAACCTTTCGCTCTCTGGCAGAAGGACGGGCACGTCGCGCTGATTGCAGCCGATGGCACCGTGCTTCAGGAAACTGTGCCCGCCCGCTTTGCCGGACTTCCGCTGGTGGTCGGCAGGGGTGCAGAACAGATCGCGCAAGGTTTTCTCGCTCTCGTTGCGCGCTATCCACTGATTGCGCAATTGAACGAAGCGGCAGTACTGGTGGCCGAACGGCGTTGGAACCTTCACCTCAAAAGCGGCGTCGAGATCTTATTGCCGGAAGGCGAGGCCGAGCAGGCCCTGCGCACGCTGGTTGATCTCGACCGAAGCAAGAAACTGCTTTCGAGGGACATAACGACAGTTGATTTGAGGCTGCCTGACCGGGTCATCGTGCGTCAGTCCGAAAGCGCCGCCGCCGCGCGCGAGCAGGCGCTCAAGGACGCCGAGAAAGCCAAGAAGGGCAAGTCCGGCAAAGGAGGCGAGGCATGACCGTGCTGCGCTTCGGCCTCACTCCGAAGATGAAGCCGGTTTCGCCCCGACGGGCCGCCGTTGTTGCCGCGCTCGATGTTGGCACCAGCAAAGTCGTCTGTCTGATTGCACGACTTGAGCCGCAAGGCCCGCAAGACGTTTTGCGGCGGCGCAGCCACGGCGTGCGCCTATTGGCCTTTGCGCATACCGCGGCGAGCGGCATGAAGGCGGGCTCGGTGGTCGATCTGGTCGAGGCCGAGGAGATGGTTCGCCAAGCCATCGATATCGCCGAAAGCACGGCCGGTGTGCAGCTTGAATCTGTCGTAGTCTCGATGTCGGGCGGTCGCCTCGGCAGTGAGCGGTTCGTTGCAACGATCGACCTCGGCGGCGGCGGCGCGGTGACCGAATCAGATATCGGGCGCGTGCTGGCGGCCGCAAGCCGACATTCGGTGCGCGACGGGCGCGCCGTCCTGCATTCACTGCCGATCGGCTATGCCGTCGATGCCGCGGCCGGCATCCGCGAGCCGCGGGGCATGCTCGGGCACCGCCTGGGCGTCGATATGCACATGGTCACCGCCGACGTGGCGACAGTGCGGAACTTGATGCTGACGATCGAGCGCAGCCACCTTTCTGTGGAAGCCATGGTTGCCTCCCCCTACGTGGCCGGTCTGGCGGCGCTTGCTGACGATGAGGCCGATCTTGGGGCCGCAACCGTCGACATGGGGGCTGGGACGACGAGTTTGGCGGTTTTTTCCGGCGGCAAATTCGTCCACGCCGACGGTTTCGCCCTGGGCGGCAACCACGTGACCATGGACCTCGCCCGCGGTCTTAACACCCGCGTTGCCGACGCTGAGCGAATCAAAGCGATTTATGGCAGTGTTTTGGCGGGAGGCTCGGACGAACGGGACATGATTACGGTACCACCGGTTGACGACGAGGAGCGCGAGCCGCCGCAATTCGTCTCGCGGGCGTCGCTTGTGCGCATCGTCCGGCCGCGCGTGGAAGAGATCCTGGAAATGGTGCGCGACCGCCTGGCCGCTTCGCCCTTTGCGGCGGAGCCGCGTGGGCGCGTGGTGCTGACCGGCGGCGCGAGCCAACTCACAGGTCTCGCTGATCTCGCCGCACGCATCCTGCGGCGCCCCGTACGTATTGGCCGCCCGCTTGGCCTGGCCGGTTTGCCCGAGGCGGCAAAGGGGCCTGCTTTTGCGGTTGCGGCCGGCCTGCTGGTCTATCCACAGGCGGCACATCTCGAACACTTCGAACCGCGGCGAACGCGGCAATTGATGACAGGGACAGGCGGTTACATGGCACGGGTCGGACGATGGCTACGCGAAAGCTTCTGACCCTCCATCAACGGAACCCCGCAACGGCCGGTGGCGGACCGGCCCTGTTTGGCGGCTTGCAATTGGGTTGGCGCCTGTGGCGCGACGCAAAGCCTGCTGCCCGTGCACTCATGAGGCAAACATGACGATCAACCTGACGATCCCCGATATCCGGGAAATGAAACCTCGCATTACCGTGTTCGGCGTCGGTGGCGCCGGCGGCAATGCTGTCAACAACATGATCACGGCGGGCTTGCAGGGCGTCGACTTCGTCGTCGCCAATACCGATGCCCAGGCGCTGACCATGTCCAAGGCCGAGCGCATCATCCAGATGGGCACTCAGGTCACCGAGGGTCTTGGCGCCGGCTCGCAACCCGAAGTCGGGCGTGCTGCGGCGGAAGAGGTGATCGACGAGATTCGCGACCATCTGACCGGCGCTCATATGGTGTTTGTCACCGCCGGCATGGGCGGCGGCACCGGCACCGGAGCCGCACCGATCATTGCGAAAACCGCGCGCGAACTGGGCATTCTCACGGTCGGCGTGGTCACCAAGCCGTTCCATTTCGAGGGCCAGCGCCGCATGCGTTTTGCGGAGACCGGCATCACCGAACTCCAGAAGGTCGTTGACACGCTGCTGATCATCCCGAACCAGAATCTGTTCCGGGTGGCCAACGAGAAGACGACGTTTGCCGATGCCTTTGCGATGGCCGACCAGGTGCTCTACTCGGGCGTCGCCTGCATCACCGACCTGATGGTCAAGGAAGGCCTGATCAATCTCGACTTTGCCGACGTTCGTGCAGTCATGCGCGAGATGGGCAAGGCGATGATGGGAACGGGCGAGGCCTCCGGCGAGAAGCGGGCGTTGACCGCCGCGGAAGCCGCGATCTCCAATCCGCTGATCGACGACGCGTCGATGAAGGGCGCGCGCGGTCTGCTGATCTCGATCACCGGCGGCAAAGATCTTACGCTGTACGAAGTCGACGAAGCGGCGACCCGCATCCGCGAGGAGGTCGATCAGGACGCCAACATCATCGTCGGCGCCACGTTCGACGAGAGCCTGGAAGGCATCATCCGCGTCTCGGTGGTGGCAACCGGCATCGACAATACCGGCATCGCGCGTCAGGCGCAGCCGGCGGAAAGCGCGTTGCGCGAACTTGCCGGCAAGATCCGCAACGATAGCCGCCGCATCGCTGACCGAATCGAACGTCATGCGCCGCCAATGACGGCGCATGCCGCGCCGTCGGTCGAATCGGCGGCGCACGCGGCCGTTGCTGCGGCCATCCTGCCGCCGACCGCGATTGCGGATGTTTCGATCAGGCCGATGCCGATGAAGCCGTCGCTGTTCGAACCGGCGCACAACGAGGCGCCAATGGCTGAGCCACCGATGCCTGCTGCGTTCATTCCGCCGTTGCCGGAGCGCACAGCCCGCACGCCGCGTATGCCTCGCATTGATGAGCTGCCGTTGCCGGCACAGAATGAGATTCGGGCACAGCGCGGCGAACTCGAGGATGACCATCCCGAAAAGCGGCGCATGTCGCTGATGCAGCGACTCGCATCAGTCGGGCTTGGCCGCAGGACGGACAACGAGGCTCCAGCCGCGCCGCCGCCACGTGCGGCACGGCCGATGCCGCAATTCGAGCGTCCGCCGCAACGCCCGACGGCCCGCCACCCGGAAGGGCGGCCGGCAGACCCGGTGTCGGAATACGCACGCCGGGCCGCGCCCCAGGGTCTCGATCCGCACGGCCGCTCCGCGCCTGTGCATAATTCGGGCGAGGACGATCAGCTCGATATTCCGGCCTTCCTCCGCAGGCAGGCCAACTGATCCTTCGATTGGACGAGCAGCGGCCCCGTTCCAGCCTCAGGAGCGGGGCCGTTTGCTTGCTAACGGTGTGGATTAACTAATTGAAAGAATACGGGAATTATCTCTTTCGCATTAATGCGGAAGCTGGTTCGGGGCATCGGGCGCGCGGTGCGCTGACGCCAGGCCTGGAATTCATCGCGCGGCAGAGGCCTAGGAAGAGCAATTGCGGCAAAAAAGAGTAACAGACGGTAAGAAAGCGTGAGTTGGAGGAGGCCTCCCGCAGGCCTAAGTTTCAGCGGCGAAAGGGACTTTTGGTCTCTTGGGGACGACCGCCTTCGAAAAAAGGCGGACTGCACTGAAGGCGAAATTATGGCCCGCATAGGGCCTAGGGGATGGGGCCGCACGGCGCTTCGATGGGCCTGCGGATGTTGGGTAGATGAAGGGCGCTAAGCAAACAACGCTACGCCACCCGGTTGCCGTCTCCGGCATCGGCGTCCATTCGGGGCTTCCCGTCACGCTTACGCTTCATCCCGCGGGCGATGACAGCGGCATCATTTTCCAGCGCGTTACAACTGACGGCTCGATTGAGCGCGAGATTCGCGCCGACGTGCGCGCGGTAACCGCGACTGAATTTGCGACGGTGCTTGGCGACGCCAAGGGCCCGCTATGCTCCACCGCCGAACACCTGCTGGCCGCCTTGCGTGGCCTGTATGTCGATAACGTCGTGGTCGAGATCGACGGGCCTGAAGTACCGATCATGGATGGCAGCGCTGCTGCTTTTGTCGACGCAATCGATCAGGCTGGCCTCACATCGCGCGCGCTCCCGCGCCGCTATATCGAGGTGGTCAAGACTGTCTCGGTGGCCAAAGACGGTGCCTACGGTGAAATACGGCCATACCAGCACGGCTTCCGGGTCGATGCTGAAATCGAATTCGATCACCCGTTGATCGGCCAACAGGCTCTGGCACTTGATATCGAGCCCGACACCTTCCGCCGCGAGATCGCGCGCGCCCGTACTTTCGGCTTCATGAAGGATGTCGCCAAGTTGTGGGGCGCAGGCTATGCGCTTGGCGCTTCATTCGAGAACACGCTCGTCGTCAGCGAGGATCGTGTGCTCAATCCAGAGGGCCTGCGGTTTGCCGACGAATTCGTGCGCCACAAGGTGCTCGATGCGATCGGTGACCTGGCGCTTGCGGGTCAGCCGTTGCTTGCGGCCTACAAGACAGTCCGTGGCGGCCACAAGCTCAATCACGCTGTGCTGTCCGCGCTGATGGCCGACCCGAGCGCCTGGCGGGTCATCGAGGCCGCCGCTGAACCGGTGCGCCGCCCACGCGGCCGCGCGGCCCTCCTGCCAGGCCTGGTCGCTCCGGCCTATGGCCCGGAAGTATCCTGAAAACCTCGGGATTTTGCCTTAACCTTCGCCTTAATCCGGGCCGAATGTCGGCTTAGTCGCATGGCGATAACGCGTGTTTTCGTATAAAACTGGCGCGGGTAGTTCGCGCTGCACAGGCCTTTGCAAAGCCGGCTTTCGGGGAAGCAGCACCTTCGCGTGGATGAGTTTGAGTTCAAAAATTTCATGACGAAGCACACCGTGCCCAGGGGCGCTGAAGGTCTCATCGCGCCGAAAAAAGCGGCGGGCTGGACTCGTTTCGCTCGCACGCTTGCTGTTGTTCTGGTCGCCGCGAGTGTTGGTGCGTGCTCCAGCTTCGACATGTTCTCCAAAAAAGATGACACGCCGCCTGACGAGCCCGCCGATCGGCTCTACAACGAGGGGCTTTACCTTCTCAACGCGAAGAAGGACCCGAAGGAAGCGGTCAAGAAATTCGAAGAGGTGGACCGGCAACACCCTTATTCAGAGTGGGCGCGCAAATCGCTGATCATGACGTCGTATGCCTACTATCAAGCCGGCGAATACGACGACTGCGTTAATTCAGCCAAGCGCTATATCACTCTGCACCCGGGCAGCGCCGATGCCGCCTACGCGCAATTCCTGATCGGCTCATCGTATTTCGATGAAATTCCCGACATCACCCGCGATCAGGCGCGCACCGAAAAGGCGCTCGCCGCCCTCGATGAAGTCATCCGGAAATATCCATCCAGTGAATATGCGACCAGCGCCAAGCAAAAAATCGAAGTGGCGCGCGACCAGCTCGCCGGCAAGGAAATGGAAGTTGGCCGCTACTATCTGACCAAGAAGGACTACACGGGCGCCATCAATCGCTTCAAGGTGGTCGTCACCCGATATCAAACCACGCGTCACGTGGAAGAAGCGCTGATGCGGCTGACCGAGTCCTATATGGCACTCGGCATCGTCGACGAAGCTCAAACCGCTGCGGCTGTGCTCGGGCATAATTTTCCCGACAGCATTTGGTACAAGCACGCCTACGGCCTTGTGAAGACGGGCGGCCTTGAGCCCAAGGAGAACACGGGTTCCTGGATCAGCAAGTCTTTCAAGAAAGTCGGGTTGGGCTAGTCGCCCTGAGTAGGCGCTATTGACTTACCCACACCGTCATGGCCGGGCTTGTCCCGGCCATCTACGTCTTTGATGATGGCGAATCCGTAAAGACGTGGATGCCCGGCACAAGGCCGGGCATGACGAATGCCGGACCAAAGCGGAAAAACATGCTGTCTCGACTTTCCATCCGCGACATCGTCCTGATCGACCGGCTCGACATTGATTTTGCCGATGGTCTTGCCGTGCTCACAGGGGAAACGGGTGCCGGAAAGTCCATTCTGCTCGACGCTTTTGCGCTGGCTTTGGGTGGGCGGGGCGACCAAACTCTGGTGCGCCAGGGGCTTGAGCAGGGGCAGGTGACGGCCGTTTTCGACGTACCACGAAATCACCCGGTTTGGGCGCAACTGGCCGCCGACGATATTCCCGCCGAAGATCAGCTCATCCTGCGCCGCGTGCAGCTTGCCGACGGCCGCACGCGCGCGTTCGTCAACGACCAGCCCGTGAGCGTGCAGGTGCTCAAGCAACTCGGCAGCGCCCTTGTCGAGATCCACGGCCAGCACGACGAACGAGCGCTGGTGGACGCCGCAACGCATCGCCGGCTGCTTGATGCTTTCGGCGGGCTTGAAGACCGAGCCGCGAAGGTCGAGGCGCTCTGGACCGCGCGGCGCGAAGCGCAGGCCGCGGCCGATGCGCATCGGGCGGAGGTTGAGCGCGCAAAACGCGAGGGCGATTGGCTACGCCACGCGGTCGCCGAGCTCAATAAGCTATCGCCGCAGGCCGGCGAGGAAACGGCGCTTGCCGAGCGGCGTACGGCGATGATGCAGGCCGAAAAGGTAGCCGAGGATCTGCGCGACGCGCACGATGTGATCGCCGGAGCGAGTTCCAGCGTGCCGGCGCTCTCGGGCGTGATCCGCCGTCTGGAGCGGCGCGCGGCACAGGCGCCGGGCCTGGTCGAGCCCACGGTGAAAGCGCTGGACGCGGCGTTGACGGCACTCGATGAGACGCGTGCACATCTTGAGGCGGCCTTGCGCACGGCGGACTTCGATCCGGCCGAACTCGAACGTATCGAGGAGCGCCTGTTTGCGCTTCGTGCGGCCGGACGGAAATACAACGTTGCCGTCGATCAACTGGCAGCGCTCGCCCACAAATACAACGCCGATATAGCGCTGATTGATGCCGGCGAAGACCAGCTCAAGGCATTGGAGGCGGCAGCCGCGCAAGCCGAGGCTGCCTTCCGTAAGGCGGCTGAAGCGTTGTCGCAGGGACGCGGCAAGGCTGCCGGCTCGCTCGACAAGGCGGTCAGCGGAGAACTCAAGCCACTCAAGCTGGAGCGGGCAAAGTTCTCCACCCAGATCGAGAGTGATCCGGCCGCTGCCGGACCGAACGGCATCGATCGGGTGGAGTTCTGGGTGCAGACCAATCCGGGGACGCGGCCGGGGCCGCTCATGAAAGTCGCCTCCGGGGGTGAGTTGGCCCGCTTCCTGCTGGCTCTGAAGGTGGTGCTGGCCGACCGCGGCTCGGCGCCGACATTGGTGTTCGATGAAATCGACACAGGGGTAGGGGGTGCTGTTGCGGATGCCATCGGCATGCGGCTCGCCAGACTGGGGCAGGGCGTGCAGGTCCTGGCAGTAACGCATGCCCCCCAGGTGGCCGCACGCGCCGACCGCCACTATCTCATCAGCAAGGACGCGCTTGAAAAAGGAAAACGGGTGGCCACCAGCGTCGCCGAACTGGCACCAGAGCGCCGGCGTGAGGAGATCGCTCGTATGCTGGCCGGCGCCGAAATCACCAACGAGGCCCGCGCCGCCGCGGAACGGCTGATCAAGGCGGCGAGTTGACGGCGGGGAGTTGTATGCCGTCGAAAGTAAAAACCGATAAGACACCCGTAGAACTTCTGACCGCGAGGCAGGCGAAGGTCGAGCACGCGCGGCTGACGGTGGAAATCTCGGAGCACGACCGGCGCTATTATCAGCAGGACCGGCCCACGATCACGGACGCCGCTTACGATGTGCTCCGCACGCGTTACAACGCCATTGAGGCGCGCTTCCCGGATTTGCGGACGCAGGAATCGCTGTCGCTCAAGGTTGGCGTCGCGCCGTCCGGAAGATTCAAGAAAGTCCGCCACGCGGTGCCGATGCTTTCGCTCGACAACGCCTTCGCAGAGCAGGACGTCGTCGATTTTGTAGCCCGGATCCGCCGCTTTCTTAAATTGGGCGAGGACGAGGCCGTCGCATTTAGCGCCGAGCCGAAGATCGACGGCCTGTCGATGTCGCTGCGTTACGAGGACGGCGACCTGGTCACAGCCGCTACCCGTGGCGACGGCGCCGAGGGAGAAGATGTCACTGCCAATATCCGCACGCTCAAAGATGTGCCGCAGCATCTCAAGGGCAAGAAAATTCCCAAAGTCTGCGAGGTGCGCGGCGAGGTCTACATGACCAAAGCCGATTTTCTGAAGCTCAACGAGCGCCAGAAAGCGGCGGGTGACACGATATTCGCCAATCCTCGGAATTCTGCCGCGGGCTCGTTACGGCAAAAGGATCCCGCCATCACTGCCTCGCGTCCGCTCGGCTTTTTTGCCTATGCGTGGGGACAGATGAGCGACATGCCGGCCGACACGCAATCGGGCATGATCAATTGGTTCGAGGCCTGCGGCTTCACGACGAACCCGCTGACTAAGCTCTGCCACACAACCGATGAACTCATTGCCTTCCACCGCAAGATCGAGGAGGGCCGCGCCCGGCTCGACTATGATATCGACGGCGTCGTCTACAAAGTTGATCGCATCGACTGGCAGGAGCGCCTGGGATTCGTATCGCGCAATCCGCGCTGGGCGATTGCGCATAAATTTCCGGCTGAGCGCGCCACCACCGTTCTGAGGGACATCGAGATCCAGGTTGGGCGCACGGGAACGCTGACGCCAGTGGCCAAGCTCGAGCCGATCGGGGTCGGTGGCGTGGTGGTGCAGAACGCCACGTTGCACAACGAGGACTACATCAAAGGCATCGGCGGCGGTGGCGAACAATTGCGCGAGGGCCGGGACATCCGCATTGGCGACACTGTCATCATCCAGCGCGCCGGCGACGTCATCCCGCAGGTGGTGGACGTGGTGCTGGACAAGCGACCCAAGAGCGCCAGGCCCTATCATTTTCCGAAGAAATGCCCGTGTTATCTGCACACCGACGTGGTGCGCGAGGAAACGGCCACCGGCGAGGAGGGCTCCCGCGCCCGCTGCACCGGTGAGTTCGCCTGTCCCTATCAGAAGATCGAGCATCTCAAGCTGTTTGCCTCCCGACGTGCCTTCGACATCGAAGGCCTGGGAGAAAAGCAGATCGAATTATTCTTCGAGAAAGAGTGGATCAAGGAGCCGGCCGATATATTCACTCTCGAAGCGCGCAACAAGAAGATCAAGCTTGAAGAGGTCGAGGGCTACGGCGAGACGTCGGTGCGCAACCTCTTCGCGGCGATCGAACAGCGGCGCGAGATTGCGCTCGACCGCTTCATCTTCGCGCTCGGTATCCGCCACGTCGGAGAAACGACTGCATTGGCGTTGGCGCGCGGCTACGGTTCCTGGAAAGCGTTCCACGATGCCTCCTTGAAAGTTGCGAAGGGTGACGAAGAAACGATCGCTGAAATGGATGCGCTCGACCAGATCGGCGACACGGTAATCGAGGCAATCCGCAACTATTTCGGCGAGAGTCACAATCGCGGTATCGTCGAGCGGCTGACCAAAGAGGTGAAAATCCTCGACGCCGAGAAACCGAAGACCGATAGCGCGATTGCCGGAAAGACCGTGGTTTTCACCGGATCGCTGGAAAAGATGACGCGCGAAGAAGCGAAAGCGCAGGCAGAGCGATTAGGGGCCAAGGCTGCCGGCTCGGTTTCGAAGAAGACCGACTATGTGGTGGCCGGTCCTGGCGCCGGCTCCAAGCTTGCCGATGCAAAAAAATTCGGCGTGAAAGTTTTGACCGAAGACGAGTGGCTTAAGTTCATCTCGTAGTTATGTCAGCGGCCTCGTCGCTGCGTTGAGCCAGCTTCGCGTCGGCGCATCGACCATGGGCCCGAGCACTTCATGGACGCGCTCGTGGTAGCTGTTGAGCCACGCACGTTCTTTCGTGCTCAGCATGCCGGTCTCGATCAGCCGCCTGTCGATCGGCGCCAGGGTCAGGGTCTCGAAAGCATTGAGCGGCTTTTCGGCGGCAACCGGCTCGGGCGCGGCGATCACCAGCACGAGATTTTCGATACGGATGCCGTAGGCGGCTGTTTTGTAGTAACCGGGCTCGTTCGACAAGATCATGCCGCGGCGAAGCGCGACCGTGCCAAGCTTTGATATGCGGGCCGGGCCTTCGTGTACCGACAGATAACTGCCGACGCCGTGACCCGTGCCGTGATCAAAATCCAGCCCGGCCTGCCACAGCGCTGTGCGCGCCAGCGGGTCAAGCTGTGCGCCGCTGGTGTTCTCGGGAAAGACCGCGGTGGCGATGGCGATATGCCCCTTGAGGACACGGGTGAAACGATCGCGCATTTCCTCGCTGGGTTCGCCGACGATGATGGTACGGGTGATATCGGTGGTGCCGTCCTCGTATTGGGCGCCGGAGTCGATCAGGAAGAGCTCATTCTTTCCGATGGCCCGGTTGGATGCGCGGGTGACGCGATAATGGACGATGGCGCCGTTGGGCCCCGCGCCGGCGATGGTCGGGAACGAGATATCCTTGAGCGCGCCGGTGTCCCGACGGAAGCTCTCGAGCGCCGCCACCGCGTCGATTTCGGTGAGCTTGCTCGACGGCGCCTCCTTGTCGAGCCAAGCGAGAAATCGCACCACCGCCGCCCCATCGCGCTTGTGGGCCGCCCGGCTGCCGACGATTTCAGCGTGGTTCTTCGTGGCTTTCATGAGGGCAATCGGATCGGCGCCGCGCTGCGGTTTGGCGTCCTGGCCGGCCAGCAGGCGCATGAACGCCTCAGCTGCGCTGGCCTGATCCAGGCGTACGGTCATGCCCGCAAGTTTGCCGAGATCGCGGACCAGGTCATCCGTTGAGCGGACGTCGGCGAATTGTTCAAGCGCGTGGCGCACGTCGTTGTTGAGCTTGCCGCTGTCCACGTAGAGCGCCGGGCGCCCTTCGAGCGGGATCAATGCATAGGCGAGCGCCAATGGCGTGTGGGCGACATCCGCCCCGCGGATATTGAATGCCCATGCGACATTCTGCGGATCGGACACAAGCAGGGTGTCGGCGCGCAGGCGCGCCATCTCCGCGCGGATGCGCTTGAGCTTGTCGGGCGCGCTTTCACCGGCGAGCCTGAGCTCGCGCAGCGTGACGGCCCCGGCCGGTGGCGCCGGCCGGTCGCGCCACAGCGCGTCGATTGGATTGTTATCGAGTGCGACCAACTCCGCGCCCGCAGCGGTGCAAGCCCTTTTCAGCTTTTCAGTCTGTTCGCCTGTGTGCAGCCACGGGTCGTAGCCGACTTTGGCACCCCGGTTCAGATTTTGCTCAAGCCACTGATCGAGCGGACGTTCGACCAGGTGCTCGATCGCGAAAACAGCGCCATCAACCTGGGCCTCCGCCTGCACGGTGTAACGGCCGTCGACGAAAACGGCGGCGCGGTCCGTCAGGACGACGGCGGCGCCGGCCGATCCGGTAAATCCGGTGAGCCACGACAGCCGTTCTTCGCTCGCCGGCAGATATTCGTTCTGCTGACGGTCGGCACGTGGCACCACGAAGCCGTCGAGTCCGCGGCGCTTGAGTTCGGCGCGCAATGCCGCCACGCGCGCGGCGCTTTGACCGCGCTCGCTCGTATCGTCGAATGACTGGAGGCGGGCTTCGAACATGAGCGGCACTCTAGCGCTCCGCGCGGGTGTAGCAATGCAGGCATGCGTAAAGCGGTGCGCGCGGCGTGAGCAAGTGCTGCCCGATCTTTGTGAAAAATTCTTACTGTGCTGACCACCATTTCGGCAACGAATCTCCTGTTTGATTCAAATTTGTGCAACGCACCAATTCGCCGCAATGATGCCATCGATCTCTACAGCTCATTAATCGCTTCATGCTGGTTTTACAGGGCATCTATGCAGTGTCACGGATGGTTTTGCTTGCCAGATGCTCTATGTTGCGATGCAATAGTCAGACGTAAGTATGGGGACGTTGCTGACGCTTTATTTCGAAAAGGAGAGTCACAATGGTCGCTGTTACTTATGGTGTTACCCGCGTTCCCGCAGCCGAAATCGCCGAACGCGCGCAGGCCGTCGCATCACACAAAACTTTCTTCACCCGCTTCATGGAGGCGATGATGGAGTCGCGCCTCCAGCAGGCGCGCCGCGAGATTGCCAGGCACGCACACTTGTTGTCGCACGCACGCGATGAGCGCGGCAATTTGCTGATCGATTTCGATTTGGATGAAATACTGCCTGGTGGTCGGTAAGCGTAGCTTTTCACCAGCGAAGCCGCCCCGGTCATCCCCGCCCGGGGCGGTTTTGTTTTGTCGCGCGCTTGAGCACCAGCGTGGCCCAGCCTTCACGCTGAATACGTTTTTGAAGGATGAGGCCCTGGGCGCGATAAATTGCGAGCGCTGCATTGGCGTGTCCTGGAAGCAGGCCAGAAAGCACGATGCATGCGCCGGGTGCCATCAGCTTGCGCAACGGCACCGCCAGCCGCGTCAACGGTGCGAGCAGGATATTGGCGAAGATCAGATCGTAAGGCGCACTTCTTGCGATCACCGGCGCGCCGGTCCCGGCGGCGCGCGCAAACCTGATCAGCGGTGCTGCGCGATTGAGCCTGGCATTGGATTTTGCGGCGCGCACAGCGACCGCATCGATATCGCCCGCAACAACCTGCGCACGCATAAGCCGCGCTGCCGCAATCGCCAGCACCCCGGTGCCGGCCCCTACATCGAGCACGCGCCGAAACCGACGCCGCTTCGCCAGGTCGGTGAGCGCGAGCAGGCAGCCATGGGTCGTCCCATGATGGCCCGTGCCGAATGCGAGCGCCGCCTCGATTTCGATGCCGATGTCGTTGGATTTCGGGCGTGCGCGGTCGTGCGCACCATGGATGACAAAACGGCCGGCGCGCACCGGTCTGAGGCCGGCAAGGCTTTGGGCGACCCAATCGGCGTCCGGCGATCCGCTCGAGGCTGAGCGCGCTCGCCGCCGTTTCGCCGGCGGCAATCTTGACCAGTTCGCGCAAGCCGGCTTCATCCGGGACCGTGCGGAAGTGCACAGCAAGGTGCCAGCCCCCATCATCGCCCTCGAAGGCGGCACAGGCAGCGTCCTCCGAATCGAGGGTTTCACCGAGATAGCTGGCGAGCCGCCGGGCGGTGGATTCGTCGCAGGCCAGGCGGGCGACGGTGGTGGACGCGTTCATGCGGTGTAAAATTCGCCCTTCGCATTGGACGCGCGCAATGGCTATTTAGGCGCCTGTGATGATCGAGAAGCCCCAGCCCGCGGACCTTGAAGCACTCGGCCTGGCCCGCCGCAGCGGCTGGCCGGACGACCTGCGCGTGCTGATCGCGCGTTACCCACGCGAGCAATGGGACGCCCATGCCAATCTCGGCGAAATGGCGCGATTCTGGCTCTCACGCCACGCCATGTTTCGCGAATTGTCCGGCGCGATTGAGCAGATCACGGCGCAATTTCGCGGTCAGGAGTTGCAACCCGCCGAATTCGCCCGCGCGTTCGTGCCGCGGCTGCAATTCATGCTTGACCAGCTCAACGTCCATCATCAAATCGAGGACTTGCACTATTTCCCGATTTTTCGCGTGGCGGACATGCGACTGGTGCGTGGATTTGATGTCCTGGAAGGCGATCATCACCACATCCACGCCGACATGGCGCGCACGGCGGAAAATGCCAATGCGCTATTGCAGGCATTGCGGGCCGATGTGGACACCCTTCGCCGATGCAGCGATGCCTATGCGGACTCGAGTGCCGCATTGATCAAGGGGCTGATCCGCCACCTCGACGACGAAGAGGATCTGATCGTGCCGCTGATTCTCGATCGCGGCGAGGAAGCGCTCGGTGTAGCGCACCACGGCTGACCGTGACGCCGACGCCAGATGCTAGTGCCTTTTGAAATACTGGATCTCGCGCTCGTGCTGTTGCGCGGCCTTCTTGCTCGTGAAGGTGCCGAGATTGCGGCGCTTGCCGGTGCGCGGATTCTTCTTGCGGGAGTAGAGCCGGTATTTGCCGCCGGCGAGCTTGCGGATCATCGCTGAACCTCCGCTTGTCCACACCGTCAAAGCCCGGTGCGTCCTTTGGTTCCGCGGCGATCGCGCGACCTACCAGCCGGACCCGAAGATGCCGCGACCGTAGGTGCGCTGCTGATAGTAGGGCTGGCGGTAGTAATACGCACGCGGGTCGGGCGAAGCCCGTGGGGAGCTGCGCTGTGATTGCACGCTCGTCGCCGCGTCGTCGTCATTGCCGCTGGTTTCGTTACGAACGTAGGCGCGGCTGGTGTCGCGCGTTGTTTCCCGATTTGTGGTTCGTGCCGCCTCGCGGTCGTTGCTGCGCGCGCGCACCGCATCGCGATTGTTATCGCGGTTACGCACTGTATCGCGGTCCTTGGCTGGCTCGCGACGCGCCACCGGTACATCAGCTGTTTTTGGGGTGTCGCCGATCAGTCTCACCCGCGCGTTGAAAACCCCTTCTTCCTTGACCAGCGCGAACAGCGTAGCCGCGTGCTCCGTCGAGAGGCGCACACAACCGTGCGAGGCCGGCCGGCCGAGGTTCTTTGCATCAAAGGTGCCGTGGATGGCGTGGCCGATCTTGGTGAAGAACACGGAATTGGGCATCGGCGCGTCGTCCCATTCCCGCGAGAAGTGGTCGCGCTCCATGCGGAACGGCTGGAATTCACCGGATGGCGTGTCGTAGCCCGGGCGTCCGGTCGACACCGGCCACGTGTAACGGTCCTCGCCGTCGACGGTCACAGTCATCTTCTGCGCCGACTTGTCGATGATGATCATGACATTGGCGCGTGCCGGCTGGGCGAGTGCGAGTGCAATAAATGCGGCAGCGAAGGAAAGCGCAAGATGATGGAGACGCATGCAAATACTCCAGCCAAAAACTCCAACACTGGCCTTAAATCTGAGCCACCCTAGCACGCTCGCAGACGCCGAATATGACCGATCACGCAATATTCATGACGGTGAGGGGCCCGACGGATACCTTTCGGGGACCAGCGTGAATCTTGGGTAACTGCCGGCCGCCCGCAATGCCGGATCTTGAAAATCCAACGCCAGCAAAGGATTCCGGTTGCGCGAACTCACATGAATGGTTTGCCGCGGACATCGATGGCTTTCTCGATGCGGACCAGCGCACCGATGCCGGCCTCGGCGCCGGCATGAGTCTGCTCGCGCGGCAGCAATTTCCCGAAAATAGCCTCTCGCACCGGTCCCGTTTCGTGCAGCTCAACCGAACCGAAAAAGCGCAGGAAGCCCGATTCCAGTATGCCGTCGCGTTGCGCTTTGAAGTTGGCGTACATCACGCAGACGCGCTTGTCGTGGCCGAGATTTTCGAGCACCGCCCGCTTAGAGCGCTCCCACCAGGCCAGGTGAGCATCGTCATAGACGATCATGCTTCCCTTGGGCGTGATGTTTGGTCCCAGCGGTCCATGTGTGGCGACCAGGCAGGGATAACCGTCGTCCCATGCGTTGCGGATAAGGGTTTTCAGGGTGTCGGAAAAAGGCATGGGCGGGTGTCTTTCTTGTCTGTCTTGCTTGTCTCTTGCCGGGCAAATGATGTGAGGCGGTCCGGCGTCCGGGGCCTAGCAAAGTCGGATGGCGGCGGCCCGGTCAAGCCCGCCTTGAGATCGCATCGCCCGATCTCAATGCTTCCGTGCGTCGACGCGAAAGCCGACAATGGTCTGCTCGCCCAACGCCTTGGCGGCTTCCAGCCGGTGCAGGCCCTCGACCAGGACGAAGCGCGCGCCATCGGCACGCACCAGGATGGGCGTCTTCTGGCCATCCGCGAGCATGCTTTGCGCGATTTCCTCAACGCGTTTTGGATCGAGGGTCGTGCGCCGCTTGATGGGCACGTAGATGGCGTCGACAGCGAAATTCTCGCGCTTCATCATGATGTGGCGAAGCCTAGCATGCTTTGCGGCACGGAAAGGCTCCGCGAGCATGGCCCTTTTCCTGCGCCTGCCTCCTCCCCACATGGTCTGACAGGAACAAGGAGATGCCGCCGTAATGTCGGAACCGATCGTCGTCGTCATTCCACATCGTCTTGGCAAAGACGAGGCCCTGCGCCGTATCAAGGACGGGATCGGCCGTGCCAAGACCGAGTTCGCCTGGATACTCTCGCTGGAGGAAGAGGTTTGGACTGGAGACCGCCTGAGCTTTCGCGCGTCTGCGCTCGGCCAGCGCGCCTCGGGTTTCATCGACGTCTATGAGGCAGGGGTGCGGCTTGAAGTCACGCTGCCATGGTTACTCGCGCGCTTTGCCCATGCGGCCCAGCGTGTGATCGGGCAAAAAGGGCAGCTGATGCTGGAAAAGAAGTAGCGGCAACCTGTCCGCTGCGGCCCGTGGGGGAATTCTGCTAGCGTCGCCTGACGAGATTTAGCAGGACCCGGGCTCGCATGGCCTTAGATCGAATCTTTTTTGGCTATATGGCGCTTGTCGGCGTTGTCACCGGCGCAATTTTGGTCGACGCGCCATTCGTGCAGGACTTTGTCATCAAACCGTATTTTTGGATTCTGATTGCTGTCGGCGTTTTCGACGTCGTGCTTTATGCCATCAGAGGTACCGCGCCTGCCAACGCGCTGACGATGAATGCGCGGTTGATCGGCTTCGGGATCGGGATTGCCTTGATGGTCGTGATCGCCGTGCTCGCCGGTGCGCCTGTGCGATTTGTCTGACGCCGACGCCTCAATTTCCCAACTCGAGCACCCAATAGCGCCGGCCATTGCCGCCGTCGGCCGAGGCGATGCCGTAACTGGTCACGTCCCGCCGCAACATGTTCGCGCGGTGACGGCCGGACCTTGCCCACATGCGGATGACGCAATCCTCCGTCGCGCAACCGTAAGCGACATTCTCGGCCGCGGCGCCCGACGTGACCGAGACGCGTTGCCGGAAGCCGCTATGGTCGAGCCGCTGTCGTGCCGCGAGATTGTGCGCGTGGCTATAGGCGGCGCCCGCAAGGGTTCCGCTCGCACTCAGGGCGGGCAGTCCGTGCTGCGCGCGGAAGGAATTGAGGTCGAGCGCGAGGACGGGAACCGTGAAAAAGATGCCGGCAAGGCCAGCCAAGGCGAGCGGAAGAAAACCGTCGCGTTTCATCATGGGTGCACCTGGGTGACTTGAGCTGTGTCTAGCCTGCCATTGCTGCGGCGGGTGGGCAAAAAACATTCGGTCAATAAGTTATTTGGGCGCGCCAAAATCGAATTTTTTGTGATGCCGAGCACAGCAGGCCCAGTTCGGCATGCCTAATGTGACAGTCGTACGGACTAGTCTGACAACCGTAGGGCGCGCGTTGCGCTCGGGGGACTGGCCAGGAGGGAACGATGACCGACATCACCTATCGCGCCGATGCTTCCGGGATGGTCGCCCACGGCACCACAATTTTCACGCGGATTGCCGCCTGGTGCGGGCAGTTCGCCGACGGCGCCCGTGAAGGCCAGCAAATGGCGGCCCGTTACCACGAGCTTTCCCTGCTTTCTGGCCCTGATCTCGCCAGCCGGGGCCTGACCCGCCAGGCCATCGCGCGTGCGGCTTTGACCGGCCACTGAGCATTTCCAGGCGATTTCTGCTAAAGAAGCCCGGCGTGTTCTTGGGTTCTTGTGCGCCGGGTGTGCGATGGCTTCTCCGCTGCGATCCACCGATTTGCTCTCGGACCTGCCGGAGCCGCTGTCGGCCAGTCTGCTCGCCAACGCCAAGCCGGTAAAACTGGCGGCCGACGAGAACCTTTTTCTCGCCGGCGATCCGGGCGACGGCTGCTACCGTCTCGAGGAAGGCCTGCTGAAAGTCAGCATGCTCTCGCCGTCCGGGGCCGAGCGCATTCTCGCGATCCTGGGGCCCGGTGCGATCGTCGGCGACATGGCCATGATCGACGGGCGGCCAAGATCGGCGTCGGTATCGGCTTTGCGCGATTGCAAGCTGAGTTTCGTCAGCCGCGCGGTATTCGAAGGCGTCGCGGCGAAAAATCCGGAAATCTACAAGCACCTGCTCAACATGCTGGCGGCGCGCCTGCGCGACACCGACCAGGTGGTGGCGGCCGGGACGTTCTTGCCGGTCAAAGGCCGCGTGGCGCGCGCATTGCTCGATCTGGCGAAAGCCTTCGGGAACGAAGTCGACGGCGGGCGGATCGTCATCCGGCAGAAATTGAGCCAAAGCGACGTCGCCGCCATGGCCGGGATTGCGCGCGAAAACGTCAGCCGGATACTCAACGAATGGATGCGCCTGAAATTGGTCACCCGCCTTTCGGGCTACTACTGCATCGAGAACAAGGCAAAGCTCGAAAAGGAGCTTAAAATCTAGCCTTTGGGGCGCCGGTTTGAGATCTATGTGAGTCGATATCCATGTCAGACGAAGATGTCGTCGGTTTCAGTTTTCTCGCCGAGTCGAACGTCCCGGTTTGGTACCTCAAGCCGGGCGAGACCATCTTCAAGGAAGGCGAGCCGGCCAAGGAGCTCTATGTCATTCAGAGCGGCCAGGTCGAAATTCAGGTCGGCAACCGCTTGCTCGATACTCTTGAAGCAAATGAGATCTTTGGCGAGATGGCATTGCTCGACGCCAGTCCACGCAGCGCGACCGCTATTGCCAAGACCGACGTCGCGCTGGTGCCCATTTCAAAGAAGGATTTCCTGACGCTCGTCGGCCGGGCCCCGACCTTTGCGCTTGATGTGATGGGCATGCTGACACGCCGGCTGCGCGCCGCGAACAAGGCGTTTTGAGCCCGCAAACAGGCGGTTCCTGGGTCGTTAATAAATCGTCTCTTATGTGATGCGGGTCACAGCGGCGGGACGGCCGCGCCCCTAGTCTGACAATCGTTGGGAGCCGGTTGCTCCCCCGTCATTCAGGGCCAACGACCATGCGTAAGACCATCATTCTCGCCATCGCCACCATGTTCCTTGCCAGCGCTTCGGTGGTGACCGGCATCATCCGTACGGTCGATGGCCCTATCAGCAACACGACATTGGCTAGCCTGGTGGTCGGTCCCCACGCCATCGGTAGCCTGACGGCCAGACTCTTCAAGTCCATCTGACCGTCGAAAGGCCTGCCCCTGCCCCGGGGGCAGGCCTCCCCAATTCTCTGAACCTCCAAACTCTTCAGCGGCCCGCAACGGGCCGCTTTTTCTTTCCGGTGGATGGCGCGGGAATTTCAACTTCCTGTGACCCGGGTCACAGCGAGTGCTTGCGGCAGCCGCTTACGTTTCATACTTGCCGGAAGCGAAAACGCTGCGGCCGCACCGGGAAACCCGGGCACGATAATGGGAGCTCGTCATGATGCGCACAATTTTGGTTTCGATCGCGGCGTCGTTCGTGCTTGTCAGTGCGTGGACGATCAATCTGGTCAGCTATCATCCGGCGCACGATCTCAATCCGCTGGCGCCGCTCAAGACAACGGTGATCGTGAAGCAATAGCGCGACGGCGTAAACTGATGGCCCGATCGCGCAGTACGCTTTATGCCGCCGTGTGGGCCATGCGTTCTGTTTTGTCGGAGTCGTTGCGGCCGTTTATAAATCTCTGTTCAAATTCAGTAGCCGGCATCGGGCGGCCGAAAAAATAGCCTTGGCCCTGTTTGCATCCCATGCGTGCCAGCAGATTGGCTGTGCCGCGGTCCTCAATGCCTTCGGCGATGACTGACAATCCAAGCAAGGTGCTCAGGCCGATCGTCGAGCTGACGATCGCGGCATTGTCGATGTCCGACCGCAGCTGACTTACAAAGGATCGGTCGATTTTCAGGCCGCTGATCGGAAACTTTTTCAGATAGCTCAGGCTGGCGTAACCGGTGCCGAAATCGTCCAGCAATATGTGGACGCCGAGATTTCTGATATCGCGGAAAATCTCTACAGCCTTCTCGTCGTCGACAAGAATATCCTCCGTCACTTCGAGTTCGAGACGGGATGGCAGGCAGCCGGTTTCCCGCAAGGCCGCTTCGATTGTCGCCACGAGATCGTTCGACCGGAGTTGCGAAGGCGCAAGGTTGACGGCGACGGACAGGTCTGAGCCGTTTTGTTGCCATTGTCGGGCCTGCGTACAAGCGGTTTGCATGACCCAGCGCGCCAGGCGGTCGGAGAGCGATGACGTCTTCACGATGTGCATAAATTCGGCGGGCCCAAGAAGGCCGCGGTAGGGATGCTGCCAGCGGATGAGTGCCTCGGCACCGATCACCGAGTCGTCTTCGAGGCTGACTTTTGGTTGATAGAAGAGTTCGAACTCGTTCCGATCCAGTGCGCTCGCGAGCTCTGCCTCGAGCCGCGCCCTGACTTCGAGTTCTATCCTGATGCTGCGCTCGAAAACGACGTAGCTGCCCCGTCGTTCAGCCTTTGCGCGGTAGAGGGCGAGATGCGCGCTGCTGAGCATCTCGTCGGCTGTCCGGCATTCCGTCGGGAAGGCGGCGATGCCGACGCTGGCCGTAATTGATTGCTGGCGCGTGTCGACGGAAAGGGGGTTTTCGCTAAAGCTGCGGCATATTCGCTCTGCCAACTCATTTGCCGCCGATGCGGCATCCTTGCCCTCGATAACAACACTGAACTCGTCGCCATCCAGCCGCGCGACCAGGGCCGCGTCACTGCAAACTTTGACGAGCTGTTCAGCCGTGGCGCAAATCAGTTGTTCACCGTAGGCGTGGCCAAACATGTCGATGACGACCTGGAATTTATCGAGGCCTATAACGAGGAGTGCGACTTCGGCAGCGCTCGCTTTGGCTTTGGGAAGTGCGTCCTGTAGGTGCGCGATAAGTGCATGGCGATTGGCAAGGCCGGTCACTGCGTCGTATTCCGCCAGATAGCGCATGCGTGCGGCTTCGCGCTGGCGGACCGAAATGTCCCGCAGGACTGCGCCGTAGTTAAACCCGTCCGAGCCCGGCCAGCCCGAAAAGCACACCTCAAGTGAGAAAAGCTCCCCGTTCTTGCGCCGCCCGTAGAGCTCGACGGTCTTCCCGCCAGGCGCCTGCAGCAATTCGTGCGGTAGAGTGAGAATTGAAAATGAATTCGGCGCCGATGGATCGGCGCTGCCCGCACATATCATGTCGAACGGACACCCCAGCATTTCTTCAGATTGGAATCCGAAAATCGCCGAAGCTGTGGGGTTCCATACGGTGATCAAGCCGTTTTTGTCTGCGCAAATCAGTCCGTCACCGAGCGACATCGCGATCCGCTGAAAACGCCGCTCGGCGATGAGCCCCAGCAGTCCACGAAGGTCGATTTCGTCGAGGGCAATGGCCGTGAGGTATGCGGCAATAGCGATGTGAAGCAGGGCCGTATCGGCCATGAGCGGCAGTTTGGTCTGGATGGCGATTGCGCCGACTTCGACTGCAATGGCGACTGCGACCAGAATGACAGCACGCGACATGGCGGACGTGCGGTGCCATAGAATAATCATGCCGAGAATGATGATGATCGGGCCCGCAAGTTTTGCGAGCAGCGACAACTCATGCAGCAGCCGGCCTTGCACGATCAATTCGGCGGCCAGCGCCTGCAGGACAACACCCGAGATGGTATGGCCGTTCGGGATATTGAAACGATCGCCAAGCTCAAGAGCTGTTCCGCCGACGATGACTTTTTTGCCCTTGAGCAGCCTCAATACCGAAGGCTCTTCGTTCAGCACATCTTTGTACGAGATGACCGGGATCGACGAGGGTTGAATGCTGAAATCAATCCAGAGCGATTCTTTGGCGGGCTCATAAAGACCGGTTATGACGGCACCCATCGAAGGCAGAAATGTGCCATCGAACGCCTTCCCGTATGGATATCGACGCACAATGCCGTCCGTTTCCGTTGAAACGTTTACGACGGCCGGCCAGGCGTGTTTTGCAAAATTCGGCAGGGGCCGATTGAGATGGATTGATTCACCGGTGCCGGAGCGCACTCGTTGCTCGAACGTCGGCAAGACAGTCGATCCGCCGGCGCGTTCAAGCGCCTTGGCAAAGGCTTGATCAAATTCAGGCGTGGACGGTGTGCTGAAATCGACATCGAAAGCGACGTCGGCGGCCCCGGCGCGCGTCAGTTTATCAATCAGGTCGCCATGGACGCGACGCGGCCACGGCCAAACGCCGATCGATTCAATCGAGGGTGAATCGATTGCCACGACGACGATCCCGCCGCTGGCCGGCCGTGGAGACAGTCCGAACCGCAGGTCGACCAGCGCATTTTTCAACGCGCCGGTCAGTCCGGTCAGCGAAATCGCTACCAGCGCGCATACCACAAGGAGATGTGGTCGAATGCCTTTCACGCGTCACCGTCGCGTAACGCGCGCCTGCCGGTCAGTTGTTGCGCGGGCGCGTTAGAGTTTGAGCTTCTGCTTGAGGTGACCAAGGGCGAGGCCGTTGCCGATGCCAAAGGCGTTCCCGTTCCCATTTCCGTTCCCCACTGCAATGCTGTTGACCGCGGCATTCACGTTGCCAAGGCCGTTGGCAACGCCACTTGCAAGGCCGTTGGCGTTACCGTTGCCGTTGCCCCCTGCGTTGCTGCCACCGGCCGCGGCGGCTGCGTTGCTGTTGCTGGCCTGGCCAGCGCTTTTTGCCGCGCCATTGCCTGGCGAAAGCGCGTCGTTGCTCCACACAGTTTGTTTTGGCGAGTTGCCTCGATCGGCAGGCGTAACGATCGCGCCATGCGCAAGTCCGTCTGTCGCCTTTACGAAATCCAGCGTCACGTCGCCGAGCGGAGCGGTGATGCGGACGACGTTCTTGTCGTGGCCGACATCGGCGTGAGAATTATTGTGAGCCAGGTCGATCGCGCCAAGGGCGTGAACTGCCTTGCCATCTGTCGAACCGACAGGCATGGCCAGGCCGCCCTTCGGTACGCGGATCTGTTCAAATGGAGATGAACGCGGCGTTCCCTGCTTGACCGGGCCGACACCGGAGCCGCTCAGGGAAAGACCGCTGTGTCCTGCTGCCGAGACTCGCGCTGCTTGGCCAGGAAGGACGAGCGCGTTCTGACCAGTCTTGAAATCGGTCACTTCGACTTGGCCGCCGAGCACTGCGACATTGGCGCCACGCTTGTCCAAGGTGACGCGGAACTGCGTGCCCTTTACGACGGCCGCCAGATAGGGAGTCTCGACCTGAAAGTGTTTGAAGTTGCGTTTTTCCGCTGTGAAGATAACGGATCCCGCCTGTTCGTAGATGGTCGTGGAGAGGCCGTCTTTCTGCTCGGCGGGCAGCGCGATCACCGAATTCGGCGCGACCAGCATGCTTGCCTCGCCGCGCACCAGGAGAACGCGCCCGTTGGAGCCCGTGCGGATGGTGTCCCCCGGCTTGAGCTCGGATTCGTTCGTGAGAGAGGCTTCCTGCACGCCTGTCGTTGTCATCCAGACCTGGCCGGATGATTTGCTCACGCGCCAGGCTGCGGTGTCCTCCGCGACGACCTGTGAGCCCGGATAAAGAGAGACGAATCCAGCCACCAGGACCGGGGCACAGAAACCAGCAATTCTGCCGAACACCGGCGCCTCCTGCGTAGGTGCTTTGTCTCGAAACCGAGACGGACTCCCGATCGCCCAGAAGCTCGGTTTTGCCGGAAATTGTTCAATTTTTAGCTTAGTGCGATCGGAGCAGGCCGGATGCGGAGGTAACACTTCGTTAACTGTAAAAATTTACCATTTGCCCTTGGCCCAGGGGCGAAACCGGACGCGAGAATTCCCATTGATGACGCGGAATCTCGCGATTTTTCTGGTGCTTGCATGCGGGCGAAAGCTCTCGATCCGCGCCGGTATTCTGCTTCTTGCTTTATTAATTTTGCCGGTAACTGTTGGCCCGAGCGCCGCCCAGCAAGCGTCGAGCCAGCCGCGATATGACACCGGGCGGACCGAAAAGAACCTAGAGACACTCCAGGCCGGCCGCGAACGCGAAAACAAACAGGCTGTGAAACTGCCGGGCGTTCCAAAGTCAGAGCCGCGCGCCGACACCAGGCCGCTGTTCAAGCTCCGCTCAGTCTCCGTTGAAGGCGTGAGATCTATCTCCCGCGATACGGTTGATGAGATCTACCGGCCCTACATCGGAAAGACGGTGTCGCAGGCCGATCTCGCGGGGATCGCCGGCGCCATTACCGAAGCGTATCGCGCGGCGGGCTATCATCTCTCGCGCGCGATGGTGCCGCCACAGGACATCAAGAATGGGCGGATCCGCATCAAGGTCATCGAAGGTTACATCGCGGAGCTTGCTGTGCAGGGTGAGGGCGCCGACCGTTTCGGCGTCCGTTCGCTGCTCGCGCCGATCCTTGTGGAGCGTCCCGCGCGGCTGAAAACGCTCGAGCGGCAGCTCTTGCTGGTCAATGACACCTCCGGCGTCCGTATAGAAGACACGGCGCTCCAGGAAATCGGAAAAGCATCCGGGAAATTCCGCCTCACCGTCTGGATCAAGACCTGGCAGATCTTCCAGGCGTTCGGGTTCGACAACATGGGAACGTCCGCTGTCGGTCCGTTAAATGCGTATACGGCGACCGCCTTCAATTCTTATTTTCGTCCCGGTGACAGTCTCGGCTTCAGTGCATCGACCACGCCAAATGCGCTCCATGATTTCGGGTTCGGCAAACTGTCCTATGACACCCCCGTCGGAACCGACGGCCTGCGTCTCGGCGCGATGGCGCTATACAGCAATGTTGCGCCTGGCGATATCCGGCAACAATTCGGCGATCACACCGTAACCAAGACCTTTGAAGTCAAGGCCAGCGTCGTGCCCATCGAGACGCGAAGATCGTCGCTGTGGCTCACCGCCGCCGCAGGCTTCAGCGATAGTTCGGAGCGTGTCTCTGCCGGCACGCTTTACAACGATCACTTTCGCACCGTGAGCCTGATGGCCGACTACAAGCTCAACGATAGTCTCAGCGGCTGGAATTATCTGAATCTGACATTCCGCCATGGTGTCGATATTTTTGGTGCATCGCGCAGAGATGACGATTTTATGTCCCGCGCTGACGCCTCACCGAATTTCTCGATATTTGATTTTGCATTCTCTCGATACCAGCCGCTTTCGGATGTCTGGTCAGTGAAGATATCTGCGACCGGTCAGTGGGCATCCGGGCCATTGCTGGTTGCTCAACAGTTCTATCTCGGTGATGCGGCCTATGGGCCGGGCTTCTACAGCGGCGACAGTGGGATTGCCGCTTACGGAGAACTACGGTTTGACCAAAGCGTTTCGAACGACGTTCTCAAGGGGTACCAGCTCTACGGCTTCTTTGATAAGGGTGCGGTCTGGAGCTTCAATAACGACGGGCAAGTGCTGTCGATCGCCTCGGCGGGAGCGGGCATCCGCTTTTTCCTTGCGCAGGATTGGCAGGCCGGTGTCGGATTTGCCGTCCCTGTTCACGCAGGGACGACCGCAAACGACTATCACAATGTCCGCCTTCTCTTTACGCTGTCGAATTCCTTCAAATTGTGCCCGCAAAGGTCGCAAATGCGCTGCCTTTAGTTGCGAGGCTGGATGCAAGGGAGCGCGCAGGCATGGCAAATGAGCCCGTAAAGGCGAAGCGCGTACTCTATTTAAAAGTCAGGACGCCGTCGGCGGATGCCGCGACGCTTCTCGTCTCCATGATGAACAACGCCGCGCCTCTGTACAAAGCCTTCGGCGAGGCGAAAATCCGCCTGCTGCGCAACGCCGACGATCCGTCACAATTCCTGCAAGTGATCGAATACGAGGCGGACAAGACCCTCGAATTCAACCGCCAGAAGCTCGCCAGCGAACCGATGGTGCAGGCCTATTTGCACACCTGGCGGTCGCTCTTTCCCGGCGCGGTTGAGATCGACGTCTACGAGGACGTCACCGAAGGCGCCTAGAGCACGGCCGTATCAGCGATAATTCGCCCGTCGCAGCATCGGGTTACCGCTACCGCCCGTGCGCTGGCGCGATGGCGGCCGCTCAATTCATGGGCGTTTCTTTATCGCGTGGGGAATTAAACCGAATTGCCGCGATTTTGCGCGTGAAAAATTCACTGGGCAGGTCCGCGCGGCAAAGATTCGCCACACGGCAATTTCCAATCTATGCTCTAAACGTCATCGATTGCGCTTTAAAAGACATCATAGGGAGAGAACAATGAAACGAATTGCTCTTGCGCTTCTCATTACAGCCTTCGCCGCCGGTTCAGCGATGGCGCAGTCCTGCGAATCCAAGGCGATGAGCAAGGACGGCAAGCCGCTCGCCGGCGCCGCCAAAACCAGCTTCGTCAAGAAGTGCAAAGAGGAAGCCTGCGCCGGCAAGGCGATGAGCAAGGATGGCAAGCCGCTCGCCGGCGCGGCCAAGACCAGTTTCATGACGAAATGCGAGAAAGAGTCCTAATCGTTTCAACGGCGTATTGCCCGGAGTTTGATCATGCGTAGCATCGCAGTCGTTTGCTCGGCCGTTATTGGCGTCGCGTTTTTAATGTCACCCGCGTTCGCCCAGGAAAAAACGGCGAAGGCCTGCCAGGCCGAATGGCGCGCCAACAAAGCTGACAATCAAGCCAAGGGCATTACGGAAAAGGCTTACGTCGCAAAATGCCGCGGGGGCGACAGCGCAGCAAAACCTGCGCCCGCGCCCGCGGCGTCGACTGCCAAGGAGAAAAAAGAGAAAAAGACGACGGCCGCCGCCGCGCCGGCTGCCACAGAGAAAACAGCAAAGGCATGCCGGGACGAATGGCGCGCCAACAAGGCTGACAACCAGGCCAAGGGCATCACCGAAAAGGCCTACGTGACCCAGTGCCGTGCCGGCACCGCCGCCGCACAGCCTGCGCCCGCAGCGGCCGCGGAAAAGAAGACAACCGCGGCGCCTGCGCCGGCTCCTGCTGCGGAAAAGAAGACGACCGCAGCACCCGCGCCGGCGCCTGCACCCACGCCCGAAAAGAAGACGGCGACCGCTCCCATGGCACCGCCGCCCGCCGCGACGGCGCCAACCGGCGTCAACCAGTACACGACCGAAGCGCAAGCCAAGTCGCGCTGCGGGACCGGAACGGTTGTGTGGGCCAACCTGGATTCGAAGATCTATCACTTCGCGTCTTACAAGAATTACGGCAACACGAAATCCGGCGCGTACATGTGCGAGCGGGATGCGACCGGCCAGGGAATGCGCGCCTCCAAGAACGAGAAACATCCCTGAGCGACTGATGGCGCATCCATGGCTCACGCTATGGAGGACTAAATGGGACTACTGGATCAGTTAGGCGGCTCGCTGAAGAGTGCTCTTGCTTCGGCGGCCGCCGGCGAGCAATCGACTTTGATTTCCGCGCTGTTGGCCAAGACGAACCTGGGTGATCTCCAGGGCCTGGTGAATCAGCTGCAACAAGGCGGCCTGGGCGACCAGGTCAAATCCTGGCTTGGCAATGGCGCCAACATGAAGGTCACGCCCGAGCAGTTGCGCGCGGCGCTCAACAACGATCAGGTGAAGCAGATCGCGCAACATTTCGGCGTGCCGGTCGATGAAGCGCTGCAGATGCTCTCGCAGCATCTTCCCGGCATTGTCGATCAGGCGAGCCCGAACGGCGCAATCCAGAAATAGGCTTGTCAGAAATAAGTTTGGCGGTTCGTCGAGACGCTCAGGCGGTCTTGGGCTTCCGCCCTAGACCGCAATAGCCCTGGCCGGCGCCTTGAAATGCTTCCGGCCCACCATCTCGGCATAGGTCTCGATCGGATAGGGCCGGCCGGTCAGATATCCCTGCACCTCGTCGCAGCCTTCCTGCGCCAGGAATTTGAGCTGGCTTTCCGTCTCGACGCCCTCGGCGAGAATCGGAATGTTGAGGTTATGGCCCAGGGTGATGATCGCGCGCACGATCGCCATCGAATGATGGTTGTGCTCGAGGTCGCCGACAAATACGCGATCGATCTTGATTTTTTCGAACGGGAACGCGTGCAAATAAGACAGCGACGAGTACCCTGATCCGAAATCATCCAGCGCGATGTGGATGCCCAGCGACTTGAGCTTGCGCAAGATCGACACTGCGCGCGCGAAGTCGTCGATCAGGACGCCTTCGGTGATTTCAAGTTCGAGCCGCTCCGGTTTCAGGCCGGTTTCCAGCAGGACGGTGTGAACAAGGTTGGGCAGGTCGCCGTGATGAAACTGGATCGGGGAAATGTTGACGGCGACCCTGAGGGGCTCCTCCCAGGACGCGGCTTCCTTGCACGCTTCGCGCAGGATCCATTCGCCGAGCGTGATGATCTGGCTGCTTTGCTCCGCGATTGGAATGAATATCTCGGGCGAGACCATCCCGCGCTTGGGACAATTCCAGCGGGCAAGCGCTTCGAGACCGACGATTTTGCCGCCGGCAATCGTTTTCTGGGGCTGATAATGCAGTGACAGGCCTTCGCCTTCGAGGGCTTTCCGCAAGTCGGTTTGCAGCTCGCGCCGCTCCCGCAAGCGCGAGCCTAGTTTTTCCTCGAAGAAGCGGACCGATCCCCGCACCTCCGATTTTGCCTGGTAGAGCGCCGCGTCGGCATTCGCGATCAAGGTTTTCACGTGGGTGCCGTCGGTCGGGAAGACCGCGACACCGATGCTCAATCCGACCTGGATCTGGTGCCCGTCGACCTCGAAATTGCTGCTGAATGCTTCGATAAGGCGATCGCCGAGCTCCCCGGCCGTCGTTTCCGGCGTCTCATCGGAGACCACCAGCATGAATTCGTCGCCGCCGATGCGCGCGATGAACGCGTCATCGGCCGCCGCCTGCAGGCGGCGGGCGGCCTCGCGGAGAAGGCCGTCGCCTACCAGGTGGCCATAGACGTCGTTGGCTTCCTTGAATTGGTCGAGGTCGAGGCACATGACGGCGAATTGCTCGCCGGTCTCTGCCGCCTGATCCAGCGTCTTGTTGAGATGCTCAAGGAACGACGCGCGATTTGGCAGTCCGGTCAGGGAGTCGTTGTGGGCAAGATACGAAATATGCTCCTCGGTCCGGCGCTGCTCGGTGATGTCGTCGAGAACGGTGAGCAGATATTTCGATTCACCGCTCTCGTCCCGGATTGCGATCTTGCTTGCCTTGATCAGGCGTTGCCCGTTGCCGAGCGTCTCGATGCGATGTTCCGGCGTCGAGACGACACGGCCGGTCTGCAACGCTTCGTTATCGGACCGCACGATCATGTCGGCGCGCAGCGCGGGGAATATCTCGTGCGCGGTTTTCCCGATCAGGCGGATACGGCTGTCGCCCGTGAGTTCTTCATAGGCGCGGTTGAACAATGTGAAGCGGCTGCCCTGCACGTCGGCTCCCGTGCCCTCCACGTCCCTGACGACGATAGGCACGGGGACGTGCTCGATCACGGCATCGAGGAAGATCTTTGTGCGGCGAAGCTCAGCTTCGGTTTGCTTGGTTTTGGTGATGTCATGGATCACCGCCAGGCGCGCAGCGCGGCCATTGTAGGTGAGCGCTCTTGAATAGACCGCAATATCGATTGCGGTGCCGTCAGCCGTAATATGCTGTCCGATGTTCTCGTTGAATTGATCATAGGCGAGGCTGTGCAGGAAGGTCCTGAAACGCTCGCGGTCGTCGGCCGGCCGCAGGTCGGGGACCGTCATGGTCATGAGCTGCTCACGGCTGTAGCCGTAATGCGCGACGGTGGCTTCATTGACCGCGAGGAAGCGCAAGGTTTCCCGGTCGAGGACCCACATCGGAGCCGGATTGTTCTCAAACAGCAGGCGGAAGGATTCTTCCCGGTGCCTTGCTTCCGTGACGTCCTCATGCGTCGCCACCCAGCCGCCATTGCTCATGGGCTGATGGACGACCGATACGAAACGGCCGTCGCGCAGCCGATTGACAGTCTGATACGGCTGATTGATAGCGACCTCGTTCAGCCGGTCGCGGATATAGGCTTCATGATCCTCCGGCGCGTTGCCGCTGGCAATTCTGTGCTCGAGAATCGTCTGAATTGGCGTGCCCGGCTTCGTCTGTTCGTCGGTCAATCCGTAGATATCGGCATATTGCTTGTTGCAAATGATCAGGCGCCGGGATGCATCGAACATGCAGACGCCCTGCGAAATATTGTCGAGCGCCGCGTTGAGCTGCTCCTCCTGACGCTTGATTTCGTTTTCCGCCTGGATCTTCTCGGTAATGTCCTCGTGGGTTGCGACCCAGCCGCCGTCCGGCATCGGTTGATTGACGATCTGGATGATGCGCCCCGCTGGAGTAGCCACATGCTGCTTGCTCAGCGTCCGCTTTGCTATCTGGTTCAGGAGCTTGGCGTAATATTCGTCAGGGTCACCGCCGAATGAGCCGCGTTCCTTCCTGTGCTTGAGAAGATCCAGCAGTGTCAGCCCCGGCTTCACGACGTCGGGGGAGAGACCGTAAATCTCGAGAAACCGCGTATTGCTGACGACCAGCTTCGATGATGCATCGAACATCACCAGTCCCTGCGACATGTTGTTCAGGGCCACGTCGAAACGCAGGCTTTGCTCGCGGAGTTGTTCGGCCCGCTTGCGCTCGCTGCGGGCCTCCTCCAGCGCCTGGTAATTTCTGAACAGGCGCAGGAACAGAAATGCAAAGGCCGCGATGATGGCAATCACGAAAGCGGCCGCGCCGGCAATGTATTTTGCAGTCCTCTCCCAATGGGCGAGGATCGCGGCCGTGGTCTTGGTCGCGCTCGCCACCAGCGGATAGCCGGTCACCCGGTAGGCGGCGACCATGCGGTAGTACCCGTCGATGACCCCTTCGCTCACGCCGGCGCCGTGGTCGGCGTGTTCCACCAGCCGCAACGATATCGCGTTGGCAAACCGGCGGCCGATCTCGATGTGGTCTCCCGGGTAGCGGGCGAGCAATGTCCCGTCGTTTCGGAACAGCGCGAAGCTGCTGTCGGGACTGGAGGTGATCTCGCCAAAGTAATTTTGCAGGTAGCGTAGGTTCAACGAGGCCGAAATGACTCCGAGGAATTCACCGTTTGGCCCGGCGATCCGGCGCGCAAGGTGACTGACCCATCCGCCGGAACCCTCACGCATTGGTCCGCCGAGATAGGACGCCAGGCCTGGATCGTTCTTGAGCGCCACGAAGAAGTCCTGATCCGCAACATTCACGTCGGGACTGGGCCAATGGCGGGAAAAATTGATCAGCTTGCCGTGCGCGTTGAATATGGCGAGCGAGTCGACAAAGGGTACGCCGACAGCCTTGTCGCGCAGTTTCAGATGGACATCGAGGCGCCCGAGATCGTTCTCGATGGTCTCTTCGTTGACGGTGGGCAGGCGGGACAGGTCTTCGTAGAATCCCTTTTGCACGGCCTCAACGGCCGTGAACGTCTGCGCGATCTGTTTTGCAATGATGAGCGCGGAATTCGAGAGGGCTTGTTCGTTTTCGACCAGCGCCCGGTGCCGGAGATTATAAGTAATAAGAGCGGCGCTGCTTATGACGATGAGCGTGAGGGTGGCGGCGCAAATGATGACCAGCCGCGCCGGATCGAAAAAATTCGATGCGGACGGCACTGCCGTAGTTTGCGCACGACCGACTTGCGCAGTTGCGAGTCGCGATAGCCACCGCACTGTGACGCCATCTCTCGATGAGAAAATCGTCGAATATGTGGGTGCAGTGGTACTGCAAAGAATTTAATCATTCACACTTCGTCGCTGGTTAATGATTGCTTCCGGAAACCGTATAATTTTACGTTTCGCAATCCGCCGAGGCCGGCGTCGCAATCGATCAAACCGCAATATTTTAAATTGGAAGCGGCGGACCGCTCAGGACATGTGACGGCGGGCTTGCGGCGGTGCATTCCACTGGCACCTGTAGCTGATGTAGTCGCCATAGTTCCGATGGATACTCGTGATCACCGCGAACTGGTTGAAGCGGCCGCAATTGGCCTGCGCCGTATCAAGAGCCACCGCCTCTGCTTCCGGCGACCAGGGAATGATGCCGCCGACGTCGTTTCCCTTCGGGCCGTATACGCCGCACGAGGCGAGGGCCAAAGCCAGCACCGCCAACAGGATCGCCTGTTTCTTCATAGTCCCCTCCCAGCCCGATGCGGCAACTTAATCGGAATCGCCGCGTTCGCCAACGGTGGTTGGGGCCTCGTGGACGTTTTTTCCCGGCCGATTGCGGTGCGCTTTTGCGGCGATTCAAAAAGGGGGACCGCCTCTGTTGTCTGGTCTTCCTCTTGGCCCCGCCGGAAGGCGGCGCCGGAACGTCACGTGGCAGGCCAGTTGCGGCCGATCGCGATTCGCGACCGTTGCTCATCTTGGCCGAACCAAATGCGCGCTGACGGGTTGTTGAAGAAGACGGAGACCGACCATGCCATTGAAGATATTCATTGCCGCGTTCGCGATGTTGCTGGGCGCAACGGGCGCCTCACTCGCGCAGAGCCTGCCGAACTACGGTCCCAATGCCCCGGCAACGGGCGATAGTTTTGGAAAGCCGCCGAGCGGCACCTACCCGCCCAGAAGCGGCCATCGTGCCTATGCCTATCAACAGAGGCGGCATCACTGGCACCAACGGCACGGGCAGCACCAGCGGCCATACGAATAGTTTTTCGTCCAATGTTGGTGCTGTCGGAAATATTCGAGACGGCAGGGCAGCAAAGCTGAGGCGCCGTTCTGGCGCCCCAGCGGCGTCGATTGTTACACAACACAAACGTATTGCGAGGCGGTCATGCCAAGGCGTTGCGCCGCGCCGCGCGCGAGATCAAGCCGGGCACCCATGCGATACGCAATTCCCCACGGGCCGGTGTCGTTGATCCGAACCGTGATCGAGCGGCCATTGTGCGGATTGGTCACGGTGAGAGTCGTGCCAAGCGCCCAGGTGCGTGCAGCAGCCGTGTTGCCGCTCGCGTCAAATCGCTCGCCAGTGGCGGTCCGTTTGCCGGACGAATAAGAACTCGCGAGAACCTCTTGCCCGGCGCAGTTGCCGGTCCGCTTGACGTATTTGTGGACTGATCCCCATCCCGCCGCATGCGCTGACGTGATTGCCAACGGCGCGATGAGCGCGGCCGACGTCACGGTCAGCAGGCCGACGAAGAGTCCGATGCGAACGTGCTTCATTGAAATGTCCCTCGTTAGGCTGCGTCGCTGGCCGGTGCGAATTCCGCAAAAGGAATCCGCAAATCGTCCCGCGTCGAAGCGTTGATGCACGTGGTAAGGTTCAACATGGCAGAAGCAAGGCAGCATCGGCGTTAGCGGTAACGAGGTATGCGCATTTGCTGCATTGGTCACCGAAATCGCGCCAAGGACTGTCGTTGACCTCGATAGACCGCCATTTGGAGGATGGCAGCGGTATTAACGTTACGCCGCGTTGATCGAGCCGCGCCCATGGGCGAGGTGCGCATGACGATCGTCATCATCGCGAGGTTATCGCGTGCGCGCGTCCATCAACTGACTGGGCAAAATATTATTTGCGATCGTCGAGCGGCTTGATCGACAGGCCGATGGAGGGCGTCGATTCACGGCTGAGCGGCGTGTAGCCGTTGATCTGATCGCCGGCGTCGGGCGCGCGGCCGGGACGCAGATCGAGCGATGAGCCTTGCGGTATGATCGGCACCGGCACCGGAACAGTCAAAGCATCGAGCGGCACCTTGCGCACATAACCATCTTCGGCAGCGTGCAGGCGATCGATGGCTGTCATGCCGAGTGCAAGCCCGGCCAGCATCGACAGTGCAGCAACGTGGCGTGGTTTCATGGCCGCCTCCCGGCGCCGGCGATCATGCCGGCAGAGCGGAAGTCTATCACCCGGCGCGCTGGCGGTTAATAGGCTGCCATGGCCCAACAACCAGGGGGCGGGCGCTATTCCCGCTTGATGATGCGGTAGAGCTGGAAGCGGTCGCCATCGGCGACCAGTTTCAGCCGCGTCGGATCCGGGTTGGGCTGGTCGTCTTCCGTGAACAGGATGTAGATGTAGTCGAACTTCGTCCAGTTCAGCCAGAACGCCGGCGTGTTGGGCAGGGGGTGTTCCGCGGCCAGGATGAGCTGCGCAGTCGAAGGCGGGGTGCCGTCGCGCAGGTCGGCAAATTCGCGAAAGTCAGGCCGCACATGCACGATCTGCTTTCCCTGCACGGTGAACAACGTCGTGACCAATGACGATCGCTCGATGGTCGCAATCGTGGCCGCATGCACCAGTCCGAGATCGCGCACGTCCTCACCGGCCGAGGCATTGCCATAGGCGACGAACACTTTCGAACCGGGAACGATCCGGCGCACCGAGGCACGGAATTCGCTGGTCGAATCCGACAGCTGCGACCAGTTGTAGTCGATTTCGAGAACGCGGCCGGCGGTCAGGATTATCAGGACGGTGAGGAACCCGCGCCACACCAGCCGGTGGTGCACATCGAGTTCGCCGCACGCAAACACCATGAAGGCGATGCCGATCGGCACGCGTTGGTCGGCCATATAAGTGTCGAACATCACGCGCGGCAGCGCGAAATACACCGCGCCGCCCACGACGAGCAGCACGATCACCCACGGATGAAATTGCAGAACGCGGTGGCGGACCGACCAGATGGCGCTTGCGGCCATGATCGCCATCAGCGCAAAGGCGGCGATGTCGGTGTAGTTGCTGAATATGTACATCAGGCCGTCGAGCTTGCCGCGCTGATCCCATGAGATGTCGGACACGAGGTTCATGGTCGGGCTGGCGTAGAGCAACGGCGCGACGGCGAGGAACGGCAGTCCGCTGGCGACGAATTCGGCAATCCGCCGCGGCCAGGGTTCGGCGCGTTGTATCCAGAGCCGGAATATTTCGAACGACAGGATGCCGATGCCGTAGATGCCGAGCGCCGAGAGATGACAGAAGAACAGCACCACGACGCACAGCGTCGACAGTGCAAAGCGCAATGGCCAGCGCCGCTCGCGCGCCGCGACCCAGCCGGCCAGGGCCCACAACGCCACGCCGATCCCGAAGATGTAGTTCATCAGGCCGACGAGGAAGATGTAGTTGTACAGCAGGGGAATGGCGAACAGCGGCAACACCGACCAGCGGCCGATCAGCGCGCGGTTCAGCATCAGCACGCCGGATATAATGAGCGCGAACATCGCGACGATGAACGCCTGGCCGGCGAGGTAGATATTCATCACGCGCGCAACCGGCGGCACGATGAAATCCATCGTCAGGTTGGGAATGACCTGCCAGTTGATCTCGTAGAATTGCGCGAGCTGTGCATTCTTCGCCAGCGTGGCAATCACCTGCATGCGCGCGAGGTGATTCACATAGTCAGACAGCGGCGGGACCGGATGCGTCCAGATCGGAATGGAAATCAGCAGCGTGAAGGCGCCGAAAAGCACGGCAATTTGCAGCCCGGATACGCTTGCTGAGCGAAATCGCGACGGCGTCTTGGACGGGAGGTCGGGCTTGGCGGGCGAAAGCATCCGACTTCATAAATCCCAGATCCCGGATGAACAAGCGATGAATTCGTAGCGGTTCCACCGCGTTTTGGCATGTAACCGGGCGTTCTCGGGAAATAATCAAGCCCATCTCAAGGTCAAATCAAGGCGCCGGCAAAGTCTTATGGGTCGCTATTCGGTATTCACCCGCTCGTTGCAGCGCTGGGCGCTGACAATCTTCGAATGAGGCCAAGGAAGGCCAAAGGAACCAAGCGATGAAACGCTACCTGATCGAACGCGACATCCCGAATGTCGGCCGTCTTACGCGCGCGCAGCTCAAGGATCTTGCCGCGACCTCCAACAGCGTTCTCTACCGGCTGGGCGGCAAGGTGCAGTGGGTGCATTCCTATATCGCGGCCGACAAGACCTTCTGCATCTACCTTGCCGAAAGCGAACTGCTCGTCCGCGAGCATTCAAGGCTGGCCGGATTTCCAATCACGAAGATCACCGAAGTGCCGACAGTGATCGATCCGATGACCGGCTTTTCGTCCGCGCTGGATGCCGGCAAAGCTGCTTGATGGCTGCCTGACGGCAAGGCACACATCATTCCGAGCTAATTCTGAGCTTTGCCAAGCCCGGCTGCCGCCGCCTTAGGCATGGTTAACGATTCATCAACCATGTCGGCGCACGATTGCAACCTACACGCACCTGCTGGTGGGGATATCGCCCGTGCGGACCAATCGCGCCTGGCTCTGCATTTTCGGGGCTGCTGTCTTCTGTCTTGCCACCACGTCGCTCCACGCGGAGGACGGCGTATCCAATGACAGGATCCTGTTTGGGCAGGTGTCGGCCCTGAGCGGGCCGGCGCAGGCGCTCGGCCAGGGCATGCGCGAAGGTATTCTCGCGGCCTTCGAGGAAGCCAACCGCAGCGGCGGTATCGGCGGCCGCAAGCTTGAGCTCAAGTCGGTCGACGACGGCTACGAGCCTGAAAAAACCATCGAAGCCACCAAGCGCGCGATCACGGACGACAAGGTCTTTGCGCTTGTCGGTGCGGTCGGCACGCCGACCTCGAAAGCCGGCCAGCCCATCGCCACCGCCGCCAAGGTGCCGTTCATCGGTCCGTTCACCGGCGCGGAATTTCTCCGCAATCCGTTCAACCGCTACATCGTCAATATTCGCAGTTCGTATTTTCAGGAGACCGAAGCCTGGATCGAACATCTGACCAATGACCTCGGCATCACGCGCATCGCGATCCTTTACCAGGACGATGCCTTCGGCCTTGCCGGTCTCGCCGGCGTCAAGAAGGCGATGGACAAGCGCAACATGGCGCTGGTCGCCGAGGGAACGTTCAAGCGCAATACGACGGCGATCAAGTCGGCGCTGCTCGACATCATGAAAGCCCAGCCGCAGGCCGTGGTGACGGTCGGTCCCTACAAGCCGATCGCGGAATTCATCAAGCTCGCGCGGCAGCTCAAGGTCGACGCCGCCTTCGTCGCGATTTCATTTGTCGGTTCGGATTCGCTCGCGCAGGAGCTCGGCAACCAGGGCGCCGGCGTTGTCATCAGCCAGGTCGTGCCGTTCCCCGGCGACAAGTCGCTGCCGGTGGTGGCGGCCTATCAGGCGGCACTTGTCGCCGTGAATCCGAAATCGACACCGGGCTTCGTGTCGCTCGAGGGCTATCTGGTCGGCCAGCTTGTGGTCCAGGCCCTGAAACGGATTCCGGGAGCCCCGACGCGTGAAGCCTTCCTCGATGCGATCGAGGGCTCGCCGTTCGATCTTGGCGGCGTGACGCTCACGTTCGGTCCCACGCAAAATCAGGGATCGAACAAGGTCTATTTCACCGTGATTGGGGCCGACGGCTTGCTCAGGCCGGTCACCAAGCTCGTCAAGACATCCGCACGGTAACGCCGCATGGACATCAAGAATATGCGTGCCACGTGGCTCAAGTCATCACCGGCGCACGGGGCCCAAGAGGCCAAAGAGGCCAAAGCCGCCGAAAAAGCCGGCTGGCTCTCCACCATTCGCGGGCGGCTCTACCTGGCGTTCGGCTTTGCGGCCGCGCTGACGATCATCGGCGCGTCGGTCGCCCTCTATGAATTCACCGTCATCGGCATGACGACCGATGCGATCGTGTCACGCAGCCTGCCGACGACGGCGGTGTCGCTCCGCCTGGCCGAGCAAGCCGGCAGCCTTGTGGCGTCCGGCCCGCGCCTGATGGCTGCCAACACCGACAAGGCCCGCGCCGAAATCATGGGCGAGATTGGCGCCCAGGAGAAAAGCCTCGAAGACGGGATCGCGCGCCTGCGCGAACTCGGCATCACCAAGGCCGACGAAATCGACGCGAGCCGCAAGACCTTGTCGGAGCGGCTTCACACCCTCGACCAGATGGTTGCGAACCGGATCACTGTCACGAATGAGCGGCTTTACCTGGCCTCATCGGTGCGGGCCGCGCACGAGGCGCTGCTCATTGGCCTTGCCCCGGCGATCGACGATGCCAATTTCGATCTCATGATGAACGCCAAGCAGGAAGGCGCCGCCGCAATCGAAGGACGGCTCGACCTGCTGCGCCTGCTCCAGCAGACCGAGTCGGAAGCAAATCTTCTCGCCGGCCTGCTGATCGAAGCCTCGCTGGTGCGCGAGACCAGCCGCATGGAGCCGTTGCGCGACCTGATCGGGTCGGCGGAGCGAAAAATCATCAAGAACCTGAACGCGATTGGCGACAAAGCACAGAAGGACAAGTTGCTGGCGCTTTACAAGCAGCTTGGCGCCATCGGCTCGGATGACGGAATCATGACCGCGCGCACCTACGAGCTCAGTCAGCAGCGCGATGCCCAATTGGCTTTCAATGCCGCGCAAGCCGACGCAGCCAAGCTCAAGAGCGCCGTCGACGAGCTGGCGGAGCAACAGCGCCTCCAGGCGCGCAAGATTTCCACCGACGCCGGTGTGCAGATCCGCTCCGCGCAGTTCATATTGATCGTGCTGTCGATTGCGGCGGTGCTGGGTGCGGCTTTGGTGGCCTGGCTTTATGTCGGCCGCAGCGTGGCGCGCCGCATTGGGCTGCTTAGCCTCGCCATGCGCCGGATCGCCGATGGCGATCTCAATGTCGATATCCGCGATGATCGCCGCGATGAAATCGCGGAGATGAGCCGGTCGTTGCAGTTCTTCCGACAGGCGACGTCGGATGCGTCGAACGCGCGCGTCAAGGAGACCGAGCAGACCCGCACGCTCGAATCCCGCCGGCACATGGTCGAGACCGCCACGCAGGAATTTGAGCAGGCCGTGTCCAATATCGTGCAGACCCTCGATCGCGCGGCCGCGGCCATGGACGGCTCGGCGCGCGAAATGGCGCAGAGTGCAGCCAGCAACCAGGAGCAGGCGCTGGCGACTGCGGCGGCGTCGGAGGAAGCGACGGCGAATGTCGGCATCGTCGCGACAGCCGCGGAAGAAATCGCGCAATCCATCGAACATATCGCGACCCGCGTGGCGGACGCGGCGACGGTTGCGGGCCAGGCGACCGACGAAGCCAAGGCCATCACCGAAGCGGTCGAGAGCCTGTCGGCATCGGTCGACGAGATCGGCGAGGTGAGTGACCTCATCAGCAGCATCGCGGCGCAGACCAACCTGCTGGCGCTCAACGCGACGATCGAGGCGGCGCGGGCCGGCGAAGCGGGCCGCGGCTTTGCCGTGGTCGCGCAGGAGGTCAAGGGCCTCGCCGCGCAGACCGGCAAAGCGACCGAAGAAATCACCCGCCACATCGAATCGATCGAGCAGACGACGGCGCGGTCCGTGCAGGCCATCCGCAAGATCGCGGCAACGATCGCGCAGCTCAGCGACGTCGCAAACGATGTCGCGGTCGGCATGCGCCAGCAGGATGCTGTCACCCGCGAGATCGCGCGCAACGCCGGCGCGGCGGCCAAGGGCACGCAGGACGTATCCGGAAATATCGCCGAGGTCTCCAACAGCGCCGTCAAGACCGGACAGGTGGCTTCGACCGTTCTCACCGCGGCAGCCCAGCTCGCCGATCAATCCCACCTGCTGCGCAAGGAAGTCGAGCGCTATCTCACGCAGGTCCGCGTCGCCTGACGCGGCCGCGAGCTTGGCTGTTCAGGCCGGGTGGCTCGATTCAAACTTGACGCCGATCTTCGTGTCGGTCCGCCACATCGAACGGCAATGATAGCGCTGATTGTCCATGATCAGGTCGAACGCGCCGGGCAGGCCGAACGTGGTCGAGACCTGCAGCGCAGCGCCGGTATCGGAAATATTCTTGACCGTGCAAGCGAGCTTGGGGGCTTTCTCGCCCGTAATGATGAAGGCGCCTTTGAGCACGCGCTTGCGTGGCGCGATCCGGTTTTCGTTCACAATGCATTCCCCGGCCGATTACCGTAGGCTGATACCCTGTTGTCGGCGCTTCGGCTATCCCGAATGCCGAGTTCCAAATATCTGTTCCATTAAATCGGAGTTTTACCCGTAAAAACAATCCGCATCGCGGCGGATCCAGTGCGCCGTTGGTCGCAGCCCGCCTGCCGGGCGGGATGCCTAGCTGAGAATGCCGACCGCGCGGGAGGCCACCAGCGCGATGGTGACGAGTGAAATGCCGGATTCCGCCATCATCAGCAGCTTGGCGCGGGCGGTGAGGGGGAAAGTATCAGCCGGTGAGAATGCGGTTGCATTGGTGAAGGCAAGGAACAGGTAGTCGATAAATCCCGGCGACCAGTTCGGATAACGGGCCCCCGGCTGTTGCTGCGTGAATATGAAATCCTTGCCGCGGCCGGTGCCGAGGATCTGTCCGGCGGGACCGCCGCGATCGAGCGCCCAGAACCACAGCGCGAAGATGATCAGGTTGGTCGCCCAGATGTTGACCGCATCCAGCAGCAGCGTGCGGCCGCTCGCGGCGTGGCCGGCGAGGATTGCCTCGAGCAGGCGGGCGAGCGCGCCGAAATTCATCGCCGTGACGACGGCGGTGAGCGTGATTGCCAGCCGGCGCGTGCGCAGGCGGCCGCGCCAGACCCGGTTGACTTGCTCTTTGGTCGAAGCCTTGCGCGCGTGCCGCTGCGTCCAGGCGGTGGCGATGGTCAGCGGAACGAGCAGCGCGAGTTCCACCGCCGGCGCCAGCCAGCGCGGCCCGATCGCGAGATCGTTCACGATGGCGATCTGAAGGCCGACGATGACGAGGACGGCGCCGCGCGCCAGCCAGAAATCATGGTCGCGGCCGAACAGCGGTTTGGCGGGAGGGGCCATCGGAGTTTCTATTTCGCCGTCGCGGCCTTCAGGATTGGACCGAGCCGTGCGACCTCACTGTGCACGAGTTCAGCCAACGCTTTTGGCCCGCGCCGGTTCGGCTCGGCGATTTCTGCGCCGAGATCCGACAGCCGCTTCTGCACCGCCGGCTCGTTGAGGCCTTCGTTGAGCGCGGCCGCGAGCTTGTCGATAACGGCCTGCGGCGTGCCTTTCGGCGCGAACAGCGCATAGAACGGCGCGCAGTCGAATTGCGGCAGGCCCTGCTCATACGATGTTGGCACGTCCGGCAGCAGCGGGCTGCGTTTCTTGGTGGCGATCGCCAGCGCCTTCACGGTGCCGGCGCGCACATGCGCCAGCGGCCCCAGCACCGGGTCGCAGTCATAGTCGATCTGTCCGGCGAGGATCGCATTCATCACCGGCGCCGTGCCGGTGAAGGGCACCATCGTCGGCTTGATGCCGATCGCGGCATTGAGCAGCAGGCAGCCGACATAGGACACCGAGCCGACGCCGGCGTGTCCCATGTTCAGCTTGCTCTCGTTTGCTTTCGCCCAGGCGATGAACTCCTTGAGGTTGTTCGCCGGAATGTCCTTGCGCACCGCCAGCAGTTCCGGCTGCTCGGCGATCAGCCCGATCGGCTCGAAATCCTTCTCGGGGTCGTAGCCGAGATTGGGATAGAAGAACGGCGCGGCGGCGTGCGTGCCCATGTGGCCGGAGATGATCGTGTAGCCGTCGGGCGCGGCTTTCGCGGCGCGCAGCGAGCCGAGCGTTCCGCCGGCGCCGCCGACATTCTCCACCACGAATTGCTGGCCGAGGTGGCGCGAGAAAATCTCCGCCACGATGCGGCCGGTGATATCGGCTGGGCCGCCGGCCGCGAACGGCACGATGATCGTCACCGTGTGCGCCGGGTAGGTCTGCGCCTGCGCGCCGCTCACGCCCGCGAGCAGCGCAAAGCACGCTGCGATCCATGTCGAAAACCTTGCTGTCTTCATCGTCCCCATCCCCTCGACAACGCGGCACCCACACCCGCCAGCATCCTTGTTTTCGCGACAAGTTGCCAGAACCGACGATACTGGATGGAACCAATGGTTCCCATCTCTATTGTTGTCACGAGACAGCGCGCGCGAAGAATTCGTGTGCGCTGCAACGACAGGGGTCGACTCATGCACATTTCGGATCAGGGAATTCTGGTGATCTTGCTGGTCGGCCTCATTGCCGGCTGGCTCGCGGGCCGCATCGTCGATGGCGGCGGCTTTGGCCTTATTGGCGATATTGCCGTCGGCATCGTCGGCGCGCTGATCGGCAGCTGGCTGCTGCCGAAACTGGGCATTCACATGGGCAGCGGCCTTGTGTCCTCGATCATCGTGGCGACCATCGGCGCCATATTGCTGCTGCTGATTGTGCGGTTTGCCAGCGGGTCTTTCCCGCGCCGCCGCGCGTGGCGCTTGTAGCGTTGGCGCCTCTCGTGTTGTCCTCTCTCATCCTCGCGCTGATGGTCCTGGCATTGGCCATTCCGGCCCCTATATCTCCCGGCGGCGACGCTCGTCTGACGTAGTGACGGGCCGCGCCGGAGGGGCCGCCAATGCCAGTCGTATCGCTGTTGCTCAACGTGCTGTGGATCGTGTGCGGCGGCGCCTACATGGCCGTCGCGTGGATCATTGCCGCCCTCATCATGGCGATCACCATCATCGGCCTGCCGTGGACGCGCGCGGCGTTCAATATCGCGCTCTACACGCTGCTGCCGTTCGGCCAGAAGGCGGTGTCGCGCGCGGACGTGACCGGCGTCGAAGACCTCGGCACCGGCGTGTTCGGCATGCTGGGCAATATCATCTGGCTGGTGCTCGCCGGCTGGTGGCTGGCGCTCGGCCATCTCATCACCGCGCTTCTTCTCGCCCTCACCATTATCGGCATTCCGTTCGCCTGGGCGCATCTCAAGCTCGCCGGCGTCGCGCTCTGGCCGATCGGCAAGATGATCGTGCCGATCGACGCGCCCGTGCGGACTTAGCGGCGCCGGCCATATCTCGGCCTCATGCTGAGGAGCGTCCGTAGGGCGCGTCTCGAAGTGCCCAAGTAAACCGTAGGCCGTGGGCTAAGGCGCGTCAGCGCCGAGCCCACCAATAAAAATCAATGCCGCCGGTGGGCTCGCCTCCGCCTTCGCGCATGTGCGCTTGGCGGACGCTTAGCCCACCCTACAAGTCCCAGCGTCATTGCGGGACGGCGCGCCAGCGCTGCGCGCTCCTCCCGCCAGGTTGCCGTTGCTAAATTTTTCGCTGCTAATGGAGGGCAGGCGAACTCGGGGGCGGCGCAATGGCAGTCAAAACCAATATATGGATTGCGTTGTTCGGCGCTGCCGGCGGCGCCATCGGGTGCGGGACTTACGGTTGGGCGCACTACGGAACGATGTCCGGCGCCATGACGCTGGCGGCCGTGGGCGCCATCGGCGGGTTCATCGGCGGCTATATGGCGGCGCGCCGCCTGCCGTAGGCGCACGTTTACGGTGCGATAAGCCTTCAAATGTAGAGTGCAGGCCGAACGGAGAGTACTCCATGTTCGACCTCATTTTTCAGGGCGCCCAGGCCTGGAACCAGGTGGGCTTTTTCATCGGCGCGCTGTTTTGCCTCGGCATCGGCGGCCTCATCCTCGGCAATTCATTGTACCGGCGCGTGCACGCGCAGCGCGCGCAAGGCACGATCATCGGCGTGATCGCCAATGGCGGCACCTATACGCCGGTGTACCGCTACACCTTGGCGGACGGGCAAAGCCATATCGCAAAGTCTGACACCAGCTCCGGCTGGGTGCGCGGCAAGGAAACCGGCCGCGTCGTCCCGTTGATGATCGCCCCGCACAATCCGGAGCAGGCGTGCGACGCCGGGAGTTATTTGTTCGATCTCGTCGGCCTCGTGTTTGCCGGGATCGGCGTCCTGCTTGGTTATGTCGCGCTCACCGCTTTTCCGGTCACGCGCATGACGTGGATCATCGCCGCCGCCATGCTCATTTATCTTGGCGAGCGCGCCCATCGCATTTTCATTCCGAAGGGGCAGCGCCTGTCCATCGAGGAATGGCGGAAGCAGCATTTCGGGAAGACGACGGTCGATCTCGCCGACGTCAAGCCGATCGAGACAATCATCTCGGCGCCCGAGGCTGCGCAGGCGCGGGTGAAGCAGGCGCAGAGCTACAAGACGGTTGTCCCGATCCTCGCCGCCGTCGCCGTGCTTCTGCTCGGCATCGGCGTTTACCAGAGCATGAAGATCAGCCGGCTCGAAGCGCAGGGCCTGCGCGCGCCAGGGCAGGTGGTGCGGCTGAACAGCGAGCACGGCTCCGGCAGCAGCGGCACCACTTATTATCCTGTCGTGCGGTTTCGCACGGCCGGGAATTCAACGGTTGAATTCAAGGACAGCGTCGGCAGCAATCCGCCCAGCCATCGCACCGGCGACAAGGTGACCGTGCTCTATCTGCCCGGCGACCCGCAGCGGCAGGCGATCATCGACCGCGGCTTTCTGCTGAACTGGCTCATCCCGGCGATCGTGTTTTTGTTTGCGGCGGGCCTCGCGATGCTGTGCATTACGCTGCGAAGGCAGATGAAGGTGGCGGTGGTGTAGGGAAGGCGCGCCGTCAACAGCCTGCGGCCGGCGGCGCCGGCCAGCTTTATTTAATTTGAACCGAATTCCGCGCGGCGCGCGACCAATGAGTCCGCAGGTGAGATTTCACTCATCGGCGGACGATTGAACCTATGAAAGGAACGAAGAATATGCGCCGTAATCTGATCCTTTGTGCCGCCGCCGGTGTCGTTGCTGCTGCCGGCTTTTTTGCGACGACCCCCGCCCAGGCCTCCTTCAAGGTGATCAAGTGGGAAGGCAACAACCTCTGCCAGATCTGGGACTATGGCCTGCCGACCCGTCCGTTCCCGGCCGACTATCATGTGATGACAAAGTCGCTGCCGAGCTTTGACGTGGCGCTGAGCGCGAAAGAGCGCCTGCGGAAACACGGGCACTGCTCGTTCTGACGTCGTTTAATATTGCGCGGATATGGGCCACCTCACGGTGGCCCATATTCACATATGGAGTACTCAGCGTCGCCGCGACTCCGGCTTGGTCAGCGCCTCCGCCACGCTGCGCGGACGGCGCGCGCCGATCACCTGGGCGGTGCATTTCTGGTCGGTCGGGCAGTAGACGGTGCAATCGGTGCCGGGGCCGCCCTGGCAGTTGGTGCCGCACCCGATGCTCTTGGCGTCTTGCGAGAACTTGCCGCCGGCTTTGGCGCAGGCGTCCTTGAGCTGCTCGGCGCTTGTCTTGGGTAAAGTGGATTCTTCGGCCAGCGCCGCGCCGCTGAGCGCGAGAACGCAGGTCAGAATGAGGAACGATGTCAGGTGTCGCACGGCTGACTCCCTTGGTACTTCCTTGGGTCACGCCGCCCCTCTGCATTATGTCACAGCCGGCGCGCGGGGGAAGCGGCGGTTTCGTCATGCCCGCGCTTGGCGCGCGGGGCCGCTGGGTCCCCGCTTTCGCGGGGACGAACGGAGAAAATTATCACAGCTTGTTGCCGTCCACGGCCACGCCGCCGCCGTTGCCCCGAATTCAGCGATATCGCCTGTAAAGTTCAGGATATCGACTTTGTAATTCTGATTCTTCCCAAGGCTTGCCGTGGATTTTTGGCGCTTTCGCCTTGGCCGGGCGCATCGGTTTGCCGGCCCTGTTCTCATAGGCAATCGCAGGCGCAAATAACAATCCGTCCGCTTGCGTTTCCGTTCCCGAAGGCACGTGGGCGGAAAGTTTTGTCACGTCTTTGAGGGCCAGTTGATAAACGGCCGGCCCCTGCAAAATAATCCATGGCCGGAACGCTTCAAACGCATCATCCGAGCAGCCGCCCTGCGCCAGATACGCCACGGCCCATAGATCCCAATGGTAAAGCTCCGCCATTTTTTGCTGGAGGAGCTTATGGAATTTTCCAATTTCGGTTGCCTTGAACAATTCCAGTTCAGCGATCAGCAATTCGATCTGCTCGGCGGAAGATGAAGCATGTCCCTTGGTCTTTTCGATGATGTCCCAAAAGCAGGCTTCGTCCATCGATCGATCAATCGGCTTGGGCAACGCCTTGCCCTTTTCTTCCTTTTCGATCCTCGCCAGGTCATCGTTTAATTTTTGTGCTTCCTGCGCTTCTCCCAATTGAAGCATCAACTCCTGCACTGTTTTAAGCGTGTCGAGAACGCGGGCTTTGGCCCTGGCGGTGGCTTCCGACACGCTGTCGGAAACAACAGGCGACGCTTTGTATTGCCAGAAGTGTATTTTTTGCTTGGCAATGACGCCGTGCCAGAGCCGCTTTAAACGGCGGACATCTTTTTTGCGGACAAGGGCATCGCTTAAGTCCAGCAGAAATTTTCCGTTCCCGAGTTCCGAATTGAATGTCAGGAGATAGGCGACCAGAGCGTCATAGGCCTGCTGCCGATAATATTGGTCGAGAATGGTTTGTTGCGCTTTGTCATAGCCTCTGATGACAGGCGTTCCGCCAGGCAATGTATCGCGGACACCGAATTGCTCCAGATATCGCTCGATATCTTTTTCCACATTGGAAAATGTCGGCTGGAATTCATCCATGTCATCGTCTCGCCAGTCGTATCTGCGCTGAGAGCCGCGGCGAAACAATCACCGGCACACGAAGCCGCAGTTTTCGCGAATTGGCGCGTTACCGATGGTTCTCTGATATTTAAAGGGCGTGTAGCCGCAATACCCGCCGTCCCACCCCGACGAGGGGATACCGCCGGGCGTTGCAAATGAACAAAGTCCGAGGTTTGTGTTGCCCACGCGCTGGACGGCCAACTGGCCGGGCTGGGAGACCAGCCAGTCCTGAATGGCGGGCTGAAATGACAGCCCCTGGCGTTGAACAAACTGTAATCCCGCTACTGCCGACTCAACAGGCCCTGACATCGGGAGCTTCCGACGGATTGTGCCCGCGATACGCCGTCCTCGACCGCGTGGTGGAGGGCATCGCCATCTCCCCAGCAGGACGTGGCGTTGCCGGTGATGACGCCGGGGCTCGTGGCTGGCGGCCCTGCAAAGCAATAGGCAGTGCGCGCGTATGCAGCGCCCGGCAGGGACAGCAGCGCGATGATGGCGCAGACGAATGAAACGCACGATGGCGATGACCGCATGGCGACCTCCCGGCGTACAGCGGAGTGTCCCATGAAACGAAGGAGGCGGGAAGGCGTTGGTTTGCAGCGATCACGTCGTCGACGTGTGTATCGTTAAATTAGCGTCACACCCGCTCGACAAAACTATCCACCACGCGCTTCTCGCCCGCCTTGTCGAAGCGGATCGTGAGCTTGTTGCCGTCCACGGCCACCACGTTGCCGTTGCCGAATTTCTGGTGAAACACGCGGTCGCCGGCGGTGAAGGATGACGCCGTGCCGGTGGATTTTGCGACGAGTTCGCCTTCGATCAGGAGAGGAGCGCGACGGCCTCTCGCTCCCTCTCCCCGTCGGGGAGAGGGTTGGGGTGAGGGGGTTCCGCCCTCACGGTAGCGCGACGCTCGTTCCCCCTCACCCGCGCCTTCGGCGCGACCTCTCCCCGATGGGGAGAGGTGGTCAGAATCCGTTGCACCGCTGTCGTCATCAAACACGCCATCCGGCACGTAGCGCGGCTGGCCGTTCTCGGAGAAACCGCCTTTTCCCTTGCGCGCCTGCGCGCGCTGCCAGCCGGGCGTGGTGTAGCTGGAGCCGAAGGAATTCATCTCGTCGAAGCGCGAGGCGCCATAGCCCGACATGCCGAAGCCGCCGGCACCGCCCGTGGCCTCCTTCACCTCCACATTCGCCTCCGGCAGTTCGTCCAGGAAGCGCGAGGGCACGGTCGAGGTCCACATGCCGTGGATGCGCCGGTTGGTGGCGAAATAAATGCGCGCGCTTTTTCTCGCGCGCGTCAGCCCGACATGGGCGAGGCGGCGCTCTTCCTCCAGCCCGGCGCGGCCGGTCTCGTCGAGCGAGCGTTGATGCGGGAACAGGCCTTCCTCCCAGCCGGGCAGGAACACGGTGTCGAATTCCAGCCCCTTGGCGGAATGCAGCGTCATGATGTTGACGGCCTGCTCGGCCTCGGCGCCCTCGCGGTCCATCACCAGCGAGATGTGCTCGAGAAAGCCCTGCAGGTTCTCGAATTCCTCCATGGAGCGCACCAGCTCCTTGAGATTTTCCAGGCGGCCGGCGGCGTCGGCGGAGCGGTCCTTCTGCCACATGTCGGTGTAGCCGCTCTCGTCGAGCACGATCTCGGCGAGTTCAGTGTGCGGCATCGAGTCTCTTTCTCGCGCCAGCGATCGAACGAGGCCATCAGGTCGCGCAGCGCCATGCGCGGTTTCGGCTTCATCTCGTCGGTGGCCGACATCACGGCGGCTGCCTCGCTCAGCGGGATGCGTTTCTTGCGCGCGAAGTCGTGCAGCATCTGGAGCGTGGCGTCGCCAAGGCCGCGCTTGGGCACGTTGACGATGCGCTCGAAGGCGAGATCGTCGGCCGGCTGCGCGATCACGCGCAGATAGGCCAGCGCATCGCGGATTTCGGCGCGCTCGTAGAAGCGGGGGCCGCCGATGACGCGGTAGGGCAGGCCGAGCTGGATGAAACGGTCTTCGAATTCGCGCATCTGGAACGAGGCGCGCACCAGAATGGCGATCTCGTCGAGCGGGTGGTCCTCGCCGCGCTCGCGCGCGTCGCGCTGGAGTTGCTCGATTTCCTCGCCGATATTGCGGGCTTCTTCCTCGCTGTCCCAGCCGCCGGTGACCTGCACCTTTTCGCCGAGCACATCTTCGGTGCGCAGCGTCTTGCCGAGCCGGCCTTCGTTGTGCGCGATGAGGTGGGAGGCGGCCGCGAGGATGTGGCCGGTTGAACGGTAATTCCGCTCCAGTCTTATAACTTTGGCGCCCGGAAAATCATGATCAAACCGGAGGATGTTATCCACCTCCGCCCCGCGCCAGCCGTAGATCGATTGGTCGTCATCGCCGACGCAGCAGATGTTTTTGGGGTGGCGTTGCGGATTTAATTTTGGCTCGCTGACTTGCGGCACATGACCGCGCGCTCCCTCTCCCCGCTGGGGAGAGGGTTGGGGTGAGGGGGCAGGGGACTCTCGATCGTCACCTTCCCCCTCACCCGACGCGCTTCGCGCGTCGACCTCTCCCCCCTGGGGAGAGGTGACTGCGGAGCTGGGCGAGGTCGCACTCGCCCTCTGCGCCAATAACTTCAACCACAAATACTGCGCGACGTTCGTGTCCTGATACTCGTCGACCAGGATGAACTTGAAGCGCTCCTGAAAGCCGCGCAGCACGTCCGGGTTCTGGCGGAACAGCCGGATATTTTCCAGCAACAGGTCACCGAAGTCGGCAGCGTTGAGCGTCTTCAGCCGCTCCTGGTAGGCCATGTAAAGTTTCTTGCCCTTGCCGTTGGCAAAGCTCGCGGCCTCGCCGGAGGGCACGTTCTCGGGCGTGAGCCCGCGGTTCTTCCAGCCGTCGATCAGCATCGCCAGCACGCGCGCCGGCCAGCGCTTCTCGTCGAGCTTCTCGGCTTCCAGGATCTGCTTCATCACGCGGATCTGGTCGTCGGTGTCGAGGATCGTGAAATTGCTCTTCAGCCCGACCAGTTCGGCATGCCGGCGCAAAATTTTCACGCCGATCGAATGGAAGGTGCCGAGCCACGGCATGCCCTCGACGATCTGCCCGACCATCTGGCCGACGCGGTTCTTCATCTCGCGCGCCGCCTTGTTGGTGAAGGTGACGGCGAGGATCTGGCTCGGATGCGCGCGGCCGAGATTGAGGATGTGCGCAATACGCGTGGTGAGCACGCGGGTCTTGCCGGTGCCGGCGCCGGCCAGCACCAGCACGGGCCCGTCCAGCGTTTCCACCGCCTCGCGCTGTTCCGGGTTGAGGTCGGCGAGATAGGGCGTCGGCCGGGCGCCCAGCGCGCGCGCGGCAATGCCGCCCGCAACGGGTTGCGGGCTCAATGGCGCAGGGTCGTTACGTTTGGGCTCGGCCATGTTGTCCGGTTGAGGGGCGGCTTCAGCCGCCGGGTCGATTCTTTTCATAGCAAAGATGGCATTCGCAGGTGCCATTTTCGAGGCCGCCGGCGCTCGGGGTGTCCCCAAGGTCCGCTTTCCACCATTCCGAATCATGCGCTAGCGTCGATTTCCGGGCTTGTTTGAACAACTTATGGGGGAATTTCCGTGCGATTGAAGGACAAGGTGGCGCTGGTCACCGGCGGCGGCCGCGGCATCGGCCGCGATATCGTTCTGGCCTATGCCCGCGAGGGCGCCCACGTGGTCGTCAATGACGTCGACCCGGCGACCGCGGCGAGCACGGCCAAGGATGCCGCCGCATTCGGCAGCAAGAGCCTGGCGGTCGTGGCCGATGTCGCCAAATCCACCGACATCACCCGGCTCGTCGAGACCATCATCAAGGAACGCGGGCGCATCGACATCGTGGTCAACAACGCCATGAAGATCGTGCCGGGAAAACTCGAAGCACTGCCGGAAGCAGCCTGGGACACCACCGTGAATATCGGCCTCAAGGGCGCGTTCCTCGTCAGCCAGGCGGCGGCGAAACACATGATCGCGCAGAAGTCCGGCGTCATCGTCAACATTGCGTCGATCGCGGGCCTGTTTCCCTACAACTGGGCCGGCGCCTACAGCGTCGTGAAGGCCGGCCTGATCATGCTGACGAAATTGCAGGCGATGGAGTGGGCGCCTTACGGCATCCGCGCCAATGCGATCACGCCGGGCTACATCCGCACGCCCGGCACCGAGGCGATGTACGCCGATCCGGAAATCTACGAAGGCCGCCGCAAGGGCGTGCCGATGGGCCGCGTCGGTTCCGGCGAAGACATCGCGGGGCCGGCTGTGTTTCTCGCGTGTGATGAATCGCAATACACCACCGGCAGCGTGCTCGGCGCCGATGGCGGCCAGGCCGTCGGTTATTTCCTCACCGTGCCGGGGCGGCGTTTTTCGGGTGGACGCATCGATTGAGGGTCTGCGCGCGCATCACCTCCTGCGTCATGGCCGGGCTTGTCCCGGTCATCCCGCTTATGAAGGCACTGCGCTCCTAAGCGAGATCGCCGGGACAAGCCCGGTGATGACGAAGAAGTGTAGAGGCCGGCGGTTCTCGGGTGGACGCATCGACTGATCGCCGAGCGCTCGCAATCAGAGAGAACCGGCGGAGGCGTGCAACACACTCCGTTCGTCCCCGCGAAAGCGGGGATCCAGATCCGGCTCACTGAATCATTAATTTGCCGCCCTGGGTCCCCGCTTGCGCGGGGACGAGCGGTGAGAGCGAGTGGAAGGGTTGATTGACGATTGAAGTGCGTGGAACGTCTGTGGCGAAATTACCACAAATACTCAAATTACGGATCTTTGCGCCACAGCTCGGTGCGACAAAACGGCGTACTGATATAAATGGATCGAAATAAATGTGGGGCTGCTCAATGAAACGCTTGTCCGTTGTTTTGATTGCGACCTGTGCCGTCATCAGTTTCACTCACGCCGCATTTGCCGCTGATCTACCAAGAAAAGCTCCTGCCGCCCCGCTGCCGCCAACGTATAATTGGACAGGCTTTTACATCGGCGGTTATTACGGCACCGCCATCGGCAGCCAAACTGGCAGCACCCCCACCACTGTAAGCGGCAGCCATTTCGGTCAGACGAATGTAAACAAGTACGGGGCCGTAGGCGGCCTCACGGCCGGCTACAATTGGCAATTTGCCCCACAATTGCTGGTCGGCCTGGAAGGCGAATTCGGATATCTCGGCATTAGTCGCTCGAACCTCGAGTTTAACGACACATGAATGTCGGCCTCAGGACCGACTGGTATGGCACCGCGCGAGGCCGCTTTGGCTACGTCACCGGACCATCCTTGCTCTATGCCACTGGCGGTGCCGCGTTCTTGCACAGCCGGGATGAATTTGGCGGGACGGCGCTTTTGGGCACCGTACCTTCGACCTTCAGTTCGAGAACGACGGCGAGTTGGACTGCCGGCTACGGTGCCGAAACCAAATTGACGCGGGCTTGGTCCGCGAAGACGGAATATCTGTTCATTGACGGTGGCGACAGCAACGACTTCATCGCGAATCCACGCGGAGCCATCGGCGTACCGTCCAGCTTCGACCACGGCTATCATCTTGTTAAGACTGGGTTGAACTACAAGCTCGGTGAGTCCGAGAGCTTCTTTGCGTTCATAAATGCGCCGATGCTGCCGTCGGATCATGACTGGCGCGGCCTTTACGTCGGCGTCAATGTTGGCGGCGGCCAATCTCTCGTCCACACCAAGCAGACGAGCGCCTTTCCCGCGCGAGACAGACATCAATGGCACCGGTTTCGCCGCCGGCGGTCAGGTCGGTTACAATTTTACCGGCGTCCTGATGCCCAAATTTTTTGCCGGTGTCGAAGGCGACTTCGGCTCGCTGCGCATGCGCGCGCAGATGAGTGATTGGTTCGACGAAGAGGCCAAGTTCACCGCGAATACTGACTGGTACGCCACACTTCGCGGCCGCTTCGGCATCAATACCGGCCCGGCGCTTATTTACTTCACTGCGGGTGGCGCATGGGTACACCTGACGGACGGTTTCTCGCCGGCATTCGGCTTTGGTGGCGACGTGACAACCAGGACTGCAGGTGGCTGGACGATCGGCGGCGGTACCGAAGTGGCGCTCGATGCGCACTGGTCGGCGCGTGTGGAGTCCCTCTACATGGACGTTGGCAACCAGACCCACTTCATTTTTCCAGCGCCTTCCACGTTCGGTGCTGAATTCAAAAACCGCTTCCAGGTCGTGCGCGCCGGGTTGAATTATAAGATCTGGTAAAACGCACGTCGCAAAAAGCTGTCCATCGCAAAAACCCCGGGATGTTGTTCCGGGGTTTTTCTTTAGCCAGCAAGCCCGGTGATGACAGAAGAACGCGGAGAGGTCGGCGGTTTTCGGGTGGCGGGATTGATTGATTGCCGAGCGCTCGCAATCAGAGAGAACCGGTGGAGGCGTGCAACACACTCCGTTCGTCCCCGCGAAAGCGGGGATCCAGAGCCCACGCACTGAGTCAGTAGTTTAGCAGCCTGGGCCCCCGCTTTCGCGGGGGCGAACGGTGAGAATAGGTGCCCGCACGCCCTAAGGCCGCTCCGCCTCCATCTCGAGCGGGTGCGCCTTGCGGCCGCCGCGTTCGATCGAGGTCGGCGCCTCGTCGCGCTCGATCAGATGCTTGGCCAGATCCAGGCAGCGCTTGGTCAGCATGGCCGCGCCCTCGGCGAGATCCTTCGAGTCGCGCACGATCTCGACATTGCGCTCCATGTCCTCGTGCGACCAGCCGCGCGAATGCGCGATGTAAGGGAACTGCGGGAAAATAAATCCGAGCTCGGCGAAGAAGCCGAGCATCTGCCCGGCGACCGACTGGATATTGTCCTGCCCGCCGACGATGATGAAGCCGGCGACCTTGTTGCGGATCAGCACGAGGTCGCGGATCGTCACCGCGTTCTGCACGCAGTTGAGCCGCTCGGCCATCTTGAAATACAGCGACGACGCCGCGCCCCAGCGGATCGGTGTCGCGATGATGATGGCGTCGGCCCAGTGCACCAGCGCCTCGTAGACCTGGTCCATCTGGTCGGCGGAATCCATCTGCGTGATCGAGCACGGCCACGTGCACGCATGCGCCGATTTCGAATAGTAGCCCTCGCAATTGCGGAACTTGAGATCGTTGAGCCGGATCAAGCGCGTCTCGGCGCCGAGCGCGGCGCCCTCTTTCAGGGCGTGATTGAGCAGGTGATCTGAGCCGGAAAAGCGCGGGTGCTCCGCGTCCATCGCCGATGTCGCGATGCCTGCGAGCCGCAGCGGCCCGGCCGCGCGCTCGACTTTACGTGCAAGGGGGTGCGGATCGTGCGGCGCCTTGGTGCGCTTGGTGGCGGCCGCGATATTGACGAGCAGGCGGCCGTTCTCGACCTTGACCGGATAAGAGGGGACGCGGTCGGCCTCAAAGCCCGGCTCGCCGACGCCGCTCGACCGGTGGAATTTCCAGTTGTGCCAGGGGCAGACGATGTAGTCGCCGTCGAGGCAGCCTTCGCCGAGCGGGCCGCCGACATGATTGCACACGTTCGACACCGCACCGAACGTGCCATCCTTGAAGGAGATCGCGATGTCCCGTTGCATCACGTTGACGTGCCGCAGCGGGGTTTGCGACAGCTCGCCGGTGGCGCCGACGTCGACCCAGTTTTCATCTCCAGCCATGACCGCCCTCCGAGACTACATTGCCGTTTTCGGCATGAGTATTTCACTGATTGCTTCGCGCGGAATGTCGATGGCCGCCGGCGTGCCCGGCGGCAAAGGCCGCGGATCGACTTCCAGCAGGCCGCGGTTGATCCGCACGCGGTAAGTGGCGAGTTTCTCCGTGAATGGCGCCGGCGCGCAGCCGTCCTGGAGACGGTACTGATAACCGTGCCACGGGCAGGTGACGCAGCCGTCGATGATGCGGCCTTCGCCGATCGGCCCGTTCTGGTGCGCGCAAAGATTGGTGAGCGCGCCGATCTGCGTGCCGTCGCGGAACACCGCGATGCGCTCGCCGCCGGGCGCCGCCACAATGCGCGCGCACTTGTCGGGGATCGCATAAGGCGGCCCGACCGCGATCCAGCCGTCCGCATTCAAGGCGTCGCCTTTGTCGCCCGCCCGCTCGCGCCAGCCCGCGATCAAATGCAGCGCGGCGACGCTGCCGGCGCCGCCCACCAGCATCAGCGGAATGAGCAGGGTCTCTTCGCCCTGCATGATGCCGAGCGCGACGTGCATCACCACCAATGCGTAGGCGACGTAGAGCGCCATGTGCAGGCTCTTCCAGATGCGCGGCGTCAGGAACGCCAGCCAGAAGTCATGGCTGGTGGCGGCCATCAGGAACAGAATGAGCAGCGCGCCGATTCCCAGCGCCTTGAAGGGGAAGCCGACGAACTTGCCGTAGTCTTCCCATTTCGTCAGCTCGGCGCCGAGATTGGGCAGGTTGTGCTGCGCGATGTACCAGCTCAGCAGGAAGCAGAGATGCACGACGGCGACGATAAATGTGAGCACGCCGAAATGGCGCCGGTTGTAGAGGAGCGGGCGGAAGCGCGGACTGAGCCGCGCCAGCGGGCCGATGCACAGGATCACCGTCAGCATCAGGAAGGCGCAGGTGCCGGTGGCGCGGATACCGATGTCGATGGCTTCGAGATGATCCTTCGGCGGATGCAGCTTCCAGTGCAACGCGACGAAAGCCGCGAGGAAGATCGCGACGGCGCACAGCAGGATGCCGTCGTAGACGAGCTTGTCCCGATTCCACTGCACCGCGCGGAAGCCGACGCTCATCGGTGGACTCCATGCGTCCTGTTCATGGTGGCGGCAGCACGCGCAGCATCAGCGCGAGAGAGATGCCGAGCGCCAGCGCCAGCGTCAGGACCGGCCAGAGCAGCCGATGCGTGGTGCGGTGCGCGCGCCTCATGCTGTCCTCATGCGGGCCTGCGTGACTTCAGCCAGCGCACAAGCACGTAGGGCCAGAGCGCGGCGGCGCCCGGCAACACCAGGATGCGGGCGCCGACGGTCATTGAATAAGGCAGGACCTGCGTCACGCCGAAACTGACGAACAAAACGGCCGTCACGATGCCCAGCAGGGCGTAAAGGCCAAGGGCGTAGAGAAGGCCGTGGAGCAGGAGCATGAATTCGCCGCGCATCCGTTGCCGCTGTGCGGACAGCGTCGGGGAAAATGCCCGCCAAAACAAGGGTGGATTCGGTGGTGGCGACAGTAATCCGGGAGAAGCGACCGACCCCGTTCGTCCGCGGGTGCGCATACGCACTCTCACCTCGTCGTCCCCGCGAAGGCGGGGACCCATACTCCGCAGCCTATCGAGAGACTGCGGCGTATGGGTCCCGGGCCTCGCTTGCGAGCGCGCTCGGCCGAGACGACGGAAAGGAGCCGCGGTGATGACGACGAACGAATGCGCGCGCTACTTCGCACCCTCCGGCTTGTACTCCTCGCGCTTGCTGTTCGCGATTTTGATCAGCGCTTCCGCCGCCTTGCGGTCTTCCTTCAGGAAGGCGGCGAATTCGGCCGGCGAGTCCGGCGCCGCGACCACCGCCTGGTGATTCAGGTAGTCGACGAATTTCGGCTCGCTGAACAATTTCACGAACACGCCGTTGACCTTGTCGACAAGCGCGGGCGGCGTTCCTTTCGGCGCCGCAAGGCCCCACCAGCCCTGGCCCGGATAACCACCCAGGCCGGCCTCGGCAAGCGTCGGCACTTCCGGCAGCAGCGGCGAACGCTTGTCGGCCGACACCGCCAGCGCCTTCACATTGCCGGCCTGGATCAATCCGAGGAAATTGCCGATGCCGAAGCGCGTCATCTGCACCTGGTTGGCGGCGAGCGCCTGCGCGGCCGGTCCGCCGCCTTTGTAGGGCACGCCGACAATTTTTGTGCCCCACTGGTTGTTGACCCATTTCAGGAACAGATCCGGGAACGAGCCTTCGCCGAGCGTGGCGTAATTGAGACTGTCGGGTTTGGCCTGCGCCAGTTTCTTGAGCTCGGCCACCGAGTTCACGCCCAGCGCGGACGACACGAACAGCCCTTCATTGAGAAAGAACAGCCGCGTGACCGGCACCAGGTCGCGATCGGGATCGTAGGGCAGGTTGGTGAACAGCAGCGGGTTGTAGGACATCGTGCTGTGATAGATCACGCACAGCGTGTAGCCGTCGGGTGCGGCCTGCGAACAGGCCTGCGCGGCGACGATGCCGCTGGCGCCGCCGCGGTTCTCGATGATCAAGGGCTGGCCCAGCTGCGGCTGCAACTCGGCGCCGGCCTTGCGCATGATGACATCGGTGACGCTGCCGGCTGCGATCGAGACGATCAGCCGGATCGGCCGCTCCGGATAAGTCTGCGCCTGCGCCGGGACGGCGCAGCACACTGCAAGAAAACTGAAAACGATGCGCGCTAACTTTGTCATTTCGTTTCCTTCCCGATGGCTACCGTTTTATTTTTTCACTCAAAGCTTTCCGTCGAATGCCGCGGTCGCGAAATCATCGATCATGGCGTAGCACTGGCGCGCGGCGCCCGGATCGAAGCAGGCGATTCCGGGCACGTCGGATTCCTCTTCGCAGAACGAATGCAGCAGGCCGCCGAACACCAGCATCTGCCATTTGGCGCCCACCGCTTCCATTTCCGCTTCGAACGCGTCGCGGTCTTTTTTGGGCACCACCGGGTCTTTCGCGCCGTGCATCACGCAAATGGCGGCCTTGATATCGCCGGACTTCGCCGGGAGCGATGTCAGGAGATCACCGTGCAGACAGACGACCGCCTGCACGTCGGCGCCGGTGCGCGCGAGCTCCAGGACATTGCCGCCGCCAAAACAGAAGCCGACCGCAGCCTGGCGTTTGAGATCGCCGATCTTTCGTTTCGTGCTCTCGCTGCGCAACGTGTCGAGCGCGGCAGCGATGCGCAGCCGTCGTTCGGGCGCATCGGCACGCAGTGCATTGGCAAGGGCCATGGCTTCCGGTGGGCCGGCGGGAATTTTGCCGCCGCCATACATGTCGGCGACGAAAGCCACATATTTGCTGCCGGCCATGGCGGCCGCGCGCTTGATGGCGTCGTCGCTCACGCCCATCCAGTTCGGCGCCATGAGTAAAAGTGGCCGCGACCCGCTGGCGCGCTCGTCGTAAACCAGCGCCCCGGTGCAGGCGGTTTTGCCGGCCTGGTAGTTGATCCGTTCGACTGCCACCTGCGTCCCCCGAACTTTAAAGAAGCACGATTTCTCCGATCGAACCGGCGTCGTATTGCGTGAAATAGAGCCGGCCATTCGACATAGCCGCGATGCAGCGCGCGCCGCTCGCCGGCGTCGGAATGTCATATTCGCCGATCAACGCGCCATCGGGCGCCATGTGGCCGATCTTGTTGGCGAAGTTCTCGGTGCACCAGAGATTGCCGTCCGGGCCGACGGTGACGCCGCGCAAGGACGCGTTCGGCGTCGGAAATTTGAAATCCTGGAACTTCTCGTCGCGGCCGAGCCGGCCGAGCGCATTTGCGCCGGTTTCGACAAACCAGATGTTGCCGTCGGGATGCGTGACCATGGCGCGCGGCTGGCTGTCATGCGTCGGAATATTGAATTCACTCACCACGCCGTCGACTGTGATGCGGCCGACGCGGTTGCCGGCGGCCTCGCTGAACCACAGCGCGCCGTCGCGCACCACGATCGACAGTGGCTTGCTGCCGGCCGTTATGCCGCTTTTGAATTCCGTGATCGTGCCATCTGGCGTGATGCGGCCGATCTGGCTCACTTCTGTTTCCGAGAACCAGACATTGCCGTCCGGCCCGAGCGCGATGCCGTCAGGCCCGGCATTTGCGGTGGGGACCTGAAATTCGGTAAGCGCGCCGCTTGGTGTCAGGCGGCCGATCTTGTTGGCTTTCTTCTGCGCGAACCACAAATTGCCGTCGCCGCCCAGCGCGATGCCGATCGGTGTTGCGCCTTCAGCCGGCAGCGGGAATTCCCTGAAGGTAGCATTGCGCGGATCGAAGCAACCGATTTTCGCGGCGCCGCTTTCGCAGAACCACAGATTGCTGTCCGGTCCTTCGACGCAAATGTAGGGCGCGCTGTTGGCGCTGGGGATGCGATGTTCGCGGATTTGAATCGCGCTTGCCGTGCCGCGACGCGTTGCAGTCGTGTCCGCGCTCGCTGTCATTGTTGCTCCGTACCGCGATTCAGTACACGCGTACCGCGATAAAGAATGCTATCGGCCGAATTCAAAACGAGTCAATCGCGATCGGTTGCGGTGTTTTCTGACGGCAAGTTGATGGATTTTGGGCAAACACCATCCTCCGTTCGTCCCCGCGAAAGCGGGGACCCAGTGCGCTAAATTTACTCAGCACATGGATCCTGGATCCCCGCTTTCGCGGGGACGAACGGAGAGTGGGAAAAGCTATTTCTCTCCTAATTTAACCGGCATTTGACTCGGTGCTTTCACCCGCACTTCGCACTGCGGCACTGCGGTTTCCGGCAA
>CAVTKN010000001.1:0-161694 GCA_963735285.1 uncultured Alphaproteobacteria bacterium | reverse complement strand
ATTGCATGCGCTGAAGACCGTTATGCTCCGGTTCGGGCTCTCAATTGTCATTGCCGGGCTTGACCCGGCAATCAATGATGAACTTCCGTGAAGTTAGACTTACGTCATTCGCTGCACGGCACCTTGCGAAACCATTAGGACTATTATTGCGGGGACTGCCTCATGGATTGCCGGGTCAAGCCCGGCAATGACAACTGAAAGGCCCTACATTCCCGCGCTGGCGCTGGTGTACGCAGCCGCCTAAGATTTATCGTCCGGCGAATCGAGCGGAATGCATCATGAGCGGGCTCGACACATTCATCTATTACGCGACGGCGCCGATCCGCGCCTTTGGCCGCTCGCGCTATGTCCGGTGGGGCGTCGCCGCCTTTTGCGTCGTTGCCATATTCTTCAGTGTGACACTCTGGGCGCTCAATAATTTCGTTCCAGCCGATAGCGGGCTGCCGGAGGCGATCGCCATTCTGCAGCCGTCGAAACCGTTGCAGGCGGTGACCCGCGCCTCACACGTCATCGCGCCGGTTGCCGTTGCGCTGACGGCGATTGGCCAGTCACTTGATGCCACAGCTCCGCGTGAATTCGCCGGCAAGAACGACAACCCGGTCACGCAGCTGCTCGGCCACGCCGAGATCGGCCTGACGGTGTCGCGCGGCACCATGTCTGCCTCCGGGCAGCCCGGCACGCTCACCGTCACGACGCCGCTCAATGGCAGCATTCGCATCACGGGCCAGGTCGGAAATACCGCCGGCAAGGCCGTAGGCGGACTTGGCGGGGCGATCGGTAACCTGCTCGGGAGTGGCGAGGTCGGCAAGCAGATCGAAAATCTCGCCGTCAAGACGCTCGACCAGCGCAGCGATTTTCGCGGCAACGTGGTGGTGACATCCCGCCCGCAGATCACATCGGCATGGCGGATCGAGCCCAACCTCGCCGGCCGGCTCGATTTTGGTGATACCGGCACCAACATTGCCGGCCTCAAGGTCAATCTGGCAGGCGAGATCAAGTCGGTGCTCGATCCGCTGGTCAATAACCAGATTGCAGCGCTGCAAGCCCGCCTGCGCAACGATCCGATGATCGAGCGCACCGCGCGCGAGCAATGGGCCAAGATGTGCCGGTCGATCCCGCTCGGCGGCGAAAAAACCGGGCTGCCGCCGCTGTGGCTGGAAATGCGCCCGGTGCGCGCGGCCGCGGCGCAGCCCCAGGTCGATGCGCGCAATGTCACGCTCACCGTCGGGGTGCAGGCCGAAACCCGTATTTTGCCGAGCGAGACCAAGCCGAATTGCCCGTTCCCAGCGCAACTCGAACTGGTGCCGCCGATGCAGGAGGGCGAGCTGGCCGTCGGCGTGCCGATCGACATGCCTTTCAAGGAGCTCAACAAGCTGCTTGAACCGCAGATGAAGGGCCGGCATTTTCCGGAAGATGGCAGCGGGCCGGTCGATGTCGAGATCCTGCGCGCAAGCCTCGCGGCCGCCGGCGACCGCCTGCTGATCTCTCTGCGCGTGAAGGCGCGCGAGAAGAAAAGCTGGTTCGGCTTTGGCACCGAGGCCACCGTACAGATCTGGGGCAAGCCGCTGCTTGATTCGCAAAACCAGCTGCTGCGCCTGACTGATATGTCGCTCGCCGTCGAGTCGGAAGCCGCATTCGGCCTGCTCGGCGCTGCCGCGCGCGCGGCCATGCCGCATTTGCAGAAGGCGCTGGCCGACAAGGCTGTGATCGATCTCAAGCCGTTCGCCAAGGACGCCAAGGCCAAGATCGGCGCCGCGCTCAGCGAATTCGAGCAAGTCGGCAACGGCGTGCGCGTCGACGCCGCCGTGCTGGACCTGCGCCTCACCGGCATCGAATTCGATGCAACGACCTTGCGCGTGATCGCGGAAGCCAGCGGCACGGTGAAGGTGGAAGTGACGCAGCTGCCGAAGACGTGACGTGTGCGATCTCTCCGCACGTCATTGCCGGGTCGCGTCGCGGTCCACTCTGACGTTCCCCGTAAAACTATTGCGGCCGAAAGTTTGGACGGTCGTGTGAGAACAATGAACCGCCACTGCCGACTGTCGTGCCAGAATTGCCCGTGCTGATTCCAGACACGTTTTTCATGGCCGCCGGCCTGCTGGTCGAAAGACCGCCGACTGCGAAGGAGCTGTTTGCACTGGGCGCGCTGCCGCTAGAGGGCATTTTGGCGTTGGCATTCAACGTTGCGGCAGGAGCTTGAGCAGAGACCGGACCGTGAATTTTAGTCGGCTTCGTAATCACCATGGTGGTGGTGATAGTGCAAACTCCAGCAGCGGTGCAGTCGAAGGTTTCATGCGTAAGTTTGCAGCTGTATCCGCCCTTCGCCGTGTCGGGATCATAGTAGCCACCCGAATTGATGCAGTTTGTCTTGAGTTGTTCCCTTGTAAGGTGTGCTTGAAACTTGTCGGCTAAGGCTGTCCCGGTTAGTGCCCCGACACTAGAGAAGCCAAGCACGATAATCCAAAACGTGCGCATATCTGTTCTCCCTTTGCATGCTCGGGGATGACTCCTAGAGCGTGGTGATTGAACTGGAACTGAACGGAGTCATCATCCGATTGGGGGATAATTTCGGCGCGAACTTTGCGAAGCCGCTTAACATGGATGCCACAAGCATCACGCGGAGTGTTCTTGGCAAAACCTATCAACGAGTCATTGCCGGGCTCGACACTGCAAGTCGGGTATACCCGACTTGCAGCGCTTACCCCAGTTCAGAACTCGGGCAAGCCCGAGTTCTGATGCAATCCATGATGAGTCTCAGCAAGGTTGGACTTACGTAAGTCTTCACGCTGCACCCAGTCATCATGGATGCCCGGGTCAAGCCCGGGCATGACGCGGGTGCAATGACGGACTATTGGGTTTACATTCTAAGCAATGTGCCGCGTGGCACACTGTACGTAGGGATCACCAACGATCTTGTTCGTCGGGCGCACGAACATCGCGAAGGTTCGGTACGCGGGTTTAGCAAGCGGTATAATTTGAAAATGCTCGTATATTTTGAACGATACGGCACTCCGCACGAGGCGATTCAGCGCGAGAAGAACATCAAGCACTGGTCCCGGCTATGGAAACTCCAGTTGGTCGAGTCGGCAAATCCGCAATGGCGGGATCTCTTTACTGAAATCACTCGTTGAATTGCCTCATGGATTGCCGGGTCAAGCCCGGCAATGACTGGTGGAAAGGCCATGGGTCCACAACAAAGACCCACGCATTGACACCCCTGCCCCCGTGCCTACATTAAATGCTGTTCCGAGGGGTGCCCCCGGTGGGGGCTGAGAAAAACCCTTTGAACCTGATCCGGGTCATGCCGGCGAAGGGACAGGACATTTCGATGCAATCGTCGCAGAACATCGCGAGGCTGGTGGGTCCCGTCCTGTCGGCGATCGGCGTCGGCATGCTGGCGAATCAGCCGACCTACCGGGAGATGGCAACGCAGTTCCTCGCCGGCCTGCCCTTTATCTACTTCTCCGGGGTCCTGATGCTGCTGGCCGGCCTTGCGATCCTCAATGTGCACAAGGACTGGACGCCCGACTGGCGCAGCGCGGTCACCGCCATCGGCTGGGTCCTGACCTGCGTCGGCACGTTCCGCATCATTGCGCCGCAGTTCGCCAATTTCATCGCGACATCAATCATCGCGAACGCGGGCTTTTTCACCGGCCTCGGCATCTTCCTCGTCGCCGTCGGCGGCTTTGTGACATTCAAAGGGTATGTGGCGTGAGCGTGGACATCCAAATGGGGGACTGGACCATGGAACGATCGCATTTTCTGGCCAAATTGATCGGCCCTGTATTCATCGCCGGCGGCGCCGGCATGATCTTCAACAGCGTTGTCTACCGCACGATGTTCGAGCGAGCGCTGCACGACCATATGCTCATTTATCTGTCGGGCGTGATCGCGCTTCCGGTGGGGCTTGCAATCGTTGCCACGCACAATGACTGGAAGTGGCACTGGCCGCTGATCATCACGGTGATCGGCTGGCTCGCGGTCATCGGCGGTATCTTGCGCATGGTCGCGCCGCAGGTTGTCGAACAAATCGGCCTGTCGGTGCTTAGCTATCCGAATTTTTTCACGATCGACGGCGGGGTCGCCGTTCTGCTTGGCGTGCTGCTGAGCTACTTCGGCTATCTCGATCCACCACAAATGTTCCCGGAGCGTGCACGTGCGCGCAGCCGGCCGCGACTACGGAGGAGAAGGTAAAATGAACATCCACGATCCCAACGTCACCCTCCCAAAAGTTACGACGGGTTCACTTCCCGCCTCGCGCAAGGTCTATTCGAAGCCGGACACCGCGCCCGATCTTCGCGTGCCGATCCGCGAGATTTCGCTCGATGCCTCATCGGGCGAGCCGCCGCTGCCGGTCTACGACACCACGGGTCCCTACACCGACCCGGCGGTGGCGATCGACGTCGAGAAGGGACTACCGCGCGCCCGCATCGAGTGGGTGAAGGAACGTGGCGGGGTCGAGGAATATGAAGGCCGCCCGATCCAGCCGGTCGATAACGGCAATGTCACCGGCAAGCATCTGGCGCGCAATTTCCCCAATACGCCGAAGCCGTGGCGGGCGGTTGAGACTCTTCACCTCCCCCTGGAGGGGGGAGGTCGCCAGCCGAGCGTAGCGAAGGCTGGCGGGAGGGGGTGGGCTGAAGATCACCCCACCCCGGCGCTGCGCGCCGACCCTCCCCCTCCAGGGGAGGGTAAGAAGCACCCCCTCACCCAATACGAATGGGCGCGCGCCGGCATCATCACCAAGGAAATGATCTACGTCGCCGAGCGCGAAAATCTCGGCCGCAAGAAGATGCTGGAACGTGCCGAAGCCGCGCTTGCCGATGGCGAGCAGTTTGGCGGTGCGGTGCCCGCCTTCATCACGCCGGAATTCGTACGTTCGGAAATTGCGCGCGGCCGCGCCATCATCCCGTCCAACATCAACCACGCCGAGCTCGAGCCGATGATCATCGGCCGCAACTTCCTGGTGAAGATCAACGCCAATATCGGCAACTCGGCCGTCACGTCGTCCGTGGAAGAAGAAGTCGAGAAGATGGTGTGGGCGATCCGCTGGGGCGCCGACACGGTGATGGACCTCTCCACCGGCCGCAACATCCACAACACGCGCGAGTGGATCCTGCGCAATTCGCCGGTGCCGATCGGCACCGTTCCTATTTATCAGGCGCTGGAGAAAGTCGACGGCGATCCCGTCAAGCTCGACTGGGAATGCTACAAGGACACCCTAATCGAGCAGTGCGAACAGGGCGTCGACTATTTCACCATCCACGCCGGCGTGCGGCTGGCTTACGTGCCGCTGACCGCCGACCGCGTTACCGGCATCGTCTCGCGCGGCGGCTCGATCATGGCGAAGTGGTGCCTGTCGCGGCACAAGGAAAGCTTCCTCTACGAACGCTTCGACGAGATCTGCGACATCATGCGCAAATATGATGTGTCGTTCTCGCTGGGCGATGGCTTGCGGCCCGGCTCGATCGCCGACGCCAACGACCGCGCGCAATTCGCCGAACTGGAGACGTTGGGCGAACTGACGCAAATCGCCTGGAAAAAGGGCTGCCAGGTCATGATCGAAGGCCCCGGCCACGTGCCGATGCACAAGATCAAGATCAACATGGACAAGCAGCTCAAGGAATGCGGCGAGGCGCCGTTCTATACGCTCGGGCCCCTCACCACCGACATCGCGCCGGGCTACGACCACATCACGTCGGGCATCGGCGCCGCCATGATCGGCTGGTTCGGCTGCGCCATGCTTTGCTACGTGACGCCGAAGGAGCATCTCGGCCTGCCCGACCGCGACGACGTCAAGGAAGGCGTCATCACCTACAAGATCGCGGCGCACGCGGCCGACCTGGCCAAGGGCCACCCGGCGGCGCAATTGCGCGACGACGCATTGAGCCGCGCGCGCTTCGACTTCCGCTGGCAGGACCAGTTCAACCTCGGTCTCGATCCCGACACCGCCCGCGAATATCACGACGAAACGCTGCCGAAGGAAGCACACAAGGTCGCGCATTTCTGCTCAATGTGCGGGCCGAAGTTCTGCTCGATGAAGATCACACAGGATGTGCGCGACTACGCCGCGACGCTCAACGATAAAGAGCAAGGCATGGCGGCGATGAGCGAGAAATTCAAATCGCTCGGCGAGCAGGTCTATGTCGATGCTGAGAAAGTGAAGGAGAGCAACAAGGCGTTCTAGAGTCTGATTCGAGTGATTGAATCGGTTTATCTTCAACGCCGTTGGATTAAATTTCGGTCCTGCAGGAGAACATCACATGGCCAACGAGAGCACCCTGTCACGCCCGGAGTTGGACGACCGCATCGCGATCCTGCGCGACAACCTGCGTCAGTTGACCGAACAGGCAGCGGCGCTATCAGGTGCAGCGGACGAAGCCCGCTTCGCCGACCGCATCGCTGCGCAGGAGGCCGAGCTCGACAAGCTCACAAGGCAGCGCGACGCACTGGGGAAGAAGTAGTGAGCGGGCGACATGACCGACACAACAGAGCTCCAGCATTGGCAGGACCGCTACGCCACGCCGGGCTACAGGTTCGGCAAGGAGCCCGCCGAGTTTCTGGTCCGCTGCCGTCCGCTTTTGCCACGGACCGGAAAGGTTCTGGCTGTCGCCGATGGCGAGGGCCGCAATGGTGTCTGGCTGGCGCGGCAAGGCCTTGACGTCCTATCGATCGACTTTTCTCCCGCCGCCCAGGCCAAGGCGCGCGCACTCGCCGCCGAATATCAGGTCGCGATCACGTTCGTTGAAGCCGACATTCACGCCTGGCCTTATCCGGAAGACGCGTTCGACGTGGTGGTGGAGATTTTCACCCAGTTCAGCACGCCGGCCGATCGCGCACGAAAATGGGCGGGCATGCGGCGCGCGCTGAAGCGCGGCGGATTGCTGATTGTCGAAGGCTACACGCCCAAGCAGCTCGACTATGGCACCGGCGGCCCGAAACAGGTCGAGCATCTCTATACCCGCGACATGCTGCAACGCGCCTTCGGCGATCTCGCTGATGTCGCCATCATCGAGGAAGAGCGCGAACTGAACGAAGGCCCCGGACATTCCGGCATGTCGGCCTACATCGGATTGACGGCGCGCAAACCGTAGCGACGTGAAGGCGAGCAACAAGGCTCTATGAAGTGGACTGGAGCGATCGGCGCCGCGGCGGCCGGGTTGGTGTTGGCCTGGACCGGCGGCTCGTTTTTTCTCAACGGTGGCCTCAGCACGATGGAAGTGGTGCCGTGGGGCCTTGTCCTCCTGACGGTGCTGATGGTGAGCCTGGCTTTGGCGGGCATCAGCCTGTTTCGCGCGCCGAATAACACTGCGATTTTTGTGTTTTTCAGCTCGGCAATCATGGGCTTTCCGCTCGTGCTGATGTGGATCGTCGCGAGCTTTGGCGATTGAGCAGGCGTAGGGTGGGCTCAGGCGCGAAGCGCCGAGCCCACCAATTTTTATTGTGCCGGCTATTAAACGCTTGGTGGGCTCGCTTCGCTTAGCCCACCCTACGCGTTTTAGGGCACCCTCGCCCCGCCCTTAATCGTCCTCTCCGCCTTGTTGAGACTCTCGATGGCAAAGCCGGCGGCGGCCTTGTAGCCGGCCATGAATTCGGCGCGCTCCTTCGGCGGAATGACGTCGTCGATATTGTTGAACGTGCCGCCGCAGCGCTCGTCGACGATGTTCAGGAGCCCGAACGGGCCGGCGCCGCGGTTGCGCAGCACGAGCTGCGAGACCGGGCCGCATAATTTGGCGTCATAGGCAGCGAGCGCCGCCGGCGTGACACCGTTCGCAACCATCGCCGCGCCGAGCGTGCGCGCATCGATAATCGCCTGGCTGCCGCCGTTCGAGCCGGTCGGATACATCGGGTGCGCGGCGTCGCCGAGCAGCGCCACCGGCCCGTCCTGCCAGCTCGGCACCGGGTCGCGGTCGATCATCGGATTCTCGAACACAGTGTCGGCGCCACGAATAAGCGCTGGCACATCGAGCCAGTCCCATACCCAGCCGTCGAAATGATGCACGAAGTCCGTGACCGGCACCTGGCGGAACCAGCCGCTTTGCTTCCAGCCCTCGCTGTTGTCCATGGTGACCTCGGCGATCCAGTTGATGATCGAGAGGCCTGTCTTCGGATCGGGCTGCGAGATCGGATAGAACACCATGCGCTGGCGGTGCGTGCCGAGCCCGACGAACGAGGCGCCGGTGCGGATCGGCTTGCCCCAGGTGGTGCCGCGCCACATCACCGCGCCGCCCCAGTGAATCGGCGGCTGGTCGGGGTGCATCTGCGCACGAATGGCGGAGTGGATGCCGTCGGCGCCGATCAGCAGCGCGCCCTGCACTTCGGCGGTCGCGCCGTCGCGTTCGACGAAAGCGGTGACGCCGCCGCCGGCGTCCTTGCGGTAGCCGGAGACGCGGGTTGCGAGCTGCACCGCCTCCTTGCCGATCCGCTCCACCACTTTATCGTAGAGCAGCAAGTGAAACTGGCCGCGATGCACCGCATATTGCGGCCAATTGTAGCCGGCGAGCTTGCCGCGCGGCTCGGAATAGATGTCATTGCCGTTCAAGCCCACCAGCGCCCATTCCTTGGCAGGCAGGCCGACGCGGTCGAGATCGGCTTCGGTGATGCCGAGGTCGTAGAGCTCGCGCACGGCATTGGGCTGCATATTGATGCCGACGCCGAGCGGCCGCATCTCGCGCACCGCCTCGTAGACGATGCAGGGCACGCCGATCTGGTGGAGCGTGAGGGCCATCGCCAGGCCGCCAATGCCGCCGCCGGCGATGATGACACGATCACGCATACAAGAGGTCCCCCAGTTGCCTTGCATTATCCGTGCCCGGCGGGCCGAGGCAAGCGTGCGGCCATGAACATTCTGCCGGCCGCGCGCGACTAACGGCCGACGCGGCGGCTCAGGGCCGGAGACAAGCTTGAACCGGCGTATAATATAATGCGCGCCGCATTTGGAATTGGGGGTGTGACCATGAAGCCGTTTTATGCCGCCGTGCTCGGAGCCGCATTTTTGATGACGCCGCTGGCCGCCAACCAGGCCGCCGCGCAGGCACCGTCGCCAAACGCAAAGCTCAATGCCTATGTCGGCTGCATCAACCGGCTGTCGGCGCGCAGCTATGATTCACGCGCGCGCTATTTCAGCTGGGCCGCGAAGGATGGCCCGACCGGCCGCGAGCGCATCATCTACGGCACCTACACCATCTATGACACCTCCGATTGCCGCAAGAATGTCGAGAAGGCCAATGCGCTGGAGCCGCACGACGCCGCGCTCGAAGCCGCCGCCACGGCTTACGCCGAGGCCGTGAGCAAGCTCGAGCCGCTGCTCAAGGAGGCCGACGACTATTATTCCCAGCAGGACTACAAGGACGACAAGATGGCGAAGGGCAAGGCTTTGCACCCTCGTCTCGTCGCGGCGTGGAATGCGTTCGAAAGCGCCGACCAGAAGCTGCGCAACGGCGTCGAAGCCATCAACGACCAACGCGCGCTGGAGAAACTCGCCGCGATCGAGAAAAGCGAAGGCAAGCAGGCGCGCTACCATGTCGAAGCCCTGATGATCCAGGCCAAGCGTGTGCTGCGCGCGGAGGAAGCGGAAAAACCCGACGTCGCCGCGATCACGCAGGCGCTCACCGATTACGAAGGCACGGTGAAAGGCGCCGAACAATTTACCGGCTCCGGCAGCGACGCCAAGATCGGCTCGTTTTTCATCGGCAACGCCAAGTCGTATCTGGTGACGGCGAAATCCCTGATGCGCAGGATTCGTGACAAAGTGCCCTACAGCGCCGGCGACAAGATGATGCTCGGCAATCAGGGCGCCGGCTGGATGGTTGAGGGCTCGCCGCCGCGCCTGCTGCGCGACTATAATCAGCTGGTCGACGCCTATAATCGCGGCCCAGGAATCTAACGTCAGTGCAGTGCCGCGGCGGGAGAGTTCAATGACTATGTTGCGCGCCCAAAAATCGGCAGCATTCCTACTCGCTGCGCTGTGTCTGGCGCCCGCCGCCGCGCGAGCCGAAGACTATCCGTCGCGGCCGATCAAGCTGCTGGTCGGTGCGTCAGCCGGCGGCACCACCGACACGATGGCGCGCGCGATCGCGCAGCCGCTCTCGAAATCACTCGGCCAGCCGGTGCTGGTCGAAAACCGCCCCGGCGCCGGCGGCAATCTCGCGGCCGACACCGTCGCGAAAGCGGCGCCGGACGGCTATACGCTGCTGGTGAGCTTCACCAGCCACACCATCAACGCGACGCTTTATCCGAAGCTGCCGTTCGACCCCGTCACTGACTTTACGCCGATCAGCAAGATCGCGACCGTGCCGAGCCTGCTGGTCGGCAATCCGAAACTGCCGGCGCAAAATCTCAACGAGCTGATCGCACTCGCCAGGGCAAAGCCGGATAAATTGACCATCGCAATCGGCGGCATCGGCTCGTCGCTGCACCTGGCCGGCGACCAGTTCAAGATGATGGCGGACCTGCGCATCCTCAACGTGCCCTACAAGGGCACGGCGCCGGCGCTGACCGATGTGCTCGGCGGGCAGGTGGATATGATGTTCATCAGTCTCGTCACCGGCACGGCGCAGGTGAAGGCCGGCAAGTTGCGCGCCTATGGCGTGACCAGCGCGCAGCGGCAACCGTCATTCCCCGATCTGCCGGCAATCGGCGAGATCGTGAATGGGTTTGAATCGACGGCCTGGTTCGGCGTGTTCGGCCCGGCGAAATTACCGCCGGATATCACCGGCAAACTAAATGGCGCGATTGTCGCCGCGCTCAACGACCCGAAGATGCACGAGCAGCTCGAGAAGGAAGGCGCCACGCCCGCGCCCGGCAGCGCGGCCGATTTCGCGGCCTTCGTGCGCGACGACGTCAAGCACTGGGCGCCTATTGTCAAACAGTCAGGCGCAAGGCCAGACTGACGCACAGCGTCATGCCCGGCTTTATGCCGGGCATCCCGCTTAGGCTGGCACAGTATCGCGTCCCTAAGCGAGATGGCCGGGACAAGCCCGGCCATGACACGATAGTCTCGGACCAAATTACAAAATCGGGAGGCGACGATGGACAGTCATGTATTCGCTGTAGCGCTGAGCCTAACCATGGCCATGGCGCCAATCGCCGCTGTGCAGGCCGCCGAACTGAAAGTGCTGGCCGGCGGCTCGATGACCGCGAGCCTGAAAGAGCTGGGACCACGTTTCGAGAAGGCCACCGGGCACAAGCTCGACATCACGTTTGCGGCGACGCCCGAGCTCATCAAGATGGCAACGTCCGGCCCGTTTGACCTCGGCGTGGTGCCGATCGACGTCATGAAGAACGACGCCGCCAAGGCCAAGTTCGCCGGCACGCCGGCCAATATCGCGCGCGTCGGCTATGGCGTTGCGGTGAAGGCGGGCGCGCCCAAGACGGACGTGAGCACGCCCGATGCGCTGAAGGCGACGCTGCTCAAGGCGCAATCGATTGCCGTGTTTCCGGGGAGCGCGGCCGGCGCTTTCGTGCAGAAGACCTTCGAGCGGCTCGGCATTGCTGAGCAGATCAAGGACAAGATGAAGGTCCAGGCCGCGCCCGGCGGGATCCCGCAGGCCGTCGCCAAAGGCGACGCCGAACTCGGCGTGTTTCTCACCAACGTGCTGATCGCACCCGGCGTCGAGCTCGCGGGCCCCTTCCCCGGTGACTTGCAGCAGGACCTCGTATTCGTCGGCGCCGTCGCCGCCGACAGCAAGGACGCGGCCGCCGCCAAGGCCTTCCTCGATTATCTCAAGACGCCCGAGGCTATGGGCGTGTTCAAGGCGAAGGGCGTGACGGCGGGGTGAGAGCGCTGAGGTTTTGAAGTGCTACGGCTTTACTGAAAGCTTTCTATTTACTTCAGCAATAAGTTCCTTCATGCGAGGAATGTCTTGCTTGATACGATGGATCACCTCGCGCGCTTCCTGGGGCTTTAAGGATTTTCCTTCTTCACAATCGAAAACGATGCCGTCCGTCGCCGCAGCGTATGCGGTGGCAGCCATCCATGCTGCCTGTAACTCATCTACGCGGCTACCTACCCATCGAATCCCTATAGCGAACCGCCAGGGGTAAAAAAATTTCTGACCCAAGGCTGACATAGCTTCTCTTGCATCGTCATGAAAACATTCGAATCCGGTCTTGCTGTCATCCAGCATTGCTGGAATGAAGCCTCGCGAACTTTCAAGCTTTACATCGGCGTCTAGCCGTAACGGAAACCGTTCGATGCCGATTGCGCGCTGCCACTCTGCCGTTGTTGTTAGGCGACGATTGGAAAAAACTTCAATTTCCATGGACATAGACAACTCCGAATTTGGCTTGAGGCCGTCGGCGATTTCCAACCGTAATGAGCGCGTTTTTTAACATAACGCCGCGCTTTAGGTTTAATTCGATCACAGGCACACTTGGGCCTACGCGGGTCTTAGCGCGCAATTCGTCCGCCCTTGATTGCCTTATGGTGGCGTCACCAGTTTTGACATCGTAGATTGCTTTGATGCCCCCGACGTCATCGCGTAGTATGACATCAGTCCGGATGCTATCCTTTGATCCGTATCGATAGCTCTTCTCCAGACTAAAGGTCGTTTCTACATCGGAAAAGGCAATACCTGGGATATGTTGAGCACGCACAATGTTGGCAAATACTGTGTGGACCGCGATTCCGTAAATTGATCCTGAACCTGCAGGCAATATGTCCACGACGGCAGCCAAAGTGTTCGCGAGGGTTTTGGTCGTATCGTCGATGGTTGAAATTCCGGTCAGGGCGCTTGGGGCAATTTCAATTCTTGTTTGCGCATATTGTGCGCCCGGAACGACCGGATCAGGTGTCGCATCACTAATTGTTCTGTCCGAAACGCTACCAAGGTCGCTCGTCCACTGGCCGCCCTCTCGGGTACCTGCTGGCAAACGTGGCTGGTTAGAATCGAAACCCGCCTTGCGACAATAAAATTCGCTCCGGATCAGTGCCTTTTCGAGGGATAAATGGGCCATCAAACCAATTCCATTAAAAGGATTTTTATCCTATAGAACTCAGCGGTGTATGTCAAGGTATAGATTCCTATTTTGACCCCCGCCTCATTTGAAAATACAACCTAATATATGTTATACAATCTATGGTTGTACACAGGAAATGCGACATGCTCGGCTGGGTGGCGCTGTCAATGACGTGGCTCGAGTTGACTGCTGACTCACTGCGAGCACGACTAGACGCGATTTATCCCGGACAATTTTTGCCGCGCCGCGATCATGGAACATTCGTGATTGATGGCCCGGTCAAGCGAATGCAGTTCGTAATCCAATCTGCGATTGAGGGGGCCAAAGGCATGTTTCTGGTGAGCAGTGTTGCCGCCTCTTACGCAGATATTTCCGACTTTGCGACACAGATCGAAGGCCGACGGCTTCGTGATCTAACCTCAGCACAGAAAGCATGGCTTTCGGTCGAACTGATTGATCAATCCGCAAGGCCGCGAGATACCGAACGCTTTATCGGAGCAGTCTTAGCTGATCTTGCGCCCATAGACACTGTATGCCTCGTCCACCCCTCGAGGCTAACATGCCGTCGTTTCGATGATGGGGTTAGACGCAAATTGGCGGACGGCAAGTATTTCGACTAAATAACCATGGGTGTTACTAGGCGCGACGGCGTCGAGGCCACCGAGATAATTTGAAAGTCTGCCGGTGGGCTCACTAAGCCCGCCCTACGAGACGGCTACCATAAGCCGGCCGAGATGAATTCAGTAGCGGAGCCACCATGCCAAAACGCGTATCGGTCATCGGCGCAGGCACCATCGGCGCCAGCTGGGCGGCGTGCTTTCTCGCGCGCGGCTTCGAGGTCGCGGCCTACGACCCCTCGCCCAATGGCGAAGCCTTCGCGCGCCGTTTCATCGACAATGCCTGGCCGACCCTGGATAAACTGGGCACCGTGCAGCCCGGCGCCGACCGCGCCCGCTTCACGTTTTTCAACAATCCAGCGGATGCCGCCAAGGGCGCGGACTTCGTGCAGGAAAGCGGGCCGGAGCGCGAGGACACCAAGATCGATCTGTTTGCCGTGCTCGACGCGGCGGCGCCTCCGGAAACGGTCATTGCCACCAGCTCATCGGGGCTGCTGGTCAGCCGCGTGAGCACGAAGTGCAAGCACCCCGAGCGCTGCGTGATCGGCCATCCGTTCAATCCGCCGCATCTCATTCCGCTGGTCGAGGTGGTGGGCGGCCCGAAGACGTCCGCCGAGGCGATCGTCAAGGCGATGGATTTCTATCTCACGGCCGGCAAGAAGCCGATCCACATCAAGAAGGAAGTGGCGGGCCATGTGGCCAACCGGTTGCAGGCGGCGCTCTGGCGCGAGGTTATTCATCTCGTGGCCGAAGGCGTGGTGTCGGTTTCGGATGCCGATGCCGCGATTGCCTATGGCCCCGGCCTGCGCTGGGCGCTGATGGGGCCGTCGTTGATATTTCACCTGGCCGGCGGCGAAGGCGGCATGCCGCATTTCATGTCGCACATCGGCCCGGCGATGCAGAGCTGGATGGACGACCTCGGCGAACACGCGGCTGACGCCGCACGTTCAGAAACAGATCATCGACGGCGTCGCCGAGGAAGCGGGCACCGCACCATCGCCGACCTGCAACGCTGGCGCGACCGCAAGCTGATCGACATTTTGAAGGCGGCGGGAGACGCGTGAAATGCAGCGCTCGTAGGGTGGGCTAAGCGAAGCGAGCCCACCGTCGGCATTGAATTTGGCGCGGTGGGCTCGGCGCTGTCGCGCCTTGGCCCACCCTACGATGCGAACCACCGCGCGTTGAGCGCGTTCTCTCCAGGCACATCAACTTCGCACGAGGCTAACAATGTCCCCTGACGAACGCGCGATCCGCGCGCTGGTTGAAAACTGGATGACGGCAAGCCGCGCCGGCGACACCGAGACCGTGCTCGGCCTGATGTCCGATGACGTTGTGTTCATGGTTCCCGGCCGCGAGCCGTTCGGCAAGCAGACCTTCGCCGCCAATTCGCGCAGCATGGATGGCGTGCGCGTCGACGGCAAAGCCGATATCCGCGAGCTCAAGGTGCTCGGCGACTGGGCTTATTTGCGCAATTTCATCGACATCACGATCACGCCGCCCGGCGGCGAGCCGGTGCACCGCTCCGGCTACACGCTCACGGTCCTGCGCAAGGAGCCGGACGGGCAATGGCTGCTGGCGCGCGACGCGAATCTGGTGGGTTGAAAACGAAACACCGATGCCGGAGGAGCCCGGCATCGGCGATTTTGGTTCGCGCTTACTTCAGCCCGAGCGCCAGGCCGCTGAGGTCGGCGCTGACGATCAGGCCGGCCTGCCCGCCAGTGAGCGAAAGCACCGCGCCGTTCTGGTTGGTCAGCACGACTGCCTGCGCGCCGCGAATGACGGCGGCGCCGATGCCGGCCTGGCCATAGACGCCCGCGATATCAGACGGCCGGCGGATATTGCTGACGGTGCCGTGGAACCGCGTTTCCGATGCGCCGAAGGTGAAGCCGTAGCTCAGGCCACCGACCGACAGCGGATAGTTGCGGCCCTGGAAACGCAGCACGCCGCTGCCGGCCGAGCCGCCGATCACGAAGCCCGCCTTGAAAATCCGGATGCTGACAGTGCCGCTATCGGCATAGGCGGCGGATGTGAGCCCGACGCTGCCAAACACGGCGATTGCCGCGATCAGTGCTGCACGGCATCCCGACAAAAATCGCATCATAGTTCTCCCTTACGGTTCTGTTGCATGTTGCGTTACGCGCGCTCTACTTCCCCGCCACCTTCCGCAACGCGTCGTTGATGCGGTCCTGCCAGCCGGGGCCGTCTTCCTGAAAAAAGTCGAGCACGTCGCGGTCAATGCGCAGCGACACCATCTCCTTCGCGCCGGGCAGCGACGGCGGTTTCGCCGCCGGCTGTTCCACCGGTTTTGTGGTGGCCGCCTTGAAGGCCTTCTCGGCCTCGCTGCGGCTGTCGCGGATGGGTCCCCGTGCCATGACAGGCCTTATACCACGCAAAAACCGCGCGCAACGCGTCCACTTAATCAAATGGGAAGCCCGCCGACGGTATCGCCGCCGAGCGCGGGCTAGCGCGAACGCAAAACGCGCATATCTCTTTCAAAGGCGGCCTGCCCTCCTCCGGATTCAGCTATGCGGCGTTATCTTACCCTCGCGTTGTTCATCGTGCTCGTGCTCGGCGGCGGAACGCTGATCGGATTTATGACCTTGCCGGGCGCCTGGTACGCCGGACTCGCCAAGCCGCCGTTCAACCCGCCGAACTGGATCTTCGCGCCGGTCTGGACGCTGCTTTACATCATGGTCGCGGTCGCCGGCTGGCGCACCTGCCAGAGCGATCCGCGCAGCGCCGGCATGACGGTGTGGTTCATCCAGCTTGCACTCAATTTCATCTGGTCGCCGGTGTTTTTCGGCGCGCACATGACCGGCGCCGCGTTGCTCATCGTCGCGATGTTGCTTGTGGCCATTTTGGCTTTCATTATGATGCACTGGCGGCGCGACCGCACCGCGGCTCTGCTGTTTACGCCTTACGCAGTATGGGTGGCCTTCGCCACGCTGCTCAACGGGTCGATCTGGTATCTGAACTAAGTGATCCATGTAGGGTGGGCTAAGGCGCGATCGCGCCGAGCCCACCGAAAATAAACGAGCCCTGCCGGTGGGCTTCGCTGCGCTCAGCCCACCCTACGATGCCTGGGCCGGCTAATTGACTTTGCACGCGCTATAGAATTTCACCGTCACGCCATGACTCTTGTGGGTCAGCGTGGTGTACGCCTTCAGCGAATAAAATTCGTAGTCCTTGTTGCGGTAGCTGTCCGCATCAGGCGCGTCGGGGTCGGCGGTGAGCGTTTGCGGCGGCTCGTCGGCAACTTGCAAGATGACGGGTTCCGTCCGGCTCCAGCGGCCGGCGCTGTCGAGCGGCGCGGTGACGGTGAAATTTCCGTTCTTGCAGGTGTAGTTGAATGTCTTCGTTCCCGCGGCGGAGGCGGCACCCGCCAACATCACCAGCGCAATAACGAGCACGCGTTTCATCCCGTCACCCGGCTTGTTCGCCACAGTGTAACGCGGATGTCACCCACGACCTAGATGATTGCGTGTCGCATGACATCTTCTCGCATCAATGCGGGCGGCCGACCACGGAATCGAACGGGACCGTCAGAACCTCGTCGCCGAGGTCATCGCTGACGTGCAGGATCCAGTTGCGCCAGTCTTCAAGCGCCGGCGCCGCAATCAATGAGCGGACCACCATCGCGGCTCTTTCGCGCGCGTCCGTCAGGCCCTCGACCTCTGCACCACAGCAATCCACCATCAGCAAATCGCCGTGTGAACAGTGGAAATAAACCTGGGCCATGGCGGTCTCCTCGACACATTCCGTGGCATCAATAAGCGCGTGATCGGGCCCTGGAAATTCCGATTTTGTCCGTAAGGAGAGTCACGGCCGTACTGCCCTACCGGCAGGCATCATCACCGCTTGAACAGGCCCATGATCGTCCGCTTTTGCCAGCGTATTGAAATGCAGATTGAAGCCGACGACGGCAGCGGAGGTGTCGGCCTTCACGTCGAGCCTGTCGGTTTTCACCGCAAACACCGTGAACAGATAACGGTGCGGATGATCGCCTTCGGGCGGACAAGGGCCGCCATAGCCGGGCGCGCCAAAATCCGTGCGCGTCTGCAATGCACCCGCCGGCATTTTTCCACCGGCACTGCCGGCGCCGGCCGCAAGCTCCGTCACATCGGCGGGAATGTTCACCACCAGCCAGTGCCAGAATCCGGAGCCGGTCGGCGCGTCGGGATCATAGCAGGTGATGGCGAAGCTTTTCGTGCCTGCGGGCGCGCCCGACCACTTGAGATGCGGCGACCTGTTGCCGCCGGCACAACCGAAGCCGAAATCAGCCGACAGGATAAAGTCCTTCGCCAGATAATCGCCGTCCTTGAAGCTGTTGCTTGTCACTGCGAACGCCATGTACGGTCTCCTTCAAATCTTCAAACGCACAAAGCGTAGTGCGGTTCGGATAAATCGCAATGGACTTCATCTCGACCAATCCCTTCGATCTCGCCATTTATATCTGCCTGTTCCTGGCGGTCGTGATGGGGTTCATGACCGGCCTGCTGCGTAGCCTGGCGACGATATTTGGCTATATCGGAGCGATGGGCGTCGCGGTGGCGGCCGCGCCGCGCGTGACGCCGTTTTTCAGCAGCACGTTCAAGGCGCCCGCGGTGCAGAACTGGCTGGTGCTGGTGGCGATCTTCATCGTGGCGGGCATCGTGCTCAGCGCGCTGCTGCGGCTTGCCGTCAGCGAAATGATCGGACCCAATATCAGCATTCCCGACCGCGCCGCAGGCGCCATGCTGGGCGCGCTGCGCGTCGCGCTGCTCGCGGTCCTGCTGGTGATCATTTTCGACCGCATCATCCCGCCGGGACGCGAACCGAATTTCCTGAAGGGATCGCAGTGGCGGCCAATCCTGTCGTCGGCCGGGCAGCATGGACTGAACACGTTGCCGCCGGAAGTCGAGCAATACATCGACAGACTCAAGCGCCAGCGCGGAATCTAAAGGCCCTCAAGGCATCGTAGCGGGTGATGAAAACGGCTTGGTGGCATCCACAACAAACATGACCAGGGCGTTCAGATCGGTGGTGCCGCTACTTGAGATCTCCATCGGCATGCCAGGACCATGACCGGCCATGGATTGCCCCACATCGACGTGGCTTGAGCCGTGCGGGGTCTTCTGGCTCAACTGTCCGGTCAGCACATAGAATGTTTCGGAACCGGGATGCGTATGCACCGGTGTCTTAACGCCCGGCGATCCGCCCGTATTGTTGATGCGCAGCAAATACTCGGGCGCCTCAATCGGGGGCACCGGCCCGATCTCAGCCACCTTGCTGCCGCCCGGGGCTGTTGATCCACCTTTCGGACCAAGCGTGAAGAGCCAAACCTTGCCCGCCACTTCGGCGGCGAGCGCGGTCGGGCCCGCGGCCGCCTGCGCTTGCGCGAGTGTCGGAAAATTGTCGATCCGCCAGAACAACGGCCCTGGCGGAAGTTGCTGTATTTTCTTCTCGGCGACCGGCTTGATTTCAAATTTCTGTGCGGAGGCACTCAACGGCGAAAGCAGCAACCCCGTCATTGCCACGACTGCGCATTTGATCAGTACCGAAAATAATCTGCGAGCTATTCTGGCCATTGTCCGTGCTCCGCACGCTGACACCGCTAATTGACGCCCTCGTCAATCTTAGCGCACGGAGATCTTACCGGCGAGCGAATAAGACATCGGATTGATGTCCGCTCATGACCCGAAGCGGACAGTCAACATCCGCAGCCTCATTGCCGTTGCTGGTCAGGAACCGGGCCGTTGGCAGCCTTGTTTGTCGTGCGTTCAAGCATGCGATCGGCAATGGCAATCTTGCAGGCATTTGAAAGCTGGGCGCGGTGCTCCCTCATGCAGTCACGAATGCGGCCCCCGCCGGGCTGGACTGAACCGCAAAGCGCTTTCATGTCATCGCCGCACGCCCCTTTGAGAAGACCGGGCGCGGCCATAGCGAGATTGGGGAGAAGCAGAATGACGGCAAACGAAAAAACGTGCCTAATGATCATGGTCGTGACTCCAGAGGGCTATGATGTCACCCTGGCAGTCGCCGCTTGAACAACGGTTTGCCAAGTCCCTAAAATTGCACCGATCAGAAAACGCGGGCACCTGGGCCAGCGCGGAATTCAGGAGCTCGCATGCAGCAGCCGGCGCCCGTCACCATCACGCTCAGGCAGCGCGCCCGTGTCGCGCTCGCCGGCATGATCATGCTCGGACTCTGGGCCGTGAGCCTGATGCCGCTGTGGCAGGACGGCGGCGGGACCAACCTCATGATCGCGGCCGCCACGACCTTCACTTTGTGTCCGCTCGGCTTCGTCGCGCTGCTGGGCGGCCTCCAGGGCAATGAAGCCGGCATGCGGAGGGCGCAACTTGCGCTGTTTGCGGCCGGCGCTCTGCTGATGCTGACCGTGATCGTCGAATTGCTGCGGCGAATAGTGTTCGGCGGCGGCTAGGGCACGGACCAAAGGCCAAAGCGATCAATAGTGCGGGTCGTACATTTGCGACTGCACGTATTCGAGCATGTCTTTCGGCGCCTGCCTGGCCGCAAGGCCGCGCTCGTAGGCAACGGCGGCAACCGCCGCAGCAATGCGGGCCGAGACCTCCCGAATGCGCGGCAGCGCCGGATAAAGACTGCCCTGGTTGATGTCGGCTTCGCTGACGAGCTGCGCCAGCGTGCGCGCCGCCACCATGAACATTTCATCAGTGACCAGACGCGTGCCGCTGACAATGGCGCCCAGGCCGACGCCGGGGAAAATGTACGAGTTGTTGCCCTGGCGCGGCACGAACGTCTTGCTGCCGAGCTGCACGGGATCATAGGGGCTGCCGCACGCGAACAGCGCGCGTCCGTCCGTGTGGCGATACGCTTCCTCGGCCGAGCATTCCGCCTTCGAGGTCGGATTGGACAGTGCAAAAATGATCGGACGCTTGTTAATCTGCGCCATCGTCTGCAAAACCTCCGGCGTGAAGGTGCCTCCAACAGCGGCAACGCCGATAATCGCACTCGGCTTCAAATCGCGCACCGCGCTCAGGAAGTCGGCAACCGGTGCGTGGTCGTGGGCATAGCGATATTTCTGCTCGTTGAGGCCGGCGCGATTCTTGACGACCAGGCCGCGTGAATCCACCAGCCAGACCCGCAGGCGCGCTTCCGCTTCCGTCGCGCCTTCGGCCACCATGGCCGAAACAACCAGATCAGCGATGCCGGTGGCCGCCTCGCCTGCCCCGAGGAATAATATTTTCTGGTCGAACAGCTTGCCGCCCGTGACACGCAGCGCCGAGAACAGGCCGGCAAGCGCAACCGACGCCGTTCCCTGGATATCATCGTTGAAGGTCGGAATGATCCCGCGATACTTTTGCAGCAGATGGAAAGCCGAATGGTTGGCGAAATCCTCAAACTGGATCAATACGCCGGGGAACACGGCGCGCGCCGCCGTAATAAATTCGTCGACGAACGCGTCGTAAGCCGCCCCGCTCAGCCGCTTCTGGCGCAGCCCGACATAGTAGGGATCGTTCAGCAGCGTCTCGTTGTTGGTGCCGACATCAAGCATCACCGGCAGGCAGAGCTTGGGATGAATACCGGCACAGGCTGCATATAGCGAAAGTTTGCCGACCGGAATTCCCATGCCGTTGGCACCGAGATCGCCGAGGCCGAGGATACGCTCGCCGTCGGTAACGACGATCAGCTTCGCTGCGTAAGGCCAATTGGCCAGCAGGTCACGAATACGGCCCCGGTCGTTGGCGCCGATGAACAATCCGCGCGGCCGCTGGAAAATGTGGCCGAACCGCTGGCACGCGAGCCCAACCGTCGGCGTGTAAATGAGCGGCTGGATCTCGTCGATATTGTCGCAGACAATGCGAAAGAACAGCGCTTCGTTGCGATCGTGCAGCGCGTTGAGCGCCACATATTTCTCGAGGTCATTCGGCAGCCGGCGCAGGTTGGTCATGACGCGCGTGGCTTGCTCCTCCATCGTGAGGACGTGGGCCGGCAGCAGGCCGCGCAAGCCGAGCGCGTCGCGCTCCTCTTCGGTAAACGCCGTTCCCTTGTTCAGCAGCGGGTCGCGCAGGAGCGCCATGCCGCGCGGAGATTCAACTTCGGTTGAGCGAATGGCGGCCTGGTCACGCATGATAATATTCCCCCGGCATACAAAACTGGTTCATCTCGCGCATGCTTGGCTTTGAGCGCATCGAGCCCGGGGCGCCATGATTTCGTTGAACGCTGTATTGTCGACAGAGCCCCGGGGCGAAATCCCTATCCGAGGTTTTTAGCTCGCACGCCTGTTCCACAAGGGTCTTGAGTTAAATCAAAATGTCGATGCGAACTTTGACTCAATCGATGTCTCCTTCCAGGCGGGATTCTGCGTAAACCAGAGGGATATTGGGGTTCCCGCGCCGTCCTTCATAAACAAATTCCTAATCCGGGCGGACGAATTGCGCTGAATATTTCGAGCGCCTTAACCACTGAAATCCAAACCCGGGAATGGTCAGAATCAATCAATGCATCAGTGCGAAACTCCATTCATCCCGACATTCGTGGATTCGGCCCGCAGCGGGACCGCGACAGTCAGTCGGAATGGGTTGGCTCGATGTCCGTTATTCCTTTCATCAGCGCCGCAAAGATCGCCGGCCTGTCGACGACAACCTTCAGCGGACTGAAGACAACGAGCATTGGAGCCCTGGCCACGACGCAGATGGCCGTCCTGAGCGCCGATCAGATCAACGCGTTGACGTCGACCGACCTGCAATACCTGCTGGTGACGCAGGTCCAGGCGATTTCTTCGACGACCATGGGTGGCCTCATCGCGGCGCAGATCCAGGCTTTCACCGACACGCAGATCAGCGAGCTGACTTCGATGCAAGTCAGTGCGCTCAACGCCACAGAAATTGGCGCACTGTCGTCAACCGAATTGCAGAACCTGTCGACCACGCAGGCGAGCGCGCTGACCGCCGCGCAGATCGGCACGCTGAGCACGACGGTGCTCAACAACCTCACCACCACGCAGGTGGCGGCACTGACTGCAACGCAGGTGCAGGGATTGACCGCAAGCCAGATCAACGCACTGTCGACCGACCACCTGAACGTGCTTGACGTGACCCTGCTCGATACCGGCCAGGCGGCCGGCCTGAGCACGACGGCGATCGGCAACCTGACCACCACGCAGGTGGCGGCGCTGCCGGCCGCGGACGTTGCGGCCCTCGACGCCAGCCAGATCGGCCAGCTGACCACGACCGAGCTCCAGAACCTGTCGACCACCCAGGCCGGCGCGCTGACTGCGACCCAGATCAGCACGCTCAGCACGACGGTGCTCAACAACCTGACCACCACGCAGGTGGCCGCGCTGAGCACCACGCAGGTGCAAGGCCTTTACTGGACGCAAGTGAATAACTTGTCGCTTGGCAACCTGAATGCATTGGACGCCGCGAAGCTGCTGCCCGTGCAGATCGTCGGGCTCAGCACCACGACCATTATCAACCTGACATCGACGCAAGTCGGCGCATTGACCGCGGCGGAATTTGGCGCGCTGACGGTGGCAGGGATCAACAGCCTGACGACGGGCGAAATCGCGGCGCTCACGACCGCGCAAGCCGGCGGATTCACCAGCGATCAGATCGCCGGCATGACGACGACCAACTTCAGTGCCCTGTCGAGCACGAGCGGAATACCCGGCCTGAGCACGGACGCGATCGCCGGGCTGTCGACCGACGACATCAACAGCCTGACCACGACACAGGGGAACGCGTTTTTGAGTTCTCAGATTGCGGTCATGTCGCTCGATGTTGCGGAAGCGCTGGCGGTCCTGATTGCGTAAGGGGAACGGTCACGTTCGCGCGTCGCGGTTTCGGGGCGGAGCAACAAAGCTCCGCCCCTTTTATTTTCGTCAAATCTAGTCCTTGTCGATATGGACCGACGTACCGGTCGTGGTGTCGTCGGTGCAGATCTTCGTGGTCTTGATGCGGTCTTGCGCCTTCTCGCGCGTTTCGAATGCGAGCGGGCCGATCTGCGTGACCGTGGTCTGCTCGGTCGGCCTGGTCGTCGTCACGGTGCAGTGGCGGTCGGGGCCGCGAACAACATAATATTCGTCAGCCATTGCCGGCGCGGCAAAGGTCAGGACAACCGCTGTTGCCAATAAAACTTTTGCTTTCATGTGTGCCTCTCCTTGTGATGATTCTGAAAACGCAATGATTGACGGCAATGCCTCCGGCCGCAGACATCGGTGTTCTGCGAACCAAAAAAATCCGTCGCCATCATTAGCGAATCCGATGGGCTAATTCGCAGGACCGCAAAAACGTTCCAGGCCTGGACCCGGCAGAAGTTATCGGGTGGATGTTGACATGGGCGAGACTTGCGGCACTTCCGTGCACTGAGCGTTGTAGCAGCCGTGACCGCAAGCCCACCGCCGGCACGGGCGGTGCCGTTGCAAATTGATCTGACAATAAATTTCCAGCACCCGGCCCCCCGGAAATTACGGACCTGACGGGCACGGCGCAATTTTGGTGGCTTGGGTTGAATGCTTCCGTAATTGGGCCGCTGGACAAACAAATCAATATCGCGGCGCTGTCGTCGTCGCCCGGCAAGAATTCTTTCTCCATCTCGTTCATTCCGGGTGACCCCTGCATCGGGCAAAATTCGTGTCAGCTTGGTTTCAGCTTCGGAGGAACGGCAGGTGGATTTCCCGCGTATGCGTTCATGCTTGGTCTGAACGACCAACCGCCCGGTCCGCCGGACTGCCGCTGGCATTGAGTTTTTTGAGCCACCCGGCCCGGTAAATGAGCCACCCGGCCCACCGGTCATTTTTGGCGGACAAATTTTTGCCAATGATGCCTGGGTAGAGGTCGGCGATTGGCAGGTTACGGTCGAGGCTGCCACGCCGTTGCCGGGAGCCCTTGCCATGTTCTCGGGCGGACCTGGCGTGATCGGTCTACTGGGCTGGCGCCGGAAGCGGAAGGCTGCGGCGGCCGCTGGTCCAAAACACAGAACTGATTTTTGAAAGAGACCGCCGCAAGGCGGTCTTTCTTTGCCGCCCGCTTGCCCGAATTCAGCTCACGACCAACCTGGAATGCTCGCTCTGGCCTTCGGTGAGGCCACGCGCCTTCATCCAGTCATAGGTGCGGCCGAACAGCGTCGAGTCGTAGTAGTCGACGTGCTTGTAACGCACGAAGGCCTTGAGCAGCTCGGTCGGCTTCAAGGCGCCCTTGGTGTGCGCCGCCACGTGGTGGGCATATTTATAGAAATCGGCGTTGATCAGGTCGACCGCCTCGTTCTCCGCGTCGTAATAGGCCTTGCGCTGCTCGGCGCTGAGGTCGGCGGAGATCACTTCGCCGCCACGATAGAACGCCGCTGCGATGATATGCGCGCCGTCCTTGAGGCCGAGGCTGATGAAAGGCTCCATCACCGTGACCACACGGAAGGTACCGTTCTTGAGCCCCTCGTAGCGCTTTTGCGGCAGGCCGCCGCGCGCGATGTTGACGTGTTCGGCGCCGACGGCGCTCTCAAGCATCTGCAACGTCGTGTAATGCGAGCCGGTCAATTCCTGCACCACGACCGGTATGTCGGCGAGGTCGCGCGGCACCTGCAGCGTTTCGTCGAACGTGATGATCGCCTGCGCCGCCACCGAGGCGCGCAGCGCCGCGATATTGCCGCCGCGCTTGCCTTTTTCCAGCCGGTCGATGCTGGCCCATTCGCAGACATTATAGCTGTCGGCCGAACCGCGATCGAACATGTTCTCCTTCGTCCGCGCCATGACCGGCGATTCCACTTTGTCCTTTTCGCGGTCGGCGTAGGTCCCGGTAAAGCGGACGTCGAGCCCGGCTTTATCGAACAGTTTTTCCTCGATGCCGACGATCACCGGCAGATCGAAAACCGGGTTGTTCGGAGCAATGCGGACAAGTGGTTTTTCCTGAGGCATCGGAAGGGTGTCCTTCATGTCGTTGAGGTCACGGCCGCCTGAATACAAGAATAACAACTCACAGGGCCGACCGGAAGGCCCAACCCTGCAATGTCAGCGCCATCAATGCGCGGAAATTCCCGCCGCCTTGGCAAGTTCCGCATTGATCGTAAGCTCTTCCTTGACGAACTTGTCGAACTCTCCGGCATTCATTGCCATCGGCTGTACGCCAAGAGCGGCAAGCCGCTCGCGCACGGCGGGCAATTGCAGCGCCTTCTGGATTTCAGCGTTCAATCGGTTGACGATCTCGGGCGGTGTCTTGGCCGGCGCGAACACGCCAATCCAGAACCGGTAGGCCGAATTCGGATAACCGGATTCGAGTGACGTCGGAACGTCTGGAAGCGTGGCCGAGCGGGTCGGGCTGCTGACCGCCAACGGCAGGACCTTGCCCTCCTTGATGAACGGCAGCGCCGCGAGAACCGGCGAATAGTAGACATCGACGCGGCCGGTCATCACCTCGACCAACGCCTCGGGTGCGCCTTTAAACGGGATCGCCTGCGCGTTAAATCCGGCACTCAGGCGAAAACGCTCCATGGCCATGTGGATCGGACTACCGACACCGATCGATCCGAATGTAATGGGCCGTTTCTTTCCTTCGGCGACCAGCTCCTGCACCGTCTTGATATTTTTGGACGGCGCAATGACCAGGACATTGGGCAGATTTCCAAGCGGCGCGACCGCGACAAAATCCTTGATCGGATCATATTGCAGGTTGGCGACCGTGGAGGGCGCGATGATATGCGCGGACGAATGTGCAAGCAGCGTGTAGCCGTCGGGATCCGCCCCGGCCACCGCGCGTGCCGCGATCGTGCCGCTTGCGCCTGGCCTGTTTTCGATAACAACCGGTTGTCCGAGTTGCGCCGACACCTGCTCGAATACAATTCTTGGAACGATGTCAGCCGCACTTCCCGCGCTCAACGGGATGATCGCGCGGATGGGCCTGCTTGGCCATTCATCGGCGCGGCTGACGGTGGCGCAAGCAAGAACGGCGCATGCGACGGCGAAAACCAGCCTCACTCGGTTGCGCATGTCGGTCCCCTGAAAATAGGCTACATCTCGAAACCAATTCACCATACGCTAGGAATGCAGGCTGATCTACATTCCTTGTTTTGGCGCCATGCGTGAGCGACCCGGCATGACAAGCGACGGCGATCTGGTTCTCATTGCGGGCGGCGGACCGGTCGGATTGCTGTGCGCCTGGCTGCTCGGACGGCGCGGCCTGCGCGTACGGCTGTTTGACAATAATGCCGAGCCGCAAGCCGATCCGCGCGCCGCGACCACCCACCCGGCGACGCTTGAATTGCTCGCCGAGGACGGGCTGGCGGCCGACATGGCACGCGTCGGACTGGTGGCGCCGATCTTTCAGTTCTGGGATCGGCCCAGCGGCGAAATGGTGGCGCAATTCGATCACGCCTTGCTCAAGGACGACACGCATTACCCCTATGTTGTCCAATGCGAACAGTTCAAGACCGCGAAGCTCATTCTCGATCGCCTGCGGAAATTACCAAACGTCGAAGTGCTGTACGGCCATGAAATCGTCGACGTCGCCTCCTCTGACAGATCGGTCGCGGTCGACGTGCGTGGGCCAGGCGGCGTCAAATCCCACGCCGGCAGTTTTCTCATCGGCGCCGATGGCGGGCGCAGCATCGTGCGCAAGCAGTGCGGCATTGCCTTCGACGGTTTCACCTGGCCCGAGCAATTCATCGTGCTCACGACGCCGTATGATTTCGAGGCCGAGCGCGGCTACTGCTACCGCAGCTATTTCGCCGACCCGGGCGCCTGGTGCAATTGTTTCAAGGTGTCCGCCGACGGTCCGCCCGGCCTGTGGCGCACTGTCTTTCCAGTCATTTCCGAACAACCGGAAAGCGAGATCATGAGCGATGCCGGCGTGCAGGCGCGTATACAGTCTTTTTTTCCGTCACCGCGCCCCTACGACATCGTGCATCGCAATCTCTACGTGACGCACCAGCGCGTGGCGGAGACATTCCGCAAGGGGCGGGTTCTGCTGGCCGGTGACGCCGCGCACGTCAATAATCCGATCGGCGGCATGGGCCTCAATGGCGGCATCCAGGACGCCGCCAACCTGGCGGACAAGCTCGCGCAGGTCATGCTCGAGGGCGCGCCCGACGCGTTGCTCGACCTCTACAGCCGCCAGCGCCGCACCATCGCAATCGAGTTCGTGCAGGAGCAATCGATCGCAAACAAAAAACGGCTTGAAGCACGCGACCCCGAAGCACGCCGGCGCAACCTCGGCGAGCTGCGCGAGATCGCGGCGGATTCGGCACGCGCGCGGCAATTCCTGCTGCGCACATCGATGCTCGCGAGCCAGAAGCGCGCCGCGGCGATCACCCTGACGCCAGCATGAGCCGCTAAAATGAAGCTCGCCGTGCCCGACATGATCTCGAATTCCTATTTTCCCGCCGAGGCGGCAATCGAGCTCGGCTTCTTCCGCGAAGAAGAACTCGACGTCACGCTGGAAATGATCTTTCCGGTCGACAAGGCCTACATTGCGCTGCGTGACGGCGCGGTCGATTTTGTCGGCGGCTCGGCCCATTCCGCACTCGCTGCGTTTCCGCAATGGGATGGCGTCAAGCTGATCTGCGCGCAGGCGCAGGGCATGTACTGGTTTCTGGTCATGCATAAGGATTTTGCCGTCCAGCGCGGTGACATCGACGCGGTCAAGGGCAAGAGCATTGGCGCCGCGCCCTGGGTCGACATGGGTCTGCGCCGCCTGTTGATCGCGGCCGGCATCGATCTCGCGCGCGACGGTGTGACGATCGCGCCGGTGCCGGGCGCTTCCGGCGCCGGCGTCAATTTCGGACTGACCGCGGCGAAGGCGCTGGAAGAACGCAGGATCGATGGCTTCTGGGCAAACGGCATGGGCGCTGAAGTTGCGGTCCGCCGCGGCATCGGCGACGTCGTACTTGACGTTCGGCGCGGCGACGGACCGAAAGGCTGCTTCGATTACACGATGGCGTCGATCGCGACCACCGACAGCCTGATTGAAAAATCACCTGAGGTAGCAGCGGCCGCGGTCCGCGCCATGGTCAAGACGCAAAATGCGTTGAAGAAAGACGTTGCGCGCGCGGCTGAAGTCGGCCGCAAACTGTTTCCACCCGAGCAAGCCGAATTGATCGTCGAGCTGATCCGCCGCGATCTGCCGTATTACGACGCCACGATATCGGAATCATTCGTGACCGGCATGAATCAGTTTGCACGCGAACTCGGGCTCCTCAGTGCAGACGTGCCTTATGAGAAGGTCGTCGCGACCCGATTTCGCGAGCTGTGGAAGAGTTGAGTAAACGGCGCAAACCCCGATTGACTGGCACGGATTCCGGCCAGAAACGGCCCCCCCGGTCTTGAACCTCCCCGCCCTCCGCCGCGACCAATCCGTAACGACCGGCGCCCCATGTGCCGGCGCCGGAAAGGCGGCGACCATGTCGTCTCGACAACCCTCGGGCCGGACGTCCAAAGGCTTTGCCCTCATCCTCGGGGCAGCCCGCGCGGCCGCCACACAGCCGTCCAACGGCCAATCGGTCGTGCAAATGGCCGAGCGCGATGAACTTGTCTATCTCGCGCTCAACGATGCCGTCATGGCAGCGGCAATAAAAAGCGCACGCGATTCCCTTCCGGGATTTCTGGCTTTGGCGAGGCACCCGGCGCCCGAAATGAAAGGTTTCGCGGTCAAGATCGCCCTGCTCGGCGACGGCGGCCCGGAATTTTTCTGGATTCATCCGTTTGCGCATGTCGGCGCGCGGTTCATCGGCCAGATCGGCAACATGCCGCGCACGGTCGAAGGCCTGAAAATGGGCGACACAATTACTTTTGTCCGTCGCGACATCGTCGACTGGATGTACATGGATGCAGGAATGATGCGGGGCAACTATTCCGCGCGCGCCATTCTCCGGACCGCCCCGCCCCAGGACCGGCAGGCGTTCAAGCGGCGGTTCGGGCTGGATTTCGATTTTTAATGCCCGCCGGCATTGAATTTCGGCTGGCGGGGCTCATTTATAGCGGTGGTAATCATTGGCCCCTTCCCGCCCCAATCCCTCCTCACCATGTGACTGGCGCAACCGACCCGGAAAGCGATACGTTATCGGGACACCTTTGTGAGTTCGCGGGGATCACCCATGGCGGAAGTCACCTACGAGATTGTCGAGCACGACGGCGGCTGGGCCTACAAAGTCGACGGCGTATTTTCAGAGCCGTTTCCGACCCATGAGGACGCGCTCGCGGCCGCGCAGGCTGCCGCCGAAGAGCAAACCGTTCCAGGTCACACGGAGACCATAGAATACGAGGATGAAAAAGGCCGCTGGCACACCGAGACTGCACGCGGTTCCGACCGACCACTGACCCACATCAAAGATAAGCTCTAGGCACGACTCATTCGGGGGATGGAAATGTTCTGGCTGCGGATTTTCGCGCTCGTACTTCTGGCGGCGCCCTTCACATGTGCTTCCGCGCAAGGCCTGTTGCCTTCGTCGGAGCCCACGATGAAGGATGTCGACCCGGGCGTCGACCACACGGGGCGCGATGCAGACCTGCCGTCGGAGCTGCGGCGCCAGTCAGTCTATTACCGCACAGAGCAACCGCCTGGCACGATCATCGTCAACACCCACGATCGCTATCTCTACCTCATCATGGGCAATGGCGTCGCGATGCGCTACGGTATCGGCGTTGGCCGCGATGGATTCCAGTGGGGCGGCATACAGAAGATCACGCTCAAGCGCGAATGGCCGGATTGGGTGCCGCCGCCGGAAATGATCGAGCGCCAGCCGTATCTGCCGCGCTGGATGGCCGGTGGACCCGGCAACCCGCTCGGCGCGCGCGCGATGAATCTCGGCGCCACCGTCTATCGCATTCACGGCACCAACGCGCCGGAGACCATCGGTCAAGCGGTCTCATCGGGTTGCTTCCGTCTGGTCAATGATGACGTGACGGATCTTTATTCGCGCGTGCCGGTCGGTACGAAGGTCATGGTGCAGCATCAATAGCGCAGCGCCACTACGCGCCTGCGTTTATTGCTGCCAGAGGCCGAACGACGCCCACTTGGATTCGGGAATTTCTTCCCCGATCGTGTAGTTGAACGCGACGATCTTCAGATGGTCGGGCGTCGCCGTGCAACGATAGGCCAGCGCGTACCATTTCTTCTTGCTGCGGAAGGCGCCGCCGGTGACCTGAAGCGTGTCGCCCTTTGCAAGCAATTCAGCCATCGCATTCGCGACGGCGCGGTCGGGGCGGAACTCCTTTTTTTCGCTGCGGATCCGCGTCATCGCCGTGAAATCGCAGAGTTGCTCCAGCCGTTCAGCCGGGGCCAGCATTTCCAGGCTGCGTTCGAACCGGGCGTCGTCGGCCATGGTTGTCGTCACGATGGCCGAGATCACAAAGATCGTCGTGACAACCGCCAGTCCGCACGCACGCATACGATAAGCTCCGCTCACTGCTGTCGCCCGGCGCGCATTAAAGGCGAGGGCCCATGGCTAAGGCAACCCCGCCGCGTCCGATTGTCCCCGGACAAACGAGGGTGAGACGGAAAGGTTGCAACCGCCGAGCGGCTTCCACGTCCGGTTCCGTCCTTACTTTTCTCTTTTGTAGATATTGGTGGCGCGGCCGCGCCCGCCGGCCACATTCGGATTCGTGTTGATGAATTCGTCGGCGGTCAGCTTGTCGATGGTGCGCTCCTGCGCCTCGCCGGCGAAGTTCGGATATGTGCTCGATACGATGTGGAAGGTCACCGTCTTCTTTTCTTCGTTCACGCTATAGGTGCCGAACAGCGAAATTGTTCGCCGCATGATGGTGGCGTATTCTTCCGGTGTGCCGGTCAGTCGGTTATTACTGGCTAGCTTCGGCACATCGCTGGCGACATGGATCTGCGCAAACTGGCCGCCAGCGGTGAAGATCAGGATGCCGGTCGGTGTCTCGCCGAATGGAAAAGCCTTCTTGCCGTCCGGCGCGACCACTTCGGCGACGACAAAATTCCAGCTTCCCACGATCTGCTCGCGCAAGCTTTTCTGCTGCGCGCCGGCCGGCGCCACCGTCAATACAAATGCGAGCGCGGCCGCAATGCGTAAAAACCTCATGACGTTCCCTTTTTTCAGGTGGCCGCGGCCACGTCAGGTGTATTTCGGATCGCGGTCGAGCAACTCGATGGAAATTCCCTGCGGTCCACGCAGGAAACAGATCTTGATGCCGGGCCGCGGCGAGTGCGGCTCCTTGGTGAACTCCACGCCTTTCTTCTTGAGGTCGGCGGCAATGGCATCGATGCCGGAGACGGCAAGGCCGAAATGGTCGAGCCCCTGATAGGGCGTCGAGGGCGCCGGGTTGACGCCATCGCCAGGACTGACCTGGGCGGTGAAGATCATGGCGCCGCCGAGCTTGATATCGATGCGCGGCTTGCCTTGCTGCGTTGAACGGATCAATTCGGCCCCGAACATCCGCTCAAACCATTGAGCGGTGGCCTCCGGATCGGGTGTGCGCAGATGGATGTGATCCCAGGCAATGGTCGGCATTGTCATTCTCCAGTGATGGTCCCGCAAAACTAGGACACGGCAGCAGGGCTCCCTGCAACAGGCTTGTTGCCGGCGAACTTTAAAACTTCTGGTTGATCCACATCAATGCTGCAGCCCGCCCTGCTCCTAGTCTTGCCATCAGAATGAAAGGCAAAACAGGAGGATCTCATGTGGTGGGATTACTGGCCGATGCCATTCTACTTCGGGCCATGGCTCATGATTGTCATGGTGTTGCTGTGCGTGGGCATGATGGTGTTCATGATGCGCGGCCACCGTCACAGCACTGAACACCGCGCGCTCGACATTCTCAACGAGTGCTATGCACGCGGTGACATCAACGCGGCAGAATACCAGGAACGCCGGCGCGTACTGGACGTGTGAGATGGTGAGCAGTCCGCAGGCAGGTTCGACGATCTATACGTGCCCCATGCACAGCGCTGTGAGGCAATCGATGCCCGGCACCTGCCCGAGTTGCGGCATGGCGCTGCTGCCGGAAGGCACGCGCTTTGCCATTGTCCGGCACATGTTATCGAGCCCCATGCACATCGCGGTCATGGCCGTGGTCATGGTGACGATGATGGCGGCGTTGATGATGATGTTGCGGTGATCCGCGGCGGCATCGCGTCGCCATTGTTTTTCGCTGTACCCCCCTTCCCGCTGACGGTAGCCGTGGCATCATTGCTGGCAACGCGCAGCGTCTGACAGCATGTGCGAACCGGGGGGACCACACCATGACCAGACACAATCGTCGCCGTTTCCTGCAGCTCTCTGCCGCTGCGCTGGCCGCGCCAGCGTTCGCGCGTGCAGGTTTTGCGGAGACGGCGTGGCCGGCGGGGAAAACAATCCGCGCCATCGTGCCATTCTCGGCCGGCAGCACAATCGACATCCTCGGCCGTATCGTCCTCGATCCGCTTTCGCGCCAGCTCGGCCAGACGATCGTGGTGGAGAACCGGGGCGGCGCCGGAGGCAGCCTCGGCTCAGCCGCGGTCGCGAAGGCCGAGCCCGATGGCTACACATTGCTGATCAACGCCGCGGCGCACTCCGGTGCGCCCGCCGCCTATCCAAATTTGCCTTATGATGCAGCCAATGATTTCGCCGCCGCCGCCAGCTTCGGCAGCGTGCCGAACGTGCTGCTGGTCGCGCCCTCAAAGGGCATCAAGACCGTGCAGGAACTGGTCGCGAAAGCAAAGTCAGGCGGCATGAACTTTGCCTCCGCCGGTGTCGGCAGCGCAACCCACTGGGCGGCGGAACGGTTCATCGTCAGCGCCGGCCTGCAGGTCACGCACGTTCCCTTCCGGGGCGGACCGGAGGCCCTCACTGAGGTCATGACCGGCCGAGTCGATTTCATTTTCATCGGAATTTCGTCGGGCTTACCCTTCATCCAGAACAAGCAATTGGTGCCGCTCGCCGTCAGTTCGGCCAAACGTTCGCCTGCCCTGCCCGAGATCACGACCACACTTGAAGCAGGCTACAAGGATTCGGACTTCAACTACTGGAACGGCATGCTGGTGCCGGCCAAAACCCCACGGCCAATCGTCGAACGCCTCTACACGGAAACGACCAAGGCGTTGGCGCTGCCGGAGGTGCAACAGAAGCTCACCGTCCAGGGCGTCGAGCCGGCGCCGCTGACGCCGAGCGAAATGGACGTGATGATCCGGCGTGAAATCGCGCTCAACCTCAAAATCGCAAAAGAAGCCGGGCTGAAGTTCAATTGACTGAGAGCGCGGGCCGAGAGGCCGGAACGGTGACGACAATAATGTGACAGAGAGCCTGTAACGGCCAGCCAGTTGCCCACAGGCGCGGGCCGGATTTGCGTATTTCTCTGCAAGCCACACTGTAATTTTGCTAAACGAGTCGACTGACGGGCGGGTGGGTATGCCGAGCAAAACCATTCATGCGGCAGGCGGCATCGTTGTGCGCAATGGCGCACGGCCGCTGATTGCCGTTGTACAACGCGCAAAGGACGAGCACTGGGTGCTGCCGCGCGGCAAGCTCAAGATGAATGAAAGCGCGCTCGCAGGCGCGCGCCGCGAGGTCGTCGAAGAGACCGGCCATCAGGTCCGCGTGCGCGAATTCCTCGGCGCCATTACTTATCGCGCGCGCGGTCGGCCAAAGGTCGTTCAGTTCTGGCACATGCGGGCGGCGGTCAATCCGAGTCGCGACGTGATGAAAGACATCATGGCAGTCGAATGGCTGCCGCTAAGAGCGGCGGTGCGCAGGCTGAGTTACCCGCTGGAAAAACTGTTTCTCCGCAATGTCGGCCGCCAGGCGCTACGCCAGAGCAAACAGCGGCGCAAGACGCGCGGTCGGGCTACAAAATCGAAATCACGACGGGGCGCCGCAAAAGCGCGAGGTAACAAGTCGCGGCTGCGGCGCGCGACCACTTCGCGCATCCGCGTGGCCAAGCTAGCCGGGCATCCGGCGGCGCGCAGGCGCGAGTCGACGATCCTGCAACGTGTCTTCGGCCGCCTGTCGTAGCAAACGACGGGCAATGGCCAGAATTGGCGCGTTGCCGCGATCTCGCCGCAAGTATTACCGCAAGTCTTGCCAAAATTTAATGCGGCAAATGACGCCTGCAGTCGGCGTATTCATCCGCTGTTCACGCGAAAAGCGGGAACCTCACCTCCACGGTGATTGTTGATGCTGAGCACGACCACGCAGGAAACGAAGATAGCGGTCGTTGAATGCTTACGATCTCAGCGAACCAGAGGAAGGTGCGCCATGTTCAACAAGACCAAAACCCTGACTGCTCTCGCCGCCGCCGCGACGCTTGGACTCGCGGCCGTTGCAACTCCCCAACCCGCCCAAGCGGGCGGCCATGGCGGCGCGGTTGCCGCCGGCGTAATCGGCGGGCTGGCTGCCGGCGCCATCATCGGCTCGGCCGCAGCAAACGGTCCCTATTACGGCCCCGGCTATTACGCGCCCGCCCCCGCTTACTATGGCGGTGGCTGCTACTGGACCCGCCAGCGATTCTGGGACGGCTGGGGCTGGCGCTTCAGGCGCGTGCGAGTCTGTGATTAAGGCTGTGACTAAGGCCTAGCCAAACACAGCAGGCCGCGTAATAAGGTGAGAAAAAGGGCCCGGATTCGGCAACGTATCCGGGCCTTTGCGGAAAGAGGGGCGGGCCGGCGCTCAACAAATTTCCGACATATTGGAACCGTCTCTATCCCGGCACGGGGACAGGTTTGGCTTAAACTTCACCGTTAGCGGTCGGCATAGTCCGACCTCGACCCTTGGAGGAAATACCCCATGAAGAAGACCGTTTTCGCGCTCGCGACGGCCGCCACGCTGGCAATTGGTACCTTGAGTGCGCCGACCACCGCCGATGCCCGTTGTTACGGTTGTGCGGTCGGTGCGGGTGTCGCGGCCGGCGTTATCGGCGGCGCGATCATCGGCGGCGCGATTGCCAACAGCGGACCTCGCTACTACGGCCCCGAGCCGGGGTACGTGGTCTATGAAGGCTACGGCGCGCCCTATCCGGCCGCCTGTCCGGGTGGTTACTGGGCCCGTCGGCCCCTGCGTGACGGCTACGGCAACTTCGTCGGCTGGAGCAAGCCGCGCTTCGTCTGCCCTTAAAGATCGCGTAACGACTTTGGGTGGATGATCGCGCCGAATAATCGGCTCGAGAGGACGCCCATGAACAAGACCTTTGTTGCGCTCGCCGCGGCCATCACACTGGCCGCGGCGTTGCCGTCTTCAGCACAAGCAAATTGCGGCGGCTGCGGCGTGGCCGCCGGCGTGGTCGGCGGGCTTGCCGCCGGCGCCATTATCGGCTCGGCGATCGCCAACAGCGGCCCAAGGTATGTCGAGCCGGCGCCGGTCTATGCTCCGCCGCCGCCCGCCTATGCCGAACCGCCGGCTTACGCTGACGGTCCGGTCTGCCATACCGAGCGCCAGCAGGTATGGGACGGCTACGCTTACCGGATGCGCCGCGTGCAGGTGTGCGACTAGAACTCTCCCCCGTTCGTCCCCGCGAAAGCGGGGACCCAGTTCTTGGCTAAACGTTTTTTGCGCTGGGTCCCCGCTTTCGCGGGGACGAACGGATCTTGAGTGACCCCCGGAAAAATTGAGTGCTACCGCCGCATGTGGTCAAGCACGGCGGCGGTCGGCCAGCAGTCGACCTTCAATCCATTCTTCTTCTGATACATACCGAGCGCGGCGCGCGTCAGCATGCCCGCCTTGCCATCGATCTTGTCCTTGTAGAGCCCGAGCGCGGTCAGCCGTTGCTGCATCGTCTCGACTTCCATGGTCTTGAGCTGCGCGTTCTTGCTCCACGGCGTCTCGAACGCCTTGCCGCCGGCAATGCGGTCACTCAGGTGTCCGACGAACAGCACGTACAGATCCGAAAAATTGTAATCCTTGAGCACGAAATAGTTCTTCGGCGCGAGGAACGACGGACCGTAGCTGCCCTCCGGCTGCAATAGCGAGGCTGGCAACGCGAGTTCGGCAGCGGTGAGCTTGCGGCCATAAGCGGGCACGAATCCACGCTTGAGCCACTCGCCGATCGGCATCGTCACGTCGGGAACGCCGATGCTGCAATCGGCTCCGGCCGGAGCGCGCACCTCGATCGCCCAGGGCTCGCCGCGCCGCCAGCCCTTGCCGGCCAGCTGTTTCGCCGCCGACGCCAACGCATCCGGCACCGAATGCCAGATGTCGGGGCGGCCATCGCCGTCGAAATCGACGGCATATTTGTAGAATTCCGAGGGCAGGAATTGCGTCAAACCCAGCGCTCCGCCCCAGGACGAACGCATGTCGGCGCGCGGCACGCCGTCCTGCAGCATCTTCAGCGCGTGCACAAATTCGTTCTGGAAAAACTCCTTGCGCTTGCCGGTGTAACCCTGCGTGGCCAGCGTGCGGATCGCATCGAGCGGCAACTGGTAGCCGCCATAGTCGGTCTCGCGCGCCCAGATCGCGAGCACCACGTTGCCGGGCACGCCAATTTCCTTCTCGACGCGCGCGAGCGTATCGCGATATTGCACGGCGAGTTGCTTGCCGCGGGTGGCCAGGCGATCAAACGTCGCTTCGCGCAGATATTGCGCCGGGGTTTGCACGAACTCGGGCTGCTGTGGCTGTTTTTCAGGCTTACCTGGAACGACAAGATCGGGCAGCGACAGATCGGGTTCAAGGCCGCGCGTCGCAGTATCGAATGTTGTCCGTGACACACCAAGCTGCTGCGCTGCCGGCCATTGCGCCGCGAGCCACTGGCGGAACGCGGCGTCCGCAGCGTGCGCAGCGAATGTCAGAAGGAATAGCCACGCCAGAGTGATGATCGCACGTTGAATCATGCCGGCAGGCTAGTCCGAACGGACGCTCTGTTCCACCGGCAGCGGGCCGAAGGCGGGCGGCGGGATTCGACGCTTCGACGCCGCTTCGTAGGTCGACGCCACGTGCAGCAAAACATCTTCCTTGCCCGGCTCAGCACGGAACACCAGCGAAAACGGCAGGCCCGGCTCGGCAAGCCTGGTCGGTTCATTGGAGGGGACGTGCAGATAACCCATGCCATCGGGGCTGAGCTGGTAAACCGGGTCGTAGGCTGTCGTTACGAAACCTCCGGGGATCAGCACTTCAGTCAGTCCCGCATTCGGGCCGCTCAGCGACTCCAGCGTCAGATTGTTGCGCAGGCCCTGCCCGGCACCACCAATCTTTCCCGGCGGCCACGGCGTGTGCAGCCGCACCAGTACATCGAGATGATTTTCCAGCATCACCATCATGTCGGCGCGGCGCAGCAGCTCGCGCAGCATGATACGCTCGTTGACGCTTTGCCGTTCGCCGGACGGGTTGCGCATATCGGTGACGTCATCCCAATTCAGGAAGCTCGCGCGCTGGTCGTCGCCCCAGAATTTCGAGCGTGCATTGAGCGCGGCGAAATCCGCGAGCGTTTCGGTAAAGCCCTTTGCCTTCCAATCGGCGGCGCGGCGCGACAGATACTGGTTGATATGGAAGCGGAACGCCATTTGCGGCGCCTGATGCTGGACCGTTCCGAGATCGAGGTTCGACGGCGGAGCGATATGCCCTTCCGAGAGCTCCAGCATGTAGTCGATCGGCTTCATCGTGCCGCTGCCGAAGATTTTTCCGGGCTCGAATTCGGTCGGCGCGATGGCGGCCGCGAACTCTTTGAACACCGGCTGCCCCTGCGGCGTCAGGCGGTAGAGAATATCGGGCATGAACACAGGCACCAGCCGCGCCAAAGCGGTCCGGTGATCGACTTTCATCTGTTCAATTTCGGCATCCCGCTTCCACAGCGGATCGGACGATTCGACCAGCGTCGCGCCGAGCTTGCCGCCGAGCACTGTCTTGATCTCAGCGGCCGCCGCCATGACGATCGGCACTTCCGTCATCAAGTCGGGACGCGCGACCATCAACTCGCGGATGACGCCAATGCGTATACCTTTCAACGAGCCCGCGGCGCCGGACGCCTGCGCATGACTGGCATAATGCGTGCCCAAAACGGACGAGCGCGGCACCGCGGTGAACGGATCGCGTGGATCGTAATAGCCTTCGACCGGATCCTTCAACGCATCGAGCACCTTCGCACAGTCACCAATGGTGCGGGCAAGAATGCCGGAACGGTCGACATAGATATCCGCGCCGATGGCGCCGCCATCGAAACCGAGCAACGCCTTGTGCGGCAGGATCAGCGCGACAGCGTTGTGATTCGCCGGCCCGCGACAGGAGGCACGCGTTTCCTCGCCCAGGCTGCACATCACCATATTAGTCGAGACCGAGACGCCGGAACCGGAGCTTGAGCCGAGCGAGGCGGCGCGCGTGGTGTCGTAGGGATTCGACGGGTTGCCGCCCCAGGTGCTGCGCTGATAGCCGAGGGTCGACGGCAACACCTTGTCGGGCCTGTGGCGTCCGCCCGGATCATCCGGCCGGCCGTTGTATTCGGTGTTTACAGCCTTGGCGAAGATGATCGCGCCTTTGTTTCTAAGTTGCTCGACCAGCAGGTGGTCGCGCGCGGGAAAGTCGATATCGTAGCGAGCATCACCGCCGCCGGTCGAACGCATGTCCTTGGTATCGAACGGATCCTTGAACGAGAACACGACACCGTACATCGGCATCTTTTCGAGATCGGGATTGCGGCCGTATCGCGCGTCAAGCTCGGCCGCACGTTCGAGCGCGTCGGGCAAATGGCGAAAATATTCGCATACCGGCGGCGCGCCTTTCGGCAGCGGACCGAGCGATGGATGCCGGTCAAAATCGCCACGGCAGGTGACGGAACGCTCGCCGCGAATGTTGAGGGTCGCCAGTGCATTCACCTGACCGGCGTCCGGCTTGCCAACGGTCATGCCGAACTGCTGCACGACATCCGGATCGGAGGCGGTCGCCTCCATGCGACCGAATTCGAGCGGCGGGCCTTTGTATTTGTCGAGATTGGGCAGCACCGCTGACGCTCGCACGGTCTCGGTGGGAAAATGCAACGGCGCGCCGCCGCGCAACGTGCCTTTGGCGCCGGAAATCGCTGCACCGTCTTCGGTGACCAACAGATTGGAGGCGCCATTGAATGCGCGCACGCGCGCCAGGTAGTGGCGCACGATGCCGACGCAGGTGGTCTCGCCTGTCACGATCGCCGCATGGAGCTCGTCGATCGTCGCTTCTTCGAGACGAAACGGCTTTTCGCGTGAGCGCAGCTGCTTGTTCATAGGTTTTCCTGCGGCAGTACCGGCAGAGAATAAAGGCTCAGCCGCCCACGAGCCACCCCGCAGCCTTGGGCTAAAACCGCCTAGCGCGCAAACTTCTTATACTTCAACCGGTGCGGAATGATTGAGTCCTGCCCCAGCCGCCGCATCTTGTCGGCTTCGTAATCCTGGAAGTTGCCCTCGAACCATTCCAGGTGGCTGTCACCCTCGAACGCCAGGATGTGCGTGGCGATGCGGTCGAGAAACCAGCGATCGTGGCTGATGATAACTGCGCAGCCGGCGAAATCCTCCAGCGCCTCTTCCAGCGCCCGCAACGTATCGACATCGAGGTCGTTGGTCGGCTCGTCGAGCAGCAACAGATTGGCGCCGGAGCGCAGCATCTTGGCGAGATGCACGCGGTTGCGCTCGCCGCCCGAAAGCGTGCCGACTTTCTTTTGCTGGTCGGCGCCCTTGAAATTGAACGAGGCGCAATAAGCGCGCGAATTCATTTCCTTCTTGCCGAGCAAAATGATGTCGTTGCCTTCGGAGATTTCCTCCCACACGGTCTTCTTGCCGTCGAGACTGTCGCGCGATTGGTCGACATAACCGAGATGGACGGACTCGCCGATCTTGATGGTGCCTTTGTCCGGCTTTTCCTGGCCCGTGATCATGCGGAACAGCGTGGTCTTACCGGCGCCGTTCGGACCGATCACGCCGACAATGCCGCCCGGCGGCAATTTGAAGGTGAGGTCGTCGATCAACAGATTGTCGCCAAAGCCCTTGGTCAGGTTGTCAAAATCGACAACGTTTTGGCCAAGCCGTTCGGCCACCGGAATCGTGATCTGCGCCACCGTGTTCTGCTTGGCATTGGCGATCTTGAGCAGATCTTCGTAGCGCTGGTAGCGCGCCTTGGATTTGGCCTGCCGTGCCTTTGGCGACGATTGGATCCACTCGCTCTCGCGCTGCAACGTCCGTTGGCGCGCTTCATCCTCGCGGCTTTCCTGCTCGAGGCGCTTCTGCTTCTGATGCAGCCACGAAGTGTAGTTGCCCTCGTACGGGATGCCGCGGCCGTGGTCGAGTTCGAGAATCCAGCTGGTGACGTTGTCGAGGAAGTAACGGTCATGCGTGACGATCAATATGGCGCCCGGATAATTGCGCAGATGGCCTTCCAGCCAGTTCACACTCTCCGCGTCGAGATGGTTGGTCGGTTCGTCGAGCAGCAGCAGATCGGGCTGGTCGAGCAGCAGCTTGCACAGCGCAACGCGACGCTTCTCGCCGCCGGAGAGCTTGGTTACCTCGGCGTCGTCGGGCGGGCAGCGCAGCGCGTCCATCGCCAGATCGACCTGGCTGTCGAGATCCCAGAGATTCTTGGAGTCGATCTGGTCCTGGAGCTTGGCCATTTCGTCGGCGGTCTCGTCCGAATAGTTGGAAGCGATCTCGTTGTAACGGTCGAGCAGCGCCTTCTTGGCAGCGACGCCCTCCATCACGTTTTCGCGCACGGTTTTCTTGGGATCGAGCTGCGGCTCCTGCTCGAGGTAGCCGACACGCGCGCCTTCGGCGACCCAGCCCTCGCCGGTGAAATCCGTGTCGATGCCGGCCATGATGCGCAGCAATGTGGACTTGCCGGAGCCGTTGACGCCGAGCACGCCGATCTTGGCGTCCGGATAGAAGGACAAATGGATGTCATCCAGCACCTTCTTGGACGGCGGAAAGGTCTTGGTCAGACCTTGCATGTGATAGATGAATTGACGACCGTTCATTGACTGCCGAAATCCTTTTGATGTTCAAAACCGGTGGGCTTTCGACCGGAATCCGTGCGCGAAACCCCACGCGAGCGGACGTTTTGTCGGGAAATTCGTCGCTGATGTAACGGCGGCCCCCGCAAAGAGCAAGCGTGCAACCGCCACGTCCGGGTCTGCGATCGCAGTAAACCTCTGGAAAGGCTGATGGGAAAAATGCCCCCGGTATGCCTTTCCGGTACCGGTTTTTAACCGCTTCAGCGCCATCATCACACGCCATGAACCTGGGCGCCTGACGGGGCGACCAAGGGATGTGCGGGCCGACCCGGCCCGCCTGGTCGGTGTGGGAGTTCGTTATGGGTCGAGCCATATTGGCTATTTCAGGTTCCGCTTTTGCCTTGTTACCCCGCCCCTTCACGGTGATCGGCAACTTCTTCGCCGGTTTATGGCGTGAATTGTCCCGCGACGTGGTCCGCCCCTACCGCCCCGAATTGCACTACATGCGCGGCCCCGGCCCGGCCTGGCGCGCAAAGCACGGCGGCGAGTTGCCAAGGTAATCTTTCGTCATTCCGGGGCGCTCGCGTAGCGAGCGAACCCGGAATCCAAAGCGAAATGCCGTGTTTGCGGCTGGATTCCGGTTCCGCGCCTTCAGCGCGTCCCGGAATGACAGCAACTACCCCCCTATCTTTTCGGTTTGCCCGCCCTAAATTGGCGCCGCCCGGGATGACCCGGGTGGGGTTATGGAGAGCGTGCGCATGGTTCGGGCGGCTATTCTCGACGACTATCAGAATGTGGCGATGCAATTCGCCGACTGGTCGTCCCTCAGCAAGGACGTCGAGATCAAGGTCTTCAACAAGCCGTTTGCGGGCCAGGATGAGGCCATCAAAGCCCTTCAGGGCTTCGCGATCGTGGTGGGCATGCGCGAGCGCACACCATTCCCGCGCAAGGTGATCGAGGCCCTGCCCGACCTCAAGCTGCTGATCACCACCGGCGCCCGCAATAATTCATTCGACGTCAAAGCCTGCGCCGAGCGTGGCGTCATTGTCTGCGGCACCGGCGCCACTGGCAGCCCGACCACCGGCATCGCCTTCGGCCTGATGCTGGAACTCACCCGCCGCATTGGCTTTGAGAACGCCCGTCTCAAGGCCGGCGAGTCCTGGCAAGTGACGATCGGCCGCGACCTCGAAGGGCAGACGCTTGGCATTCTCGGGCTCGGCAAACTCGGCCAACGCTCGGCGACGGTCGGCAAGGCCTTCGGCATGAAGACCATCGCCTGGAGCCAGAACCTGACGGCGGAGAAAGCGCAAGCCGGCGGCGCCGAGCTCGTCTCCAAGGAGGATCTGTTCCGCAACGCCGACTTCATCACCATCCATGTGGTGCTGAGCGACCGCTCGCGCGGCCTGGTCGGCGCGAAAGAACTCGGCCTGATGAAAAAGACGTCCTACCTGATCAATACCTCGCGCGGACCGATCGTCGACGAAAAAGCGCTGATCGCGGCGCTGCAGAACAAAACAATCGCCGGCGCCGGCCTCGATGTGTTCGACGTCGAGCCGCTGCCGCTCGATCACCCGTTCCGGAAGATGGACAATGTCGTCATCACGCCGCACCTCGGCTATGTGAGCGAGCAAAACTACCGGAAGTATTTCCCCGACGCCGTGGAGGATATCCGCGCGTTTCTCGATGGCAAGCCGGTGCGGGTGATCGACGCGAAGTGACGCCGCAGGCGTCATGGCCGGGCACATGACAACCTAGATTCCCAACAACTTCGCCGCGTTGTTGTACGCGATGTCCGCACGTACGCCTTCGTCGAGCGAGCACCGTGTCTAGAAATTCGCAACCCGGCCAGTCGAACGGAAAATCGGCCGAGAACATGACGCGGTCGCGTCCCAGCGCATCGAGCGAGCAGCGCACCGGCGGAAGATCGTACATACCGGACGTCGTCACCCAGACGTTTTCCTTGAGATATTGCGACGGCGGCTTCGGCAGGTTCCAGCCATAGGGCGCCGAGCGGCTGTCGAAGCGCCAGAGCTGGAACGGCAAAGTCTCACCCAGATGGCCGAGCACGAGCTTGGCTTTCGGATAACGGTGAAAGACACCGCCGCAGATGATGCGCAGCGCGTGCGAGCCGGTTTCAACGCCCCAGCCCCACATCGGCCGCGCCAGCACGTTGTAGCCGGCAATCGACGGCAAGGTTGCGCGACCGGATCGGCGGGGTGCAGATAGATCGGCGCGCCGAATGCCGCGGCCCGTTCCCAGAACGGATCGTAGGACCGGTCGTCGAGATATTTGCCGTTGGTGTGGCCATTGATCATGGCCCCGCAGAACTTGAGCTCGCGCACGCAACGCTCGAGTTCGTCGGCGGCGGCCTTGGCATCCTGCATCGCCAGGTGCGCAAATCCGGAATAGCGGTCCGGACGCTTCTGCACTTCCTTGGCGAGGAAATCGTTCGAAGCGCGCGCGTTGCGGATAGCAGTCGCGGTGTCGCGCTCGACCTGTACGCCGGACCGGCGATCGACAGGACCACCCGCGAGATGCCGGTCTTGTCCATCATGGCCAGCCGCTGTTCGCCGAAATCGGTCAGGCTTGCATAAAGCTGTGCCGTCTTGCGCCGGCGCGACGTCGACCATGGTCGGACGCCAGTAGGGCTCGGTGGCGGGATCCAGGAAGTGTTCTTCGAGTGCAATTTTCTTGACCATGGCGTTCCTCAGTTCGGGCCACAGCGGCCCGATATTCCTCTTTTACCTGTATCGGATTTTGGGCTAACGTGTCCCACGATGCAAGGCGGCAAAAGACCGCCGGTTCCGGGTGGGTGGAGCGCGTGATGAATCGTCTCGTCACCAACGACAAGAGCCAGGTGCAGGTGATCGCGCGTGCGGCCACCATCCTGCGCGCCCTCGAAGACGAGAATGCGGGCTTGAGCCTCGGCCAGATTGCCCAGCGTGTGAACCTGGCGCGCTCGACCGTTCAGCGCATCGTCTCCGCCCTCGAAACCGAAAAGCTCGTGATCGCGGCAACGCCGAACGGACGCGTGCGGCTTGGGCCGACCATTCTGCGGCTGGCGGCGTCAGTGCGTAGCGACTTCATTTCGCAGGCACGGCCATTTCTGGAACGGCTTTCGGAAGAACTTCATGAAACCGTCGACCTCTCGACCGTCAAGAAAGATCATCTTGTCTTTATCGATCAGGTCATAGGGTCGCAGCGCCTGCGCGCGGTGTCGGCGGTCGGCGATACGTTTCCGCTTTACTGCACCGCCAATGGCAAGGCCTACCTGGCGCAGCTGGCCGATTCGGCCGTGGAAGCACTGATCGGCCGGACTTACGAAGCACGCACGCCGAAGACACTCACGCGTCTGGACGCGTTGCTCGCCGAGCTCAAACCGGCGCGCCGGAACGGAGTTGCGTACGATCGTGAAGAACACACACTTGGGGTCTGCGCCGTCGGCGTCGCCCTCCATGATCCGCTTGGCAACGCCGTTGCTATTTCCGTACCGGTACCCAGCCAACGCTTCGCCAACCGGGCGACGCTGATTGCGGAACGCCTGATCGCCACCAAAAACGCACTGGAGAGCCATATGAATTCCGCCGCCGCCTGACAGCGGCGGCCCATTCGCAACAGCTAACAAATAAACTTAAAGGGAGGATGCCGTGGCAAAACGAATTCGCGGCGTGATGTTCGAAGAAAATCTCAAGAACAGCATGGGGCTGGAATTCTACAATCTGTCCCATCGCTTCGGCTATCAGTCCCCGAACTGGCCTTACTTCGAGGACGTTAAGATCGAGCGCATCCACTACATGGCGAAGTCGGGCGTGCTGTCGCAGCGCATCACGACGTCAATGCACAATACCACGCATATCGACGCACCCGCGCATGTGATTCAGGGGACACCTTTTATCGACGAGGTGCCACTGCCGCACTTTTTCGGATCCGGAATCGTGGTGTCGATCCCGAAGAACAAGTGGGAGCCGATCACCGGCGATGATCTCGAAAAGGCCTGCGGCAAGATCGTGCGGCCGCGCGACGTGGTGATCATCAACACCGGCTGGCACAAGTTTTACGAGGACAGCGAAGACTATTTCTGCCGCGCGCCCGGGTTTGTGCCATCGGCCGGCGAATGGTTCGTCAAGAAAAAGGTCAAGGTGGTCGGCCATGATACGCAAGCCAACGACCACCCGCTCGCGACCGCCATCGGCCCGCAGCGCAACGGCCCATTGCACCCGCATCTCGCCGAGGAATATCGCGAGTGGTCCGGCGGGCGCGACTGGAAGGACGACTTCCCGGAATGGGAGCCGGTACACCGCATTCTTTTCAAGAACGGAATCATGGGCATCGAGAATGTCGGCGGCGACATCGACAAGGTCACCGGAAAGCGTGTCACCTTTGCCTATTTCCCCTGGAATTGGGACCGCGGCGATGGCTGCATCGTGCGGTTGGTCGCCATCCTCGACCCCAAGCAGAAATTCCGTATCGAGAAGGGGAGCAAGTTCTGATGCACGTCAAACGATTCAACGATGCAAAGCCATACGAGGCGCCCAACCACCGCAACTACACCTCGCTGCGCATGTTCGGCGCCGAGGCCGGTGGCACCAAGGGCCTTGTGTTCGGCTATTCACACTTCCTTCCTGGCGGCGGCGCGGGCCCCGACGCCTCGCCACCGGAAAAGGTCTATTTCGTGCTGCGCGGCGAATTGACCGTGATTGTCAACGGCAAGGAGACAGTGCTTAAGGCGAACGATTCTTGCGTGATCGAGCCGAATGAAACGCGCGAGATCATCAACCGCGGCAATGAGGTGTGCAGCATCGTGGTCGCGGTGGCAATGCCGCCAAAATAGTTTCTTGTCATTGCCGGGCTTGTCCCGGCAATCCCGATAAGGGACGCACGGCCGTGCCCGCCTAAGCGAGATGGCCGGGACAAGCCCGGCCATGACAAAGAGAAAAGTTGTGAGGAGCGTCCGATGTCCGAAGCCTTCCTGAAAAATCCACTTGGCCTGTTCGACATCAAGGGCAAGACCGCCATCATCACCGGCGCGTCGGGCGCCTTCGGTGCACTCGCCGCAAAGACGTTTGCCGGCGCCGGGGCCAATGTCGTATTGGCGGCAAGCAAACTCGACGAGTTGAAGAAAGTCGCTGCCGAATGCGAAACGCTCGGCGGCAAGAGCGAGATCGTCGCGCTCCGCCCGAGCTCCGAAGAAAACTGCGACAAGATCGTCAAGGCTGCGGTCGACAAATTCGGCCGCGTCGACATTTTGGTGGTCGCCTCCGGCCTCAATAAAGTTTCGAAAATCGTCGACCAGAAAGTGGAAGATTTCCTTGATGTGATGGATGCCAACGTCAATCAGTCATGGCTGATGGCGCGCGCGGCCGGCAGGCAAATGCTCAAGCAGGGTGGCGGCGGCAAGGTCATCCTCACATCATCGGCGCGCGGATTGCTCGGCCACCCCGCCGGCTACAGCGCCTATTGCGCTTCAAAATCTGCGGTCGACGGCATCACCAAGGCCTTGGGCTGCGAATGGGGCGAGACTGGCATCACCGTGAACGCGCTGGGACCGACTGTTTTCCGCTCACCGCTGACCGCCTGGATGTACGAGGATACCGAGCGCGCGCAGACTGTGCGCAAGGGCTTCCTCGCCCGCGTACCGAAGGGACGCCTGGGTGAGCCGGAAGACCTGGCGGGCCCGCTCCTGTTTCTCGCGTCGAAGGCCTCGGACTTCTACACCGGCCACATCCTGTACGCTGACGGTGGCTATACGGCGGGCTGACAATGGCGAAAGCGCGCATCGCGGTGATCGGCGCCGGCCTGATGGGCCACGGCATCGCCCAGGTGTTCGCGCTCGCCGGCCATGACGTGACGATCTACGACTCGGTTCAAGGCAATCTCGACACCGCCAAAGTCCGCATCCTCACCAACCTGAAAGATCTCGGCGATGACGAGCACGCCGTCGAGCGGGTGACGCCCGTCAGCGATCTCGCACAAGCGGTGCGCGCGGCAGACTACGTGGTCGAAGCAGTGCTGGAGGACTTACCGCTCAAGCAAAGATTGTTCGACGAGATCGAGAAGCATGTGCGGCCGGACACCATTCTCGCCAGCAATACATCGGTCATTCCGATCACGTCGATCATGCAGGGACTGCAGAAGCGCGAACGCGCGCTCGGCACCCATTGGTGGAATCCGCCTTATCTGGTGCCGCTGGTCGAAGTCATCGAGACCCAATGGACCACGCCCCAGGCCGTTGACTTCACTATGAAGCTGCATGCCGATGCCGGCAAAAAGCCTGCGCATGTGAAGAAAGACGTGCCCGGCTTCATTGGCAACCGTCTGCAACATGCGCTGTGGCGCGAGGCGGTCGCACTGGTCGAGCAAGGCATTTGCGATGCCGAGACCGTGGACAATGTGATCAAGGCCGCGTTTGGCCGCAGGCTCGCGGTACTCGGCCCGCTGGAGAATGCCGACATGGTCGGCACCGATCTGACGCTCGCGATTCACAAGACCGTGTTGCCGGACATCGACAGCCGGCCGCGCCCGTCGCCCTATCTCGAAAAACTTGTGCAGGATGGAAAGCTCGGCTTCAAATCAGGGGAAGGCTTCCGCAAATGGAGCGCGGAACAGCAAGCGGCCTTACGTTCGAAAGTATTGCAGCATCTTAAAAAAGCGCGCGCCCAGGATTCCTGAGCGCGTAAACCGGGGGAGACGACCATGACGGACAGCATAATTTCACGCCGCACGTTGGTTAAGACCGGTATCGGCGCCCTCGCCGCGCCCGCGGTCCTACACGTGTTGCCGGCAGAAGCGCAGTCGCAGGTCATCAAGATCGGCCATGTCAGTCCGAAGACCGGTCCGCTCGCGGGCTTCGGTGAAGCCGATTCATTTATCCTCGAACAGGTGCGCGGCATCCTGAGCCAAGGTCTTTCCAACGGCGGCAAGACCTACAAGGTTGAGATCATCTCGAAGGATAGCCAGTCGAGCGGCAGCCGCGCGGCGGAGGTCGCGTCCGAACTGATCCTCGGCGACAAGGTCAACCTGATCGTCGGCTCAGCCACGCCTGACACGACCAATCCGGTGTCCGATCAGGCCGAGGTCAACGAGGTGCCCTGCATCACCACAAACTGCCCGTGGCAGCCGTATTTCTTCGGGCGCAAGGGTGACCCGAAGAAAGGCTTCACCTGGACCTATCATTTCTTCTGGGGCCTTGAGGATGTGATCGGCTCGTTCCTGGCATTGTGGGACACGCTGCCGACAAACAAGGTTGTCGGTGGGCTTTTCCCCAACGACGCCGACGGCAATGCCTGGGGCGATCCCAAGCTCGGCCTGCCGCCCGCCTTGGCCGCCGCCGGCTACAAACTGCACGACCCCGGCCGCTACCAGCTGATGAACAACGATTTCACCTCGCAGATTTCCGCCTTCAAGGCGGCGGGCGCCGAGATCGTCACCGGCAACATGATCCCGCCCGACTTCGCAACCTTCTGGTCGCAGGCAGCTCAGCAGGGCTTCAAACCGAAGATTGTGACCATCGGCAAGGCGCTGCTGTTTCCCTCCGTGATCGACTCCCTGGGCGAGCGCGGCAACGGACTGAGCAGCGAAATCTGGTGGACACCCAATCACCCTTTCAAATCCGGTCTCACTGGCCAGAGCTGCCAGCAACTCACCGACGCTTATACAAAAGCCACCAACAGGCCATGGACACAGCCGATCGGATTCCAGCACGCGCTGTTCGAGGTGGCGATCGACGTGCTCAAGCGCGCCAAAAACCTGAACGACCCGAAGTCGATCCTCGAGTCGATCGTGACGACAAATTATCAATCGATTGTCGGTCCGATCCAGTGGACCGGCGCGCCGGTGAAAAATGTCACCAAGACAGCGCTGGTCGCCGGGCAATGGCAGCGCAAGAATGGCAAGTTCGATCTGGTGATCGCCGAGAACAAGACTGCGCCGAATATTCCTGTCGGAGGCAAGCTGCAGCCGATTTCGTAAATTTGAATTTGATGTCATGGCCGGGCAACCGGGACCGGCCGCCGGCCGGCCCGGCTGTAAACTTGTCCCGGCCATCTCGCTTAGGCAGGCACTGTGCTCTCCTAAGCGGAATGCGCGGGTCACGCCCGCGCATGACAAAGGAGAGGCCGTGGCCCCCATCCTCGCGCTGGAGAATATCTCGAAGCGGTTCGGCGCGGTGGTCGTTGCCGATGGCATCGACCTCGCGCTGAACGAGGGCGAGGCACTCGGCATCATCGGACCAAACGGCGCCGGCAAGACCAGCCTGTTCGGCATCGCCACCGGCACGTTGGCCCCGGACGCGGGACGCGTGCTGTTCGACGGCGAGGACATTACGCGCCTCCCGCCTGAGCGCCGGTGCCACAAAGGCCTCGCGCGCTCGTTCCAGATCCCGCAGCCATTCTCCGGCATGACCGTATTCGAGAATGTGGTTGTGGCGGCGGCCTTCGGCGGTGGCGAAAGCGAACGAGCCGTCTATGAACGTTGCGCCGATTTGCTTGCGCATTGCGGACTGGCCGAAAAGGCCAACAAACGCGCCGGCGGGTTGACCTTGCTCGACCGCAAGCGGCTTGAGCTCGCGCGCGCACTGGCGACGAAGCCGCGCGTGCTGCTGCTCGACGAGGTGGCGGGCGGGCTGACCGAGCACGAATGCGCGGTGCTGGTGAAGCTGATCAAAGACGTGCGGTCCGGCGGCGTCTCGGTCATCTGGATCGAGCATGTGGTGCACGCTTTGCTCGCCACCATCGATCGATTGCTGGTGCTGCACGGCGGAAAATTCATCGCCGGCGGCGACCCGCAGACGGTGATCAAGAGCCCGCAGGTGGCGGAAATCTACATGGGGATCGCCGCCGATGCGTGACGCGACTTCACACACGCGCTTCACCCTCCCCTGCAGGGGGAGGGTCGGCGCGCGTAGCGCGCCGGGGTGGGGTGCGCGACACGGCAAAAGGTTCACCCCCTCCCGACCGCCGTCGCTGACGCTTCGGCGGTCGACCTCCCCCCTCCAGGGGGAGGTGAAAAAAGGAGGCGGTCTCAGTGCCTGACGCCCTCCTCGACGTCCGCGCGATCGACGCCTTCTACGGCGATTTCCAGGCCTTGTTCGGGGTTTCCTTGCGCGTCGAGACCGGTCAGGTCATCGCCGTGATCGGGGCCAACGGCGCCGGCAAAAGCACGCTTCTGAAAAGCATCGTCGGCATGATGCACCCGCACCAAGGCGAGATCCTGCTCGACGGTGCGCCGATCTCGCGCGCCGCCGCCTTCGCAGCGGTCAAGCGCGGGATCGCATTGGTACCGGAAGGCCGCCGTCTGTTCCCTTCGCTCACCGTCGAGGAAAACCTGCTGATCGGAGGCCAGTCGAAACGCCCTGGGCCGTGGACACTCGGGCGCATCTACGACCTGTTTCCGGTGCTGGCCGAACGCCGTCACCTTCCCGCCACCGCCCTTTCCGGCGGCCAGCAGCAAATGGCGGCAATCGGTCGCGCGTTGATGTCAAACCCGCGACTGCTGCTCTGCGATGAGATCAGCCTTGGTCTAGCGCCCATTGTCGTGCGTGATATCTATTCGCGGTTGCCAACCATCGTCGGCGAAGGACTCTCCCTGATCATTGTCGAGCAGGACATTGTGCAGGCACTCAAAGCCGCAAGCCATGTCTATTGCCTTCAGGAAGGCCGCGTCGCGTTGCAAGGCGCGGCACACGCGCTCACGCGCGAGCGCATCTCGGCTGCATATTTTGGGGTTTGACGTCAATGCAGTGGCTCAATGTCATCCTGCAAGGCGTGCTCATCGGCGGCCTCTACGCCATGTTCGCTGCCGGCTTGTCACTCATATTCGGTGTCATGCGCCTGGTGAACATCGCGCACGGCGACCTGATCGTGCTCGCGGCCTACGTCGCGCTCATGGTGACGCAGGGGCTTGGCGTCGATCCGCTCACTTCGCTGTTGCTGGTGGTGCCGGTTATGGCGGCGATCGGTTACGCCTTGCAGCGCGGGCTGCTCAATCGCACGCTCGGCGATGACCTGCTGCCGCCGCTGCTGGTGACGTTTGGTCTCTCCATCATCATCCAGAATGGCCTGCTGGAGTGGTTTACCGCCGACAGCCGCAAGCTGCAGGCGGGCGCGCTCGAAATACAGACCTTCCAGGTGGTGCAGGGCGTGTGGGTTGGCGTGCTGCCGCTGATACAGTTCGTTGTGGCCGTCGCCGTTATCGCCGGCCTGCAGGCGCTGTTCTATAGGACCGCTCTTGGGCGCGCGTTCCGCGCCACCTCCGACGACCAGTCGGTGGCACAGCTGATGGGGCTCGACACACGGCACGTCTTCGCCATGGCCATGGCGCTGTCGCTTGCCATCGTTGCCATCGCCGGCGTGTTTCTGGCGGTGCGGGCCAATTTCGATCCTGCCATCGGACCAGCGCGGCTGATTTTCGGCTTCGAGGCTGTGATCATTGGCGGGCTGGGCAGCATGTGGGGAACGCTGGCCGGCGGAATAATCCTGGGCGTATCGCAAGCAATCGGCGCGCAGATCGATCCGGGCTGGCAACTGCTCGCCGGCCATATCGTGTTCCTGGTGATCCTGGCGCTGCGTCCGCAAGGCCTGTTTCCGAAGGTGTCGGGATGACGCGCGTCGAGCACGCCACGCGATCGAGCCATATTGGCGTCGCGCTCCTGGCCGTGACGTTCATTGTGCTGGCATGCGCTCCCTTTTGGGGCGATCGGCAAACGCTGCGGCTGCTGGCTGAGATCTTCACCTTCGTCGCTCTGGCAAGCTTGTGGAACCTGCTCGCCGGATACGCCGGGCTGGTTTCCGTCGGGCAGCAAGCATTCGTTGGCCTCGGCGGTTATCTGCTGTTCGCGCTGGTCATCATGCTGGACGTGCATCCGATCGCCGCCATCTTGATCGCCGGCCCGATCGGCGCGCTGGTCGCCGTCCCGGTCGCGGCGCTGATTTTTCGCCTGCGCGGGGCCTATTTCGCCATCGGGACCTGGGTGGTCGCGGAAGTGTTTCGTTTGCTTGCCTCGCAGATCTCGGTGCTGGGCGGTGGCTCCGGCATCAGCTTGCCGGCTACCGCAGTGATCGCGATGGCGCCAACGCGTCAGATGCGCGAATTCGAGATTTACTGGCTGGCACTTGGCCTCACGGTATTTGTGTTTACGGCGATCGTCGTTTTGCTGCGCTCACGTCACGGGCTCGCGCTTACGGCCATCCGCGACAATGAATTGGCGGCACAGAGCAACGGCATCGATGTATGGCGGATCAAATTGATTGTCTACGTACTGGTCGCCTTCGGCACGGCGATGATCGGCGCGCTGATTTTCCTGATGAAGCTGCGGATCTCGCCGGACACGGCCTTTAGCGTCAATGACTGGACCGCCTTCGTTATCTTCATCACCGTCATCGGCGGCATCGGGCGCATCGAAGGACCGATCGTCGGGACGATCGTCTTCTTCCTCATGCGCCAGACGCTGGCTGACCTCGGCAGCATCTACTTGTTGATGATGGGGGCGGTCGCCATAGTGGTCATGTTGTGGGCGCCAAAAGGCCTGTGGGGATGGATCGCCGAGCGCTTCGGCTGGCAGGCTTTACCGCTGCAACGGCGGCTGGTTCTTAAAGAAGAAACGGGAGGAAAACCGTGAGCCCGATTATCGATATCTACTGCCACATCTTCCCGGAGCGCTTTTTCCAGGAAATGACCCGGGTCGCGCCCAAGCTCGAGAATATCGGCAAGCGGTTGCGCGGCGTCACTAAACTGTTCGATCTCGACGCGCGCTTCAAGGAAATGGACGAGTTCGGCGACTACCGGCAGATTATCTCTCTGCCAAATCCGGCAATCGAGGACATTGCCAGTCCAGCCGAGGGTCTACAGCTCGCCCGCATTGCGAATGACGCAATGGGCGAACTGTGCCGCAAACATCCCGAGCGTTTCCCGGGCTTCGCCGCAGCGCTTTGCCTGACCGATGTCGAAGGCTCCGTGGCCGAGGCGCGTCGTGCCGTCAAGGATCTCGGCGCCCGTGGCGTGCTGATCTACACCAACGTCGCCGGCGAACCGCTCGACGATCCCAAGTTCGAGCCGATCTTCGCCACGATGTCGGAGCTCGATCTGCCGATTTGGCTGCATCCGGTCGGAACGGCTGTAATGCCCGACTACCCGGCCGAAAAGAAATCACGCTTCGAGATGTGGTGGTGTTTCCATTGGCCCTACGAAACGTCGGTGGCCATGGTGCGCATGGTGTTCGCAGGACTGCTCGATCGCTATCCGAAACTCAAGATCATCACCCACCATCTCGGCGGCATGATCCCCTATTACGACGGCCGCGTCGGTCCGGGCCTCAAGGTGCTGGGCCAGCGCACGTCGGACGAGGACTATTCGAAAATTCTGCCGTCGCTGAAGCGCCCGCACATGGACTATTTGCATGATTTCTACGCCGACACCGCGATGTTCGGCGGCGGCGTGCACGCCACACGCTGCGGCGTTGAGTTTTTTGGCGCCGATCAGGTTGTCTTCGCAACGGACACGCCGCTCGGACCAATCGCCCCGACCATCGCGACGGTCAAAAAGCTCGGGCTCGCACCGACAGACGAGCGCAAGCTCTTCTGCGGAAACGCGGAGAAGCTTCTGAAGATGAAATTCTAGACGGCGTCAGCGATCCGCCGTCGGCTTTTTGCGCTTGGTTTCGCCCGAACCGACGCCATGCACCGGCGTCCAGCTCGGCGGGTCGCTGGCCGGAAAGCTTTCATCGGAATTGACCACGACATTGTCTTCGTCGTGCTCGATCCGCGCGCGTTCTTTCTCGATATCACGTTTTATTTTTTCCATCGGAAACTCCGAACGGGAATTCGGTCGCCCATTATGGCGTCGACTTTATCCGCAACATTAACGGCCAGGCGGATATTCCGTTCCTTGGGCGCCGAAAACGCGGCTTTTCCGCCCAAATCGCACGTTGCGCGCTATCACAAATCCTGCTTGATCCAGGCGCCTTGCACGTCCTCACACCAGTTGCCGACGTTCCATTCGCCCCAGGCGCCAAGACCGCCAAGTTCGTCCGGCCCGCAATAGACCGGTACATGGACGACGGAAAGACCGTTATGCGCGTAAGCCTGCTTGAGAGCCGCGCTCAACGCATCGACGCTATCGCCGCCATTCACGGCAAGAACGCCGGAAACGGCTGATGCCAGCCGCACATAGTCGACGGGCACCCGGTCATTGGTGCGAAATTCTTTCTGGTATTGGGCAAGTTGCAAGCCTGTGATTGCCGCCATGCGGCGATTATCGAAAATCACGATCATGCCGCGCACGCCATGCTCGACTGCATCGACCAGGATCTGTGGATTCATCATGAAGGAACCATCGCCGCAGAACGCAATACCGTAGCGAGGCTTTTCGGCCAGCGCTGAGCCAAGCAGCGCGCTGGCGGCAAATCCCATGTAGGATGCGCCAGCCTCGGTGAAAGTGTCGCCCGTGCGATCGTCTTCGACGATCTGGAAGCCGTTGGCTTGCACGTCGCCGGCGTCAAAAAATTTAGCAGCGCTGATCTGCTTGGCAAAATCAGCCACAATTTTAATAGCGGCCGGCTGGGGCAATACCGGTTTCTGCCACATCTCATCACGCAGCGGCGCGCACACAAAGCGTTTTCGCTTGTAAGCAGCCCACTCCGCTTTTTTGGCGGCGCAGATCTCGAGCCAATCTTTTTTATTCCTGGAGGCGGCTGCCGCTTCCAGCTTCGCCGCGAGGCGGGCAATCACAGCGCTGATGTCGCCGGGCAAGCCTATCGTATTGTTGTAGTGCGTGAGGTCGGCGAAATCGCCATTGATATTGATCACGGCACGCGCGTTCTTGTAGCCAATGCCGGAGCAATCGGCCTGGCAAACCGCGCGCGAACCGATCACGACAATCAATTCGGCTTCACCCATTGCGTAATTTCCGCTGATCGAGCCCTTGGAGCCTCCAACATGCATGTTCTGCGGGTGCGCATCGGGCAGCACACCGGTCGAACCGGGCGAGAGCACAACCGCTGCACCTGCCGCTTCCGCCAGCCGGCGCACTGTCGCATCATGGCCGCGCGTTCCGCCGCCGGCTTTGATTGCGACTTTACTTGCCTCGGCGATCAATGTGGCCGCCTGCTCAATCGCCTTGTCGTCGGCAGGCGCAAGCTTCGGCAGGTCCGGCTTGGCCGGCAACCCGGCAAGATTGACGGTTAATGTCGCGGGCTGGGTGTTGAGCGGCAGCAGCAGATAGAACGGCCCGGCGCGATAGGGGTGGTTCACGCATAGCGCGCCGCGGCGCAAAGCGTCGCGGATTCCTTCCGGCGTATGCAACACGTAGGACTGACCCATGACCGCCGTCATGCGGCCGAACAGGCCCTGCTCTTCCTTCGGCACCTGCTGCATGTTGTAGCCTTCGCCGAAGGTCGTCTCGTCACCGTAGATGTGATAGACGCCGACGCCATTCGATGCGGCCGCCAGCGAACCGGCAAAGGCTTGCATCGCTCCGGGGCCGATCGACGTCACCACCGCGGAGACTTCCCCGTATTGCCAGCGGAGCGCGGTCGCAGCGTGCGCCATCTCCACCTCATTGCGGCAATTGATGGTACGAGTTGCACCCTCGTCTTCGTAGACACGCAGCACGTTGCCGAGATCGGTAGAACCGTGACCGAAAATAGCGAAGTATTTGCGCACGCCCTGCTTGAGCAGGCCGAGCACCAACGCTTCCGACAGCGAGCATTCGATCAGTTTTGGCAGGCCCTTGGCGAGCGCCTGTTCGATACCGCCGGCCTTGGCGATGGCGCGGGCGCGCTCGCGTACTGCGCCTTCGCTGTCGCTGCGCGTGAGCATCAGTTGGTCTTCTCCGCCGCAGCCTTCAGGATCGGATTCCAGCGCGCAATATCGGCCTTGAGCTGGCTGGCGAGGTGTGCCGGACCTCGATCTGCCTTGGCCGGCACCGTGCCGCCAAGCTCGACGAGACGCTTAGCCACAGCCGGATCCTCGAGCGTCTTGTTGAGCGCGTCGTTGAGCTTGTCGACGATGGGCTGGGGTGTATCTTTCGGGGCGAAAATCGCGCTCCAGATGTTGATCTGGTAGTCGTTTGCACCGACTTCCTTCGCCGATGGCACATCAGGGACGGCCGGAGAGCGGCTGTTACCGGATACGACATAGGCTTTGACCGTTCCACCCTTGATCGCACCCTGCACGCTGACGACCTGCTCGCAGAAAAAATCAACGTGGCCGCCGACCACGTCGTTGAGCGCTGGACCTGTGCCGCGATAGGCAACCAGATTGGGCTTCAGGCCCAGTTCGGATGAGAACAGCAGACAAGCCATGTGCGAGGACGAGCCGACACCGCCATGTGCCTGTTTCACGCTGTCACCATTTTTTTTCAGATAAGTCACGAACTCCTTGAAGTCCTTCGCCGGGAAATCCTTGCGGGCGACCACCACGGCCGGCGCGTTCGAGGTCAGGCCGATGGGCGCGAAATCCTTGGTCGAGTCATATTTCAGGTTGGCGTAGAGCGCCGGTGCCGATACGTGCGAGCCCATGCTGGCGGCGAGCAGCGTGTAACCGTCGTGTTCGGACGCGGCTGCGCGCGCGGTACCGATGGTGCCGCCAGCGCCGCCGACATTTTCGATGATAATATTCTGGCCGAGCGCCTTGCTCATCCCGTCGGCCATAATACGCGCAACCACGTCACTCGGACCGCCGGCAGGATAAGGAACAATCATGGTGATTGGACGAGCAGGATAATTCTGCGCCTGCGCAATTCCGGTCAATGCAGCCAGTGCGAACAACGCCGAAAACATTTTCTTCATAACATCCTCCCAGTTCGATTTGCCGCCCGTTTGTGTGCGCATATTTCTTATTCGGCGGCTTGCACCGCTCTCTCGGCTTCTTGCCTTCTCTTGTCCCGGATCGCCATCAGCACCTTTTCCGGCGTTGCCGGCAGTGCCGTAATACGCACACCGACCGCATCGTAGATCGCGTTCATGATGGCCGGAATCGTCGGCACCATGGCCGGCTCGCCGACGCCCTTGACGCCAAGTGGCCCAATCGGGTCGGGGTCCTCGATGATGATCGAATTGACCCGCGGCACGTCGAGCGACGTCGGCAAAATATATTTGGCGAAACCCGAAGTGCTGGTGTGCCCGCTATCCAGTTTATAGTCTTCCATCAGCGCCTGGCCGAGCGCCTGGACGACGCCGCCCTCGATCTGGCCTTCGACGCCCTGTGGGTTCACTGCGCGGCCGACATCGTGCGCGGCCCAAATGCCGAGAACCTGGACTTCGCCGGTGACCGTATCGACCTCGACCTCGGCGACCTGCGCCCCGAAGACATAAGCCTGCCAGGGCCGCCCCGAGCCGTCGACCGGATCAAGTCCAGTGGTGTCAGTGCCGAAACTCGCCGAACCCACCGGCACCACGCCACGACCCTTCGATGTTTGCACCGCCTCGCCCATCGTTATGCGGTGATTTGTATTCTCCGCCCAGATTTCTCCGTTGCCGGTGCGAATGACGTCGGCATCGACGTCCCACACCTCCGCCATGACCTCGACCAGTTGCTTGCGCGCCTCACGCGAGGCAAGCGCAACCGCGTTACCGATCATATAGGTCTGGCGGCTGGCGCCGGCGTGCGACGCCTCCGGTGCGCGTGCGGTATCATTGTCGCCGATGACGACGTGCTCCGGCTTCACGCCCATCTCATGGGCAGCGATTTGCGCGAGCACCGTGAGAATGCCTTCACCAATTTCGGTAACACCTGTGACGATCTTGGCACTGCCACCGTCGTCGATCTCGGCCCACGCGGCGGCGCGATCGATCACCGCGGTACGCGCAATGCCGTACCAGCAAGCAGCCATGCCTCGTCCACGTTTTCTCGCCATTACTCGGCCGCCTCTTGCTTCTCGTCTTGCGCAAACCGCGCCCCAAGCGCGCAGGGCGGACGAATGTCGGAGCGATTGAGATCTCTGCGCGTGCTGCCGCGCGAATCCGGCGTGCCGGCTTCCCAACCGGACGCTTTTTCAAGTGCATCAAGCGCCCGCGTCAGGCTGACCGATCCGAGTTTCGCCTTGGTGTGCGTGATCGCCCCGTCGCGCATCGCGTTGATCCGACGGATTTGGAACGGGTCCAGGCCGAGCCGCTCGGCACAAATGTCGAGATGGGATTCTGTGGCAAAGGCTGTCTGCAACGCGCCGAAAGAGCGGAATGCACCGGACGGCGTATTGTTGGTGTAGATGCCATAGGTATCCACACGGACGTTCGGAATAACGTAAGGGCCGGCCGCCAGGATTGCGGCCTTGCGCATGACGCCCTCGGTTGAGAGCCCATAGGCACCGCCGTCGCAAATCATCTTCATCGCCAGGGCGCGGATACGGCCGTCTTTCATGAGACCCATGCGCAATGTTGTGCGCGAAGGATGGCGCTTGGCGGTCGAAATGATCGATTCTTCACGCGTGAACACCAAGCGCACCGGCCGCTGCGTCTTCATCGCCAGCAGCGCCAGCATGCCCTGATAAATCATGTCCTCCTTGCCGCCGAATCCGCCGCCGACCGGGCTCATGATGAAGCGCACCTTGGATATCGGCTTGGCGATGATCCGCGCCAGCATATGGCGATGATGGGTGACGTTCTGGTCTGGTGAAACGATTGTCACCACCCCGTCGTGATCCACATAGGCAAGACCAGCCTCCGGCTCCAGATAAGCGTGCTCGATCGCCTGCGTCGAATAAGTCTCTTCAACGACAAGGTCGGATTCGGTGAAGCCTTTCTCGACGTCACCGACGCGGATCGGAATATGCTTGGTGACGTTGTCCGGGGCATAGTCGTGCAATACCGGCGCCCCGATACGCATGGCCTCATCAGGATCGAAGACAGGCGGCATGGCGTCATAGACAACCTTGATCGCATCTACGGCGCGTCTGGCGATGAGCGGATCTTCCGCAGCGACGGCGGCCACCGCCTCACCGACATAACGGACCTTGTCGCGCGCCATGATCGGTTGGTCATTGACGAAGACACCGAAGCCGTCCACGCCCGGAACGTCCGCGCAGGTGATAATGCTTTCAACGCCGTCCATCGCCGCCGCGGCTGAAGTGTCGATCGACACAATCCGCGCGTGGGCGTACGGCGAGCGCAGCACTTGTACGTGCAGCATGCCCGGCATCGTCATATCGGCGGCATAGCGCAGCCGGCCCGACACCTTGCTTGGCGCATCGATGCGGCGGACAGCCTTGCCGATGACCGCATCGTCGGTTTCAATTTCCATCAACGCGGTCGCCGGCAATCTGCCGTTCTGCACGTCGCGCGCGAGCTCGACCGCGTCAAAAATCTTCTGATAGCCCGTGCATCGGCAGATATTTCCGCCGAGGCGCTCCTTGATTTCCTCGCGGTCGGCAAACGGGTTGACGCGCAGGGCCGCCGTGGCTGCCATCACCATGCCTGGGATGCAGTATCCGCATTGGCTGGCACCGGCCTTATGGAAAGCCTTCTGCAACACGCTTAGCTCGCCGGTCTTGGCGAGTGCTTCGACCGTCTCAATGGTCGTACCTTGCGCCTTGGCGACCGGCAGCAGGCAGGACTTCATCAGCACGCCGTCGACGAACACCGAGCAGGTGCCGCATTCGCCGGCGCCGCAACCTTCCTTGTTACCGGTCAGGTTGAGATCGTCGCGGATGAAGTCGAGCAGCCGCTGGTGCGGCTTGGCGCTGCGCGCGACCTTGCGGCCATTGATTGTCGCGGTGAACTGAAGGTCAGGCATATGCGGCCTCCAGCTCAGGCGCGAGAGCCTGCAAATCCGCGCCTGCGCGGTGACCCGCGTTGATCAGGCCCCGCAGCACGAATCCGCGCACCACCTCGCGCCGGTACTCCTGACGCGTGCGTGACGCAACGAGCGCCACCGGCATGTCGGCCGCTCGCTCCAGGCGCTCCGCGTTGACCGGCCCACCGCGAAGGAATTTTTCGACGTCGGTGAGCCGCACGGGCTTCGGCCCGATGCCGGCAATGGCCAGCCGGACGTCCTCTATTGTCCGGCCTTGTGGGTCGAGCTTGAGCAATGCGCACAGGCATACGAGGGAAATCACCAAAGATCGCCGGTGGCCGACCTTCTCGAAGCTGCCGCCATATCCGGCAAGAGTATTGCATTCGACCGCGATCAACAGTTCGCCGTCCTGGAGTGCGGTCTGATTTGGCCCGGTCACAAATTGCTCCAGCGGCACACGTCGATGCGTAATTTTCCCGCCGGCGTTCTTTGCCAGCTCGAGTTCGGCCTCATGCGCGATCAGGCAAGGTGTGGCGTCGGCTGCCGGCGAGGCATTGACGATATTGCCCCCGATGGTCGCCTGCGCGCGAATTTGATCATCGGCAAACCACACCGCGCAGCGCGGCATGGCCGGCAAAGCGCGGACGAGCGCAGGATCGTCAAGGAAGCGCTGGATTGGCGTGGCGGCACCAAGCCGTACCCGTGTGTCATCGACGGATATTTCGCGCAATTCCGGGATTTTCGCGACGTCGATCAGCGCCGGGATATGCACATTCCCCGCACGTCCCTCGCGCGCCCAGGGAAGCGTATCGGTCGCGCCGGAAACGATGCGATATCGCCCGCGATGTGCCTCCATCGCGGCAAAGGCCTCGCGAAGCGAGCCCGGCGTGATGTAATCGTCGCAGGTCAGCATAGTTCCGACTCGCTCCGTTTGCTCCCTCTCCCCGTTCTTACGGGGAGAGGGTTGGGGTGAGGGGCAATTACGATGCCCGGTCTAGAGAGGCCCCTCACCCGGCTCGGACCTCCGGCCCTCGCCACCCTCTCCCCGCTAAAGCGGGGCGAGGGAAACCAAGCGTCACTCCGCCGCTACTTTGTGTGCGGTGTCCATCTTCGCCTTCACCACCACCTTGATGGCGTCCTCAACCCGATCCTTGGCGTAACGGATCGCGGTCGGCAGATCGTCGAGCGGGAAAGTGTGCGTATGGATCTTGGTGGCATCGAAGCGCTTTTGCTTCATGAAAGCCTCGGCGCGGTGCGTAGCGCTCTTGCCCTCCCCGCGGATGCCGTAAACATAGATGTTGTTGCGCACGATATGCGCGACATCGACCGGCACTTCCTCATGCGCAAACGCCGCGAGGCAAACGCGCCCGCCGCGATTGACCATGCGCACCGCATCGTTAACCGCGCTCGTGGCCGCCGAGCATTCGACCACGTAGTCGACGCCCTTGCCGCCGTTGAGCTTTTTCACTTCCGCCACCACGTCAGGCGTCTTGCGGATGTTGATCACGGCATCGGCGCCGAGCTGCTTGCCTATTTCCAGGCGGTTGTCGCGCGTTCCCGTGAGGATTACCGGTTGGGCACCCAGCGCCTTTGCGACCGCAACCGCCATCAGGCCGATCGGGCCCGGGCCGGTGACGCAAACGCTTTCACCGGCGACAAGGCCGCCGAGTTCCGTCAGTGCATACATCGCGGTCCCGGCCGTGACGACGAGCGTACCCTCTTCGTCCGTCATCTCATCCGGGATCGCTACAAGCGTGTTGACGTGGTTGACCTGGTATTCGCAGAAACCGCCATCGGTGGTGAACCCATTGGCGCGATGCCCCTTGTCCACGTCACCATAATTGAGCCCGTAGTTGTGGCACGAGGTGTACATGCCCTCGCGGCAACGCTTGCATTGTCCGCAACCGGCGTGGATCTCGACCGCCACGCGTGTGCCAATCTTGTATTCATCGACGCCGGGACCAAGCGCTACCACCGTGCCCATGTATTCGTGGCCCGGAGTGAAGCCCTTGTTGAACGGCAAGCCGCCCTGAATTGAAGCCGGCGGACCGTGATAGATAATCTCCAGATCCGTGGCGCAAATCGCCACTGCATCGATGCGCACCAGCACTTCGGCCTTCTTCGGCACCGGCACAGGCTTGTTGGTGATGCTGAGCTGGCCCGGATCGCCTAGTACCCAGGCGCGCTGCGCGTCCGGTATTGGAAATTCATTGTGGTTGGTTTTCACGCCCTGCGGTGCGTACATCAAATCCTCCAAAGAAAATTTTCTTGTCCGGTGCGCAAATTCAGCTTGCGACCGCCTGGCTCGATCCGGCTTGCGCGGTCGGTTCGCCGAATTCGGCAGACAGGCCGCGTGTCGCTGCTGTGATCTCGTCACGCATGAGCGCGACGTGCTCTTCGCTCGCACGCATCGCCGGCGTCGATGCACTGATTGCACCGATGACCGTACCTGCCTGATCGCGGATGGCCGCACCGACGCAAATCACGCCAGGGAGAAACTCCTCGCGGTCGATCGCGTAGCCATTGCGACGCACAATGCGCAGTGACTCGAGAAGCGCGGGAAACTCGGTGACTGTTTTCTCGGTGTAGCGCTTCATGCCGCCGGATACGATGCGGCGGATTTCGTCTTCCGGCAGCCAGGCAAGGATCGCTTTACCGACCGATGTGGCGTGCGGCGCTTCGAGCTTGCCAATTCGACCTGTGTCGACGCGGACGGCGTGACGCGCTTCGCGCACCGCTAGCGTCACAACGTTGTCACCTTGCAAGGCAGCGAGGTGAACGGTTTCGCCGGTCGCCTGGTTTATCGCTTCCAGATAAGGCTGCGCGCGGCGCGGCAAGTCGACCTGCAGGCATGCATGCCCGAGATAAATGATGCGTGCGCCGAGCGCATAGAGTCGACGACCCGGAACCTTGGCGGCAAAGCCGCGCTGGATCAGCGTTGCGAGCAGATGATGGCAGGTGGAGATATTGAGATTGGTGCGGTTGGCGAGCTCGGTGAGCGTGGCTTCGCCCCCGGCTTCGGCGATCGTTTCCAGCAGGAATAATGCGCGATCGACGGATTGAATATTGTGCCGGTCGCCGCCGCGTGGGCTCGGTGGCCGAACCTTGGTGCCGGGTCCCGGCAGGATGGTCGCGTTCATTGGTTTGTTTCTCCCTGGGTGCAGGGAAAATCAGGCGATGGGACCGAGTCAAGGAGTTTTCAGAATAAGGAACGCAATTTTCACGATGTAAAATAAGATTAGGCGCGAAAAACGCCTTAGGCGGCCCTAACGTGGGGCGGAAACCAGCCCCAGCTCGATTTCCAGGGCGCCGCAAAGCATTTGGCCCAAGGTTATGTGCATTTCCTGGACGCGAGCGACCGTATCGGAGGGAACGGTCAGCAGGTGATCCGCAAGGCCCGCCATATCGCCTTTGCCCCCCAGGGCCGCGGTGACAAGCCCCATGGCCCTGGCTTGCTTCAAAGCCGAAATCACGTTGGCGCTTTTTCCGGACGTCGAGATGGCGATGGCGATGTCGCCGGCTCGTCCCAACGCCTCGATCTGGCGGGCAAAGATACTGTCAAAGCCCAGATCGTTGCCGGCGGCAGTGAGAGCAGAGGTGTCCGTGGTCAATGCAATCGCGGCAATCGGCGCCCGGCTGGTCTTGTAGCGAATGGTCAACTCCGTCGCGAGATGCTGGGCATCTGCTGCGCTCCCGCCATTGCCGAAAAACACGAGCTTGCCCCCGCCACGGATTGACTTGACGCAAGCGCGGACCAGTTCAGCAAAAGCGCCAGACAAGGCCGCCTCGGTTCGACGAGCGACGTCATGGTGTTCGGCAAACTCTGCTTTGAAGAATGCGGCCAGATCCAATTTCAAAATTCCCTCACGCTGCCTCGCCACGAAACTCAGGCACGGCGTCCCGTAGCACGTTGTATATTGCCGCCCGTTCGCCGCGCGCGACACCTTGCTCGAGTGTCGCAACCCATGCCCGGATGGCTTCAAGCGAAGGGCGCACAGGCTTGGCGGCGACAATACCGGGAATTCCTATATCGGCCGTCTCTTCCTCGCGCGCAAACAGGATTTCATGGAGACGCTCACCGGGCCGAATGCCCGTGAATTCAATCTTGATGTCTCGACCAGGCTCCAGGCCGCTGAGTCGGATAATTCGTTCGGCAAGATCAACAATCTTTACCGGTTGGCCCATATTGAGAACATAGACCGACACATCACCGTTTGTCCGTGCGAACGCATGGCTCGCGGCCGTAACAACGAGATCGCACGCTTCACGAATTGTCATGAAGTAACGAACCATATCCGGGTGGGTAACGGTGACCGGCCCACCCGCTTCAATTTGCGCCTTGAATTTCGGAACCACCGAGCCGTTCGAAGCAAGCACGTTTCCAAACCGCACCGAGATCAATCGCATCGCCTGCCGGCCGGTGGCACGATGGTGGGAAAATTCGTCATCGAGCGCCTGACAGTACATTTCCGCCAAACGCTTGGTTGCGCCCAGGACTGATACCGGCTCGATCGCTTTGTCGGTTGAGATCATGACCATGGCGCTCGCGCCGGCGGCGGCGGCCGCGTCGGCGACATTGATCGAGCCGAACACATTGGTCTTGATGCCCTCGTCCCAGTCCTTTTCCAGCAATGGCACATGCTTGAGCGCGGCGGCATGGAACACAATATCGGGGTTGAAGTGCGCGACCAGATTCATAATTCGTGGCCGGTCACGGACGTCAGCAATGCGACCGGTAATTTCCGCCTCACTGTGCTCGCTCCTGAGCGATTCTAAAACCGCATGCAGTGCCGGTTCGGAGTGCTCGATCACCAGCAGGCGCGATGCACCAAACGTGACAACACGGTCGCAGATTTCCGAGCCAATCGAACCGCCGCCGCCAGTGACGACAATTGCTTTTCCGCTCACGAACTCTTCAAGACGCAGGTAATCGATTTTGACGCTGGGCCGCAGAAGAAGATCCTCGACGGCGACCGGGGTCAATTGCACCGCCGGCCCGCCCGCATCCAGCGAGGGCATCTGACTCATGGTCAGCCCCAACCGGCGCGCCCGTATCAAAATTGCTTCTGGCCGCGCTTCCGGCGCGAGCGCGGAAGGCGCAAGTACAAGCCGCGTCACACGATTTCCACGACTTTCCAGATCCGAAACGACCCGTTCCAGATCGTCGATGTCTCCCAATACTGGGATGCCACGGATCGACTGCCCACGGTCGGCGCCTGAGGGAGAGAGAACCCCTACCGGCCAGATCTTTTTCACTGCGCCGCTTTCAATCGAGCGCAGCAATACCTCGGCGTCGGCAGCCCGGCCGAGAACCAGAACGGATGCGGCGTCAGCTATTTTTACGCGCTGCAGGGTTCGCGCATAGTGGAAGTAGCGGTAGGCAACCCGCATGCCACCCAGGAAAAACATTTGCAAAAACCAGTACAGCAAGATGGTGATCTTGCCGAAAAAGAAAGTGCCGTAAATGTTCGGAGCCAACAGAACGTAGTCGACCGCGAGCAGTGAAATGGCAAGCGCGGTCGAGGCACGAAACAGATTGTAGAGATCCGGAACCGATGTGAAACGCCACTTGTTGCGATGCAAGCCAACGATGAAATAGACCAATGCCGCGTAGAGCAGGAAAACCGGAAGGAATCTTTCGAGGCCACGCAGTCGCTCATCTAAGGCGACGCCCTCGAAACGCATGAGGAACGTGAGAATGACTGCTGCCGCAGTGGCAATAAGATCGTGCAGGACGATCAAGATCTGACGCGGCGTCAGTTTGAGTGACCGTATCATTTCGCGACCGCGCTGCATGTCTGGCTGAGTTGCGCGAGCGTCACAAGGAAGCTCACACTTTCAATGCGAGCGTCGACGAAAATGTCACGGCGCACTGCCATGTCTAGTACACGACGTTTGCGTTTTTAAGAAAACCCCAGACATCCACAACCGGTTTGCCTTTGAGATCGGCATTCGCATAAGCCGAATGTGGCGTGCACAAAATCAGGATGTCACTGCGAGCGACGACCTGATCAAGCGGAAGAATGGCCGGGTCGGTGGTCACGAAGGGATCGGTGGTCAGCACCTCCCGCGCGCAAACCTCCATTGCGTGCTTGAGCTTGTAGCTTAGCGATGCGCGCGTGTCGTCGACTTCAGCTTTGAAGGCCATTCCCAACAGGCCGACCGTCATGCTTGCAATGTCGTAGGCGTGCCGAAGATCGTCAACAAGCTGCAATACCAGGCCTTCGTTCACCTGCATTGCTGCATGACCGAGCCCAAATTGATTGCGCGCGAATGCGGCTAACTGCATCGTGTCCTTGAGAAGACAGGGCCCTGCCGAAAATCCCGGCCCCGGAAAGCTTTTCGCGCGCGGATAATTTTTCTTCATGGCACGCATGACCGCCTGATAGTCGGCCCCTGCCGATTTCGCGATCATGTAAAATTGATTGGTGGCTGCAAATTCGATGTAACGGTAGGCATTGTTGAAGAGCTTCGCGAACTCGGCCTCGATCGGCTTAACATTGACGAGTTCGGGCGCAATTTTCTGAAACAGACTGCTTGCTTCCTGTTCGGCCTCGGCCGTCGTGCCGCTGATAATCTGCGGCATCTCACGCAATTCCTTGACGCTGTAACCCTGAACCACGCGCTCTGGACAGAAGGCAACTCTGTTCTTGCGGCCTAGCCGCTTGAGGTAGTCGTGCAGCCAGTCTGTCGTACCCGGATAGACCGTCGAGCGCAAAATCAGCAATTGTTCGTCCGCGACGTGCGGCAGGAGACCATCGATGCAGCGCTGAACCTCGCTCGGCACCGGGTTGAGAAATTCATCGACTGGTGTGCCGATGGTAATGATCACCGGACCGGTGCGCCCAATTTCGCCGGGCGACGACGTAAATACCAGTCTGTTGCCGGCGAGGGCTTTGAGCAATAGCGGCTCCGCATCATGCTCTATAAACGGCAACTTTCCGGACTTGAGCGTCGCCAGTGCGGCTTCATTGCGGTCATTGACGTTTACGGTGAGGCCAGCTTCGGCAAACGCGAGCGCCAGCGGTATACCGACATGTCCGGCGCCCCCGACGACAGTAAGATCGGCCGTCTTCGCGCTGGTCGGACCGGACCGCGCCGTTTTGGTGGATGCAATGTTCACTAAGTCCCCTTCACGCCGGAATACGCGATCATAGTAGCAAATTGCGCGCTCAACCTCAGCCTGCCGCTTAAACGGGCTAATTGGACCTTATTTCAAGTGCTTAGGTAGCAAATTCCAGTGACTGGGCAACAGCCAAATTGGCGGCGCAAAAGCAGTCATTACAGAAATGATTTCGGTCCGAGAGCCGTCACAAATCACGGCAAAGGGAGATCACGCCATCAGGTGCTTTTGTCGGCGGTCAAAACGGCCCGCACGCCACTCTCACTTAACAGCTTTTCAAAATAGGCGATCGTTCGGGTCAGCCCTTCTTTGAGCTGCGTACGGGGTGACCACGACAACAATTCCTGCGCACGTGAAATGTCAGGCCGTCTTTGCCTGGGATCGTTCTCGGGCAACGGGCGATGTACCACGCGCGAACGGGAGCCGGTCATCTCGATGACGGTGCTGGCCAACTCAAGCATCGAAAACTCAGTTGGGTTGCCGATATTGATCGGACCGGTAACTCCATCTTTCGTCGCCATCAACCGCATGAGACCCTCAATCAGATCGTCCACATAACAGAACGATCGCGTCTGCGTGCCATCGCCATACACCGTAAGGTCGCGCCCCAGCAAAGCCTGGACGATGAAGTTCGATACCACGCGTCCGTCATTGGGATGCATACGCGGACCGTACGTATTGAAGATTCGCGCGACCTTGATGCGCAATTCGTGCTGGCGCCAGTAGTCAAAAAATAGCGTCTCAGCGCAGCGTTTGCCTTCGTCGTAGCAAGAGCGCGGCCCCACCGGGTTGACGTGGCCCCAATAGTCCTCGGGCTGCGGATGAACATTCGGATCACCGTAGACTTCCGACGTGGAAGCCTGGAGGATCTTGGCCTTCACGCGCTTTGCCAAGCCGAGCATGTTGATCGCGCCGTGCACGCTGGTCTTCGTCGTTTGCACAGGGTCCCGCTGATAGTGAATTGGCGAGGCCGGGCAAGCGAGGTTGTAAATTTCATCGACCTCGACGTAGAGCGGAAATGTCACGTCATGCCGTTGCAATTCGAAATGCTTTTGGTCGAGTAGGTGCTCGATATTTTTGCGGGCGCCGGTGAAAAAATTATCGACGCAAAGCACATCTCCGCCTTGCGCCAAAAGCCGTTCGCAAAGGTGCGAGCCAAGAAATCCTGCCCCGCCGGTCACCAGTATTCGCTGCTGCAGATGCATCGGGCACCCAATTGATTCTACGGGTCTTTTATCACGTCAGAAAAGGATATGGTGATGCCAGTTCACTTTCATAGTTTATTTCTGTTTTCAGCGGCTTTTCATTTATTTTCACGCATGCGAAGTCCCGGTTGCGCTGCCTGCCAGGTGGAAACAAGCGGAAACAAGTGAACAATAAGGCGGGCGCCCGAGCCGCTCGCGGCTATTTCGGGTGCTTGCACCGGTAAATTCAGCATGCGAAGCCCCTCAAGCCAATGACCGACCAAAAACACCGCGACAGCGAAAACCAAGAGAACGTTGACGCACGCCGGCCGGCGGCATTTCTCGATCGCGACGGCGTTCTCAACGTCGACCACGGCTATATCCACCGGCCCGACCAGCTCGAATGGATCGATGGCGCCCCGGAGGCCGTTCGACTGCTGAATGAGGCCGGATACCTCGTATTTGTTGTCACCAACCAGTCTGGCATTGCGCGCGGCTACTTTGATGAAGCCGCGGTAAAATCCCTCCATGCACATATGCAGATGGACCTTGCATCGCACGGGGCCCGTGTTGATGCATTTTATTATTGTCCGCACCATCCTGAAGGAACAATCAAGTCGCTCGCGGTGCGCTGTCGATGCCGCAAACCCGCTCCCGGCATGCTGGAACAAGCCGCGAGCGAATGGCCAATCAATCGCGACGCCAGCTTCATGGTCGGCGATAAAGATGAGGATGTGGCTGCCGCCCGCGCATTTAACATTCGCGGAGTTAGATTTGATTTTCGCGCGGACTCTCTTACGGCCCTGGTGCGTCGCGAAATCGCGGCTCAGATGAACCGGAAAGAGCAGCGTCCATTATGAATAATTTGATGGGCGATACTTCGCGGGCACGTTTTCTGACTTTGCTCCTGTTGTTGTGGCTGGTGGGAATTGCCCTGCGGCTGACGATATTGGCGGTGCCCCCTGTCATTCCAATTATCCACGACGAATTGAACCTGAGCGCGACCCAGATCGGCGTCCTGACCGGACTGCCGTCGATGTTGTTCGCATTTGCAGCCGTGCCCGGATCGCTTTTGATTGCCCGGCTTGGCACCCGCGTCGCACTCGTTGTCGGTCTTGGCCTCACCGCAATCGGCGGCGCACTACGTGGCGCACTGCCGGACGTAGGTTGGCTTTATGCCATGACGATAGCGATGGGTGCAGGCGTGGCAATCATGCAAGTCAGCATGCCGCCGGCGGTGCGCGCTTGGCTGCCACACCGAATTGGATTTGCAACCGCGGTCTACACCAACGGTCTGCTCATCGGAGAAATCCTGCCGGTCGCATTGATGCTGACGTTGGTCCTGCCTCTCGCCGGCGGGCATTGGCAGTGGGGCTTTGTGATCTGGAGCGTGCCGGTCGCCATCATCGCGGTCCTGGTGATGACACTTGCGCCAGAGCAAACTCCTGCAAATGGGACAGCCACACGGCGGCGCTGGTGGCCGAATTGGCGCAACAGCTTGATTTGGCGGCTCGGCATCATGCTTGGCACGGTGAACGCCACATATTTCGCAACTAACGCCTTCATACCCGATTATTTGCGCAGCAGTGGACAAGGCGAATGGATCAGCGCTGCGTTGTCAGGATTAAATATCGGACAATTGCCGGCCTCTTTCCTGTTGCTTGCCTTCGCGAGCCGACTTGAAAGGAAAGCGTGGCCTTATGTCATTTGTGGTGCGCTTCAGGTGGCAGCAGCACTGGGCATCGTCTTTGGCTCCGGTCCCTGGATCGTCGCGGCAGCTACATTGCAAGGCTTCGCCGCCGCGGCAATTTTGATTTTGGTGCTGGCGCTGCCACCGTTATTGAGCCCTCCTGACGATGTCCATCGCGTGACAGCCGCAATGTTCACCATCAGTTATAGTTGCGCGGTGATAGTTCCGGTCGTCAGCGGTATGGCATGGGATGTAAGCGGCATTGCGAGTTCCGCCTTCATCCCAATTGGGCTATGCGGGGCTCTGCTGGTCATCCTTGCTCCGGCGATCAATCATGTCCCCCACATGAAGGAATAGTGCGATGCGCCAAATTCCAGTCGGAGCAAAAGGGACGTACTCGCTGATGGTAACGCCGGCGCATCTTGCCAATCAGTTCAAGGACGCCGCACTGCCACGCGTATTTGCAACTCCGATGATGGTGACCGCGATGGAAAACGCGGCGCTCAACGCCGTGCGGGATTATCTCGATCCTGGCGAAAGCGCGGTCGGCACACTCGTCAATGTACGCCACATTGCGGCAACCCCGGCAGGACACCGTGTTACTGCCGAAGCCGAAGTGACCAAAGTCGACGGCCGCCGCATTGAATTTAATGTGAGCGCGCGCGATGAAAACGAACCGATCGGCGACGGAACGCATGAGCGCATGGTGGTCGACATGAACCGCCTCGACCAGAAGCTCAAGGCAAAAGCCCGCCCCTGAACTCGTTGGCGCCTGGCAAACGCTACTTGGTGACCGGGATTTTTGCGTCTTTGACGACTTTGCCCCACTTGATCGTCTCTGATCGAATAAACGCAGCAAATTGTTCGGGCGTACCGAGGATCGGCTCCAATCCCTGCGCAGCGAGATATTCTTTGGCGAAATCCTTGTCGGTGAGGATCTTTGTCACGTCCTGATTGATCTTTTTGATGATGTCCGGCGGAGTACCGGCCGGCGCCACCAGGCCAAACCAGGACTTTGCTTCAAAGCCCGGCACGCCGGATTCCGAAATCGTCGGCACCTGCGGAAACGCACTGCTGCGGTGATCGCTTCCAACGCCAATCATATGCAGCTTGCCCGCTTTGACATTGCCCTGGACGATGCTGAGCGCGGCAAACATGAATCCGATGTGCCCCCCGATGACATCGGTCATTGCCGGCCCGGCACCGTTGTATGGAATGTGGTTGAAGCGCACTCCCGTCATGGCCTGGAGCATCTCCATGTTAAGATGCCCCGTGGAGCCTATGCCGAATGAGCCATAAGTGAGTTCGCCCGGCTTGGATTTTGCGAGTGCCACTAGGTCTTTGACCGTATTTACCGGGAGCGAGGGGTTGGCGACCAGTGCCTGGGTTGCCGAAACCAGCGCGGTGATTGGCGCAAAATCCTTGAGCGGATCGTATGGGATTTTTTCATGCAGGTGCGGAACCGTGACCAAGGTCAACTCCGCGGTCAGCAAAAGCGTATATCCATCCGCCGGCGCTTTAGCGACCTGATCGGCTCCGATCATGGTGCTTGCGCCAGGCCGATTGTCCACGACCACCTGTTGGCCCCATGAATCAGAAAGACGCTGCGATAAAACACGCGCGAAGGCATCGACGGCGCCGCCTGCGGGATAAGGAACAACGATGTGCACCGGCTTTGTCGGATATTGCGCCCACGCGGATTGGTGGACGAACAGTCCAGCAATCGTCAGAAGGGCTCCCAATCCGCGGCGCCACATAATTTTCTCCATTGCAGAAAATAACCCGGTCCTTGAGAGCCCATGTTTCAGTTTGGTTTCATTCGGCGCACGATCTCGCGCCGCTTTAGCCACCAGGACAGACCGCGCGGAAGAATATCGAGATAGTTCTCAATGCCCAATTCCTTTGCAGCGTGGAGGGGCCAATGCGGATCGAAGAGGAGTTCTCTTGCGAGCGCGATCAAATCCGCCTGGCCAGCACCGAGAATCTGTTCCGCATGCTGCGCTTCTGTGATAAGTCCGACCGCAACTGATTTCACGCCCGCTTCCTTTCGCACACGCTCGGCGTAGGGAACATGATACCCAGGGACACGCGGCACGATTTCAGTATTGATCGGCCCGCCTATTCCGCCGGACGAACAGGTTATGACGTCAACGCCGCGATGCGACAGTTCGCGTGCGAGCGCGATCGTGTCATCCATCGACCAGCGTCCTTCGGGACCATCCGTCGCGGAGCAACGGAAAAAGAGCGGCCGGTCTTGCGGCCATACCGCTCGCACGGCCTCGGTAATCTCGAGGGCAAAACGCATGCGGCCCTTTAAATCGCCGCCGTAGGCGTCGTTACGCCGGTTCGCGAGTGGGCTGAGGAACTGATGAATCAAATAGCCGTGAGCACCGTGGATCTCGCAAATATCGAAACCTGCATCAACGCTTCGAATGGCAGCCTCGCGCCACACCCCGATCATGTTCTGGATATCACTCGCTGACATAGCGATCGGGATCGATGAACCGGCACGGGAAGCTGGGATAGCGCTCGACGACACGCCGACCCACGGCTTTAGGCCACGCGCCGCATCGCTTTCATCAAGTGGCTTGAAATCGTGCCACGGCGCATCACTGGACGCACGCCGGCCTGCATGCCCCAGTTGAATGGCCGGAATTGCGCCCTGGCCGCGAATGAAATCAGTAATTCTCCGGTACGCGGAAACGTGACCGTCGGAATATATCCCGGCACATTCGTAAGTTTTGCGGCCACGATCTTCCACCGCGGTCTCTTCAGTGAACACAATGCCGGCGCCGCCAATTGCGTATTTTCCGAGAGTGACGAGATGCCAATCGGTTGGCCCTCCGTCTCTCGATTCGTATTGGCACATCGGCGACACAACGATGCGATTGCGTGCATAAATCCCCCGGAGAGGAATTGGCTGAAGAAGAAGCGGAAGGCGCACGCTTGCATCAAGCACGGCAACCACCTCGATAGCTCGGTTGCAATGTCATCAAAGCGACCTGTTAAAGTCAGACACGTGCGCGCACTTTTGTTCTGAGCCGTTGTATGAATGATTTCACAGCCGGAGCACTTTCGCTCTTTCGGTAAACCACCGCAATCTCAGCTTCCTGCAGGGCTCCGGTAATTTTCCGGCATACAACACCGGGAATTGCGACGTTCTGCATGGGCGCCGAGATAATTCCAAGCCCGACACCTGCTGCAACCAGAGTTAGAAGAGAAAAAATATCCGACGTTCGTTCGGCTATATGAAGCGTCTGGCCTGGTTTCGATATGGCACCCAAGTTTCCCCAAAAGCCAACATCCATTTCAAGAGGCCCGGAAACAAATCGCTCCTTCGCCAGAATGGCTGGCGTAATCTGCTTCCGCCTGGCCAACGGGTGCCCTTCCGGAATTGCAACGTAGTAAGCGTGGCGATCTACAACAAACCCCGTAAGTTCGGCCGGATAACGTTGCGGGGCTCGGATGAAGCCAATATCGAGGTCCCCCTCAACTATCGCTTTCATTTGCGGAAAGGTTTCCATGCGCGTGATCTGCAATGAAACGCCTGGATTTTCTTTTTGGAACGCCTCGATCAGTTCAGGCAGTAAACCAATACAGCTTGCCGACAATATATAACCCAAGGCTATTGAACCTATGTCGCCGCGGGCCGCTCGTTTCCCGACCAGCTCAGCGTTCTCGGCTTGTCTGAGTGTTGCGCGGGCCTCCTCAAGAAATCGTTTGCCGGTCTGCGTGAGCGACACGGCGCTTTTTTTCTTGCGCGATAAAAGCTGCGCGCCAATCATTGTTTCCAGCGCCTGAATTTGATGGCTGAGCGTTGGCGTTGAAATATTGAGATGCTCAGCGGCGCGCGAGAAATGCAGCTTTTCCGCAACCGCCACGAAATACCGAAGATGGCGCAATTCCATGATGACAATTATCAGTCATCGATGGGAAAAACGCCACCGGCATGAACAGCCGTTAAAAACGCCGTGCAATATCAGCCGCTCGTCAGCGGTAGAGCGAAAGCTCCGGCCGGCTGTCCGGTATAAAGCCGTCTTTGTTTGGCATTGCGACTTTCGGCAGGGTTTGCGCGTTCATCGTGTCGCCCGGCTTGATGATTTTAGCCTCGGACAGGATGTAGGCGACGACCGCATAGACATCGTCGTCCTTGAGCGAACCGGGTGCACTGAAAGGCATTGCCCGCTTGACGTAGTCAAACAGTGTCGTCGCATATGGCCAGTAGCTTTCGACCGTCTTGATCGGGGTCTTGGTGGCAAGCGAACCGCGGCCACCGAGGAGCCGGTCCCCGCCGATGCCCTTTTCCGGATTGCCCTGCAATTTATCGCCGTGACAGGCCGTGCAAGTGTCAGCATAGACCTTGGCGCCAGCCGCTGCCGTTCCGCTGCCCGGCGGCAACCCGCTGCCGTCGGCGGGTATAGCAAAATATCTTGCGAGTTCGGCGGATTCGACTTTGCTGCCAAAGCCGTAGTGCGGCGGCGCGCTTTGTGCGATCGCAGCCGTGGACAGGATGGCAACGAAGAAAGCGCTCGCGCCGATCCATTTGGCGTTAGGCGTGAACATTGGTGACATCCCCGGTTTCGCTGACACCCCAGCTCTGAATGGCATTCAGGTGATAGATCGATCCGAACGGCCCATTCGAACCGCGGATAGCGATCAGCTGTTGCAACGTCGGTTGCACATATCCCGTTTCGTCGGTGCACCGGCTTTGGAGAACCGCGGCCTTACCATCCCACATCCACGGGAAACTAAACCGCACTGTGCAAATCTGCTCCGGCGTCGATTGCAATTGCGCTGGATTCCAGGTCTTGCCGCCGTCGACAGAAACGTCGACCTGCTGCACGCGGCCGCGGCCGGTCCACGCTAGACCCGTGATATTGTAAAAGCCGGGACCCGGCAGCTTCATGTCACCGGACGGGAAGGTGATCACCGACTTTGCTTCCATGTCCATGCTGAACTGCCGCGCTTTGCCGTCCGCGAGCAGATCCGTGTACTTCGATGTTTCCTCACGTGTCATGAAGGGCTTGTCGCTCACATCGAGGCGGCGGAGCCACTTGATGTGCGTGTTGCCCTCGTAGCCTGGCAGCAGCAGCCGCAATGGATAGCCTTGCTCAGGCCGCAGGGCCTCGCCGTTTTGCCCATAAACGATGAGTGCGTCCTTCAGCATTTTTTCCATCGGAATGCTGCGCGTCATCACCGCCGCGTCGGCACCTTCCGCCAGCACCCAGGTCGAGCCCTCCTTCAGGCCTACTTCACGCGCGAAGGTCGCAAACTGCACGCCCGTCCACTCAGATGTGCTGAGCAGGCCATGTGTGCCCTGCACGGTCTTCAGCGTCGGCTTGTTCCATTCGGTCAAGCCATTGCCCGAGCATTCGATGAAATGTTTGCGCGTCACCGAGGGAAATCGCTTGATGTCCGCCATGGTGAATTTCTTCGGCGTATCGACCATGCCGTGGACGATCAGCGTGTGCTTGGCCGGATCGATCGTCGGGATACCGCCGTGATGGCGCTCGAAATGCAGCCCTGACGGCGTGAGGTTCCCGAGCGACTTGTCGAGCGGTGTCATGCTCCATGATGTGTTTTCGTTCGCGGTCGGGAAGCGCCAACGCACTTCCGTTTCGAACTGCGAGCGAGAGCCATAGCCGCCATCAGCTGCAACGGGACGCCCCTGCTCCCTGGTCGGATCATCAGGCACGCTGAAAAGAACAGCGCCGGGTGGCGCCTTGGGCGTCTGCGCCTGCGCCACGGTCGCAGTGCCGACCGCGCCGGCGAGCGAGCCGGCGGCGAACAGGAATTTGCGGCGGTCGGTCATTGCCGCGCGCGGAAACATCCCGTCCTTGCATTCGCATTCCAGCTCTTGCGCCTTGCGTTCGGCGATATGCCGTGCCTCGGCCATGGTCATTTCCTCGACCATGCGCCGCGCCTTCTCGTCATAAATAACGGATTCCGGCCGTTCCATCGTCGCCTCCCTGGCAACCACACGGGGCGCAATCCATCGAGAGCGCCCGCGGGAATTATTATTATTCTCCGACCTTAGCCGAAGGCAGCAATAAAGCTCTCTCGTTACCTCTATGATGTTATCGACGCGGCCTAATTTGGCGGAAAATTCGAGTTAGTTTGCGCTGCAAAGCGGGCATCGCCGCTAAATTCAACCGAACAGAGAATGCGCCCGTTACTTTCGCTCGGTCGCCGCCGGGGACGCCGAGGCACTCAACGCGCACGCCGCCGGGGCCGACGGCCTTAATCCGACAATCCGCGCTTCGGTGGTAAAGCTCCCATCCGCATCGAAGCGGTGGATGTAATAGATCGGGCTCTCCTTCATGTGAGCCGGATACTCGCCTTTGCGCAGTGGCGTCGCGATGCACGGCATCACAATCGCCGGAATGCTGCCGATATGGCCTTCCGCAGCGCGGTGGACATGCCCGCTGAAAACACCGACGACGCGCCCGGAGTGCTGCAACACATCGCGCAGCCTCGCCATCATCTCTGCCGTCTCGAAATTAAGGGGGTTGGGCCCCACCGGCACCTCGAACGGCGGATGGTGCGCAAAAACCGCAATCGGCTTTTTGGTTTCGGCATCGATCAGATCGTTCAGGCGTTTTGCCCGCACGGAACAAAAGTCGCCTTTGTTGCTGGTCGTGCTCAGTGTGTCGACCGCGATCAGCCTGACCGGATAATCCTCAAGCGAATATTCGATGAAGTCGGCACCCGGCTTGAGATAGCCGTGCGGCGAAAAAGCCGCGCGCAAATTCGTCCGGTCGTCTTTGTTGCCGGGGATGACATAGACCGGCACATTCGCCTTCGCGAGGATACGCACGGCCTCGGCGTATTCGTCCGTCCGACCGTTATGAACGATATCCCCGCTGTGAACGATCACATCGGGCGCCGGATTGAGCGCGTTGACGTCCGCAATCGTGCGTTCAAAATCGCCTATTCTCTGATCGGCGTCGGGCGTATCCAGCGCTATGTGGGTGTCGGAAATTTGCGCGATGATCATGGTGCGCGACACTAGCCTGCCGATTTCAGGCCCGCGTAATATTTCTTGAGGATCGCCACGACCTCCGGCCGGCTGAACTCCGGCGGTATGTCCGCGTCGGTCGAGAGCATCTCACGCTGCTGCGTGCCGGAAATCGAAATGTGCTCCTTCGGATCGTGCGGGCAGGTCTTCGCTGTCGCCATGCCGTAGCACTTGCGGCAGTAGAACGTGACGTCGATCTTCAGCGGCTTGGTCAGCAGCGCGCCGGGCCAAAGTTGATCGAAGATGTGATGCGCGTCGAAGGGGCCGTAGTAGCTGCCAACGCCCGCATGGTCGCGCCCGACGATCAGATGCGAGCAGCCGAAGTTCTGGCGGATTAACGCGTGCAGCAGCGCCTCGCGCGGGCCAGCATAGCGCATCTCGATTGGATAGCCCGCCTGGATGACCGTCCCCGGACGGAAATAATTGTCGATCATCGCCTGGATCGCCCGGGTACGGACATCGGCCGGAATGTCGCCTTCTTTCAATTTCCCGAGCACCTGATGGATGAAGACGCCGTCCATAACCTCGACCGCGATCTTCACCAGATATTCGTGGCTGCGGTGCATGGGATTGCGGGTCTGGAAGGCCGCGACGTTCGACCAGCCGCGCTCGAGAAACATGGCCCGCGACTGAGCGGGGCGGATATAAAGGTCGGGATATTTGACGGGATACTCGCCCTCGCTCAGCACCATGACACGCCCGGCGAGATTGACGTCTCCCTGCGCCAGAACCTTCGCCACGCCCGGATGCTTCGGATCGGCGGTGCGATAGACGTGTTCGGCCTCGAATTTCTTGTCGATCGAATACTTCTCGCGCACTTCCATCACAGCGAGTATGTCGCCGGTCTCGGCGTCGACGAGAGCGACCTCCTCTTCGGCATGGATGCTGTCGGCAAGGTCTTTGCTGACGGGAAGCGTGATGGGAATCGGCCAGAAGAGGCCGCTGGCCAGCTTCATGTCCTGGCAGGAGCCGCGCCAATCGTCATGCCCGATGAAGCCATCGAGCGGCGTATAGGCGCCCATGGCCAGCATAAACACGTCGGAAACCGCGCGTGAGTCGAGGGGAATCTTCCTGAGCTTCTCCGCGCGCTTGCGCTCCGCGGCCCGCTCCGCTTCCGGCAGCAAGAGCGGCTTCACGGATTCGGAGCCGTGCGGCGGGACAAGCTTCGACATGTGAGGCTATGGCTTCTTTGGGGTCTTGTATTCGGTTTCCTTCTGGAACTGGTCCCAGACGGTTTCGAAGCCAACAAATCCCTTCTCGGTTGCCGGTTTCTGACGCGTCGTCAGAAAGCGCGCATGTCCGTCAGGAACTTTGGTGGGGGTGGGTTTTGTCTCGCTCATAAGTCACCTTTTGCCGTGAAGCCGAAATTTGTCCGATGCCATTCAAACAGCTCGCATGAGCGACGGGTCGATATCTGGCTCAGCGATGATCGCCCCACCCGCCTTTGTCTCTTCGTCGGTCGCGTCGCGCACAGTCAATATCTTGAGCGAAAAGACAACCTCTCTGCCGCAGAGCGGATTGTTGCCGTCGACGGTCAGTGTCTCGTCGTCGATCCGCGTCACGAGAAAGCTGCGCGTCTGGCCCTTATCGTTTTCCATGAGGATGGAGGTGCCAAGCTGCCGATACTCCTCGGGAACGTTGTCGATATTATCGGTAAAAACCAGCGACTCGTCTCTGGGGCCGAAAATCTGATTGCCGTCGATCGGCACATCGATGACGTCGCCGGCGGACTTGCCCTCCAGTTCCATATGGACGGAAGGGGCGAGAATTTCATTGTGTCCGTGTACATAGCCCAACGGGAATTCGACCATGGTGAGAACATGGCCCGATTTCTTGTCGGTCACCTTGTAGGTCAGCCCGACAAACTTGCCGTCCCGAATGGTTTCACCCATGTCGAATCCACCGGTCAGAAGATAGACGCACCGAAAATCCTGACCTTTTCGTTTTCATAGCCGAGGACAAGTCTGCCAACCCATTCGCCTGCTTTCTTGCTGCTCCGTTGCCGGTAAAGGACCGTTACGTGTTCGCCCCTGCGGATAATGCCGAGATAGTCGAAATGACCGGACAGGTTTCGGGCCAGCTCGCTGTTTGCGAACTGGTGACCAGCCTCAACTTGATTCATGACGCGCGCCAGGTCGCTGGAAAAATTCTTGACGAATTCACCGTACTTGCCTTCGTTGGAATTTTTCACAAGGTCGCGCCACAAGGGGTCGGCTATGGCCTGTATCTCCTCATCAGTTTTTTCAACAATGTTCACGCGCAGCTTTCTGTGACTTTAAGAGCTACTCGCCGTCACCGACCAGGTGATAACAAGGCGCCTTTTCCATGGTGTATTCACCGGATTTCGGATCGCGGCGCGAAACAGTCAGCACGTGCCAGTTTGCGTCGTCCACCTTCATGGCATCGCCGCGGTAGTAGTAGCCCGGCCAGCGCGTCTCCTTGCGGAACAGCGTGTGCTGCGTAACGCACTCAGCGGCGCGATGCCGGTGCTTCAGTTCCCATGCGCGCAGCAACTCGTGAATATCCTTCGCGGCCAGACTCTCGAGATCTTCTTCCATGACCTTGAGTTTCTTGAGCGCGATATTCAGGAGCTTGTCATTGGTCATGTAGCTGACCGTCACTCCGCCGCAATATTCGTCCATGAGCTTCTGCAGACGATCCAGGCCCTGCTTCGGGTTGATGTAGTGCGGGTTGACATCGCCGGCCACGATCTCGTTGCGGTAGATCTTGTAGTGCTCCAGCGGCTTGTAGATTTCCTTCTTGCGGCGATTGATCTGCTCGTCGGATACGACGATGCCTTCGCCTTTGCCGTCGTCGATATATTTGCAGGCAGCCTTCGCGGCGAGACGGCCTTCGGTGAACGAGCCAGATGAGAAGGCGTGTGGCGTGCCGCCGACCGCGTCACCGGCGCCAAACAGACCTTCTATCGTCGTCATGCGGTTGTAGCCCCAGAAATACTCGGGCGGAGAAACGTCCTCGGGACCCGAGCACCAGGCGCCCGAGCAGGTCGCGTGCGAGCCCATGACGTAAGGCTCGGATGTGGTCAGTTCGGGGTTCTCGTTCTTGGGGTCCACGTCGGTCGAAGCCCAGAGGACCGCCTGGCCGATGGTCATGCCGAGGAAGTTCTCCCAGCCGACCTCTTCCAGGTGAGGATCCTGGAAGGCCTTCATGGTCACCATGTGAATGGGACCGCGGCCCGCGTTCACTTCACTGATGATGCAATGGTTGCGCAGGCAGGTCGGAATCGGCCTGTGGGTCAAGTGCGATACTTCCGGATCCAGATATTCCTTGCCGACCATTTTCTGAAGTTCAGGGAACCACTTGGATTCGTACTCCTCGCCCAGGCAATTTTGCGTATAGGTCTTCAGGTGCAGGAAATAGGCGCCGACCGGACCATAGCCGTCCTTGAAACGCGCCAGCACGATGCGATTTTCCATCTGCGTCATCTTGGCGCCGGCGTTGATCATGAGCCCATAGGCAGACGCGGATGACCAGGGCGCATACCAGGTACGGCCGGAGCCTTCGCCCACCGAACGCGGCTTGAAAATATTGGAAGCCCCGCCCGCGCCGCAGATCACGGTCTTGGATTTGAAGACGTGGTAGTTGCCGGTGCGCACATTGAAGCCGACGGCACCGGCGACCCGGTTCTCCTTGCTGTCATCCATCAGCAGGTGGGTGACGCAGATCCGATTGAACACCTTGTCCGCGGATTTCTTGGCGGCCTCGGCCACGATGGGCTTGTAGGACTCGCCATGAATCATGATCTGCCATCGTCCCTCACGCAGATAGCGCCCGGTTTTCGGGTCCTTCATGATTGGCAGGCCCCACTCCTCGAACTGGTGCACCGTGGAGTCGACATGACGGGCCATATCGAACAGCAGGTCTTCGCGCACGAGTCCCATCAGATCGATACGAGCGTAGCGGACATGATCCTCCGGTTTGTTTTCACCCCACCGGGTGCCCATGTAGCAGTTGATAGCGTAGAGGCCCTGGGCGACCGCGCCGGAGCGATCGATATTCGCTTTCTCGGCAATGACGATCTTTTTGTTCTGGCCCCAGAACCTGGCCTCCCAGGCGGCGCCGCTGCCGCCGAGGCCTGCGCCGACGACCAGGATGTCGATGTTGTCTTCGACGATCGTTTTGCTAGCCATCAGTAATACACGCCTTTCTTCAGCTTGAGACCGGCTGCCTGAAGGGTATGCAAACCGCCGTCATCCATGCGGATCCACTTTGGCTCATTGTAAAGCAGCTGGCTGTCGCGCATTTCCTTGGTGGGCCCGGCAACATCCGCGAGCTTGGGGATCGCCTGCCCCCAGGGCTTGGTAGTGATCGGCGACAGGAAATTCTTTTCCGTGCCGTTCCGGTATTTGATCTTCCAGGCGATCGTGCCCTTCTCTTCGTCGCGCTTGACGCGAACGCTGTGACCGAGCGGCGCGAAGTCGGCATACCCGCGCACATCGATCGCATCCTGCGGGCAAGCCTTGACGCAGGAGTAGCACTCCCAGCACATGCTCGGCTCGATGTTGTAAGCGCGACGATAAGTCGGATCGATGTGCATAATGTCCGAGGGACAGATGTCGACGCAGTGTCCGCATCCGTCGCACCTTGTCATATAGACGAAGGTTGGCATTAGTTGGCTCCCCAGCTGTTCCAGTAAATCTTGCGGGCTGTTCTCTAATAGTGGCGTGGCGCTTCGCGCTTGATGCCAAGTCCCATTTGCATCGGAGCTTTTTGCAACAGCTCCATGGAATGTCGTTTCTGTTGCTCGGGATCGTCACGGGTCAGCGTCGGCAAATTCTGGGCTGAACCATTGGCCTTGGATACTCTTTTCTCGAAAGCCGCCGCCGGCTTGAAGAACATGTGCGAAAACTTCGACCACGGAATCGATACGAACAGCACCGTGGTGGCGATGAGATAGAGCGCCAGGAACACGGTGGCCCAAATGGTATTGCCGGTCGGCTGCAGCCAGGCCCAAATCAGACCAAAGGTCGTGCTCAGGACGAGCGCAATGATGAACAGGTCAGCGCGCACCAAACGGAACGGCGATTGACCCTCCGCGGCCACATCGACGCGAATAAAGAACCAGAACCAGTAGCCACCAAGGCAGACCATCAGAGCGCCGATGTACCAGAGCGTCACCAACGCGTTGGGAGCGGGTGTGGCGGGCGTCGGATAGGCGAAGACCATGATCGCGGTGGCCACGACGTAGATCACAAAGCCGTACATGCCGAGCAGATGCGCGATCCTGCGCCGCGCATTGCAAAATTCCCCCGAAGCCATGACATCGACGACTGCGGTCTGCACCGCAACCGCTATCATGTCTCCGGCGCCAACCTGCTTCTTGGCGCTTGCTTTTGAATCGCGCCAGTTATCAAAGAAGTACCTGGCGCTCTTTTTATGAATGATGTCGAACAACGTGCCCGCCACAACCAGAACGGCCATGACAATCACGTAAGTTTGCATGATGACAGGCGATACGTGCGCCGAGAGTTCGGCAAACGGGTTGCTCGTGAACATGGTACCCCCCGGATGAAATCAGATGCGAAGCTCGCGATCGCCGGCGGCCCGCATCGCAATTCCTTGATTTTCCTTAATGATAGTCTTCCGCTTACCAATCAGACTAATGAATTATTCTAGTTATTTTAATCGACTGGATCGATTAGAATCTAAGGTCGTCGCCTGGCCGGATCGGCACTGCGTCGTCCCGAAGGCTTAGAGACCGCATCGATAAGCTTGAATAACTCGCGTTCAGCTTGCGTTATCGACCGTTCCCGATGGTGCAATGCAAAGAACTGGCGTCTCGGCAGACTAAAATTGAGGTCTATCAGAGAGCCGGCTTCGATCGAGGCCGCTACAACCAACTTTGACAATACAGCAGCCCCGGCGCCGTCTTCGACAGCGGCGCGAACCGCCTCGTTTGACGGCAATTCAAGCACCATATCGATATCTGAAACACGTAGTCCGGCTTTCGCCATTGCTTTTTCGAAGAGGGAGCGTGTGGCGGATCCTGGCTCACGAAATACCCACCGCATGGCTTTAAGATCCGCCTTTGACAGGGCCTTCGGTCGAGATACCGCTGGACTGACGACGAGGACCATTTCGTCCTCGGCCACCGGTGTGACGGATAATGCCTGATCGTCGACCGGCCCTTCGACAAATCCAAGATCGGCGACGCCTTCGCGCACCCGATCGGCCACTGTCTCGGTGTTGCCGATGGTGAGAGCCAGAGCAATACCTGGATAGCTGGCGCGATAGCGATGCATCAATGGTGGCAACCAGTAATTGCCAACGGTCTGGCTGGCGGCGAGCCTCAACGAACCGCTTTTGAGGCCTGCAATATCGTCGAGCACGGTTTCCGCGGTAGCAGCGCGTGCAAGAACGGCTCTCGCTTCAACGAGAAACAGGCGGCCCGCCTGAGTCAGCTCGATCCGCCGCCCTATCCGGTTGAATAGCTTGATGGCGTAGCGTGCCTCAAGGGCGGCGATGGCCGCGCTGGTAGCTGATTGGGTCAAATTCAAATCAACGGCAGCGCGGGTCACATGCTCTCGTTCGGCGACCGCAACAAAGATACGCAGCTGCTCTAATGTCATTGTCGGCCATCACCTCCCCCTGTTTAATACAGGCTGATCACGAAACCCACCGAAGAGCCGTGCGCAGTCAACTTCGCACTATATTCAATCATGGGTACGTTCACGCTCAATCGCGCCGGAATGCAACCGACGCGAGCCATCCGGTGAACAAACCCATCGACATAACGCTCAGCCCGTAGAACAGGCTGTGATTGGTGGCCGCATTGACCACAAATTCCTCGACACCGACTTTTGCAACCTCGAAAGACGACACGGTTTGGCTGATCATCTTTCCGTTCTGGAAGAGCTTAAGATCAACCGCGTAGTCGCCGACCGGCACATTGTCGGGCAGTGGAATTTCGGTCCGAAATACGGTCTGACTTAGGAACGTCACCCCACCCGACCGTTCGTTAAAGAGCCCTTGCTGGATACGGATGTTCACCAGGTTGATGAGGTAAGGGTCATCGCCGTCAGGTGGGACGCCGGCACCAAACAGTGCGTATTTAAGGCCTATTCCCTGCCGACGAAGCACATCCGGGCTGGCGAGCGCCTCTGGCGGTCGGGATGTGTTTACCCCGAGGTACGACGGCACGTTGCGAAATGTTCGACTGTCTTGATTTACCCAAATCCCACCAACGCGGCTCTTGCGTCGCGTCACGACCGACTGCGGCGGCCCGGAAACAATCACGGCGACATCGTAGGGAGCAGAGGGCGGCGTATTGGTTTGCACGGCGCCAAAAACCACAACGGTGCCGCTGCTGAAGCTGGATGAAACCGCAATTCGGCTTGGCTCTACGGTGACAACAAGCCCCTCGGAGTGCGCAGCCGCCTCGATCGCGAAATACAGGAAGAGTACGGCTAACCGCGCGGCAAACGTCACGTGTCGCTCCCGAGCGCGCGGATTGAATAGAGGTTTTCCGGCCGTGTTACCAGATCATATGCAAAGCGGAATCCGACCGAGAGAATCAAAAGCCCGAGCAACAATCGAAGTTTCTCAGCCGGCATATTATGCGCGCTCCGTGCACCAAATTGCGCGCCGATCACGCCGCCGACCATCAGCAGAAGCGCAAGCACCGCGTCAACCAGATGGTTGGTGAGTGCATGCATGAGGGTGGCGAAAGCCATCGTCGAAGTCGTCAGCACGGCGGCACTGCCGATCACCGTCACCGTCGGCATGCGGAGAAAATAAATCAGCATTGGGACGAGAACGAAGCCGCCGCCAATGCCCATCACCGCACCGATCACGCCGATGATGTATCCAATGCCCCATACCGGAATCACCGAGACATAGATCTTCGAACGTTTGAACCGCATCTTGAACGGAAGGCCGTGTACCCAGGTGTGCGCGCCGGGCCGCCGCAGCAGGCTGGGTTTCTTCTGCCGAATGCGCACAATCGCGCGCACGCTTTCGAACAGCATCAGACCACCGATTGTGGTGAGCATGATGAGGTATGAGAAGCTGATCATCAGGTCGAGCTGGCCAAGCGCGCGAAGTTTTGTGAAAAGCCAAACGCCGCTCAATGTTCCGAGCAGACCGCCTGACAGCAATATAAGGACCATCTGGATATCGACGGCGCGGCGGCGCCAGTAGCTGAGCGCACCGGAGAACGATGACGCCGTGATATGGCTTGCAACGCTGGCAACCGCGACGCCCGGTGAAATCCCAAGAAAGATCAAGAACGGCGTCATCAGAAAACCGCCGCCCACGCCGAACATTCCGGATACAAAGCCGACCGCCAATCCCATCGCCAATATGATGAAAATGTTGATGGCGAGATCGGCAATGGGAAGATAGAGCTGCACGCGTTGGCTCCGAACGCGGATATGTCTTACGGACTATAGAAAGGCGCACGGGGCGACCGCCTTTCGACGACACCCCGGCACCCGTCTGGTGATGACAAGAGGTCGGCGCGGTGACCGGGTCACCACGCTGACGTCAGGCGGACTTCTTGTTCGCCGAGCGGAGTTCGTCGACTTTGCGTTCCCACTTCATCTCTTGTGCAAACGTCAGTGCTTCTTCCGGCGGCATGAAGACGGTCTCTTTTTCTCCCGGATAAGACCGCGACACCACGTCCTTCATGTAGCGCGAGATCACGTCTTCCATGATCGGGATCAGATCGGTGTAGATACGTGAATGCCGCGGTACGTGCTCTTCCCACAGATGGAAGAGATCCGACGAGATAATATGCACGCCATGAGCGCAGTTACCGGCGCCCAGGCTGATCACCGGCACTGGCAAAGTCTGCGCCAGATATTCCGCGACCTCGGATGTCGTCACCTCGCACAAAATCGAGAAACAGCCCGCATCGACCATCGCCTTGGCATCATCGACCATTTCCTTCGCGCGCTTGGCGGTCTTGCCCTGCGCGACGAAGCCTCCGAGCTGGGGCATACGCATTGGGGTAATGCCGATGTGCCCTTGCACCGGAATGCCGGCGCGGACGATCGCCTCGATGTTTGGCGCATGGTGCCTATTGCCTTCGCACTTCATTACTTCCGCGTTGGCCTCGTGAACAAAGCGGCCGGCATTCTCGACCGCCTGCTCTTTGGACACGTGGAAGCTCCAGTACGGCATGTCCACCATACGAAGGCCAAATTTAGAGCCGCGGTCGATCGCTTTCGACATCATCATGACTTCGTCGAAGCTAACGCTCACTGTGCTCTTATGACCAAACAGGATCATGCCGCCGGTGTCGGAAACGCAGAGGATGTCCATACCGAGACGATCGGCGACCACCGCAGTGCGATAGTCATAGGCGGCGAGCTGCGTAATCGGCTCGCCTTTTCGCATCTTCGCCATCAGCGATGGGATGGTGACTTTTTTTCTCGCCGGCGCGTCGGCCATGACTTGTTCCTCTCCTGAACGAATGATCAGTTGGGTGGGTAAAGTGCCTGAGAACCACCTCGCCCCACTCTGCGTTTTATGGGCGGTCATGGGGCGCTTTGGGCCAAAGGTAGTCAAATACGCGCGGGCTATCGTATATTCGCCGTGAGCTATGAGGACTTTAAGCTAGCGCCAAGGCATGCGTGGGCGACGTTTCGACGTATCATAGAGCGGCAGCTGTGCGCGGCGGATATCACGGAACTGGCCCGACGGATCCCGTAAGATCGCATCGTCAGAAGTCGATGCCGCCACAAAGCCAAGGCCGAGCACGCCATTCGCAGCAATGCTGTGGCACGCGGACGTGATCGCAATCACCCCTGGCCGGGTTGGACGCTCGGGCGCGGTTTTCGCAAACCATGGCAATGATAGGTGACCCGCTTCGGCACGAAAGGATACGAGTTTGATCGGGATTTCGCGCGTGTTTTGCTCCGCATGGAATTGGGCGAGCCCTGCCTCGCCGGGCAAAACAGGCAACCGAAATTCATTGTCGAATAATACGAAACCAGCTTCGATCCTCAGCATATCGGCCGCAATGAATCCGGCGGGTCTTGCGTGCCGGGACAGTTCGTCCCAAACGCGCGGCGCGTCGGCCCGCGGCAGGATAATTTCGCAACCAGCTTCCCCGGTGTAGCCCAACCGTCCCACCGCACAGGCGGTACCGGCCAGCTCCGCCCGCGCAAAATGAAAGTACGGGAGGCTGGTAATCGAATTGGCGTTTCCAAGCTGACGCAGCACATCGGGCGTGGCCGGCCCCTGTAGTGCAAAGACCGCGCGGCTTTCTCCGACATTCTCGACCTCGACCTGCTTCGAAGCGCAAGCCATAAGCGCCGTCACGTCCTCACGTCGTCCACTCATGACCTCGTAAACATCGGTGTCGGTGCGCCACACCGTCAGGTCTGCTACCGCCACTGCGGACGAGTCGGTCCGTACCGCATAAGCGATCGCGCCCTGCGCAAGTTTATTCAAAGGGCGCCGGGCATAGACCTCGACGGCCGCGCGCGCGCCCGGTCCGTTGAGGCGCGCGCACTCCAGGAATGAGAAATCGAACACGGCGCATCCCTCGCGGCAGGCACGTGCCTCACCCGCAGGGTCGCCAAAATCGTTCTTGAGCCGGGCGCGCTCAAACGCCATAGCCGCGCATCACCGAATTGCTCTCAACACCACGTTGCCAAGAATATAGAGCCCAATAATGACAAGAGCGACCGACACGATGTGACGCAGCCGTTCGCGCGGGAGGCTGTGTGCCAGTTTGGCGCCATACCAGGAACCGACGGTCAGCGATGCCGCCAATATTCCGGCGAGTTTGAGATCAAGCTCACCGTAAAGAACGTTGCCAATCGTTGCTGCGATTGCGACGGGCAACTGGATCGCCTGGCTCAGCCCGATGGCCATCAGCACCGGCAATTTCAGCGCGATGAGGATCGGCACCAACACCAGAGGACCGCCGGTACCGCTCAACGACGATAGAAATCCCGTCCCGGCGCCGACGCCCACCAACGTTGCAGTCGACACATTGTGTGTCTCATGGGAGGCGTGCCGCGTCCGCAATGCGTTGATACCGGACAGGAACGTCAGCAACCCCAGCGTGACCTCGAGAATCCGTGCATTCACCACACTGACCGCCCAGGCGCCGGCGAATGCAGTTGGCGTGGCACCCGCGCATAGCCACGCAGCCATGCCCCAATGAATTGATTTGTTGCGTGCAAAAACGAAACTCGCAACCAGGCCAGAGAGAACATAAGCAAGCATCGCCGCCGGAATTCCGATCTTGATCGGAATTCCACCTAGAAAAACCAGCGCCGGGACAAGGATCACCCCCCCGATGCCGATGCATCCGATCATCAGCCCCGATACAAGCCCGAGTGCAGCAATCCCTATCAGTTCCATTGATTTGCCCCGACCACCCGACCCCGCGATGAGATTTAGCCAATCGCCGTATTATTTCCTGCTGCGCTGCACATAAGATACGATCAATCTTGTTCTACATATTCTTAGGTATCGTCTATTTGGGTTGCGGCTGTTATTATCGTGGCGCGCTCTATCACGGCTGGGTTCCTACGATGTTCATTCGCCAGTTCCGCTATCTTGTTGCCGTCGCCGAGGAGCGCCACTTCGGACGTGCCGCCCAACGTTGCAATGTAACCCAGCCTTCACTGTCGAGCGGAATCAAGCAACTTGAACTCGAACTTGGCGTGCCGATTTTTTTGCGCGGACGCGGCCAGCGCTTTCACGGGCTGACGGCCGAGGGTGAGCGGGTTGCCATCTGGTCGCGCGGCGTCCTCGCCTACTGCGACGCCATGCGCAAAGAAGTCGCCATCATGAAAAATGATCTGACAGGCAACCTTCGCCTTGGCGCTATGCCGTCTATGTCGCCCGTGCTGCCTTCGGTTCTGCAGACTTTCCGCGACAAGTATCCCAGCGTGCGCGTCGACGTTCAGTTCATCGGCAATGAGGCGATGAAACTTGGCCTCAACAATTTCGCGCTCGACGTTGCGTTGACCTACCTCGACAAGGCCGACCTCGGGCGCAAGAACACCCTGCCGATCTATACCGAGCAAATGAGCCTGCTTGTCCCGGACCGCCCCGAGTTTCAGAATCGCAAAACGATCACATGGCGAGAGGCCGCACAGTTGCCGCTGGCAATGCTGCGGCCATCCATGCACGAGCGGCGCTTTGTCGATCAGGTGTTCAAGAGCGTGAAGTGTTCGCCGGAACCTCACGTGGAATCCGAGTCGATCCTGCACCTGATGTTCCAGGTGCAATTTACAGAGCTGTGCACGATCATTCCCTCGCATTTTGGCTATGCGCCGGGCCTGCACCAGGGGACGCGCGCTTTGGCGCTGGTCGACCCAGTGGTCAGCCAGGAAGTCGGGCTGTTCTGGGCGGAAGGCGAGATCGTGCTGCCCATGGCAAACGCTTTCGTTTCCATCGTCAAGGAACTCAACAAGTCGGGCAAACTGCGCGAGCGCCTTGCCGGCGACCAGCAGGTGACCGAAACCGCCGAGGCTGCCACGAAAAAACTCAAGCGCGCCTGACCGCAGGCGCATGCCCAATAAATTCCGCGGCCGCCGCAGTCGGGTTTTTTTCCTTCGCCAGTTGTGACGCGGTGAGACGGCGGCGGTTGCTGCCAGTTCCCGCAAAAAAATATGGCTCGTCGTGCTGGGCATCGCCCGGCGAAAACCCGGCCGTGTCCATCGCCACCATAATCAGCAGGGACTCCGGCCGGCATGCGACCCGGCCATCGGGCGACAAAATCGAAGCGGCAGCGCAAAACCAGGCGTTCAGAAGTTCAAGCCCTCCCACGCAGGCTTCCGGCGCGTAATCCTCGGCATCCCCGCTCATGAGATTGTCGATTACGTAGGGCAGCGATTTCGAAAATTTGTCTCGCTCAATGCCGCGGTGGAGGAGCTCGACAAGGATCCAGGCTTCCGTTTCTGCGGGAGAATGCTCTTCGGGATTGAGGAGATGCGGTACTGGCTTGCCGCGTTCCTGAAACTGCATTTCTAGCGTCGGCAGGCGCAGTTCAAGCGCGAACTCTCGATCGAAGGGCTTGGTGACAAATATCCCGCGGGAAAAACCGAGCAAGACGCGGTCTTCCGGACGGTCATCCGCAACATAGCTGTTGGCGATGCGCGCCAGCCATTGCGCGAGATTGAGCGTTAGATTGCGCGCCCTGGCGAACATTTCTCTGTCCGGCTGCGATACCGGCCAGACAGGAAAGGCCTGACGCGCTGCCAACTCAACCGAACTTGTCATATCGAATATCCGGAATTGCCACCCCGCCGACAATCAGCGCTCGGATGGCAGCATCGACCATGACCGGAGGTCCGGCAACATACGCGATGGTGTTGTCATAGTGGCCGTCCATGGCGCGCGCGGCGACGTCGTGCACCATTCCGTTGGCCAGCTTCAAAGAAGGATAAACTGGGTGCACGGGCGCATCGACAGTTTCGTCCGAGAGCGCGATCGTGACCTCGAGATTTCCGTGCGACGCCGCCACATAACGCGCAAGCATCTCAAGGTAGAACGCATCGGCCAGGGTCCGCACGCCGAAAAAGACATATCCCTTACGTTGCCGGAAGTGATCGACACGGACGGCGTGCTCGAGGATCGCCATCATCCCCGCAATGCCCGATCCGCCGGCGATGCAGACGACGTTTTTGTCTTCGTCGGGACGGAATACTGCGCGGCCAAGCGGACCGAATACGTCGACATGGGCCTCTCCCCCGTCGCGCGTAAACAGCCAGTCACTGAAGCGTCCGCCCGGCTTGCGCTTCAACACCAGCGCAAGCTTGCCAGCCGCTTCGTCAAAATTGACCATCGAATAAGCGCGCCCGCCGGTCAGGTCGCCCGTCTCCAGCACGACAAATTGCCCGGCCTCGAAGTCCATCGGTTCAGATAAATGCAGTTCGAAATGAGCGACGTCGCCGGTCAACTTACGAATATCACGGACAACGCCGCGGCGCTGGCCGGGCGGATTTTCGACGCAAACGGAGATTTCGGATGGCACGCGGAGCACGCAATCCGCAAGCGCCCGCGTCTGGCACATCAGCACGTCGCCTTTCTCGGGCTTGAGCTTCTTACCGCCGGGCGCATCTTTCCAGCGCACCTCGACATCCCCGCTCATCACGCGCGCACGGCATGTGCCGCATGTTCCCGTCGCGCATTCATACGGAAGATTGAGCCCCTGCCGCAGGCCGGCATAGAGCAATGTTTCCTTGTCGCCGCATTCGAAGGCGCACGTACCAAGCTTGCTTTCGACCGTTATCTTCATTGCGCGATTACGGCCTCACTTGAAGAAATCGTCGTCGTCTGACTCGGCGTCCTCGAATTCGTAGGTCAATTCCTCCTCGATATTCGCGAGGATCGCGCCACTTTCCTGCTTCACCTCGTAGGTCTTGAGCGGTTTCTCGGTTTCGCCTTTCATTTCAAGTGTTTTGAGGTCCCACGCCCACAGATGCTTGGTGCAGGTCAGGACACAGCGGACCACCACGCCAGATTCGGCCAGCGGTTCTTCCATATGCGGACAGATCGGTGGGATTGCGCGATAGCCAGCGCCGTAATTCACGAGCAGAACAGCAATGCCGTCGACATCAAATTTTTTGACGGTGTTTTCTGCAACCTCGTCTGCTCCGCAGATGCGCTTCCACGCCATTTTTTGCTTCTTTAGTTTTGCGCGCTTGGGCGCGAATTAAATGGGCCAGTGCGACCCCTTGTCCAGCCTGCGATTTTCGATGCGAACCTCGCGACTCAGGAACGCTGCCTTGTTGTTCTCAAGCTTAAATGTATCGAGATACTTGCCCACCAGGAACAGCCGGCTTTCGCCCGCGTCAATGTGCGAATTAATGCCGTCGAGCATATTCTGATAGACGATGACTGAGCTCACCGCTTTTGCCGTCGCGCCGCCGTTGACGTCGACCGTATAAACCGACGTATGCCGCGTCAGTGGCGAATGATCGGTGTTGTGCTTGGGCAGGAGCTTGACCATGCTCTCAAGCCCTTTGCGGTCGAGCTCGAGATAGGTCATGTCCTTGTTGATCTCGGGGCTCCACGAGCGGATTGCGTATCGGAACTCCGGATCGCAATGCTCCAGCCACCCCATCCAGTTCTGTGAATTGAGCAAAATCGTCGAGCGATAGATCGTCTCACGTACGAGAGAATGCGCGTCCACTATTTTTCCTCACTAGACTTGCGGACCAGTTGCCGGTCGCGTTCGACGCGCGCCCGGTCCGGCTTTCTTATTCCGCGGCAACCGAAATTACATCCTTGAACGGCTGCTCAGGATTGCTCGGGGTCCGGTTCATCCAGCGGCCCCATTCCTCATAGTAGTGCCGCATGCCATTCTCGTCGTGGATGGTCTGTCCCTCATGCCGGCCATGCAGAATGTGGCGCGGTTCCGAGCCGGTGAGCATCGTCGTTCCTTGGCCCTGCACGCCGATGAGATCCTCGTGCAAATTGCGGCCGAACGGACCCCAGATGGAATTGTGATGGTTGATGCGGGTCTGGCGCTCTTCGGCCGTGTCACTCTTGAGACCAAGGCCGCGGAATTCGATCATCACTTTGTCGGGTCCGAGCGGGGTGACTATGTCGCAACGCAGAGCCGAGCCGCGCAGGTTGAAGTTCATGCCAGGAAACATGTCGATCATGTACCACTGGTTTGGCGGCAGATGCGGGAACGAAAGTGCCGCACGGCTGTCGAAGCCTTCGTACTTCTCGTAATTTACTTCGAAGGTGCCGACCACCACGTGACCGTGATCAAAGGACTCGTTTTTGCGCGCGAAGTACGCATCGTTAAATCCGGTCACGCGGTTATGGTAGTGCATGAAGTCGTGATAAAATTCACAATTGGTGTCGTGCCACAGCTTGTAGTTCGCGTTCACGATCGCCTTGTGATAGTGGAAAACTTCAAGCGGCTCGGCGTCGAGGGTCTTGCGCAGGCAGGTAAATGCAGGCGCGGCCCAATCCTCGAGCGACACACGCGGGTTGTCGTCGAGATTGACCCAGACAAAACCGCCGAATTTCACTTCGCAACGCAAGCGGCGCAGGCCGACGTCTTCCTTGCAGAGCCGGTCCTGGAAACCTTCCTTCTCGCGGCTGATGTAAACGCAGTTGCCGCGCATGTCGTACTGCCAGGCGTGGAACATGCAGGTCATGCGCTTTGGATTGCCGGATGGCTGGCCTTCGAGAAAGCTGCCGGACGGACGCCGCTCGATGATCATGCCCCGGTGCGGACACACGTTCAAAAACGCGCGAACCTCGTTATCCGGGCCGCGGCAGACGATGATTGGTTCGCGCGCGATGGAAATCGTGCGGAAATCATAAGCATTCGGCAGTTCGGATTCGTGACAGACCGGAATCCAGGTCTTTTTGAAGATCTTTTCGAGTTCCTCCTCGAAGATCTGGGGGTCCGAATAAATGCGACTGTCGACCCACTCGTTTTGCTTCAACGTCGGTTCCGAAGTCCATTGACGATGGTTTTTAGCTGCCACGGGTCGGCTCCTGAAGAAACGACGGCAGGCCATTTTGGCCGCAGTCTGCCTGATTAAGTAACAATACCAGTTCGGCGGGCGGCATCGCCAGACAATCGGAAATCGAATCTCTTTATCTTACGATAGATTGTGCGATGCCTAATGCCTCATAGAAGGGCAAATACCCCTAAATGCGGGTGTTTCGTATATGGGCGGCGGCACCTCGCGACGCTAGGCTGACGGGTGGCCGATATAGCGGGCCTCTATTGCGGGATTAGGAAGAACGATTTTCTCGCAAATAGCGCATGCTGGATGCTGTTCTTCCACGTTACGAACCGCGAGCAATCGGCGATACTACAACTGACCGACAATTGCGAAATCCAACCAGGAGTTCAAGAATAACACGATGGATATTGGATCAAGGAAACCCGAAGAGTTTCCGATCCGGAATCAACAGAAGCAATAGAAACAGAGGGAGGCTGCGATGTTTTACCAACTCGGCGCGCGGGTCCGCGCGAAATCTCATATATTCGCTGCTCTGATCGCTTTCTGCGCATTCGCAGCCAACACTTTCACAACACCGGCGAACGCGGCCGCGGTGAAGGATTACGGCAAGCCAGGCGACCCTATCGAACTCGTGATCGGTTATCAGCCGTACTACACCGAGTCATGGTCCGGCGTGATCATGCGCGACAAAAAGTTCTACGAGAAATATCTTCCGAAAGGTTCGAACGTCAGTTTCCAGGTCGGCTTGCAGGGCGCGATCATCGTCAACGGCATGCTCGCCGGCAAAGTCGATGTCGGTTACGTCGGCGATATGCCCGGGATCGTGTCGACCAGCCATCCCGATGTGCGTGACGTACGCATCGTGTCGGTCCTCGGCCTCGGCTACGATCAGTGCAACGTCTTCCTCACGCGCACCGACGCGCCGCAATTCAAATCGTCCGAAGAAGCGTTGAAGTGGTTGGACGGTAAGACGGTCGCTGTGCCGAAAGGAAGTTGCACCGACCGGTTCGCTCAAGCCGTGTTCAAGGAAAAGAGCATCAAGCCGTCGGAATACCTCAACCAGAGCATCGAGGTCATCACCAGCGGCTTCCGCGCCAAGAAGCTGGACGCTGCCGTGATCTGGGAGCCGACCGCATCCCGCCTGATCCAGGAAGGCCTCGCCCGCAAGGTCGCCAGCGGCGCCTCTGTCAACGAACTCGACGGCGGCTTCTTGGTGATGCCGCAGGCACTGATCGAACAGCGACCCGACATCGTCAAGGCCTGGCTCGAAGCCGAACTCGACGCCGAGTTGTTCTTCGCCGACCCGAAGAATGCGATGGACATCGCCAAGATGGCGCTCGGCCAGACCACCGGCTTCCAGCAGAAGTCGTTGTGGGCCTCAGCCTTCGGCTCGACGCCGAAAGCCGAAGGCGGCACCGACATTCGGATCAACCTTGCCTACGGCTTCACCCCGGAAGCGCTCGATCTCATCAAGAAGGCCTCGGCGTTTTTGGTCGAGATCAAGAGCATCCCGACGGGTATCAGGCCGGAGGCGGTGCAGCCGCAATTCACGGCCGACATTCTCAAGGCGCGCGGCCTCACCGCACCGGTCGGCCAGGTGAAGGCGCAACCGGATACCGCATACGCCGGGAATTGAACGAAGATCCGGCGCCGCGTCCAAACCGGACGCGGCGCCGTAACTGCGCATTTCCAATCAAGTGAAAAAAAACAATCACGCAATGAGCGAAACAGAATTGTCCCACCCCGGCGGGATCGCTTCAGCCGTAGGGAATGCAGATGGCCACGTCTCAACACTCGCCCTGACGACACATCGCGTGCTGCTCTGGCTGCAAAGCCCGCGACCGTATCTGATGTTTATCGGCTTCGCCCTGTTTCTCGGCTTCTGGTACTTGTCTGTCGAAGTATGGAAATTGCCGCGTTTTGCTGAAATGCCCGGGCTGACCACCGTTGTCTCGGAATGGCTCAGCAAAAATCCCACGTACGGGCTCTCGATCTTCGTGGAGGAATATTACCTCCATATCTGGGTCAGCACGCGTCGCATCGCGATCGCGTTCTTCCTCGCAACGGCGATCGGCGTCCCGCTCGGCCTGTTTCTCGGCTGGTCGATTCGCTTCAAGCAATACGTGTTCCCGGTATTCGAGTTGCTTCGGCCCGTGCCTCCGCTGGCCTGGGTGCCGCTCGCCATCGTGATGTTCCACGGATCCGAAACGCCGGTGATCTTCCTGACTTTCCTGGCATCATTTTATGCAACTGCGCTCAACACCATGCTCGGCGTTGAGTCTATCGACGTTTCATATGTTCGCGCGGCGAGCTGCCTCGGAGCCAAGCGTTGGCAGGTGTTTCGTCACATCATCGTTCCCGGTGCCCTGCCCTATATCTTTACCGGCCTGCAGATCTCGGTCGGCGTGGCTTGGTTTTCTCTGGTCGCCGGCGAGATGGTGTCCGGCCAATACGGCCTCGGCTACGTCATCAACACGTCGTACACGATGGTGCGCTATCCGACGATTATCATCGGCATGATCACGCTGGGCATCGTTGGATATGTGACAAGCGCCGCGATCCGGCTTCTCGGAGACTACATGATGCAGTGGCGCACGCGTGAACTCGCTTTGGGAGGCGATCGGTGAACATTCAACCCATCGCCGGGAAAGTTCCAATGTCGACACCAAGCATCTCGGCGCAGAGCGGCCGAAAAGGCGGCGTACGCATAGTCGACGCGGTGAAGATGTACGGCAGTCAAGACGCCGGCGTCCTCGCCGTGGATCACTGTACATTCGACGTGCCGCCTGGCGAAATCACTGTTGTGGTCGGCCCCTCCGGTTGCGGCAAAACCACACTGCTCAATGCGATTGCGGGCTTTCACAGCCTGTCGTCCGGCAGCATTTATCTCGACGACGAGATGCTTTGCGGCCCCGGCAAGCTCAAAGCCGAACCGGGACCCGATCGCATTGTCGTATTTCAAAACGGCGCGCTGTTCCCGTGGAAAACGAACATCGAAAATGTCGCATTCGGACCGATGATGCAGGGGGTCATGTCGCGCAAAGAGGCCTACGAAAAGGCACGCGCAATGATGGCAGATGCCGGCTTGCGCGGAATTGAAAATAACTTTCCCGGAGAGATTTCATCTGGCGTACGCCGCCGGGTCGAAATCGTACGCGCGCTGATGACCGATCCGAAGATTTTGCTGCTGGATGAGCCATATCGTGCACTCAACTCGCTGACAAAATCGGTGATGCACGAGGCGTTGCTCGAAATCTTCTACAAGAACCGCGTCACAATCTTCTTCATCACCCACGATCTCGAGGAGGCGATCTTCCTCGGCCATCGCGTCGTGATCATGACGACGCGGCCCTGCAAGCCGAAAAAGATACTCGACATCGATATTCCACATCCGCGCGACTACAGTGTGCTTACGACCAAACGCTTCCGCGAGTTCATGGATGAGACCGCCGCGGCCGTGCACGAGGAGGCCACCAAGGCCTTTGCTGCCGGCGAGAAGGAGCGCTGACCATGACCGGTTTGTCCAAGTGGCCGCTCAAGGTGGCCGCTTTCATCACTGGTGAGGATTTCTGGCGCGGCATCGTTGCCGTCATTGTCTTCCTGGTCCTTTGGGAAATCGGTTCAAGATCGGAGGCCTTGTTTGGCGTTGCCTTTCCCTGGGTCGGCCAGGTGCCAGCACCCTCAGCCGTCCTCAAGGAGATGTACCGGCTCATTCTGGAGCCCAGCTTCTGGCATAGCGCCTATCTCAGCACTGCGCGCGTGCTCGAAGGCTTTTTCGCTGCAATGCTGATTGGAATTCCGCTGGGGCTCGCAATGGCGGTCAGCCGCACGTTTTACGGCATCAGTTTCCCGGTGTTTGAGGTATTGCGGCCGATTCCGCCACTCGCGTGGGTGCCTGCTGCGATCATCTTCTGGCCAACGCAGGAAATGTCGATCGCTTTCGTCACATTCCTCGGTGCGTTCTTCACAATAGTGATCAACGTCATTGGCGGCGCCCAATCGATCGACGTGCGCTACTTTCAGGCGGCGCGTTCAATGGGCTCTTCGACATTCGACGTCTTCCGGCGCATCATTCTACCCGGCGTGTTGCCCTCTATCGTCGTTGGCGCGACTGTTGGCATCGGCATCACCTGGGCTGTGGTGGTGGCGGCGGAAATGATCTCCGGCGGCGGCAGTGCCGGCTCGATGGGTGGTGCCGCCGGCGGCGGACTCGGTTTCTTTATATGGAACTCATATGTCGGCGGTTCCTATACTCAGATTGTCGCTGGCATGATCAGCATCGGTGTCGCCGGCTACATATCGAGCGCCATCCTGCGCAAGGCAGGTCAGTGGATGACTCCTTGGTTGGCGGAAGGCTAAGGTTCATCAGAAATGACATTGCAAGGCACATTGCAGAATCAGATGTCCACCTCCCCGCGCAGCGCTGCGCCAGCCACGCTCGGCAGCCAGGTTGTCGTTCAGAATGTGAGCAAATCGTACGGCGCCGAAGGCTTCGCGAAGGAGGTCGTCCACAATTGCTCGTTTACGATTGAACGCGGCAAACTGACGGTCATGATTGGCCCTTCCGGCTGCGGCAAGAGCACGCTGATCCGGCTGGTCGCCGGATTCGAACGCCCGAGCAGTGGCACTATTACGGTCGACGATAAGCCCGTCACCGGACCTGGAGTTGACCGGCTCGTTGTCTTCCAGGAAACCGCGCTTTTCCCCTGGATGACGACCTACGACAACATCATGTACGGTCCGCGTGCGCGCGGGGAAGACACCGCCGAAATGCGCGAATTCGCGGAGGCGCTGTTGCAGAAGGTCGGTCTTTCCGCCTTTCGCAAGAAATATCCCTCACAGCTCTCGGGAGGCATGCAAAGGCGCGCCGAGTTGGCGCGCTCGATGATCAACCGTCCGAACGTGATGATACTCGACGAGCCGTTCCGCGGTCTTGATGCCATGACCAAGCGTCTGATGCAGGAATATTATGCAAACCTGTACGACGAGTTCCGCCGCACAACCTTCTTTGTAACGACAGACATCGATGAAGCTATCTATCTGGCTGATCGAATCCTGATCATGACCAACATTCCGACGCAGGTGCGCTCAGTGATCGACGTCAACCTGCCGCGCCCCCGCCAGGTCGAAAACATTACCGAGAGCGACGAAGCGAACGCGATCAAAATGCAGGCGCTCAGTCTGTTACACGAAGAGGCAATGAAATCTTTTGCCAGGGGTAGCAAGGCGGCCGCTGACTTTATCGAGGCCTATTCGAAGCGGGTCAACAAGAACTAGGAACGTTGCAACAATCCCGCCTGAAAGACACGAGAATGCCTGCAAAAATCATTGACGGAAAAGCGGTGGCGGCCAGCATTCGCGCGGAATGTCGCGAGCGCGTGCAGCGCATCGTTGCGACGGGCGGGACACCGCCGGGCCTCGCCGTAATTGTCGTAGGCACCAATCCAGCGTCGCAGGTTTATGTCCGCAACAAGATCAAGGCCTGCGGTGATGTCGGCATCCGGTCGTTTCGTTACGACTATCCGGCCGACGTCAACCCGCAGGCCGTGATCGAAAAGATCGAAGAGCTCAATCTAAGCGGCCAGGTCCACGGCATTCTCGTTCAGCTTCCACTGCCGCCGACTTTCGATATTTCCCGAATTCTGCACACCATCTCGGCCGAAAAAGATGTCGATGGCTTCCATCTCTATAACGTAGGCGGACTGGTGTCGGGCGGCACTGTATTTCCGCCCTGCACGCCCTACGGCGTTTTGAAACTGCTTCAGCACGAAAAGATAGAGTTGGAGGGCAAGAATGTTGTGGTCGTCGGCGCCAGCAATATCGTCGGTAAGCCCATGGCGCTGATGTTGATGCAACACGAGGCGACCGTCTGCATCTGTCACGCGAAGACCAAGGACCTCGCTCAATTTACAATATTGGCTGACATTCTCGTTGTGGCCGCAGGCCAGCCCAATCTTATCCTGCCGCAGATGGTGCGCACCGGTGCGGTGGTTATCGATGTCGGCATCAATCGCCTCGCTGACGGCAGGCTTGTCGGAGACGTCGATTTCGACGGGGTAGCCGCCAAGGCATCATTTATCACACCGGTTCCAGGCGGCGTTGGTCCGATGACTGTTTCGATGCTTCTGGTCAATACCATCGGCTCGTGCGAACGCTGGCAACGGCAGGAAAGCATTGTGCCGAACTGGAAACGCACAATGAGCCAAGTGGCATCCTGATTTACCGAAGCGCAATCTCGCCGTAAGTCGGCCTGACCCGGTAGCCCAGTCTGCGTTCCAGGTGCGCACGCACCGTGGGCCAATCATCATCAATGATCGAAAAGTAGACGTTGTCGCGATTGCGCCCGTCTGAATAGAGCATGTGCTTGCGGAAAACGCCCTCTTCCGTTGCGCCAAGCCGCGCAATTGCGGCGCGCGACTTCACATTCTCGACGTCCGCCTTAAGCTCAATACGACGATACTGCAGAACCTCGAATGCGTACCAAAGCTGCAAAAGCTTGGCCTCGGTATTGACGTGCGAACGCTGGTACAGCGTCCCGATCCAGGTAACGCCAACTTCCAGCCTGCGGTGTTCAGGCACGATGTGATGGTAGCGCGTTGAGCCGACCGCCTTTTGCGAAGCGAGATCGATCATAGCAAACGGAAGCGCTGTACGGTTCCGCTGCGCAGTCATTGCGGAATCGACGAAAGCCCGCATCGTGCCGGGCTGATGATGCGCAGACGGTAACCATCGCCAGATGGCCGCATCAGCGCCGGCCACTGCTAGATCGTCGAGATGACGTAGGCCCAATGGCTCGAGCGCAACACGAGCCCCAGTGACCAGCACCGGCGTAAAACAGTCCATGGGCTATCTTTTGCGGTTGGAAACCAACAACCAGACGCTCCTTTATGTCTGACCCTTTTCACAAATTAAGGCTCTCTATTGTTATAGAGCCACTCTCTATCGCGTCCGTCTCGCATAATTGATTCAAGTCAAAACTTGGCGGCGGTCGCGAACCTATCTTTGCTTGCAGCGATGCAAGGAAGAAATCAGATGCAGACCTTTCGGGAATGGATCAGCAAGCTCGCAACCGCGATCGCGGCGCAGCGTCAGTTATCCCGTTACAACTGCGCAGGCTGCGACTTGCGCGACTGTTGCCATCTTCCACCCTGGCGGCGGCAATTGTGTGTCGAAGCGCGCGCGATGCTTCCGCACTGGCGCTGAACATTTCGGGTAGGGCGAACGTTCGATTGCCGCCAGGCGTCGCTGCCGGAATCCCGATCATCGATCGGAATTCCGGCCGCCCGTCTTAGTTCGACTGCGGTTTGCAATCCTTCGCATAAGGATCGGCGTCGTTCGCAAGCACCTTCTCGACGATCGAGGTCTGGTATTTTCCATCAGCGCGCTTGACGACCTTCGTCAGGTAAAAATCCTCGATCGGATAACCATTGACGTTGAATTTGAATGCCCCGCGCAGCGACTTGAAGTCCGCCTTCTTGAGCGCGGCGCTCAGTGCCTTGCTGTCCGACACATTGCCCTTGACCGCACGCACCGCGCTGTCGATCAACATGGCGGCGTCGTAGGCCTGCATCGCATAGGAGGCCGGGATTGCATTGTAAGCGGCCTCGTACGCAGCGACGAATTTCTTGTTCTGTGGGCTATCAACGGTTGGCGCCCAGGTCAGCGCGCCGAAAATCCCATCGGCAGCGTCGCCCAGGGCCGGTAGCGTCGCCTCGTCGGCGGTGAAGGCGGAGATAATCGGGAATTTTCCTTTCAAGCCTGCCTGGTTGACCTGCTTGATTAGCGCGATACCGAGCCCGCCAGGCATGAAGGTAAACAGTGCATCGGGTTTGGCGGCGCCGATCTTGGTCATGTCCGAGCTGAAATCGAGATTATTCAGAGGAACCAGCGACTCTTCGACGATCGTGCCTTTATAAGTGCTCTTGAACCCGGCCAGCGCATCTTTGCCGGCTTGATAATTCGGCACCATGGCATAGACGCGCTTGTAGCCTTTGTCGTTCGCGACTTTGCCCAGCGCCGCGTAAATTTGGTCGTTTTGGTAGGAGGTCACGAAGAAGCGCGGGTTGCACGAAGCGCCGGCAAACGATGACGCGCCTGCATTGGTGCTGATCAGGATTTTTCCTGAATCCATGACCGGTTTGTGAATCGCTTGCAGCATATTGGAAAAGATCGGGCCGACGACGATGTCGACCTTGTCGTGCTCGAGCAACTCCTGGACCTTCTGAATGGCGACGTCGGGCTTCAGGGTATCGTCGACGACAAAGAGTTCGACATCCTTACCGCCCATTTTTCCGCCAAGGTCCTTGACCGCGAGTTCGAAGGCATTCTTCGATTGCTGGCCGAGGACGCTCGGTGGTCCGGACAGGGTATAGATAAGTCCGATACGGATTTTGTCCTGCGCGGTGGCGGCGCCGGCTGTAAATGCGAGCGCTGCGGCAGCCGCGAGCGGCGTGAATACTCGGTACATTTTTCCCCCCATGACAAAGGACCCCTTATGTCGATTGACCATTAAAGCACAAATCTTCAGGCCCGTATCAATAGGGCATATTGGATTTCTCTGTGCCCGCTTATGTGCGGTGTATGCGAGGCCGAATGCTCCACATCGGCGCGGTTGGCCGCACCGAGTTCACAACTGCGGTCTGCCCATGTAATGTCTCGATATGTTCTGTTGCTTTGCGTGAACCACGGGAGCGTCGTGTGAGTGACCAGGTCAAATTTGTTTTAGACGAAAACCATATTCCGAAGGCTTGGTACAACCTTACAAGCGACCTGCCGAAGCCTCTTCCTCCCGTCCTGCATCCCGGAACCAAGCAGCCAATCGGTCCTGCCGATCTCGCGCCTTTGTTTCCGATGGAATTGATCATGCAGGAGGTGTCGGCAGAGCGTTATATCGACATTCCAAAACCGGTGCGCGACATCTACCGGATGTGGCGGCCTTCACCCCTGGTCCGTGCGCGACGCCTTGAGCAGAAGCTCGGTACGCCTGCCAAAATCTACTTCAAGAACGAAGGTGTCTCGCCGGCGGGCTCGCACAAGCCCAACACTGCGGTCGCTCAGGCCTGGTACAACCAACAGGCCGGCATCAAGCGGCTGAGCACGGAAACCGGAGCGGGACAGTGGGGCTCCTCGCTCGCCTTCGCTGGCGCGTTGTTCGGCATCGAGGTCACCGTCTTCCAGGTCCGCGTGTCCTTCGACCAGAAGCCGTATCGCCGGGCGCTGATGGAGACCTACGGCGCGCGGTGCATTGCTTCACCGTCGAACGAGACGGAGTCCGGACGCGCAATCCTGAAGCAGAACCCCGACAGCCCGGGTTCGCTTGGCATTGCGATCTCCGAGGCGGTCGAAGTGGCGGCCAAGGATCCGGCGGTAAAATATTCGCTCGGCTCAGTGCTCAACCACGTGCTGTTGCATCAGACCGTCATTGGCCAGGAAGCGATTGAGCAGCTCGCAATGGCTGGCGATGATCCCGACGTCGTTATTGGCTGCGCCGGCGGCGGTTCAAATTTCGCGGGCCTCGCCTTTCCGTTTCTTGGTCTGCAACTGCGCGGCGGCCGCAAGCGGCGCGTTATCGCGGTTGAGCCTGCGGCCTGCCCGACGCTCACGCGCGGAAAGTATGCGTATGATTTCGGCGACACTGCGCACCTGACGCCTCTCGTCAAGATGCACACGCTCGGTTCGACTTTCATTCCTCCCGGCTTCCATGCCGGTGGCTTGCGCTACCACGGCATGTCGCCGCTGGTGTCACATGCGAAAGAGCTCGGCCTGATCGAAGCCCGCGCCTATCACCAGAAAACGTGCTTTGAAGCCGGCGTTGAGTTCGCACGATGCGAAGGCATTGTGCCGGCGCCCGAAGCCACGCATGCGGTACGCTGCGCTATCGACGAAGCCCTGCGCTGTAAAAAAGAAGGCAAGAAGGAGACAATTGTCTTCAACCTGTCCGGCCACGGTCATTTCGACATGCAGGCCTATATCAATTACTTCGAGGGCAAACTCGTCGATCAGAACTACGATGAGAAAGAATTGGCAACGGCGCTCGCCGGCTTGCCGGGCGTTGCGGCTTAAACGGCGCGGGGGAAGCATGATTGAGCCTTATAACGCGGTCGGCCTGATCCCGAGTTTCTGGGGCATCCGCCGGCGCGAGGAGATCAAGCACAACATTGAACACCTCAAGGGCCTGACGAAGGCGGCCTTCTGGCTTTCGAATCTCGACATTCCGGTGCGACTGCTGGCGATACCGGAAGGCGCCATGATGGGCTTCAACGACGAGGTGCTCGACGTTGACCACGCCGATTACGCCAACACGTGTTGCATCGACATTCCCGGCCCTGAGACTGACGAAGTCGGCAAGCTGGCGCGGCAATGGAACGTCTACATCATGGCGCAGGCCAAGGCGCGCCATCCCGACTGGAAGAACCGGTTCTTCAACGTCGGCTTCGTTGTCGATCCGGATGGCAAGATCATCCTGAAGCATTACAAGATCTCGGCGCTGCTGCCGGTCGAACGCTCGGTTTCACCGCACGACATCTACGATTGGTGGATCGAGAAATACGGACGCAATCTGCAGGCCTTCTGGCCGGTGGTTGACACCAAGATCGGTCGCCTTGGCATCATGATGGCAATGGAAGGTAACTATCCGGAGAACGGACGCGGCCTGGCCATGAACGGCGCCGAAGTCGTTTACCGCGCCTCAATGCCGGCCCCGTTCACCGAAAATGACATCTTTGAGATATCCAATCGCGCCCGTGCGCTTGAAAACAATATGTACGTCGTAGCGCCGAACATTGGCAGCTATCATCTGGATGCTGACCACCCCGTCGGCATCGACGCCGGTGGTGGCCAGTCAATGATTGTCGACTACCGCGGCCAGCTTGTTGGCAAACAGCGCGATACAAACGGCTCCACCTTCGTCGCGGGCGTCATTAACATCGAAGCATTGCGTCATCACCGCGAGTCGGCGCAGGTGACGAACTGGATGAAGGATGTGCGCAGCGAGCTCGCGCAGATCATCTATGAAAAGCCGATCTACCCGAAGAACCGCTATCTCAAGAAAATCCCGCCCAAGCACGCCGACTACAAGCGCGACGTGATCGACAAGCAGGTTGCCCTGATGCAGAAGCGGAAAATCTGGAAGAAGCCTTCTTATTGAGGTCCGGACACTTCAATCCGGTTTGATAGTTTTTGCAAAACGCCCGCTAAATCCTGGAAGTGTGGTGGCGCACGCAGTCATGTGCGAACGCGTCTCCACTTATAAATTCCCTGCTAACAGGGAAATAAACAGGGAATTTCAGCAAATGCGCCCGCATTTGCTATGTTTCGAACCCCGACACGCAAGCAAATTCAAAGACTTTCAGGCAAATTCCCTGCACAAAAGAACAGGGAATGTTTTGAATTTTACAGGGAAATGCCCGGCAGGATCAGCGAATTGCCGCTGCACACTGCGTGCTGGAGCCGCCATTAGCTGCGCGGAATAATAAATCGTTAGTGCGACAGCGGTGTGCGCTTGTAAGTTTACCGAGAATCGTCACATAGGTTTGCAACCTGGCGCGAGGGATTTGCGATCGAGGGATTCGTTCGTAAATCAGGTAACGTCGAAGTGAGGGCGGGACGCCCGATGGGACCAAGATCCGGCATAAGCCGGGCCTTGGAAATTCATCGCGGAGTCTCGCCGTTTTTATTAGGCAACTCCGCAACCTAACGGAGCTGCCCATGCACAATCTTCAGATTGAGCAAACGCCTATTCATGCGCTGAAGTCGCCTGAGCGCGTTGCGCACACCCACTCCAAACGACAAATCCGCCAAATCGGAGATTCAATTCGCCGGTTTGGATTTTGTAATCCGATCCTAACCGACGACAACCTGACAATCCTGGCCGGCCACGGCCGCGTCAAAGCCGCTGCCTTGCTCGGCTTCACATGCGTCCCAACCGTTCGGCTCTCGCATCTTAGTGATGCCGAAAAACGAGCCTACATCATCGCCGACAACCGGTTAGCCGAGAAAGCGGGCTGGGATCGCAGCCTGCTGGTGCTGGAATTGCAGGGCCTGATCGATATCGGGTTTGATGTTGCGCTCACCGGCTTCGAAATGCCCGAAATCGACCTGCTTCTCGATGAAGCGCTCGAGGCAGGAGGTTTGTCGCCGGCCGCGGATGATCAATTACCTGCGAGCCGCAATTCCCCACCAGTTAGCAGACTCGGTGACCTCTGGGTTCTCGGCGCCCATCGCCTGTTTTGCGGCGATGCCCGCGCTCTGGTCTCCTACGATCGCCTTCTCGGCCATACAAAAGCGGATTTAATATTCACTGACCCGCCTTACAACGTTCGCATCGACGGCCATGTATCGGGGCTCGGGCGGGTCCGCCACGGTGAATTCGCCATGGCCTCCGGCGAAATGACCGAAGCGCAATTCACAGGCTTTTTGACTGATTCACTCGGATTGGCTGCTAAATCATCACGCGACGGCGCCCTGCATTTTGTCTGCATGGACTGGCGGCATTTGTTCGAGCTGATGTCGGCGGGACGCCAAATCTATGCTGGCACCATCAACGTTTGCGTCTGGAACAAGGACAATGGCGGTATGGGATCGTTTTACCGGTCCAAGCATGAACTCGTCACGGTGTTTAAGGTCGGTTACGCTCCGCACATCAACAATGTTGAACTTGGCCGGCATGGTCGCAACCGCACCAATGTCTGGGATTATGCCGGCGTAAATACGTTTCGGAATGGACGCCTCGACGAGCTCGCGATGCACCCCACGGTAAAGCCGGTTGCGCTCGTCGCCGATGTTATTAGGGATGCTTCGTGCCACTCCGATCTGGTGCTCGATCCTTTTGCCGGAAGCGGGACCACCGTTATCGCGGCCGAAAAAACCGGTCGCCGGGCCTGCGTGCTGGAGATCGATCCGCGCTACGCCGATGTGATTATTCAACGCTGGCAACTGTACACCGGCAGGCCTGCCCTTTTGGATACGACAGCAACGACCTTCGATGACATCGCTGAACGGCGTTTAGCCGACGCCAAGATCGAGCCGCCGGCGGTGGAGGCAACCATGCCGAGCTCGGGGGCGCAAATATGAACGGATCAGACGACGACTCGGATGCAGAAAAAACGGATCACAATAAGCGCGCGGTCGGCTATGGCCGGCCGCCTGCCGACAAGCGGTTTAAACCGGGACAATCTGGCAATCCCAAAGGGCGGCCGCGGGGTCGAGAGAATTTCGCGACAACGATCAATCGCATCCTGCAGCAGAAAATAAGGATACGCGAGGGCACCCGCGTTCGAACGGCTTCAAAAATAGCAGTTGCCATTGAAGTGATGGTCAATAAAGCATTGGGCGGGGATCAGGGCGCGTTATGGAGACTTATTGAGCTGGCCGCAAAAAATAAGATTTTTAATTCGTCGCCCGAAGAGCGTCTTCATGCTGAGTTAGAGAGCGCGGATGAAATTATCAGACGGGAACTCGACAGGCTGGCCGCGCGTCACGGAAATAACATTCAATCCGACGAAACAGACACGGACCTTTAACAAGCGAAACGAACACAGCGTTCGTCCCCGACTTTTTGATTGCTGGGTCGGGTGCCGCATAGGGGCCTTGCGACAGCATCGGCCTGACCGTGACGCCACCACCGCTATCCGCTTTACCCCTCAAAGCGGACATTTGCAGTGGACTAGGCGATGTCCGCTTTGTGCCGTTAGCGTCTTTTGCAGCGGCGCATAAAGTAAAGACCGCCAGCGTGGGCGGTCTCTCCGAAATCCGATCTGGCGTATTGTTCATGCGGTGCGAGCAACTGCCTTCCGCTTCCTGCGGTATGCCACGAGACCCAACGCGCTCAGGCCAGAATCAAACAAAGGAAGAGTGGCTCGCGATATACGCTTCTGCGGCCTCATGTTGGGCGACCTCGGCTATTTCAGCAAGGATCAGATGGTGCCGGAATTTTCCGAGGCCACCTTTAAACTGGAGCAAGGGCAGATCTCCGAGCCGGTGAAGACCCAGTTCGGCTGGCACGTGATCAAAGTCGAAGACAAGCGCGTGAAACAGGCCCCCAAGTGTCAATTGACGCGGTGCGTCTCACGCAACGGGACACGTCGGCGCCATAGCGCGCGGCCTCACCATTCAGGTCAAGGCAGCGCAAGCCTCGACAATGCGCTCGCAGGCATTCGTCAGCACGTCGCGATCGACCGCGTAGGCGACGCGGATGTATTGCGGCGCGCCGAACGCCGATCCATGAACTGTGCCGACGCCAGCGCTCTCGAGCAAATAATTCGCAAACGTGAAATCGTTTTCGATGATCCGGCCGTCGGGCGCACGGCGGCCGAGCGTTCCCGCACAATTCACGAAGAGATAGAATGCGCCATCCGGCGCGGTACAGCGCAAGCCCCTGGCTTTGTTGAGGATCGAGACGGCCTGATCGCGCCGGGCCCTAAGCTCGTCGATCCACTCCTTCATAAACGCGGTGCCGCCTTTAAGAGCATGGACGGTTGCGACCTGACTGATCGAACTCGGGTTCGAGGTGCTCTGCGATTGCAACGTGTCGATCGCCGAGATCAGCCAGGTGGGCCCGGCGCCATAACCAAGCCGCCAGCCTGTCATCGAATAGGCCTTGGAGACGCCGTTGACCGTGAGGGTGCGGTCACGCAATCGCGGCTCGACCTGCGCGATAGTGGCGAAATCGCCGACATAGCGCACGTGTTCGTAGATATCGTCGGCCAGAACAAGGATGTCGTCGTGCGCGAGCAACACCTTCGCGAGTGCCGCCAGTTCCTCGCGCGAATAGATGGCGCCGCTGGGATTGTTTGGCGAGTTCAGCACCAACCAACGGGTGCGCGAGGTGATCCCGGCTGCAAGCGTCTCGGGCCGAAGTTTCCAATTGGCGTTTTCCTCACAGGGCACTATGCAAGGCGTGCCGTCCGCCAGCGCGATCATATCCGGGTAGGATACCCAGTGTGGCGCCGGCACGATGACCTCGTCGCCCATCGTCACCGTCGCCAGAAACGCATTAAAGATTATCTGCTTGGCGCCGGTGCCGGCGATCACTTCATTGAGCGCGTAGGTGAGCCCGTTCTCGACGCGGAACTTCTCGACAATCGCTTCCTTCAACGCCCCAGTGCCGGAAACGGCGGTGTATTTCGTCTCACCGTCCCGGATGGCTTTCATGCCCGCGCGTTTGACGTGCTCGGGCGTATCGAAATCGAGCTCGCCCTCCCCGAGATTGATGACCGAACGCCCGGCCGCCCGCAGCGCGCGGATCCTGTCGGAGATGGCCGCCGTCGGCGATGGCCGCACGCGTTGCATGCGCGGTGCCAGTTGCGCCCTCCTCGATTGACCCGCCGCCATCGGTGTCCCCCAGATTATGCAAAGAACTAATGTCGCGGCATGAGCGAAATAACGACATCGCGATGGATCAGGCAGGCCTGGATCAGCTCGCCGTCCGGGACAAACTCGTCGGGCTTATGTGCGACGTCGAGGCGGCCCGGACCCATCACGATGCCCTGCGCGCCGGTCGAGCGGAAATGCACGAGATCGCAAGCGCCCTGCAGCCCGTACAGCTCGGTACTCGTCACGCCATGCCGCTTGCTGCATTCGAGCGCGGCCACGACCAATTGCGCGTCGGGTTTCGTCTCGGTAGCGCCGCCGGTCGTCGGCAGATATGAAATCACCTTGCCATCAACGCCATAGGCCGCCTTGGCCTGCGCCAACAGGTTGTCGATCTGCCCGCGGACATCGACCTCGCTCTCCTGCGGGATCATGCGGCGGTCGAGCAGCAAATCGCAGAACTCCGGTGTCACATTGTCGGCGTGACCGCCGTTCATCCGCGTCACCGTAAGGCTCGGCGAGCCGAGCAGCGGATGCGACAGCGATTGCAGGGCCTTATGCTGGCTCTCGATCATGCGCAGCAGTTCCGCCGCCTTGTAAAGCGGGTTGATGCCTTTTTCTGGCGATGCCGAATGTGCGGTCACACCTTTCACGCGCACCAACGGCCGCATACTGCCCTTGTGAGCGATGACGATTGCGTTCGAGGTCGGCTCGCCGATCACGCAGAAATCGATCTTCGGCTTGGTGGCGGCGAAGGTCCGCGCGCCGCGGCTGGCGACTTCTTCGTCAGCAACGAATACGCCCATCACGGTGCCGGACCATTGGTCGCGCGATTGCGCCAGAAGCTCGACCGCCTCGACCATGCAGGCGACCTGTCCCTTGGCATCGCAGGCGCCACGGGCGAAAAGTTGCCCGTTACGCAGCGTGAGCCTGAACGGGTCGGACGTCCAGCCGCCGCCGGCGGGCACGACATCGACATGGGAGTTGAACGCAAAAGTCGGGCCGGGACCGTTCTCCAGCCGCGCGACTACGTTGGCGCGGCCGGGCGCGAATTCGTCGACCGCGACCTGAAGTCCCATGCCGCGGAAAACATCGGCCACATATTGGATGGCTTCGATTTCCCGCCCCGGAGGGTTTTCCGTGTTGAACGCGATGAGCCGTTCTAAACGCTCAATCAATCTCTGTCGGTCCGGCGTTGCAACCATCACAGGTTTCCTCTTAACGCTTACGAAGTCCAGAGCGGATCGTCTTGCTGTTCGCGGGCTGCCACTGCAAGCACCCCTCGATCACACCGAGCAACATGTCGGCGAACGCAACGACCAGCACCAGGACCAGAAGAGCCGCGAGCGACACCGCGGCATTTAGTTCGTTCGACGCCGAGTAGACCAAGTAGCCGAGCCCGCGGCTGGCCGAGATGAACTCACCGATCACCGCGCCGGTCATCGCTTCCGGAATCGAGACGCGCAGTCCGAGCAGCAGAAACGGTACCATCGTCGGCAGCACGACCTTGCGTATCATCGCGAAGCGGCCGGCGCCCATCACCCGCAATATGTTCACGTGCTGACGGCTGGTGGACTGGATGCCCGCGACAGCGTTCATGAAGACGATGAAGAACACAAACATGCCCGCGAGGATGATCTTCGGCGCGATGCCGAGGCCGAACCACATGACGATCAGGGGCGCCAGCGCGATCTTCGGGATCGAATAGAGCCCGAGCAGGAACGGTCGCATCAAGCGCTCGGCGCCCGGAACCATGGCGAAGCTGAAGGCCACCGCCGCGCCGGCAATCGCGCCGAGAATATAGCCGGCAAACACTTCGGCTACCGTCTGCCAGAGCTGCGGCCATAAGCGGCCGGTCGCGATCAGATCGCTGAGCGCGGCCAGAACGGACAGCGGATCGCTGACCGACTGCTGATCGAGCCAACGGCCGGAGGCATAGGCCCACAGGCCGAGCAACACGGCGATCAGGATGGCACGGCCGACCGCGATCACCGTATGGTCGATAGTGCTATTATTTCGCTGCGCAGCCATGACCTGCGCATGCAGCCGCGCCTCGACCACGTCTGGTGCCATCACGTTACTCAACGTGCTCTCGTTCGTTGGGAGTGGCGGCATGGGCGTGCTTGGCTCGAAGCGCCATCAAAGCCGTTTCATCGGGATCGATCTCGATCGGCCGCGTGCTGACGCCGCCTTGGCGGTAAAGCACGGTGCGCAGCCATTCCGGATCGGTCTTCGGGAAGTCCGAACGGTAATGCGCTGCACGGCTCTCGGGCCGGGCGAGCGCGCTTTCGGCGCAGGCGACTACCGCCTGGCACAGATCGACGAGCTCGGACGCGGCGATGAAATCGCCGAGGCAGTCTTGAGAGGCCGCAATCGCCGCGGCGGAGATATCGCGGGCCGTTGCAATCGCGTTCTCCAGCCCGGCGCGGTCGCGAACCAGGCCGAGCTTCATGCTCATGGCCTCGCGCAGGCGCTGGCCGAGAGCCTCGAAATGAGGCGATGGCTCGAGGCCGCCACCGACGGCGCCGAGCCTCTTTGAAAGAGCCTCGATGACTGCGCCCGCACCATCCATGGGGCGCGCCGACTTGGCGTAAACCGCCGCGGCGACGCCCGCGCGATGGCCGAACACCTGCGTATCCGGAACGGAGTTGCTGTTGAGCCGGTTGCCGCCATGCACGCCGCCAGCATTCTCGCCGGCCGCGTACAGCCCGCGCAGGCTCGATTCTCCCGTGTCGTCGATATCGACGCCGCCCATGAAAAAATGCGCCTCCGGCGCGACGATCAACTGGATAGCCCGGTAGTCAAGTTTTTTGCGGCGGAGCAGCTCGACCACTTTCGGATTTTCGAAACGAAAGCGATCGTCCGGTACATCGGACACGTCGAGCACTACACCGCCTTCGATCGACAGTCCTTGGCTGATCTGATCAGCGATGCCACGCGCCGAGAGGTCGCGTGTCGTCGAATTCTTTGCGCACCGGATCGTACTTTTCCATAAAGCGCTCGCCGCGGCTGTTGTAGAGCCGGCCGCCGAGCGCGAAGGTCGACGGCTGGATCGGCACCCGCGTCGATTTGAACGGGCGGATCAGCCGCCACGGATAGAACTGGATGAACTCCATGTCGCGCAGGCGCGCGCCGGCGCGCAGCGCCAGCGCATAGCCGCTGCCGCCCACGTCTACCGGATTGCTGGTGGTTGGGAACATGCGGCCGGCGCCGCCGGCGGCTAGGATGACGGCCCCAGCCCACACGACAAAGCCTTCCACCTTCAGGCGATTGACGCCGACCGCACCGACGATCCGGCCGTCATCGCGCAGCAGATCGAGCACGACACCGTCTTCGAGGAAATCCACGCCAGCCTCAATCGCCGCCGCCCGCAAAGGCATCGTCAGATCGATGCCGCGCATGTGCTCCGGAACGAGCACGCGGCTTTCCGAGTGATCGCCGCTCGGCGACAAATGATACGATCCGTTTTCGCCGCGAAACTTCGCGCCTAGACCCAGCAGATCCCGCAGCCGCGCCGGCGCGTCGTGCGCGAGCGCCCGGACCAACCGGCGGTCGTTGACAAAGCCACCGCCGACGATGGTGTCTATAACGTGCAAGCGCTCGTCATCTGCGGCATTCAGGCCGCTCATCACCGCGGCATAGCCGCCGGTCGTGTTAACGGAGGCGCCGCTGCGGCCGATCTGCCGCTTGCCGATGATCAGCACCTTGGCACCGGCATGGCGGGCGCTGAGCGCCGCGCGCAGGCCCGCGAGGCCGCCGCCGATCACCAGCACGTCGGTCTCATAGGTCTTGAGGTGCGCGGCGGATGACATATGGGCCCTCATATCGTCGTGTTGGCATCGACGGGTGGCTGCCAGCGCCCGAGGTACCGCTCGAGCCGCGAGATCAATGCGTTGAGCAGCAGCGCGAAGATCAGAAGCGTGAGGATACCGGCGAAGACACGCGCGGTGTCGTAGCGCGAGCTCGCCGCCGCGATGAGAAAGCCGATACCGCGATTGCTGCTGAGGAACTCGCCGATGATCGCGCCGATCAGCGCGCCGGGCACCGTGATGCGCATCGCGGTAAAGATGTACGGCATCGCGTTCGGCAAGGTGAGCTTGATCAGCACCGCGAAGCGCGAGGCGCCCATCACCCGCAGCACCTCGACCATGTGCGGATTAACCGAGAACAGACCGGTCAGCGTGCTGAAATACACGATGAAAACGACGAGCAGCGAAGCGAGGACGACCTTCGGCAACAGGTAAATGCCGAACCAGACGATGATCAGCGGCGCCAGCGCAACCTTCGGGACCGCGAACATGCCGAGCATCAAGGGACGCACGATCTGCGGCGCCCACGGTATCGCCGCAACGGAGATCGCCAGCGCAAGTCCGACGGTGACGCCAAGGATGTAACCCAAAGTCATCTCGACGATGGTCCATTCGAGATGCCACCAGACCGTGCCGTCGATTGTGATCTCGTAAAGAACGCGCGCGACCGAAATGGGGTCGCTCAAGAACAGGCTGTCGACCAGCCGCCCAGACGCGGCCCACCACCCCAGCAATAGCGCTGCCAACACCACGATCTGCAGCGTCAGAAGGCGGACCGTATCGCGGCGCGAACGCGTCGCCGATGTGCGCTCCTCGCTCGCGAGCAGGAACCGCTCGCGTTCGATCAGCCCGGCGTGGCTGGGGGCAACGTCATTCAGCGTCATCGCCGCCCCTCGCCTTCAGGATCTCCTCGCGTAGATCATTCCAGATGCCGTCATAGATCTCCGAAAATCCCGGCGTCTCATGGATGTGGAAGACGTCGCGCGGCCGCGGCAGCGTCACGTCCCGGACGTCCTTGATGGCGCCGGGCACGCTGGTGAAGATCGCGATGCGATCGCTCAAGGCGATGGCCTCGACGATGTCGTGCGTGACGAAGACGATCGTCCGGCCGGTGCCCTGCCACAGGCGCAGCAGCTCGTCCTGAAGGATCAGCCGCGTCTGCGCATCCAGCGGACCAAAAGGCTCATCCATCAGGATGACGTCCACACTCTCGTCGACCAATGTGCGCACGATCGAAACGCGCTTGCGCATTCCGCCGGACAGTTCGTGCGGATAGAGCTCTTCCTGGCCTTTCAGGCCAACCCGTGCCAGGTAGTCCAGCGCGCGCTCCCGCCGCTCGGTGCGCGGCATGCCTTTGCATTCCAGCGCCAATTCGACATTCGCCACCGCTGACCGCCACGGCAGCAGGTTGTCTTCCTGCGTGACATAGCCGACGCGCGTGTTGACGTCGGTGATGACGGTGTCGTTGTGCAGGATCTGACCGTCCGACGGCGTCACCAGACCGGCGAACATGTTGAGGACAGTAGACTTTCCGCAGCCGGACGGGCCGATCAGGCACATGAACTCGCCGCGGCGGACGGTCAGTTCGACGTTGCGCAGTGCGGTCCGTGCGCGCCCGCGCCTCGTCGTGAACACTTTGTAGACGTTGCGCGCCTGCAGTATCGTGTCGCCGACTGTCATCGTTCGGCTCGCTTGCTGGCGGAACGCCGCATCACGCTTTTCCGAGCCCGGGAAGCCGTTCCCTGACGAAACGCATCAGGACTTGCCACTCATGCGCACCGGCGCTGCGCGGCGCGCTGCCGGCCTGCGCGCGGGCCCAGACCACCCGCCAATTCAATGCCTTCGCGGCCGCGAAGTCGACGCTGCCGGGTGGCGAGCACAGGTCCATGATCAGCACATCCGGGCGAGTACGCGTGATCATGTCGCGCGTCACCACCGGACCGGAACTGGACGAGACGATCAGCGAGAATTGATCGAGACGTCCCGACAGCTCGCTGAGAGGAACGGGCTCGAGCCCCAGCGACTCCGCGCGGGCAAGCTGGGCCGGATTGCGCGCAGTCAGGGTGACGTGCGATTTCATGGCCGCAAATGCCAGTGCGACGTTCATTCCGACGCGGCCAAGTCCGAAACACAACACCGACATGCCGAGTAATGTCTCCTCGGTATTCTCGACCGCAACCTTGACGGCGCCTTCCGCGGTTGGGATGGCATGCAGGATACAAAGTTCGTCATCCTCGCCGTAGCCAATCACCTCGACGGGCGTGCCTTTGGCCCATTCGATCAACTCTGGCGTTTCGCGGTAGGTGAACATCAGCGCGCCTGGAGCCGCGGCCTTGAGTACCTCGGGCCTCATCAGCAGCACTTCGTCGGTGTATTTCGCGAATAACGAACCATCCGTGCCGACGCCGGGGATCGGACAGGAGATGATCTTGGCACCCTTTACCGCGTCGGCCAGCGACGTCGCCTGCGGGCGGCCGGCCGCCTCTTCGGCCCCCGGAACAGAGCCATAATGCTGAACCGTAGCCCCCGCCGCGCGCGCCCGGCGCATATGTTCCAGCATCCTGAGGTCACCGCCAACCACGGCAACCGTCACGCCTTCAAGTTCGGACTCCGACACCACAACCTCGTCGCTAATTGGATTAAGTGTAACTATCGGACAGTCTACTTACCGACAAAATCGTTGGTCCAGAAGCCACCTGCCTTAAAATTGAGATCGACTTTCTCGCCGACACTGACGTACACTCGCTGAACTTTCCGCAAACCTTCCTCCGTGAAGGCGCCGTTGTCGGACAGCGCCGGCATCAGCCGGTCGAAAGCAATCGCCAGCAATTCTTCAGGCGTGTCCTTGAACCAAGTGGCGCGTAGTATCTTAAGCGCCTCTTCGCGGTTGGCTTTGATCCATTGCACCGCTTCCTGGATACCCTGCACATACGCTTTGACCGCAGCGGGGTTCTTGGCGGCGAATTCTTTGCTAGTAAAAAGCGCGATGTAAGTAATGCCTGTCAGGCTGGGCAGTTCGCCGCCGGTGTTATGTACCACGATGGTGCCGTAGCCCTGGCGCTCGAGCATCTGCGGCAACGGTGGCGACAGCATGAAGGCGTCGATCTTCCCGGACCGGAACGCCGCGCTCAGCGCAGGAACGCCGCCGATCTGCACCAGCGTGGCATCGCGCTGCGGGTCGAGACCCGCTTCCTGCATTAAAAAGCGCGAATAGATGTCTGTGGGCGCCGCCGGACGGGTGATGCCGATCGTCAGGCCTTTGAGGATTTTGGCGCGGGTTTTGACATCGGATTTCAGGTCGATTCCCGATTTTTCGACGACCTCTTTGCGCACCACGAGGTCCATCGTCATGCGGTCGAGCAAGTTGTAGACCATCATGAATTCCTTGCCCTGCTTGGCAAGGGGCGCAATTCCCATGAGATCGTCGCTGGTCATCTGCGCGGCACCGGACAACACCGCGGCGGCGGAAAGCGCGCCGCTGTCGATCTCCTCGTATTTCACTTCGAGATTGTGCGCTTTGAACAGGCCGCGATCCATCGCGATGAACAGCGGCGCGAGATAGAGCGTACGAAGGCCGGCATGCGTGATCTTGTAAGTTTCCGCCATAGCCGGCGTCGCAACGAGCGAAACGGCGAGCGCGAGCGCCGGAAAGCGAAACGGCTTAAACAACATGACCCGATCCTCCACTTTTTGATTTGCAGTCGAGACACTCAGCGCGGTGTCAACCTTTTTGACGATGGCGGAAAGATTGTATTGAATTTTCGATCCCGTACAAGATACAATTCTGGGCAGGGGCGCGACATTTGTGCTCGCGTAGGCAGCTTATCCCGAGGCGTTACATGAATATCGACAAGGCACGTTCTCTGAAGGGCATATTCAATATTACCGTCACGCCGTTTGCCGCCAATGGCGACATTGATTTTCCCGCGCTGGCGACGTTCATCGAGCGCATTATCGGGTTTGGCTATGACGGCCTGCTGATCGGCGGCACCTATGGTGAGTTTCCGGCAATGTCGCCCGCGGGACGTGCTGAACTGTTCCGCCGCAGCGTCCAGTTCGCCGGTGGCAAGGTGTCGGTCATGCTGTGCGCCGCGCATTCCGATGCGCGCGTGACCTGGGAACTCACGACGCTCGCGAGCGAGCTCGGCGGCTATTCGATGGTCACAGCACCCTACGTCTCGGAGGTCACCGACGACCATATCGTCGAATATTTTCGCTGGATCGCGCCCGCGGCCAAGTCCGGCCTCGTTATCTACAATGCACCTGGCATCGGCATTACGTTATCCGCTCGCCTGATCGAGCGCCTCGCCAAGATCGACGAAGTTGTTGGCCTCAAGCAGGGCGATCTGACCGCAACCACGATCGACGAATTGGCGAACCGGCTCAAGGGTAAGATCAAGCTATTCTGCGCTTCCGACCTCGCCTTCCTCGGCCCGGCCATGGCCGGCTTCGACGGTCTGAGCTCCACCAATAGCTGCGCATTTCCCGAATTGATTCTCGCTACCTATCGCGCGATTGAAAATGGGGACGCGAGAGCCGCTATCCGCCTGCATCGGACCTGGTTCCGGTTCCGCGAACTGGCGCGCCAATACGGCCAACCGCAGACGGTCAAGGCCGCGATGGTGCATCGGGGTTGGGGCAATGGCATTGTGCGTCAGCCGCTGCAGAAACTGACTGCGGCGCAGGCAACAGAAGTTGCCGCTGTTACCGAAGAAATCCTTATTGCGACCCGCACGCGCGCGACGGTCGCAGTGAACGGATAATCGATAACCCGCATTAAATTTCTCCCGTCAAGGAAGTAATGTCATGCCCGAATTCAACGTCGCAGAGATTCTCAAGCTGGTGCCACAGGCCGCGGAATCGGCCTTCGAAAAGGCCGAATATGACCGCCGCCTGACGGCGCTCCGCCAGGAAATGTCACGCAAGGGCTTTGATCTCGTGCTGACCAGCGGTTCGGAAAACATCTTCTACCTCACCGGCCAGCAGACGCCCGGCTATTACGCCTTCCAGTGCCTGGGGATTCCGCTCAGCGGCGAGCCATTCCTGGTGCTGCGTGGGCTGGAGGCCATGAATGCCAAACTCAAGAGCGTGCTGACTGATATCGAGGGCTATGCCGATGATACACCGCCCGCTGTGGCACTGGCCGCCTCGCTCAAGCGGCGCGGCTGGATCGGCAAGCGCGTCGCCATTGACCGCAATAGCTGGTTCCTGACGGTCAATCTATTCGACAAGATCGTACAGGAATGCGGTGCGTTGCTCGACGGGTCATGGTTGATCGATCCGCTGCGCCGCATCAAATCTCGTGCTGAACTCGAGCAGATCGAGAAAGCCGGCGTTGCCAATGACGCGGGCATGGAGGCCGGCCTCAAGGCGACGCGTATCGGCGTGTCGGAAAACGACATTGCGGCCGATATCATGTCGGCGGCGATCCGCGCCGGCTCTGAATATTTAGGCATGGAGCCTTTCGTGACGTCCGGCGCGCGCGGCGGCGTTCCGCACACGACATGGCGGCGTAGAACGATCGAAACCGGCGACGTGATCGCTCTCGAAACCTGCGCCTGTTACAATCGCTACCATGCGGCACTCTTTCGTACTGTCGCCGCCGGCAAGATTCCCCAGCGGGCCGAGGACATGTTCAAGGTTTGCCTCGAAGGCCTCGATGCGGCTATCGAGAAGCTTCGTCCTGGCAACACCTGCGCCGATGTTCACAATGCAACGCAGGCGGTAATCGACAAGTACGGTTTTACCGAATCTTATCGCAAACGCACCGGCTATAGCATTGGCATTTCGTTCGCGCCGGATTGGGGCGAAGGCAACATCCTAAGCTTATTCCACGACGTTGAAGTGCCGCTCAAACCGGGCATGGCCTTCCATGTTCCCGTCGCCTTGCGCGACTACGCCAAATTCACCGCGGCGGTCAGCGAAACAGTGATTGTCACCGACGGCGCGCCGCGCACCGTAAGCAAGATCAGCCGCGAAATGCTGCGGGTTTGATATGGCTGCCAACAAAACCGTAAGCATGGTACCGGAGCCGGATTTCAAGCTCGCCGCGCGCCTATTCGATACGCTCGACAAGAAGACCCGCGATGGGGCCGGCATCACCCGCGCTTCGTACGGCACCGGCGAGCAATTCGCCCATGACTTGATGGCCGATACGGCGCGCAAGTCCGGCCTCGACGTGTCGCACGACGCGGCAGGAAATCTCTATTTGACACTGAAGGGCCGCGATCCGAAAGCCGGCACCTTTCTGATCGCTTCGCACCTCGATTCCGTGCCGCAGGGAGGAAACTTCGACGGTGCCGCCGGCGTGATCGCGGGCATGGCAATCGTGGCTGCATGGTGCCAGGCGAAGATCGTGCCTAAGTGCGCTGTCTCGGTTATGGCAATCCGCGCTGAGGAAAGCACCTGGTTTCCCTATTCGTACATCGGCTCGAAGGGGGCGCTCGGCAAACTACCCGCTGAGGCGCTAGCGGTCACGCGCGCGGATACCGGCCGCCCCCTCGCCCAACACATCGACGATCTCGGATTTGATTCTCAGGCCGTACGCGACGGCAAGGCGCATTTCAATTCGAGTGACGTCAAAGGCTATGTCGAGCTCCACATCGAGCAAGGTCCAGTACTGACCGGCACGGATACACCGGTCGCGCTGGTCACGGGAATCCGCGGAAGCTTTCGCTACCGCGACGCAAAAATCACAGGTGAATACGGCCATTCCGGCGCGGTCCCGCGCGCCTATCGCCATGATGCTGTCGTTGCGGCTGCCGATTTTGTGAATCAGATCAACAACAAATGGATTGAGCTGGAGCTACAAAGTCACGATCTAACGGTCACCATCGGCAAGTTGTTCACCAATCCGGAGCAGCACGCCTTCAGCAAGATCGCAGGCGAAGTCGATATCTGCATCGATGTGCGCAGCCATTCTAAGCCGACCTTGGCTCTAGTCCAGCAATACGTCGATGGTCTCGCATCCGAAATCGCATCGAACCATAAAGTACGCTTCGATCTCGGCCCGTTGACTGGTAGCGACCCGGCTTTGATGGACGCCAATCTGTTACGCTGTTTTCGATTCCGCAGCTACCGAGCTGTCGGTCAAACACATGCAGATGGCAAGCGGCGCCGGCCACGATGCAGCGGTGTTTGCCGCAGCCGGTATTCCTAGCGCAATGATCTTCGTACGTAATCAGAACGGCAGCCATAACCCCGACGAAGCCATGGAGATGGACGATTTCGAACTCGCAGTGAGGGTTCTCAATCGCGGCGTCGCCAATCTCTGCCTACCCTAGTGTTTGAAAGTAAGGTGGCTCATGAGCAAACGACAGACACTGACCATTTCCGCCGATGTCCTGCGCGCTTTTATTGTTGAGATATTCATGGCAGCGGGCTGCGACGAAGAGAATGCCAGGCTCGGCGCCGAAGGGGTCGTCGATGCCGACCTACATGGCCATCACATCCAGGGCACCGATCACATCTATTCAACGGTCGCTAATTTGCGGGCCAAGCGTCTAAACGGGCGTGCCAAGCCGCGGATGACACATGAGACCGCCGCCACCGCCCGCATCGACGGCGACGGCGGATTGGGCCACGTCACCGGCGTCATGGCAACCGACCTCGCCATCAAGAAGGCGAAGGCATCTGGCATCGGCGCGGTCGCACTGGTCGGCGGCGGCGATATCTTCCGGCTCGGCTATTATGTGGATCGCATCGCGCGCGCCGGCCTGGTCGGCATGACCTTCACCAATACGCATCCCATGCGCGTGCACGTCCCGGGTGGCATAGATCCGATCCTAGGCACCAATCCGTTGGCCTTCGCGTTTCCAAACGCCAATGCCGATCCGATCGTTGTCGATCTCGCGACCAGCACGTCCGCCATAGGGCACGTCCGCCAGGCGAGCTATTCGAATTCGCCGATCCCAGATGGCATCGCCATCGACCGCGACGGCCAACCGACTACCGACGCGCACAAGGCGCTCGACGGCGCGCTGACGCCGCTGGGCGGGCACAAAGGTTTTGCGCTCGGTCTCGCAGTCGGTCTGCTGTCGAGCACGGTAATCGACGCCGCGATCGGCGAGCGGCTGCGCGCCGCGCTCGCGGAAAACAACGGTGAGCGCAGTCGCGGGCACTTGTTCGTGGCGATCGACCCCACCGCGTTCGGCGCAACGAACAATGCCGAACGTACTGCCGCCTACGCCAGCGAACTAAAGAAGTCGCGCAAGGCCCGCGCCACCGATAAAATCGCTATGCCCGGCGAGCGCAGCCATCGGACGAAAGCGGTCTATCAGCGCGAAGGAATTCCGCTGCTGGCCGCTGTCTGGGAGAACACGAAGAACATCGCGCAGGAACTCGGCGTCAAACCGCCGAAAGTTGCATAAAGATCAGTTCGGCGTCGGATAGGCGAATTCGCGCTCGGCGCCACGCCCATGCGGCTTGCGATCCAGAGATTTCTTGGCCGGCGGCACGAGCCGGGCATTCTCGAGATGCTTGGTGAGGTGCCGCGCAGCGAGGTGCTGATTGCCATCGAGCAGCGCGTCGATGACAGAGATATGCTCTAGGCACCACGCCTTGACGCGTGAGGCATTGGGATAGCTCTGGTACTCTAGCAGACGTCGCAACCGGTTCTGTTGGCGGATCGAAGAAAGTACGAACGAGTTACCGGAAAAGCTGCCGAGCAGTTCGTGGAAGCTCGCATCGGTGTGAAACACTTCGCGCGAAGAGACCCCTCGCACGGAGCATGTAAGCAAACTGCTCTGCAGGTCACGCATACGAAGTAACTCGGGCTTCACGATCCGGAAAGTCGGCAGTAGCAGGGCCGCCGGCTCCACCATCAGACGGAATCCGTAGCTTTCGTCGCGGGCGCGCCGGGACTTGAGCATGTCGCGAAACCGCCATTCGCGCCCGTTGCCGCGATGAACGATGCCTTCTTCGGATAGCAGTGCCAACGCCGCCAGGATGAGATGGCGTCCAACGCCATAGCGGCGCATCAGGTCGGTTTCAGTCGCGCTTTCGGGCAATTCTCCGGCGAGCCGGTCGCGCGCAATTCGCATGTAAAGTTTTTCGTCGAGGCTGAGCGGCAGCTCCGTCCCCGCTTCGATCTCGTGGCCAGCTTGGCGTAGCCGATAACCGCGCCGCGGCCGCACTTCCAGGATATTCTGGCTTTCGAGAATCCGAAGCGCACCACGGACCGACGTACGCGATACGCCCAGACGCTCGGCGAGCAATTCCTCGCCCAATCGATGGCCCGCTGGCATGGCGTCCTCGCGGATCAGTTTGAGCAAAGCGTTCGCTGTCGAGACCTGCAGACGGCTCGGGCGGAAATCGGCTGCGCCGTTTGCCTTGCCTGCAGGCGCGGTCGCTGCGCCCCTCCCCCATTTGCTCGTTCTCGCCATGTTCATCCGCTTTGTACGAAATATAATATCTAGTACATTACGCTTCAATTGGGTAGATCAAATTGATGTGGCTCCTTTGAAGCAGTCCTCCCCTGACGTATGCTTCTCCGCTTTGGGTCATTAGCGGACATTTTTCGGCGCGGAGGCCATGTCTGCTTTACCCCCGAAGGCGTACATTGATCGCGACTAGCGGGATGTCCGCTAAGTGCCAATAGCGGACATCGCGGCCACAAACTAAATTAGGTTAAGCGGCTTGTTTTCGTTTGGCTTCAATGCTGATCAAATTTTTATTCTTAGGACTGCGGCACGCCTTGTACAACCGTGATTTCATGACGGTCCGCCCCGACCACAACGACAATGGTATAGATTTTCACCGGGCCATCATCAGATGACGGCGGCTGCAGATGTAATTGCCCGCCGTACCATTCTCCCGGCAGCAGCGTGTTGTCTTTGATAACTGTCTGCTCAAGAGCAGCCATATTGGCTTGCCCGCGCTCTATCGTGGCGCCCACCATTTCAGCGTTTTGCGCACCCGCATTGGATTGCGCAATCGCTGCCGCCGTTGGGCTGTACCCGTTAGTTTGAACCATGTAAGCGCCACGGGGGGTACTGACCGTCGAGGTCGAGTGATAGTAGCCAGCTTGCGAGGCAGCCATCGAATTGCCAGCAACAGCTAAGCCTGTCCCAATGGCCGCTATAACTTGCCTCGTTTTTTCTTCACTAACGAGCTGCTCATAGGTGATTACCTTCAGCCCTACGTCTGTGCCGCGCACAACTTGGTTCACCGACACATTTTCAACTCTGAAATCCTGAGGGACTCGCGACCTGTTGTTGATCGCCACCACAAAAACAGGACGGCCACCAATTTGAAATTGGCGCGCCGCCGGACGAACGATGACAATTGAGCCATTCTTAGTGGAGACAATGCCCGGACGTCCATCTCGGACAAGGGATTGCTGGTCCGGCCTTGCTTGAAATTGGACTGTTTCTGTCGTTACGCACCCGGCACAAAGCGCAGCCGTTGCCACGAGGAGGCATACGCGCAAACTCACAACTACACCGATTAGTATCGCGGAGAGCGCGTGCCGAACGCGCCCGTATTCGGATTGTAGTTTCCGCGCGTGCCGTAATTATCTAACTGCGTATTGTTGGGATTGGTTTGATAGTGGCCGCCCACGTGAGTGCCCGATTGCGTCGTGTAGGGACTAACGTAGTGGCTATTCGGGTTTGAACCCGTGCCATACAATCCACTGCCATTTGGCTGAGTGCCATATTGCGCAGAAGCGGCGCTCACAGACGCAAAAAGCGCCGCCAAAACAAATAATGTTTTCATGTTAACTCCCCCCAGAGACGCAGAGTATCATCTCGCAACCGCAAGGTGTCGAGTGCTTTTAGTCCGTCAACCAGGATGAGCCCCGGCGCTCAGCGTTGTAACTGTGTTTGTTGGCTTAAAACGACTGGACCGGCTCGTCTTGTCTTTTCCAGCCAAAGTCTTGGCATCTGTTACACAGCGCGGACGCCTCCAACACGATTGATGTCTGCTTTGGGTCAAAAGCAGACATGTGCAGCGCATATCCTTATGTCCGCTAAGTGCCACTAGCGGACATTTTGCGGTAAATAGCGAACGCCGGCCGCGCCTGGGAACATCGGGTGGTCCCCGCGCGTTAAGCCTTCATGCCGGAACATGAAAGTGAAGACCCCGCGCGCGCTGAGCGACTTTTTAAAGCGCGCGAGCAGCAAAAAGCTGACGCTCCAAAAGCGACTGCAGATTACTATGCGGCAGAGCAAGCGTTGCGTGAGCTAACCAAAAAGCTAAGACGATTGCGACTTGCTCGCCTCAACACATCCGTTTGACACGCAATGCGTCGCAGAATGAAGTCGCATAAAATTTCTTGGCTTCACGTCGCTGCCTTGGCCCTGGAATCGAACCGCGTCATCGCATTGCGCCTCGCTAAACTTTCGGCAGGAGGCTCTCCTGCGCGGGCAGAAGCCGGCCGGATGGTCAGCGAAAAAATCAGCGCAGCCTGGGACGCCGGCGTGACGATGATGACCGGCGGGTCAAGCGCCAAGGTAATCGCACAGTATCGCAAACGAGTTAGCGCTAATTCCAAGCGACTAAGCCGCACCAAGCGCTAAGGAACTCTATGACCAGATGTGTGTTCTCCTGAGGTCTGGATTGGGAGAAACATATGCCAATTATTCTGTGGCTGTTGGGTGCACCGGTGGGCTTGATTATCGTCTTGTGGCTTTTGCACGTCATTTGAGCTTGTCGACAGCCACCTTGAGGTTTTTATAACGCCTTCAATCGTCCAACCGCGGAGGAAATATCGGTGGCGAAAATGATGAAGACTCCGGAACAGGGTTTACGCAAACGAACAAACAAGATGCTTGCCAGCACAACGAAGCGCTACAGAAAATTCATGCGGCAGGCGGCCAAGGCTGCAAGCGACCATAAACGCGAAGAATATTTGGCTGCCGCTCTCAGTGCTCTTGTCGTTACAGGAGTTGTTGCCAGTAAGCTGATGACAAATTTAAAGGGCAAGAAAGCCCCTGCCCGGGGTTCTGCCAAAAGAAACGTAAGACGACGGTAAAATAACTGCCTTTTAGCGACCCTCCTAAATGTTCGCCTTGGGTGATAAACGGACATTTTGATTGCGAAACGGCGTGACGGTTACCCACCCCCAACTCGCTCCAATGGAATAAGCAACGTAAAATTGGTGCCGTTGATGGACGTCGGCCGAGTCACCTCTGCACCTAGCTGTTTCGCGAGTGCGTTCACCAAGCGCGTACCAAGACGCCTGCTGGTCGCCGGGTCAAATTCAGCCGGCAGGCCAGCGCCTTCATCACGCACCGAAACTAGGACTGAACTCTTTTCAATTTGATCGAGGCGCACCCAGATCATACCCTCAGACGAGTTGGGGTAGGCATATTTGCCAGCATTCAGAACCAACTCATTGATGACAAGAGCCACAAGGATGGCGCGATCCGCTGCGAACTGAATTTCATCGGGCGCTTCCAGTTGGATTTTGAACGGGGCAACCGCCGTTTCCAGGTCATCGATGACTTCGCGCAGATAAGAAACAAGGTCGATATTCTCATAATCTGCATTGTAGGCGAGCCGTTCGTAAGCGCGGCCGACTGCCGATATACGAGTAGACGCTTCGTTCAGACGATCACTCAATTCCGGGTTCCCGACGGCGTTCGCTTGCAGATGAAGCATGCTGGAGACAACCTGAAGACTATTCTTGACGCGATGGTTGACTTCTTTGAGCAGGATTTGATGGCGCGCAAGGGCCGCTTGTAGTTTTCGCTGATATTGCTGCTGCTCTATCGCCATGCCGAGAATATTTGCAGCGCCTTGCAGAAATGCGATGTCTTTCTCGCCGAATTCACCTTCGGATCGGCTGTCAACTTCTAGAACTCCAAATGGTGAACCATCTCCTTGCAAAATGACGTTCATCGCACGGCGGATACCGTGCTCGACGAGCAACTCGGGAGTACGAAATCTTTGTTCGTTTTCCAGATGATTAGAAATCACCGGCTTGCCAGTCTGCAATGCATAGCCGGCAGGCGATCCCGAGTCGGCGCCGACGGTCGCATGTCCCACCACACCTTCGCCCCAGCCGATCCCGGCGCGAACCAGAAGCCGTTTATCAGCCGGGATGTATTCCAGCACTTTGCAATATTCCGCCTCCAAACCTTCCGCCGTTACCCTCGCCGTGTGATTGAGCATTTCGATGAAGCTTGTACCTTGAAGGGCCAGAACACCGAGTTCGGCGAGTAATTCTTGTTGGCGAATGCGCACACGCAGTGCGCGAGCGCTCAAATCATCTGAATGTCGATCGTTGGGTTTTTGCTCAACGATCGGTTTTTTCGGATCCGAGGAAGGTCCCATAACTTGGTGGTTACCACACAATTTCGGAGCTCAAATTATAAATGTCCGGATTGGAACCGTGTGAGTTGCGGCGCCGATCAGTCGGAACTAATGCGCCCGGCTCGACTTGGTGGCATGGAGTATCCCAGTATGCCGGCCGTTCTTATCGTCGAAGACGACGCCTTAGTTAGCTTGGACATCAGCGAAACGCTGCGAGCCAACGAATACGATGTTATAACTGTAACAAACGCCGACGACGCGATCGTTGTCCTCGAGTCCCACAATGACGTTCACACGATTTTCACCGACATAAATATGCCAGGTTCCATGGATGGGCTGAAACTGGCTGCAGCCGTGAGAGATCGTTGGCCGCCCGTAAACATCATCGTTACGAGCGGCAATAGGATCCCGGACCCCGACCAGCTTCCCGAAAAAAGCTTATTTATACCCAAACCTTATCACAGCGCAGAAGTGTTAGAGGCGGTACGGTCATTCGGAGAAACCTCTTGAAAATGGTCGAAGGTTAACTTTGGCATTAGCGGACATCGAAAGGAAAAGGCCGCCGCGTTCACGACTACTAATCGCTTTTACGCTTCCTGCTCCATTGTTACAGCGACGTCGGCGTTGGCTGAAAGCCGGACTTGGGTGCCTTCGACTTCAGCGATAAGGCTCGAATCAATGAAGTGATGATGACCCTTGTGGGCGCCCTCGCCGCTGTCTTCTTTAACGAGCTTGATACGGTCGTTTTCAACCCGATCAACTGTGCCGACGTGTGTGCCGTCTGCGCCGATAACTTCCATATGTTCTTTAATCTTACTCATGTCAGTCATTGAACTCTCCAGTCATGATTACAATCAACGTGCCGGGTAGCCGCTAAGTTCATTCTCTCTGGCGGATAACGTGCACAGAATGCATCGCGGCCCCTATCGAGACAGGTGCAGCTTGCGCGCAACATTTGCCGGATCGAGAGGTCGCGTCGGATGTCCGCTTTACCTCTGAAAGCGACTGTGCAAACGAAACCAATTGCTCGGATTACGCAGCCAGCTGTGGCTTCAGACTGCCAGGCACCGGCCCACAGCCCAACGTCCAGTGGAGCGGTTAGTTCAGAACAAGCTGGGGAACGTAATAGTCTTTGGGGCGTTAGATATGCAGCGTGGCGCGAATTTAGCGACATGCTCCCTATCAACATGTCAACAGCGACCGAGCGTTAAGCTCGGCACATGGACCATGGCCGAAAAATTAGCAAATAAGACGAACGAGTTCGTGAAGAATGGGCGGCAAGAAGACTTGCAAGATAAACTTATCAGTTCAGCTGATAGGTTGCGCCAAGCCATGGGTAACTGGGCCAACAAACTCTAGGGCTCGAGCGCCAGGATACTTATCAATGTCACGCACAGTGGTCGTCGAGCAGAAAAGTAGTCGCAGCGGGCGGGTGAAAACAACTACACGAAGTGTCGAATGTGAGCTCACGCAATCAATGGCGAAGAGGAAAGAGAGGCCTGGAACCGACAAAGCAGAGTCGTTGTTCAGAACGGGTATCTCGACGCTGGTGCCGGCCAAAGAAACTTAGAGAACGCTCGCTATCACTGTCCATGTCCGCTTTGGGTCAAAAGCAGACATGTGCGGTGCAATAGGCGATGTCCGCTAAGTGCCAATAAGCGACATTGCCACGATTGGCGTCTACTCATTCCGCCTTGATATTTGCCGCCCTGACGATGGGCCACCATTTTTTCATTTCAGCCTTCTGTAGAATGCCAAGCGCCTCAGGCGTCTGCTGATCAGACGAGGGAATTTCTTGCCCGAGGCTGGAGAACCGGGCCCGCACGTTGGGGTCCGCCAACGCTTGTACGGCTGCAGTATTGAGCGTGGTTACGATCGCCTGCGGTGTGCCCCTGGGTACCCATAAGCCGTGCCAGACTGAAACGTAGAAGCCGTGCAATCCTTCCTCATCCACCGTTGGGATGCTGGATTCCGATTTCAGCCGACTCGCGGCGGTGACGGCATAAGCCCTGATTTTGTGACTTCGCACGTGTGGAAGAGCGTCAGCTGCTTGATCGAATATTAGATCGACCCGTCCTCCTAATAGGTCCTGCATCATCGGCGCGGAACCACGGTAGGGCACAAATCGGAAGCTTGTACCTGTTTGCTTTTGGAAGAAAACGCCGGCGATATGCGACGGGCTACCAGGGCCAGACGTCGCCACGATCGCCTTGTCCGGGTTTGCTTTCAGCCATGCGATCAATTCCGGCAGAGTCTTTGCCGGCACATCATTCTTTGAAACGATCAGTTGTGGACTCGTCGCAATCAGTGCGACCGGCTCAAAATCTTTCCGCAGGTCATATTGGAGCGGGTAGATAGCGCCATTGATGACGTGCGTGCTCAAATGCCCGATGCTGATCGTGTAGCCATCGGGAGCCGAATGGGCGGCACGGCCGACGCCGATGGTCCCGTTCGCGCCCGAAATATTTTCGACAATAACGGGCTGTTCGAGCGATTCGCGCATCCTTTCGGCCAGCAGACGTGCAATCGTGTCGGTCGGCCCGCCGGCGGGGAATGGCACGATGATCGTGATTGGCCGCTCGGGGTAAGTTTGCGCGCGCGCGATCCGGGACAAGGACGGCAATGCGGAAATGCCTGCCGCGAGGTGCAGAAATTGGCGGCGTTGAAGTTTCATGGTGCCTGCTCCGGTCCGCATGGGGCGATGCGCAATGTGGGACTCTTGAGATTGGCCCCGGGGTAGTGCTCTGAATTGCAACATTGCGGCTGAAGCCTGCTGAAAGTCCTTACGTTTGGCCTGAATTATTCTGAATTTTTGTGAAAGTGCACACCATGTGGCACATTAGACAGGTCAATATTCCGGCATTTGTATCCAAGGTGCAAAAAATCGATGCCTGATACGGAGACGTATTGCTTTGGTTCGTTTGCGCTCTCGCTTGTGCGGCGTGAACTCTTATCGCACGGAGAGCTCGTTCAGATCGGACCGCGCACTTTCGATTTACTATTAGCGCTGGTCAAGCGGCAAGGTAAGCTCGTAACCAAGGACGAACTTATGTCCGAGGTCTGGCCAAACACGGTGGTGGAAGAGAACAATCTTCAGGTCCAAATTTCCGCGTTGCGCAAAGTTTTTACCGGCGATCCAAACGGCTCACGCTATTTGCAAACTGTATCCGGCCGCGGTTATTGCTTTGTTGCCCCCGTCGACCGTGAGAAATCAGCTGACGCGGCCGTGGGTATGCCGATCGCGCCGGCGGATTTCGACGCCCGCCCCCTGGCATTGCCCGACAAGCCATCGATTGCTGTGCTGGCATTCACAAACATTAGCGGAGATCCTGATCAGGAATATTTTGCCGACGGGATTACTGAAGATATCATTACCGCACTTGCCCGTTTCCCATCGCTGTTTGTCATCGCCAGAAATTCTTCCTTCACATACAAAACGCGATCGGTAACCGTCAAACAGATAGGTCGTGAGCTGGGCGTGCGTTACATCCTGGAAGGCAGCGTACGCAAGATCGAAAGTCGCGTGCGGATTACCGGGCAACTTGTGCAAGCCGAGAGCGGGATGCACGTTTGGGCTGAGTTTTACGATAGAGACTTCAACGATATTTTTGCGCTCCAGGATGAAATGACCGCAAGTGTGGTCGGCGCCGTTGTGCCAAGCCTGCAACGCGCTGAGATCGAGCGCGCGCGGGACAGGCCACCAAATAGTCTCGACGCATATGATTTGTACTTACGGGCATTGCCGGCTTTTTATGCCTGCACGAAAGAAAACAATGAGGAAGCCCTTCGGCTCCTTGAGAAAGCGCTGGCGCTCGACCCAGACTTCGTAGCCGCTTTACTTCTGGCGGAGAACTGCTGGAGTTTAAAGGCCAATCAAGGCTGGGCGCCCGCACCGGAAACTCGATCCGAAGTCATGCGATATGCGTGCCGCGCGGTCCAGATTAACAAGGACAACGCCGAGGCCCTCGGTACGTTAGCTCGACGCGTTTCCGGCATCGAGCGCAACTATGAAGAGGCCAGCCTGCTTGCAGAGCGGGCGGTCGCGCTCAACCCGAACTCAGCCATTGCCTGGAGGCAGGGCGGCTATGCTTTGATTTATGCAGGTCGGCCGGAAGCGGCCTTGGAATATTTGGAGCGTGCAGCGCGATTGAGCCCGCGCGACGCGCGCGCGGAAGACATATGGGCCGGAATAGCGCTAGCGTTGATCCAGCTAGAACGCGATAAAGAGGCTGTCGCCGCCGGTCGGAGGGCAACACAGGGCAATCAGAACTCGGCCACCGCTTGGCGCACGCTGGCCGCCGCCTTGGCTCTCAACGGCCAACCGGATGAGGCGCACGCCGCCATGCGGCGCCTGCTTACGATTGATCCTACCTGCACGCTTACAAGCATGACGACTCGGCAAGGTTATAGCGACAAGGCAAAGGCCAGGTACTTTAACGGCATGCGTAGAGCAGGTCTGCCGGAATAAGCAACGGACAATGCCGAGGCGGATGTCCGCTTTGGGTCAAAAGCAGACGTGTGCAGCGCACTGTCGCATGTCCATAAGTGCCCATAGCGGACATCAGCAGTTTGCTGCGTGTCGGATCTCTGACGGGGTTAGGCCGTAGAAACGCTTGAACGTACGGTTGAAGTACGACAAGTCACCGAATCCGGATTCGAACGCGATCCATGCGATGCCACGATCCAGCCATCGACGCTGGGTCAACATGCGATGCGCGCGCACAAGCCGCCGGACAAGAACGAACTGCGAGAATGACGTTCCTTCGCTCTCGAACAATTTTCGAATGTAACTATCCGATATACTGTGGCGCCTCGCGATGAAATCAATGGAAAGTTTGTCAGAGCTGAGATGCGCTTCAATGTCGCTCTTAATGGCGCACAGTCGCGCAGCGCGTACGCCACGCCCTTCGGCGACCGCCGCTGCATCGCGCGTTGCACCCAGAGTAACCGCGACGAGATCGCATAGTTGTGCGGCAGCCAATCGACGCGTTTCTGGTATCGCGAGTACTGGATCGTCGAACACTGCATCGACATAGTTTTTTAGCAGGTTCAACATCCCAGTACCTCGCGGGATCCGATCCAATACGAAATCATCAATATTTCGGACTAGCGGACTAAGAGCAGCGCGTGGCAGACGAACCACGCGATGGTTTACTAAACCGGGTCGGCTAATAGTGCGCGAGACGGAATAGCTCAGAAGCATCGCGTCACCATCTCGCAGCGTCGTCTCGCCACGGTCGCCCTCGACCAAGCTGAGCCCATTCAAATTCATATGAAAGCTTAAATCATCATCGCCATCGCCGCTGTCGCGACGCGCGTGTTTATGACGAACACCTTGTACAGTTCCTGAAAGGAGACCGAGTTCCTGATGTTTGTGGAGGGCAAAGTCAATATCGCAAGCAAGATCTGGAATCGGTTCGAATGAAACCCAGGTCACGCCATGTTCGTGCAGCGACCGTACAGCACTGCCGTGCGCCCGCACTTGCAGTGGGTCTGCGGCGCGCGTGCTCACATCGTCTCGCTGGAGATAGGGAACACCACAAATCAAAGTAGCAACCAGACTCAAGTCCCGTCCAGTCCTAGTGGAAGTCCCATTGTGTCCAAGCGTAATCCGCCAATAAAGCCCATGCTGTTGCTCGATTTGGAGGACGCCATGGACCTTTTGCGCCGTGATTTCTTGCGTTTGATCGCTGTAACAGCCGCTTTTCCTGCCACCTCTCGCCTGGCTTTGGCACAGGAGACCTCGCGAAAAGTCCGGGCCGCAACCGGGCTGCTCGCGACTTGGCAAAGTACCGCTTGGCTCGGAGCGGAAGCCGGTGTCTTCAAAAAGCATCGGATCGATATGACTTTGCCGGCAATTGCCGTTGGTGGTCCTCAGGCCGCGGCAGGCGTTATCCGCGGCGACTGGGAATTCGCGCACACTGGAACCCTTCCGGTGGCGGAGGAGGTCCTTAAGGGTCGCGACATCGTCATCCTTGCGACACCGACTTCAGAATTCCCCAATTCGTTCGTCATGACTCGGAAGGAGATCACTGAACTACCTCAGTTGACCGGCAAGAAAGTGGGCGTGTTGACCGAGACCGGCCAGACCAGTGTGGCGGCGCGAATTACAATAGAGAAGGCGGGCGCCTCTGCGACCTACGTGCCCCTAATCAAGTTCGATCGGATTTACGCGGCGTTGGTAAGCGGAGAGATCGATGCAGGCGCGCTGCCGATCGATCTCCGCTTTACCGGTCAGGCTCGCTACGGGTGGAATGCTTTCCCAATACACGAGTTCGGCACGCCGTCGATATTTGCGGCCACGCGCAAGCTCGTTGCATCCAATCGGGACCTCGTGATGGACGTGATGAAAGGCTTCGTGGAAACCATCCATCTATTTAAGACGCAGCCAGACATCGTCGTGCCTTTGCTACAGCGCTATCTGAAGATTGATGATCGAAAAGCAGCAGAGGATCTCTATGCATTTCATGTCACCGTGTTTCAAAAGGTCCCGAGGCCGTCGTTTCCCGGAATGCAAACGTTGCGGGATCTGCTTGTTGCGAAATACCCGGCCGCGGCCTCGCTCCAGGAAATGGACATCGCGGACCCGTCTTTTATCGATGAGCTCGAGCGCAACGGATTTATCGAGGGTCTGTACGGCGCTGCCAACAAATAGTCAGAACAAAATTACACTCTCCGGCACTTAGTCTTCGTCAATAACCGCTTTGGATCAAAGCAGAGATGTGCGGCGCACTCGGCGATGTCCGCTAGGTGGCAATAGCGGATATGGCGCTGTTCATTCGATGACCTCATCGGCGTTGGCAGTAAAGCCCCGAAAAAACGCAGGCATTGAATTGGGTCCTGACTAGATAATTCCGAGAAAGTGCAGCCGACCCTCAATGCCTATACGCAGGCCACTCTTACGTCCTCCGTCCGCATATAGAGGAACTTGCGCCATCGGTATCATCACAAACAAAAGATATAAGGCCACAACGATTCCCAACCCGATTGCCAGCCACTTTATTGTTGGATTGCTAAAGGTGCCCATGTGGTTCGCCGTCACTGCCAAGGACGATTGGAGTTAGCGATGAAGGTTTGGATCGTGCGCACGTTAGCTCTCCGGCTTGAGCAATTCATGCATTTCTCTGATGCCAGATGAGACCGTACCAAACTACTTCAATTGCAGCGCATAAAATTGCCGTGAGTGCCAGCACTGAACGACTGAGAGCCACGATCGGACAGGGACCGCTTTTGGGTCAAAAACAGACATGTGCGGTGCACACGGCCATGTCCGCTAAGTGCCACAAGCGGACATTCTTGTGCGTCCGCATAGGCCCAAGTACAGCTTTTCAAGGCAACGAGTGTCGGTTTAGATTAGTCGGCGGCGACGGTAGCATCTACTCGTCACGCGCAGGGGGCGACCCAAGTAACGACAGGAGGTCGCTATGAAGGTTCTGCTCGTCGGCTTTACAATTTTTCTTGCGGTTACTTCGCCGGTATTTTCCCAGCAGGCTCCTCCGCCTTCAGAGAAGGCAAAACAGACCGAAGCTTTGGTCAACAAGGCCGCCGCATTGATTGATCAAAATGGCAAAGCAGCCTTCGCCGAGTTCAGAAAAAAGGACAGCGAGTGGTTTCATGGGGATACGTACTTGTTCGCCTACGATATGAAGGCGAACGTACTGCTCAATCCGGCTTTCCCACAGCGCGAAGGAACTAACGTAACAGGCCAGAAGGACGCCAAAGGCAAACTGTTACACCAAGAGATTATTCGGGTGGCTGAAACGCACGGGGCCGGATGGGTGGACTATATGTTTCCCAAGCCGGGACAGACCGTGCCCTCGCAGAAATGGACCTTCGTCAAGAAGGTAACGATTGATGGCACTCCGGGCCTTGTCGCTTCCGGGTTCTTTTCCGACTAGCGCCAGGCTTGAGACGAGGCTGTTGGTCCGCAATATCCGCACGATGTCCGCTTCACTCCCAATAGCGGACATGTGCGGTGCACTCGCGTATGTTCGCAATGTGCCAGAAGCAGACATTTCCGGTTGTTGGCTCGATGTCTGCTTTACCCCCCACCTTGGTTTAAAATGGAAAAAGGAGTTCAGTGTCAGTGATGCGCCTATTGTAGGTGCATAAAATAGGGGTAAGCCGCCATGCGAATGCGTCATGCAAATCTGATTATCGCAATTGCTGCTATTGTCGCTGTCGCGTCTCTCGCCGCGTCCGCAAAGGAGAGTAAATCAAGCTCTGCCCTTATGAAGAGCACGGCGAAAGGAAAACATTTTGATAACGCCCAGGTTAGTACCAAAACAAAGCCTACCACCAGCACTCTAAAGCTAGACGGCATTAAAGGTGAAGCGAAAGACCAACAACGGCACTAAACCCCACTCACGACAACGCAGCCTTTAAAAAGGTAATTCGCTTTGCTCGGTTGCTGCAAGGCAGTCGTTGAAGAATGGCACGACGCCATCGTCTATTAATTTAACCCATCACGTTGAGGTTTCGCTGCGCCGCCGGGAGGGAAACCACCATTCGCCCCAGGGTCTTGAGGTCTCGCTGCTCCGCCCGGAGGGAAGCCGCCATTCGCTCCGTTGCTGGTACTTGAACCGCCCGTTTGCATGCTTTTGCCGGTCGTCTTTGCGGGCCGTATTGTTTTCACTTTAGTTTCGCCGGCAGTCTTGCCTTCGCTCGAATTTGTATTGTGGCCACCACCTTTCGCTTGCGCAAAGTCCGGCAGCGCAAGAGCAATAGTGATCACGAATATAGATGGCAGGCGCATGAGCGGTGGTTCCGTGTCTGCTGACGGCGCGCGAAGCTTAGGCACTCTCTAATATCAACGCAAAGCGGCATCACGGAGATGTCGTGGTAACCGCACTACAATTTGTGGAAAGAGCGGACATGATGTCCGCTTTGGGTCAAAAGCAGACATGTGCAGCGCGAAACGCCAAGTCCGCTTTACCGCCGAAAGCACGCCTCTGCGACACATTGCTGCGGCGATAGGCTGCCCTAATCGTCCGTGGCGGCCGTACCGTCACGTCAGTATCGCAATCGTGATTTAACAAGTTCGCCGTGGTGGGCGAGCGTATTGGCTGTGAGTTCGCTACCCGGGAGGCGCGTTATGCATTCCTTCATCCGGCGCGAAAATCTCAAGCGTTACCGAAACCTGCTTATGGCGACTTCAGACGAAGCGGTGCGCAGTCAGCTCTTCAAGCTGATCTCCGAAGAAGAGCGGCGGCAGTTCTTGCAGCGCATTTCGGATCAACAATCGACAGTCGACACCGTCTCAGAATCCGCAAACTAAAGACTGCAGCATGAGGAAAACCACCATGCATCAGGTGAAGCATCTTTCGATTAAGTCAGTGACGGTTGCAGGGATTGCGACTAGCGTCCTGTTGGCGCTTGGTGCCGTCACTCTCAGTGCGCCACCAGCTGGGGCAGTCGTGTACTGCCAGTACGTTGACTATCCGCACGGTTGCGTTGCCAGGGCCGGCGTTGTGCTCAGGCCGCGTCCCGTGGCACGCGCTGCGGTCCGGCACAATGCCGGCGGCAATGCAAACGGTGGTGTAAATCGCGTTGGGGCGGGGCGGTAAAACGCGCACGCCGCGTATAGGCCGCATGTCCGCTTTGGGTCATTAGGGGACATGTGCAGCGCAAAAGCCTATGTTCGCTAAGTGCCAATAGCAAACTCATGCGCTGCACAAACAGAATGACCGCCTCGCGGCGGCCCCTCCAATAGTCAATCTGACGTTTTTATTTACGCGACGTGGGCCGTTGCTTTCTTCTTCCTGCGCCAGCCAAGCAGACCCAACGCGCCGAGGCCGGTGGCGAAGAGCGGGAGTGCGGCGGGCAGCGGCGTTGCGGCGGCTATTGGAGCTTGAAGTGAGATCGTCGCCCCAAGAAGGTCGTGCCCTGATGTCCCGGTTGTTCCGGCAATATCAAAAGCAAGCGTAAAAGTGGAGCTGTCTAGGTTGGCCGTACCCGAAGACCAGCCAAGAGGAACTGGCAAAAAAAGAGAAACAGATAAGAACCCGATACTCCCGTCAGCGCTGAGACTTCCCCCAAGAGGCGGATCAATTGTGCCGTTGAACGCAAGGTCGCCACCTGAAAATCCGGTAAAATCGCCAAGATCATAGGTCATCGTGAAGTGCACGTTGCTCAGTGTTACAACGCCGCTCGCATCCGTCTGCAGAGATCCGCTCGCGCCGAAGGTGATAAAATCATAGGGGTTGGTTGGAATGTTGATGTCGTACGTTGCGCAATGGCCCGCTGCGACTGTCATCAGGAAAACGAAACAAGAAAAAAGTCCGCGAATGCAGGCACCCATAGAATTCCCCTTCAAGAGCCGCAATTTCCAGTACGCCCAAGGCTTAACGAGCAGCGAAGCACGGTAGCATCGTATGCTGGTGTAACCAACACGATCCAATGTCGATGGTTAAACGCGGCAATCTGGTTCTTGATCAATGTCCGCTTTGGGTCAAAAGCAGACATTTGCAGTGCAAAAGCCCATGTCTGCTTTGCACCCGAAAGCGGAAATTCGACAGCAGTCGCTCAGACCCTGAAAGCAATCACTGGTGGCAACGTGCTGCCTGATGACCGATTGGCTACTAACGTGGGCGTCGAAAGAAAGGGTTCGTGTCCACCGAGCCGTTTTTCGGCAAATTGCTTGTTCTATTTGGAACGGACCTGAGTCAATTTCTTCGGCCGTCGCTTGAGCATCTCTCTGATTTGGCGAGGAGTTTTGCCGCGAACTCCGTAACCTTGGCGCTCCAAATCTGCGAGCGCTGCGTTTCTTAAATTTGCAAATTCTTCGCGTTTTTTCTTGCGAGCAATGGCGCGATTGCTATTCATCACTGCACCCCCAACAACGAACAAAGCCGGGTGCGAATTAGTACGAGCATATCGTTCGGATCAAGTGCGGTAGCTAAGATCACTTCGATTAGTTGCAAAATTGCAACTTGATCAATGCTCGATGGAGTTGGACCTGCCACACGGTGAATACGAACACGTCGTAAGGCCTGATGTCCGCTTTGGATCAAAAGCTGACATGTGCAGTGCGCTGGCGCATGTCCGCTAAGTGCCAATAGATGGGGTAATCGGCCGGCGTTGTTGTGGATAGCTGAAGATTTTGGGTGCTGCGCTTCAGGCTGATGGTGAAACGAGGTCCGTGTGTACGGCCTCAAGCATCAGAAGGAGAAGCGCAGCATGGACCATTTTGCTGGACTGGACGTGTCAGTCAAGGAGACGAGCGTCTGCATTGTGGATGACGCAGGCGGGATCGTTCGCGAAGTGAAGGTCGCGAGTGAACCAGATGCGTTGTTGGCAGTGCTCAAAAGTCCGACCTATCACTTCAAGCGGATCGGACTCGAAGCCGGGCCGCTATCGCAATGGCTATTTAGTGCTCTGGCGGATGCGGGGTTGCCGGTGATCTGTGTCGAGACGCGGCACATGCGAGCGGTGTTGAAGGCGCAGATCAACAAGACCGATCGCAACGACGCGCGCGGCATCGCGCAGATGATGCGGGCGGGGCTTTACCGTCCGGTGCATGTGAAGACGTTACGCAGCCAGAAGCTGCGCATGTTGCTGACCCATCGCAAGCTGCTGCAGTCGAAGGCCATCGCCATCGAAAATGATCTGCGCGGAACTTTGCGTAACTTCGGCCTCAAGGTCGGGATCGTCGGGAAGCTGAAGTTCGAGGCGCGCATCAGAGAACTGGTCGAGAGCCACCCCGATCTGGCCGTCCTCGTTGAACCGCTGCTTGTCGTCCGGCGAGTGCTGCGCGAGCAGCTCGGCATTCTGCACCGTCGCTTGCTGGCCATCGTGCAGGACGATGAGGTGTGCCGGCGCCTGATGACGACCCCGGGTGTCGGTCCTGTGGTGGCGCTAACCTTCCGCGCCACCGTTGATGTGCCCGCGCGCTTTCGAAACTCCAAAGCAGTCGGAGCGGTATTGGGCCTGACACCATCCAGGTATCAATCGGGCGAGGTCAATCGAACCGGCGCGATATCAAAGTGCGGGGACGAGATGATGCGGGTGATGCTCTACGAAGCGGCCCAGAGCATGCTGGTACGCTCAGCCAAATGGTCCTGGCTCAAGGCCTGGGCGATGCAGATCGCCAGGCGTCGCGGCATGAAGAAGGCCATCGTCGCGCTGGCGCGTCGCTTGGCCGTCATCATGCACCGCATCTGGCTTGATGGCGCCGAGTTCCGCTGGAGCCGACAAGAGACCGCGGCAGCATGACAATGCAAGATCAAACCCGATAGGAGAAAACCTGAGCTCCACCACGCGGTGGCATGATGTCCCTCACGGGACGATGGATGAGGTGAGTTCGCAATGTCCGCTGGACCTACCGTCACTCAGACGGCAAGGCCGCCCAATAGATTGTTCCACCTCGTTCTCGAATCCCATGATGGAAGGGCCCTGGTGCCGATTCCGAAGAGAAGCACGAGCCCGTGAGCGACATCGACACTGTGACGGTGGATAGCCTGAAAGCGCTTGACCCAAACCGGCCGATTAGAGAAGCGGACATTCTAGGGAGTGCACGAGGTAAGTTACTTGACCTTTTCCCAAACAACGATGCCCACGCCTTCACGACCATCGATTGGGCTTTTGTTGGGTGCAGTTCTTATCGTTAGGGTGCTGCCTTCTAAAGTATAGAACCTGACCTGATCGCTTCCGGCTCGAGCGCCATTCCACGAAATGTCAACGTGGTGGACGACCTTGCCACCTTCTATCGTGTAAGTCCCGGCGTAAGCGATCATTGATTTATGTAGTTTGACGCGTTCTTCATCGGTCGGGGCTTCTTCTTGCGGCTTAATGCGATCACCAGCTACGAGAATTGTGTACATGCGGCCATCACTTGAATAGCCGAGGAAGCCTTCCGGGTGTTCGCCAAGCTGGTTGTAGCGCTCGCTCGTCCCCGTTATCTCGCGTACAAAAGATTTCAATTTCCATGTGCCGACTAGAGGATTGTCATCTGCTGACCCACTCGTCGGAACAATTACGAGCGCCAATGCCACAACGGCAGCGAGCCCTTTCACAGCGTGCCAATTGATTTTCATTGAGCCTCCTACGCCGGTAGCGCCCGGCGCTTTCGGTTGCGCAGTTTCGGGATTGAGGTCAGCAATCCACCAAACATATCTTCCAAAGAATTACGCGACAAGAACGCTCGTTCTGAGGGCACCACTATCCGCTTTACCCCTCGAAAGCGGACATGTGCAGTGCACTAGCCCATGTCCGCTAAGTGCCAATAGCGGACATTTCTCGATTAGCCCGCCTTCATACCTTTGGCCTTTATGACTGTGGCCGCAGCTGGGGAGGTCAGAAAGGTAATGAACGCTTTGGAAGCCTGCGCTTCTTTTGCACTCGCAGCGACAGCCGCGGTGAAAATTATCTCATGCTGCAATTCAGCAGGCACCGGACCCACCACATCCAGACCGGGCGCGGTTAGGACGTTGAGGAGAAATACGCCAAGCTCGGCCTCACCTTTAGCAACGGCTTGAACGATCTGCGCGGGAGCGGGTTGTGCTTTGGTCTTGGCTTTCATGGCTTCGCTGATGCCGAGACGCTCAAACAGTCCTAGTACCTGGGCGCCTGCCGCGCTCGCCGGTATTGTGGCGATAGACTGCGCTTTGAGCAGCGTCTCCTTCAGCTTTTCGGGCGTGCTGATATCAGGCCGGGGTGCACCCGACCGGACAGCGACTCCGAGGCCGACGCGAGCAATGTCGATACTTGGCCCCGCGACGACTAGGGCTTTCGCGGACGCGTCGTTGAAGACCTCTCGTGGCACAATAGCAAGATCGAATGGTCCGCCAGTCGTCACTAGCTTTATAAGCTCGGGAGTGGTGCCGAAGCGAAACACAAGTTTATTCCCAGTTTCACTCTCAAATTTAGCACCTAGTTCTTTCAACGGGCCCGTCATCGCACCGCCCGCCAAGACCTGAATTTCAGCCGCTTGTACGTTGCCGATCATTGAGAGCGAAGACGTCAAGATTAGTATTGATGTGCATTGAGCCAGCAAGATTTTCTTCATGGTGACCTCTATTTAATCTCAGCGCCCCCGAGATTGAAGCCTACTAACGTACGTCACTGCCATTAGGCAGTTCGTGGCAAAGCAAAAAAATATGCTGGCCACCTGATCTTAGGTCGCCAGCAATTGTTATTGGTGCGCTTTATCGAGGGCGCTGCATAGGGGGTGTCTCAGTTTACTCTTCTGGCGGCGCTGGCGACGAAAGTCGCATCCTAATTAGTCATTGCGATGCCGTCTTGATGTCCGGTTTGGCTCAAAAGCAGACATTTGTAACGCAAAAGGGCTTGTCCGCTTTTCCCCAAAACCGGACATTGCAGTCCTCGTTCGACAATTCGGCCTAAAGTTTTTGGAAATTCAAATAAGGTTTGGTGGGCCCGGATATGCCACAAGCTATCGATTTCAATAACTTGCACAGAGCGCATTGAAGAACGGCGACTGACGGTCGTGTCGCAATAGTGTGACAGGACTGTTTAGCATCGGCATTAGAAGAAATGTTTACGCCTAATTTACGGGGCGCGAAACGCAACAAGGCTACAAGCGCTTTAGGGGCGCGAGAAAATAATAAGGCCTACGACATGTTCTCCATCATCATCGGCGTGGTCTTGATAGTCATCACGAGCGTCGGTTTCTGGTATTTATTGCCGCGCAATGGCCAGGTACATCCGCTCGTCAATAAATGGGACGGCGGCTCCATGATCACGATAGTAATCATGACAGGGTTCACCTTTGGCGTGGTCATCATATTGTCGACGGGACTTATCGGCTAGCGCATGGCGCGGTAGAGCGTCCACATTCAGATGTCGAATGTCCGCTAAGTGCCAATAGCGGACGTCCTCGAAATGACCCGCAAAAATAAACTGGCCCCTCGCGGCGGTCTCTCCGAAATTCGATTAGTTATTTGACCAGGCTACTCCGGCAAGCCCAATTTCTTGAGATTCTTGACCATTTGCTCGAGAGCTGGTGCCGAGAAGACCATTGCTTGCTTATACTTCGAGGCCGTTAAGCCCGGATAATTGCGCATCATCTCCGCATACGCGTCCTTGGCCTCCTCCATCCGACCGGCACCGGACAATGAGGACGCCAGATGACGGTATATCCACTTCGCGTGCGGGCGTTCCTCGAGTGCCCGTCGGTAAAGCGCTACGGCTTTGTCATAGGCCTGTAGAACTTCATGTGCGGATCCCATGCCAACATAATTGTTGAAATTCATCGGATCGAGCGGACTAAGACGCAAGGCACGCTCAAAGCATTCAATCGCACGCTCTGGTCGGTCAGAATAGTTCTCAATCCATCCGAGACGGCTCCATGCCCACGCGGCGTTCGGATCCAGTGCGAGCGCGCGCTCGAGCAGCACACGCGCCGTTCCATGATTGCGCACGAAGGTATGCACAGCGCCGAGCACTGCGAGAATAAGCGGGTCATTGCCACTGAGCTCGGCACCTCGTTCGGCAAACTTCCCCGCCAAGGCTTGGCTCGCTGCAATGTCGTCAGCCCAATTGTAGACCGAGCGCTGCGCATGGCACCAACCGGCGAGCGAAAGAGCCAATGGGTATTCGGGATCGATCGCCAACGCCTGATCGAGCAGTTCGAGCGCCTTGGCGCTCTCTTCCTTCTCCAACGCCCAGACGTGAGGCATCGCGCGCATGGCATAGTCATAGGCGCCTAAATCCTGCGGCCGCTTGCGCCGCGAACGCTCGATCTCGGCAATGCGAATGGAAGGCTGCAGCGCACCCGCCACCTGCTCCGTTATGCGATCCTGCAGATCAAAAATATCGTCGACAGTTCCGTCGTAGCGTGCGGACCAGACATGGGCCCCGCCTTCGGTCTCAATTAGCTGCACAGTAATCCGAAGGCGGTTGCCGGCTTTTTGGACGCTGCCTTCCAGCACATAAGCGACGCCCAACTCGCTGCCTATACTCCGCACGTTTTTCGCCAGGCCCTTGTAGGTGAACGCAGAGTTGCGCGCGATCACAAAGAAGGAGCGGATGCTCGACAGCGCCGCGGTAATTGCTTCAACGATGCCGTCCGCTAGATAAGCTTGGTCCGGTTCGGCAGACAGATTGTCGAAAGGCAGCACCGCGATCGAGGGTTTGTCCGGAATCGGCAGAATTGTTCGCGCCGTCGATGCTACGCTGCTGAGCTCTGCCCGATAGACCCGGACCGGCCATGCGATATTCTTGAGTTGCTGCTCACCCTCATCGGCAAAGGCAATGTCGAGCTTACCCCGGACGTCCTCCTGGACCCGGCCCGACACGCAGATGCCCCCCGGTTTCGCCAGCCCTTCCAAACGTGCAGCGACATTGACACCGTCGCCAAAAATGTCTCCTCCATCGATGATGATGTCACCGACGTTGATGCCGATGCGGAATTCAATTCGCTTTTGTTGCGGCACATCAACGTTTCGCGCAATCATGCCGCGTTGGATTTCGACGGCACAGCGCGCTGCATTCACGACGCTTGCAAATTCGACCAGCATTCCATCGCCCGTGGTCTTGACAATACGGCCCTGGTGCTCTTCGACCTGCTGGTCAACAAGCTCACGCCGATGTGCCTTCAGTTGCGCAAGTGTGCCCTCCTCGTCGGCGCCCATCAGCCGGCTGTAGCCAGCAACGTCGGCTGCGAGAATAGCTGTCAGCCGCCGTTCTACGCGCTCTTCGGCCATACTATCGCCTTGCCCGTCGGGATACCGAAGAGACTTTAGGGTCGCAGGCGGAATGTGTCTATCGAAGCAACAATGTCCGCTTTGGGTCAAAAGCATACATCTGCGGTGCACAAGCGCATGTCCGCTTTACCCCCAAAAGCAGACATTGGTTGCGAGCGTATTTAGCCGCCGCGGCTTGAAGTCCGCTATCGCTTGCTCGCGTGTCGCCGCGTAATCGTCGGCTTCGGCGGTGTGCCGATCGAAGCCGCCACCGGCTTCGTCGCCGCGTTTGGCGGCACCGTCATCGCTCAAATGCCCCCGCTACCCTGTGCTCCCAAGGGATGAACAGCTGCATGATGTCGATGTTGATCAATATCGAGCCGCTGCTCAACGAGGCCGGCAGTAGTAGCGAGGCGACGACCGGCGGCCCCGGTATCAAGGTCGGGGTATTCACGATCTCGATATTGCGATGGACGATGTTGCCGCTGGGGTCGATCAACGGTTTCGGCAGCCGGAGGGGGTTTGGCCAACCGAGACCAGGATGGCTATGGTCGGCGAACGCGCCGCCGACGTAGGTGCGGGCCTTATGATCGTTGCCGGTTTCAGCCGTCTGCCCCTTCGACATTTGGGTCGTACTCAGCAGAGTGCAGCCAACAACCGCGCAAAGGCTTGCGATACCGACGCGCATGAGGGGCCTCCCGCTCTCGCGCAACCTGAACAATATCCGATTTGCTATGGCGCGTCCGCTCGGTGGCATTGCGGCTTATAGGCTTCGCTTCAATAGATGGCCCCGCAATGCATAATTACGTGTAGCCAGTGGTACGGTCGGGTTGGCCCGATCCCCGCTTTTGCACCGAAAGCAGACATGTGCAGCGCATCAGGCGATGTCCGCTAAGTGCCAATAGCGGACACCGCCTGCGAAGGCATTCAGCTTACAGAACTGTGCGGATCTATGGGACAGGTTACTCAGAAGATCCGCCCTTCAACGAGTGGCTTCGCACGAACTTGATTGGCAGAACAAATTGGAACAGCGACCCATTTTTGCCATCCGATAAGGCAGTCAGCTGCCCGCCGTGATGTTCGATAATTAAACGACATATGGCTAATCCCAAGCCCATGCCATGTGGCTTTGTTGTAGAAAATGCACCAAATATGCTCTCGAGCCGTTCTGGATCAATTCCTGGTCCCGAATCCCGCACTGCTACGGTAAGCGCATCACCTTTGAGCTCGGTTCTCACCCACAAGACCCGATCGCGGACCGCCGCAGCATCCATTGCTTCGATCGCGTTGTGGACCAGGTTAAAGATGACCTCCTCCAATTGCCTCCCGTGGCTCTCGACAAGCGGCAGTTCGGACGCCAACTCAAGCCGAGTTTCAATGCGATGATCCTGTAGCTCTTTCCGCGATGACTGCAGGACCCCCAGGATAATTTCGTTCACCCTGACTTGCTCTGTTTTCTGATCGCTTTTCTCGAACAACGCGCGAAAGCCCTCCAACACGTCACTGGTACGATGGGTGTCCCTAATCATATTGTTCAAAGCTAGCCGTACCTCTGCAAGGTCAGGTGGCGTCTTGCCAAGAAACCGCAGAGCCGCACTGGCATAGACTGCGATTGCCGCCAGGGGCTGCCTCACTTCATGAACAATCGCAGCTGTAAGCGCGTGCGCATTCAAAAGTTTATTATCTCGCTCGCGCTCCAGCATCATGTTCGAGTGAGCGAGGTGAGCCTCGTTCGACTTTCGCTCTGCAAACAACGCGGCGAGTACAAAGGCGCAGAGCGATGTCGTGAGGATGCCGGCCTGAGCACACAGGACCCGCTGCAAAATCGGAAGATTTGGATCACCCAGAATGCCGATACCGAACGTGGTCGTCGAAACGACCGTCAGTGCAACAATGAATGCTGCCGTTGCGGCGAAGACCGGTCGGCAGCGCGCTGTAACCCAGAGCAGCAGCGGGAAAAGCAATGCAGTTGGTACCACGGCTACCCATAGCTCCCGTGGCAACAAAACAATGAGACCGCTCACGAAGGTCAGTATGGCCAATGCCAAGGCGCCTTCGACAGCCTCGCTGACCGGTGGCGGTTCGCGTGCCGCCTGAGTCAACCCGATCAGGAGCGGCGCAACGGCGATAATTCCAAGTGCGTCGGACGTAAACCAATGTTGCCAGATCGTCAGAGTGGGCACAGGCGAACTGTGGAATAATTCGAAGCCCACCGTTCCACCAATCCCAGAAATGGCAGTTCCGACAATCGTCGCCGTGAGCAGTCCGAAAACGTTGCGCGGCTTGTCCAGATTGAACGACGTGCCAAAGTAGCGTCCGATGAGAGTGGCCACGAGCGCCGCTTCGCCAGCGTTACATAGGGCGAAAATAATGGCACTCCCGATGTTGCGATCGCCCATAAGGTTGGCCGCAACTGTCGCCGCCATCGTGCCAGTAATGACCGGAAACCGTGCCCTCGACCCGAGGCCGATCAAAGCGCCGGTTGAAACGCCCGCGGCCGGCCAAAAAACAGCGACCCCGTCAGGCTCGGTGAGAAGGATAAGACCAAGGCGCGCCGCCAGGAAATAGGCGATGGCTAGCGCAATAGTCATGACTAACGAATAATTCCAACCACGGAGCAATTTAAGAGAAGCGGGCTGAACTTCTTCGGCTTGTCCCAGAGAATTCTGTATCATCATGTCAACCCGCGCGCAGAGTTATTGACCAGTCGTCAGGCCTCATTTCCGCGACACTATGGAGCTTTTTGCAATGGGCCAGTAGAGCGTCAAAAGGCCTAAATCCAGCATGCCGAACAGCACCTTGAGGCATTTACGCCTTTTGTGCCCGCTTTGGGTCACGTGTGGACGGCGCCTTGGCAAGTGCTTTCTGACGTTTTGCAGCATTGGTCGGGTGCGGTCACGTGTCCGGCCTGTTTGTGCGGCGGGTTAGGCCGCTGGCCCTAATGCTCTGCGCGGATCGGGTCCCAATCAAAAACACGCACTTTAGAGTGCGCTGACCCAAACGGGCTCTCCCGATCCCCGGAACGACCGTTTCTGCATTACGTCGTCATGCCCTCGCCAATTGGTTTGCCGATCTATCTGATGGCGTCTCTCATGCCGCCATCAACAACTTCGGCTCCTTGTATCGGTCACCGTGCACCATGATGGCCCAGGCCATCCGCGCGATCTTGTTGGCAAGCGCAACCGCGGCCACTTTTGTCGGCCGGCGCTCCATTAAACGCGTGAGCCAAGGTCGCTTGGTGCCGTGTTGCCGCGCATATCGAATGACGGCCATGGCGCCAGTGACCAGCAGCCACCGCAAATAACGATTGCCCTGCTTGGTGATGCTGCCGAGCCGCTCCTTGCCGCCGGTCGAATGCTGCTTCGGCACCAACCCGATCCAGGCTGCGAGATTGCGCCCGGAGCGGAACTGCTTCCAATCGCCGATCTCGGCAACCAACGCGGTGGCCACAATCGGGCCGATGCCGGGGATTTGCTCCAGCCGCTGGCTTTCCTCACACGAGCGGTGCCAGGCATGGATGCGCTTGTCGACTGACCCGATCTCCGCAGTGAGGGCCTTGTATTGGCGCGCAAGGACCTCAAGGCAAAACCGCGCAATCGGCGGGATACGATCATCTTCTGTGTTCGCAATGATCTGCAACAGCGCGGCCGTGCCATTGCGACCCTTAGCCGAGATGATGCCGAGTTCGGCCAGGTGCCCGCGGATCGCATTCGACAGCATCGTGCGTTGACGCACCAGAAGTTGCCGGCTGCGATGTAACATCAGGCCAGATTGCTGCTGTGCAGATTTTGTCGGCACAAACCGCATCGAGGGCCGCGTCACCGCCTCGCAGATCGCCGTCGCATCGTTGGCGTCGTTCTTGCTGCGCTTGAGATAGGCCTTCACATAGCTCGGCGGCATCAGCCGCACCGTGTGACCGAGTGCGGCCAGCTCGCGGCCCCAATGATGTGCTGACGGACAGGCTTCGATCCCGACCAGACACGGCGACAGGCCGCCGAAGAACTCCAGCACCTTCGCGCGGCTGATACGCCTGCGGATCACGACTGCGCCAGCGCTATCAACCCCGTGCACCTGAAAGACTGACTTCGCAATATCAAGACCAATCGTGCTAACCTCGCCCATGGACGGCTCCCCTCAATGTGGTTTGCTACAACGCAACCACCCTAGGGCACTCTTGATGCCGCAGAGCGGGCGCCGTCCACAGCATCAAAAGCAGACATGTGCGGTGCAAACAGCGAAGTCCGCTTTATCCCCAATAGCAGTCGAAATAGCGGACATCGCGGGTCGCGATGGAGGGCAGAGCATTTCCGCTCTGCCCGGTACTTCACACGTCGACTTGCTCCGCTATGGCGAGGGCATCGTCCACATCAATGCCGAGATACCGCACAGTGCTCTCTATCTTGGTGTGACCAAGCAAAAGTTGGACGGCGCGCAGATTACCGGTGCGACGGTAGATCAGCGTTGCCTTGGTTCGCCGCAGTGAGTGTGTGCCGTACAAATGAGGGTCTAGCCCTATGCCGTTAAGCCAATCGGACACAAGTCGTCCGTACTGGCGCGGTGTTATGCTTCGCCCCGACTTTGAACTCGTAAAAAGGAACTCGCGAGGCTTCTTATGCGAGACCTTGAGGTAATCGTCGAGGGCCTGGCGTGTCTGCTCGGTTAGCTCAAATCGAACCGGTCGCCCGGTCTTTCTCTGACGCACCGTCGCTCGGTCAATTGCGTAACCATTGGGCGCAACATCATCGACCCTAATGGCGACGACGTCGCAACCCCTCAGCTTACTATCGATGGCAAGATTGAACATCGCCAGGTCGCGTTTACTCCGCTCCGCTTGGAGCATGGTGCGAATTGCCCAGACGTGCTTCTGCCGTAGTGGCGGCTTGGCTCCAATTAATTTGCCCTTGTTCCAGGGGGCTCGTTTGGGTGTGGGTATGGGGAGGATTGCATCGTCTTGCATGGTTCGTACTCCTCTGTTGCTGACGAGAGGAGCATGCGTCCTGTAAGGCGATGTCGGCTTTTACGGTCGCAATCAGGGGTAAAGCCAACAGGACGTTTTGCAGTGCACATGTCCGCTTTTGACCCAAAGCGGACATTCACCTAGTGCGTCGGACTGCGGCTCTCGCTTACCCTAAGATGAGATCCATTCGTGAGGCTTCAGAAATGATAAGCCCCGCTCGACCTTGGCGTCGCGGGGCTCACCATTGATTAGTATAGCGCTTGTTGACTTAATCTATTTTCTATGACGTCCCATTACAGCCCGCCGAAGAAGGAGGGCATGAGGGCTGGTTTGTAAAGGTAGGCGCTCACCCCGCAGACTTGGTCGCCCACCCGCGTCACATACGCGCGCTCAATCGCCTGGTCCATAGACCCCGGGACCGGCAACGTATACGCGACCTCGACGATCTGACCTTCCTTTGCGTTCCCGTACATTTCTCGCCCGAACATTTTTCCCGCCTTATCTCGGAGTGTTCTCACATCGATGTTGACCATAGCCTCGTGCGCAGTGAACTTTCCATCTTCAGCGTTGAAGCAGAAAACAAAAAGGTCACGGTCGCGAAATGGCTGCTTATTGTGGTTGAACTGGTCGATCGCTTCTAATTTATTGGCTTTCACTTCGACGACGGCACGGGCAAGCATAGCTTTGGCCTCCGCCAAAGTGCCGTATTCACCTCCGAGAGCGCTGGTCGCCCCGGCAAAGGCTCTGCCTTCGTCCTCGAGGTCATAATTGACGCTGGAGGCACCGACAGGAGCGACAAAAGCCAAAGTTAAGAGCGCCGACCTAACCAATATTTTCGTAAACATTTTTCCCTCCTTGGGTTGACCGAGGTCATCAACTGTCTCGACCTCGTTCTGAAGGTTGGCAGCAAGCTGCGGAGGGCGCTTTCAGAGCGCATTAATTTGCCCTTAAGGCCGCCTTCATTTTTTACTTAATGTCGTTTGTGCTACGATATTCAATAAGATCCGTAGTTGAGGGACAGGCAACGTGCGCTATCTCTTCGAAGACTATGCCCTCGACACAGACCGGCGTGAATTGCGTCGCGGTATTCATCTCGTGTCCCTCGAGCCGCAGGTGTTCGACCTGCTGGCCTACATGATTCACAATCGAGAACGTGTGGTGAGCAAGGACGATCTCATCGCTACGATCTGGGGAGGACGCATTGTTTCCGAATCGGCACTGACCACGCGCATTAACGCAGTTCGGTCCGCCCTCGGCGATAGCGGCGAGAAGCAGCGCCTAATCAAAACGTTCCTCCGCAAGGGTATCCGCTTCGTTGGCGAGGTGCGCGAAGAGAAGGGATGGGCCGCCGGAAACGCTTCGACAACAGGATCGTTGACCGAGCAGGCAGCGCATAAAAGTCAGCCATCGGCTGAGCGACTGCCACTTCCCGATAAGCCTTCGATCGCGGTTCTCCCGTTCACAAATATATCGGGCGATCCTGATCAAGAGTATTTTGTCGATGGCATCGTCGAGGACCTTACGTCTGCGCTGTCACATTTTCGTTGGCTTTTCGTCATTGCGCGCAGCTCGAGTTTTACTTTCAAAGGCCGCTCAATCGATGTGAAACAGGTAGGGTGCGAGCTTGGGGTACGCTATGTGCTCGAGGGCAGCGTGCGCAAGTCGGCGAACCGATTGCGGATCTCGGCTCAACTCATCGATGCATTAACTGGCATGCATCTATGGGCGGAACGTTTTGACGGCGCGCTTGAAGATGTCTTCGATCTTCAAGACAAAGTAACCGTGAGTGTGGTCGGCGCGATCGCGCCAAAGCTGGAACAGGTCGAGATCGAGCGTGCCAAGCGAAAGCCGACCGAGAATCTCGATGCCTATGACTATTTTCTGCGCGGCATGGCCAACCTTCATCAATGGACAAAGGAATCCAGCGAGGAGGCACTTCGGCTATTGTACAAAGCTCTCGAGTTCGGACCCCGGGTTTGCATCCGCCTACGGCATGGCCGCATGGTGCTTCGTCGTGCGAAAGGGGAATGGCTGGTTGGGCGATCGCCGGCAGGCAATAGCCGAAGCAGAGCGGCTGGCCCGGCGGGCGGTGGAGTTGGGAGCAGACGACGCCGCGGCACTTTCGGCGGGCGGTTACGCGCTCGTTTTTGTTGTGCACGATGTTGACAACGGCGCTGCCTATATCGACGGGGCGCTCGCCCTTAATCCAAATCTTGCTTCGGCTTTGGTTTCCAGCGGCTGGACAAAAGCCTTTCTTGGCGAACCGGATTTAGCGATCAAACAAATAACAAGTGCAATGCGCCTCAGCCCACTGGATCCATTGAGAGTCCGAGCACACGCTGGTATTGCGTTCGCCCATTTCGTTGCTGGTCGCTACGATGAGGCGTCGCTATGGGCGAAAAAGGCATTGCAGGACCGGCCGCATTATCTCCCCGCAATTCGCGATTTGGCGGCAGCCAGTGCGCTCGCTGGTCACCAACTCGACGCACAGAAAGCAATGGCACATTTGCGCGCGATCGGCCCAGATATTCGAATTTCCGAAGTCAAAGATTGGGTTCCGCTTCGCCGCCCTGATGATCTCGCGAGGTTAGAGGAGGGTCTGCGAAAAGCTGGATTGCCAGAGTGAACTGTACCTGAACTTTCCACACGATGCGGTGCTTTGAACTGGTCGGATGTCCGCTATTGGCACATAGCGGACATGCGCTGGTGCACAGCAAATGTTTGCTTTTGACCCAAAGTGGACATGAATGGTGACCCGGGCGCCCGCTAGAACTGCGCGGCCAGCGCCTTCGACACCAGTTGCAGCAGCGAGCCGAGGCCGGCGACTGCCAGCACGATGACGGCGTAGTGGCCCCAGGTGCCGAGGAAGTAGGTCGTCACCACGATCAGCCCTGACCACATCCCAGTGCACCAGATGCACTGGATGAATTCGCACATCAACCGCCGCCAGCCGCGCTCGGCGGTTTTCAGCCGCGCGCCCTTATGGTCCATGAAGGCGGCGCGGACGATGTCGAAGATCTTGTCGTAGGTGATGAGATGGATGGCGCGGAAGGCGGCTAAGCCCAGCAGCGTCAGGTCGAAAAAGGTGAGGCTTGCAAAATCCGTCGTGCCGTAGCGCGCGACCAGCCAGACCGATAGGCCGCACAGTACGGCGTAGGCGACGAGTGCGATGCCCTGCCAGAAATGTTGGTCTTCTTCGACGCTGGTTTTGGGCATGGGGACTCGGTTGCAAGGTAGGGCATAGCATAACGGGCGCTGAGCGAGCGTGTTCCGGGCTTGTGATGTCCGCTATTGGCACTTAGCAGACATCCATAGTTGCACCGCACATGTCCGCTTTTTACCCAAAGCGGACATTGGGTCAATTTGTTGGATCAAAACCGCGCTGTGACGCCAATGATCGGTCCGTGCATGGTCATGTCGTATACGAACTGATTGAGACCGGAGCCCTTCGAGTAGTCCACTGATATCGCCTTGTAACCGACCATACCGCTCCAGGTGACGTTGTTGTGGACGTAGAAATCGTAGTTGAGAGCGGCCAGCGCCTGCCATGAGAACTTGCTGCCGGCGCCGAAGCCGCCGATATCGCCGCTTGCAACGAAATTCCAGCCCGGTGCGAATTGGTGCCGGAGTCGTAAGCCAATCAGCGGATCGACCCACGTCACCGTACTGGAGGCCGAAAGCGTTCCATCAGCATTGCGTGTGAGATCGAAGATATTGACCGTTGCGGTGGCAGTCAGGCTCGCATCGGCTTTCTGCCACCATGCGCGCGCGCCGGCGAAAACATCGATGGCGGTGCCCGAACCCGGCGTAGCGGTCATTCCCCACCGCGCAACCTCATAAGCCGCCGCCAATTCGGCGATGAACATCTCATACGTCAAACCGGCTGAGGCCCCTACACTGGCGTTAATTGCATCAACGCCCCGCGAACGCGTCGTGCTCCCGTTCAATCCAATCTTCATGTAGACAAGGTCGGAGAAAATCGAGAAGCGACCGTTGCGCGCCTCGAAATACCCCGCCAATTCGAAAAGATCCTTCGGGATTTCTGAGCGGCGGATAAGATCCCCCAGTTCACTGTAGCCAACATCGACATCGACCGTGCGGCCTTTGACTGTCGTCGACCCATTCAGCAATGTGACCCAGGCATAAGGTGTTGCGCTAAAGGTCCAGCTGTCGATAGCAGGTGCCCGCACGACCGGCGCCTTGGTCGGCATCGCGACATCGGCAGCAGTCACAGGAGCTGAAAGCCATGCTGCCAAGGCCAGCCCACCGCCAAGCCGCAACATGAAGCGGCAGTATCCAAGTGTGCGCATTGTCCCCCAAAAGCCGTCGTCCAACGTAGAAAACGCAATGGTAAGCTATCACACTTGGATACTGTGAAGGAGAAAATCCATGAAGCTAGAGCGGCACGACACTCTCTATAAAATAGCACGAGTTCAACTAACGTCGGTTATTGGCACTTAGCGGACATAGATTCTTGCACTGCACATGTCTGCTTATGACCCAAAGCGGACATCGCGAGTAGCTGAACGACCCCTTCAGTAAGCTGGTTTAAGTCGGTACGATGCCTTGTCTTGGGCCTTGGGGACTGCATGAGACGGCGCGTGTTTCTCAGGCTTCTTAGTGGTGTGGCGGCAGCGTGGCCGCTTGCTGCCATTGCGCAAAACCAAACTTTCCCAATTGGACCTGCGGCAAATCCTGCAGCCAAGCTACACGCGCAGGAAAAAGCGGCTGCAGAGAAACGCTCGAAAGAGAAAGAAAAGAGGGAGGAGTGCAAAAAACGAGCGGTGTCCGAAAAGATTACGCTTCACGAGCGAAAATCCTTCATTTCCTCCTGCGAAAAGAAATAGCCTGCATTGGTTGTGCGCGTGATGAAAACCCCGTTCAGGGGTCGTTCGCGAAGTAGGTCAACAAGGCCCTGAGGGCTCAGCCCATGGCTAGCAAATTTGCATCGCGGGAGAATGTAATCGTTATTCTCGGCGTAGTGATGGTTGTTTGTCTTCCGCTGACAATATTGACGGGAGCTGTCGCGCTCATTTGGAACGGGCAAACGACTGGGACTATCGCCACAACAACAGCAGACGTTTTTGGGGCCGCATTCTCTGCGGCCTTTTTCGCTGCATTTGTTCTCAGGATGGCCGAAGAACGTTCGCGCGATAGCTGACCACAATGTCCGCTTTCGCGGGCGAAGCGGACATGGCTTCTGCGCCGCAACATGTCCGCTTATGACCCAAAGCGGACATGCGAACCTGAACCGCGAAACTAGTAAGAGTGATTCCGTACCTCCCAGACCGTCCGCATTTCTGGTACGTTGTGGAAGAACGGGGGGCTGTTCATGCGCTGTTTAGCGGTTGTATTGATCACGGCGATTTCGACTACAGCATTGCCACGGCTCGTCTCGGCGGCAGATTTGCCTGTCAAAGCACAGGAGAAACCTCTGGCGCCCGCGCTGTACAGCTGGACCGGCTTTTACCTTGGCTTCGAAGGTGGCGGCGGCGGGGCAGACACCCGTCATACGAACGCGATGAACGGCATAAATTCAGGCGATGTACGCATCAATGGTGGTCTGCTCGGTGCGGCCTATGGATACAATTTTCAATTTGGCTCCTGGGTGCTCGGCGTTGAGGGTGATTTTTCTTGGAGTAGCATCAAGAAACATTTCGAAGACACCGCTCCAGAGCAGTTCTTCTGCACTGTCCCCGACAGCCCTATAAAATGCGTGACTGATTTGCGTTGGCTCGGCACTGATCGCGCCCGCATCGGTTATGCCTGGGATCGCTTGCTTGTCTACGGGACTGCCGGTGTTGCTTACGGCAACGTGAGAGGCACCCTTGCCAATGCAGACTTTTTAGTCTCGGTTGGCGACAACACGCGCACGGGATTCATATTCGGCGGCGGTGTTGAGTGGGCGTTCGCGCCCGCTTGGTCGGTGAAGGCGGAATACCTGCGGACCGGCTTAGGAGAACAAATCACCTACAGCATTAGCAACAGATTCCCACAGATTGTATCGCTGACGAACATTAATATCGGTCGCGTCGGCATAAATTATCATTTCCGGTAGCACACTTGGCATTGCCGACGAGCCCGACGACGCGGGGCCGAAGTGCGCGGTACGAATGGTGTTCGCCAATTGCCAATGTCGCTTTGGCACTTAGCAGACATCGGCCTGTGCACTGCACGCGTCCGCTTTCAGGGGTAAAGCGGACATCGGTGTCGCAGCCCGGGGACATCTTCCAAGCGACCGGTTTCGGCACGTACAATGTTGCAAAGGCGCCCTCTGAAAAGACATGGGGGAATCCACATGGACAAAGCTGAGCTTTTCACTGACGGAGAAGCCTACGAGCGGATGATGGGCCGTTGGAGCCGTCTTGTAGGCGAAACTTTCCTCGCTTGGCTCGACCTTCCAAAGGGCCTTCGATGGCTTGATGTCGGTAGTGGCAACGGCGCCTTCACAGAGGAGATTGTTGCTCGCTGTGCCCCTGCCACGGTGATGGCGATTGATCCTTCCGACGAGCAACTCGCCTTCGCGCGGACACGGCCCGGCGCGAAGATGGCAAAATTTCTAACCGGCGATGCGCAGAAACTGTCATTTGGCGACGGCACTTTCGATGTGGCTATCATGGCGCTGGTGCTTGCGTTTCTGCTCGACCCAGCGAAGGCGGTTGCAGAAATGGCACGCGTGGTACGCCCTGGCGGCTGGGTCGCCACTTACATGTGGGATATTCTGAATGGCGGAGCGCCGACCACGCCGATTTACACGGCGATAGAATCATTGGGCTCGACGCTTCCGGTGCGGCCCAACCCGGTAGCGTCGCGACTGGAAGCCATGCGTGGCTTCTGTGAAATGGCCGGGCTGGAGGCTATCGAGACGCGCGTCATCCGCATTCCTGTGACGTACGCCGACTTCGATGATTTTTGGGATTCTAACACTGTACCTGTTGGGCCGCAGGGCAAAGTGATTGCCGGCATGTCGCCCGGTGAGCGCGAGCAACTCCGCGTGCGACTACGCGAACACCTGCCCGCTACTTCCGATGGACGTATCGTCTACGAATCATTCGCAAACTCCGTGAAGGGGCGAGTACCCGGATAAGGCCATTAACCGGCACAAATGGTACGTGCATCGATGTCCGTTATTGGCACTTAGCGGACATCGGCTTGTGCGCTGCACATATCTGCTTTCGGGGGTAGAGCGGAAACGGCTTCCGCACCGTCCGATGTAGCGTTGGTCGTACTCCCAAAAAACGAAGAGCCCCGGCGTGGGGGCGCGGGGCTCTCGTAGGCGTACGCTGTACCAGAAAAGTGACAATACGCGGATGATAAGACCGGGTGGTTTAAAAAGGTTGAATGGCTAGCGTTCGCTGTCAGGGAAGTACACCCGCCAACATCGCACGCGATACCAGTAGCGAACCAACCTCGATCACAACGATCATGGCCAGCATCAAAACCCAGATCGAAGCAATGGCTGCATCCGAGTGATGGTCAGGGGTTTTGGGTGAAGTCTGATTGTTTGTCATGGTAATCGCCTCCGAATGATGAGGGATTACCACGCGCTCAAGCGGGTACAGGGTGAGCTACGTCACTAGGCCTTGAACTTATTTGCGAATGCCGCGGCCAAGCTGGCATCAGCGAAACACCAGCGAATGACGCTGCCATTGTCATCACGCTGCCCTTGGCCGCGCTGGGCCCTGATGCCGTGCTGGATGTGAAACTCGTACATCGCATCAAGCTGCGTACCCAGGCCGTCGCGCGGGACGCCGATGTCGACGTGGTGCGGGTAGTCCTCCTCGACTGCCCGCGCGCTTTGTCTCTGTTTGTAGTGAGCCATGTGGTCTACCGCGACAGTCCTCAGCGGCGCGTTGCCCTCGGATGCCGAGAGTCGCAGTGGCGGGCGCTTCCGGGCCCGCCACCACTTGTCGATACGCGCCGGGTTTGGCGACGGCGCACAATGACCAACGATACGATAGCCGGAATCCGGCTGGATGAAAAAGGGGCTGCCGCGACATGTAACGGCAGCCCCAGAGCTGGTCACCGGACTTTGGGACCCCGGCGACCGCTCTTTTTCTATCCCCGGACCCGTCCGCAGATCATAGGCGATGGTCGGGTCCGGCTCAATCGGACCACTTTATCAACGGCAAGTCGAGGATGTTTGCGCCGGGCGGCACCAGGTTGCGGCAGAGCGTTTCAAGCTCTTGCCAGATGTAGGCTTGCGTGAAGCTTACGCGCATACCTAAATCAATCTACATAGAGACGAAACGCGGCCAAAATGAATTTCTGCCGGTCGCGAATTTGCGCGTTTATCATCTCGCAATGCACGTCTGGGGCCAGCATAGCTTCTCCCTACGTTCAGTTTTTGGAAACTACCTCGAACTATGATTCGGTTGTGCGTTTTTGGTCTCGCGTAGCACACAAGGGTCCCGGGTTGATTGCCCACGATACCGGGACCCTTTTTATTTTGGTGGCGGCATAACCCACCCAATGCTTGCCCGCACTGCCTGCTGCACACTGTAGTCTGGCCTCAAATCAGCACGCCGCCACCCGCAAGCCGTGCAACGGCAATGGCGCTCGATTCGTCAATCGCTCGCAGAAAACATAGTCGCAAATGATTGAGCTATCTTGGGATCAGCAAAGCACCACCGGATAACACTGCCGCTGTCATGGTTCCGTCCGTGGCCACGCTTCGGGGCAATATTGTACAGAACATGAAATTCGTACATTGCATCGAGTGTCTTACCGAGGCCGCGGGGCGGCACGACGATGTCAACAAAGTGGGGGAAGTCGCGCTCGACATCTTTGGCGCTTTGCCTGCCTTTGTAGCGGCTCATCATCAGGTGCCGTGTTTTTGAGGATCGAATTGCCTGCGGCCTGATAAGGTAGCGCAGGGGCAGAAAATATATAGGCCGTCCAGGAGACAGCCATGCCGCGACAATTGGTGATTGCCATTGCTATTGTTTCCACGCTCAGCGTTTGGCTTCCTCAAAGCGCCGTGGCCGCTGATAGTCCCCCAAACTGGGATGTAACCGCGACCTGTCGTGGCGCGTCAGGTCCCGGATATGCACAAGACCCTAAAGTGCGATTGAAACGCTGTCTCGATAGTGAACAGCAGACGCGCGAGGCACTCAGTAAAGATTGGTCGACGTTCCCCCCAGCGGATCGAATAAGATGCGTTAAAGCGCAAACATTTTCGCAGGCCTACTCGGAGCTTGCGACCTGTCTAGAAATGCAGCGCGATCTGGAGAACGCTGCGAAGCCAGCCGCAGCCGTTCCGCAGAAAAAATGATGGCACGGCCAGACGCCGGCACCACCAACGTCGAGCACTCCGTTAGTCTCCCCACCGGAGTGAAGGCTATCGCGCGTAGAAACGGCATCGAGGTCCGACTTGCCCTCAACGGGTTTGCAGATGAGGTCGTGGGGACGATTAGTTGGCGGCAAATCGACCATTTGCGGGCGCGCGTGTTCGATCAGCGGTAGTTGAGGTCCGCTTATGGCACTTAGCGGACATCCCACTTGCGCGGGTCGATGTCCGCTTTCGGCGGTAAAGCAGACATATCGCAAGGGCGTTAATCGTTGTAAGGAGATTTCTTTCGACCGACTTTCCTGTCACGCGTTCGCGGTTACACTGGGTCCGCTCTCGGCCTTGCGCAGCTGAGCGGTGAGCCCATTAACTGCTTCCGTGAGATGCAAGACTTCTGTCTCGCGAAGCTGGTCAATCTTCTGATGGAGTAACTCGATCTCAAGTTCGGCTTTGATGTTGATCTTAAAATCGTCTTCGGCAGATTTGCGATCGATGTCTTGCTGGCGATTCTGACTCATCATGATGAAGGGGGCCGCATAGGCGGCCTGGAAGGAAAGCGCCAGGTTGAGCAAGATGAATGGGTAGGGATCCCATTGTTGCACGTAAGCGGTGACATTAAGAGCGATCCAGAACATCAGCAGAAATGACTGGATGATGATAAACGTCCAAGAACCCATTGTCGCAGCAACGCCGTCTGCAATGCGCTGCCCAATAGTGAGCCGGGTCCGAGAGCCATCTTGGGTCCCGCGAAGCCCACGACGCAATGTTCTGAGTTCCGTAAGTAGCCGTTCCTCGGTTTCATGAAGTTCAATCTTTAGGGCTCCAATATTTTCCATTGTGCCGGTCCTTCCTGCGTCTCATCCGTTCCTCTTGAATTCAGCTCAAATTACGGATGCGCCGCTAGGTGAGCAAGACTGTGTGGGCCTCGACCAGATTCTAACCGTTCGTTGATGGCCCGCTCACAGATGTTCCATGTCTGCTATTGGCACAAAGCGGACATGCCGTTTTGCGCTGCACATGTCCGCTTTGGGGGTAAAAGCGGACATTCCCCGACGTCACTTAAATCGCTTTCGGCGTAGCCCGTCGGACGTGGCCGTGGCGGAGGCAGTGAGATTCGAACCCTCGATACGCTTCGGATTTCTGCCTTTCCTTGCGTAATTTGACGCTGCAGCTAGTGGGTGCTCGGGGCGAGACTCGCACCTATCAGACGGTGGCATTGAGGCACTATTGGAGCGTGGATGCTGGGGTAGAACGACCGGCGGCAAAACCGTGCCCAAGCATCATTCAGCTTTGATTATTCGCAATCTGAAAGCACCACCAACTTCTAGATTGGCCTGCGGACTTTCAGACTTAAAGAACTGGAACCGCGAGGCGCTTTGCAAAGAGTGGCAAAGGCTTTTTCAAAAGAAGGCTCCGTTAAATCTGCCGCAATTCATAATGTTGCGTATGATCGCGTACCGGCTCCAAGCTAATGCTCTTGGGGACTTGGATTCAAATTGCATCAAGTATCTGAATCAGGTCGCAGCTCAACGCGCGACAAGATTGGCGTCAAAAAATAAACGTCCACGCAAGTCCCCACCGCCAATTCCAGCAGTCCCTGCCGAACAATCGCTCAAGGCCGGTTCAATTTTAATCCGAGAGCATGGCGGACACCTCCACAAGGTGATAGTGGCCGCACCGCGCGGTTTCAGATGGAACGATAAGACTTTTAAGAGTTTTTCGGAGGTCGCCTACGCTATTACCGGTACCAAATGGAATGGTCCGCGCTTCTTCGGCTTACGTTCCGATTCTCTTATTCGGAGCTCGACGGCAGACGAGCGCTCCTTATGACCTCCGAGATACGCAAGGAATGTCGGTGCGCCATCTATACGCGCGTTTCGACCGAACATGGACTTGAGCAAGAGTTCAACTCACTCGACGCCCAACGTGAGGCCGCAGAGGCTTATATTAAGAGTCAAAGGCACGAGGGATGGCAATTAATCCGAACTATATACGACGATGGAGGATATTCGGGTGGCACAACAAACCGCCCAGCGCTGCAGAAACTGTTGGCAGATATTCGTGAGCGCAAGATCGACATCGTCGTTGTTTACAAAGTAGATCGTCTAACCCGTTCTCTTGCTGATTTTGCGAAGCTTATCGAGCTGTTCGATGCGCATAGTGTTTCGTTTGTCTCCGTCACGCAGGCATTCAATACGACGACTAGTATGGGCCGCCTGACATTGAACGTCTTGCTGTCTTTCGCTCAATTTGAGCGAGAAGTCACAGGAGAACGCATTCGCGACAAAATTGCGGCCTCGAAGCGCAAAGGCATGCGGATGGGAGGCCCAGTTCCGCTGGGTTACGACGTCAAAGAAAAGAAGCTGCAGGCGAATGCTAAGGAAGTCACGCAGGTTCGACTGATTTTCCAGCGCTATCTTGACCTAGGCTGCCTCACGAAACTGACGAAAGACCTGCGAGACCGGGGCATTCGGACAAAGCGATCAGTTCGACCAGGCGGCAAGATTCGCGGCGACATACCCTTTACCAAAGGACCCCTCGCGCACCTGCTCAAAAATCGAGTTTACATCGGCGAGATTGTTCACAAGACGAATCATTTTCCCGGAGAGCACGCGCCAATTTTAGACAAATCTCTGTTTGACAAAGTCCAAGCCGCGCTTTCCTCACGCCGACATACGAAGGCCAACGTTCGTATCAATAGTGGGTCGCTGCTTCTGGGCAGAATCTTTGACGACCGCGGCAATCGTATGTCACCAAGCAGCGTAAAGCGGCGCGCAATCAGGTATCGCTATTACATCTCGTCTGTACTGGCTGAAGGTCGCAAGGAAGAGGCCGGCTCTGTATGCCGTGTTCCTGCTGCAGAAATTGAGACCTTAGTCATTGGCGCAATCAGATCACATGTGAATAGTTGCCCGACCGACGTCACCGACCGGACTGTTTTGGAGCGCTACTGCGAGAAGGTTGTAATCAAGCGAGGATCTGTCGAGTTATTTTTAAAGCATGCAACTGAATACAAATTGTCTTCAATCTCCCTGCCTTGGGCACCGCAACCATTGAAGCGCAAGCGCGAGATCATTTTTCCATCGACCAAATCTGATCGGCCAACTCGTCCGATTCGTGCGGAAACACGGGCGCGATTGATCGAAGGTATTGCGAAGGGGCGTTTGTGGCTAAATGAGCTTGTGTCTGGAATTTCCGCTAGCACTCAAAATATTGCTACTCGGGAGCGCTGCAGCGAGCGATCGGTGCGCATGACCTTGAGTCTGGCGTTTCTTAGCCCCGCTCTCGTTAAGTCGGCGATTGAGGGGACCCTCCCATATGGGGTCGGAATTACACAGTTTATCGAACCGCCCCTAGATTGGAACGATCAGCTGAAAAGGTTGCGATAGCGGCTAGGTTTTAACTTCGTCGGTCGCAGATGGGCGGACAGCCGCGGACACAATGCGAAAGGCCAGTTAGTCTCCGCGCAGTCGCGAGAATTGCCCAGGAAACAGAATTTTCTAGCCAGAGACTTTCGCTGGATTTCCGCCGACTTCCCGTAATTTGCCTCTCCAGAGACTCTCTGATCTCGCTACGGGGATCGATATATGCCGGATAAATCGCACTATTCCGGAGACGCTGGGAAAGTCTCTAGTTGTCAGAGACTGCGTGGTGGGCCCGGGAGGACTCGAACCTCCAACCAGACCGTTATGAGCGGTCGGCTCTAACCAGTTGAGCTACGGGCCCTGCGCGATCCTTCTATCAATGTGCGCGGGCGTTGCGCAACGCCGCCCTCTCCTTCCGCAGCAGTGATTGCGCTAGACTGCCCAGGTCAATTTACCGGGAGCCCGCCGTCATGCATGCCTTCAGCCTCGAACGTGAGCAGCAGTGGGACCCCAAGCACCATGTCGAGAAGATCCTGGGCAAGGTCGCCGATGGCGATGTTACCGTGGCTTGCTGGGAGCCCGGCCAGATCAGCCCCTACCACTGTCATCCACAGGCCACCGAAATCTATTTCTGCTTTTCCGGTGGCGGGACCATGCGGACACCGACCGAGACTATCGCGGTTACGCCCGGTGCATTCGTGGTCCATCCGCCGGGCGAAGTGCACGAATATGCAAATGGGCCTGCGCGCACATTGCTCTTCCGCGTGCGTTACGGCGCCGATATGCGCGCGCATCACCACGATTGGCGCGACAACAAGGATTGGAAGCAGTCGGCAGCCGATGCCGATTATTATCGGCGCCACCCGGTCGGCTGATCACATCTTCAATAGCTGCTTGGCGTTGCCACTCAATATCTTGACTTTGTCAGAGTCGGAGATGGATACATTTTTCATCCACTCAACCGCCGGCGGGTTCATCACGAACGGCCAATCAACCGCAAACAGTATGTGATCGACGCCCATCTCCAGCATGCAGCAAATCAGCGCCGGATCGGAGAAGAAGCCGCTCGTCGTCACATAGAAGTTCTTGCAGAAAATATCGCGGAAGCTCATCGCCTTTTGGCCCGGACGCTTCAACGAGGAGTCGATGCGCCAAACAAGGAAGGGCAGCGTTTCTCCAAAATGGCCGAGAATGATCTTTAGATTCGGATGCGCATCAAACACGCCGGACAGCACCAGACGGATTGCCTGGGTCGCCGTCTCCACCGTGTAGCCCCAGGCCGGCCGCACAACGAGCGGGAAATCTTTGGCGTAGTCCTGGTAGTAGATTTCCGTCACCTTCGGGTGCGGCAGCGACGGGTGGAAATAGATCGGCACGTCGAGCTTTTCGGCCCGCTCATAGATCGGCCAGAATTTCTTGAGGTCAAGGAACTCGCCGTTCGCCATGCCATGCAGCATCGCGCCCTTGAAGCCTAGCTTCGTGACCGCGCGCTCGAGTTCGTCAGCTGCCGCCTTCGGGTCCGCGGTCGGAAGCGATGCGAATGCAGCGAAAC